>CAYSYA010000001.1:0-114457 GCA_964435285.1 uncultured Flavobacteriales bacterium
AATCCAATCAATTTATGATTGATGATTTAATTAGCTGTGAATAAAAAACCCACCATTAAAGTGGGCTTTAGTTAATATTCCAGAGCATTGTAACGCTATTACAGATCCTAACAAAGATTATGTATTCCACTTCCTTAATTAAACCACTATATTTGTCTAACTAAATACTATCACTATGAAGAAGTTTCTACTATTATTAATTATTCCATTTTTAAGTTTTTCACAGAACAAAAGCCAATTCATTGCCGATTGTGTAAAATCTATTAAAGATAGAGATGTTTGTAATTGTATGGTTAATAGCATGTTCGAAAATTTTTCTGCGCAAGAAATTAGTAAACTTCACAAACTAGATCAAGAAGAAACAAATAGGCTCACTTGGGAAAAGATATTTCGAGATTCATTCGAAGACTCTAATTTTCACACCAGTAATGAGTTACAATTTCCTTGTGCTAATGAATTAATGAATTATTTTGCTAATAACACCAAACTAAATTCAATTGTTGGCAAGGAATATAAAGACTTGGGTGATTATTACATAGTTGATAGAAGCTCTAAAACAAGGGGTTTGAAATTTAAAATTAAAAAACCTTTTAAATACGAAGCTGAAGAGGCACAAGTTCCAACTACTATTGTAAAATTTGTTCCACCAAACTGGGAAATGGGGAATGAGTTAGTCACATTTGATGTAGCTTTATATGATTATGAACAATTTCAAATGAATGATTTTAGAGGAATAAGTAAGCGAGAGTGGAAAGAATTATGTAGCACTTATGGAGAAAAGTATTTTGAAGTAAATGGTTTATTTGGATGGACGCAATTTCTAAAGGCAGATGATGCAGGTTTAAGTGACTATACAGGATCTGTTTTAGCTACTTTTTTATTTCTCGATGAATATATCATAGCTATTAGATCAACTAATATAAACCAACTCCATACAGAAATACAAAAAAGAGTTTATTATAATATGTGTAAGACTATCGAATTTTTAAATTAATATATACACCATCTATAATAAAAAACCCACCAATTAAGGTGGGCTTTAGTTAATGTGACGTGTAGCGGTTTCGCCTGCTCCCCCTCTCGTCCTCAGTTCGAACCATTTAGAAGAATCTTATTCATTTCATATGTTGTATGAAGAGGTATTAAAAGATATAAAACAACCTAAGTTGCATCAGTAATAGGTTTGGATATTCCTACACTAACCTAAAACCACTATATTTGAAGCATGCAGAAGTATTTTATTTTATAAGATAATTATATATATATTTTAAAAGTTTCACGGATTATATGATCAAGTTCACAACTTATCCAAATCTTCTTTTGAGCGCTCTAATCCATCTTTACCAAATCCATATATAGGGCCGTCATTATTCGATTCTAATCTTGCAATATTTCCTTTAGAACTTGGTGGCCCATCATTAATAAAACATTTTGTTTCTGATAATATTTCTTGATCATTCTTATACCTCCCTTTAGACTTTGGATGACCATTTTCATAAAATGTTTTAAAAGGTCCGTCTTTTTTGTCATTTTTAAAAAACTCTTCTCCTTTTATATTACCACTTTCATAATAGTATTTATGAAATCCATTTTTCACACCCTTCTTAATTTCACATTGACTTTTAATTTCTCCGTTCATGAAAAACTGTTTTAATAAACCGTCTATTATTCCATCTTTTAAGGTTGCCTCCCCTTTTAATTCGCCGCTTGCGTAATAGTTTTTATGTAAGCCGTTAGGTGTGCCATTTTTCCATTCCGTTTTTTCTACTATGTTACCAAAGTCATCGTATGTTGTAACTAATCCGTGTATTTTTCCATCTACAATTGTTAATTTGCTCAAAATTAAACCAGAATTATCTTGTTCCTCACATATTCCAGTAAATAGCTCCCCCTTAAAATAATAAGCCTGATCTATCTGCTTTAAATCAGTTAGATTTACTCTAGATTCATCGGTTACTTCCACAGTACTGTTTTCTATATTTTCCCTTTGTATTGTTTTTAAGGCTTCTTGTGTTGCCGAATTTATTTCTTTACTGATTATTTCATCTTCAAATTCATTAAGAGGGGTCTTTGACATTTCCATGAGTCTTTGTGCTACTATTTTAGAACAAGGAGTACAACAAAGAGCTCCTGGTTTAATTGAAACGCCACATTCTGAACATTTATTTTTATTGCTTTTAAAAAAATCAAATATTCCCATAATAATAGTATTTAATTATATAAATATAGTGGTTTAAGTTTTTATTATGATTGATGTTCAAGGGTTTGCGAATAGATTTAGATATTACTACACTAACCTAAAACCACTATATTTATATAATTAAATACTATCACTATGAAGAAGTTTATACTATTATTAATTATTCCTTTTTTTGGATTTGGTCAAGACCAATGTGTTAAAGGAGATTGTCACAACGGATTTGGATATATTATTAAATCGTTTGGAGAATATGAGGGCGAGTTTAAAGATGGTAATTTTCATGGTGAGGGAATATTAATATTAAAAGCAGGATTTAAATACGTAGGAGGATTCAAGAACAATCTATTTCATGGAAAAGGAACTTATACCTGGTCTAATGGAGATAAATATATAGGAGATTTTAATAATGGCAAGAAAACTGGAAAAGGAACTTATATTATTGAGAAGGAGGGAAGAGAAGGGGGGGAATATATAGGGGTATATGAAGGATACTTTAAAGATGGGCTCGCTGAAGGACAGGGAACATGGACTTGGCCTAATGGGGATAAATATGTTGGGTCATTTTTATTTCAGTATAGACACGGGAAAGGAATATATACGTGGGCTAATGGTAATAAATATGAAGGAAACTTTGCATCTGGATTCCCTGACGGAGAAGGGCAATTAAGATGGAATAATAAAACCATTGAGGGAAATTGGACAGACGTAGGGAATTTTCTTGCTGTAGATGGTGAAATAATTGCTCACATTGTTGATGGTGATGGATTATGGAAAATAAAAGTTAAAGATGGCCCTCGTTCAATTAAAGTTGAATAAACTTATAATATGAAAAAACTACTAATTCTTTTTATAATTCTTTTTCTTTTTTCTTGTTCGCAAAAAAATAATATTTTGGAAAACTTAAACCTATTTGCTCCTTCTTTAGACTCTCAGTTATATTCAGACTGTGAAAATTTTAATATTCCAAATCATTTTGGTGTTCAAATTTGTTCTGAGGAATCCACTACAGACACAATTATCCATTTATCTAAAATTGATAATCGATTTCAAATTCAATTAAATATTGAGTGGGAATTTAAAAATATAAGAGATAATGGATTAAAATATATAAATATTGTTAAGGGTGAAAAATTATTAAAAAAGATTAATCTTGATTCATATATTCAGGAAGGACCAACTGAAGAAACTTACCACGTCCCTGGGCCAAGTTTACTTTGTAACAAGATTGATTTTATGGACATTAATCTAGATTCATATTTAGATATTAGAATTTTATCTAAAAGTGGAAACTCAAATAGTTTTTATAGTTTTTGGGTATATAACCCTGTAGAAGAAGTATTTCATTATTGGAATGAGTCACCTATTAATTTAGTAAACTTCAATTGTAAAGATCAGATGATTTATTCTGTTGATTTTCACACTGCAGACTACACACTGTTTACTGCATATAAAATTGATTCTGCTAAGCAACTTGAAAAATATGCAGAACAAGAAGTTGTAAAGTGGGGGGAAGATAAAATAAAATGGAAATTGATAAATTAGAACGATGAAAAAATTATTACTCCTACTTATTAAACCACTATATTTATAATGTGAAAAGAGAAATCTTAATTTCAGTAATTACAATTTTAACTTTTATTTTAAATGCCAAATCACAAGACACCCTTGTGTCAGCTTTTTTTGGACTCGATAATGGACTACCAAGTCTATTGTGTAATCAACTGGGAAGCCAGTTAGATGGTATGCCTGTTAATTTTAAATTTCCATTAGATGCATCCAGTTTATCGGAAACTGATTTTGAAGTTTTAGATGGCCTTGGAAATATACATATCCCTATTTGTGCTTTTTTGGCCCCAGCTAATGAAAACGGAGAAAATCGAACTGTACTTCTGTTAGGTGAATTTGGTACCGCTGTTACCAATCCACCTGTTGAAGTTAGAGTTGTAGGGGATTTATTTACAACTAATACTTTATCCGGAGAGTCCGCTTGTTCAGGGATTATAAACCTAAACGGAACCACTACCACGAATATTATTCCGCTTAATGATGGGCCAAGTTTATTTTTTGCACAAAGAATTGATGGCAATCTGAATGAATGTAATTCAGGAACACAAACGATTCAAGTTGCTTGGAATGGTGGCATTACACCATATATAAGTGGTGATGCCGAATCTGACTTATTTCAGTACTATATTGGCTATTCTGACAGTTATGGAGTTCTAATACCGCATGTACCTATTTCGATAGCAGATATAAATGACAACGACAACTTTCACCAACTTTGTTTTTCTACAAGTGATGAAATTGTTAAAATTTCAATGATGGCTAACACGGTCGAAGACCCAAACCAAGACCCAAATTTATACAGCGAAATTGATGTTAGTTCCTGTACTCTTTTGACAAATATTGAACTGTTAACACCAACATCAAAAAGAGAATTAATAAAAAAAATCAACATTATAGGACAAGAAAATACAACAATTAAAAATCAACCAATGATAGAAATCTATGATGATGGTAGTGTTGAAAAGAAATATGTTATAGAATAAAAAACCCACCAATGAAGGTGGGCTTTAGTTAATGTGACGTGTAGCGGTTTCGCCTGCTCCCCCTCTTGGGCTCGAACCAAGGACCCTCTGATTAACAGTCAGATGCTCTAACCAACTGAGCTAAGGAGGAATAATGAGTCACAAATATATAGTCTATTAACGAATTAAACAATATCTTTGCGAAAATTAAAGAACAATGAGTTTATTAGTTGTGGGTACAGTAGCATTCGATTCTATCGAAACTCCTTTTGGAAAGAAAGAAAAAATTTTAGGAGGAGCGGCAACATACACATGTTTTACTTCTTCATATTTTACAAATTCAAATATTGTTTCAATTGTCGGTTATGATTTTCCAAAAAAACATGAAGAAAAGTTTATAAATCACAATATAGATTTAGTCGGTTTAGAACGCCATAAAGAAATAAAAACTTTTTTTTGGTCAGGAAAATATAGAGATAATATGAATATTAGAGATACAATTGACACTCAGTTAAATGTTTTAGAAGTATTCAACCCTATTATTCCTGACATACATAAAAATGCTAATTATGTTATGTTGGGAAATGTAATTCCCTCTGTTCAATTAAAAGTTTTAGAACAATTAGAAAACTCCAATGCTTTAGTAGCGATGGATACAATGAATTTATGGATTGAAAATGCATATGATGATTTAATTAAAGTAATTAAGAAGGTTGATATTTTAATGATAAATGACCAGGAAATTCAACAATTACAAAATATAGGTAACATAGAAAAAGCGGTAGAGAAAACTTTTTTATTAGGTCCATCTTACATAATTGTAAAGTTAGGAAGCGAGGGGTCAATTCTTTTCTCTAAAAAAGAAAAGTTTTCATGTGAAGCGGTTAGGATTAATAAAGTTGTTGATCCAACCGGAGCAGGAGATTCTTTCGCAGGTGGATTCATGGGATATTTATGCTCAACTCAAGAAAACTCATTTGAAAACATGAAAAAAGCAATACAATGGGGAACAGTAATGGCTTCTTTTTGCGTTCAGGGATTTGGGACAGAAACTATTTTAAATTTAAAAAAAGAGGATTACTATAGTCGATTTAAAGGTAATTTTAGCTAAATAAACTTGGAGGTTCTTTTTGGCTATTTTCAAAATACTCATCAACCTCCAATTCTTCATGTATTGAGGCATTAACTGCAAGTTCATCACACCTCTCGTTTTCAATATGTCCACTATGACCAGGAACCCAAACAAATTTAATTTTATATTTATGATATTCTTTTAAAAATCGTTTCCATAAATCAGGGTTTTTCTTCTTTTTAAAACCCTTTCTTTGCCAATTAAACACCCATCCTTTTGTAACTGCATCAATTACATATTTTGAATCGCTTGTTATAATAATTTCTTCGTCTGTATTTTCGAGTTTTTCTAAAGCAACTATCACGGCCAATAATTCCATTCTATTATTTGTAGTTAAACGGTAGCCATTAGAAATTTCTAAGTAATTATCCTTATTTTTCATAACAATTCCATATCCCCCTTTTCCAGGATTTCCCTTTGCAGAACCATCGGTGTATATTTCAATTGCCATGATTAATTATTTTTTCGATTATTAAAGGGTAAAATTGATGTTCAAGTTTTTGCACTCTTTTCGCAAGCAATTTAGGTGAATCATTTTTTAAAACTAAACATTTGGCTTGAAAAATTATTTTACCGTCATCGTATTTATTATTTACGTAATGAATTGTAATACCACTTTTTTTCTCATTTGCATCTAAAACAGCCTTGTGTACATTTAAACCGTACATTCCCTTACCCCCAAATTTTGGTAATAATGATGGATGAATATTAATAATTGACTTTGGAAATGAGCTAATAAATTTTTCAGGGATTTTTAATAAAAATCCAGCTAAAACAATAAAATTAATATTGTAATAATTAGTTTTTTTAAAAATATCATCAATACTGCTAATAAAATTATCTTTAATAATTAAGGAATCTAATTTCCATTTTTTTGCTATATCGATAATTTTAGCGTTTTGTTTTTCTGAAACTATTAGTTTTATGGATATATTTTTATGAGATTTAAAATATTTAATAATATTTTCTGCGTTAGAACCATTACCAGAACCAAAAATTGCAATATTTTTCATTTAACTAAATTATACATTTTGTTGAAAAGACTGTAAATAAGTACCAAGGATGTTTTCAATATCATTTTAAAAAATATATATATTTGAGGCATTAACGAATTAAAAAATATAATATTATGAGTGATATATCATCAAAAGTTAAAGCAATTATTGTAGAAAAGTTAGTAATTGATGAAAGTGAAGTAACTGACACTGCTAGCTTTCAACAAGATTTAGGAGCGGACTCTTTAGATACAGTAGAGCTAATTATGGAATTTGAGAAAGAATTTAATATTCAAATTTCAGACGAAGATGCTGAAAAAATACAAACAGTTGCTGATGTAGTTAATTATATTCAAAACGCTACATAAATTATGCTCAAAAGAGTTGTAGTTACAGGAATTGGAGCGTTAACTCCTATTGGGCTCAACGTATCATCCTATTGGGATGGATTATGTCAAGCTGTAAGTGGAGCAGCCCCCATTACTAGATTTGATGCATCTAAATTTAAAACAAATTTTGCATGCGAATTAAAAAATTTCAATGCACAAGATTATATTGATAGAAAAGAATTAAGAAAATTAGATGACTTTTCTGTATACGCTTTAATCAGTACTGCGGAAGCCATTAAAAATTCTAATATAGACTTAAATTTATTAGACCTAAGTAGATGCGGCGTCATTTGGGGTTCTGGTATAGGAGGATTAAATACAATGTCATCTGAAATTGAGTCATATGTTTTAGGAAACAAAATTCCTAGGTTTAGTCCATTTTTTATTCCTAAGATGATTTCAGATATTGCTGCTGGATTAATTTCAATTAAATATGGATTTAGAGGCCCAAATTTTTCTACTGTTTCTGCATGCGCATCATCAACTAATTCAATTATAGAAGCTTATCATTATATTAAGTTAGGCAAATCTGATTTAATGATTTCAGGAGGATCTGAAGCATCTGTAAATGAAGCGGCTTTGGGTGGCTTTAACGCACTTAGAGCGTTATCTACAAGAAATGAAGAACCTTCTAAAGCATCAAGGCCATTTGATTCAGGAAGAGATGGTTTTGTTTTAGGAGAAGGTTCGGGAACGATTATTCTTGAAGAATATGAACACGCTAAAAAAAGAGGTGCAAATATTTATTGTGAAGTTAAAGGAACGGGCACTTCTGGAGATGCATATCATTTAACCGCACCTGAACCAAACGGAATAGGAGCTATGCAGGCAATGCAAAATGCAATTAATGAATCAAATTTAGATTTAAGTGAAATAGACTATATTAATGTACACGGTACATCAACACCTCTTGGAGATCCAATTGAGATAAATGCAATTAAAGAAGTTTTTAAAGAAAAAACATATAATTTAAATATAAGCTCAACAAAATCTATGACAGGACATTTATTAGGAGCCGCTGGAGCCATAGAGGCTATTGCCTCTATTTTAGCAATAAAAAATTCTTGTATCCCTCCAACTATTAATTTAGAACATTTAGATGAGCAGCTAGATCCTAAAATAAATTATACACCTAATAAAATACAGAAAAAGAATGTAAAAAATGTAATTTCAAATACTTTTGGTTTTGGTGGTCATAATGCTACAGTTTTGTTGGGTGAATTACAGTAATGAATAAAAAAAAAAAAATAACTCTTCCTTTAGATACTGAATTTTCTTTATTTGGTATTCAAACTAATGTTCCTGCATACAAGTTAGTATATTACTTAAATAAAAAAATAAATACATCATTTATGAGAAATGATGACATTTATTTAATTGAGAATAATTTTAGAATCTACCTTGAAAAATATTCTCATTATGATATTAACAATGAGGAAACTTGGACGCTAGTAAGTAATGAAAGTAGAAATTATAACACAAAAATCAATAATTTAAGTTTATTTAGAAATTCTACTTATAAATTAATTTATTTAATACCTGAGTATAAAATGTTTAATTATATTTTAAAAATTGATAACGAATTGCCAAAAAAACATTTTGTTTTAAAATTTAATAACATCGAAGTAGTCAATCTTTTTTCTCAAATTAATAAGACTGTATTAAATAGTAAGGATAAATTAATTTTTTAATTAATGCATATAAAGAAGAAAACAAAAATAATTGCAACGATAGGGCCGTCATGTTTTTCTTATGAGAGAATAAAGAAAATGATTATTGCGGGTGTTAATGTTTGTAGATTAAATTTTTCCCATATAAGTCATGAAGATGCATCAAGGATAATCTCAATAATCAGAAAAATAAATAATGAAATAGACACTAAAACTGCAATTTTAGGTGATTTACAAGGCCCTAAAATAAGATTGGGAAATGTAAAAAAAAATACAACGCTCAAATCAGGTGAGAAAATAAATTTAACAAATCAATATCGGGAAAGTTGTGATAAAATTTTATACATAGATTATAACAAGTTAACTAGTGATTTAAAGTTTAATGATATTGTTTTAATTGATGACGGGAAAATTAAATTAAGAGTAAATAAAATAACAAAAGACATAATAACTTGTGATATTATTAACGGAGGAAAGGTGCATTCTAAAAAAGGTGTGAATTTTCCAAATACGGAACTTACTTTTCAATCGACAACAAAAAAAGATAAAGCAGACTTAAACTTCTTGATTAAAAATAATGTTGATTGGGTTGCTTTGTCTTTTGTAAGAACATCAAAAGATATAACATCGATTAGAGAATTTCTAAATAAAAAGAAGTCAGATATCAAAATCATTGCTAAAATTGAAAAACCTGAAGCGGTCAAAAACATAAAATCAATTACAAGATCATCAGATGGAATAATGATAGCAAGAGGAGATTTAGGAATTGAAATTCCTATGCAAAAAGTTCCAATTGTTCAAAAAAAAATAATTAAACTATGTTTAAATTACTCTAAACCAGTAGTTGTTGCTACTCAGTTAATGGAGGGAATGATAAATAATTCTTTGACAACCCGTGCGGAA
This sequence comes from uncultured Flavobacteriales bacterium, assembly GCA_964435285.1. GTDB lineage: Bacteria > Bacteroidota > Bacteroidia > Flavobacteriales > TMED113. The sequence goes on from CAYSYA010000001.1 coordinate 9,818, forward strand.
ACAAATGATGTTGCTAATGCAGTTTTTGATGGAGCTGATGCATTAATGCTCTCAGGTGAAACAGCAGTTGGGAAGTACCCAGTAAAAGTTGTTAGAGCTATGACTAAAATTATATTAAGTGTTGAGTTATCTAGTATAAATTTAAGGTCAAAATTAATTTTACCTCAAAAAAAAGCAAATGAAAGGTATATTTCAGACTCAATTTGTTTTTATGCATCTGAACTTGTTGATCAAGTTCAGTCTAAGGCAATAATTACTTTAACTCATTCTGGATATAATGCACAAAAAATCGCTTCAAATAGACCAAATGCATTTATATATGTCTTTACACATAACAAAAAAATTTTAAGTAGTTTAAGTTTATTCTGGGGAATATATGTATTTTATTATGACAAATTCAATAGTACGGATGATACTATCAGTGATCTGCACGCTTTTCTTAAAAAGAAAAGAATACTAAAAAGTGGTCAGATTGTACTAAACATTGGAAGTATGCCTATTAGAGAAAAGGGAATGACAAATATGCTTAAAGTAGGAAAAATTAAATAATATGACTAGAACGAAATTGATTTAAAAATCTTATGTCGTTTTCATAAAACAATCTAATATCATCAATTTGATAAAGTAGCATAGCAATTCTTTCCACACCCATTCCAAAGGCATAGCCAGAATACTTTTCATCATCAATTTTTACATTCTTTAAAACATTAGGGTCTACCATTCCACAACCCATAATTTCCAACCAACCTGTTCCCTTTGTAATTCTTCTGTCAGTTTCAGTTTTTAACCCCCAGTAAATATCAACCTCAGCGCTTGGTTCAGTAAAAGGAAAGAAAGATGGTCTAAATCTAATTTTTTTATCTTCACCAAATAATCTGTTTACAAATTCTTGAATAATTAATTTAAGGTCAGAAAAATTTATATTTTCATCAATAGCTAAGCCCTCAATTTGGTGAAAAAGACAATGTGACCTAGCAGAGACATCTTCATTTCTAAATACTCTTCCAGGGGAAATAATTCTAATAGGTGGAGAGTTGTTTTCCATATACCTTATTTGAACAGAAGAAGTATGAGTTCGAAGTAATAAATCAGGATTTTTTTTCAGAAAGAATGTATCCTGCATATCTCTAGCTGGATGATTATCTGGCATATTTAATGCAGAAAAGTTGTGCCAATCATCCTCAATTTCAGGACCAGTTTGTAACTCAAATCCAATTAATTTAAATATTTCAACAATTTTATTTTCAACAATAGTTAGTGGGTGTAATGATCCGTTTTTACTTACATTAGATGGCAATGTGAAATCAGATTTTTGCACAGTACTTGTTTCCTTAGGTTTTATTTTTAAGGATTCAATTTTAGAAATTATACAATTTTTTAAATCATTAATTAGTAAACCTATTTTCTTTTTTTCTTCAGGTTTAACTTTTTTAAAATCATTAAATAAATTATTTATAACGCCATTTTTAGACATGAATTTTATTCTAAAAAACTCAATTTCTTTTACATCACTGGATTTAAAAGAAGATACTTCTTGTTTGTATTTTTCAATTAGTTCCTGCATTTTTTTTATATTTAATAATCTTTCTGTTTTTCAAATTTAATTATTTAAGGATAATAAAAATACTATGAAAAGAATATATTTATTTTTGTTAATTGTAATCTCTTTAAATTTTGTTTCTTGTTACGAAGATCCATTTTATAAGTTAAATGTTTTTGTTGTTGATCAAGAACTAAATGTAGTTGAGGGCGCTGATATTATAATTTCTGTTCAAGATGATTTAGGAGAAATTGTTGAAGACGCTACGGTTTATCAAACTTCTACAACAAATATTGACGGTTTAGCTAAGTTTGAATTTGAAAATTTAGGTTTTTTTTCTATTCAAGTACAAAAAATAATTTCTGAACCTAACAATATTATTTGTGGAAACAGTAGTGTTAGTTTGGAAGAAAATACAACTAAAGAAATAACAATATTAGCTACTGAGTCCAACTGTAATTAAATTTTTATTTTTGCCTTTTCAAAATAAATAATTATTGATTTTTTTAGTAGAATTGTTTGCTCTCCTGGTTTCAAATTAGGTATTTTTTCATTTGTTTTCCAGTGCGGCCATCCATCTTTGTCTCTTCCTTCAAATGAGTAATATCCGTAAATACTTAGTAATCTGCAAATTGCAATATGCAGTAAATCTATTTTTTCTTGTTTTTTAAAGTTTCGGTAACCCTGTCCTAGTTCGTTTATTCCAATTAGAAATAAGATAGCTTGTAAATCTAATTTTTGACCATCACCAAATTGATTACTTATATATTTTACAATGGATTCCCACTTATTTTTTTCTTTATTCATTTACTAATGCTTTTATTGCTGGTAAATTAGGGTCTTGTAAAAATGCTAGCATTGCACCACCCCCACTTGACAAAAAGTCAAATTTTAATTTTCCTGAATTATTTTTTTTATAATTATCAATTGCAGATATGGTATCTCCTCCGCCTACTAATGAATACGATCCTGATTCAGTTGCATTAGAAATTGCTAACATTATTTGATCAGTTCCATTTTTAAATTTTTTCTTTTCAAACATCCCCATTGGTCCATTCCAAATAATTGTTTGAGATTTAAATATAACTTCTTTAAAATTAACACAAGATTTATGTCCAATATCCAAACCCATTTCATTATCTGGTAAATTATTGATATGTCTTATAGATGTAATTTTGTCATCAATTTCCTTAACACTAATAACATCTTCAGGAAGGTGAATTTTACATTTATATTTTTTAGCATTTTTAAATATTTCAGAGACTCGTTCAATTTGATTAGGCTCATATAAAGATAATCCGATATTACCTTTTAGATACTTAATGAATGTAAATGCCATAGCTCCTCCAATGATAATATCATCACAGTGATGAATAAGTTTATTAATTAAATTCACTTTAGTACTAACTTTAGCCCCCCCAATAATTGCTAATTTTTTTTTCTTAGATTTCACTGTTTTATATATTTCTTTCATTTCTTTTTGAAGAAGAAGCCCTGGCAACTTATTTTTTTTAAAAAGAGTAGGTATTTTAAGAACGGATGAATCTTGTCTATGGCATACAGCAAAAGCATCATTGATAAAGAAATCTAAATTTGATGAAATTTTTTTTGCAAAATTTATAGAAGATGATTGTTCTCCTTCTTCAAACCTAAGATTTTCAAGTAATAATATTTCACCTTGTTTTATTTTTTTTTTCATTTTAGTTAACTCTTTTTCTTCGAAAGATTGACAAAAATGAATTTTTTTATTAGAGAAAAATTTTATCTTTTTTAAGTGGTCTCTGATAATTTTCAAAGTTAATTTAGAATCATATCCTTTAGGTCTACCTAGGTGAGATATTAGTACAATTGCATTTTTTTTTTCCAATAATAACTTTAATGTGGGAATTGAAAGTAAAATTCTAGAATCGTTAATAACTTTGTCTTTATGAATAGGTACATTAAAGTCAACTCGAACTAAAACTTTAGAGTTCTTTGGAAAGAGGTTTTTATTATTTTGTAATAATGATTCAATCATAAGATTAAGAATTAACTTATTACTAAATTTAATCATTTATATTATATAATTAACTGACTTAATTAGTGATTTCGTAAATTAGCCTAGTGTTATTTAATAATTTAAAATCAAATAAAAAAAATCATAATGCTCTCATTGCGGGAGTTAATAACAAGACTATACCCCACGCTCAATTATTTTATGGCCCTTCAAAAACAAAAAAATTATATACTGCTTTAGCATATATTCAGTACATTTTTTGTTTAAATAAAAATTCAAAAGATAGTTGTGGAGTTTGTTCTAATTGTGTAAAAAATCAGTTATTAATTCACCCGGATGTTCATTTTGTTATTCCAGTTTGTTCGTCACCAAAGAATCAAAAACCAATAAGTACTGATTATTTAGAAATTTGGAAAAAAGAAGTTTTAAACAACCATTCGATTAACATAGAAAATTGGACTGACGTAATTTCAAATGGAAAAAAAACTCTTTCTATTTATGTCCAGGAAATACAAGAAATTGAAAAAAAAATAAATATTAAATCATATCAAGGTGATTATAAAGTAGTACTAATATGGAATGCAAATAAATTAAACGTTCAAGCATCAAATAAATTATTAAAGAGTCTAGAGGAGCCTCCCAATAAAACACTATTTATTTTAATTTCTGATTTGAAACAAGATTTAATTGGCACAATTTATTCAAGATTATTACCTATAAAGTTTATTGAAGAGGAGGCAACCAATAACGTTTTATTAGATGAAGAAAAAGACACCTCCTTTTCTAATTGGTTTGTTGAGTGGGTGAGGCTATGTTTTCAAGCAAATAAAAAAAATAAAATTTCTGAATTAATTGATTTAACAGAAAAATTTTCATCAATGAACAGGAATAAACAAGTTCAATTTTTGAATTATGTTATTGAAAATTTTAGAAAAACTTTCTTACATAGTTACAATTTGAGTGAAAAAATTCCTCTTGAAATTAATCATGAAAATTTTTCTATTAAAAATTTCGCCGCATTTGTTCATAGTGAAAATATTTTTTTAATATTCAAACAACTTGAAAAAAGTATATATTTAATAAATAGAAACGCAAACTCTAAATTACTATTTTTAGATCTCTCTTTGATTTTATCAAAATTAATATATAAAAAAAACAATATTTGATATGGGTTGTAACGGTTGTAATTCATCAAATGTTCCAAACGGTTGTAAAAATAATGGTTATTGTTTAACTCAAAGATGTAATCAGAAAACTACATTAGACTTACTTGCTAATATCCACGATAGAAGTAATAAAAAAAATAATAAATCTGTAGAAGTTTCATTCAAAAATGGAAGAAAATCATTTTATAAATCTAATAACTTAGATCTAAAAATTGGACAAAAAGTTGTAGTTGAGGCTGAAAATGGATTTGATATTGGTATGATATCTTTAAAGGGTGAGTTGGTAACTATACAAATGAAGTTATATAAACAAAAAGAAACAAATTTCAAAATAATAAGAGTTGCAAGTGAAAAAGATATCAATGTATGGCTAAAATTCATAAAAGAGGAAGAAAAGATTTTATTAAAATCTAGGTCTATAATTAAAACACTTAAATTAAATATGAAGATAAGTGATATTGAATATCAGGCAGATGGTCAAAAAATCAACTTTTATTATTTGGCAAACAAAAGAGTAGATTTTAGAGAACTCATTAAGATTTTAGCAAAAGAATTTAAGTCTAGGATTCAAATGGTTCAAATTGGTAGTAGACAAGAGTCAGCAAAGATTGGAGGGATTGGGGATTGTGGAAGAGAACTTTGCTGTTCAACCTGGATTAAAGATTTCAGAGCTGTTAATATTTCTGCTGCCAGATATCAACAATTGTCTATAAACCCTGAAAAATTAACGGGAAAATGTGGTAAATTAAAATGTTGTTTAAATTATGAATTAGATTCGTATTTACAAGAATTAAAAAAATTTCCTGATTTTAAATTAAAATTAATATCGGATGAGGGAAAATGGATCTTTCAAAAAGCAGATATTTTTTCTAATAAGTTATATTATTACTTGGATGGAAACTTTAATAATCAAATTGAACTTGATTTAAAAATTGTAAATGAAGTTATTAATTCAAACAAACAAGGAATAAAGATTTCAATATCTTCTATTTTGAAAACAAAAAAAAATCAAAATCAGGTTGAAATTCATGACAAAATAGATAGATTTGATAACATCCAAATTTAACCATGAGAGCAAAATTTATAATTTTTATTTTATCGGTACTCATAGGGTTTACAATTGTAAGGCTTTCATTCATTAATAACAACACAATTTATTCCAGTTTTCATGAAATTTCTAACTCAAATTGGTATGTTTCGGACACAATAGTCTTTGATTTAACAAACACTATTTTAGTAAATCCTCATTATATAAACTTATTTGGTAAAATAAATTATGATTTTTCTTATTCAAATTTATTTGTATTTATTAATCATAATTTTGAAAATGAAATAATTAAAAAGGATACAGTTCTTGTTCCACTATTTGATAGTTTTGGAAAACCGATTCAAAATAATATTGGTAACACACAATTTTTTAATATTGATTATTTAAATAATATTAATTTTATAGAAAAAGGTATTTATAAAATACAAGTAATTCATGGAATGAGAGAAAATAACCTTGATGGTGTAGAAAAAATAGGAATTAAAATAAAAAAAAATAATTGAAAGCAATTCTTGATAAAATATCATTTAATAAGAAATTAAAAATTATTATTTTCATTACAACCCTTTCTATCATTGTGCCAATTATTATACTTTTTCTGTGTCTTTTCTTAGCATCAGTAGGTTATTTTGACACACCTGATAATAAGATGCCTTCTTTTGACATTTTAGAAAATCCCCCTACTAATTTAGCAACTGAAATAATATCTTCAGATGGAGTTGTTTTAGGGACTTATTTTTTAGAAAACAGAAGAGAAGTAATATATAATCAAATTTCAAACCATACAATTAATGCTTTGGTAGCTACTGAAGATGAAAGATTTTATAATCATTCAGGGATTGATTTTAAATCTACATTAAGAGCAATTATTTTTTTTGGTTCCAAAGGTGGGGGAAGCACGTTAACTCAACAACTTGCAAAAATGTTATTTTCTAAAAGACCCAAGTCCAAATTAGAAAGAATTACTCAGAAATTTAGAGAATGGGTCATTGCTACAAGACTTGAACAACGTTATACCAAACAAGAAATTATAACTATGTATTTAAACAGGTTTGATTTTTTAAACCAAGCAATTGGAATTAATACAGCATCAAGAATTTATTTTAATAAAAATGCACTTTCTTTAAATATTGAAGAGTCAGCCATGTTAGTTGGAATGGCAAAAAACCCATCTCTATATAATCCACTTAGATTTCCCGAAAAGTGTTTAGAAAGAAGGAATGTTGTCTTAAATCAAATGAAAAGAAATAGAACTAAATTAGAGATTAATCTCACTAATGAGCAATTTGATTCTTTAAAAAAATTACCATTAAAACTAGAATATAATAAAGCAAGTCACAATGAAGGAATAGCAACATATTTTAGAGAAAATTTAAGACTTTATTTAAAAGAATGGATTAAAGATAATCCTAAGCCAGACGGAACTCTATATAATTTGTACACAGATGGTTTAAAAATATATACAACAATTGATTCAAGAATTCAACAACATGCAGAAAATGCAGTTGAGACTCACATGAAAAAATTACAAGACGATTTTTTTTCAGGTTGGAAAAAATATAAGTCAAAAAAAGCTCCTTTTGATAAATCTCTCACAACTAAACAGATTGATAGAATTTATAAAAACACAGTGAAAAGAACAGAAAGGTATCGAGTTTTAAAGAAAAATAATTTTAGTGATAAAGAAATTGAAAAAATCTTTAACAAACCAGTTAAAATGAAATTATTTTCTTGGGACAACGAAATTGATACAATTTTATCTCCAATGGACTCAATCAAATATTATAAATATTATTTAAATACGGGTTTAGTATCAATTGAGCCAGAAAGTGGATATGTAAAGGCTTGGGTAGGTGGAATTAATCACAAATATTTTAAATATGATAATATTAATTCAAGAAGACAAGTGGGGTCGACGTTTAAACCATTTGTTTATGCAACAGCTATAGATATATTTAAGTACTCACCATGTATGAAAGTTCCAAATTCACAAGTTGTATTTGAAAAAGATGAATATGGACTAAAAGAAGATTATATGCCTAGAAATGCAAATAAAAAATATGGAGGAGAATATACATTAATGAATGGATTAGCGCAATCTAAAAACTCAATAACAGCTTTTCTAATGAAGAAAGTAAAACCAAAAAATGTTGTTCGTTTAGGTAAGAAATTAGGTTTTTCTAACTTAAAACCAATACCCTCATTATGTCTTGGAAGTGTAGAGATCCCTTTATTTCAAATGACATCGTCATATACCATGTTTGCTAATAAGGGGGTAATGGTCGAACCTGTTTTTCTGAAAAAAATTGAAGACAAAAATGGTATAGTTATTTTCAATCATAAACCAAATTATAAAGATATTTTAAATGAAGAAACAAATTATGTAATGTTAAAATTATTACAAGGGGTTGTAGATAAAGGAACGGCTGGTAGATTAAGACAATCCAAAACTAAAAATAAAAATTATAGAAATGATGACTATAAAACATTAAATAATATTGGATATGAGTTTACTAACGAAATTGCTGGAAAAACAGGAACAACTGATAATCATTCTGATGGATGGTTTATTGGTTTAGTTCCTAACTTAGTTACAGGAGTCTGGGTAGGAGGAGAAGAAAGAAGTATACATTTTAGGAGCATAACTTTGGGAAGTGGTTCCAATATGGCATTACCAATTTGGGGGGAGTTTATGGAGAATATATATACTGACCCGGATTTCAAAAATTTATATAATAATAAATTTGAAAAACCCAAAAAAGATATATCTATTAATTTGGACTGTAAGATTGATAATTCAAATAATAGTAATATTTTTGATGAATCATTTGATTAATACTGATAACATGATAAACAAAGTTGTAGATAATGCTAACATAGCAATACAAGATATAACTGATGGGGCTACGATTATGTTGGGAGGATTTGGTTTGTGTGGTATCCCGGAAAATAGTATTAGTGCCCTTGTTTCAAAGAAAATTAAAAATTTAACCTGTATTTCAAACAATGCAGGAGTAGACGATTTTGGTATTGGTTTATTATTACAAAATAAACAAGTTAAAAAAATGATTTCATCTTACGTTGGTGAAAATAATGAATTTGAAAGACAGTTATTATCTGGAGAGCTAGATGTAGAGTTAATTCCACAAGGAACTTTAGCTGAAAGATGCAGGGCTGCGGGTTCAGGTATTCCTGCTTTTTACACTCCTGCTGGTGTTGGAACAGAAGTTTCCGGTGGTAAAGAAACTAGAGATTTCAACAATAAATCTTACATTTTAGAAAAAGCATTTAATGCTGATTTTGCAATAGTTAAAGCATGGAAAGGAGATTTTGCGGGAAATTTAGTTTACAAAGGAACAGCAAGAAACTTTAACCCAGTAATGGCAACGGCCGGAAAAATTACAATAGCAGAAGTAGAAGAATTAGTTCCAACCGGAGAATTAAATCCAAATTTTATTCACACTCCGGGAATATATGTACAAAGAATATTTCAAGGTTCTAATTATGAAAAAAGAATAGAACAAAAAACAATTAGAAATGAGTTTAAATAAATTTCAAATTGCTCAACGTATTTCCAAAGAGTTAAAGGACGGCTATTATGTTAATTTAGGAATAGGAATACCTACTTTAGTCGCAAATTACATTCCAGAAGACATTAGTGTTGTTTTACAGTCTGAAAATGGTTTATTAGGTATGGGCCCTTTTCCAACTGAAGATAAAGTTGATCCAGATTTAATAAATGCTGGGAAACAAACAATAACAACATTAAAAGGTTCAGTTCTATTTGATTCCTCAGAAAGTTTTTCAATGATTAGGGGAGGGCATATCAATATGACTATTCTAGGGGCTATGGAGGTTTCTGAGAATGGAGATATCGCAAATTGGAAAATTCCAGGAAAAATGGTAAAAGGAATGGGAGGAGCCATGGATTTAGTTTCATCTTCTGATAATATTATTGTAGCGATGATGCATACCAATAAAAGAGGTGAGTCAAAGTTATTGAAAAACTGTCAGTTACCTATTACAGGAAAGAGGTGTGTAAAAAAAATATTTACTGATATTGCTGTAATGGAAGTAACAAAAAATGGTTTTCTATTAATAGAAAAAGCATCAGATGTCACTATAGAGGAAATAATAAATAAGACGGAAGGTAATTTAGAAATTTCTAAAAATTTAAAAAATATTGATTTATTTGATTAAAAGTATTTTTTAAACTCAATTTGAGCGTAGTGAACATCATTAACAGAGTTTAATTCCCCAGAGTACTTTAAAGAGAAAAGAAGTTTATTGATTTTTTTAGAAATTATTGTTGACCATTTCAACCCATTTCCTGTGGACAACCCTTCTAACATTTGATAACTGATGGCATTATTTAACTCACCTGAGTAATCAATACGGTAGAGTGTGAAATTACTACTAAAACTTAAATTATTTTTTCCATTAAGTTTTAATTGAGGAGATATTTTAAAACCCTTCAAATTATAATCATTATTCCTATTTTTCTTTGTGTAATAGTTGAATATAATGCTAGGTTTAAAAAATTTGTTTTTAATTCCAATTTCTAAGTCAAAACCTTTTTTATCAATTAAATAATTTTGGTTAAATAAGTTATCATTATTCAATTTAACTTTATCAAAATAGATATTTGTTTGAGTTATCAAATTGAATAAATTAAGCTTACAACCTATATTATGTTTAATATTTTCTGATAATTTTTTATCCCATCTAAAAGAATTTCTAAAAATATTGTTATCAATTTTATATGAAAGAAAAATATTTTTATTTTTTGGTTGATAAATTAATGTATTATTAAAATTAAATTTCAAGCTTAAAACATTATTTATATCACTTTGAATAAATGGAATTAGAATTTCTTCCCAGTTATTTGAAGTTAATTTTCGGTTAACTTCAAAGTTTATTAAATTTTCAAAAAAAGTTAATTTGTATAATAACCCTTTTGTTTTTTTTGTATAAGGTTTTAATTGAATTTGTTGACTAACTCTTGTGTTTTTAACATTGAAATATTCATTAGTTGGGAAAGATATTTGCATGTAATCCGCAGTGTCACTAAAATGAGAAATTTCAAATTCGTTATATTCTTCTATTTGATTATTATTATAATCTACCCATGTATAATTTCCATAACCGTCATTTACTTTGACGTATCTAATTTCTCTAAGGGCCTCCTGACCGTTACTTATTTCATATGAACCATTTATTTTAAATAATTTAGAAATATTTATAAAATAATCTAGTTTTGAGGAAAAGCTATTTTCATTAATTGTAGAATCTTGATAATAAGTTGAAAAGTCTGAAACACTTATTTGAAAGTTTGACCTATATCTTTCACTGTCAAAAAGTCTAGATTTTAGGAAAATAGAATTTTCAACACCATCATTAACTAATTTATTTTTATCGACTCTGTTCGTTAAACCAATTTTAATCTCAGGCATTATGAAATTAGTAATTGATGAACTTATATTTAGTTTATTAAAACTTGTTGTATTTTGTCCATTCTCTAAAAGTTCTCCTTCATTTGAAAAATTAAACTTAACATCTCCTTCCTTTGAGATCGAGTTTTTATGCGTTAAAAAGAATAAATTTTCAATATTTGATTTAGAACTCAGTAAACTTCCATCAAAATTTACTTTCCATTGGTTTTTTTGAACTAACCCACTGATTGAATTTCTAATTTTATTAGAATTCGGTAGTTTCATTTTTTCTAATGTATAATTTAACTTTCCTTTTTTAAATATTGTGTTAAGAGAAAAATTAATTAATTGTTGATCCCCAATATCCGTATCTAAATTCCAATTTCTGTTGAATTCTACGTCTCTATTTCTTTCAATAAAGGAAAAGTTTTTATTTATGTATTCGTATTCAAATTTAGGAATAATAGAAGTATTTCTAATTGAAAAAATTTTATCAATTGCGAACTTAGAAGCAAATCCAAAATTATCTTGGTCTTCTAAATCTGAATAAAGATTCTTATCGTAATTACTGACACCAAAATCTAATGAAAATTGAGTATTACTTTGTTTGTATTTACTTCCAAATGCAAACATTTGTTTTTTTTCAGCAGGAATTAGAATTTTAGAGGGACTGTAGTTCCCCTGGGGTTCTCCATTAACAGGCTCAATCCATTTAAAAACTGTTCCGTTAATTAAGGAAGAATCCAAAATGTAATTTCCATTTCCGTCTCCTACATTGGCAAAGTTAACTTGAAATAGAGAGTCTTTATTGGTATTGCTATAGACAAAAATTTCTTTATACAAAATATTATTCGAATCAACAGTATCTTTTTTTGAATATAAAATTTGTTGTAACTCAGGGTTAAAATTTACTGGCTCAAAGTTGTTAATCAATATGTTATTGTCTCCCGAGTAATTAAGTTGTGAAATTTCATTGTCTGTATAGGGATTTATAGGATTATTTTTATTATCTGATTCATTATAGAAATTAAAATAATATTCAATGTTCTCTTTTTTTTTATAAAAACCTGCGTACCCCAACCATTTTAAATAATCAAGGCTTGTATATTGAAATTCAATAATAACACGGTTATTTTCATTTAAGATTATATTATTAGTAAAGCTAATTTCACCAGTGTTATAATTTATTTCATAATCTTTTTCTGAACCTCTTGTTTTTTTTTCACCATCAATAAAGACTTGTTCAGTATCGGGAATCACTATTATATATGGTTCATTATTTTCTCCATATAGTTTATATGGACCTTGGTTACCATTTTGTACTATTATTTCTTGTCTTTTGAAATTATTTTTTGAAATTCCAATTGATGATTTTATTAGATTAGTAGAGTCATTTATTAAAAAATCTAAACCAATAGATTTTTTTGTGAATTTCAAAAAATGATTATCAATATTTTTTATATCAATATCGCCCCCTGTTAATGAAGTTTTAGAGTTATAAATTTTAATGTATATTTTATCAAGCTCTTGTAATGACGATGATGACTCTCCGTATTGTAAAGGGATGGAGTTATCAGAAATAAATCCATCAATAAATAAATTATCGTTAATTTTTCCAGAAATTTTTAAATCTACATCTGTATTAATAGTGAAGTTTTGATTATTTCCATTTGCAAAACCTCTGGCAAAAGATCCACTTGTTAGTATTTCACTATCAATTTTTTTATAATTATTTTGATTTAAAAATTTAGGCTCGGTTTCTATAATAGGTATATATAACGAACTGTCTCGTAGAGAGAATTTAATATTTGGATTTATTTTTTTTTCATTAAAAATAATACTATCATTTAGAGAGATAGAGTCTTTAAATATAATATTTGACTTTGTATTGAAAATCAATTCATTTTGAGCTTCATTAGTTTTAATAAATAGTAGAGTATATAATAAAAAAATCAATTTAAAATACTTTTTCATTTTATTCTATTTATTCTCAATTATTAAAATAAACGTTGTTTTTATAAAATCATTTGAATTTAGATCTTGAAATATAAAACAATCTTGTAATTTTATTATTATGAAAGTAATTTCCTACAATATCAATGGCATTAGGGCCGCAATCAAAAAAGGATTAATTCAGTGGATCAAGAAAATTAATGCAGATGTTATATGTCTTCAAGAAATAAAAGCAAACTTAGATCAATTTGATGAACAGAAATTTATTAGTTTAGGTTATAATTGTTATTGGAACTCAGCTCATAAGAAAGGTTATAGTGGCGTTGCGATTTTGTGTAAAAAAAAACCAAATAAAATTATTTATGGCATGAATGATAGTCAGATTGATTCAGAAGGTAGGGTTTTAAAAATTGAATATGATAATTTAAGTATATACTCAGTATATTTTCCATCAGGTTCTAGTGGTGAATTAAGGCAAAAATTTAAAATTAGATTTTTAAAGAAATTCATGGCATTTATTAAACAAAGTTATGAACCAACATTAATTTCTGGAGATTATAATATATGTCATAAATCAATTGATATTCATGACCCTATTAGAAATAAAAACTCATCTGGATTTTTGCCAGAGGAAAGAAAATGGATTTCTGATTTTATTGACTTAGGTTTTATTGATACTTTTAGGGAAAAAAATAAATCTCCAAACCAATATAGTTGGTGGAGTTATAGAGCATTATCCAGAGCCAGAAATAAAGGATGGAGAATAGATTACCATATGTTGAGTTCTATTTTACAAGAAAAAATTGTAGAAGCTTCAATATTAAATGATGTAAACCACTCGGACCACTGTCCAATTTATTTAGAGATTAAAATATAATTGATTTTATTCATTTTGAAATAATTACTTGTTTAAATTATTCATAGTTATTTCAGGCCCTGATAAAATAAAACTAACTATCATTTTATAACAAATGTCTATTTTTGTGCTCAATGATTCTAATTCATTTGATGACCATTTTGATAGAACATATTTTACCTGTTCTCCCTTTTGAAAGCTTTTACTAATACCAAATTTTATTCTACAATAATTTGAGGATTTAAGATTCTCAATTATATTTCTATGGCCATTATGTCCTCCATGGCCTCCACTTGTTCGAAGTTTTATTTTTCCAAAATCTAAATTTAAATCGTCGGCAATAACTAATAGATTTTTTAAGGAAATTTTATAATAATTTAGGTAATACTTTATAGCATTTCCGCTTAAATTCATGTAAGTAGAGGGCTTTAATAGATATATAGTTTTTCCTTCTAATTTAAATTTACAGATAAAGCCATTTTTTTCTTCAACAAATTGAATTTCTTTTCTTAAGCAAAAATGATCAATTATATCAAAACCTATATTATGCCTGGTATTTGTATAATTAGGACCAACATTTCCTAATCCAACAATTAAGTACTTACTCATTTATTAAATAATTCACAAAAATTAAAATTTTTATTGTGAATCATTTTTCTCTTCACTTGAATTCGATTCACCTTCTTTTTTATCCTCTGCCTCATCTTCTTCTTCAGTTTCTTCTTCCTCTTCTACAACATTTCTAGCAGTCTTAACACTAACAATTACAGCACTTTCAGGCTGAATAAAGTCATAATTTTCATTTTTAACATCCTCTATACGGATGGATTGTCCTATTCTTAATTTTGTGATATCAATTTCAATAGTATCAGGTAAATTTTTAGGTAATGATTTAATTAACAGCTTTCTCATTACTAAATTAAGTTGCCCACCATTTCTAACACCAATAGAATTTCCTGTTAGTTCTACGGGTATATTTAAGGACACCAATTCATTTTCTGATAATTGTAAAAAATCAACATGTAATATATTATCACTAATTGGATGGAATTGCGCATCTCTGATGATGGTGTTATATTCTTTGTCATCAACCTTAATATTTAATACAAAAACAGATGGATTATAAATAATTTTTTGTAATTCATTATTTTTTACAGTTATATGTACAGCTTCTTTACCCTTGCTATAAATAACACAAGGGATATTTCCATTTTTTCTAAGGTCCTTCGAGAATTTCTTTCCTAAATTTACTCTCGCTATTCCATTTAAAGATACCGATTTCATAATTTTATTTATTTATTTAATTAAACAATAAACTGACTACTAATAGATTTATCTGTATTAATATTTCTAATAGTATCAGCAAAAAGTTTCGCAACACTTAAAACTTTTATTTTTTCACTTTTACTTTTCAGCGGTAAGCTGTCTGTAACTACTAATTCTTCAATACAAGAATTATTTATATTTTCATATGCTTTACCTGATAAAATAGCGTGTGTACAAATTGCACGCACACTATTTGCTCCATTTTTTTTCATTAAATAACTTGCTTTTGCCATGGTGCCAGCAGTATCAATCATATCATCAACAATCACCACATCTTTATTTTTTATTTCTCCAATTATTTTTATTTTATCTATTACATTTGCTTTTTTTCTTTGTTTATAGCAAATAACCATTTCACATTTTAAATGCTTGGCGTACACATTAGCTCTTTTGGAACCACCTATATCAGGAGAAGCGATAACAAGATTATTTAATTTTAAATTTTTTATATATGGTATAAAGATTGTGGAAGCAAATAAATGATCAACAGGAATTTTAAAAAAACCTTGAATTTGATCTGCGTGTAAATCTAAGGTCATAACTCTATTTGCTCCAGCAGAGGTTATTAAATTAGCAATTAATTTAGCCCCAATAGGAACCCTTGGCTTATCTTTTCTGTCTTGACGAGCAAATCCAAAGTAAGGCAAAATGGCAATAATTTCTTTAGCTGATGCTCTTTTTGCGGCATCAATCATAAGTAATAATTCTAGTAATGTTTCTGCTGGAGGAGGGGTAGATTGAATAATAAAAACTTTTTTTCCTCTTAAAGTTTCTTCATAAGAGGGTTGAAATTCTCCGTCACTAAAGTTAGTAATTACAACATTTCCTAACTCTTCACCATATGACTTAGCAATTTTTTTTGCAATATCAATGGACGCTTGACCTGAAAAGATTTTTACTTCAACACTCAAAATAATACCATATTTAATAGGGGTGACAAATTTATAAAAATAAAATTTAACTTTCCTATAATTAAGTATTATTATATTTGTATTCCTTATTAAGCCCAGGTGGCGGAATTGGTAGACGCGCTGGATTCAAAATCCAGTTCTGGCAACAGAGTGTGGGTTCGAGCCCCACCCTGGGTACTTAATTTTAAGTTACTTATGAAAGAAAAAAGTAAATTATTTGTTTTTTATAAAAGAAGTTTTTGGCTGATATCTATTGTTTTTTTTCTCTCTTTATATCCTAATGTACGTAATAAATTTAAAACAAGTGATAAATTAAATCACATAGAAGAACTGTACGAATTAGTTCTTCAAAATTATCAAAATTCTTTACCAGAAGATTCTTTAATTTTTTTTCTAAGAGAAGGATTATTAGAAAATTTAGATCCATTTACTCAGTATATTTCAAAGGAAGAATTAAAAAGAATTAATGAAGATTTTTCAGGTGACTTTTATGGTATAGGAGTTCAATTTACAATAATAAGAGACACTGTAATGGTTGTTAAAGTAATTAAGGACGGGCCATCTGAAAAAGCAAATATTATTCCAGGTGATCGAATCATTTCAGTAAATTCAGAGAACTTTACAGGTCCTGAGATTAATAATTCGGTTGTAATGAAAAAGTTGAGGGGGAAAAGAGGGCAAAAAGTTAAAATTTCTATTTTAAGGAAAGATAATGTATTAGAAAAAATATTATACAGAGGAGAAATTCCTTTAAATAGCATTGAGTCAAATTATATGATTAAAGATGACATTGGTTATATAAAATTAGAAAAGTTTTCATCAACTACTTTCTATGAATTTAAAAATGCGATACGAGATCTCAAAAGAATCGGGGCTAAGAAATTAATCTTAGATTTGAGAAATAACGGAGGTGGCTACCTGCAACAAGCAGTTGATGTAACAAATGAATTTTTAGACGATAATCTTGAAATAGTTAGTACTAAAGGAGATTTTAGAAAACAGAAAACTTATTTTTCAAGTCATAAAGGTTCATTTAAAAAAGGTGAATTAGTTGTACTAATAAATGAAAATAGTGCATCTGCGAGTGAGATACTAGCCGGCGCTATTCAAGATCATGATAGAGGAATAATTGTAGGGAAAAAAAGTTTTGGAAAAGGTCTTGTAGGCGAGCAAATTAATTTACGAGATGGTGGAGCATTAAGAATCACTGTTGCGAAATATTTTACTCCATCTGGAAGATGTATTCAAAAGCCATATAACTCTTTTGATACATTAAATGATGTAAAAGAATTTAGAACAAAAAAGGGAAGAATTGTATTTTCAGACGGAGGAATAACTCCAGATATTTTAATTTTAGAGGATACAATATCAGATTTTGAGTCTAAATTTTGGAGTAGAAATTATAATATTTTATATGAAAAAGCATTCGATTTTGCAGATAAATATAGGTCTGATTTATTAAATAATTATCAATCTTTTTTCAGAAAAAATAATGAAAATATTTGGACAGAAATAATTTCGTTAGTAGATGATATTGAAACAAAAAGAAAAATAAATAATTACAAAAAAAATCTTCAAACTCTTTTCGAAAATATGGTATTAAATCAAATTCTTTCAACAGAAGACATAATTTATCATTATAATAAAGATGATGAGTATATAAATAAAGCCTTAGAAATAATTAGTAAATCGTAGTATAAAAAAATTAAATGAAAAAATTCAGTAGGAGAAAAGTTTTAAAGTCAATATTAGGATTGAGTATTTATTCAATTATTCCATTTAAACTAGAAGCATTTAGTTTTTTTCATGAAAGAAATTTTAGTATTTTTGGTATAAATAAAACAAATCTTATGAGCTTTAAATTACCAGAACTTAATTATAAATATGATGCACTTGAGCCACATTTTGATGCAAGAACAATGGAAATTCATCACAGCAAACATCACGCTGGCTATACAAATAACTTAAATAATTTAATTAAAGGAACTGAGTTTGAAGGTAAGTCAATTGAGGAAATTCTTAAATCAAGTAATCTTCCTAATGGTATAAGAAACAACGGTGGGGGATTTTATAATCATAGTTTATTTTGGGAGATACTATCTCCAAACAAAACAAATCCTTCAGAAAGATTATTGAAAATGATAAATGATTCTTTTGGCTCTTTTGAAAAAATGAAAGAAGACTTCTCTAAAGCTGCAGCTACTCGATTTGGTTCTGGTTGGGCTTGGCTTTGTTTTGATGGAAAAGGACTTAATATTTGCTCAACTCCAAATCAAGATAATCCTTTGATGAAGGATGGGTGTGGAGGCAAACCAATATTGGGACTTGATGTCTGGGAACATGCATACTATTTAAATTACCAAAATCGCAGAGCAGACTATATTTCTGCCTTTTGGAATTTGGTTAATTGGGATGCAGTTGAAAAAAATATGCAAGACTAATTTAATTTACTGATTTCGTCATTTATCTTTTCATTATCAATTATTTCAAATAAATGTTCTGGTGGACCTATTTTATGGTCTTCTTTAATATTATTTATTTCTGAAGAGCAATCCCAATTCGAAAAATCAGAATTTAAAATTTTACATAATTTCTTAGAAGTTTTAGGTAAAAATGGTTTACTTAAGACAGAAAGAGAAAATACCATTTGTATACTAATATTTAATATTGTCTCTGCTCTTTTAGGATTTATTTTTATTTGTTTCCAAGGTTCATTATCCGCTAAATATTTATTGCCTAACCTAGCTAAATTTATTACTTCAAAAAGAGCTTCTCTAAACTTATATTTTTCAATTGATTTCCCAATTTTTTTTGGATATTGAATAATCTTGTTTATTAAGTTTTCGTCTTCTTCATGGATTTCACCTCTAGCAGGAACACTTCCATCCCAATATTTATTAATTAATACAATAACTCGATTAACAAAATTTCCAAAAATTGCAACAAGCTCATTATTATTTCTAGCTTGAAAGTCTTTCCATGTAAAATCTGAGTCTTTATTTTCTGGAGAAATAGAGCACAAAACAAACCTTAGTTCATCAGTTTTATTGGCGAAATTATTTAAATAATCATCTATCCATATTGCGTGATTTCTGGAAGTAGAAATTTTTCTTCCTTCTAAATTCAAAAATTCATTTGCTGGAACATTTTTAGGCAGAATAAAATTACCGTGTTCTTTTAAAAGTATTGGGAATATAATACAGTGGAAGACTATATTATCTTTACCAATAAAGTTAATCAATTTAGTTTCAGGATTTTTCCAATATTTTTCCCAATCTACTTTTTCTTTTTTTGCCCACTCTTTTGTTGCAGATATATAACCAATTGGAGCATCTAACCATACGTATAATACTTTACCTTTTTCACCATCTAATGGAACGGGCACACCCCAATCCAAATCTCTTGTCATTGCTCTACTTTGAAGTCCCCCATCAATCCATGATTTACATTGTCCCAGGACATTATTTTTCCATGTTTTTGGATCATGTACTTTGTTACCTTGAAAATACCCATTAACAATCCATTCATTTAACCAACTTTCATTTTTATTTAAAGGTAAGTACCAGTGAGAGGTCTCTTTCAACTCAGGGGAATTTCCACTTATAGTAGACTTTGGGTCGATTAGTTCAAGTGGACTTAATGTAGTCCCACAAGACTCGCATTGGTCTCCATATGCTTCTTTAAATCCGCATTTTGGACATGTTCCTTTTATATATCTATCCGCTAGAAATTGATTTGCACTTATATCAAAAAATTGTTTAGATTTTTTTTTGACAAATACATTTTTAGAATGAAGATTTTTGAAGAAACTCTGAGCTGTTTCATGGTGAAGTTTTGAGGATGTTCTGTGATAAATATTAAAATTAATATTTAATGCTTTGAAAGATTTTTCATTTTTTTCGTGATACAAGTCAATTATTTCCCTAGGAGTTTTTTGTTCTTTTTTCGCTCTTAGTGTAATTGCTGCTCCGTGTTCGTCTGATCCACAAACAAAAATAACATCGTTTTGTTTTAATTTTTGATATCGAACAAAAATATCAGCAGGTAAATAGGCTCCTGCTATATGACCAATATGAATTGGTCCGTTAGCATACGGAAGTGCGGCTGTTATAATAAATCTTTCCAAAGTATAGTTTTGTATATTGTATAAAAATATGCAAACTGAACAACATGAAAAAATCAAATCATTTAGAATATCTAAAAAAAGAAGATTTAGTTGCAATTGTTTCTATTGCAAAGCATGTGACGAAGGATAAATGTCAATTAGCAGTTGAGTATATTAGAAAGTCAGGTCTCCATTTAGTGAATTTAAATGATACTATGTTACCCAGAAAAGGCATGTTTTCAGGATCAGATGAACAAAGAACAAAAATTCTTCAATCAATTTTAGATAATGAGAAAGTAAAGGCAATTTTTTTCGCAAGAGGAGGATATGGGTCAATAAGAATTATAGACGATTTAAAT
Source organism: uncultured Flavobacteriales bacterium (assembly GCA_964435285.1). Classification (GTDB taxonomy): domain Bacteria; phylum Bacteroidota; class Bacteroidia; order Flavobacteriales; family TMED113. The sequence continues at coordinate 30,510 of CAYSYA010000001.1, forward strand.
TTTGATAAATTTTTAAAATATCCAAAATGGTTAATTGGATTTAGTGATATTACTGTTTTTTTATCACATATCTCAGCAAATTTCAACATGCCATCTTTACACAGCCCTATGCCATTTAATTTTCACAATACATCCAAAAAATCAATTCAAGAATTATTTAATCTTTTATTTGGAGTCACAAATTTTATTAATTTAAAGTCTAGTAAATACAATAAAAAAGGAACTGCAAAAGGTAAATTAATTGGAGGTAATTTATCAATTTTGTGCTCTTTATTAAACTCAAAATCTTTTTATAAAACTAGAGGAAAAATACTATTCATTGAAGATGTTAATGAATATTTATATTCAATAGATAGAATGATGCAGTCTTTACGAAGATCAGGTATTTTTAATAATTTATCTGGGCTAATAGTTGGTAAATTCACAGATATTAAAGACAATAAACCAATTTTTGGTCAAAATATATATGAAATTATTTTACAAGCTTTAGAAGATTTTGACTTTCCAATTTGTTTTAATTTCCCAGTTGGACATCAAAAAAAAAATACTCCTTTAATAATTAATAGAAATATAAAATTAGAGGTGGATAATATTGTTAAGTTTAGTTACACATAAAAAATGAATCAAATTTTATATAGATTAAATCAATTTATTTCCAGATCTGGAGTTACATCCAGAAGAAAGGCTGATATGCTTATAGAATCAGGAAAAATAAAAGTCAATGGTCAAATTGTAAAAAAATTAGGAACTAAAGTATCAATAGAAGATAAAATTGAATTTAACGGAAAGCAAATTACAGTTCAGAGATATAAATACTTAGTATTAAATAAACCCAAAAATTTTATAACCACTTTAAGTGATGAGAAAAAAAGAAAGACAGTTTTAGATTTAATTAATAATGCATGTGCCGAAAGATTATTTCCCGTTGGGAGATTAGATAAAAATACTACAGGAGTATTGTTATTTACAAATGACGGAGATTTATCTCAAAAGCTCATTCATCCAAAACATAAAATAAAAAAAGAATATCACGTTTCTCTAAATAAAAAAATAAGTATGTTAGATTTTGAAAAAATAAAAAAGGGAATTGACTTAGAAGATGGTAAAATAAATGTTGATGACATTCGTATAATTAATAATACTCATAATAAAGAATTATTACTTACTTTACATTCAGGAAGAAATAGAATTGTTAGAAGAATTTTTGAATTCTTCGACTATGAAGTTTTAAAATTAGATAGAATATTATTTGCAGGAATTTCAAAAAAAAATACACCAAGAGGAAAATGGAGATTTTTAAACAATAAAGAAATAGGGTTTTTAAAAATGAAATAAATCATTGCATTGAGAATTTTTACAAAAAATATAATATTAATAAACAGAGTAATAATTTTGCTCTCATTTATAGTTGTTTTAACTACTGTATTTTTAACTGCTAGTTTTTTTAAGGAACAGGAAAAAGTTGAAAAAAGACAAGTAATTGTTTTAGAAGAACTAAGAAAAGAAGAAAATAAAAGAATTCAAATATGGGCAGATGCTGTTAGTCAAATGGCATCGATAAATATTGGTGAAACACTTGACCCTTGCGTTTTAGATATTTTAAAAAGTAATAATACAATTCCAGCGATATGGTTAGGAGCAAATGGCGAACTTAAAGCACATAGAAATTTAAACACTAAGGAAATTCAATTAAAAAAATTAATTAAAGGACAAGAAAAAAAATTATTAGATCCTTCAAAAATAAAATTGTTAAATGATTCTTTAAAAATCATACAAGATAATTTTGAAAAAGAATTAAAAATAGACTCTATTTTAAATTATCAACTAAGCTTGATGAGGTATTCAATACCAATAAAAATAAAGTCAGCAAAAAAAGATAAATATGGAAATATTATTTTGGATGAATTTGAAAACCCAATAACTCAAACAATAACTGATTATGTACATTATAGAGATTCATATGTAATAAAAGAATTTAATAATTTGTCAGATGATGGAAAAGTATTTGCTGATAAACTTCAAAAATTACCCATTATAATCTTACTCGTAACAATTAGTATATTTTTAGTAGCATATCTTGCATTTTTTTATTCTAAGAAGTCACAACAAAATAAATTATGGGCAGGTATTGCTAAGGAGACAGCTCATCAAATTGGAACACCATTATCTTCTTTAATGGGTTGGGTTGAGTATTTAAAAAATAAGAATATTGATAAGCAAGTAATATTAGAAATTCAAAAAGATACGAGTCGCTTACAACAAATTGCAGATAGATTTTCAAAAATAGGGTCTAATACTTTATTAAAACCAGTAGAGGTTATTCCATTACTTGAAAAAACCATTGATTATGTAAAAAAAAGAGCGTCTCAAAAAATAAAATTTGAATTTTCAAGTGAAAAAGAACTTAATAATCTTAAAGTTAATTTAAGCGCAGAGCTTTTTTCTTGGGTAGTAGAAAATGTTTTAAAAAATTCAATAGATTCATTACAAAATACAGGTCTAATTCGTGTTAATTTTATAGTCAAAAATGACAAGTATTATATTATTGATATAATTGACAATGGAAAAGGTATTTCGTCTCATGAATTTAAAAAAATATTTGACCCAGGTTATACGTCAAAAAAAAGAGGATGGGGCCTGGGATTATCTTTGTGTAAAAGAATAATTACGGAGTATCATATGGGCAAAATATATGTGCATAGATCAATACCATTTAAAGAAACTATAATTCGAATTCTTTTAAAAAAATAAATTGGCAGGCATCTACATACATATACCATTTTGTCACAAAGCTTGTTATTATTGTGATTTTCATTTCTCAACTTCCCTAAGATTAAAGACAGAAATAGTTGGAGCTATTTGTAAAGAACTAAAATTGAAAAATAAATATTTAGGTTCTGGACCAGTTGAGACTATATATTTTGGAGGGGGAACACCATCAATTTTAGAAGAAAAATATATAGCGAAAATTTTAAAAACTATATATAAATATTTTTCGATATCAAATTCATTAGAGTGTACATTTGAAGTGAATCCGAATGATTTGACAGTTGACAAAACACGTAACTTGATTAAATTAGGAGTGAATAGATTTAGTGTTGGGGCGCAATCATTTGATGAGAACCAATTAAAATTATTAAATAGATCTCATACAAGTAATCAAATTGAAAGAAGTATTAAATTAATACAAGATTTAGGAGTTAATAATATTAATATTGACCTAATGTATGGAACTCCAAATTTAAAAAATAAATTATGGGAAAATAATTTAATTAAAGCAGTTTCTTTAAACGTCACTCATATGTCTTGTTATTGCTTAACTATTGAAAAAGGAACGGTTTTTCATAAAATGGTTAATTCAGGAAATCTAAAATTAGTCTCAGATGATGATATTAAATTACAGTTTTTAACAATGAGGGATATTTTAAAAAGAAATAATTTTATTCATTATGAAATTTCTAATTTTTGCATTCCTTCTTTTGAGTCTAAACATAATAGCTCTTATTGGAAAGGTAAAAATTATTTAGGTGTTGGTCCATCTGCTCATTCATTCAATGGAAAAAAAAGACATTGGAATATAAATAACAATTATAAATATATAGATGCTTTAAACAATGACAACAACTATTTTGAGGAAGAAATTCTAACAAAAAAAAATATTGCTAATGAATATATTTTAACAAACATTAGAACTAATAAAGGATTAGCTAGAAATATACTGTCTAGATTGACCAATAATATTGAGTACAGTAAATTAATGAGTCAATTAGATAAATTAATTAATGATAGTTTAATTATTAATAAAAAAGACCGATTCTATTTAACTCAAAATGGAATGATTTTATGTGATAAGATCACAACTGATTTATTTTTAGCTTAATTTTGAAAAAAGATTAATAAATCTAAAATGAAATTCTATTCGCACTTAACTAACAGGAAAATTAGTATAGACTTTAATTCACCAATTGATATTTCTATTCCTTTATCATTTACAAAAAAAAATTTAAATGCTTGGGGGATCAATCAAGCAAATAAAAGTCCTGTTGTAATTGGAGATTGGGTTGGAAACATTAAACAAGGAGGTCCTGTAAATTTTAATAACATTTGGTTTAACCCGCATGCGCATGTTACTCATACAGAATGCTTTGGTCATATAAGTATTAATGAGGAAAGTATTAATGATATTAAAAATTCTTATTTTTTATTTGCTAAGTTAGTTTCAGTTAAATTGAAAAAGAAATCTAAAGATTTAGTGATAACAAAGGAGTCACTATATAATAAATTAAATAATCAATTTCAATTCGAAACATTAATTATAAGGACTTTACCTAATAAAAACTCCAAGAATTATATGGATTACTCTAATCAAAACCCACCATATATGACTAAAGAGTGTATGTTATATATAAAAAAATTAGGTGTAAAGAATCTTTTAATTGATCTTCCGTCCGTTGATAAAGAAAAAGATGGTGGGCAGGTTGAAAATCACAAGTTATTCTTCGATTTTTCATCCGGAGGAAATAGTAATACACTAACTGAGTTAGTTTATATTTCTGATGAAATTATAGACGGTGATTATTATTTAAATCTCCAAATTATGCCTATAGAAAATGATGCAGCTCCATCAAGACCAATTTTATTTAAAATAAATTATTTATAAAATGTTAAAAAAATATTGTGATAGTTTAATTAAGTATTCAAGGTGGAAAACCAGAGAGGTCTTAGTCGGAAAATTAGGAATAGGTGGGGATAATCCTATTAGAGTTCAGTCAATGACTACTACCGATACAATGAATACAAAAGCAACAGTAGAAGAGTGTATTAGAATGATTAATGCTGGGTGCGAGTTAATTAGAATAACTGCTCCAAGTAAAAAAGATGCCGAGAATCTTAAAAATATTAAAGACTTACTTATAAAAAAAGGTTATGATATTCCACTTGTGGCAGATATCCATTATACACCTAATGCTGCAGAAATAGCAGCCCAATATGTTGAGAAAGTAAGAATTAACCCGGGAAATTATGCTGACAAAAAAAATTTTAAAAAACTTGTTTATAGTAATCTTGAATACAAAAATGAATTAGATAGAGTAAAAATTAAGTTTACACCTCTTGTTAAAATATGTAAAAAACACAAAACCGTCTTAAGAATAGGTACAAATCACGGCTCTTTATCTGATAGGATTTTAAGTCGTTATGGTGATACGCCAAAGGGAATGGTAGAGTCAGCAATGGAGTTTGTTAGAATTTGCCATCAAGAAAATTTTCATGATTTAGTTTTATCAATGAAGTCATCAAATCCTAAAGTAATGATACAAGCATATAGACTTTTAGTTTTTCAAATGATAAAGGAGGGCATGAATTACCCATTGCATTTAGGGGTAACTGAGGCTGGAGACGGAATTGATGGTAGAGTTAAATCTGCAGTAGGAATTGGTACATTATTGGAAGATGGTTTAGGAGATACGATTAGAGTTTCTTTAACTGAGCCACCAGAAAATGAAATTCCAGTTGCAAAGATTATTTTAAATCACTTTGTTAACAGAGACAATAAAAATAAAATACCAATAATTAATAAATATAATTATGATCCATTTTCTTATAAAAAAAGATTAACTAAATCTGTAAGTAACATTGGAGCTTCATGCCCACCAGTTGTTTTATCAGATTTTTCAAAGAAAAAAAATATTTCCCCAGCATCTTTTTTTTCTGTTGGATATAAATACTCATTTAAATTAGATAAATGGAATATTTCAGACCAAGCTTGTGATTATGTATTTCTTGGCAATAATGATTTAGTCTTTGAGGTTCCGGGAACCTTAGGTTTAGTATATAATTATTCAAAATGGTTACTAAAAGAAAAAGGCTTTCCGTATTTAAATGTAGATGAATATTTGTCAGCTACTAAGTTGTCAAAAAAAATAAACTTTATAAACATTTACTTATCTGAGTTAAGCACTAAACTTATTTCAAAACTGAAAAAAGATAAAGCAAGTGTATTAGTTGTTAACACAAATAATAGTAACGCTTATGCAGAAATAAGAAGATTTTTTTTAGAATTAATTGAAAACAATATTTCTGTTCCTGTAATTCTTAGAAAAAATTTTAATGAAACGTTGAATAAAGAAAAATTACAAATTTATTCATCCATTGATGTTGGAGGTGTGTTTTGCGATGGTTTTGGAGATGGAATATTTTTAACTTCTGGAAACAAATTAGATATTCATAATTTAAACAAAATTTCTTTTGCAATTCTTCAAGCAACTCGAAATAGAATTTCAAAAACAGAGTATATTTCCTGTCCTTCATGTGGAAGAACCTTATTTGATTTACAAGAAACTACAGAAAAAATTAGAGTTGCTACATCACATTTAAAGGGGCTAAAAATTGGAATTATGGGATGTATAGTTAACGGTCCTGGCGAAATGGCAGATGCAGATTATGGTTATGTAGGATCAGGAATAAAGAAAGTTACTTTATATAAAGGTCAACAAGTGGTGAAGCGAAACGTGCCAACAGAAAATGCATTAGAAGAGTTAATTGATTTAATTAAAGTTAATGGAGATTGGAAAGTTAAGCATCAAAATCAATAGATTCATAATCAGGATATTTAATTTTATTTAATTCTTTAATCCATTTATTTTTCTTCAAGTTAAACTCATTCAAATTATTTTCTTTAATTGGTTCTGAGGGAGGTAAATTTTCTTTAAACGGATCAACTTGTTTTCCATTTTTCCAAAATCGATAACAAACGTGAGGTCCAGTTGCTAGTCCTGTTTGTCCTACAAAACCAATTATATCTCCTTGTTTAATTTTTTTTCCAACTGAGATTCCATTTTTTTTCCAATAGTTTACACTTTTTTTCTGCATATGCAGATACTGAGTTTCGTACGTACTATTATGTCTAATTTTGACATAATAACCATTGTATTTTTTATATTGAGCTGCAGTAACTACTCCGTCAGCAGTACTAAAAATAGGAGACCCACTTTCAGCAGCAAAATCGGTTCCAAAGTGGGGCGTTACTCGTCCTGTAACAGGATGCCTTCTGTTCTTACTATATTTTGATGATATTCTTCTAAAATCTACTGGTGCCTGTAGAAAGAAGTTCCTCAGGTTATTTCCATTCTGATTAAAGTAATCATTATATTTTTGGTTAGAGTTTTCTTTAAATGGAATAGCATAATAGTCTTCGCCTTTGTGATTAAATACTGATGCAAAAACATTTTCAATTTTTATGAATTCATCATTTATGTATTTAGCCTCATAAATTATTTTAAATTTATCATTGGGATTCAAGTGCGTGAATCTAATAGTCCACGGATAAATTTTATCAGCTAAAACCGAGACCACTGCTTCGGTTTCTAAAGAAGAGTCAACAACATCATTAACTGCTTGCCATAAATGACTTGTAATTATTCCAGACAATTCGTGTTTTTTAATTACGTGTGGTCTATTTTGAATTTGACTTTTTGAAAAATCATTAAAGTCAATAATTAGATAGCTAGATTTGTTTAATTCATAGCACATGTAGGCAAGCTTATTATTTTCATAAAATATTAGGCTGTATTTATCTTTAGGTTTTATTTTATTAAAGTTGAATAAGTTTCTGGTTTTTAAAATATTATCTAGGTTATAAATTTCCTTATTAGAAATATTAAATTCCTTCAAAATAGTTGTAATATTTTCATTTTTCATCACCTCTTTCTCCAAGCATTTATTTACATCTATGTTTTTATTAAATAATTTATTTTCAATAATCACTTCTCTTGAAAATTTATACAAAGGGTTTAATTGAGAAAAATCTGGTTTGGTTTCAGTTTTTTGTTTTGATTCAATTTTTTTGATTTCAACTTCTACTTCCCCTATATTTTTTTCGGTATTAATAGTTTTAAGAGCTATAATAAAAAAAACAGGACAAAATAATACCAATGATGTATATATAAGATTTTTTTTTAATGTTTTAATTCCAAAACTAAACACCTTTAATAAGAGTAAAATCAAAGGTATAATAGAAATTATTAATAAAATCTTAATAATTAAGTATCCTAAACTATTCATGTAATTGTTTTTTTAACCAACTTTTCCCCCATTCTTTTTTCTCTTTCTTACTCCAAATTTCAGGATAAAATATAATTTTTTGAAACCTTGGTGGCAAATATTCTTCCCAGTTAGTCCCCCCTGTAGCCTTAATTATTCCCTTGTTTTTGAGATGTTTTATTGCTGATTTCAAATGAGATAATTTCCATTTAACATTAACATTATGGTCAAATTCTTTTAGAAGTTCATGTAATTCATTTTGTTTTTCTTTGGTCAATTTTAATTCTTTGAATTTACACCAAATTGTTTTTCCATTTAGGTTTTCGGCTAACTCACTTAGTTGCTTATTATATTTTTTTTGAAATTGACTTAAAGTATAAGTTTTTTTTCCGCTTTTTAAATCCGTAGCTCCTTTTGACCAATAAATATTTTGAATTCCTTGTTTTTTATTATTTGTTTTTGATAACAAGTTTTTAAAAGGAGTAGCGTATAATTCAATAATTCTAAATTGAACACTTTGAAACCCGCTACCTGGTAAAAGGCTCATTCTGAACTTTGTAAATTCATTTCTATCCATTCCATTGATCATTATTTCAAAAGAGTTAATTAAGTTCTCAAAATAATTATTTACTCTGACGATTCTAGACTTAAAAAAACTAAATGTGATTTTTGTGTTCCAGCCCAAATCTTCTCCGTTCGGTTTAATTTTTTTTCCGTTATTAGAGATTTGTTCTAGTTCATTAATTATTAATTTAAAATATAACTCAGTTATTTGGTGGTATATTATAAATATATTCTCATCTGGAAAGTCTGTTTTGGGAGTTTGTAAAGTTAATAATGTGTCTAAATGAATATAATCCCAATAACTCAAATAATCTGCGTATAATAGGCCTTCAAGGTAAGAGGGTAAGTCTTGGCCAGTAGTAGAATATTTTTCAGCTAATTTATTTATTTTTTCTTCTACTTCTTTATTTATAGACATATCTTAAAAAATCTTATTGTTAAAATAAGATATTTATTGACAATTAATAATTAATTATCTTTTAAGTTTTCAACAGAAAGAATTTCAATATAAATAGAGCCTACTTTAATAGGTGATTCAACTTTGATTGGAATATGTCTATCATCGTTTGTTACCCAAATAAAAGCAGGTTTTCTTCCGGAAAAAATTCTATTTCTTTCAGTTTTAATCTTACATTTTATTGCCTCAATTTTTCCAATTTTTGTGTTTATAGTTTCTAATTCAATGGGAATGAAGTATGTATCTATTAACTTTTTTTTCTCTAAATCAAAAATTTCAAGTAATGTAGTATCTTTTAAAGTTATGCTTTTATTTGGAATATTTCTACAGGCAAAAAGTGCGGAAAGAACATCTTGAGTATATTTAGAAATTTTTTCTTTTGAATAATCTTTAGTAATTAAATTCTCACAAATAGCATAATTTAAATCTCTATTAAAATAAACTTCTTGTTTTGCTTCAAATTTATCTTCATGGATGTTTCTTGAAAATTTTAATGAAACAAGTTCGATGGTGTCAAGGTATGATTCAAATACATCATTAACTTCGTAAAATAGGCTAAACAGTTTACTTGATTTTCCACTAGCTTTTAATTTCAAGCAATCTCTACCGTTAATTTTCTCTATTCCTTGAACCTCAATTTTACCATATCCTGCTGTAATAATGCCTTTTTTATTACTTTTTCCGTATGAAAACTTGTATTTTATGCTTTCACCTTCAAAAAAATGCAATTTTTTAAATTTTTTGTCTATAAAATTATTAAAAGTTGAATTTTTTTGACTAAATGAACAAGAAAGGGATAAATAAATTAAAAAAATTAGAATTTTTTTTAAAAAAATCATATTATTTATTTATTACAATATTTATAATTTTTTCTGGTATAATTATTATTTTTTTAACTGTGCATCCAGTTAGAATTTGTTTAATTTTATCATTTGAGTAAATAATTTTTTCAATTTCATCTTTATTTAAATTATTTGCTATCATCATATTTAATTTTCGTTTACCATTTATTGCAACAGGATAATTTGTTTCATTTTTTATAAATAATTTAATGTCATACTTAGGAAAAGTAGAATTATATACATAAGAATTTGGTTCTATTTTATTCCATAATTCTTCGCACACAAAAGGGCAAAAGGGAGATAAAAGAATAATTAATGGCTTTAAAATTTTCTCTTTTGAGCATTGAGCCTTTTTTAATTTATTTACAGTAATCATAAATGTGCTAACACAGGTGTTGAAAGAAAATGTTTCAATATCATTTTTTATTTTATGTATTGCATAATGTAGAATTTCTTTTTCTTCCTTACTTGGGTCTTCTTGAGTCAAGTAGAATTTGCCATCTTTATGAAATAAATTCCAAAATTTTTTAATAAAGTTATAGACTCCAGTTATTCCGTCTGTGTTCCAAGGTTTATATTGTGTTAATGGACCCAAAAACATTTCATATAATCTAAGCGAATCAGCACCATATTTCTCTATAATATCATCGGGGTTAACTACGTTATAAAATGATTTTGACATTTTTTCAATTGTCTTTCCGCATATATAATTTTCATTTTCACAAATAAATTTTGCAGTATTATATTCTTTTCTACTATTTTTAAATTCTTCAATTTTTAGTTTATTTTTTTCTACCAAATTTATGTCAACATGAATTTTAGTCGTTTTAAATTTATCTTTTAAATTATATGAAACATAGGTATTTTCTCCTTTAATTCTGTAAACAAAACATGATTCTCCTAGAATCATACCCTGATTTATAATTTTTTGAAATGGTTCATCAAAAGAAATTAAAGACAGGTCGTAAAGAAATTTCGTCCAAAATCTAGAGTACAGTAAATGCCCAGTAGCATGTTCTGCACCTCCTATATATAAGTCTACATTTCCCCAGTACTTTAGTTTTTTTTCGTCCACAAATTTTAAGTTATTTTTAGGATCGATATACCTTATAAAATACCATGATGAACCTGCCCAACCGGGCATAGTTGAGTGTTCATAGCGGTATTTAGTTTTATATTTCCAATTTTCAGCTCTTGCTAAAGGTGGATTTCCTTCTTTAGTTGGTAAATAAGAGTTAATAGATGGTAGTTTTAGCGGAAGTTCTACATCAGGGATTAAATATGGTATTTCATTTTTATAATATACAGGAAAAGGCTCTCCCCAATATCTTTGCCTACTAAATATTGCGTCTCTAAGTCTAAAATTAATTAATTTATGTCCTATATTTTTTTCTTTAACTAAATTAGTTATCATTTCAGATGCCTTAGAAATTGATAAGCCATTAATAAAAGAAGAGTTAATAATTTCTCCTGCTTTTTCAAGATAAGGTTCTTCATCTACTTTGTAACCATTTTCAATTACTTGAACAATTTCAAGTTTAAATTTTTTTGCAAACTTAAAGTCTCTTGAATCATGAGCCGGAACTGCCATGATTGCACCGCTACCATAATTTGTTAAGACATAATCTGATATCCAAATTGGAATTTTTTCTTGACTAAATGGATGGATAGCATAAGATCCTGTAAATTCTCCAGAAACAGAATCGATATTGGAGATTCTATCTAATTCACTTTTTTGTGAGCATTCAAATTGATATTTTTTTATTTTTTCCTTTTGAACTTGCGTACAAATTGTTTCTATGAGCTCATGTTCTGGTGAAAGTACTAAAAATGAAACACCGAAAATAGTTTCAGGCCTAGTTGTAAAAACAGAAATTTTATTTTTTTGTTCGGTATCAAATAAAATATTAACACCAGAGGATTTACCTATCCAGTTTTTTTGTTGTTCTTTGATTGAATTAGGCCAGTCTATTTTATTTAATCCACTTAATAATCGATTAGCATATGCTGTAATTCTAAGCGACCATTGCTTCATTTTTTTTTGTTCAACAGGATGACCTCCTCTTATTGAAAGTCCTTCTTTAACTTCATCATTAGCGAGAACGGTACCAAGTTCTTCACACCAATTTACCCACGAGTCTGATAAAAAAGCTAATCGATATTTTAATAGGATATTTTGTTTTTCTTCCTCAGCCCATGATTTCCATTTTTTTGCAGTAAATTTAGGAGTGTCTTCATCGCAAGGAGATTCTACCAAATTATTACCATTTCTTTCAAACTCTTCAACAAGTTGAGAAATAGGCAATGCTTTATCATTTAAATTACAATAGTAGGATTCAAAAAGTTTTTTAAAAATCCATTGAGTCCATTTATAATAACTATGATCAGAAGTTTTTAGCTCTCTTGACCAGTCAAATGATAATCCAATATTTTTTAATTGAGATTTATATTTTTCTGAATTTTCTTTTGTAGTTTTTTCGGGATGTTGTCCAGTTGCAATAGCATATTGTTCAGCAGGCAATCCAAAAGAATCAAAACCCATTGGGTGTAGAACATTAAATCCATTTAATTTTTTGTATCTACTAAATATATCAGATGCAATGTAACCTAATGGATGACCAACATGCAGACCTGCGCCTGAAGGATAAGGAAACATGTCCAATGCATAAAATTTTTTTTTCGAATTAATTTCAGTTGCAAATAACTTATCTTCTTCCCACTTTTTTTTCCACTTATTTTCTATTTTTTTAAAATTATAATCCATTTTTTTGAGATAAAGAATCGATAAATTAATACTTTTTTAAGTTACTAAATCTTACTTAAATTAATTGTATTTATTAATTTAGATTTTAAGTTATGAGTTATAATTCAAATAAAGTACTAAAAAATTCTATTTATAGTTTAAAAACCTCAACTATATTTACAATGACAGTTACTTTATTAAGTATTGGATTTGTAATGTTTCTAACCTTTTTTTCAAATAGATTTGTTGAGTTAGTTCAAGAAGAAATTCCCTTCAAAATTATTTTAAAAGAGTCAAATCCCCACGATGTATTAGATTTAATGAATTTTTTAAAAGAAAATGAAGAAGTTGACATTGAAAAAACTTTATTTGTTCAAAAGGAACAAGCAGTTGTTGAGATGAAGAAAAAATTAGGAGATGATTTTTTAGTTCCTATTAATAATAAAAACCCATTACCAGATATTATTAATTTATATGTTAAATCCAAATTCCATCAAATTAACACTTTGAATAAATTAAAATCAAAAATTGAATCACAGTTAATTGTTTCAAATGTTATTTTTCCAATAAAAATCTCAGACAATATCATCAAATTAAAATCTAAAATTTTAATTATTTCTTTGATTATATTTATAACTTTTCTTTTTTTATCTTCACTATTAATATACAATAATATAAGGTTGACAGTCTACTCTAAAAAAGACAATTTGAATATTATGCAATTGGTTGGGGCAACAAAAAAATTTATACAAAAACCTTATTTAACAACTAGTATATATGATGGTTTTATTTCTGCAATTATTGCATCAATGATTTTAATTATTATCTTGTTTTCGCTTATTTATATAAGCACAGAAAGTTATAATTTTCTAACTGAAAAATTATTTAGCTTATTTTCTTTAATTGAAATACTTATGGTTTTCATAACTCTTGTGTTTTTAGGAGTCCTCATTTCGTTTATAAGTCATTGGTTAGTTTTAAAAAAATTGCTTAGTTTGAAAATTAATTTTTATAAATAATTATAATGAGTCAACAATCTAAATTCTTATTTAACAAAAAAAAATATATTGTTCTTTTGACGGCTATATTAATATTAATATTAGGATTTCTTCTAATGTCTGGAGGGGGGACTGACGGCACAGAATTCAAGTCTGAAATATTTTCTAAAAGAAGAATAGTGGTAGCTCCAATTTTAATAATTATAGCATTCATTATGTGTGGTTATTCAATAATGATGAAAAAATGATAGATTTTTTTGAGTATATATTCTTAGCAATAATTCAAGGAATAACAGAGTTTTTGCCAGTTAGTAGTAGTGGGCACATTGAACTGTCAAAATATTTTTTTAATAATTCAACAATACAAAACACAGGTGCATTTACAACAGTGATTTTGCACTTGGCAACTGCCCTAAGTATCATTTTTATTTACAGAAAAAAATTAAAAAGTATTATAGTTATTAATACTAAAGAATCAAGGTCTTATGTTTTAAAGATTCTTTTATCAATAATTCCAGTTTTTATTTTAGTTGTTTTTAATGTTGATGAGTTCATAGAAAATAAATATAATAATGGATGGGATTTAAGATTTTTATCTTTAATGTTTTTAATAACGGGTTTAATTTTATTTATTTCTGAAAAGATTAACCCTAAAACAAAATCTATTACTCTTGCCACAGCATTATTTATTGGAGTTGCTCAAGCAATTGCAATCTTACCAGGAATTTCAAGATCAGGAGCAACAATTTGTTGTGCTCTTTTATTAGGAGCTACTAAAAAAGAAGCATCTACTTTTTCTTTTATAATTTGTTTACCCATCATAATTGGAAAATCTTTTAAAGATTTATTTTTTACAGATATACTTCTTACGACAACTATAAACTTAAATATTTTATTTGCTTTTATTGTAACTTTTTTTATTGGTTTATTTTGCTGTAAGCTCATGATAAGTATTGTTAATCAAAGTAAACTAAAATATTTTGGAGCATATTGTATATTTATTTCTTTTAGTTCTTTTTTAGTATATATTCTTAAATGAAAAATGATATAATTTTAATAAATAAGCCAATCAATTGGACATCTTTTGATGTTGTAAAAAAAATAAGAGTACTTATAAAAAAAAAATATAACTTAAAAAAACTAAAAGTAGGTCATGCAGGCACCCTAGATCCTTTAGCTACAGGACTTCTAATAGTTTGTTCTGGAAAAAAAACAAAAGAAATTTCAAAGTATCAAAACTTAAAAAAAACATATTTAGCTACGATTAAGCTGGGTAATATTACAGAGAGCTTTGATAGAGAGACAGCTGAAATAAATCAAAAAGATTATAAAAAAGTTCCAATTAAAAAAATTAAAAATTTCATAAATTTTTTTTTAGGTGAACAAATCCAAATTCCACCAAAATTTTCTGCTATAAAAGTTAATGGAAAGAGAGCATATGAAAAAGCTAGAAATAATGAAAAGTTTAAGATTAATCCTCGAAAAGTTATAATTTATTCTTTGGTAATAAAAAAAATAGATTTGCCATTTATTTCATTTGAAGTAGAGTGTAGTAAAGGTACTTATATTAGAACATTAGCGAGTGATATTGGAAAATATTTAGGTTGCGGTGCATATCTTTATGATTTAAAAAGACTATCAATAGGACAGTATCATGTTGATTCCTCATTTGGTATGGAATCATTTAAAATATTTTTAGATGAATTGGAATAACTAATTCAACTCATATAATTTTGTATATTTGGAAACTTTTATTCACTTAACTTCGCAACATGAAATATAAATTATCACATTTTAATTACGAATTACCAGAAAAGCTAGTTGCCAAAAAACCTTGTGCAGAGAGAGATGAGTCAAGAATGATGGTGATAGATAGGGCTACAGGAAAAATCGAACATAAAATATTTAAAGATATTTTAACATATTTTGATGATCAGGATATGTTCATTGTAAACAACACAAAGGTATTTCCTGCAAGAATGTATGGAAATAAAGAAAAAACTGGTGCTAGAATTGAAGTTTTTTTATTGAGAGAACTTAACAGTGAAATAAGATTATGGGACGTTTTGGTGGACCCTGCTCGTAAAATAAGAATAGGAAATAAGTTATATTTTGGAGATGATTTTTCACTTGTAGCAGAGGTAGTAGATAATACAACATCGAGGGGAAGAACGTTAAGGTTTTTATTTGATGGTGATTATGATCAATTTAGAAATAAATTAAAAGAACTTGGAGAAACACCAATACCAAAATATTTAAATAGATCTCCTGAAAAAAATGATGTAGAAAGGTACCAAACAGTTTATGCAAAAGTAGAGGGAGCTGTAGCTGCACCAGCAGCAGGATTACATTTTAGTAGGAATTTATTAAAAAGAGCCGAAATAAAGGGTATTAATTTAAGTGAACTTACATTACATGTTGGTTTGGGTACTTTTAAACCAGTTGAAGTTGAAGATTTGTCAAAGCATAAAATGGATTCAGAAAGATTATTTATTCCAGAACAAACTGCAATTAACGTTAATAATGCCATGAGTAATAGAAAAAAAATATGTGCAATTGGTTCTACATGTATAAGAGCTTTAGAATCTTCTGTTTCAACAGATTTAAAATTAAAGCCTTTTGATGGATGGACAAATAAATTTATTTTTCCTAATTATGATTTTAGGATTGCAAATTGTATGGTTACAAATTTTCATGCACCTAAGTCAACATTAATGATGCTAGTTTCATCTTTTTGCGGACATGATTTAATAATGAAAGCTTATAAAGAAGCTATTAAAGAAAAGTACAAATTTCTTGGTTATGGAGATTGTATGTTGATATTGTAATTGTATATGCAATGTTAGGTAAACATTATGTAATCATTTTAGCAGCTGGAAAAGGAGAAAGGATGCGTTCTAATGAACTAAAACAATTTTTAATTTTAGGAAAAAAACCAGTTTTAATTCACAGTTTTTACGCTTTTTATAATTATGATAAAAATAGTGTTATATCTGTTGTTTTACCTAAGAATAAAATAAATTATTGGAAACACATTTGTAAAAAATATAATTTTAATATTAAGCATAATATTTTTATTGGAGGTTCGACCCGATACGAGTCTGTAAGAAACGCATTAAAGAATCTAAATATTTCTCATAATGATATGGTAACAATTCATGATGGAGTTCGCCCATTTGTAAGTAAAAAATTAATTACTAAAACATTTAATTCAGCATTTAATAAGGGTCATGCTGCACCATTTCTAAACCTCAAAGATTCTTTAAGAAAATTTGATAAAGAAAAGACAAATACCAAATCTGTAAATAGGGCTAATTTTATTCAAATACAAACACCTCAAATATTTAGAGGAAATATTATTAAAGAAGCATATAAAAAAGAAAAAAGTAATAAAACAGATGATATTTCTTTAATTGAATCCAATGTTAAAAGAGTAAATCTCATTAAGGGAGAACAGACGAATTTGAAGATTACTACTAAGGAAGATTGGTTTTTAGCAAATCTTTTAATTAAAAATTAAATTCTAGTAATTTTAGATTTTTTAATTTATGAAAAAAAATATAAGAGAGTTAAAATTATCTGATTTAGAAAATATTTTAAATAAATTAGAGGAACCTGGTTATAGGTCACGTCAAATTTTCAGATGGCTTTGGAAAGAAAGAGTTAGTTCATTTAATCAAATGTCTAATATTTCAAGTAAATGCAAAGACTATTTAAATAATAATTTTAATATCCAATACACTGAGATTGATAAGAAAATTAAGAGCAATGATGGCACAATAAAATTTTTATTCACGTTACCAGATGGAAAAAAATGTGAAGGGGTTCTGATACCGGAAAACCAAAGAATTACAGCATGTGTCTCCTCTCAGGTTGGATGTAGTTTTTCTTGTAAATTTTGTGCAACAGGAAAAATGAAAAGAACTAGAAATATTTTTGCATTTGAAATATATGATCAGGTCACTTTGATGATGGAAGAAGCAAAGAAAAATTTTGATAATTATTTAACTAATATAGTATATATGGGAATGGGAGAGCCACTAGTGAATTATCAAAATGTCATAGAATCAATAAATTATATAGTTAGTAAAGATGGTTTAAATATGTCATCAAAAAGAATAACGCTGTCAACAGTCGGAGTATCTAAAATGATTAAAAAATTAGCCGATGACAACATAAAAGTTAACTTAGCTGTATCCTTACATTCTGCTAATAACATAAAAAGAAGTCAAATTATGGATGTTAATCATTTCAATAACTTAGATGATTTAAGAGATTCATTACTATATTTTTATAGTAAAACAAAAATTAAAATAACATATGAGTATGTAATGTTAAAAGATTTTAATGATTCAAAACAAGATGCAATTGATTTAGCTAAATTTTCAAAAATCATACCATCAAAAATTAATTTAATAGAGTTTAATTCAATAGAAAATTCTAATTTTAAAAAATCTTCTGAACAGATAACTAAGGAATTTATTTCCTTATTAAAAAAGGAAAATATAGTAGTTAACTTAAGAAGAAGTAGGGGTGAGGATGTGAATGCTGCATGTGGGCAACTTGCTAATTTAACTGATAAATGATAGAGAAAGTAACTAAGCCAATAAAAAAAGAAATAGAAATTTTTGATAAAAGATATAAAGAAGCTTTATCAACTGATGTCAAGTTACTTTTAAAAATTTCTAATTATATTTTAAAAAATACAGGAAAAAGAATAAGGCCAATATTATTATTATTAGTTTCTAAATTATTAGGTGAAATAAATGAGAAAACTTATTCGAGTTGTATATTAATTGAATTACTTCATACTGCAACATTAATTCACGACGATGTAATTGATGATGCCAGTTTTAGAAGGGGTAAGTTTTCCATCAATAATTTATGGAAAAATAAAATTGCTGTTCTAGTTGGAGATTTTTTACTCTCTAAAGGATTATCTTTAGGATTAAAAGATAAAGATATTAATATATTATTTCACACTTCTAAAGCTGTTGAAAAAATCAGTGAGGGAGAGATTTTTCAAATACAAAAGTCAAGAGATTTAGACTTAAATGAAAAAGATTACTATAATATAATAAGTAGAAAAACAGGTTCGTTATTTGCATGTTGTTTTCAATTGGCAGCAGTATCCAATGGAATTCATTCAAAGAAAAAAATGGACAGTTTATATAATATGGGTTTAAAATTTGGAATGATATTTCAAATAAAAGATGATATATTAGACTATTCTAGTAGTGATATTACCGGAAAAATAATGGGAAATGACTTGAAGGAAAGTAAAATTAATTTACCACTATTATTAGCTATTAAAAATTTTTCTTTTTTAGAAAGACAAAAAGTTTTTTACATTCTTAAAAAGAAACAAAAAAAGAAAGAAGATATTTATTATGTTAACAATTTAGTTAAGAAAAAAAAAGGTATTGCCCTATCAGAAATTAAAATGTACAATCTAAAAAAAGAGCTTGTAAATGATTTAGCTATCTTTCCAAATTCAGTAAATAAAACAGCATTAATTGACTTAATTCAACTAATAATAGATAGAAAAAAATAATTTAATGATTTCAAAAAAAACTATAGAAGAGGTATTTAATGTTGCAATTATTGAAGATGTAATAAGTGATTTTGTTTCATTAAAAAAAACAGGTGCAAACTATAAAGGATTAAGTCCTTTTTCAGATGAAAAAACTCCTTCATTTATTGTATCACCAACTAAAAGAATATGGAAAGACTTTAGCTCAGGTAAAGGGGGGAACGTGGTATCTTTTTTAATGGAACATGACGGATGCACTTACCCAGAGGCCATAAAATACTTAGCTAAGAAATATAATATTGAAATAATTGAAACAAAAGATCAATCATATAACAAAGAAGAAGAAGATGAAAAAGAATCAATTGCGATATTATTAGATTTTGTAACTAATTATTTTAACACAGAAATTTTAAAAAAACAAAATATTCATGTATTAAAATATCTACAAACTAGAAAGCTTAACAATGAAATTATTTCAAAATATAAAATTGGATTTGCCCCAAAAGGAAGCAAAGAATTTTACGATTTCCTAATAAAAAAAGGTTTCAAAAAAGAAATTTTAATTAAATCAGGTTTGTTTATTGAGAGCAAGAATCCTTTTAGTAGGTTTAATAATCGAATTATGTTTCCAATTTTTACTTTAAGTAACAGGGTAGTAGGATTTGGAGGAAGGATACTAATTAATGATAAAAAAAGCGCAAAGTACATTAATTCACCTGAAACAGTGTTATATCAAAAAAGTAAAATCTTATATGGTATGAATTTTGCCAAAACAGATGTTATTAAAAAAGACAATTGTTACTTAGTTGAGGGATATTTGGATGTAATCGCTTTACATCAAAAGGGAATATCTAATGTAGTTGCATCATCAGGAACTGCAATTACTTTAGACCAAATTAGATTAATAAAAAGATTTACTAATTCAATAACAATTTTATTTGACTCAGATTTAGCTGGAATAAATGCAACACAAAAAGTTATTGATATTGCTTTAGCTCAGGATATGTTTGTTAATATTATAAACCTTCCAGATGGACATGATCCAGACTCATTTAGTAAAGAGAATTCAAAGGATTTTATAGAAAAATACTTCATTGAAAAAAGAAATGACTTTATTTCTTTTTTCAAAAAATTAGAATTTTCTGAATCTAATTCTCCAGAAAGTAAAATAAAATTAGTTAAAAGAGTAATAAATAGTATTTCATTAGTTCCTGATTTAACGAATAGAACAATCTATGTTCAGGAAGCATCAAAAATTTTAAATATTGATACTCATATTTTAATTAATGATTTAGAAAGAAAGTTAAAGAAAGTTAAAATTCAGCCTAAGGATAAGAATAATGATAGGGATTTTAATAAAGTGGATAATGAAGAACCATGTAAAGAAGAACAGTTTTTGTTTAGATTATTATTAAATCATGGTGATAAATTTATTCAAATAAATTCAAATCAAAAGATGCAAGTATCAAAAATGATTCTTCAAGAAATTCAATTAGATGGTATTCCTGTTACTAACCCTGTTTTTTCAAAAATTCTCATTGAATATCAAAATGCAATAAAAACAAATGAAAATCTTTCAAAAGATTTTTTTATTAATCATAAAGATTTAGAAATTTCAAAAACAACTATTTTTCTTACTGAAGAAAAATATAAAATGGATAATTGGGAATTAAAAAATATAAAAGTAAAAAAAGAAGAAGACATTTTATTTTCTTTGTTAAAAGAAGGATTAATTAGGTTTAAATTAAAAAGAATATCTGATATAACATCCGAAATATTGGCCAGAATTCCCTCAATAGAAAGTGAAAGTGAAAAAAAAGAAGAATTAAATAGATTTTCTAAGTTAACAGAACTATCTAGAAATTTACATAAACAGGTTGGTAGAGAATGTTAGTATATATTTAATTTATTCATTAATTCTTTAAATTCATTACAATTAACTTGTTGCTTTGCATCACTTAATGCTTTTTTTGGAGATGTGTGAGTTTCAATCATTAATCCATCAAATCCCCTAGAAATTGCTTTTTTTGAAATACCATATAGAAGTTTCTTACTGCCACAAATATGACTAGGGTCACAAATAAATTTAATTTCAGGGAATAATTTTCTGACATCGTTGGTTATTTTCCAATAGGGTTTATTCCTGTAATTTTTTTCATAAATAGAAAAATAACCTCTATGAATAGCCTTAATCTCTTTAACTCCCGAATTTTTAAATCTTTCAATTGCACCAATCCATAAATTTTTATCTGGGTATATAGGGTTTTTTATCCAAATTTCAACTTCTTGACCTTTCACACATTCACATATTTCTTGAACATAAAAAGGATTAACAGTTGTTCTTGCCCCTATCCAAAATATATTAATATTATGTTTAAGAGCTTTCTCTACATGTAGAGGAGTTCCAACTTCTATTGCGATTGGAGTTTTATACTTTTTTTTAAGCATAGATAGCCATACCAAACCTTTTTCTCCAATTCCTTGGAAGTGATTAATATTAGTCCGAGCTTTCCAAATTCCGCATCTAAAAAAATCAACTTTATCATAAATGTTTATGAATGTATTATCCAATTCTTTTTTTGAGCTAATACTACATGGTCCAGCAATAATTATTTTTTTATTTTTCATCGGTTCCATTCATAATTATTATAAATTCTCCTTTTAAGTTACTTAGTTCTAAGTTTTTTATAATTTCTTTAGATATTCCTCTATATATATTTTCATGTATTTTAGTTAATTCTTTAACAACAACAATTTTTTTTTTAGGAGTTAAAGCGTCAATAATTTCTAAAGTTTTTACTATTCTATGAGGTGACTCATATATAATTACGCTTCTTGTCTCATTAACTAAATATTTTAATCTCTTTAATTTACCCTTTTTTTTAGGCAGAAATCCTTCAAAAACAAATTTATCACATGGAAATCCAGATTGAATTAGAGCGGGAATTAAAGCAGTTGGACCAGGAAGACATTTAATTTCAATTTCAAGCTCAACACATTTTCTAATAATCAAAAATCCAGGATCAGAAATACCAGGAGTTCCAGAATCTGTAATTAAACAACAATTTTTTACTGATTTAATTTTAGATATGATATAATCTAGTTTAGAAGATTCGTTAAAAGTATTATTTATGATGTAAGGAGCGGATATATTATGCTCTTTAAATAGTATTTTACTTTTATTGTAATTTTCTACAATAATGAGATCGGTATTTTTTAATTTCTCGATACATCTCAATGTAATGTCTTTTAAGTTTCCTATTGGAGTTGGAATGATATATAACATGAAATAAATCAGTTGATAATAATCGAATTTAATTATTTTTTTTTTTTAAATAATTAAAATAGTTGTTTTCTTATTAAATTGTATTTTCAATATAATTTATATAATTTAATGCAGGGTAAAATTGAAATTATTACAGGTTGCATGTTTTCTGGTAAGTCAACAGAGCTATTAAACAGATTAAATAATTGCTCGGTAGATTACTTATTATTAAAACCAAAAATAGATACCAGGTACGGTCTCTCAAATGTATCAACTCACTCCGGGATAAAAAAATCAGCTAAAGTAGTGAGTTCCTTATCAGATGTTTTTGATAATATCAGTAAAATAAAAGTCATTGGTGTTGATGAAGCGCAGTTTTTTTCATCTTCAATAATTAAAGATTCTTTAAAATTAAAAAGTTTGGGTAAGAGAATCATTATTGCTGGATTAAATAAAGATTATTTAAATAAAGAATTTAAATCTGTTTCAGGTTTGATTAAAATAGCAGATAAATTGACAAAATTATATGCAGTTTGTAACAGATGTTCTGCTCCAGCATCTAGATCTCACAGACTAGCTAAAGAAAAATCAATAATTTTATTAGGACATAAAGATGCTTACGAACCTTTATGTAAAAAGTGTTATAAAAATGCTAGATAAATATTTTTCAACTAGACTAGAATTAAGTAAAAAAAAATTAAAAAGTAATATTGATTTTTTAAAGAAAAATATTGGAAATAATAAAGAAATAATTGCTGTATTAAAGGCAAATGCTTATGGTTTTGGTGACATTATTTTATCAAAAGAAATTATTAAACATGGTATTACTGAAATTGCTGTTGCTGATTTTGAGGAAGGCTTGCGTTTAAGAAAAAATAATATAAAGGTACCTATAATGATTATGTATCCAGCGTTAAGAAATTTGAAGCCAATTATAGATAGTAAACTTGAGCCTTCTATATATAGTTTAGAGATGTTAAATAAGTTAATTTTCCATGCAAAAAAACATAAAAAAGTAGTATCATTTCATTTGAAAATTGATACTGGAATGAATCGTTATGGATTTTTAGAAAAAGACTTAAAAGAAGTAATTTGTAAAATTAAAGAACAAAAAAATTTAAAAATAAAATCAATATTTTCACATTTATCTTCCTCTAATTTAAAAAAATATAAAAGTTTTACTCTTAAACAAATTCAAAAGTTCAATTCTCAAAAAAGGATGATTCAAAAAGAATTTTCATATAAAATAAAATCACATATTTCAAATTCATATGGTGCAATTAACTATATGGAGGAAAATTCAGAAATGATAAGAGTAGGTTTTGGTTTGTTTTATGGATTTAATAACAAACAGACACATTGTATTGGAGAATTAAAAACCTCTATTTCTCAAATTAAAATAATTAATAAAGGAGATTCAGTCGGTTATAATAGAAAATTCAAATCAAAAAAAATCATGAAAATTGGTATTATTCCTATTGGTTATGCTGATGGTTTAAGACGGGATTGGATTGATAAAAAATTGTATTTCTCTTTAAATAACATTAAACTTCCAGTTTTAGGAGATATATCAATGGATAGTTGCGTTATTGATCTTTCAAACATAAAAGAAGTTAAAGTGGGAGATGATGTTATATTATTTGGTGAGTCAAGATGTATTTTTAAGTTATCAAAAAGTTTGCAAACTATACCTTATGAGATCACATCAGGATTATCAAAAAGAATTAGGAGGTTTTTAGTTTAGCTCCTTCAGTATAAAAAAGAAATATGAACAAACTCAAAAAACAAGCTGTATTATATATTATTAAATAGTCGTTTATTATCATACACAATAAAAATAGAATAGGAAAAATGAATTTAAGTATATTTTTTTTTCTTCTGTTAACATAATTTTTAAATAATGAATAAAAAATATTAATAAATAATAATAAACCAATTATACCAAACTCAATAATTATATATATATAACTATTGTGAGGATATTTAATATCTTGTTCGTTTGCAATTTTTTTTACTCCACCTGCTCCTTCGCCAAACCATTTTTTATTTAAGAATGACTCTTTATAATTTTTCCATATAAGAAATCTTTTTTCTAAACTACTTTTTTCATTTTTTTTAATTATTTCATTCTTCCATTTAATATCGTTATTTATCATTTCTTCCCAATATTTAACGCTATATCCCAAAGAGTCAGACATGTATATTGCATCTTTTTTTATTTTTTCATTACTTGGTGTAGTTTGAGAAATATAAAATGTAGTTTTAATACGGTCAACAAAGGGAGCTGATACAGAAATTAAAATAATTAACGAAATAATTGAAATTGAGAGAATCAATTTTATTTTTTTTGGTTTTTTAATCATTATATAAATTGGAAAAAGAGTAATAAGAATAAATAAACCAGTTCTTCCGTATCCATTTAATAGAAAAAGAATCTTGAGTAAAATCAAAATAAATACAATGATATTTAATTTAATAATCTTTTTCTGATTGAATAAATAATCTATTAAAAGAAAAATTGAAAATGCAATGAAAACAGAAAGATTAGAGTGGTCAATAAAACCTCTTAAAAACAAAACATTTTCGTAATGATCTATTTTGAGAAAATATAAATTATTAATAATTCTAAGTTTATATAGAGAAGAAATAATAATTGAGTACAGTATATTAAAAAGTATGCCACCTATAAAAAAATATTTTGCCACTTCCTTATCATTTTTTTTAAAATTTAATATATCTAGTAAGGGAACAAGAAGCAGAATAGAGTATTTAATTATTGTGTCTTGAAAAAAGTTATTTTCTTTCCAAAAATAACTTATGAGAATATACAAGAAAAACATTAATATTGATTGATTAACTTTATTACTTATTACTCTATTAAGATTTTTTTTTAAATCTTTTGAATTAATTAAAGAAATAAAAAAAAATATTATAATAACAGAAGAGATACTATTAGAAACACTTAAAAAAAATGCAAATAAAAATAAAGCTAAATTGCTAGTGGAAATATTTTTTAAAGTTTTTGAAAAATTTAATTTAAAAGTACTTATCAAAATGAATCAGTATAATATTTATTTTCCTAGAATTTTTTTATAATTCTTTTTATTTTCTAATGTATTTATAGCAGATTTAATTTCATCATCATACTTCATTAATGCCTCAATTCTACCTTCATTATAATAATATCTCACAGCAATGTCGGATAAGATAAGTTGACTTATTTCTTTTTTGTATTTTTCTATGTCAGTTATTTTTAATTTTTGAATTTCATCTTTTAAAAGTTGAATTAATCCACTATTAATGATTGAATCTTTATAACCTTCAAAATTTAACACATCAATCAAGTCCTCTATTTTTTCTTCAGAGTTCGTAACAAAGTCAAAACTTTTTTTATAAATAAATTCTTTAAATTTTGTATATATTTCTTCAGAAACATCTAGTGATTTTGGTTGCTCAACCTCTTTTGTATTTGCAGCATAAAAGTTTCCAAATTCAAAAATAAGTTGTTTTTGCATCAAGCTATAAATTATTTTAGGAATACTATCTCGTTCAATTTCAATGTCAGGATCAATTCCCCCTCCATCATAAACTGAACGATTATTCTTTGTTTTGTATTCAGTTCTTAATGAGTCTGGAACAATTTTATTTGAATCAGAATAATTGATAGTTTGAATACACCTTCCGGAAGGGGTGTAATATTTAGCTACTGTTAATTTTAATTGAGAATTATAATTTAATTTTTTTGTTTGTTGAACTAACCCCTTCCCGAAAGTTTGCTTTCCAATCACTATTCCTCTATCTAAGTCTTGCATTGTACCTGCTACAATCTCAGATGCAGAGGCCGATCCTTCGTTAACTAAAATTATTAGAGGGATTTCAGTATTGTAAGGATTTTCTTTTGTTTTATATAACTTATTCCAATCTGTATTTCGGCCTTTTGTTTCAACAACAACTGTATTTTTTTCAATAAATAAATTACATAGTTTAATTGCTTCGTTTAAAAGTCCTCCTGGATTTCCTCTGAGGTCTAAAATTAACCCTTCAACATTATTTTTTGATTCTAGATCTAAAATTGCTGATCGAACTTCATTTGTACAATTTCTAGTAAATCTTGATAATTTTATATATCCATATTCTTTAATCATTCCATAAAATGGTACGCTAGAAATTTTTATTTTTTCTCTTTCTATATCTATACTTAGTAATTCATTAATATTCAATCTTTCAATTAAAATATTAACAGATTTCCCAGGCTCTCCTTTTAATAGTTTACTTACATCTTCAACATCTTTATTATGCATAGGTATATTATCAATTTTAATTATCTTATCTCCTATTTTTAGTCCAGCTTTATCTGCTGGAAAGTTTTTATATGGTTCTGCAATCACAACATATTCCCCCACTTTTCTAATTAAAGATCCAATTCCCCCATATTGCCCAGTAGTTTGGAATCTAAAATCTTCAATTTCTGATTCAGGAATATATTGAGTATACGGATCTAATTCTTT
Organism: uncultured Flavobacteriales bacterium; assembly: GCA_964435285.1. Classification (GTDB taxonomy): domain Bacteria; phylum Bacteroidota; class Bacteroidia; order Flavobacteriales; family TMED113. The sequence continues at coordinate 57,460 of CAYSYA010000001.1, forward strand.
AAGCATCGAGTCAATTGCCTTTTCCATTAACTTTCCAGGTTCTGTGTCGTCAACATAATATGTATTAAGCTCTTTAAATACGTTGTTAAAAATTTCTAAGTTCTTACTTATTTCAAAATAGGTAGATTGGCTGTAAGATATAGAACTAATGATAAGAAAAGTTGTGATTAAATTTGAAATAAATTTTAAGTTCATAGTATAATTTTTTAAACCGGGTCGTGACCTGAACCCCCCCATGGGTGGCACGATATAATTCTTTTAAATGATAAAAATAAGCCTTTTAATGTTCCATGTTTTTGTAATGCTTGTATACAATAGTTTGAACATGTAGGCGAGAATCTACAATTGCTTCCTATTAAAGGCGAAATTGTAAATTGATAAATTTTAATAAGTGTAATTAGTATGTATTTCATTTAATTTAAATTTTCAAATAGAAGAAGATCCTTTTCCAATTTTACATATTTTACTGGTTTAAAATATTTGTATAAAATAATTACACTAAGAGATGAATCTTTTATATTTTTTCTTAAATAATAAAACGCTTTTATTCTTCTTTTTATTTTATTTCTATTAACAGCAAGTTTTATTTTTTTTTTCGGAATAGAAATTAATAGTTGAAAATAATTTTGATTTTCAATATCTTTTAAGTAAATAAATTTCAAGTATTTACCTGAATAATGTTTTCCATTTTCTAATATTAATTTTATTTCTTTCTTAGAAGAAATCATTTTAAAGTTTTTTGATTTCATTATAAAAAAAATGTTGATTATTTTTTTGATAGAAAACTATCAAGGCATGACAACATAGATAAGTTTTTTTCGTTGGGAGCTTTTAGAGCAACATTTAAATTTTTACTTTCTGCATAGTTTTGTGTAACACTTCCAAAGCAAGCAATTAAAATTTCATGATCTTTAGTAAATAATTCAGGAAAATTTTGAATAATTGAATCAACATCAATAGGACTAAACAATACCACTAGATCATATGAGAATCGTTTGATGGATGTTTTTTTAGGAAGAGTTTTAAAAAAAATACCTCTAGTATAATTAATTTGAAGACTATCTAAAAATTCAATAGTTTTCGAATTTGTATTTTCGGCAGAAGGTAACAAAAACTTTTCTGTGTTGTGTTTCTCAATTACTTCATGTAAATCTTGAATTTTTTTTCCACCTACGTATATTTTTCTCTTTCTATATGCAGTATATTTTTGAAGATAAAATGATATTGCCTCAGAAACACAAAAATACTTCATGGTGTTAGGAACTGTAAATCTCATTTCTTCACATATTCTGAAAAAGTGGTCAATTGCAATTCTACTAGTAAAAATAATAGCTGAGAAGTTATTTACATTAATTTTTTGTAGTCTTATATCACGAACATTTAGCCCAGTAATTTCGATAAGAGAATCGAACTTTATTTTAATATTATATTTTTTAGCTAGTTCAGAATAAGGGTGATTTTTACTTTGTGGTTCAGGTTGAGAAATTAATATTTTTTTAATTTTTTTCATTATAGGATAATGTAGAGTAATACTAAAGGGATAATTTCAAGAATACAAATATAACAAATAATATGAATTAAATTTAGGCTAGATAAAATGTTTGTTTTGATTATAAAAAAAAATCTTGTTGCATAAAGAACAACTACATATATTATTGAGATGAAAAATTGAAAATTCATATTTTCAAATTTATAGTAGGAAACAAATAATAAAATAGGATAAAAATAAATAGCTATAAATGTATTGATATCAATATTAATTATTGTGATTTTTTTAAATATAGAATACTTTTTTAAACTGAGTCCAAAAATTAAAATAGAAACATTTTTAAAGAAGAAAAAAACTAAAATCAGAAACGACAAAAAAATAAAATCATAAAAATTTAATTTTTTAAATAACAGACTCACATAACAACTTGTTATTAAAGCCATAATATTGAAATATAAAAATCTAGTAAAGCTAATGTTAGTATTTCTTTGAAAATATAGCGAGCCATAAGTTTCCTTGTTATTAAAAGGAATACGTAATAAGCTATTTGTTTGTCTTCTATTGTTATTAAAGGCAATAGAAATTAAAAAAAGTAAAAATATTAATAAAACTGAGTAAAAATCGTGATTATATAAAGACACAAATAACTATTTTAAATTTCAAAGTTAATAAAATTGAATTTGAAAAATTTATGTTCTATTTTTGTAAAAAATATTAAACTATGTCAGTAGATTTATTTGAATCACCAGATTATTTTAAGTTAGATGATTTGTTAACAATGGAGCACAAGCTGGTTCGTGATACAACTAGGAATTGGGTTAAAAAAGAGGTTTCCCCAATTATTGAAGATAGTTGTCAAAAAGCAGAATTTCCTAAACACTTAATTAAAGGTCTGGCTGATATAGGAGCTTTTGGCCCCTATATTCCAAGTAAATATGGAGGAGCCGGAATGGATCAAATCTCTTATGGTCTCATTATGCAAGAACTTGAAAGAGGAGATAGTGGAATTAGATCTACAGCTTCTGTACAATCATCTCTTGTAATGTACCCTATTTTTAAATACGGATCTGAGGCACAAAAAAATAAATATTTACCAAAGTTAGCATCTGGTGAAATGGTTGGTTGTTTTGGATTAACAGAACCTGATTTTGGATCTAACCCTGGTGGTATGGTTACTAGTTTTGAAGACAAAGGAGATTATTTTCTACTTAATGGAGCGAAGTTGTGGATTTCAAATTCACCATTTGCTGATATTGCTATTGTATGGGCAAAGAATGAACAAGGAAGAATTAAGGGTTTAATAGTTGAAAGAGGAATGGAAGGATTTTCAACTCCAGAGACTCACAACAAGTGGAGTTTAAGAGCATCTGCAACAGGTGAGTTAGTTTTTGATAATGTAAAGGTACCTAAAGAAAATTTATTACCTGAAAAAGATGGTTTAGGTGCCCCTCTAGGTTGTCTAGATTCTGCTAGATTTGGTATTGCTTGGGGAGCGATTGGATGCGCAATGGATTGCTATGATACTGCTCTTAGATATTCTAAACAACGTATTCAATTTGGTAAACCCATAGCTTCTTTTCAATTACAACAAAAGAAATTAGCAGAAATGATAACTGAAATTACAAAAGCACAATTTATAACATGGCGTTTAGGTGTTTTAAGAAATGAAGATAAAGCCACTTCTGCTCAAATATCTATGTGTAAAAGAAACAATGTTGAAATAGCTCTTGATATTGCACGAAATGCTAGACAGATTCTTGGAGGTATGGGTATTACAGGCGAATATTCTATAATGCGTCATATGATGAATTTAGAATCAGTTATTACCTACGAGGGAACACATGATATACATTTATTAATTACTGGATTAGATATAACTGGTGAAAATGCTTTCTCTTAATTAAGCTTCACAACTTTTACATTCCTTAGTTTGCGCAAATTTTTGTGCTGCGTTCATACTGTGTTGATAATACAATGATTTAAGACCTAATTTCCATGCTGTAATGTAAAGTTTATTTATTTCTTTTGCAGGCATATCTGGACTTATCATGACATTTAATGATTGACCCTGATCAATATACGTTTGCCTTCCTGCGGCTTGAAGAATTATATCCATTTGGTCAATTTCGGCATATGTTTTAAAAACTTCTTTCTCCTTGGAACTTAAAAAGTCCAAATTTTGAACAGAGCCATCAGCATCTCTTATTGTATCCCAAACTTCTTTTGAATCTTTATTTTTCTCTTTTAGTAATTTAAGTAAAAATGGATTTTTTATAGTGGTTTTTACTTTGGCTATATCTTTAACATAAATATTTGACCATATTGGTTCAATTCCTTGAGAAACTTGACCTAAAATAAAAGCAGATGATGTTGTTGGAGCAATAGCATTCAATGTTGCATTTCTCCTTCCGTATCCTTTGAGGGTTTTAGGCTCTCCAAAAATTTTGGCTAAATCTTCTGACGCCTTATAAGATTTTTCTTGTATAAGTTTGAATACTTCATTATTTATTTTAAAAGATTCGGGGCTATTAAATGGAAGCATTTTTGATTGTAGAAGTGAGTGCCATCCAAGAACCCCTAAACCAAGTGCTCTATTTTCTTTAGCAAAGTTATATGCCCTTTCCATAAATAGAAATGTTTGCTGATCATCTTTACTATTAGAGTTTCTATAGTTTTCAAGTTTTTCAAGAAATTCCGTAATGATAGCATCAAGAAAATATACCATTGTTTCAACTGCATCAGTTTTTTTCCATTTTTCATAATGAAGTACATTTAAGGACGATAAAACGCAGACAAAAGACCAATTGTCATTAGTTGGTAACATAATTTCAGTACATAAGTTACTTGCATTAATAGTGTGATTATTGTCTTTAAAAACTTCAGGAGCTCCTTGATTAGCTTTGTCTTTAAAAAAAATGTATGGGTAGCCTATTTCACCTCTTCTTTGTATAACTTTGGCCCAAAGATTTCTTTTTTCTTGATTTCCTTCAATCATGTCTTCCATCCATTTGTCAGTAACTGTAACTCCATGAGTAAGTTCTTGAATAGGGTTACCCTCAGTTCCAATGTCAAGAAATTCAGAAATATCTTTATGTTCAATTGGAAGGTAAGGAGAAAACCGACCTCTTCTGACAGAACCTTGACTAACCACATCAACCATACTTTCAAATAGCTGCATAATATGAACTGAACCAGAGGCTTCTCCATTGTTAGTTACTGCAGCACCACGGTGTCTAATATGACCAAAATAACCAGAAGTACCCCCTCCAAGTTTAGACATCATTCCAACCTCAGACTGACTATATAAAATATTACCCATATCGTCAGAGACATTAGATCCAAAGCAGCTAATTGGAAGACCTCTTTTTTTTCCGAAGTTTGACCACACAGGCGATGCTAAGGAGTAAAATCCTTCTGACATGTACTTAAAAAACTTGTCTCCATAACCTTTAATTCCTAAAATTTCTTCAGCCCTATCCGCAATTTCTCTGATTCTGATTTCGGCAGAAACTTCAGGGTTTATATAACCTGCAGCTAAAAATTGTCTACTGTGTTCTGTTAACCATTTAAAATTATTATTTTCTAATTTCTCCTTACCTATTGTATTATTATTGTCATTTATTTGTTGGTTAGTGAGATTTTCTTTTGCTGTTTGATTAAGTAATTTTTCCATGTTAAAATAGGTCTTCTCCTGTTATACTTTGTGATTTTTTGCTATAATTTATTGATCTTTTGACGAAAAAATCTCCGTGTTTTGTAGCGATAAGTTCGTCATTAAACCATTCGGTTTTTTCTAATATTGATTGGTTTGTTTCGAAGATTTTATCAACACCAATACTTTCTAGTGATCTATTGAATCTGTCTTTTATAAATTCGTTAATTTCTTCTTTTGGTAAGAAATCTAATTCTCCTTTTTCAAAAATCCAATCAATAATTGCGCTTTCAGCTTCATAAGCGTTCTTACACATTTCTTGAATTCTACTTTCATATAATACATCAAACCATTCTGGGTTTTCAGATTTAATGATTTTTATAAGATCAATTCCAAAATCTCCATGTATTTGTTCTTCTTTTGATGTTGCTTCAACAACATTTGAGACTCCCTTGAGCATATTTTTATGTTTATTGAAGGCCATAATAATTAGAAATTGAGAAAATAGAGAGACGTGTTCAATAAAAAGTGAAAACAGAAGAACCGCTTCTGCATATTCTTTATTTTCTTCGCTTTTTGAACTGGCAAGAGCTGATTCTAAGTACCTAACTCTTTTCATAATTACAGGATTTTTCTTGAGATTTTTAAATTCTTCATTTAGACCCAGAATTTCTAGAAGGTGTGAGTAAGCATCAGCGTGCCTAACTTCACTTTCAGCAAAAGTTGCGCCAACAGAGCCAATTTCAGGTTTTGGGATTTTGTGATAAATATCACCCCAAAAACTTTTAACAGCAACTTCTATTTGAGAAATTGCAAGCATGGTATTTTTTATAGCATTTTTTTCAAGGTCTGTTAGGCGGGTTTTGAAATCTTGTATATCACTTGTGAAATTAAATTCAGTGTGAATCCAATAGGAATGCCTAATAGCAGGAACGTATTCATATAGTTCAGGATATTCAAATGGTTTGAGAGTGATTCTTTTTTCAAAAACATTTCTCTTTCGTTTTTGATTTTGAGTATTTCTATAAAGAATATATGCTTTTGCAACATCTAAGAATTCACTTTGCATCAATTTTTTTTCAACTAAGTCTTGTATTTCTTCTACGTTAGGTGTGTAGTTTGGTATTTTAATAGCACGAGCGATTAAGCTTTTATTTACTTCGTTTGCAATATGTTCTGCGTCACTTAAACTTCCGTTATCAACAGAAATCATCGCCTTAAGTATTGCATCAGTTATTTTCTCTAATTTGAATTGTCTTTTTTCATGACTTCGTTTAAAAATACTTTCTACTTGCATATTATATTTCTTTAATTTTTGGTCTAACTATTCTTCCAAAATTACAATTAAACAATATTGTTTTTTTATTATTTAAAATCTCTTTTCAACAATTTTTTTTTCATAAAAATTGTCAACAAACCTGTGAAGATTATTTGTTTGTGTTTTTTTTTCTTAATACAAGAAAAATTTAGTCAAAAATCTCCAGGCAACTACAAGTTGTATTGCCGTATTAATGGTTAGAAAAAATTCTATTTTAACGTAGGATAACTACGCATGACAAATATTTAACATTAAATTAAATTGCACAACATACTTATGTAAAAAAAATGAAATACTTATTAACAATTTAGTACAGTTTGTAATTAATAAGTCATGAAAATATATTTGAATAATTGTTAAAAAGTTAAAAGTAACTTTTAGTAAGCTTCAATTTTTGAAATCAGATTCTGATACCAATCTTTTCCATATTTCCTAATCAATGCCTCTTTTAAAAAAATATAAACAGGGACTTTTAGTTTTTCACCTAAACTACAGGCATGATTACATATACTCCAATGTTCGTAATTTAGTTTATCAAATATATTTTGCTTTTCAACTCTTATTGGATATAAATGACATGAAATTGGTTTTTTAAAATTTATTTCACCTTTGTTATAACTTTCTTCAAAAACACATTTTGTTACACCGTTTTTTTTAATAGAATAAACACACTCTTTTCCATTATTTAGAGGTGTTTCTAGTTCTCCATTTTTTAACTCAATATACATACCCTCCTTTTTTATTTGCTCCAAACTTTTCTTGCTTAATCTTTTTTTAATTTTTCCGAACGAATTTTTAATATCTAATATTTCTTTCTTTTCTAGAGGAGCTCCTGATTCACCTTCAACGCAACAAGCGCCTTTACATGCTCTTAAATCACAAACAAATTTTTTTTCCAAAATTTCTTTACTAATGAGCGTATTTTTAACAAAAATCATTTTTATAATTATTTCATTAAAAATAGTAATTCTTTTTTCATTACTTTTGGTCATTATGAGTAAAAAAGAACAAACTTTAAAATCAATAATTTCTCATTGTAAAGAGTATGGATTTGTTTTTCCTTCAAGTGAAATTTATGATGGTCTCTCTGCTTTTTATGATTATGGTCCAAATGGAGTAGAGTTAAAGAACAATATTAAAAAACAATGGTGGAAAACAATGGTTCAGTACAGATCAGATGTTGTAGGTTTGGATTCTGCCATTTTCATGCATCCTAAAATATGGAAAGCATCTGGTCACACAGATGCTTTTAATGACCCACTTATTGACAACAAAGATTCCAAAAAAAGATACAGAGCAGATGAATTAATTGAAACTTATATTCAAAAATTAAATATCAAAATTGAAAAAGAGACTCATAAGGCTCAAAAAAGGTTTGGTGAAAATTTTGATAAGGAAAAATTTTATAAAACATCACCACGTATAGTTAAGTATCTAAGTCAGATAGAAGTTGTTACAAAAGAAATGAGTGAATTTTTAGAAAATGAAGATTATAATGGACTAAAACAATTAATTGAAAATTTAAAAATTGTATGCCCAGTATCGGGTACGTGTAATTGGACAGATATTCGACAATTTAATTTGATGTTTGGCACCAGGGTTGGATCTGTAGCTGATGAAGCTGTAGAACTTTTTTTAAGACCTGAAACAGCACAAGGAATTTTTGTAAACTTTCTTAATGTACAAAAAACTGCTAGAATGAAAATACCATTTGGTATAGCTCAGGTTGGAAAAGCGTTTAGAAATGAAATTATAGCTCGTCAATTCATTTTTAGAATGAGAGAATTCGAACAAATGGAAATGCAATTTTTTGTTGAACCAGGAAAAGAAGAAGAATGGTTCAATTATTGGAAAGCAGAACGAATCAAATGGCATAAAAATCTAGGAATTCCTCAATCTAATTTGAAGTTCCATGATCACGAAAAATTAGCTCACTATGCAAACGCAGCAACTGATATTGAGTTTAAATTTCCATTTGGTTTTAAAGAAATAGAAGGGATTCACTCTAGAACAGACTTTGACTTAAAAAATCATTCTAATGAGGTCAATAAAAAAATTCAATATTTTGACTCAAAACTAAATAAGAGTTATACTCCTTATGTAGTTGAAACTTCCATTGGACTAGATAGAATGTTTCTTGCCATAATTTGTGAATCTTACTGTGAGGAAACAAAAAATAATGAAAAAAGAGTACTATTAAAATTACCACCAATTTTAGCACCATATAAAGTTGCAATCTTACCGTTGGTTAAAAAAGATAATTTACCAAAAATCGCAAAGCAAATTTTTAACAAATTAAATAAAGAATTCAATTGTTACTATGAAGAAAAAGATTCTATTGGTAAAAGATACAGAAGGCAAGATGCGATAGGGACACCGTTTTGTATAACTGTTGACCACAATACGCTAGAAGATGATTGCGTAACATTTAGAAATAGAGACGACATGAGTCAAGAAAGAGTCAAAATAGAATTTTTAAATGAGTTCATTAATAAAAAATTATTAATCGGTTAAAATGGTTAGATGGTTTTTGGTGTTTCAGTAACAAAATATGTTCTTTGAAAATAGTTTTTAGTTTTTATAAACATATTTCCTTGAACTATTTGACAAAGAAAAAAGATTGTTGAAATATAAAAAACTCTCTTTTAAAAAGAGAGTTTTAATAGAGTGGTACCACCAGGAATCGAACCAGGGACACAAGGATTTTCAGTCCTTTGCTCTACCAACTGAGCTATGGTACCGTAAAAATGTTTTCAAATATATAACATTATTTAGAATAAATAATATAGTATGTTTTCATAAATTTATTGAAAACATTGTTTCTAGATAAATGAAATTAATAATAGATGTTGGAAATACGAATACAAAACTAGCTGTAGTTGAGAAAAAAAATATCTTAAAAAGATACATTTATAGATCGAATCTTAAAATTGATTTATCACTAATCTTCTCAAAATTCCAAAAAATTAAGTATATTTTTTTTTGTGGAAAAAATAAAATTTTAGAAAAACATATATACAGTATAATTAAAGATAAATCTGTTAGAATATTTTACTGGGAAAGTATTAGCAAATTTATGATAGGAATTGAATACGATAAAATTGATAGTTTGGGTTATGATAGAATTGGCGGTTCCATTGGGGCACTATTTACTTTCCCTAATTTTAAAAATCATTTGATAATTGATATAGGTACTTGTATAACATACGACATAGTCGCAGATAATATTTACAAAGGAGGACAAATTAGCCCTGGAATTAATTTAAGATTGAAATCATTATCTGATGTAAACAGTAAATTACCAAATTTAAAATTTCAAGAACCAAATAATTTTTTGGGAAAATCTACATTTGAAAGTATTCAATCTGGGGTTTTTTTTGGCATTTATGATGAAATTGAGTCAAGAATTTTATTTTACAACAATAAGTTTAAAAATCTTAATACTGTAATTACTGGTGGTGATTCTATTTTTTTTAAAAAAAGGATTAAAAATGTCAATTTTGATGATGACATATTAATGAAAGGGTTAAATTTGTTATTAGAATACAATGTTAAATAATAGTTTATATATAGTTTTCATACTTATTGCTTGTTTTGCAAACTCTCAAGTAAACACAAATTCACCTTACTCATTTTATGGTCTTGGAAATATAAGTCAAACAGGTTTTTCCCAAAACATCGGTATGAGTGGTATTTCTAACGCTTTAAATGATATTTATCATTTAAACTTTCAGAACCCGGCAAGTTATTCTTTTTTAAAACTAACGTCGGCTGAGTTAGGTTTTCAAATAAATAATTATACAATGCGTCAAGCAGATTTAAAAAAATCAGATTTATTCGGAAATATAGTTGGTTTTGGTTTAGGTTTCCCAGTCTCCAATAACTCAGCTGTTTCGCTTGGCTTCAGGCCCTACAGTGTTATTGGCTATTATGTTGAATATAATGACAATCAAGATCAAGAATTCAATGATTTAGATTTTACCCAGATTACGTATAATTTTTCAGGAAATGGTGGGTTAAATAAAGTAATTTTTGGTTCTGCGCACAAACTACGGTTTAATGAAAGTTTTATTATTTCGGCAGGTCTAAATCTCAATTATTATTTTGGTACAATTTCAAGATTGAACTCAATTGAAATTGATTCAGCGGGATTTAATAATTACAGAGAAAATCGTTCTACGAAAGTTAGAGATTTTCAGTTAAGTTATGGCCTCATTTTAGACAAGAAAATTTCCAGTTCTAACCTATCAATAGGTTTTATTTACACCCCTAAAAGTAAGTTAAATTCTACTGAAAATTTATATTCCCACACTTACACTTTATCGGGACAATACGAATATTTTGGGGATACAATTAATAATTTTATTGAACAAAATGGTTTTTTGGAACTACCAACTTTTTTAAGCGCAGGAATAAATCTTTATAATAGCAATAATTGGTTAGTTGGATTCGATTATAATTATTCAAATTGGTCAAGCTATAAACAGTTTAACACTTCATCAAATTATATTGAGGACTTAAGTGAGTTTATTGTTGGAGGTTATTATATTCCAAAAATAGATGATATTCACAATTATTGGAATAGAGTTCAGTACCGTTTAGGTTTTTCATATTCCTCTGGTTATTTAAATTTAGATTCTTTTCAATTGAATGAAGCTGGTTTACTAAAGGATTTTAAATTAAGTTTTGGAATAGGGTTACCAATTCCAAAAAATATGAGTCAATTAAATTTAAGTTGTCAAATAGGTAGAAGGGGAACAAGTCAAGGTATTTTAATTAGTGAAAGATATATAAATTTTATATTTTCAATGACTTTTAATGATAAATGGTTTAATAAACGCAAAATTCAATAATAATGAAACAAGTTAATTTTATTTTGGTATTTTTTATTTTTTACATATTTCATGCACAATCACAGTGTTTGGATTTAGAATATGGATGCGACACTGTTAAAACTAATAATTTTTTAAGTAATTACACAGAGTATTATAAACAGAAAAGTTTTTCTGATGCTTATGAGCCTTGGAAATGGTTAGTGGAAAACTCACCACAAAGAACTAAAAATTTATATTTACATGGGCCAAAAATTTTAAAAGGCCTAATTGAAAAAAGTGAAGATGATGTTAAGAAAGATAATTTAATTCAGGAATTGATTAAAATATATGATTTAAGGTTAAAATATTATCCGGGAAAAGAAGGATATGTTTTAGCCCTCAAAGGAAAAGACATGTACAAGTACAAGTCTAATACAATTGAAGAATTGAAAGCCTGTCGCCTTGTTTTACAAAATTCTTTTGAGATAGATGGATTAAACAGTACGGCTACTACAATAAATTATTATTTTAATGTTTCTTTAAAGCTTTTCCAACAAAAAGAAATTGACAAACAAGATTTAATGACTTTATTTTCTGATGTCTCCGAAGTAGTTGATTACCGTGAGGTCAGTATTTCTCAAGAAATTTTTAATTTGAACTCTGATACTACAAAATTGTTAACAACTAAAGAAAAAAAAGAAATATCTAAATTAAAATCTGAATTAGAAAGAATTGAAAAGGCAAAAAAAAGTGTTAATAAAAATTTTGAAAAGATTATTACAAGTTGCGATCAACTTGTTGCATTGTATGAGGGTTTTAACAGATTTACAATTAAACAAGAGTGGAACAAAAAAAATGAAAAATATGATAAATTTTATACAGATTTTATAAGTAGTGGGGATTCAGTAAATGATTTAAAGTGGTTAAACAGAACAGCAGAAATATTTATTAAGAAAGATTGTATGGATAGTGACTTTTATCTAGAGGTTGTTACTTTATTACATGAAATGAATCCAACATCCGAATCCGCATTCAAAATGGGAAAAAGACAATACGCAAAAAAAGAATACAGGGATGCAATTAATTATTTTGTTGAAGCTTATGAAAATGAAGAGCTTAATAATATTAACAAATCTAAGTATGCATTTTATGCAGCAGCAGCTTCCGCTCTAGTTGGTAGCAACTCAACAGCAAGATCTTATGCTCTTAAAGCTGCTAACTATAGAAAAAATTGGGGTGACCCTTATATTCTTATAGGAAAATTATATGCTCAAACCGCATCTAAGTGTGGAAATGATCCGGCATCAAAAAAAGCTGGCTATTGGGCTGCAATTGATAAATTTCAATTAGCCAAAAAAATAGACAAATCTTGTGAAAAAGAAGCCAATAAATTAATATCAGATTATTCAAAAAGAGTTCCTACTAAAAGCATGTGGAGAGATAATGTAAGTAATCCTGATGCAAAAACTTATAAGATTAATTGTTGGTACTCTGAAAATGTAAGAGTAAGATTTTGAGAAAATATTTTTTTTTTATTTTTTTTCTTATAATTTCTTCATGTTCAAACAAGGATATTAATTATGATTTTTTAAACAATGAGGTGTCTAGTCATGAAAAGGCTTCGAATTTATATATGAATTATTTTTCAAATGGGAGTAAAAGGTTTTTACTTCAAACTAAAAACATGGAATCTTACAAAGATTATGTTTATGTAAACAAAGATTATAATAATTTGTGTTTTATGGACACAATTTTGTATGAATTGGAACCCCAGTTTATATTAAAGGATTCTGTATATGATATTTCTTTTTTCTATGACTCTGTTTTAGTAATTAATTACAATAATTTAGGAGATTCGGTTTTTGAAATATCTTCACAAAAACTAATACACTACGTCAATAAAGACATTATTGAGTTAACAAATAATGTACAATTAAAAAATTATAATGGAGATCTTCTTAAAACAAATCAGTTGTTTTGGAATATTGAAAATAACAATATTTTATCCTTAGATACTGTTTCAATTAAAACATCTGATAAAGTAATTAATGGTTGTGGTTTTTACTCTGATGATAATTTTGAAAATTATAAGATTTTTAATATTAACGGTATAATTCAAATTGATCAAGAATAATTATATTTTATGAATGCAACTATAATTATCATTTCATTGATTTTTTCTGCTTTTTTTTCAGGAATGGAAATTGCTTTTTTTTCTTCAAACAAATTAAAAATTGCACTAGATAAGGAAAGTGGAACAAAATCTGAAAAAATAATTTTTAATTTTTTAAATAATCAATCTCATTTTATAACAACAATGTTAATTGGAAATAATATTGCTTTAGTAGTATATGGATTATTTATGGCAAAGGTTTTAAATGCAACGCTTTCAAATTTCATTAACAATCAATTTTTAATAGGGATTCTAGAAATTTTATTGGCATCTATTTTAGTTTTAATTATTGCAGAATTTATTCCAAAAGCTATCTTTTCTACACTTTCAAATAAAATGTTAAAAGTATTTGCAATACCTGCTTCTTTAATGTATAAAATACTAACCCCTATAGTTTTTGTTATGTCTTTTATTTCAAGTTTGATACTTAAAATATTTGCGGTTGAAATTTTAGAAAAAAAAATAGATTTTAATAGAATAGACTTAGATAATTATTTAGAGCAGCATTATACAGAAAATCAAGAAAACATAAACCCAGAGGTTGAAATTTTGAAAAATGCACTTGATTTTTCAAAAATTAAAGTAAGAGATTGCATGATTCCTAGAACAGAAGTCATAAGTATGGACTTAAATGACAGTATAGAAAATTTACAAAAAAGTTTTATAAAATCAGGTCACTCGAAAATTATTATATATAGGGAAAGTATTGATTCAATATTAGGTTATGTACACTCCTTTGAATTATTTAAAAATCCCAAAAAAATTCGTGATATGTTATTGCCAATCTCTTTTGTGCCTGAAGGTATGTTGGTGAAAAAAGTCTTAGATCAACTATTAAAAGATAGGAGGAGTATTGCTATTGTTTTAGACGAATATGGGGGGACGTCAGGTATTATTTGTTTAGAAGATATAGTTGAAGAACTATTTGGTGAAATTCAGGATGAACACGATATCACTGAAGTTGTAGAAGAAAAAGTTTCAACTAATAAAATTAAGTTCAGTGGTAAAGTTAAAGTAAGTTATTTAAATGAAAAATATGACCTTTCTTTACCTGACTCGGGTGAGTATGAAACTTTAGGTGGATTAATTCTATCTTCTCTAAGTAATTTGCCAGAAAAAAATGAAAAAATAAATATTAAAAATCATATTTTTTTAGTTTCCAAAGTATCAGATAACCTTATAGAGGAAGTAATACTTGTTTTAAATAACAAATAAATTGTATATTCGTATCCCCAAAAAATATTTTTAAGATGGCAGTATTAAATACTTTAAGAACAAATAAAATTTTAAAAGGCATTACTTTCTTTATCATTGGAGTGGGTATGTACTTATTTGTTGATCCTCAATTTGACGCTTTTAAAACCTTTGGAATGATTTTTTCTGGTACTAACAATGACTTAGAAATAAACTCTCTAGGTTCTTCTCATGGTTACCAACTATATAATTCTTACGAAAGACCTAATTCTAGAGGGGGAAGTTATTTTGTTTCAAACCCTGAAGATATTGCCTTACAAGCTCATTTAACTTATCTAGAGTTTGTTCAACAATCTCAAAACACAGTTAATTCAAATAAAAGAAATTTAAATAATATATGGGATCACTTCTCTCAAAGATCTTTCATTAAAAATGAGATGAAAACTTTAGAATACAAGTACTCTGAGGTAGAAAAAATAGATTTAGTAAAGGGAACAATTACTGGTATAGATAATGCATCTCCTTTTTTTAATTCATGGTGGAGAGCATTAAGAACAAATGATGAGGGAGAAGTTGATTCTAGTATTGACGGGAAAATATTAGAAGATAGTATAGCAGTTTGGATGGAAAACAGTAAAGTAAATCAAAATCAGGCTAATTACCTTAACTATAATTTTATGTTTAAACCTTTTCAAATATCAAATAATGAAATAAATAGGTTTACATCACTATACGACTTAGGAACTTTTGCACCTAAATTATATTTAGAAAAAGAATATAGGGATTCTCAAAAAAAGTTAAACGGAAAATATATTTTTATACCATATAGGGAGATTAAAGATACAGAAATTGAGATTACAGATGATGAGTTAATGACTTATTACAACTCAAATTTAGATGATTATTTAAATGATGATAAAACAAGAATAATTGATTATTATTATTTTGAATCTAAACCAAGTATTGATGATGTTGCTAAGGCAAAAAATCAAATTATAGCTCAGGTCAATAATAATTTAAAAAATTTCCAAGCTTTAATTTCTGATACAACTAATTCAAGTAAAGGATTATTGGATTATGTTAGAGAAAAATCAGTTATTAAGAGTTCTGTTGAATTAGAAAAAAAATCTTCTGCGGAAATTAACCAATATAAGAACAACTTAATTAACGAATTAGGAGAATCATTTTTTGGACCAATTGTTGAAGATGATATTGTTAAAATAGGAATAATAATAAATCAGTATAAGGATTCAGTGGATGTTGTGTTTTTGAATAAAGACATTTATCTTGATGATAATACAACTGAAAAAAACTTTAGAAGAGCTAAAGATTTTGCATTTTCTAACAAAACATCTGAAGAATTTGAAAATAGCGCAAAAAAACTCAAAAATGTAATTATTAAAAAAAATATTTCTATCTCAGACTTAGACACTGAGATAACTGGCATCAAAGGAAACTCTAGAGAAATTATAAGATGGATTTATGGAATTCCTAATAATATAAATACTGCTTTACCATTTACTTCAGTAGATTTTGAAGAGCGAGAATTAGGTCAAGTAAAAAGGTTTACGTCAAATATATATGATGATGTTGTGGTTTTTGTAAAAGAAATTAAAGATGCAAAGTATAAAGATTTTAAATCTGTAAAATCTGAAATTAAAAAGAAAATTATTGATTCAAAAAAATCTGAACTTATTTTAGAAAGAATAAGTCAAAATTGGTCAAATGATATTAATCAATTAGCTAAAAATCTCAACAAAACAGTTAATAATGCTTCTAATTTTTCATTTAAAAATTCTAATTTTTCTGATGGCGGAAGTGACCCTGGGGCAACAGGTTTCTTTTTTGGTTTGAATAAAGATAAATTATCACGTGCTTATGTTGGAAATAGAGGTGTTTTTATTTTCTTGAAAGGTGATATTATTTCATCAGAATTTTCAGATGACGAAGTATTGGGAAATAAGCAACAAATAATTAATTCTGCAAAGTCAGAGTTTAAATTAAATGTTATTAACCAATCAAAGAATGAAGATCAAATTGAAATGTTGCATATGTCATTTTAGTATTTCCATTCTGTAAGAATCTAGTTTCAAGAAAAAGAAAAGAAAAATAGTCATACTTACTAAAGCAGTTCCTCCGTAACTCACAAACGGTAGAGGTATTCCCACTACTGGAAATAATCCAAGAATCATACCAATATTAATAGAAAAGTGGCTAAAGAAAATTCCCAAAAAACTATATCCAAAAATTCTAGAAAATTTTGATCTTTGTCTCTCGCTGATTATTATTATTCGGATCATAAAAAAAACAAATAGTAATATTGAAACTAAAGAACCAAAAAATCCAATTTCTTCTCCTATTGCGCAAAAAATAAAATCTGTACTTTGCTCCGGAATGTAGTCTCCTTTTGTTTGGGTCCCTTGTAAAAAACCTTTACCAAAAAAACCGCCCGATCCAATTCCAATTAATGACTGATCTAAATTGTATCTTTCAGCTTTACTTATATTTTTTCCTAAAAGAACATTAATACGTGTTTGTTGGTGGGGTTTAAGTAAGTTTTCAAAAGAATATTGAAAGAAAAAAGAACATATAGTGCATATTATAAAAAAGGTCAAAGTATACTTTAATGAAATTTTTTTAACAAAGAAAAATATCAGAAAAGTTATGAAAGTAGTTATTAATACGTATTTAAATGATAATAGAACTGTAAGAATAAATAATAATGCTAATGTAAAAATTACAATTGGAATAAATTTGTTTAAACCCTCTCTAAAAAGAGGAATTATTAAAAAAGTGAATACTAAACATGAACCTAAATCTGGCTGTAAAAAAATTAAAAATACAGGAAAAAAAATTATAAGTGATACTTTAATCAAATCTCTTTTATTGGATAATGTTACATCGAAGTTTGATAAAAATTTACTTATAGCAAGGACGGTGCCAAATTTAGCAAATTCTGCAGGTTGAAATCCAAAAGCGCCAAAATCAAACCACGATTTTGCACCGTGTTTAGTTTCTCCAAAGATTAAAACACCAAATAAAAGTAAAATGGAAAAAAAATAAATTAAGTATGATAACCTCATTAAAAATTTACCATCTAATAATAAAATAAATACGCCTATCAAGAGAGATATAAGATGAAATATTATTTGTTTTCCAAATTCAGAGTAAAAAGAAAAGGGGACACTAGGATTATATTCTACCACGAATATAGCATAAAGGCCTAACAAGACTAATCCTAAATAAGAAAAAAATATTTTAAAGTCTATAAATTTATAGTCAGGGTTTCTATTCATTAATCAAAAATATTTTTAATATAATTTTTAAATTTCAAATCATATCCTGGTTTATTTTTAAATGTTAAATCAATTCTTCTATTGAGATATTTCTCAATACATAAATTTGCAATTGGCGCTGCCGCGTCACCACCGTCCCCTCCATTTTCTATATATACTGCAATAGCAATCTCAGGATTTATTTTAGGAGAGAAAGCGGTGAATACCGAATGGTCTATTTGTTTAATTTTATTTTTAGAATTTTCAACAGTACCAGTTTTACCACAAATTTGAATATTAGTGATTTTTGTTTTTTTTGCAGTTCCATTTATTCCATTAATTACTCTTTCCATTCCTTTTATAACATAATCAAAATATTTTTTTGAAATTGAAACTTTCTTTTTTTCCTTAAACTTTTTTTGAATTAATTGTAATTCTACAATTTCACTAATTGATTTAATTCCTTTCATATTTTTTAAAATATGGGGGGTAAAATAATAACCTCTGTTTGCAAGAATTGCTGTATAATTTGCTAGTTGAATGGGAGTTGTTAATAATTCACCTTGACCTATTCCTAGTGAAATACAATTTGAGGGCCCCCATCTAAACCCTTCATAAATTTTATTGTAGAAATTTCCGTCTGGAACTTTTCCTGGAACACCAGCGTGTAAATCATTATTAAGAAAATTACCAAAACCGAATTCCTTTAAGTAATTCGCCCATATATTAACACCTTCATCGCTTGTTTTTTTACTTTTCACTAGCCTGTAAAACATTTCGCAAAAATAAGCATTACATGATTCTGCTAAAGCATTAGTAATATTCATTGGAGGATGATCTGTTCCATGGCAGGCAACTTTCATTCTTTTCCCATAGTTCCATCCATAGTTACAGTTTATTTTGGTGTTAGTTGAAATAATACCTTCTTGTAAACCTATTAGTGCAGTTAACATTTTTATTGTTGATCCAGGGGCATATGTAGATAGTATAGTTCTATCAAAAAGTGGTTTGTTAGGATTGTCTCTTAAATTAGGATAAATTTTGTTTCTCTTGCTTCCAATGAAGTCGGATGGGTCATACGAAGGGCTAGTAACTAAACATAGAATTTCCCCAGTACTAGGTTCAATAGCAACAATACTTCCAGTGTAATTTTTCATGATTTTTTCTCCAAACTCTTGTAGTTCTAAATCGATTGTAAGAGTCATTGAATTTCCAGGGATAGAAAGAGTATCTAGTTCTCCATTTTTATATGGCATTTGTTTTCCAGTTACGTCTTGAAGAATGTGTTTGACTCCTTTCTTTCCCCTTAAAAATTTTTCGTAAGATTTATCAATTCCAGATTTTCCTATTCTATCTCCACTTTCATAATATTTGTCACTTATTTTAACATTATTAATTATACCAATATAACCTAAAATATTTGCGGCGTATTTAGTGTTATATTTTCTTACCATTCTATGTTGTTCATAAAGACCAGAAAATTGAAATAAATTTTCAAGAAGAGAAAATGGAACTTCTTCAAGAAATATAGATCCTTTACTATATGAATATTGTTTAGCTTTTTCAATTTTTTCTGATAATTGAGATATAGATATATTAAAGTAATTACATAAATTTATTGAATCTTCTAGTGTAGTCAATTTTAATTCTCTTGGAATCATCATTATATCAATTATACTATCATTTTTTGCAATTAATTTGTTATTTCTATCATAAACTAATCCTCTTTCAGGTGGTAGCAGAATTCTTCTTTTTGCGTTATTTTCTGCTAAGTTTTCGTAATATGAGTTTTGAATTATTTGTATGTAAAATAACTTTGAAATAAAAATTGAAGAAACGAAGAAAATTAAAAAATAAATAAAAAATCTTCTATTTGCTAGTATAAAATTTCTTTTCATTTCTTGAATATATAATATGAAAAAATTAAAAGCATGGAGGTGAAAAATGAGCTTAGAAATGTGCTAATGATTATATTTTTAAAATTTAAGCCTGAAAAAATAAATAATAAAAAATGGTGAAAAAAAACTCCAATTACAATATAAAAAAAGACTCTGCTGAAATTTAAATTATTAAAGTTTATTTCTGATAAACTATTTCCCCTAGTAGAAATAAATTTTATATACTTTGGTCTAAAATATCCTAAAATTAAACTACTAAATGCATGAACAGGTCCGCTCGTACTTAATGTACCAGTCCCAATATCAACTAATAAACCAATTAGAAAAGATGATAAAATGATAAATAAGTGACTTTTCTTAGTGGGAATAAATAATATAAAAATTACGTAGTAGAGTGGGTTGATCCAATTACTAAATAAAAACTGGTTAAGTACAAAAATTTGGAAAATTACATTTCCAAAAAAACAAAATAAAATTGAATTATTTGTTTTCATAAAAATTTAATTCACTTTTTAATTTATCTTTAATTATTACTGCGTTATTTATATTTTTAAAGTCCACTCCAAATAAAACATCAATTTTAAAAGAATTAGAACTTATTTTTTTTTCAAAATTTGATATAGTTCCAATGAAAATTCCGCTATAAAAACTTTTAGATTCGGAATGAGTAAATATTGAATCTCCTAATGAAATTTCTATTTCATTTCCAACGCCTTCTAAACTTCCATGAGTATGAGATTTTCCATTCCATTTTAATATTCCTTCATTTAAAATTCCGTTTTTTGTTTTTATAGAAGTTAATAATCTAGTGTGATTGCTAATTATTGTCGTGACCTCACAAAAATGATCTGTAGTATTACTTACTATTCCAACTACTCCTTTTGTATTCATAACACCCATGTTTTTCAAAACTCCATGTTTTTTTCCTTTGTTTAGAATAAGAATATTATTTGCTAGAGTCCAGTTTTTTTTTTCAATTTTTGCAGGAATATAATTGAATCTTTCTTTATTGTTCTGAAATATTAAATTTTTATTTTTTTTAAAAATTTGAAGTTCAGTGTTTTCAAATTTTAATTGTTCATTTTCTGATATGAGTTTACAGTTTTCTTCACTTAGTTTAATATTTACTTTTTTTAATTTGAAATATTCAACTAAATTATTTTCTGTCGCTAATGATGTATAAATCAAATTTTTGACTCCATTTAGTAGTTTTACTTCATTATAGGGATTAATTTTGAGAATTAGCGATAGACAAAAAAAAACTAAAAAAATAAAAATAAAAAAAACATGATGCTTAATTAAAATTTCAATTAAAAATCGCATAAATTCAAATTAATTATCTCATTAAGAAGGTATAATGATCAACGTTTTTCAAGGCAATTCCAGTTCCTCTTACTACTGCTTTCAAAGGATCTTCTGCAATAAATACCGCTAGGTCAGTTTTAGCAGAAATACGTTTTTCTAGTCCTCTTAACATTGAGCCTCCTCCTGCTAAGTAAATTCCGGTATTGTAAATATCTGCTGCAAGTTCGGGCGGAGTCATTGCTAAAGCTTGCATAATGGCATCTTCAATTGAGCAAATTGATGAATCAAGAGCCTGAGCTATTTCTTTATACGAAACTATAACTTGCTTAGGTTTTCCTGTTGTAAGATCTCTTCCTTGAACCGGCCAATCTTCAGGTGGATTTTCTAATACTTGAGTTGCAGCACCACATTGAATTTTAATTTCTTCAGCAGAACGATCGCCAACAACTAAATTATGATGAGTTCTCATATAAAATTTTATATCTGATGTAAAAATATCACCTGCGACCTTTACAGATTTATCACATACAATTCCACCTAATGATATTACAGCTATTTCAGTTGTCCCCCCTCCAATATCAATAACCATATTTCCTTTAGGTTCTTGAACATCAATTCCAATTCCTATAGCAGCGGCCATTGGCTCATGAATTAAATACACTTCTTTAGCTCCAGAATGTTCTGCTGAATCTCTTACAGCACGTTTTTCAACTTCAGTTATACCTGATGGTATACATATTACCATTCGTAATGCAGGTGAGAATATTCGTCTTTTTAAAGCAGGTATTTTTTTTATAAATTCTCTAATCATTGATTCTGCAGCATCAAAATCAGCAATAACACCGTCTTTTAGGGGTCTTGTAGTTTCAATGCCCTTGTGAGCCTTACCATGCATTTGTTGGGCTTTAACACCAACTTCTATAAATTTACCCGTTTTTGTCTCCATGGCAACAATTGAGGGCTCATTAACCACTACTTTATCGTTATGAATTATTAACGTATTAGCAGTACCTAAATCAATTGCAATATCTTCTGTAAGATTCATAAAATCAAGTATACCCATATCTATTTTTTTTAGTGTTTAAAGTGTCTAGTTTTTGTTAAAACCATACTAATATTATTTTTATTACAACAATCTATTGATAATTGATCGTTAATTGAACCGCCAGGTTGAATAACAGCTGAAATCTGTTCTTTGGCAGCAATTTCTATACAATCTGGAAACGGAAAAAAAGCATCAGAGGCCATAACACTATTTTCTAAATTAAAATTAAAATTTTTTGCTTTTTTAATAGCTTGTTTAAGTGCGTCTACTCTAGATGTTTGTCCACATCCAATTCCAATTAGTTGTTTATTTTTTACCAAAACTATAGCATTAGATTTTGTATGTTTACATATTGTGCTAGCAAACAATAAATCTTCAACTTGAGACTTGGAGGGTTTTAATTTAGTTATTTTCTCTAAAATTTCCTCAGAATCAATCAAAATATCGTTTTCTTGCGCTAAAATTCCATTTAAAATTGATCTATATTGTTTATTATTAGCTTTATTTTGAGACTTTAATTCTAAGATGATTCTATTTTTTTTTGCTTTCAGTATATCAAAAGCATTAGTTGAAAACTTAGGTGAAATTATAATTTCAAAAAATAATTTATTAATGCTTTCAGCTGTTTTAGAATTTAATTCTTGATTTGTAATTAATATACCACCAAATGCAGATATTGGGTCTCCAGCTAATGCTTTCTTCCAAGCTTCATAAACGTTATTATGTATAGCAATTCCACATGCATTGTTGTGTTTTAAAATTGCAAACGTAGGTTCTTTACAATCATTAATTAAATTTATAGCAGCATCAATGTCTAATAAATTATTATAGGAAATTTCTTTTCCATTTAATTTATTAAATACTTCACCAAGGTTTCCATAATAAATTCCTTTTTGATGAGGATTTTCTCCGTATCGTAATATTTTTTTCTCTGAAATAGATATTTTTAAAGATTCATCAAAATCATTACCAAACCAAGAAAAAATATTGGTGTCATAATGAGAAGATATTTCAAAAGCCTTTTTTGCAAAAAATAATCTTTCATCTAATGATGTATGACCATTATTTTTTTCAATTAAACTCATGCAATTAGGAATTAATTCCTTTGAAGGAATAATCATTACTTCCTTATAGTTTTTAGCTGCAGCTCTTATTAGAGAAATGCCACCAATATCAATTTTTTCTATAATTTCATTTTCGTTAGAAGTATTTTTAACGGTATCTTCAAAAGGATATAAGTCAACAATAACTAAGTCAAAACTAGGTATATCATATTTTTCAACATCTTCTAAGTCACTTTTTGAATCTCGACGATTTAAAATTCCACCAAAAATTTTAGGATGAAGAGTTTTAACTCTTCCTCCTAAAATGGAAGGGTATTGTGTAATATCTTCAACTGATATTACATTACAACCAAGCTTCTCTAAAGCTATCTTAGTTCCACCTGATGAGTATAGTTTAATATTGAATTTAATTAACAATGAAACTAATGATTCTAAATTTTCTTTATTAAAAACAGAGATAAAAGCGCTGTTTATTTTTTTCATTTTCAAGTAATTAAGTTGTAGAAATTTAAAAGAATTAATATACTTTAAAAAAATAAATATGTCCAATTATTCACCAAAAAAAAGGTAATAAATTAATATTTGCTTTTTTTGACTATAGATTTAAGTTATAATAAATTAGTTAATAGGAATAACTTCTTTTATTTCCTCACCTAAGATTTGTTTTAATTTAGTTTCAATACCTTGTTTCAATGTGTAAGTAGATGAAGGGCAACCATTACATGCGCCTTGAAGAAGGACTTTTACAATTCCGTTTTCATATGAGACTAAGGAAATGTCCCCTCCATCTTGCATCACGTATGGGCGAATGTGTTGTTCAAAAATATCTTCAATTATTAATTCTTTTTTTGTTCTTTTTCGGTTTACTTTTACATTTCTTTTTATACCCTGTTTTTTTGTTGTTATACCCTCAGACTTAACAAAAACTCCCTTATTTAATTTTTCTTGAATAAGTTCTCTTATTTCATATGAGATATCATCCCAGTTTACTTTATTATTTTTTTCAATTGAAATAAAATTTATTCCTAAAAAAATGTTTTCAACAAATGGTAACATAAATAAATCATATATAAGTGGATATTCGTTTTTCTTTGGAATTGTTTCAAACTCTATCATGTGATCTGTTAAAATTTGATTGGAGACAAATTTCATGACTTCAGGATTTGGCGTGTATTCCGAATATATGGTGTAAATTTTATTTTTCATCAAATATATTTTTTTCCTTTAAATCAATTTTGTTTTTAAAAAATAGCTTAGCGCTCTTTTGAAAACTTAATGTTAAATCTGAAACATAAAATTCATGAGTTTTTTTAATGTTATTTCGATTTAACAAGTTATTTTTTTCAAGTTTTTGACTAATAAATTGTCCAATTGCATTCAGAGAATTAATTATATCAATTTTGTTCTTATATATTTCTTTAATTTCATTCTGAATCAGTGGGTAGTGAGTACATCCAAGAATTAAAGTTTCAATTTCAGATAGTTCACTTTTTTTTAAATAAGTTGCTATAATTTTTTTTTTAATTGAATCGTCATGAAAACCTAACTCTATCATTGGTGCTAATAATGGGGTAGCTAATGAATTAACTATGTAATTATCATTCAAGCAGTTAATTTTGTCTTCATAGATTTTAGAATTAATTGTGGCATTTGTACCTATAACACCAATTTTTTTAGTTTCTAATTTTTTAATACAATTAATTACTGGGTCTATTACATTAAAAATAATAGATTTTTCCTCAAATTCTTTTTTAATTTTATTAAGTGCTAATGAAGATGCTGAATTACATGCTATAACAATAGCTTTGCAATTTTTACTGCTTAAAAACTGACATATTTTTAAGCAATAATTAATAACTTTTTTCTTTGATTTCTCACCGTATGGTAAGTGAAGAGTATCTCCAAAATAGATTATTTTTTCATTCGGCATTAAGTCAATAATTTCTCTTGCTACGGTAAGTCCGCCAATACCAGAATCAAAAATCCCTATTGGTAAATTAGAATTCAAATACTTATAATTTTAATTTCTTTTTTACTTCATCTGTTATGTCATTTGAATTAGGTCCATCATTGTATAAAATAACATTGAATCCGCTTCCAGTATCCAGAATGTAAGAGTACTTCCCATCTTTTGCTACGTCATTTATGGCATTTTGTATTTTTTCTACAACTGGAGCAAGTAAGTCGTTTTGTAATGTTTGTAATTCTTTTTGAGCATCTTGTGCAAAAACTTGCATTCTTTGTTCAAGGTTTAAAGCTTCTTCATACTTAGCTTTAATAACAGCTTCACTTTCTTTATCATTTTGAGCTTTTTGAAAAGCTTGAGCCGCTTCTTGTGCTTTTTGCATCATTTCAGCGTACATTTCATCCATCTTCTTACTTTCATTTTGGATTTTTGTTTCTATTATCTTTATGTCAGGCATGTTAGACATAATCTGTTGCGAATTAACGTGCCCTATTTTTTGTTGAGCGATAGCGAAAACGGTAAATAAACAAAATACCGAACTTAAAATTAATTTTTTCATATTTAAATTTTTTTAATAATTATAACCTAGTTGATCTAAAATATCATTACTTACATCTAAATCTTCATTTGAATATAACATTATTAATTCAGAAGATTTATCGAAAATAATTTCATATCTATTTTTTTCTGCAAATTCTTGAATAGCATTATAAATAATTTCTTGAATTGGCTCAATTTTTTCTCGTTGTTTTTCATACAACTTTCCGTTAGGTCCGAATAAACTTTTTTGGTATTCTCTAACCTCTTTCTCTTTATTAATAATATTCTCTTCCATTAACTTTTTTTCATTTTCAGGAAGAAGATATTTTTCTGCTTTATAACTTTTATACATTTTTTCAATATCTAAGTATAAGCTTTGGATTTCTGTTTCCCACTTCTTTGATAGCTCTTCAATTTCTTCTTGTGCAGTTGTAAATTCAGGAATATTACTTAAAATATATTTTGAATCAACATAAGCAATTTTTTGAGAAATACTTATGGTGGTAAAAATAAAGGCAATTAATGTTAAACTAATTTTATTTATTTGCATAATTCTAGTATTTAAAAACATATCAAATTTAATCATTTAAAATTGTTGACCAATAATAAAGTGTGTCTGCCATCCACTTTTTATATTTGAGTTAGATAAATTATCAAATCCATGTGCAAAATCTAAACCAAGTAAGCCAAACATGGGCATAAAAATACGTAACCCTAAACCAGCGGACCTTTTTAGTTCAAATGGGTTAAAATTATCATAATTTGACCATGAGTTTCCTGCCTCAGTAAACAAAAGACCATATATCGTTGAGTTAGGGTTTAATGAAATAGGGTATCTTAACTCAATATTATATTTATTGTATAATGCGTCACCTGAATCAGAACTTAGTGATCCATTAGGATAACCTCTTAAAGCAATAATTTCTCTTCCATCTATAGAATAACCACTTAATCCATCACCACCCACAAAAAATCTTTCAAATGGGGGTAGACCAACTGATCGGTTGTATGTTCCTAAGAAACCAAACTCAAAGTGTGTTCTAATTACTAAGTCTCCTATTAGAGCATTGTACCAAGTTCCATCAAATTTAAATTTATTATACTCAAGAAATTTATATCTTTCTTGATCATCGTCTAGATTTTTATAATAATCTTTTTCTTTAAATAATGAATAAGGTGGAGTGAGTTCAAAATAAAGAGTAAACTTGGATCCGTTTCTTGGATATATCGGGTTAAAAATTGAATTTCTTGAAAATGTTGTAGCGTAATTTATATTGTTAGAAAACCCATCACTAAAGTCAAATAAACTAGTTTGATAATTTTCTAGATTATATCTTTGAAAGTTAACAGAATGAGTAATTGTAAAATAATCGTCTGGCCAATTAAGTCTTTTCCCAAAACCTATACTAAGACCTGAAATATCCATTTTTGAACCCTCATTGAAAGATTGAATTGTTTTCCAAAGAGATACAGAAAAACTATTAGGTTTGGCTCCACCCATCCAAGGTTCCTCAAAAGATAAACTATAGTTTTGGTAATAAGAACCATTAGAAGCGGCACGAAGTCTAATTTTTTGACCATCTCCATGTGGCATAGGATTCCAGCTATCTTTTTTAAAAAAGTTTTTTGTTGAAAAGTTATTAAATACAACAGAAAATGCTCCAACAACCATTCCATTTCCCCAACCACCTTGAAGTTCAAGTTGATCAGACGATTTTGATTCCACACTATATTCTATGTCAACAGTTCCAGTTTCAGGGTCAGGTACTGGATTAACTCCAAGTGTTTCAGGGTTAAAATAGCCAAGACGATTAAACTCCTCTTGTGTTCTAATGATATCAGATCTTTTAAACATAGAGCCTGGTAAAGACCTTACCTCCCTCATAATTACGTGGTCTTTAACTTTAGTATTTCCAATTACTGTAACATTATTTACAATTGCTCTCTTTCCTTCAGTAACTCTAATTTCTAAATTAATTTTTTGATTTAAAATACTTGACTCAACAGGATTAGCTTGAAAGAAAAGATAACCATCATCCATGTATAATGAGCTTATATCGTTTCCATTTCTACTCATATATAACCTTTCTTCTAGTAGTTTTTGGTCAAAAACTTCACCTTCTTTAATTGATAATAATTCGTTTAATTTTTCAGAGTCATATTTTGAATTCCCAATCCATTTAATGTCACCAAAAAAATATTTCTCACCCTCAATTAATTCAATATTTAATAATAAATCGCCAGTATTATTAAATGAAGTTTTATGACCAATTATTTTTGCATCCCTATATCCATTTTCTCGATACATTGCAATTAAATTTTGTAAATCTTCATCAAAATCACTTTCAATAAATTTCGAAGAACTAAAAATATTTTTAATTCCGGTCTCTTTAGTATTCTTTAACTGCCTTTTAAGTTTACCTTGCTTAAAAGTATTTTTGTCAGAAGAAATAATAATTTCTTTTATTTTAACCCTCTCGTTTTTATTTACATCAATAATTAAAGTAGATGAATTTAATTTTTGATTTCTTTCTTCATTAACAGAGCATGTTGCATTCAAAAAACCTTTTTCTTGAAAGTATTTAATAATATAGTTTTCAGTTTTATTTTTAATTTGATTACTAACGTAAATTCCTCTACTTAAGTTCAGCTCTTCACGAAGTTTATCAATTTCAGATTTCTTAAGTCCCTTGAATTGAAATTTTTCTAATTTGGGTAATTGATCTAAGTATATTTCTAAGTAAATTATATTACCTTCTATTTTAGTTTGAAAAATCTGTATATCAGAAAACATATTTTGCTTCCATAAAGTTTTTATTGCTGTGGGAATTTCTTCACCGGGAACAAAAATATTATCTCCAACGTTTAAGTCAATTAATGATAAAATAGTATTACTTTCAAGATTTGAATTTCCTGAAAAATTAAATCCTCCAATCATGTATTGATTACCAGAGTCAGTTTTAGATTGACTTATTAAATTGAAATTGATACCAACAAGTATTAAAAAAAATATATTTAAATAAAATTTTTTCATTTTAATTTAATTTTCCAAACCTTCTTTCTCGATTTTGAAATTCGATAATTGCTTTAAAATAATCTTCTTCTTCAAAATCTGGCCAGTTTTTTTCACAAAAATACAATTCAGAATAAGCCAATTGCCAAAGTAAAAAATTACTTATTCTTTTTTCCCCACCAGTTCTAATTAAAAGATCAGGTTCTGGTAAATTATATGTGCAAAGGTAACTATTTACCAATTTTTCATTAATATTTTTAGCATTAATTTTGTTATTAAGGCAATCGTTTGTTATTTTTTTTATTGCATTTATAATTTCCCACCTAGAACTATAGCTCAGTGCTATAGTTAACGTTATATTTTTATTTTTATTAGTTATTTTTTTAACTTCTTCAATAGCGTTTTTGGAATCTAAAGGTAAATCATTTAAGTCTCCAATTGTATTTAATTTAACGTCATTATCAATTAAGTTTTTTTTATATTTTAAAATAGAATTTGCTAGTAATTTCATAATAGTACTTATCTCTAATTTTGGTCTGCCCCAATTTTCTTTTGAAAATGCGAATAATGTTAAATGTTTTACACCTAATTTGATTGACTGCTCCAAAATTTTTTTTACAGAATAAATTCCCTTTTGATGACCAAAAGATCTATTTTTTCCTATTATTTTTGCCCATCTTCCATTACCATCCATTATAATACAAACGTGATTTGGAACAGAATTTAAGTTTATTTTAGAAAATAAAGTCATTAAAAGTTTATCTGTGAGCAGAATGTTTTTTTTGGTATTTTATAAACAATGCTAAAGCCAAAAAAACCAAATTTATCCATATTTTGAGAGTTTCCTCTTTGTGACCCTTCCAAAAATCCTGAATACGATTTATCTGCTAAATTTTGAGCTTGACTACTCAATATGTTTGGGTTTACATAATCTAAACTTACATCATCAATATAGTCTGTTGTTGTTAAAGTCCAAGACCATGATATATTCAAAGCCAAATAATTATTTAAATTTAGTTTATAACCAACTCCAATAGGAACTCCTAAAGAAAATAAATTATATTTTTCTCTTTCAGGGTATAAGAAACTTCCTTGACCTTCAGTGCCTAGAGGTTGTAACTCTATCCATGAACCGTTAAAATATCCTTTTGGATTAAATTTGAATCCACTAATACCAGTAAATACAAAAAGTGTCTTATTTAATTTTTTTGATCCAATTTTGTAATGGGAAAAATTAAATTCAATGTTAGAAGAAAACTCTGTGATATTTGATTGAAAATCTAAATTTCTTTGGACAATAAAAAAGTCTTCAGAGTCACTATCATATGATGTAATTTTACCTCTTTGTAATTTAAAATTGTAAGAAAATCTAGTATTAATATTTTTTCTAAAATTTAATCCTAAAGATATTGTTGAATTAGTAAATAATTTATTAGTGTTACCAAATGTTAAAGAGTTGTATCCAACATCACCGTGAAAAAATGAGGTGCCTAAATAAAATCCTATTTCAGTTTGTGAAAAACTAAAGGAACTTAAAAGAAAAAAAAATAATAAAATTATTTTCTTTAAAATTTTCATATTGTTTAGTTAATATAATACAATATACGCAATTGTTAAATATATGCGTGATTAACCATTTCTTTTATCCAATCCCCAAAGTAATTTATTTCTAAGTGTGTCAAAATAGTTATTGGTTTTAGTAATTAGTAAGTTTATTTTAAACTTCTCTTTTTTTATAATTATAATATGTTTGTTGGAGATAATCTCAGACCTTCCATCCAGAGAAAGATTAAATGATTTAAATCTTTGATCAAGATGAATTTTAATGATATTGTCATCAGATAAAATAAGAGGCCTTACATTTAAATTGTGTGAAGAAATAGGTGTAATTATAAAGTTATCAGAGTCAGGCATAACTATAGGCCCTCCGCAACTCAATGAATGAGCAGTAGAACCAGTTGGGGTAGAGACTATTAATCCATCTCCCCAATAAGTATTCAAGAATTTATCATTTACATATGTATTAATACTAATCATTGATAAGTGATTTTTTTCAGAAATGGAAACCTCGTTTAACGCAAATTGAAATATTTGGTTTTTTAATTTGGGTTTAGTTGTTACGTTAATTAAACTTCTTGCGCTAATATGATAATTTTTGTTGTAAAGGTCCTTAATTAAATTTCTAATATTTTCTTTTGGGATGTTTGCTAAAAAACCAAGTCTTCCTGTATTGATTCCAATAATAGGTGTTTTTAAATTTTCAATTAAATGTGATGCTTTTAACATTGTTCCATCACCTCCAAAACAAATTAAAAAATCTAATTTATTAATGTCTTTAAGATTATTAATTATTGTTATTTTTTTTGGAAGTTTAAGTTTATTTCTAGTATCCTCATTAAATTTTTCTAGAACAAATAATTCAGCTTCATATTTGCTCAATTCATAAAAAAAAACTTTAATGTAAATAGAGTTTTCAATAGTTAAATTAGGGCAGTATAATAGAATGTTCATAAATCTATGTATTTAAATATCTCAAAAATGAGTCAAATCTATTATCTAAGTTGTCAACTAATGAGGTGTCATATGTTTCAATAATATTCCAATTAAACCTTTGTAAAGATTTAATTATTCTTGTTAAATCTTTTTTATTAATGATTATATCAATATTTATATTTTTTGAATTAGGGTTCATTTGGATAAATGAACTAATAACTTTTCCTTCATTTTGTTCAATTAATCTACTTATTTCTGAAAGTGAATAATCCTCCATTGTACTTTTTATGGTTATTATACCAATTTCTGTTAACTGATAAGGTTCACCAATTCTATAGATTATATCTGAAATAGTTATGTAACCAAAGTATTTATTTTCATTAAATATTGGAATAATTGAAATTTTATTTTCACTAAATGTTTTTAATGCTATGCAAATATGATTATTAATATTTAATGATATTTTTTTAGATTTATTGATTACAGTGCTAATCTCCTTTGTCATATCTTCCATCTCCAAGATTGAATCTTGGTCAATTACTCCTTTAAATTCAGTATCAGAAAGGATAATTAGATGAGATGTTTTGTATTCTTCCATTATTAAAAGCGACATATTTCCCGTGGTATTTGGGTTTATTGTTGGGATATCATTTTTTAATAAACTTTTTAATTTCATATATCGACTATATTATAACAAACTTACTATTTTTATATAAAATTATTAATATGATTAGACTAAGTGTAAATATAAATAAAGCTGCAACACTAAGGAATGCGAGGGGGGGAAATAATCCCGATCTGATTCAATTTGCAAAGGATTGTGAAAAATTTGGTGCAGATGGCATTACTGTACACCCAAGACCTGATGAAAGGCACATTAGAAAAGAGGACGTATTTTTATTAAAAGAAGCTATAACATCGGAATTAAATATTGAAGGGTATCCTTCTATGGATTTTATAGATATGGTTTTAAGAGTAAAACCTAAACAAGTTACTTTAGTACCCGACCCTCCTGATGTATTAACTTCAAATTCAGGTTGGGATACCATTAAAAATTATTCATTTTTGAAAGATATAATTTCTAGAATAAAAGAGCATAAAATAAGAACATCAATATTTATAGATCCAATTGAAGACATGATTAAATATGCAAAGAAACTAGGAACAGATAGAATAGAATTATATACTGAAAGTTATGCTAATGATTTTCAAAGAAATAAAGAAATTTCAATTAAACCTTTTATCAAGTCAGCAGATTTAGCTCACAATCTTGGATTAGAAATTAATGCTGGTCATGATTTAAATCTTCAAAATTTAAATTATTTTAAAACAAAAGTTCGAAATCTAAAGGAAGTATCAATAGGTCATGCATTAATTTGTGATGCATTATATTTTGGTTTAGAAAATACTATTCAAATGTATAAACGAAATTTAAATTGATTTTAAATTCTAAGATATTAGGAGACAGTGATGAGTCATTAATTATATTACATGGTCTATTTGGTTCATTAGATAATTGGTATAGTATTGCGAAAGAATTATCATTTTCTTTTCAAGTTCATATTATAGACCAACGAAATCATGGAAAGTCCTTTCATGATAATAACCATAATTATGACTTAATGAGTAATGATTTATATAATTATATTCAACATCATGAAATAAAAGATCCTATTATTTTAGGTCATTCTATGGGAGGGAAAACAGCAATGGCTTTTTCTTTTCATCATCCAAATAGTTTAAAAAAACTAATTATAATTGATATAGCTCCAAAAAAATATATTAATAATTATCATTCATTAATATCTAATTTGATTAAAATAAATAACGCTAACTTAAATTCTAGAAAAAAAGCTCAATTAAATTTAGAGGACGAAAAGATTGACAACCAAACAATCCAATTTTTGTTAAAAAATTTATTTTGGAAGGATGAAAAATTACAATTTCGTTTTAATATTAATGCCATAGAAAATTCTATAGAAGAATTAATGAATTTTAATTATTTAGACAATACTTGGAGTGGGGCATGTTTTTTTATAAGAGGCTCAGAATCAAACTATATTTTAGATTCTGATAAAAATCTAATAAAAAAGTATTTTTTAAATTCTAAATTGTTTACTATTGCTAAAGCAAATCATTGGGTTCATTTTGATCAAAGAGAACAATTTCTAGTTGAGTTAAAAAAAATACTAATAAATAAATAAATATGGAATCATCTACATTTTTTCTTAATTCTGAAGCACCAGTTTTAGGAATATTAATTATTATTTTATCATTAATTTTTTATGCTGAAAAAAGCACTAATAACTTCTTAGTAAAATTTTTCAAATACATTCCTGGTCTTTTGTTATGTTATTTTATTCCTTCAATTTTAAATAGTTTAAACCTTGTGTCCCCGGAAGTTTCTAAAAATTTATATTATGTTGCTTCTAGGTATTTATTGCCAGCAAGTTTAGTTTTGTTGACTTTAAGTATTGATTTGAAAAGCATAATTAATCTTGGCCCTAAAGCAATTATAATGTTTTTAACTGGAACAGTTGGTATTTTAATAGGTGGTCCAATAAGTTTAATAATTGTTTCTTACTTTGGAATAGTTCCAATCAATCCAGAAGACTTATGGAGAGGGTTAACTACAGTTGCTGGGAGTTGGATAGGTGGAGGAGCAAATCAAGCGGCTATGAAAGAAATGTTTAATGTAGATGATCAAATATTTAGTTCGATGATTACTGTAGATGTGATTGTCGCGAATGTATGGATGGGCTTTTTACTTTTTGGAGCTGGCATCAATCAACGTGTAGATAAATGGCTAAAAGCAGATTCTTCTGCGATAGAAGATTTGAAAAATAAATTAATTAATTATAAAAAGAAAAATCAAAGAATTCCATCTCTTTTAGATTTTATGATAATTCTTGCTATTGGATTTGGAATTACTGGTTTTGCACATTTTTGCTCAGACATAATTAGCCCTTTTATTCAAAATAATTTTCCGTATTTAGAAAAATTCAGTTTAACTAGTTCATTTTTTTGGTTAATAGTTATTGCGACTACAGGTGGGCTTGTTTTATCTTTTACCAATTTTAGAAAGTATGAAGGAGCTGGGGCTTCGACGATAGGTAGTGTTTTTTTGTATGTATTAGTTGCTACAATTGGTATGAAAATGGATGCACTAGCAATTCTTGATAATCCTGGTCTGTTTATTTTAGGATTTATATGGATGTTAATTCATGTTATTTTATTATTATCTATTGCTAAATTAATTAAAGCTCCTTTTTTCTTTGTTGCTGTAGGGAGTCAAGCTAATGTTGGTGGGGCTGCCTCAGCACCAGTTGTTGCTTCTGCTTTTCATCCATCACTGGCCCCTGTTGGTGTTCTTCTCGCAGTACTAGGTTATGCTCTAGGAACTTATGCCGCTTGGTTTTGTGGAATACTAATGCAATATGTAAGTTAATTAATAATTAATGGAATATAGTTACTTTGATTAATTTCTAAAAAGTAAAATCCTTTCTCATTTATTTCTAATTGATTTAATCCTTTTTCAAGTATTTTATCAGTTATTAATTTTCCCTGAAGATTATATATTTTAATAGTATTTAAATCTTCTTTTAAGTTTAAATTAAACAATCTGTTAGCAGGGTTAGGAAATAATAAAGAGT
This sequence comes from uncultured Flavobacteriales bacterium, assembly GCA_964435285.1. Classification (GTDB taxonomy): domain Bacteria; phylum Bacteroidota; class Bacteroidia; order Flavobacteriales; family TMED113. The sequence goes on from CAYSYA010000001.1 coordinate 92,352, forward strand.
TGTCATTATTTTCATCAATTTCTATGTTAAAATTACAATCGAATTGATAAAAAATATTTTGAGCTTGATTTCCATTTAAATCGAACATCTCAAAGACGTTAACAATAAAACTAGTTGAGTTTACATTAGATAATGCAACAATTACTTTTGTTGGATCAAACATATCCATTGAGACACTTTGGATGTCTCCTCCACTGACATAGAAGTAAAAATCACTAACAAAATCAGTATCTATTTCTTCATTAAAAAATAAGTATATATAGTAATTTTCACCTACTTCATAACATTCATGATTTGCAATGTAGGGAGGGGTAGTATCTGCTCCAGACTCTACATCAGATTCCATACGTAAATCAACTTTCCAATCATTAAAAGTTGATGAAACAACTCCAGTAATTGTATATACTTCTCCAATTTCTTCGTTATGTTCATATCCATCAGGGGTATTATGAATTCCGCAAACTCCAGAACCATCATTTACATTCCAAACACCATACCCATTTGCGTTGGAAACACATTCAACATCGTTCATTTTAATTAGTACTCCCTCGTATTGTTCTTGAAGAGCTTCACCACTTGAAACTAGAATAGGTTCAGGAATAGGATTATTATTGCTAATTATATATATGTCATCAGGCTGATATATTTCTGTAGTTCCTGGGCCGTCACATAGAGAACCGTTATCCCAACAGAATTCACTGACTTCACCTACGACAATAACACTATCTCCCATTTGAGGTAAACCTGCACTACTATATACATATATTCCTGACCAAGGTTCTGATCCATTTTGGATGTAAAAACTATTTGCAAAAGCTCCCGTTACAATACCTGAAGTATTTACAACTTCACCTTCGAAAGGAGATGCTTCTACTCCCCCTTGAATTTCACTTATAGGTGTGATAATACCTTCAAAAGGGAAAGGTGGAATGATTTCAGAACCATAAAAAGTTTGTGAAACTTCATCACAAATTGTTGCGGTTATGGAGTAACAAAACATAGTATTATATGGTTGAGGGGGAATTTGACATTCGTAATCGCCATTTGCATTAATATTCATTGATAAAGTATTTGAATTATCCCACCAAGAGTTGCCATAATTCAAATTCATAGAAACAACAGGGCAATTTATTGTGCTAAAAATATTTGCACTTATAGTAAAAGTAGATCCTCCTTCAATACTTTCGGGGTTTATAGTAACATTTGTAAATTGAATAGGATTAATATTTGGTTCGTTTTCATAGAATATATAATCTGCAAACTCAGGGTAATCAATAAATGGATTTCTATTTCCTTGCCATTTAAAAATTACATCATTTCTTCTTTTTTCAAATGCATCAGGTGGATCTTGTTCATGCCACTGAAGTAAAGTAGATTTATCTCCTAATTGAGGGTAAGGATAGGTCGTTAAACCATCTACTAAAACTAAATTAGGCTCAGTAATACCTCCCTCGTACCTTACATCCATATATAAAATAATTCTAGCAATATCTCCCTTAACTTCATCTCTAGGTTCAAATGTATTATTTGTAGAATAACAAGTAGTTTCAACAGATCCATTGAATACTATTTCTCCTCCCATATCAAAATCTTTTTCTCCCCGAAGAGTATTTATACTACTATCAACAGGTTTTAAATTGTGAACGTCTGTGTACGCTGGTTCTTCAAAAGGATCTCCGTTATCAAACTCTCCGTGTGATTTAGGCCATACATGTTCTCTATTCCAAAAGTCTGGTTCAAGATTTGATGAAAAATCAAATTTGTCAATTGAATTACCTGTGTAAACCAAAATAATATTTGAAGGATTGTCAGGGTCTTCATCAGACTCTCGTAAAATATTTTTTGTTGTTGTGTATGAATATGATGTATGGTTACTAATTAACTCATTGAGCTCAGAACGTAGCTCCTCCCCATATAGACCAAAGCAAGATTGATAATAGTCAACGGTTTGTGAAAAAATAGTAAAGGGAATTGTTAGTAAAATTGTGTTAATCAGGTTTTTCATAGTTTAAAATTTATATTCAATTGATGCAATTATTCTTCGTGGCATACCAAAGAAAACGGATGCGGAGGAAGCGTCAGAATTCATTGGAGAGTCTTCAACATAACTTGAATTATTTTGAGCATCACTAATGTAAGTAGTATTAAATAAATTTAAAACATTAAGTTTTAAATTGATTGAAGAATCTTTAAAATAAATATTTTGCCCCATATGTAAACTAAATAGAGCATATCCCGGTATTTGCCAAACAGTTTTTTCCTCATTTAAAGTAAATGGGTCAAAGTCAGAAAAAAATCTGTCAGAGTAAATACCTTTTAACTTAATATATCCTCTCGTGTTTTTACTTAGTCTGTAATTATAACTAACACTAGACCCAATTTGAGTTTGTGGAGAGTCACCAACCGATACTCCTCTAGCGTCAAAATAATCACTTTCAATAAGTTGTTGATTTAAGTAAAAGTTTACAGTATCTCCTGAATTCCATCTCCAATTTCCAATTGAACTAAGAAATTCATATTTAAATGACTTTGAAATTTTCCAAGCAAAATCTAGTTCCAAACCCTGGTGAAGAGCATTAATTCCATTGATATTATAAGATGCTGTTTCACCTCCATCAAGAACAGTAGTCCCAGATTGCGGTTTATTTTCCCACGCAGTATTATATATATTTAAGTTTAAAGAAAATTTATTTGACTTATAACCATAACCAAATTCAATTGCTTTTACAATTTCATTTTTAGTATTAAAATATGTTTCGTTATCATAATTAAATACATTATTAAATCTTGGAGCTTTGGATAGGATTCCAGAATTAATAAAAATATTGTTAGATTCATCAATATTCCAGTTAGCTCCAGTCTTGAAAGTAAATCCAGGAAATTTCTCCCAATTTGTTTCAGTATACCTTGTTTCTTTAGAATCTGAAGTGTATTCATTACCGTTATATATAATTGTGTCATTTATACCAATAGCCTGAGTGAAAATAGTATCAGAAAGAACTAAATCTTGTTTTTTGAAGTAATCAACTCTTTTATATAAGGTTTGCGAACCTGTTATATTAATAAAAGCAGAAATATCTTTGTAGTTGTATTCTAATTGACCAAAAGCACCATACCATCTAACTAACCCGTCATTATGATAATACATTTTATCACCCTCCCTTAAAATTAGATTACTGGAGTTTTCCCCAACTGAATTTTTTGAGCCAGAACCTAATGATCCAGCATAGTAGTCTCCGCCTAACAAGTCATAGACTTCTCTGTAATGCTCTCCTCTGTATGTTCTTAAATCAATACCAGATGATAAATCAAAATTATTATTTATTTTGTGATTGTATGTAGAAAGTAAGCCACCCCAATAGTGATTATTTATAGAGGAATATAAAATACTAGTCGATTTTTTTTCCGTTTCACTATATGCTAAATCAATTGCAGGTCCACCTGGATTAATAAATGAATTCCAAACGTTTCCATGGTTCACATCATAAATATTTTGAAAGTTAATTTGATTATTTGGTGTATATGTTAGCATTCCACCGTGAAGGCCAGTTCCTCCTCCATGCCCTGTGGAATAATAAAGAACGTTTGTTAATGAGGAGTTATCATTAATATTCCATAAATGTTGAAAGTTAAAGTTTGGTTTATGATAATAATTTTTAAACCTGTTAACATATTGTTTTGTTCCATTAATTGTATCAACAGCCAGCCCATTTTCAAAAATAACTTCGTAATCATTATATGTGCCCCAATTTGGATTATATGTTAATCCGTATCCACCCTCCAAAGACAATGTGTCAACACCTTGCTCAGCAGCATATTCTTTGTCATAAACTGCCATTCCAGTCTGGTATTTTCGTTGATCATGTTCTTGAGGAGCTCCAAAGGCAGACAAAGAAAATATATGGTTTTCAAATTGTTTTTGCCACTTTAAATAATAGAAAAACCCCATTGATGAGGTTTGGTCAATTAAACCATCAGATTTTTTAAAAGATGTGGCAAAATTGAATTTACCAATTTTAAAATCTCTTGTAGTATATGAAAAAGATGTCCTTAAGGAATTTCCATTACCAATTTCTTGTTTTATTCTTCCTCCTTCTTTAGCATCAACTCCTTTTGTTATTATATTTATAGTCCCACCAACAGATGGTAAAGCTAATTTCGATGCACCCAATCCTCTTTGAACCTGTATCGTTCGAGTTAAACCATCCAGCCCAAACCAATTTGACCAGTAAACCCAGCCATTTTCCATATCATTCATTGGCACGCCATCAATCATTACAGCAACATTTCTTTGATTAAAACCCCTAATATTTATTCTAACATCTCCATCACCACCCCCGGTTTGTGTTGCGTATACACCAGGTGTTGAATTTAAGAGCATTGGAATCTCTTGTCCAGCTAATTCTCTCTCAATTTTTTCAAGCTTAACATTACTTAAAGAAACAGGGGTTTTTCTAAACTCCGCCTGGTCGCTAATTATATCTACAACATTTAATTCTTCAGTTGACATTTTTATTGTGAGTTTGTCACTAGAGCTTAGCTTCAAAGTTTTTTTATAATCTTTATAGCCAATGTAAGAGACAATAATAGTTATTGTAGAATTGTTTGGACTTAAAAAAAATTGAAATTCTCCAAATGTATTTGCTGTAGTTCCAGAAATCATTTCACCAGAAACATCATTTATGATAATGTTAGCTAAAGGAAGAGTTTCTGATGAGTTTTTATCAATAACAACACCATCAATTACAATTGGCAATTCATTTTGACTAAATAAAAAATGAAAACATAAAAAAAATATTAATACAAAATATTTATTCATTTCTTAATACAATAGGTCGAGTTTTGGTCCCATATTTATCAATAATTGAAATAAAGTATAGACCAGATGAATATTTAGAAATATCTATAGTTGCTCTAGAATTATCAGCTTTTTGGCTTAAAATTACTTTACCTAACTGATCTATTACTAATAATTCTTTAATAGCATAATCATTTGAAATATAAACTTGTTTTTTCCCATTAGTAGGATTTGGATAAATTTCTAAATTATTATTTAATTCATTAAGGTTAGAGGTTATATTACAATCACAGTCATGAAAACCTAGATTCATGAATGAGTTTACGGGTAATGAGTCCCATTCTAAAGTTGGGTCAAATACAGTTGGGTTCATAGAAACACCTTGAGAAATGAATGGTTTTCTAATTAATGTATGATCTTTTGTCCAATAATTTCCATCTGCATCATTCCAAGAAGCACCAGGGTCTTCACCAACTTTACCAATTAAGTCAATCACTATACCAGTACCTAATAATTCTAGTGTTATAGCGTCATTTCCATTGAAATACATAGTAGTTGGAAAGGCAGCAGCTGAATCAGGATCAGTTCCAAAGTAATAAATGGGATTTAAAAATAAATCAACTTTACTTTGCAAATCTGTTTCTTCGTCATAAATTGTTACCTCTTCATTTGTAAGTGAATCAATGTAAGTAAAATATCCGTCCCATACAGGTGCTTCATAACCTTCACCGTTAGGATCTTGTTTATCTAAACAAACAACAAATGTTTCATATGCATTAATAATTCCAGTTAGTTGAGTAGTGCTTGGTGTTGTCCCCCCATTAGCATACCTGGAAATAGAATAAGACGACAAGTCAATGGATTCCGATGTAGGATTATAAATTTCAAGTGCCTTATTATTTGACCACCCTTCAATATATTCCGAGAAGAATAATTGAGAGCATTCTTGACCAAATGAATTTGTAAATAAAAAAAGAGCAAAAAGTAAAAGTTTTTTCATAATAATATAAATTAGTGATGTGTCCAAATATACTAAATTGAATGAGTAATACTATTAATTTTAATTAACATTAATGTTAATTATTTACTTTTGTAAATGTTATGTCAGATAGTTTAGTAATTATACCTACTTATAATGAGTCACAAAATGTGACTTTAATGATTGAAAAAATATTTTCTTTGCATTCAAGTTTTCATATTTTAGTAGTTGATGACTCTTCTCCTGATGGAACCTCCCAACTGGTTAAAGAACTTCAAAAAAATTTTAGCAACAATTTATTTTTGTTAGAGAGAGAAAAAAAAATAGGACTAGGAGCCGCTTATATTGCTGGTTTTAATTGGGGTTTGAAAAAAAATTATAATTTTTTTTTCCAAATGGACTGCGATTTTTCTCACGACCCAAAGGATTTAATAAGACTTTATGATGAAGTGGCAAACAATGATTTTGACATGGTTGTTGGCTCAAGATATTTAACAGGTGTTAATGTTGTTAACTGGCCAATGAGCAGAGTTTTACTTTCTTATTTTGCTTCAAAATACGTAAGATTTTTTACAAGAATGAAAGTTTCAGATTCTACAGCAGGATTTAATGGATATAAAAGAGAAATATTGCAAAACATTGATTTTTCTAAAGTTAAATTTGTTGGCTATGGTTTTCAAATTGAAATGAAATATCGATCATGGAAAATGAACTATAGTATTAAAGAAATCCCTATTATTTTTAGAGATAGAGAAAAAGGAGATTCAAAAATTAGTAATAAAATAATTTGGGAAGGAGTATTTGGAGTCTTTAGATTACTGTTAAGAAATACTTTTTTTCCAAAAGAATTTAAAAGAAAAAATAATGGGAACACTAATTAAAAACGCAAAAATAGTTAACGAAGGAAACATAATTGAAGGTGATCTTTTAATTGAAAAAGAATTAATATCAAAAGTTGCAAAAAATATTGATGGTAAAAATCATAATATTATTGATGCTAATGAGAGTTATTTAATTCCGGGTGTAATCGATGATCAAGTTCATTTTAGAGAGCCTGGTTTAACACACAAGGCAAATATTTTCTCCGAGTCTCGTGCTGCTGTAGCTGGTGGAATTACTTCTTATATGGAGATGCCAAATACAATTCCTCAAACTTTAACAAAGGAATTGCTTGATCAAAAAATAGAAATAGGAAAAAACACATCTTTGGCAAACTTTTCTTTTTTCTTTGGCGCATCTAATGACAATTTAGAAGAGGTATTAAAAATTGATTTTAAAACTTGCCCTGGCTTAAAAATATTTATGGGATCTTCAACAGGAAATATGCTAGTTGATGATTTCACCACTTTGAATAATATTTTTTCAAAATGTGAAGGTTTAATTGCGACTCATTGCGAAGATGAAGAAACAATTAAAAAAAATATTTCAAAAGCAAAAATAAAATTTGGACAAAATATTCCATTTGATCAACATCCAATTATAAGATCTAGAGAAGCTTGTTTTAAGTCATCAGACCTTGCTGTTAGTTTAGCAAAAAAATATAATACTAGATTACATGTTCTTCACATTTCGACTAAGGAGGAATTAGATTTATTTACAAATCAAATTCCTTTAGAAGAAAAAAGAATTACATCTGAAGTATGTGTGCACCACTTATCATTTACAGATGAAGATTACAAAAATTTAGGATCTTTAATAAAATGGAATCCAGCAGTTAAAACAAAAAAAGACAATAACGCCTTATGGAAAGGATTATTAGATGACAAATTGGACATTATAGCAACAGATCACGCTCCTCATACAATTTCAGAAAAACAAAATAAATATTTAGAATCTCCCTCTGGGGGGCCGTTAGTACAACATTCTTTACCTATTATGTTAGAACATATGTCCAATGGCAAAATAAAACTAGAAGAACTTGTAAATAAGATGTGTCATGCCCCCGCCAAGTGTTTCAAAGTAAATAAAAGAGGATATATAAAAGAGGGTTATTATGCAGACTTAGTGTTATTTGATAAATCAAAGTACGAAATAGCAAAACATAATTTATTATATAAGTGTGGTTGGTCTCCCTTTGAGGGAAAAGTCTTGAAGTACAAAATCACGCATACTTTTATAAATGGAAATTTAGTATACAAAAATGGAAAGTTTAATGAAAATAAAATGGGCTCTTTGCTTACTTTTAGTTCTTAACATAAATTTTTTTTCTTGTTCAAATTTAGTTGATAAAAAGAAAATGTATAGTGATGATTTTGCTAAAATTTTTAAGGACTTAGAATATTTAAATGTAAAGTATGAATTAGAAAATTTGAATGATTCTACGTACAAAATTTTGAGAGAAGAAATATTTAAAAAAAATAACTTATCTGAGGATGATTACAACAAAGAACTAAATTATTATATAAATAACTTATCAGATTTTGAATTATTATTAAAGGAGTTTCAAGCTGAAATTGAGGATAATAAATAATTTTAAATAATATCACTAATAGATTTCTGAACAGAAATAAACTTATAATTTAATTCCTTTTTTATTTTTAAATTACTATATCTTGATTTTGTTTTAAAAAAGTCAACCATGCTAAAACTTAAGTTATTATATGGATTAAATATTTTACTTAAAAGAACAGCGGTTTTAATTATATTATTATTGATTTTTATAGATGGAATAGGTCCTTTTACTCGTTTAGCATATATAGTAAGAAGTTCTTTAAAGCTCAAATTTTGGCTATTAATTATATATCTTTCGTGATTAACTTTTTTATTAATAAGTTTTATCATTACGCTTGAGACGTCCCTTACATCTACAAAACCCGTACCCCCTCCAGGGTAGAATAAAGTTCTTTTTTTTAATTTTGAAATCATTTTTCCAAATAAACTATTTTTGTCCCCGGGGCCTATAACTAAAGATGGATTAATAATAAAACCATTTAGGCCTTCAGCGAAACCTCTCCAAACCTCCATTTCTCCCAAATATTTAGATTTGGCATAATATGATTTGGTATTTGAATTTGAAAACCAACTCTTTTCATTTGTTATGAAGTTTTTTTTATTAAATAAAGTTGCAATTGAACTTACGTAGCAAAATTTTGAAATTTGCTTTTTTAAACAGATGTTAACTAAATTTTTTGTAGCAAAATAATTAATGTCAAAAATTTGATTCTTTTTTCTATTTTCAAATGAGATATAACCAGCACAATGAATAACAATATCATTTTTAGATATTAACTTATCCAAATTAAAAAGATCAGTAATATCACAATTAATCCATTTAATTTTTTTGAATTTATGTTCTTGATTGTTAATTAAAAATAAATTTTTAATTAAACTTAAATCACTTTTTTTTCTTTTTATAGCAGTAATATTATAATCTTGAATTGATAATTGGTATAATATATGTCTACCTAAAAATCCACTTCCTCCTGTTAAAAAAATTTTTTTCATTTCTAATTTTATAAAATTATGTTATTCCATTCTATAATTTATATTTTTACAAAAAAAAAAATATGGATTTTATTGATGAGTTAAAATGGAGAGGCATGATAAATGATTTAACTCCTGGCTTAAAAGAACATTTATCAACAGGAGTTTGTTCTGCATATGTTGGCTTTGACCCAACTGCGCCGTCCTTACACATTGGTAATTTAGCACCAGTTATGCTATTAACTCATCTTCAGAACTATGGACACAAACCAATTTTACTACTCGGGGGAGCAACTGCAATGATTGGGGACCCTTCTGGTAAATCTGCTGAAAGGAAGCTATTAGACACAGATGAAATAAATTCTAATTTATTTTTAATAAAAAAACAATTAAAAAATTTTTTAGATTTTGAATCAAAAGATAATCACGCTGAATTTGTAAATAATTTAGATTGGATGAAATCAATGAATTTTAATACATTTCTAAGAAATATAGGAAAGCATATTACTGTTAACTATATGTTGTCTAAAGATTCTGTGAAAAACAGAATGGATTCTGGAATTTCCTTCACAGAATTTTCATATCAATTAATTCAAGCCTATGACTTCCTACATCTTTACAATAATAATAATTGTGCTGTTCAAATTGGAGGATCAGATCAGTGGGGTAATATTACAACTGGAATTGAATTAATTCGAAAAAAAGAGAATAAAAATAGTTACGCATTGACTTGTCCTCTTCTAACAAAATCTGATGGTACTAAGTTTGGTAAGACTGAAGATGGGAATGTATGGCTAGATCCAAATTTAACTTCACCTTATAAATTTTACCAATACTGGTTAAATATTTCCGATGAAGATGCCTTAAAATGTATAAGATTTTTTTCTGTTAGTGGTAAAAAACAAATATTACAATATGAAGAAAATCATAAAAAAGAACCTCATTTAAGGATACTACAAAATGAATTAGCAAAAGAAATGACCTGTAGAATTCATGGTGTGGAGTCATATAATAAAGCGATTGAAGGAAGCAAAATATTGTTTGGAAAAAATACTAAACAAAGTTTAGAAAAATTATCGGAACAAGATTTTTTAATGATATTTGAGGGTGTTCCAACTTTTATTATTCCTAAAAATATACTTGATAATGAAGTTAGTATAATAAGTTTATTAACAGAAAAAACAAATGCTTTTAATTCTAAAGGCGATTTACGAAGAATGCTACAATCCAATGCTATCAGCTTAAATAAAGAAAAAATTTCTATAAATAAAAGCGTTGATAAAAGAGACCTGATAAGTGATAGATACTTATTGATTCAAAAAGGAAAAAAAAATTATATGATAATTAAAGCACAATAATTTTAATCTGATTGGTTCATTAAAAGATTCATTAATTTTCCAAAATTTTCACAACCCATCATCTGTAGTCCAAACTTTTCTTCTCCTAATTTTAAACTCAACTCATCACAAAATTCACTTTCTTTTTCATATAATTTGGTAATATCTTCTTCTTTTAAACCTTTCTCTATTTCTTCTAGTATTTTAATTGAAATATTTAGACACTCACAAACTTCTTTATTTGGTTGCGTGATTTTTTCTCCTCCTGCCATTAATTGGATAAATCTTGGAAAATTATCACAAGATGCCATTTCTTTTTCAAAGTTCTCTCCAAGTTTTATACTTAATTCATCACAAGCTTTATTTTGTTTCTCAAATCTTTTTTTAACAGTTTCTTCGGAAGCTCCTCTTTCAATACTTTGAAGAGTTTCAATTCCTACTTCTATACAATCACATACATTTTTTTGAGAAAAGATTGATATTGAAAATAGAAATATAATTATAGTTAATAATTTTTTCATGTGTAAATTTCTTTGTTTTTAAGTTGTAAAGTGGGCCCAGCTGGGCTTGAACCAGCGACCCCTTGATTATGAGTCAAGTGCTCTAACCAGCTGAGCTATGGGCCCTATAAGGATTGCAATATTAATAAAAGATATGGCATCATACAAAAAATATAACTTATAATTTCGATTTGTTGTGAGGAAAGGGGACACCATTTTCATTTAAGTTTACAAAAACAATTTCATCGATTTGGATAATTGCTTTTTCTGAACCTTTTACTCTTGCCTCGCATTTAAAAGTTATCGAGGTGATTCCTATTTTTGTTGTTTCAATACCAATTTCTACAACATCTCCTAATCTAGCCGGTGATATAAAATTAATTTCGGACATAAATTTTGTTGTAACTCTCCTATTGTTTAATTGGCACATAGCATAAATAGCTGCTTCTTCATCAATCCATTTTAATAATTGACCTCCAAATAAAGTATGACCTGCATTTAAATCTTCAGGTTTAATAAGTTTACGTGTTCTAAATTCCATTTATTTTTTTTTTTTGACAGATTTCAATTAGCACACCATTTGTGTCTTTAGGGTGTAAAAAAGAAATCAATTTATTATTTGCTCCTGTAGAAATTGATTCACTAATAGTTTTGAAGCCTAACTGTTTTAATCTCTCAATCTCCTTATAGATATCTTCAACTTCAAAAGCTATATGATGAATGCCTTCTCCTCTTTTTTTTATAAATTTTGTTATCGGACTTTTTTCCCCAATTCCTTCTAGCAATTCAATTTTTGAATTTTTAGTTTCAAAAAATTGCACTTTCACTTTTTCACTTTTTATAGTTTCAGTTTTTGAAGGCTCAGTGTTTAAAAGGTTCTTAAATAATTTTCCTGAATCATCAAGATTTTTAACTGCTATAGCTATATGGTCAATTTTTTTTTTAGTCATTAGATTTACCAAATTTATAAAGTTGTTGGTATTTTGCACAAGAATTAATTAAGAATTCATGATTTCCTTCAGCAATAATTTTTCCTTTTGACATAACAAAAATTTTATCTAAGTTCTTTACCGATCTTAATTTATGAGAAATAATAATACAAGTTTTTCCCTTACCAATATTGTTAATAATATTTTGAATATGATTGGTTGATTTTGTATCAAGAGAAGAGGTTGCTTCATCAAAAATTAAAATTGGATAATCTCCGTAAATGGCCCTTGCAATACTTATTCTTTGTTTTTCTCCAGCAGAAAAGTTTTTTCCTTGGTTTTTGATTTTCGTTTCATATTTATTTTCAAGCATAGAAATAAATTTATGTGCATTGGCTTTTTTAGAGGCATCAATAACTTTATCAATATTAATATACTGTTCACCAAGGCTAATATTATTGGCAATACTATCATTAAATAAAAATACGTCTTGACTAACTAAACCAAACATTGATCTTAATTGACTTAAATTTTTATTTTCAATGTTAACAGAGTCGATTTGTATTTCTCCATTATCAATAGTATAAAATTTTAATAATAAATCGATAATAGTAGTTTTGCCGCACCCTGATTCACCGACTATGGCGATTTTTTCTCCTTTTTTTATAGAAAATGAAAAATTGTTTAGTATTAATTTTTTATTGTATGAGAAATTAACTTTTGAGAATAGGATTTCATTATTAAAAGTTTGAGTGTCATTTTTAATTAGATTTTCCTTTTCGTTTTTAATTAAAATAAATTCATTAATTCTATTTAAAGCAGCTGAACCTTTTTTAATTGAATAGTAAGACGAGGTTAAGGATTTTGTAGGTGGGATAATTTGAGAGAACATAATAGTGAATCCAATAAAAGATTCGGCTTGAAGAGTATTATTTAAGACCATAAAGCCTCCAATCCAAATAATAATAACCATTGTAACTGTGCTTAAACCCTCACTCATTGGAGAAGATAAATCTTTTTTCCAAAGAACTTTATTAGCAATATTTTTTTGTTTTTCATTCTCTGATTTAAATATATTTAAAATAAAATCTTCTTTATTAAAAGCTTTAATAATTTTAATTCCAGAAATATTTTGGTCTATGATAGAAATTAATTCGCTAATTTTTTTTTGATTTAAGGCTGCATTTTTTTTCAAGTTTTTTCCAATTAATGCAATGATAAATCCTGTAATAGGAAATAATAAAAAACAAATTATAGTCAATTTGAAATTTATTAATGATAGTCCAATTAAAAATATAATAATATGTATTGGATCTTTTAAAATTAACTCTATTAAGGCAATAATTGACCATTCAATTTCAGTGACATCATTTGTAATTCTTGATATCATGTCACCTTTTTTAAATTTATTAAAAAATGACATGGGAATATTTAATAATTTAGTTTTCAAATAATTTCTTACGTCTTGAACAACACCGTTACGTAGCGGGGTTAAGAAAAATAAAGCTAAATATCTTGTTATATTTTTTAACAAAGAAAACACAATGACAAAAAAACAAATTACTCCTAAAGCATAAATTTCACTTTTTGTTATAATTAAATTATATATTAAATTATAGAGCCAAATTTTAAAATATTCAAATGAAAAAACTGAAAGGGTTAATAATTTCTCAACTTCTTCTGAGTCAAATTCAATTGTACCAAATAAAATCCCAAGTACTGGAATAATTAAAGAGATAGAAAAAAGAGAAAAAATAACGGACAGTAAATTAAAAATAAAGTTTAAAGCAATAAAATACTTATATGGTTTTAAAAAAGGGGCTATTTTTACTAAATCTGACATTTGTTCAAATATAACTCTTCCTTTTATATTTATTGTATATTTGAGATGTGCAGTTTTCAAGAAATCAAAAAATATCAAGATACATACAAAAAGAATTATCAGAAGTTTTTCTGAGTGAAACTAAAGAATATTTTAGAGGGTTAATAATCTCTGTCACTCATGTATTTGTATCGAAAGATCACTCTACAGCAAAAATATACTTAAGTTTTTTTCCAACCAATCAAAAAAATCAATTTTTAAATCTAATTAACTCAAGAAAAAATATAATTAAAAATAAATTTTGTTTGAAAATAAAAGGTCAGATGAAAAGAATACCTGAATTGTTTTTTTATTTAGATAGTTCAATTGATCATTATGAGGAGATTAATAATTTATTGAAATGAATTTTTGGATTGCAAAAAAATATTTTTTTTCATTAAAAAAAGGTAGTACAATTAATATAATTTCTTTAATTACTGTTATTGGTATCACATTTTCAACTGCTTCAATGATTTTCGTTTTATCCATATTTAATGGCTTTGAAGGACTTGTTACAAATTTATATAAAGGTTACGTTTCAGACTTTAAGATTGAGTCAAGAAAAGGTTCATATTTTAATACAGACAGTATAATTGACACACAACTCAATCAAACAATTATTGATAAATTAAATAATTATGAAAATTATATTTCATATTCTGAAGTTCTTGAGCAAGAAGTAATTTTAGAATATGAAAAAGAAAATAAAAAAGAAATTGATTATCCTAAAATATTTTCAAAAATCAAGGCTGTAGACATTGATTATTTTAAATATTCTGGATTAAGTAAATATATTTTGTTAGAGAGTGAAAAGTATCCCTTTATATTAAATGAAGATTCAAAATTAATTATTGTTGGGATTTCAGCAGCAAATAAGCTTAACTTACAAGTTGCTAATAATTATGAGGAAGCATTCAAACATATAAATAATTTAAAAATTTGGACATTAAATACTTCTACTAAAAAACCTCAATTATATTTTAGAAATGGATTTATTAATTCAGGAATATTTTCAATATCACCCGAAATTGATAATAATATTTTCTGCTCGATTGGTTTAGCAAGAGAATTTTTAGAAAAACCAAATAAATGCTCATCAATTGAAATTTGGAAAAAAAATATAATAGACAAAGACCTATCAAAAAAATTACAAAATGAGTTAGGTCCTGGTTTTATTGTTAAAAATTTTGAAGAACAAGTTCCCTTTTTATATAAAATGGTAAATACAGAAAGAGTAGCAGTTTACTTAATTTTTATTTTGATTCTTTTAGTAACAATGATTACTCTCATGGGTTCATTAATTATTTTTATTTTACAAAAAAAAGAAGAGATGCAAATTTTAGTTATACTAGGAATGAATCACCAAAATTTAAAAAAAATATTTATGATTTGGGGTCAAATTATTGTGATTATTGGTCTATTTTTTGGTTTAATTTTTGGCTATTCTATTTGTATTTTGCAAAATAATTTACACTTTCTAAAGATTAAAGGTAATTTTATTATTGACTATTATCCAATAGATATTAATCTTTTTGATGGAATTATTATAATCTCAATAGTATATGCCTTAGGGTTTATTACCTCTTATTTTATTTCTAAAAAAAATTACTTTTATAAGGATTTAATATATGACTAATGAAATTTTTGTTCAATTTCATTTAAAGTTTCAAAAATTTCGTTGATATAATTACTTGTAACTAATTTGATTCTGTAATTTTTTATTCCTTCAAAACCTTTAAAATAATTACTATAATGTCGTCTCATTTCAAGAATTCCTAATTTTTCACCTTTCCAATTAATAGATAAATCTAGGTGTTCTTTAACAATTTCAACTCTTTCTTTAATTGATGGTGGAGGTGGTAACTTTCCATTTTTTAAAAAAAATTTTATTTCTTTAAATATCCAGGGGTATCCTATAGAGCCTCTCCCAATCATTACACCATCAACATTTGAAAAATCTTTTTTTCTTTTAACATCAATAGCAGAAAATAAATCACCATTACCAAATACAGGGATATTCAATCTTGGGTTTTCTTTAGTTTTTTCAATTAGACTCCAGTCAGCTTGTCCCTTGTACATTTGTTTTCTAGTCCTACCATGTATAGAAATAGCTTTTATGCCAACGTCTTGTAGTTTTTCAGCAACATCCACAATATACATACTCTTTTCGTCCCAACCCAACCTAGTTTTAACAGTCACGGGGATATCTGTACTTTTAACAATTATATCAGTTAGTTTTACCATTTTAGGTATGTTTTGAAGTATTCCGGCTCCAGCACCTTTACATGTAACTTTTTTAACTGGGCAGCCATAGTTAATATCAATAATATCGGGCTTTACTTCAGAAACAATTTCAGCAGCTCTTTTCATTGATTCTTCATTACCTCCAAAAATTTGTATTCCAATTGGACGCTCAGCATCAAAAATATCAAGTTTTTTAGTGCTTTTAACAGCATCTCTAATTAATCCCTCAGAAGATATAAATTCTGTATACATTAAATCTACACCAAATTTTTTACATATTTTTCGGAAAGGAGGGTCACTGACATCTTCCATTGGAGCCAATAGAATTGGGAATTCTCCTAATTGAATATCTCCAATTTTTACCATAAATAATTGATGGGTTTACTTATTTTTTTGTTTCTTTTTTAGTAGTGTATGAAATTTTGTGACCCATAGGACTTACTCGTCTAAGTTCAGTTGTAACTTGGTCAATAAAATACATCTCTGTTTTATTATCAGCTTTGAGCGATGTCCAAATTAATTTTCTTTCATCTTCATGTCTTGCAGCTCTTTCTGCTAATACAAATGCAGGGATATCTTTGATTTCAGCAATTGCATCATTTAATTGTAAACAATTATTTTCTCCTTTCCACTTTCCATATTTACCGGCACCTACATAGATGTGACTAACTAATGATTTTCTTTGTAATTTACTTACTTCAGTTGCTTTAGGTAATTCATTAGTTACTTTTAATTCTACTTCTCTAAGAACTGTTGCAACCATAAAGAAAAACAAAAGCATAAAAACAATATCTGGAAGTGATGCTGTTGAAATTTTAGGAGATTCTCCCTCATTTTTTCTTTTAAATTTTCCCATAATATTTATTCTTTTATAGATTCAGAGACTCTCATTGGAAATTCTTTTTTTATATCGTCCTGTTGTTCTTTATCTAAATTTTCATACTTTTTATTAAATTTTTTAAGCGCCTCATTATTTCTTAATTCTTTGAAAGCTAAACTAACTTGATCCTGTATTTTGACATAAGTTTCATATTGTGTTTTTTTATGAACTCTGATTGATAAAACAGCTTTAGAAGGAGATTCAGATAAATCTGGATTTCGACCATAGTTAGTAAGAAATGTTATTATTTCATTTTTCAAATCTCCAGGCAAAAATGGTTTACCGTTTCCTACCTCATCGGCTCCAGATTCAACAAGTATCATTTCAGAGTTAGGACTACAATCAAAAATTAGAATATTTTTTTTGTGAAAGTCAACTTGAGAAGGAACATTTTCTTCATCAGGTAGAGGTGGTAATTTTCTTTTAATACCGGTATCTACATCCATAGTTGTTGTTACTAAAAAAAATATTAAAAGTAAAAATGCTATATCTGCCATTGACCCAGCATTGATTTCAGGTAATGACCTCCTATTTTTTGACATATTATTTTTTTAATAAGTTTAACACAGAACTAATAATAATACCAAAAATTGCAATAGCTACTAAACTTACAGCTGATATTAAACCAGCTGCACTAAATTTACTAATCCAACTTTCACTAAGTGGAAAGAATAACAATGCAATACATGGAAAAACAAAAATTAAACCAATTAAAATGGTCAAAATACTTTTCAAATTACCTTTTTTAATAACTGATATAATAGACGATAGTATCGCTAATATACAAGCGACTGAAAATAATCCGAAAGTAAAATATAATGCGACTTCAATCATGTTAAAAGGATTTTAATTTATTTTTTTTTATAGTTAGCTATTAAATCTACAAGGGAAATAGAAGAATCTTCCATGTCATTAACTATATCATCTATTTTAGAAATTATATAGTTGTAAAAAATTTGTAGAATAATTGCTACTATAAGACCAAAAACAGTAGTTAATAATGCTTGCTTTATACCTCCGGCTACTAAGGATGGAGAAATGTCACCAGCAACTTCAATTGCATCAAAGGCGCTAATCATACCAATAACGGTTCCCATGAAACCAAGCATTGGTGCAATTGCAATAAATAGAGAAATCCAAGATGTTCCTTTTTCTAAGAGACCCATTTGAACTGATCCGTATGACATAATTGATTTTTCAATCAATTCTAAGTCTTCATCTGATCTCTCTAATCCTTGCAGGCAAATACTAGCAGTAGGCCCAGCAGTATTTCTACATTCTTCTTTTGCCGCTTCAACACCTCCACTTTTTAAGGCGTCTTCAATTTTAGATAAAAGAACTTTAGAATTAGATGAGGCTAGATGTAAATAAATTATTCTTTCAATACAAAGTGCTAAACCTAGTATAAGACAAATTAAAACACAAGTCATAAATCCTACACCCCCTTCAGCATATTTTTCCATTAATTTATTACCAAATCCTGACTTTTCTTCTACTTCTTCTAAATCGTTTTCATTTAAATTATCATTGATTTCATTATTTTCTTCCTTTGACTCAAAAGAGAAATTAAAATTATTAGAGGGTTCTCCGTTACGAATTGATTCAATAAACTTTCCTAATTCATTAGACATTACAATAAATTCATCAGCATCTCTGTTGCACCCTGAAATCATCCAGTTACTTGTGAAGGTTTGAACTTCTTTCATTGCTAAATCAAAATCCTGAGGCCTATCATTAAGCATTTTTTCTTTTAAGTCATTAATCATTTTTTCACATTGGGGTTGAGCATGTATAAAATTGAATGAAATTAAAGTACAGGCTAAAAAAAATAAATTTTTCATTTTTAGTATTTTATATTATTATTAGTCGTTAGTTTTTATTGACTATAAATGGCGGAGAGAAAGGGATTCGAACCCTTGATATGCATTAACATATACATGCTTTCCAAGCATGCGCCTTAAGCCACTCGGCCACCTCTCCTTATTCTTTCAAATAAGGCATTAAAGTCAATCGAAATTACAAAAAAAAAAAGTTTTTTTATCTTATTTATCAATTTTAGTTATTTCACCACAAAAAGATTGGAGAAATTTCTTTTTAAATATTTTTTTATTTGTTGATTCTCCGAGCAGAATCATAGTCTTAGTTATAACACTTTCAAAAGTCATATCAAATGAGCTAATTACATCTAAATCAATTAGTATTTGGCTGGTTTGATATCTACCTTGTACGATACTACCAGTTTCACATTGACTAGAGTTAATTAAAATTTTACCTTCGTTATTAAAATTGACTAGTTCATCTATAAACCATTTTTCTTGTATTGTGTTACCACACCCATAAGTTTGTAAAATTATTGCATCAAAAAAATCATTTTTTAGTAAACTACTGACGGTTTCTTTAGCTATACCAGGGAACAACTTTAAAACGCCAACATTTTGTTTAATATTCTTATGAATTTTTAAAGTCTTTAAAGCACCTTTACTAATTACATTTTGATTGTAATTAATATCAATCCCTGCTTGCGCAAGAATGGGGTAATTGTTTGATGAAAATGCATTAAATTCATTAGAACTGCATTTATGAGTTCTATTTCCCCTCATTAATTTATTTTCAAAATAAATACATACTTCAGGAACATTTGCTTTTCCAAAAGAACGACTTCCTGCAATTTCTATGGAAGTAATTAAATTTTCTTTAGCATCTGTTCTATGTACTCCAATAGGTAACTGAGAACCAGTAAACACTACTGGTTTATTTAAATTTTGAAGCATGAAGCTAATAGCAGAAGCTGTGTAAGCCATTGTGTCAGTGCCATGTAAAACAACGAACCCATCAAACTTAGTGTAATTTTTTTCTATAATTTCAACAATTTTGATCCATATTGTAGGACTCATTTCTGCTGAATCAATTGGAGGGTTAAAACCAATTATTTCTAAGTAATAATTCAAATTATCAAGTTCCGGAAAATATTTTATTAATTCATTAAAATTTATAGGCACGTAGCTATCAACCTTTTTTATCATACCGATTGTTCCCCCAGTAAAAATAATAAGTATTGAAGATCGATTAGACATAGTAATGTTTTTGAAAATGTTAATTTTCGAAAATTATAACTTTTTAATTAAAAAATAAAGAGTTTGTGTTCTTATATAAATTTTCTGTTAATTCTTCCATGGAAATTTTTTTTATTTCGCATAATTTTCTTGCAATAATTGATAAATATTGCGGTTCATTTCTTTTTCCTCTAAAAGGAGTTGGGGCTAAATATGGCGCGTCAGTTTCAATAAGAATTTTTTCAATAGGCACATTTTTAATAACAGATTCAAGACCAGAATTTTTAAAGGTTAAAATTCCACCAATTCCTAGAAAAAAATTAAGATCTAATATTTTTTTTGCTTCAACTAAATCTCCTCCAAAACAATGAAAAACCCCCCTCAAGTTTTCGTCCGCTTCAGTTTTTAATATTTCATATATTTCATTAAATGAATTTCTGGAATGGATAACCACAGGTAATTGATGTTCTTTAGCCCATTTTAATTGTATTTCAAATGCCTTTTTTTGTTCAATAAAAAAACTTTTGTCCCAATACAAGTCAATACCAATTTCTCCGATGGCAATAAATTTTGCTGATTTAATTTTTTCTTCCATTGTTTTAAGCACAGTTAAATAATTTTTTTTTACACTACATGGATGTAGCCCAATCATTGGGTAACAACTTTGAGGATATTTATTACAAAGTGAAATTATATCATCAATTGTATTTAAATCTATGTTTGGAAGAAGGAATTTTTTTATGTTTTTTTGAAAAGCATTATCAATTAGTAAGTCCAAATCTTTTTGAAATTCTTTAAGGTACAAGTGAGTATGGGAGTCAATGAGAAACATAATAGTAAAAATAAAGAATCCTTTTTTGTTTTTGTAAATTTGTAACGTGTCATTTAATAAAATTTTAATTATTAGATTAAGTTCAATAGGAGATATTGTATTGACAACACCTGTTGTAAGAGCTTTAAAAGAACAAACTGATGCATCTATTTACTTTTTAACAAAAGAATCATATGTTCATGTTCTAAATAATAATCCACTTATTCAAAAAGTTTTTTCTATTAGTGAGATGGAAGAAGTCATTAATAAGAAATTTGATTTAATTGTTGATTTACAAAAAAATTTAAAATCATTTTTCATAAGTACTTTGATAAAAGATAAAATGAAAAACACTCGTTATATTTCATACAATAAAGAGAATGTTAAAAAATGGATCTTAATAAATTTAAAAAAAAATTTTTTTAAATATGGTCATGTTGTAGATAGGTATTTTAGTGAATTAAAAAAAATTAATATTAAAAATGATAATTATGGTATAGATTTTTTTATTCCTTCAAGTATTAATAAAAAATCGTTTTCAAATGAACTACCGTTTGAAAATAATTATATAGCATGGGTTATAGGTGGAACTTATAAGCAAAAAAAAATATCAAAAGAAATCATAATTAAAGTGTGTTTAGAAATTTCAAAACCAGTAATATTTATTGGTGGAAAATTAGAAAAACAAATTGGAGAATTTATATGTCAAAAAGTTAAAAAACCAAATGTATATAATTTATGTGGTTCATTATCACTGGATAAATCAGCATTTATTATAAAAAATTCTTCAATTGTGTTAACAAATGATACTGGAATGATGCATATTGCAAGTGCATTTCAAAAAAAAATAATTTCATTTTGGGGATGCACTAAGCCTAGTTTAGGGATGTATCCGTATATATCCAATGAAAATAGTATTAATATTAATTCAAACATAAGTTCGTTTCCTTGTAGTAAGTTAGGAAATAAATGCCTGCACAGTAAATACGGATGTATTAATAGTATTAAGGTTAAGGAAATACTAATGGCTATTGAAAAACTGACTTAATTTCTGTTTAATACCCAGGCTCCTTGAAATTCTTTTTTGAGATCTTTTAGTTTTTTGTTGGCCTCTTTAAAGTTTTCATATTTTGAACAAGCAACGCGATATAAATTTCTATTTGAACTTCTACCTGCCAAACAAGCTTCGTTATAACCTTTCTTTTTTAACTGGGAAACTAAATTTTTTGCATTTTTTTCAGAGCTAAAACAGCCTACTATAACGTAAATATTTTTTTCAGTAAATTGATTT
>CAYSYA010000001.1:114557-228959 GCA_964435285.1 uncultured Flavobacteriales bacterium
TTTTCTTCTTTTTCTTCTTTTTCTTCTTTTTCTTCTTTTTCTTCTTTTTCTTCTTTTTCTTCTTCTTCTGGAGTTAGGTCAATGGAATTTTGAGAAAGGGTTTTTACGGCTTCAGAAAATCTGGAAGCTATATCATTTTTAGATTCGTTTTTAATAATTTTATCTTGATTATTATTATTATTATTTAACAAATCAAAATTAATTTCAGTTTTTTCAAAAACTAAAATAGCATCTCGCATTCTACCTTTTTTATCTACCACAACTAAATTATTAGAGGATGTGGGAATTTTTTTATATACATTTTTGATTTGAAAACAATCTGTGTAATCTAAACCTAACTCATCTACAAAACATAAACTTCTTTTTTTAGAGTTTCCGTTAAAATATACTTTTAATCGGCTTTCAATATCATCACCCATTTTAAAACATCGTTTTGTTTCAAGGTGATAATTTGTACCATTTATTTTATACAAGTCATAATCAACTTGAGAAACTAAAATTGAATATAAACCTGAAACTTCTTCTGAAGAATTATTATTGGGTATTTTATTTATTTTTGGCTCAAATGACGCATTGTTTGTATTATTTAAAATAACATTATCATTGATGAATAAACCAATTGAAACAAAGAATATTAATATAATAAGCCCACTTAAATGTTGTGTTTGAAATATATATTTTTTTTGTTCTATTTTGGGGAAATAAAATGAATCTAAACCAAAATAATCAGGGTCAAAATTTAGGAGTTCCTGTGGCTCAAAAATTAATTCATTATTTGAGTTTTTACTAATAACACCAATATGTTCAAAATGGAAATAATCACCATTATTTAATTTATACAGTATTTTTTTGGTGAAAGTTGCAACTAGAATACACGCTTCTTCGTAACTAATATTTTCTATTTCCGAAATGTAATTAGCAAGTAATCCATCATTTCTTTTAATTTCTGAATTAAAAGAAATGGTAGATTTATTGGGAGAGAAATAATTTTTACTTTCATCAATTTTTGTTGATTGACTAAATTTTATAAAAGCCCCTAAACCACTGACAATTACACATTCATGGTTATAAAGAAGTTGGTTAATATATTTTGGTATATTTTGGGTCATTAAAAAAAATGATTATTTAAATCTACAAAATATTTTTTTTTTTTAATCTTTCTAAATCCTCTTTTGTGTTAATTGAAAATCCAAAGTGAGGCTTTTCTGTTCTTACACACTTAATTTGGAATTTATTTTCAATCCATCTTAATTGCTCAAGCTTTTCTTTTTTCTCTCTCAAAGAGACTTTTAATTTTGAAATCTTGTTTAAAGTTTTTACACTGTAACCATACACACCTAAATGGTGATCAATATTTACGTCTTTATTTTTTTTAAAATTTTTAAAAAATTTATTGTTAGCCCTCATAAATTCTGTTGCAATATTATTTTTATTTATTATTACTCTAACGTTAGATTGGTCATTATTATATTTTTCCCAAAACTGACTATTTTGATGGCCTAAATTTGATGAAAGAGTAACTATAACATCTGATTTAGCTTTTGAAAGCTCTTGATATATTTTTTTAATCCAAGAGTGTTTAATTTTTAGTTCATCACATTGAATGTTAATTACAATATCATTTTGGTTAAGATTTAAATTTTTTACTGCTTCAGCACATCTTTCAGAACCATTAATATGTGTTTTTTTTGTTGTAATAACAGATGCGTTAAATTTTTTTACTTCCTCTCTAATTTTTTTACTATCAGTTGCTATATATACGTTGGGAAATTTATTTAATTCTTCCCAAACATGTTGTATTAAAGTTTTCTTATTAATTTTTTTTAAAACTTTGTTTGGAAGTCTTGAAGAGTTTAGTCTTGCGGGAATTATTATGAAGAGATTCTTCATAATTTATTTAAATTTTCACATCTAATTTGACAGTGAATGTTCTAGGCGGTCCAATATAGGCTGGTCGTATTTGATATTCTCTGTTAAGTAAATTGTCAATTATGCAAGAAATAGTAATGTGTTGATTTAATTTTACTGCTGCCCTCCAGTCTAAAATCACATCACCATTTTTAAATCTTTGTCTAGCATCTGCAATTCCAAAATTAATTAAGGCGCTTTGTGGATCATTAAAAATTGGAGCTTCAAAAATACCATCAACATTTTGCATAAAACTATTTGTTCTTACACTTAATCCAGTCGAGAAAAGTTTTGTATCGGCTTGTACATCAAATTTAAATGTATGTTGATTTCGATATTTTAGTAAATTACCATTCTCACCGTTATCAGAGCTCGCATTGGTATATGTAATTTCATAAAAATCATCAATATATTCAATTCCCTCTTCATTAATGTCTTCAAACAAATAAGTTGTGTTACCATTCTCGTCGATAATAGAACCTGTTGCAAACTCAACAATTTGACCGTCATTATTTCCATCAGTCCAATATGAGTAATAAACGTCATCTGGGTGTAAAATAATTGGATTAATATAAGTGTAACTACCTAAAATAGAAATATCAACATTTCCAATTTTACCATTTCCACCAATAGATGTTTCTATTCCGCTTACTCGTGCCTCGCCAATATTTACACATTTAAAACCTAATCCAAGAAGGGAATCTACATTTTGATTTAACGGGTCCCATCTTCCAAATGTAAATTCAATCATGTCGTCATATTGCATGATAAAAGCAGCGACATCAAAAAACCCTTTCCATTCATCAATTTTCAACCCTTGTTTAATTCCAATTTCAGCGCTCCAGCCCCCTTCAGGCTTAAGTTCTGGATTAGGATAAACAACTACTGGACCACTTTTAACAGTTACGTATCTTTCAACAATTGATGGAAATCTAAAACCAGATCCATAGGAACCTCTCAAAAAGGTAGCATCCATTATTTTATAGTTTAATCCACTTCTAATTAAAGGTACAGATGTAACTTCTCCATCAAAGTTAAAATATTCAAACCTACCACCCAGAGAAATATTTAAATTATCATTAATTTTCCCGTCAGCTTGAGAGTAAAAACTATAATTTGAAACGTTATGTTTTCCTCCATAAACTTCATCATCATGCGCAAATATCTTATTTCTTGTTAGTCCAGAAGTTGACACAAGGTGATTTAATGTAAATGGTAGAAAAGAATTTATGTCCTCCCATGTTTTTTGAAATTGGTAATCTGTGTAAAAAACATTTGAGTAGGCAGCCCTTCCACCGTTTGGATTATAATCATCTCTAAATAATCTTACTTTTAAATCATGTTTTGTATTGTTCAATGGATTAGCATATGAAATGTAAGGGTCAATATTCATCATCATTTGAGTATACTTAGCTGGATCTTCATCTAAAGGAATATAGCCCAGCGAGTCATTGGTGTACATAATAGCATCATCATTGTGGCTATACATGAAATTTCCATTTAAACCGTGTGAAAAACCTTTTAATTTTTTCCAGTCTTTTTTTGTACTAAAATTAAATCTTCCTCTTCTGTTTTCAACCCCTTTTTGATATCCAAAGTCATTAAATATATTTCCTCCAAAAACAATACCGGTATTATTTTTATATTCTGCGTGACTAAATGATACACCACTAAAATATTGTGGATTGTCCCCCCACCAATTTAAACTTTCTCTTTTAGCTTTATCATAAAAACCTTGAAAAATTGACACTTCTGTTTTAGGTTTATTAGTAGGATACTCAGTTCTTATATTTATTACTCCGTTTAATGCTGAGGATCCAAATAATGCAGAAGAGGCTCCCTTTATTACTTCAATTTGAGAAATATTTTCCATAGGAATCATATCCCATTCAACAGTTCCTCTGTCCCCACTAAGAAAAGGCATATCGTCAATCATGACAAGAACTCTTGAGCCAGTATTGTAACTCCATCCACTTCCTCCCCTAATGTTAGCTTGACCGTCAACAATATTCACTCCAGGAGATTGGTTCATCATTACCTCCATATTTACTGGGTTTTTACTTTTTATTAATTTAGGTTTAATGACGTCCATAGAAACTGTTACTTCCTCAATGTTTTGTTCAAATTTTCCTGCTGAGATTACTACATCTCCTAAAAGGTTAACTTCCTCAGAAATTAAAATATTAAGATATTTATCTTCATTAGTATTTAATTTTATTTCTTTTTTAAAAGTTTTATATCCAATAAATGAACATTCAAGAATATAATTACCAGGTTCAATATTTGTAATTGTAAAATTCCCATTTAAATCTGAGACGGTACCTTGTACTAAAGTTTTATTAGAAATACCACTAATTATTTCAGTTTGTTTTTTTAGCGAAATATTTGCCATAGGTATAGTTTCTTTAGTGTTTTCATCACTAACTAGTCCGTTAATAGAAGAATTTTGAGAAAAAATTGAAGAAAAAATTAAAAAAGAAAAAAGTAATGAGATATTAATTTTCATTCGTTTATTCAAAATGGTGGTTAGGCAAATATATAATAGTTTTTTCATCGTATAATGATTTTGTAAAAAAAGTAATTATTTTTGTTGAAATTTAGAAAAAAATAAAATGTCAGACTTATCTCATGACTTATTAAAAAAAGTCAAAATAAAAAACCCTAATGAGCCAGAGTTTTTGCAGGCAGTAGAAGAGGTTATAGAAAACATAGTTCCTATTCTTGAGGCCAACAATAACTATTTAAAGCAGAGTTTGGTTGAAAGATTAACCGAACCCGAGAGGACTATTATTTTTAAAGTTCCATGGGTAGATGATGATAATCAAATTAAAGTTAATAGAGGTTTTAGAGTACAGTTTAATTCTGCAATTGGACCATACAAAGGAGGGTTGAGATTTCACCCCTCTGTAAATTTATCAATTTTAAAGTTTTTAGCATTTGAGCAAATTTTTAAGAATGCTTTAACTGGATTGCCAATTGGAGGAGGTAAAGGAGGTTCTGATTTTGACCCAAAAGGTAAGTCAGAAGGTGAGATTATGAGATTTTGTCAGTCATTTATGAATGAACTACACAAATATATCGGCCCTGATACTGATGTCCCAGCTGGAGATATTGGAGTTGGCTCAAAGGAAATAGGATTTCTTTTTGGGCAATACAAAAGACTGAAAAATGAATTTACTGGTTCGATAACAGGAAAATCCTTTAATTGGGGAGGTTCAAACTTAAGGCCTGAGGCTACTGGTTATGGGAATGTTTATTTTGCTCAGCATATGCTAGAGACTCAAAACAAGTCTTTTGAAAACAAAATAGTTGTAATTTCAGGATCAGGAAATGTTGCTCAATACTCATGTCAAAAAGCGATTGAACTAGGTGCGAAGGTAGTTTCACTTTCTGATTCATCTGGCTGCATATATGATAAAGAAGGTATAACAAAAGAAAAGTTAGATTTTATTTTTGAATTGAAAAATATTAGAAAAGGAAGAATTAAAGAATATGCAGATGCGTTTAATTGTGAATTTATTCAAGGACGTCCATGGTTTATTCCTTGTGATATAGCTTTGCCATGTGCTACTCAAAATGAGTTAAATGAAGATGATGCAAAAAAGTTAATTAATAATGGATGTATTTGTGTTAGCGAAGGAGCTAATATGCCTTGTACTCCAGAAGCTATACTTACTTTTCAAAGTGCAAAAATTTTATACGCTCCCGGAAAAGCTTCAAACGCTGGAGGAGTAGCGACTTCTGCACTAGAAATGTCTCAAAATTCAATGAGAATGTCTTGGTCTCCAAGAGAAGTTGATGAAAAGTTAAAATCTATAATGTCTCAAATTCATGATTCATGTGTTAAGTATGGAAAGGAAGGAGACTTTATTGATTATGTTAAAGGAGCAAATATTGCAGCTTTTTACAAAATTGCTGATTCAATGATTGATCAAGGAGTTGTGTAATGTTCGGAGATTTTAAAATACATCTATCAGAAACTTTAAAAAAAATTAGTCAGGATGGGCTTTATAAAGAAGAAAGGATTATAACCTCACCGCAATCTGGAAAAATTACAGTTAAGTCAAAAAAAGTTTTAAATTTTTGCTCAAATAATTATTTAGGTCTTTCATCTCACCCTGAAATTATTGAAGCCGCGAAGTCAGCCTTAGACACACATGGATTTGGAATGTCATCAGTCAGATTTATTTGTGGAACTCAGGATTTACACAAGAGATTAGAAGATAAAATTTCTTCATTTTTGCAAACAGAAGACACAATATTATATGCTGCTGCTTTTGATGCTAACGGAGGTCTTTTTGAACCATTGCTAACAGCAGAAGATGCAATAATATCAGATGAATTAAATCACGCTTCAATAATTGATGGAATTAGATTATGTAAGGCCAAGAGATACAGGTACAAAAATTCCGACATGTCAGATCTTGAAAAACAACTAAAAAAATCAACAGATGCCAGGTATAGAATAATTGTCACTGATGGAGTTTTTTCTATGGATGGGTATATTGCTAAATTAGATTTAATTTGTGATTTAGCTGATAAATATAATGCCTTAGTTATGGTTGATGATTGTCATGCTACAGGTTTTATTGGAGAAATGGGAAGGGGTACTGCAGAACATTGTGGAGTTATGGACAGAGTAGATATAATTACAGGAACACTTGGAAAGGCTTTAGGAGGAGCGATGGGGGGCTTTACTTCAGGTAGAAAAGAAATTATAGAAATGTTAAGACAAAAATCCAGGCCATATTTATTTTCAAATTCTCTTGCACCCTCAATTGTAGGAGCTAGCATCAGAGCTTTCGAAATTATAGAAAAGGATAATTCTTTTAAACATAAATTAGATCATAATACAAAGTACTTTAGAACTAAAATAAAAGAATTCGGATTTCAAATAAAAGAGGGGGTTCACCCAATAGTACCGATCATGCTTTTTGATGCCAAAATTTCTCAAAAATTTGCTCACGAGTTATTGAAAAAAGGTATTTATGTTGTTGGTTTCTTCTACCCAGTTGTCCCTAAAGATTTAGCAAGAATTAGAGTTCAGTTATCTGCAGGCCATACTTTAGATGAAATTAACTTTGCATTACAAACATTTAAAAATGTTGGTAAAGAACTTGGTGTTATATAAAACATTTCAAATTAAACTCAAAAATAGATTAAATAGTCAATTATATTTTTTTTAAAAATTATTGTTTATAGTCTAAAAATTTATACATTTGCAAACCCTATTAATTAGGTTGTATTAATGACTATAAATTTTAGTGATGAATTTAAAGACTATTTCAGCTAATAAAGCTACTGTTTCGAAATCTTGGTTGTTGATTGACGCAAAAGATCAAATTCTTGGAAGATTTGCTTCTAAAGTTGCAAAAATTATAAGAGGAAAATATAAAACTAACTTTACCCCCCATGTTGATTGTGGAGACAATGTGATTGTAATTAATGCAGAACAAATTCAACTAACGGGTTTAAAGTGGGATGATAAAAAATATTTTAAACATACGGGTTACCCTGGTGGACAGTACACTTTAAATCCTAAACAGTTACTTTCAAAAGATGCAACATTAATTATTAATAATGCTGTAAAAGGTATGCTACCAAAAAATAAGCTTGGGAGAAAGATAATAAAGAATTTGCACGTTTTTTCAGGACCTGAGCATAATAAAGAAGCTCAGAAACCCAAATTAATTGATTTAAAAAATTATAAATAATGGACGTTATACACAAAGTAGGAAGAAGAAAAACTTCAGTTGCAAGAGTTTACCTATCAAAGGGTAAAGGGAAAATAACAATTAATAAAAAAGATTTTAAAGACTATTTTCCAACTAATTTGTTAAGATATAAAATTGAACAAGCGCAAACAATTATTGATGAAAAAGGTCAATATGACGTTAGAGTAAATGTTTATGGAGGTGGTTTAACTGGACAAGCTGAGGCTATTAGGCTAGCTATTGCTAGAGCACTTGTAGAGTCTAATCCAGATAACAAAGAAAAATTAAAAGCACAAAGTTTATTAACAAGGGATTCAAGAATGGTTGAGAGAAAAAAACCTGGTCAGAAAAAAGCCAGAAAAAAATTCCAGTTTTCTAAAAGATAAAAAATATGAAAAAAGTAGAATTAAATCATTTATTAGAAGCTGGTGTGCATTTTGGGCACTTGACCAGTAAGAGACACCCAAATATGTCTCCATATATTTTTATGGAAAAAAATGGGATGCATATTATAGATTTAAATAAAACTAAATTTAAATTAGATCAAGCTCTTTTAGGTCTGAAAAAAATTGCACAATCAGGTAGAAAAATTCTTTTTGTTGCTACAAAGAAGCAATCAAAGTTTGTTTTAGAGAAGTATGTAAAGAAAGTTAATATGCCTTATATAACTGAACGTTGGTATGGAGGAATGTTAACAAACTTTGTTACTATCAGAAAAACTGTAAAAAAACTAGATATAATTGATAGAATGAAAGAAGATGGAACCATTGAAACTTTATCAAAAAGAGAAAGGTTACAAATGGAAAGAGATAGGTCAAAATTAGATAAGTACTTAGGAAGTATTTCTGATATGAATAGACTTCCAGCAGCTGTTTTTGTTGTTGATATACTGAGAGAAAAAATAGCAATCCAAGAAGCATCTAAGTTAAATATCAAAACATTTGCAATGGTTGACACTAATTCTAATCCAGATTTAGTAGATTTTCCAATACCATCTAATGATGATGCCTCTAAAAGTATTGATATAATTTTATCTTACGTATTTGAAGCTATTGAAGAAGGTTTAAGCGAAAGAGAAAAAGACTTAAAACTGCAAAAAGAACAGGCGGAAAAAAAGGAAAAAATGAAAAGTGATAATAAAGATTCTAATAAAGATGATGATAAGTTATCATCTGAATCTCAAAAATAAAATATAAAAATGACTCAAATAACAGCTTCAGACGTAAACAAACTTAGAAAACAAACCGGTGCAGGAATGATGGATTGCAAAAATGCATTAGTTGAGGCAAAAGGTGATTTTGAAATGGCTATTGATGTTCTTAGAAAAAAAGGACAAAAAGTTGCTTCCAAAAGATCAGATAGATCTGCTACTGAAGGTGTTGTTTTAAGTGCTGTTTCAGATGACAAAAAATTTGGTGCAATTGTATCTGTTAATTGTGAAACAGACTTTGTTGCAAAAAATGAAGATTTTATTGCATTTGCCAAATCAGTTTTAAAAACAGCAATATCAAATAAAGTAGACTCTAAAGAAAAATTAGAAAATCAAATTTTAGAAAACTCTACTATTTCTGATAAACTACTTGAAAAAACAGGGGTAATTGGAGAAAAAATCGAAATAGGTTTTTATGATTTTATAGAGTCAGAGTACGTATCTTCTTATGTTCATCATGGTAACAGATTGGCTTCTATAGTTGGCTTAAATATTTCCAACGAGGATTATTCTCAGGTTGGAAAAGATTTGTGTATGCAAGTTGCAGCTATGAATCCAATGGGGTTGAGCGATAAAGATATTTCACAGGACATTTTAGATCGTGAGTTAGATATAGCAAAAGAAACAGCAAGAAAGGAGGGTAAGCCTGAACAAATGATTGAAAAAATTGCTTTAGGTAGACTTGGTAAATTTTTTAAGGAAAATACTTTACTTAAACAGGCATTTATTAAAGATGGAAAAAAATCTATTGAACAATATTTGAAAGAAATAAACACTGATTTGAGTGTCCAAGAATTCAGGAGGTTTGGGTTAAGCAGTTAAGAACCATTAGCTGAACACATGTCTTATAAAAGAATATTATTAAAATTAAGTGGAGAGTCTTTATCTGGAGATAAAAATTTTGGTATATCCGCTTTAAAAATATCACATTACGTTAAGGGGATTCAATCTTTGTTAGCAAAAAATATTGAGTTAGCAATTGTTATTGGTGGGGGTAATATTTTTAGAGGAATTGATGCTAAGGAACAAGGTTTAGATAGTACCCAAGGTGATTATATGGGTATGTTAGCAACTGTAATTAATGGTTTAGC
Source organism: uncultured Flavobacteriales bacterium (assembly GCA_964435285.1). GTDB lineage: Bacteria > Bacteroidota > Bacteroidia > Flavobacteriales > TMED113. The sequence continues at coordinate 124,481 of CAYSYA010000001.1, forward strand.
CTTACAAGCTTCTTTAGAAAAAAACGGAATTCCAACTAGAGTCCTTTCTGCTATTGAAATTAATAAAATTGTTGAGCCTTATATTAGAAGAAGGGCAATTAGGCATTTAGAAAAAGGAAGGGTAATAATTTTTGTAGCAGGAACAGGTAACCCCTATTTTACAACAGATACTGCTGCAACTTTAAGGGCAATAGAAATTAATGCTGATGTTATTGCTAAAGGAACTAGAGTTGATGGAGTTTATACTAATGATCCTGAAACTGATAAGTCAGCCAAAAAAATAGAAAAAATGTCAATTAATGAAGTTTATGAAAAAAATTTATCTGTAATGGATATGACCGCATATACTTTATGTAAAGAAAATAAATTACCAATAATTGTCTTTGACATTAATGACTTGGAGAATTTAACTAAATTAGCAAAAGGAGAAAAGGTAGGTACCCTCATAGAACCTTAAAATAATTATTTATGGCAGAAGAAATTAATTTTGTTTTTGATTTGATAAAAGAGAAAATGACATCTTCAATTAAACACTTAGAAATTGAATTGTCTAAGATTCGAGCTGGAAGATCAAACCCATCAATGCTTGATGGAATAATGGTAGATTATTATGGTAATAAAACACCTATTAATCAAGTTGGTAATATTGCAACTCCAGACCCAAGGACGTTAACAATTCAACCTTGGGAAAAAGATATAATTAATGATATAAAAAACGCTATTAATGTATCAAATGTAGGTTTAAATGCTCAAGATAATGGAGAGCAAATAATTATTAATGTTCCGGCGCTTACTGAAGAAAGAAGAATTCAATTAGTAAAACAAGTAAAATCAGAAACCGAAAATTGTAGAGTTGCGATTAGAAATTCAAGAAAAGAAGGAAATGATGAATTAAAAAAAATTCATAAATCTGGCTCTATTTCTGATGACATTTTAAAAGATGCAGAAAATAATATACAAGATTTTACTAATCAATTTATAGAAAAAGCAAATAACATATCTTCTATCAAAGAAAAAGAATTGATGAAAGTATAATCATTTAGTTTATGAAAGGAATTGTTTTAGCCGGAGGAGCAGGTACAAGATTATATCCCCTTACACTTTCGATTAGTAAACAGTTAATACCTGTTTATGATAAGCCTATGATATATTACCCAATATCGACTTTAATCTCTATGGGAATAAAAGAAATTTTAATTATTTCAACAGAAAGAGATATTAATCTATTTAAAAATTTATTGAAAGACGGTAGTGATTATGGCTGTAAATTTAGTTATTTAACTCAAACTCACCCCAATGGAATAGCTGAAGCCTTTTTAATAGGAAAGAATTTTATTAATAACTCTAATGTTACATTAATTTTAGGAGATAATATTTTTTATTCTCCAAGCACATTATTTAATTTTAATAAAGATATTTCTGGAGCTCATATTTTTGCTTATCATGTTTCGAACCCGCAAAGATACGGTGTTGTTGAATTTAATAAAGAAAATGAAGTTATTTCGATTGAAGAAAAACCTAGAAATCCAAAATCAAATTTTGCCATTCCAGGTCTTTATATTTTCGATTCAAGTGTAGTATCTAATGTTGAAAATTTAACCCCAAGTTCGAGGGGTGAGTTGGAGATTACAGATTTGTTAGGTAAATATTTAAAATCAAATACTTTAAAAATTACAAAAATGGATAAAGGTACAGCATGGCTAGATACAGGAACATTCTCATCATTGATGCAGGCTTCTCAATTTGTTCAAGTTTTAGAAAAAAGACAAGGTTTGAAAGTGGGCTGTATTGAAGAAACAGCATATAAGATGGGGTACATAAATTCCAAAAAACTAAAAATCTTGGCGAAAAGAACATTAAGTAGTGGATATGGAAAGTATTTAATTTCTTTAGTTGATGAAAAAAAATAAATTATTATCCAATTATTTTAATGAAACAAGTAAATTTTTAAACAAAAAATTACCACAAGAAGATTTATATAAACCAATCTCATATATTTTTAATTTAGGAGGTAAACAAATACGTCCTTTTTTCTTAATTTATGCGTATAAGATATTTGGCGGAAAAGAAAAAAAAATAAATAAAGTTGCTTTAGCCTTAGAAAGTTTGCACAATTTTTCACTTATTCATGATGATGTAATGGATAATGCAGAAAAGAGAAGGGGTAAGTTAACTGTACAGAAAAAATGGAATCAAAATACTGCGATACTTTCAGGAGATGCTTTGTTAATATTATGTTTTAGGATATTAAATTCTATAAATTCAAATAAAAAAAATCAAATAATTAATGAATTTACTGATGCTTCATTAAAAATATGTGAAGGGCAACAAATTGACCTCCAGATGGAAGGTTTAAGTATTATTAGTAAAGATGAATATTTTGAAATGATTAAATTAAAAACAGCCGCATTATTTATGTTTTGCTTTAAAATGGGTTGTTCTTTAGCAGGGGGAGACCTTAAAAATCAACGAATAATGAAAGATATTGGTTTAAAAATAGGATTGCTTTTCCAGATTCAAGATGATTATTTAGATTTTTTTGGCACCAAGAAAGTTGGAAAAAAAATTGGACAGGATGTATTAGAAAACAAGAAAACTTTTTTGTTCTGTGAATTTATAAATCACGCGAATGATAAAGATAAAAAGGAATTTTTATTTAATTATAATAAAAAGATGTCGGGGCCAACAGAAAAATTAAGATACGTAAAGTCAATTTTTAAAAAATATAATATAAAACAAAAAACTCTAAATGAAATAAATATTTTAACCTCATCAATTGTATCTTTAATAAGTAAATTATCAATCACAAAAAAAAATAAAGAAGAGTTTTCAAAATATATTAATGAACTTTCAAATAGAACTAATTAAATAACGTAATTTTAATTAAAATTAAATAATGGATAAGTTTTCTTTTTTTAATTCCGCTCACAGTGCTTTTTTTGAAGAAATTTATGAGTCTTTTTTAAAAGATCCTGATTCTGTAGAACCTTCATGGAGAAGTTTTTTTCAAGGTTATCAATTTGGTTTTGAAAATTATAATGCTAAAACACCTGTTGTTTCACAAGCTATTTCTAAGGAGTTTCAAGTAATAAATCTTATAAATGATTACAGAAAAAGAGGGCATTTATTTACAAAAACTAACCCTGTTCGTGAGAGGAGAGAATATAATCCAAAATTAGAAATTAAAAATTATGGTTTAGATCAAAAAGATTTAAATACTGTTTTTGAAGCTGGAAGAGAAGTAGGCTTAGGTCCTTCTAGTTTGTCAAATATAATCAGCCATTTAAATTTAGTTTATTGTCAGTCTATTGGAGTTGAATATATGTATATAAGAGATCAAGTTGAGATAGATTGGGTCAAAAAATTCATACATAAAAATAATAATCACGCTTCGTTTAATAATACTCAAAAAAAAGAAATTCTAAAAGACTTAAATGAAGCAGTGTCATTTGAGAACTTTATAGCACGCAAATACGTTGGGCAAAAAAGATTTTCACTTGAAGGGGCTGAGTCTTTAATTCCAAGTTTACATCATGCTATTCAAGTAGGTGCAGGTTTAGGCGTTTCTGAGTTTATTTTTGGAATGGCTCACAGGGGAAGGTTAAACATATTAGCAAATATATTTGGGAAACCCTTTGAGGAAATATTTAAAGAGTTTGAAGGCGTTGAATATATTGATGATGAATTTGATGGCGACGTGAAGTATCATATGGGATATAGTTCAGAGATTACACACAATAACAAAAGAGTGAAAATGACATTAGTTCCTAATCCATCTCATTTAGAGGCCGTAAACGCCGTTGCTGCAGGTATATGTAAGAAAAAAATTGATAAAGAATATGACGGAAATTTTAATAAAGTTTTTCCTGTAATTATTCATGGTGACGCAGCAATTTCAGGACAAGGAGTAGTTTATGAATTTGCACAAATGTCACAGTTAAAAGGTTATAAAACAGGTGGAACTTTACATATTGTAATTAATAACCAAGTTGGTTTTACCACCAATTATTTAGATGGAAGATCTAGTACATACTGTACAGATGTTGCAAAAATTACTCTTTCTCCAGTTTTACATGTAAACGGAGATGACGTTGAGGCATTAATACATGCGATAACTTTTGCTGTAGAATACAGGCAAAAATTTCATAAAGATGTTTTTATTGATGTGCTATGTTATAGAAAATATGGTCACAACGAAGGAGATGAGCCACGGTTTACACAACCAAAACTTTATAGTATTATTGAAAAACATCCCAATCCATTTCAAATATATAATCAAAATCTAATATCAAATAACATTATTAATAGTGAATTTTCTTTTCAAATTCAAAATGACTTTAAACAAGATTTAGAAGAAAGTTTAGTCATAGCTAGAAAGAATAAAAAAACAAATATTAAGTCTATTTTTGATAATGAGTGGAGGAACTTTCTTAAAGCTAAAGCAACAGATTTTTTATTATTGACTGAAACAAAAGTTGAAAAGTCAAATATATTAGAGATAGGAAAAGAAATTTTTTCGTTGCCATCTGAACATAATTTTCATAGAAAAACTGTAAAGTTATTTGATGAAAGGTTAAAAATGCTTGAAAGTAATAAAATTGATTGGGGAATTGCCGAGTTGCTTGCGTACGCGTCTCTTTTAAAAGAAGATTTTAATATTAGAATTTCAGGACAAGATGTAGAAAGAGGTACATTTTCACATCGCCACGCCATAGTAAAAACTGTTAATAGCGAAACGCAAATTAATATATTAGAAAATTTAAAAAAATGTAAAGGAGTTTTTAAAATTTATAATTCTTTTTTATCGGAGTATGCTGTTTTAGGTTTTGATTACGGATATTCTTTAGTTGATCCAAATCAGTTAGTGATTTGGGAGGCTCAATTTGGAGATTTTAGTAATGGGGCTCAAATTATAATTGATCAGTATATTTCCTCTGCAGAAGAAAAATGGAATATACAAAGTGGATTAATGCTTTATTTACCACATGGCTATGAGGGTCAAGGACCTGAGCACTCAAGCGCTAGAATGGAGAGATATTTACAACTATGTGCTCAATATAATATTCAAATTATAAATTGTTCAACTCCTGCTAATGTATTTCATATGATTAGGAGGCAAATGAAAAGAAAATTTAAAAAGCCTTTAATTTTATTTTCTCCAAAAAGTTTACTTAGACATCCCGAATGTATTTCTAAAATTGAGGATTTTTCTAACTCAAATTTTCAAGAAGTTATTGATGAAAGAGTTAATAATAAAGATTTAATTAGGAAGGTTGTATTTATGACCGGAAAAATTTATTATGATTTAAAAAAGAAAAAAGAAGAACTTAATAATAAAGATGTATGTTTAATTAGGCTAGAACAACTTTATCCTTTCCCAAAGAGAAAAATTGATTTAATTTTAAAAAAATATAATAAAGCAAAAGACTATATTTGGGTACAAGAAGAGCCAAAAAATATGGGAGCATGGTCTTTTATTTCTCAAAACTTTAATTTAAAATATAATATTAAATTAGTTTCGAGAAAAGCAACCGCATCTCCAGCAAGTGGTTCAGCTAAAGCTTTTAATAAACGACAAGAATTAATTTTAAAAACGGTATTTGATTAAATAAAGTATTAATATGATAGAAGTTAAAGTTCCCAGTCCAGGAGAGTCCATTACAGAAGTTGAAATAGCTAATTGGTTAGTTAAGTCTGGAGATTATGTTGAAAAAGATCAAGAAATTTGTGAAATTGATTCTGACAAAGCTACTTTAACAATAAATGCTGAAGAGTCGGGAGAGATTCATATAATTGTTAATGAGGGTGAGATGGTTCCCGTCAACTCAATTATATGCAAAATTGATTCAGCCAAAATTCCTCAAAATAAGTCAACAACAAAAAATGATTTAAAAGAAGCTGTATTAATATTACCCAAAAAAGAAAATTTGAATAATATTGTTAATGAGCCATCACCTGCTGCAAAGAAAATGATTAGAGAATCTGGTTTAGAAAATATAAAAGGAACTGGTAAAGATGGCAGAATTACAAAGCAAGACGTTTTAAAATCTACTATTGCAATGGGGAGTGGTCCTGGAAATAGAAATTCTACTAGAAAAAAACTAAGTAGTTTAAGGAGAAAGTTAGCAAATAGATTAGTTAGTGTAAAAAATGAAACAGCCATGTTAACAACATTTAATGAAGTTGACATGACTGAAATTAATAATATTAGAAAAAAATATAAAGAGAAATTTTATAAGAAACATGGAGTTAAGCTTGGCTTCATGTCTTTTTTTACAAAAGCTGTTGTCAAAGCTCTTCAAGATTTTCCGGATGTAAATTCAATGATAGATGGTGAGGAAATCATTAATTATGAATACCAAGATATTTCAATTGCTGTAAGTACTCCTAAAGGTTTGATGGCTCCAGTTATTAGAAATGCTGAGGATTTAGATTTTTCTGGAGTAGAAAAGGAAATAGTTAGGTTGGCTGAAAAAGCAAGAAGTGGAAAAATATCAATTGATGATATGTTGGGTGGTACTTTTACAATTACAAATGGTGGTGTATTTGGTTCAATGCTTTCAACTCCAATTATTAACCCTCCTCAATCAGCAATTTTAGGAATGCATAATATTGTTGAAAGACCAATGGTTATTGATGGTAAAATTTTAGCTAGACCAATTATGTACCTTGCGCTTTCTTACGACCATAGAATTATAGATGGAAAAGAATCCGTAGGATTTTTAGTTTCTATTAAAGAAAGTTTAGAAAATCCTAAAGATAATTTATTTAATGGTAGTATAGAGTCTAGCCTTTTCAATAAGAAAAAAAATCCCCTGAAATACAGGTCAAATTACAAACATAAATTATAAAAAAAAGCCAAGATTTGAGAATCTTGGCTTTTTTTATTGTTTAACAATTTCACCGGGAGGTTAGTTGTTAAACTAGTTATACCCCATTTTGTACTATATAGTAAACAAATACCGTGCCAAACTATTGTGGCGAGGTAATAATTGTATCAAAAACAGAGGATGTTCCATACCACACCCCTGTTGCACCTTTAATATTACTTTGAACATTTGAAGGAGTTCCAAATATTGCAGGACTATTATTATTAATCATAGAAGCCCAAAAATTCCAACTATTAATATCCATATACGAAGTTTTTATCACTGTTTTTTGATTTGGGTCAACATTCCAAAATCCAATTGTAGGGCCACTGTATGAATCAACTTCACTTTCATCCCAATTATCAGAACTTTCCCAATCTTCCCACCAATCTGGAGAGCCATTATTAATGGGAAAAGTAAAAGTAATTCCGTTTATATATTCATCAGTATAATTACCTCCATTATCCAATACTCTTTTGTAAAATGGAGCACTATAATTATTTCCATCAAAGTTTAAATCAAGTGGATCAATAATGTATTCTGAATTTAGTGTTTTAGAAAAAATACTGATACAATTTCCAATAGTATCAGGATCAGTGTAGGTGGCCAAAAAATAGCAATATGTTGAGTCATTTTGTCTATATATACAGTCTATATTTTCTATATAAGACGATGTTGGAATAGTTGTTTTAGAAGTTATCGTGTCATTATTTAATATAATTTTTAAATGATAAATTTTCCCTTCTTGTCCTATTATATTACTTCCTTTATAATTATAATACCAGGTGTCAGATGCTTCGATAGGAGTTGACTCAATGGTGTCTGTTTGGTTTTCTGTTTTTTCTTCAATTATTATTGTAGCATCGTTTACAAAATCACTTAGAATATCATTAATATTACCATCAAAATTAAATGGATTTATACTTTTAGTTAGTAATATTTTCGCATTTTCTCCTTTTTCAATAAATCCATTAACAACTATATTATTTGTATTGACTGGAATATCAAAAGTAACTTCTTTTGTACATGTTGTTAACAAAATAGAAATAAATAAGAATATTTTTTTCATAATTAAAATTTAAAATTCCAGGATACTGATGGTATAATTGGAAACAAAGAAACCTGCTTTGCAGTAAGTCCAAAATTATCATCATTAACATCAAAATATATAAAGTAAGGATTTTGTCTATTGTAAACATTGTAAATAGAAAAGGACCAACTAGACTTAAAATTCTTCTTTTCTTTTCCATCTAAAGTAAATGCAATATCTAATCTATGGTATGGATCCATTCTGTGAAAATTTCTCTCACCCCATTCAATAATTAAATCTCCGTCAATTAAAAAAGCACTTTCAGGTAGGGTTAATGTATTTCCCGTAGCATAGACAAATACAGTTGAAAAATTTAATCTTTTACTAATTTGATAATTAGCAACCAATGAAATATCGTGAGTTCTATCATACTTAGAATAAAATTCTAAACCATTGTTTAATTCATTAAATTTTCTTGTTGTTTTTGACCAAGTATATCCAGCCCAACCACTTAGATTACCAATATTTTTAGAAAAGAAAAGTTCAAAACCGTATGATTTACCATTACCACTTACTAAATTGTTATCAATATTATCAGTGCCAATACTAGTTCCAGGTATATAATTTTCTTTATATTCAATTAAATTTTTCATTGTTTTATAATAACCTTCAAGAGATAATTCGTATTTATTGTCTTTAAAATTTCGGTAATAGCCAATAGAGTATTGTTTACCAATTAGAGGTTTTATTATTGAAGAACTTGGAATCCAAACATCTGTAGGTAAAGAAGACGCCGATAAAGATGTAAGATGTATATATTGATAATTTTGATTAAACCCTAATTTAATAGATGATAGTTCATTTATTAATATTCTTGAAGAAAATCTTGGTTCAAAACCATAGTAAGTTTTAATTGGTTCCCATGAATTATACGTTATTGTAGAGTCAGTAGAGAGTGAGCTTAGATTTCCTGTTCCATCTTTCAAGTATCTATCAAATGGACCATAATGAGTGAAAGATGATAATCTGATTCCACCATTAATCAAAATTCGTTCATTAAAATTAAATTCGTCATTTATATAAATAGCACTTTCATGAGCATAATATCTAATATCATTTGTAGAAAGATCAATAGAATCTAGGGATGCGTCAAAATTAGAAGGGGAAAATATGTGGTAAGTATTATTGAAACCAAATTTTAAAGTATGGTTTGGATTTATATAATAATTAAAATCTTGTTTTAAATTCCAGTCTCTTATTCCAGAATATAATTTCGATTCGTACATAGAGGCTCCTTGGACATCTTGAGATGCGTTAAATTCAAATTTGTAATCACTAAAAATTAATGATGTATTCATAAATAATTTATTTGAAAAAACATGGTTCCATCTGACTGAACCTGTAGAGTTTCCCCATGGTATATTCATATTAAATCCCCAGTCGGGACTATTAAAAGTAAATACGTCTTTTCCAAAATAACCACTTAAATAAATTTGATTTTTATCAGAAAATTTGTAATTAAATTTAGCAGTTAAGTCATAAAAATAATAACCATTACCAGCATAATCTGTTGTTTCCAAATATGGCTTTGTTAATATATCAATATATGTTCTTCTTCCAGATAAAATGAATGAAGAAGTATCTTTTTTAATTGGTCCTTCTAATGTTAATTTAGACGATATTAACCCTATACCACCAGTACCAGAAAATCTTTTTTTGTTTCCATCTTTCATATTTATATCAAGTACTGATGAAAGTCTTCCACCGTAATTTGCAGGCATACTCCCCTTTATAAGATTTATATCATTTATAGCATCGCTGTTAAAAACTGAGAAAAAACCAAATAAATGAGAGGCATTATAAATTGTTCCTTCATCAAGTAATATTAAATTTTGATCGGGACCTCCTCCTCTAACATAAAAACCAGAGCTTCCTTCGCTTCCAGATTGTACTCCAGGTAGTAATTGTATTGTTTTTAGAATATCTTTTTCTCCCATTAAAACCGGTAATTTATCTAGTTTTTTTACTTCTAATTCTACTTTACCTAATTCGGCACTTTGAATATTATAATCTTCTTTTTTTGAAGAAAGTTTCACCTCATCAATTTGAAAAGAAGCAGGAGTCAATTTAAATTTTTTTGAAGTATTAGTGCTAAGATTTATAGTTGTTTTTAGATTTTCATATCCAATATATGAACATATGATTGTGTAATTTCCCTTTGGAACAGTTAATGAAAAAAAACCGTAATTGTTTGTTGATCCACCAATATTAATTTCATCAATTAATATATTCGCACCAATTAAACTTTCACCTGTCTCAATATCTTCTAAATAACCACTTAAAGTAAAGTTTTGTGAAAGCGAAATTCCATGAAAAATAAGAAAAAATAAAATCAAGTATTTCATTATTCAAAAGTACTTAAAATTTCATCTACCTCAATAACAGAACTAATTTTTTTGTTAATATAAATGTATAATCTATCGTTTTTTTCTTTAATTATGTACAATTGAGGATTGGTATTTATTGCGTCTAATATTTTTTTAAATGAACTTGATTCGTAATAATTTTTGTCTTTTCTTTCAGGCATAATAATAATTAAAGATTTATTTTTAATTATCATTTTATTTATGCCTATTGACTCTGCTTTCCATTTTAATTTTATTGATTTAATTAAATTATTAAATTGAGTTGGGGTTTTACCAAATCTATCAACTAGCTCATCAATTTTTTTATTTAATTTTTCTAGTGAATTTAGTTTGCTTATTTCACTGTATATGTAAAGTCTTTCATTTACATTTTCAATATAAGCAGAGGGAATAATTAATTCTAGATCAGTATCGATTTTACATTCAGTTTTTTTAGATAAATTAGATTCTTTATCAAATTTATTTTGATTTTCAATTTTCAATTCTTCAACGGCATCCTCAAGGATTCTTTGATATGTATGAAATCCAACGTCATTAATAAATCCAGATTGTTCTGCACCTAAAACATCACCAGCTCCTCTTATTTCTAAATCTTTCATAGCAATATTAAAACCATCTCCTAGGTTAGAAAATTTATCTACAGCTGTTAGTCTGTCAAATGCGTCTTTTGATAATTGATCTAAAGGGGGGCTAATTAGATAACAAAAAGATTGTTGATTAGATCTACCAACTCTCCCTCTAATTTGATGCAAGTCGCTTAATCCAAATTGATGAGCATTATTTATAATTATAGTATTTGCATTTGGAATATCAACTCCGTTTCCAACAATTGTTGTTGATAGAAGAACATCAAATTTACCATTAATAAAATCTAAAATAACTTTTTCTAAATGGTTGCCTTTCATTTTTCCGTGACCAATTTTAATTTTTAATTCTGGAAGAAGTTGTTTAATTATAAATTCAATTTCTTCAATATTTTCAATTCTATTATGTATGAAAAAAACTTGCCCTCCTCTACTTATTTCATGTTGAATTTTATTACATATTTTTTTTATATCAAAATTAATTATCTCAGTTTCAATTGGATTTCGATTTTTTGGAGGAGTTGCTAAAATAGAAAAATCTCTAGCCCCCATTAATGATAATTGAAGAGTTCTTGGTATTGGAGTTGCGCTTAAAGTTAAGGTATCAATAGTTTCTTTAAGGCTCCTGATTTTTTCTTTAGTTCCAACACCAAATTTTTGTTCTTCGTCTATAATAAATAATCCAAGATTGTTAAAATAAACGTCTTCACTTACTAATCTATGAGTTCCAATAATAATATCGGTATATCCTGATTTTAAATTATTTAAAGATTTTGTTATTTCTTTCTTTGTTTTAAATCTATTTAAATAATCAATATTACATGGAAAGTTTTTTAATCTTTCAGAAATAGTTTTAAAGTGTTGTAAAGCTAAAACAGTTGTTGGTACTAAAATAGCTACTTGCTTACTATCTGCTACAGCTTTAAAAGCTGCTCTTATAGCTATTTCAGTTTTTCCAAATCCAACGTCTCCACAAATTAATCTATCCATTGGATAATTTTTTTCCATATCTAGCTTAATTAACTTAGTTGCTTCAGCCTGATCTTTAGTGTCTTCAAATAAAAATGATGATTCTAGCTCGTTTTGAAGATATGAATCCTTTGAAAATGAAAATCCCTCTGTACTTTTTCTAACTGCGTAAAGTTTAACTAAATCAAACGCTAGTGTTTTTATTCTTTTTTTAACTTTTTGTTTAAGTAATTTCCAAGCAGGTTTTCCTAGCTGATTTATTTTAGGATTTTTTTCATCACTTTTAGATTTATATTTTGAAACTTTTTGAATAGAATGAATGCTTACATATAGAACACCTTCGTTTTTATATTTTATTTTTAATACATCTTGCTTTGCATTATTTTTTTCTATTGTATGAAGTCCGTCAAAAATACCAACTCCATGATCATAATGAGTGACAAAATCTCCTCTTTTTAATTGGGTTAATTGTTTAAGGGTTAAAGTGTCTGTTTTTTTAAAATAAGATGTATTATTTTTTTTATAAAATCTTTTAAAAATTTCGTGATCAGTATATATAGCTATATTTAAATCAAAATCTATAAAACCTTTACTCAAATTAATATTACAACAGTGGTAATCTTCTTTTATTTTTAATTTATTAAAGATGTTATTAAATCTTTTTTTTTGCAAATCGGAATTTGTGGTAATTATTGTTTGAATTCCTAAAGATTTATTCTTTAAAATATTTTCTTCAAGTAAGTATAAATCTTTGTTAAATGATGGTTGTTCAGTTGATTTAAAAATAATTTGATTTTTAAGTTTATTTTTCCTTGATTCTGTGAAATTAATTGAATTGAAATCTTTAATTTTTAATTGTATATTTTTTTCAAATTCACTAATCATTTTATTTTTATCTTCTATCCAAATGATTGTGTTTTTTTTTAAATGAGAGAAAATATATGAGTCTGAGTCCATTAAATTTACATTTTCAACATCAGGAGAAATTGTAATTTTTTCAATTTTATTTATTGATAATTGTGTTTCAGGTTCAAAAATAGTTATCATTTCTATTGTATCATCAGATAAAACAATTCTACATGGTTTCTCATCGGAAAACGAGAATACGTCAATAATATACCCTCGTATTGAAAATTCACCTGGTTTAGTTACAAACTCTACATTTTCAAAATCATTTTCGTATAATTTTTCTGTGATTATATTAGTATTTATTTGGTCATCAACTTTTAGTTGAAGTACTTTGTTTTGAAAGTTTAAGTAATTTGGAATTTTTTTACTTATTGCTTCTTTATAGCTTACTAAAATATTTCTTTTTTCTTCATTTATAAGATGAATTGACTTAGTGTTTTGAGAAATTTCTTTATTAGAAATTTGGTTACTATTTGAAAAAAATAAAGTTTTTTCATTGGATAAATTTTCAAAATCGTTTTTAAATAATAGTGCTGATTCTTTTTTCTGAAAAATATAAAAAAAGTCAACTTGTTTATTTAAATATAATGAAGATGAAATAAATGAAAGTTGCGAACCAGACAATCCATTTATGTTCTTAATTTCTTCTGAATTAAATGATAAGTTTTGAATTAAAGAGGAGGAAGTATATATCTTTAATAAATCTTCTTTATTCATTTTTGTAAAAACTCAAAAGTTTGTCAACCATTTTAGTTGATCCTGTAATAAAAGAAGTCCTTTCGTGAATTGATTTAGGTTTTTTTTCAAGAATAGAAGTTTTTCCGTCAGAACTTTTTGAACCTGCATATTTTGCTATTAATGCGATTGGATTACATTCATATATTAGCCTTAATTGACCATTTGGTTTGTCTGAAGTTTTTGGATAAATAAAGATACCACCTTTCATCATATTTCTGTGAAAATCAGCTACTAAAGAACCAATAAATCTACCCGTGTGAGTTCTTTTTCCATCTGAGTTAAGTTCTTTACAATGTTCGACATAATTATATATTTCTGTATTTATAGACCTTATATTTCCTTCGTTAATTGAAAAAATATTTCCTTCTTCAGGAATTTGTATGTCAGGAAATGTTAGAAAAAAATCATTTTTATTTAAATTCAAAGTAAATCCGTTTACTTCATTGTTGAATGCTAAAATTAAAATTGTTGAAGTTCCATATAATATATAAGCAGCACATTCTTGCTCTTTTCCTTTTATTAAAAAGTCATTTTCACAAAGGTCAACTGACATATTTTTTTTTTGAAAAATTGAAAAAATACTACCCACCGGAATATTAACGCTTATATTTGATGAGCCATCAAGAGGGTCCATAGCAATTAAATATTTACCAAGAGGGTTACCTTCAATAATTTTTTCATTTTCTTCAGATAATATTCCATGTATTTCATGATTACTTTTAAAATTTTCTTGAAAAATATTGTTTGCAATTAAATCTAGTTTTTGAACATCTTCATTTTGAATATTCTTAATATTTTCTGATTCAAAATTTTCAGGGTTGCCATTTAATAAAACTTCATTCACTATTTTGGCTCCATTGCAGATGTTGTCAATAATTTTAAAAAGTGAACTTTCAACTAAATTTTTATTTTTGAAAAATGTATTTAAACTAATCATACTATTAACTAATATAAGCCGTCAGTACTTAATCCAATCCCAAAAGTAAACATATTATATTCTGCTCTTGTCCATTGAGCATGTAAAGCAAAAACAAGTATTTTCATTCTAACACCAACATCAGTTTTGAACCCGTTTACTCCGCCAAAATTAAAATCAAATGGATTGGAAATTGTAACCTCTTCTCCATTTGGATCAAGAACAAAATCCCCGTTTAGTTGAAGACGACTATTAGAAAAATGATAACCAACTCCTGAATATAAAGTAATAAAACTTAATTTTTTACTTAAACACAAATACTGATTTAGACCACGAACTTTAAAATCTAAATTTTTGTCTCCGTAAAAGTTAAAAGTACTTGTTAATTTTGAGTATGAGATTAAATAAGATAAGTCAACAGGAATTTTATTAGCTACAGGAATCCACTGAAGTAAGTCATGTTTAAAACCAACTCCCCAATAGCCAAATTTCATATTACCAAAATCCAATTTGAATGGCGATAATCTGAAAAGAATGTCTGTATTTTTTGGACCTCCTATACTTCCTTGAAAATAAGGAACTGGAATAGCAGGAAGGTCAGTTCCTACAGGTGCTGCAAAACTTTCATTTCCAGGTACAATAATTTGAGAGTTAGTATTTTCAGGGCCAACAAATGTAGGTATATTTTGATTACCTTGAATTTGAAATTGGTTAAAGTCATTTGAAGGATTAAATGTTTCAGCGCTATTAGGAATAGAAATAATATGTAAACCAGCTGTGATGTCAAATCCACCTAGAGAATGAGATTTCGCTGTATTATACCATCCGCCATTTAGTCCTGATCCTAAAACTGCACCGAGAGGAGACATATAACCTTCAAGTAAGATTTCACTATCATGTAAAGATTCCTGAACTACACTGTTTAAAAAATTTTCTAAATTATTTTGAGAAAAAATAAAAATGTGAGTAAAAATTGTAAGGGAAAGAATTAATTTTTTCATAGTTAAATATTTATTTAAAATTAATTAATACTTTTTAAAAGAGATAATATTTTTTTTGTTAAAATTTTGCTCATTAAAATATTTGATTCGTGACTCCATCCGGCAATATGAGGGGTAAGAATTACATTAGGTGATTTCTTTAGAAAATTTAAGCTATCATTATTGTCACTATTTAAATTCTCAAAATTTATATTTTCATTTTCCAAGACATCGAGTCCCGCCCCAATAACTTTACCAGTTTTAATATTCTTGATTAAATCACTTGTTTTAATAATTTCTCCTCTAGACGTGTTAATTAAAAATATATTTTTAGAAAACTTATTTAAGTATTGATGGTCAATTAGATATCTTGTTTCTTTAGTTAATGGTATATGTAAACTTAAAATGTCAGCATTCTTAAATATTGTATTCATTGAAGATTGTCTAACATATTTATTCTTTATTTTTTTTTTGTATTTATCGTATGCTAAAACTTTACAGCCAAAACCTAAAAGTTTTTTTGAAAATGCAGTTCCTGTATTTCCATAACCAATTATTCCAATAGTTTTATTTGATATTTCAATTCCTCGATTTTGCTCTCTTATCCATTTCCCATTATTGACCTCTAAACTTGAAAGTTGAATTTTTTTGGTAAGAGATAATAATAATCCTAAAGTATGTTCACTGACTGAATTACTATTTCCTGTTGGGGCGTTAATACATTTTATTTGATTTTTTTTTGCTTCAATTAAATCTATATTTTCCATTCCTGATCCAAATCGTGCTATAAACTTTAAATTAGAAGCTTTATTTATAAAGTATTTATCAAGTTTAAATCTGCTCCTTATAATTAAACCATCGAATTTATGAATTGATTTTAGAATTTTATCTTTTGATTCAGAAGTTTTTTCCTTACAAATAATACCTTCTTTAGTTAAATTATTTTTTAAATCCGAGTGGATCTTGTCAACTATAAGTACCTTTTTCATAATAACATATATTCAGAAATCAAAAAATAAATTAACAAACCAATTACATCATTCATAGTTGTAATAAATGGACCAGTAGCTAAAGCTGGGTCAATCTTAATCTTATTTAAAATTAAAGGAGTAAAAGTTCCAAATAGTGCTGCATATATCATTACAATAATAAGAGATGAGGATAATGTAATAGCAAAATTTAATTCATTTATTCCGTAATTGAAATAACAAAAAATAAAAACAATAAGCCCACAAATTAGTCCATTAATTGCAGAAACAGAAAGTTCTTTAATAAATTTATTTTTCCATCTAACTATTAAATTATTACTAGCAATATCTTGAACTACTATTGCAGCTGATTGAACCCCTATATTTCCAGCCATTGCAGCGATTAGTGGAATAAATGCTAGTTGAATAGAATCTTTAGGTTCTAAAAAAATGTGAATAATTTTTGCGCCAATTATACCTCCTATTAGTCCTATTAAAAGCCACGGGATTCTTGCTTTTGTCAAATCTAAAATTGTATCACTAGATTCAATATTTTTAGAAATTCCTGATGCCATTTGGTAATCTTTTTCAGCCTCTTCTTTAATCACGTCAACTACATCATCAATAGTAATTCTTCCAACTAACTCACCTTTTTCATTTACAACAGGTAAAACAATAAGGTCATATTTATTCATAATTACAGCTACTTCTTCATCTTTTTTATTTGTAGAAACAGAAATAATATTTTTATCATATATTTTTTCTATGAAAGTTTTTTCAGAACTTATTAGTAATTTTTTTAATGAAACTGTCCCAACTAACTTATTTGATTTATCAACCACATATATTGTATATACTTTTTCAATATTTTGTGCTTGTTTTCTCATTTCACCTAAACATCTTATTACACTCCAGTTTTTATTAACTTTAATTAATTCTTTTCCCATTAATGCTCCAGCTGAATCTTCTGAATAAGTAAGAAGATCTTCTATATCGTCTGCATGTTCTTGATTGTTAATTTGAGATAAAATTTCTTTTTTGATAGGTTCAGAAAATTCTTGAATAACATCAGCAGCATCGTCAGTTTCTAAGTTTTCAATTAAATTTTTTGCTATTTTTTTCGTAGATAAACTTGAAAGAATTTCTTCCTTTAAATTATCATCTAATTCAACTAATATTTCTGCAGAGTTTTCTTTAAGTAATTCGAATAAGTATTTTGCGTCCTTTATGCTAAGTGCTGAAATAATTTCAGCAATGTCTTGTGGAAAAAAACCTGATAGCTTGGATTTTATTTTAGTATCACTTTTTTTATGAATTAAATCTTGAACTTGATGTATAAATTCATTGGTTAATTTAAAATTCATTATTAAATTATTTTATTGGTTAAATTAATAAAGTCAATTACGTTTAGTTGTTCTGCTCTTTTTTCAAGTAATTCGATTATATTTCTATCCTTTTGAAATGAAAATAGTTTTAATGAGTTTTTTATTTTTTTTCTTCTTTGATTGAAACTTAGTTTAACAACTTTAAAAAAAATTTCTTCATTACAATTTAGTTTCTTTGTCTTGTTTCTTTTGAATTCTACTACTGACGATTCAACTTTAGGTGGTGGTGTGAAGTTTTTACTAGTAACATTTAAAATAATACCACAATTATAATAAGCTTGAATAAGTACCGAGATAATTCCATATTTTTTACTATTCGGTTTGCTACAAATTCTCTCGGCCACTTCTTTTTGAAACATACCAACTATTGTTACAATATCATTCTTATGTTTTAAAATTTTAAATAGTATTTGAGTAGAAATATTATATGGAAAGTTTCCAATTACTAAAGTAGGTCTTTTTAAATAATCTTTAAGATTTAGTTTTAAAAAATCTCCAGAGACAATTTTTTGAATATTAGAAATATTTTTATTTAGAAACTCAATGGCTTCTTCATCAATTTCAATTAATACTGGTTTACATTTTTTTACAATATGTTTTGTTAAAACTCCAGTGCCTGGGCCTACCTCAATAACTTGCTTGTATGTTTTAAAATCTAAAAATTTAATGATATTTATTGCTACGTCTTCATTATTTAAAAAATGTTGACCATATTTTTTTTTAAAATTAAATTTTAGCTGTGAATTCATTCCTCAAAGATAAAATTAATCTTTTGCCATTAAATTTTCCTTTAAATTTTTCTGCATGTTTAATTTGTAAATTTTTGGAGTATTTTTTCTTGTAGATATTGTATTCTTCCTCAGAATGACAATAGTACTCAATACAGAAAGAAGAAAATTCTTCTTCTTTATTTTTTATAATATTAAAAAGTTGGCTTTTGTAAAATATATTTAGGCCCATTATTTCAGGAATATGTACTACACGCATCCAATTTAACCAGTCTTTCTCAATTTTTTTTTCAATTTGAATAATTACTTTGTATACAATCATTTATTTTTTTCTTAATTTTCTATATCTTTTTCTAGCTTCTGCCAAAAATATACTTCCTGGTTGTTCCAGTAATATTTTTTCATATTTATCTTTAGCTTTTTCTTCATCCATATAAATTGTTTCTAAAATATCACCTTGTTTAAATAAAGCGTCATCATAAAAAATTGAGTTAATTCCGTAACGTTGGCATATTTTGTCAAGAAATAATAGTGCTTCTTTAAATTTTTTAACTTCTATATTTATTAAAGCTTTTTTAAAAAGTATTTCATCAATTAGGCTGTGATCAGGGAATTTCAATTCGATTTGATTTAATAAATTAATTGCTTCGTCTAAATTATTTTGATATATGAGCAGGTCTGCTTGTGCAAACATTTTCAAAGCAGTTGTTGTTGTATCTAAATTTAAGTTGTCAGTGATTAATAATGATAACTCAATAGAGTTATTCGAGACTAATTTTGATGTAGACTTTTTTAAAACATCAAGTTGAGCTTGAGCCCAGTTGAAATCACCGTTGTAATAGTCAACTTTTATTTTTTTTAATTTTGCTTCTTGTCCAATTATGTCATTTTTAAATTCTTTTTCTACTTGAGAATAAAATAAAATTGCATCCCACTTTTCACCTTCTGAAAGAAAGATGTCTCCAAGTTTTAACTTTATATAAGCAATATTTTTACTTGAAATATTTTTATTTTCAATTAGCGGAAGTAATATATTTTTAGCTTTTTGCTTATCATTTTCATAAAATGAAATAATATGTGACATATCTATAATTGGCAATATAGTTTCATTATTTTCTCCCAATAGATTAATCACTTTTTCGTATTCTGAAATAATTTCTTTTATTTCATTATTGGTTTTTACGGTTGATTTTTTGAATTTTTCATACTTAATATTTAGTAACTCAATAATACTTTCTTCATAGTAAATACCATATTTTTTATTTTTCGATAGATAGTTAAATGCTTCTTCAGCGATTTTTAATTCTTTATTAGATTTTGCAATTTCGCCAAGTTCAAATATTTTGTGATCGTAAAATTCAAATCTTTTGTCAAGTGATATAAGTCTTGATAAAGCATCAGAAAAATTTTTTTCTTGTAAATATATCCAAACTAACAAATCGTTTAACTCCTCGTTTTCATTTTTTTGAATTTTACGTATGACATTTTTTTTCAATAAAATATTATTTTCATTGTTTGGGTTATCGTTGATTGTTCTGCTTAATCTAACTTTACAAGTTTGTAAATATGAGGGAGAAGTAATTAAAAGTTCTAATAATTCTTTATACATATTTTCAATCTGTCCCATTTGAGAATATATATTTGAAATTTGAAATGAATAATTTTTATTAGGGTTATTTTCTTTGGCTAGTTTGTAAGCCTTAAGCGCAAAATCGTACATATTTTTCTTGTAAAATTTAGAGGCACTGGAAGCGATGAAGTTAGGTTTTTTTTGAATTTCGTCTATTACTTTGTCAAATTCATTTTTTGCTAAGTCTTCATTACCTTGTAAAATATATAATTCACCAAGATCTATTAATATGCTAGGGTTCTTTCCAAATCTCTTATAGTAATTTTTTACTAATTTAATTGCAGAGTCAATTTTTGATAATTTAATTAAACAATCTAAATAAGAATTATAGACTCTGGAAGATTTTTTTTTATATAATCTTTCATATATTAAAACTGCCTCTGAATAATTTTTTTCATTGTATAATCCATTTGCCTTTGTTAAATCATCGTCTAAATTCTGAGCTTTAAGATTTAAATTGAAAACAAAGAAAAAGGATAATAAATAAAAATGTTTTAGCATATCTATTTATGATATTTGTTTAAAACCTGTATAATTATGAAGAGCTTTAGGTATACTGATACCATTTTCAGTTTGATTATTTTCTAAAATAGCTGCCATTATTCTTGGGAGAGCTAAAGCGCTTCCGTTAAGCGTGTGACAATAATCTAAGTTAGAACCATCTCTAAATTTTATATTAGATCTTGTTGCTTGAAAAGATTCAAAATTTGAAACAGAACTAACTTCAAGCCACTTTTTTTGAGCGCAAGAAAATACCTCAAAATCAAATGTTAAAGATGAAGAAAAACTTAAGTCACCACCACATAATTTAACTAATCTAAAAGGTAATTCTAATTTTTCAAGAATATTAGAGACATGTTTTACCATTTCATCTAAATGATAATAGGATTTGTCAGGGTGGGAAAGTTGAACAATTTCAACTTTATCAAATTGATGAAGGCGATTTAACCCCCTAACATTTTTTCCATAAGATCCAGCTTCTCTTCTAAAGCATGGCGTATAGGCTGTTAGTTTTAAAGGCAATTTTTTAGAATCAATAATTTCGTCTCTAAATACATTTGTTAATGGTACCTCAGCAGTAGGAATTAAAAATAAATTATCTTTTTCTATGTGATACATCTGACCTTCTTTGTCAGGAAAATTTCCAGTACCAAATGCGGAAGATTCATTAACCAGAAGGGGGGGTAAATATTCAATGTATCCTTGTTCGATATTGAAATCTAAAAAAAAATTAATTAAAGCTCTTTGAAGTTTCGCACCTTTATTTTTATATAATGGAAAGCCAGATCCAGTAATTATATTTCCTTTTTCAAAATTAATAATATCATATTTTTTTGCGATTTCCCAATGAGGTAAATTGATATGGTTTTTGTTTTGAGTTTTTCCAAAAGTTTTAATTATTTCATTATCCTCTTCAGTATTTCCATCAGGGACAGTTTCATTTGGAATATTAGGAACTTGAATAAGTAAATCTTTAATTTGAGCTGTTATTTGTTTTTGTTCTTCGTTTTTTCTTTGAATTAACAACTTTAGTTTACTTGTTTCTTTTTTTAACAGTTCTGCTTCTTCTTTATTTCCTTTTGAAAAGTAAATGCCAATTTCTTTAGACAAAGAGTTCATTTGGCTTTGCAGCGAATTTAATTCTTTTTGAATTTCAATACGAAAATCATCAGATTTTATGATTTTCTTAATTATAATTTCGGCTTCAAAATTTTTTTTCTTTAAACTTGAAATTATTTTTTGTGCATCTTTTTTTATGTTACTAGTTTGAAGCATAGCATTAAAGTATAAGAAATATAAAGTTAAAAGATTATTTAAAGAAATAGGGTATATTTAATAGTATAAATATACTAGTTGTTTATAACAGAAACATATGATTTGTTGTTTCTTTTCTTTTTAAACTGTACAACGCCATCAGTTAGAGCAAATAAAGTATGGTCTTTTCCCATTCCAACATTGTTGTCAGGATTGTGCACTGTTCCTCTTTGTCGAACAATTATATTACCTGCAACAACTTTTTGTCCTCCAAAAATTTTCACTCCAAGTCGTTTTGAATGTGATTCTCTTCCGTTTTTAGAACTACCTGCTCCTTTTTTATGCGCCATGATTAGTTATTTTTTCTCTTCTTTAATTACTGTTTTTTTTGCAGTAGATTTTTTTAAAGAAATGTTGTCAATTTTTATTTTAGTTAAGTATTGTCTGTGTCCATTTTTAACTTTATAACCCTTTCTTCTTTTCTTTTTGAAGACAATGACTTTGTCACCTTTTAAATGATCAATTATAGAAGCTGAAACAGAAACCTTATCAATTAAAGGTGTTCCTACAGTTGTTTTCCCCTTATCTTCAATAAGAAAAACTTTGTCAAAAGTGATTTTTTTCCCACTTTCTTTTTCTAGACGGTTCACTAAAAAAGTTTGACCTTTTTCAACTTTTAATTGTTTTCCTCCTATTTCAACTATCGCTTTCATTTTTTTAATTTTGGTTTGCAAATATAATAAAAGAATGTATTTATCCAATTTTTTTTAACACCTAAGTTTTATTTAGAAATTAAAATAAAATAGATAGGAAGAAAAAGTTATTTTGTTACACAACAATCTTTGTCAGAGCACTGACAATATTTCAAATTATACAAATGAAGAATAGCTAGAAGAATGCCTGAAGCATAAGTAAAATTGTTACTTATATAAAATATTTGTATTTGTTTATTTAAAATTAAAATGAAAAAAACAATCCATGTTAGCCACAAAGCTGTCTTTATTTCCAATTTAGTTGATGTTTGCGTCGATCTATAAATTGCAAAAAATGATATAATTAAAAAAATATAATCAATTGATTGCCACCAAATTGGTGCATCAGCGCAACAAGACATTGTGCAAGCCTGTGTAATAAAAATAAATGGTGTAACAATACAATGAATAAGACAAAGTGAACTTGCTAAAGAACCAATGGTATCAGGTTTTAAAAAAATTGAAGACATATCTGAATTATTACTTGGCAAATATAATTTTTTATTAATAATAATGTAAATGTCATGGTATTATTTACGCTAAAATAAGTGTTTCATACATTTAGATTGTTTATATTTGTGTTTGATAGATTTATTAAATTTGTCAATTATTATTAACGATAATATATTTAATTATGATTACAAGAATAGGTTTTTTAAGTTCAGCTCTAGTACTTTTCGTTACGTTTTCGGCTAGTGTTTTTTCACAAAAGAACACTGTTAATGTTAAAATTGATGGAATGATGTGTCAAGCTGGTTGTGCTATGTTTATTGAGAGTGAATTGGAAAAAATGAAAGGAGTTGTTGAGGCTAGTATTGATTTTAATAAAGCAGAAGGAGAAATTATTTTAAAGAAAAGAACATCAGAGTCTAATATAATCTCTCAAATTAATAATTTAAAGGGAGGAGCTTATAAAGCTTCAATAATTAATAATGTTACCAACCAAAATATCCTTAAATCTGGGAACAAATCATGTAGCAAAGGAAAATCTTGTTGTCAAAAAACAGGCAAAAAAGTTGCTTCTTGTGATAATAAATCTAAAGGTTGCTGTAGTGGAGGTTCTAGTAAAAAGAACACTTCGATTTCACAAATGACCCCAGGTCATAGTGGTTGCACAAAAGCATGTTGTGCATCAAAAAAGTAACTAGGTTTCATGACATCTTCTAGGCTTTTTATAAGAATAGCCAAGTTAGCCTTATTATTTACATACCTAATCGTCTTAGCTGGAGGTTTTGTTAGAATGACAGGTTCAGGCATGGGTTGTCCTGATTGGCCAAAATGTTTTGGTTTATTAATTCCCCCAGTATCCGAGAGTCAAATAAAATGGAGTGCAGGACAAGAATATACATCAAATCATATGTTAATTCATAATGACACGCTTTGGATCGCTAAAAAAAATTTTATTTCAACTTCAAGTTTTGATAAGAATAACTGGAAACCTTTTGAAAAACACAATTATGCTAAATTTAATGTTTTTCATACTTGGGCTGAGTACATTAATAGGTGCATAGGTGCAATTGCTGGACTTTTTGTCATAGCATTATTTTTTAATTCAGCCTTTAATAAGTTAAATAGTTACCAAACGTTTGGCTCTCTGTTATTATTAATTTTGTTTGGCGTCCAGGCGTGGATTGGAGGAGAAGTTGTCTTCTCAGTTTTAGATCCTTTTAAAATAACAATTCACATGTTTGTTGCACTAATTATTGTTTCCATTTTATTTGTTCTAATTCATATTGCTGATAAATCTATTGTCGAGAATAAACCATCTTTAAATAATAATTTTAATAAACTTATTATTTTGACTTTATTATTTTCTTTAATTCAAATATATTTTGGAACTCAAGTCAGAGAATTTATTGATTCTTTGCCCTCTGATAAATCTATATGGATGTTAGAAATAAATAATAGTCAAATCAATATCCATCAGTTAGTTGCAGTTTTTGTTTTTATTTTAAATATTTATTTGTGTGTTTATTTAGCTGGGAAATTTAATTCATTTAAAGAAATTCCTACGGAAATAGTTTATATTTTTTCTACCATACTTATTTTGGTTATTAGTGGAGTAATTATGTTAAATTTTAATTTCCCTGGATTCGCTCAATTAGTACATTTGTTTTCTGCTTTTGTTTTATTTGGAGCTCAATTTAGTCTTTTTCTGAAATTTAAATTCAGTTAATTCCATTCAATTGATTCAATAATTTTTTCTATGTCTTTTTTATAAAAATTAATAACAGGGGCTAAAGAATCTCGATTTATATTTATGATTCTTTTGAGAGTACTGGGATACATTGATCCTCTTAAAAAATGATTTTTTTTATCAGTAACATAGAATTGAATTGGTGTTGCAACTTCGCCACTTAATTCATAGATTGTAAAGTTTGAATTTTGACTTGATGTTTCCCAAATTCCATCAGCTTTTCTATAATGACCTTCGTAAACTAAGTTGTGAGAATCCAGAATTAGTGAATCTAAATTATTATTAACCTTATGATAGGAAAGGTGAATATTGATATTATTTTTTTTATTAACTAGTGTAATCCAACATTCATTTTTAGAATCCATATTTACATTTAAGTAATTTGGAATTTCAATTGAAAAATCGCAATTATCAAACACTATTTTTTCATATATTTTATCAGGAAAATCAATCCTTAAATAACCATGGGGAACAATTTTTGTCGTTTTGTTACATGAATAAAATGAAACAGTTAATAAGGTAATTAAAAAAATACTAAAATTATTTTTCATTAATTTTTACTTTTATTGACGTTATTCTTGTTTTATTTGCACCTTCAATAATAAAATCAATATTTTTAAAAGAATATTTTTCCCCTTTTTTTGGAATGTTTCCAAAGTTTTCAATTATAAAGCCGGCTAGTGTGTCAGCGTCTCCTTTTCTATCTTCAAAAATTGTATTTTTTAAATCAGTTATTCTATAAAAATCTTTTAATGCTACTTTACCTTGAAAAATATATGTATGCGTTTCTAATTTAGAATAAATAACATCTTCTTGGTCAAATTCATCACTTATTTCACCTATTATTTCTTCAATAATATCTTCAAGTGTTACAATTCCAGATGTTCCTCCGTACTCATCAACAACTATTACTAAATGTTGTTTTATTTTTTTAATTTCTTTTAAAAGGTCATCTATTTTTTTTGTTTCTGGGGCAAAAAATGGAGTTCTGAGTACTTTTGTCCAATTAAAAGAGTGGTCGTTTATATATGGTAGTAAATCTTTAATATGTAGAACACCCTTAATATTATCTAAGTTTCCCTCATATATTGGTATTCTAGAATAACCAGATTTCAAAACTTTTTTAATTAATTCATTAAATTGAGTTGATATATCGATTGACACAACATCAACTCTAGATTTCATGATTTCTTTTACATCTGTTTTTCCAAATTGAACAATACCTTCTAGAAATTTATTTTCTTCAATCTCATCTTCATTAGATGTAATATTTACTGCTTTTGATAAATTTTCAATAGATGGGTTTTCTTTATATTTATCAAAAGAGTTGTTTAAAAAACCAGTTAATTTAATTAGTAGATAAGAAAGAGGAGAGACAATTTTTGAAATGAAATTTAAAGAAATTGACATTTTAATTGCTACAAATTTAGGTTTATTATTTGCAAAAATTTTTGGTAGAACCTCTCCAAATAAAAGTAAAATGAAAGTAATTAGAATAATTTGAAACCATATCTCCGAAAAAATAGGTGATATAGAATAAATTAAATTACTTTCAAAGATATAAGTTGCTAATATTATTATTGCAATATTTATAATATTATTAGCTATCAAGATTGTTGCCAACAATAATTTTGGATGATTAAGTTGTTTAATAATTAGTTTGTTTCTATTTTCTGTAGAGTTTCTAATATCAGAAAGGTCTGAGGGGTTAAGAGAAAAAAAAGCCACTTCTGTTGCAGAAATTAGTCCTGAAGAAACAATTAATATTATCCAAAAAATAATTAAAAAATAAATCGAGGGGTCGTCCAATTTTTTTTGTTTTAGTTAAAAAGGTAAATCGTCTTCTTCATCATTATCTTTAGCTTTCGAGACGGAATCATTTGAGTTAGAAGATTCCATGGAACTATATTCATTATTTAATGAGCTTTGCGTGTTATTGTTATCAAATTTTGGGGTTTCAATATTATTAGGATAAGTAGTTTCTTTGGTGTATTCGCTTCTAGTATTTTGATCACTTTTGTTGTCAAGCATTTGGAATGAAAAAGATTTTATTTCTGTGGTATATCTTTTTTCACCAGAATCATTTTCCCATGAACGAGTTTCTATTTTTCCTTCAACATATACTAAACTTCCTTTTTTTAGAAATGCTTGTGCATTTTCTGCAGCTTTATTCCACATCACTATTTTATGCCATTCTGTTTTTTCAACTTTGTTTCCAGATCGATCAGTATATGATTCGTCAGTTGCAATTGAAAAGTTCGCAACTTTTGAGGTTCCCACTTCTCTAACTTCTGGGTCTTGACCTAACCTTCCAATTAATGTTACTTTATTTAACGATCCTGCCATAAATATTTGAATTTACTTCTTGCAAATATAAAAAATACAATTATGTATTTAAATAATCATTTAAATATTTTAAAATTGGTTTTGGAAAAGGGTAATTAGCAATAGATTTAAGTTTAATGTTGAGAAGTGAAATATTTTTTTTTTCTTTCCGAACTGTAATCCCAATATTCCAAAAGTTTATTGTCATATTTTGGTGTGATAATTTGTGATTAATTGTTTTATCAAGCTGAAAATGATTAATTTTAATTGAGTCAAATAACGTCGATAAATATTTTATTAATAATTCTTTGGAAATAATCTCTTTGCCTTCAATAAGAGGAAGCTCGAATAAATTTTTCCATATATCACTTTTACTTCTTTTTTTTATCAATAATTTATTATTTATAATTATTTTCAAATAATTATAAACTCTTTCTTTTTTAGGTGTGGTTCGTTTAATTTTTCTTGGCCTATTTTCAATATTGTTAAGTTTATAAGATTTGCATAAATTTTTCAAAGGACATGATTTGCATTTAGGTTTTCTAATTGTACAATGTAAAGATCCAAAATCCATAAGTCCTTGATTATAATCACCAACTTGATTGTCAGGTAAAAGTTTAAATGTTAATTTTTGAAATATTTTTTTTCCAGCAACTGTATTTATTGGTGCAGAAATATTAAAAACTCTGCTAATAACTCTAAAAACATTTCCATCAAGAACTGCTTTTTTTTCATTTTTACATATTGAGCTAATGGCAGATGCTGTGTAATCACCAACCCCTTTTAGTTTAATTAGTGACTCGTAATTAGAGGGAAATTTTTTTTTATTTTTAACTAGTGTTTTTGCTGTTTTTAGCATATTAATTGCTCTTGAATAATATCCAAGTCCTTCCCAAATTTTTAGAATTTCTTTTTCCGAACCTTTGGATAATGATTCAAGATTTGGAAATTTTTTTATAAAACTTAAATAATATTTAGAACCGACTGAAATTTTTGTTTGCTGAAGTATAATTTCTGAAACCCAAATTTTATACGGATTTTTAGTCTTTCTCCAAATTAAATCTCTTTTATTTTTTTTATACCATTTAAGAATTAATTCGCTAATCATTTTTTTATTGCATCTAATTTTATAATATATTATTAAAAATAGTATATTTGCTCCCAAAAAATTAACGAATTGACAAAACTAGATTTAATAAAAAAAATTTCACATAAAACGGGCATAGAAAGGCAAGATGTAACAGCTGTTTTGGAGTCTATGATGATAAATGTAAAAGATTTAGTTGCTGAAGGTGAAACAATTTACTTGAGAGGATTTGGTAGTTTTGGTCCAAAAAAAAGAGCAAAAAAAACAGCTAGAAATATTTCTAATAATACAACAATAATAATTCCTGAACATTTTGCCCCTTTTTTTAAGCCCTCCAAAAGTTTTGTTAAAAAAGTTATGCATAATACTAATATTAAATAAATTTGTAGATATATGCCTAGTGGCTCGAAAAGAAAAAGACATAAGATTTCAACTCATAAACGAAAAAAACGTTTAAGAAAGAATAGACATAAGAAAAAGAAATAATCCTGTGTCCATTGCCATTTCTAGGAAAAAAGAAATTGTGGTTTGGCTAGTGAATTAATAGTTAGAAATAACAAAGATAATATAGATGTTGCTTTATTGAAGAGTGGGAGATTGGTGGAATTACATAAAATTTTACCAGAAGACAGCTTCTCAATTGGAGATATTTATTTGGGTCAAGTTAAGAAAACATCTCCTCAACTAAATGCGGCGTTTGTAAACGTTGGATATGAAAAAGATGGCTTTCTGCACTACCATGATTTAGGCCCACAATACAATTCACTTGCTTATTTTGTGAAACAAACTATGTCAGCAAAAGCATCAAAGTGGACTCTTACTGGCACTAAAAATTTACCCAATATAAATAAAGATGGAGCTATCGATGATGTTTTAAAAAAGAAAGAGAATATTCTTGTGCAAGTATCTAAAGAACCCATATCAACTAAGGGGCCAAGAATTGTTTCTGAAATATCATTAGCAGGTAGATATGTAGTTTTAATGCCATTTTCAAATAGAATCTCAATTTCTCAAAAAATTAAGTCGCAAGCAGAAAAAGACAGGTTAAAAAAATTAATTAAAAGTATTATTCCAAAAAATTTTGGTATGATCGTAAGAACAGTTGCTGAAGGTAAAAAAGTAGCCGAGCTAGATGCAGACCTTACTGCTTTAATCAACCAGTGGAAAGTTATACATAGTAAATTAAGAAATGCTGAACCAGGTACAAAGATATTTGGTGGAATAAGTAAGTTGTCTTCAATATTAAGGGATATATTAAATGATACTTTCAATAAAATTATTGTTGATGATATTAATTTATATGATGAGTTAAAGATGTATTTAAAAAATAATATTCCTTCTAAAGAAAAAATTTTGAGTAGATATAATGGCTCGCAGCCTATCTTTGATAGATTTCACATTGAAAAACAAATTAAAAGTTCATTTGGTAAAGCAGTATCTATGAAGAAAGGTTCATATTTAATTATTGAACATACTGAAGCAATGCATGTAATTGATGTCAATAGTGGAAATAGGTATGTTAAAGAAACTTCACAAGAAGAAAATGCATTTCAAGTAAACCTACAGGCCGCTGAAGAAATTGCCAGACAATTAAGATTAAGAGATATGGGTGGTATCATTGCTGTTGATTTTATTGATATGAATTTAGCTTCAAACAGGAAAAAATTAACAACTGCCTTAATTGAATTTATGAAAGAAGATAGAGCAAAACATAAAATTTTGCCACCTAGTAAATTTGGAATTGTTGAAATTACTAGGCAAAGGGTTAGGCCTGTTATGCAAATACAGACTGATGAAAAGTTGGACTACAAGTATATTGAAGCTCCAATTTTGATAATTGATGAAATTAAAGAGAAGTATTTAATGTTAGCTTCAAAAAGAAAAAAATTATCTAAAAAAGGAATTCATCATATTGTACTTTGTGCCCACCCATTTGTAATTACTTTTTTGAAGGCAGGTTTTCCGTCATTAAGAACTAAATGGTATTTTCAGCATAGATTAAGACTACATCTTAGATCTAATAATTCATATAAATTTTTACAATATACTTTTTTTGACCCTTCAAATAATACAATTACTTTTTAGTTTTTTATAAATATAAATTATTGGTATTGAGAAAATCAATAAAAGAACAGAGCACAAAATGTAACCGTAAATTACGTTTTCGTTTTCTGAGAAAAAATAAATAGAGAATATAAAAATCAGTATCATTCTAATTACAGTATTGATGCTAACAAAAATACTTATTACTCGACCTATTTTTTTATTTGGAACGTTATCAAATAAGAATGAATTTCTTAAAATTCTTACCCCTGAATTGGAAACGCCTAAAAAAATTGAAATAAAAAATAAAGAAAAAAGAAATTTATTACTAATCATTATTAAAATTGATATGCTAGTGAGTAATATTAATACTATAGTTAGTAGTATTTTGTTGAATCGTCTTAACCAAATATGAACAAAAAATCCAGAAATTAAAGCTCCAATTGCATAGCAAACATCAGTCATTGCAAATACATATGCTCCTTTTTGAAAAAAGTTTTTTATTAAAAGTGGTAACAAAGTAAATAGTTCAGTTAGTATAAAAGCAAATATAATATGAGAACATACACCATAAATTAGTATTAGAGGTCTTTCTTTAAGAAAGTTAACACCAACCTTTAACCTGTTATATATAGATTCTTGATTTTTTCTTTTTATATATGAGTTAAATTTAATTTTACTTATAATATATGATGCAATTAAATAAGTTATACTATCAATAATTAAAATTTTTTCAATGGCCAAAGGTTCTATTTTTATAAAACCAAAATCAATTCCAGATAAAAGTATAGCAGCTAGACCACCCGCAGCAACAGTTGTTGATTGGCCTACAATTTCTATATAAGAATTAATTTTTACGTAATTTTTTTTCTCACTTATTTCTTGAGAAAATGCATATAGTGTGGGATAATAAATTATATAATAAAAACATGTGGCTGAAAAAACTAAGCCAATCAATATTGGTAATGAATTATTGAATGAAAATAAAATAATACATGATGAAATAATGAAAATAACTGAGCCAGTATAGAAATTTAATTTTTCCAAAATATTTTTCCTACAATATCTATCAATTATTGTCCCTGAGTAAAGTCCCCAAAAAAGACCTAAAAAAGTAACTACTCCAAATAAGAAAGAAAACATAGAGTTTGAGTTCAAAGTATTTGTAAAATACCATGGGATAGCTATCATACTAACTCCTGAAGAAATACCAGAAATAATGTGGGATGAGAATAAAAGTAATAATCTACGGTTGTTATTTTCAAACATAAGTGCAAATTTGGGTTTTTATTACTAAATTCTGTTAAAATAATTTTTTAATTAATAAATATCTTAATGTTTAATAAGGATCAAATAAATGAAATGAAAGCTAGAATTTCTAATTTAGAAAAAGTATTAGATATTGATAAAGAAACTAAAGAATTAAATAAAAAACATTTAATTTCTCAAGATTCAACTTTCTGGAGTGAACCTAAAAAAGCTGAAAAACTAATGAGAGAAATTAAGTTTTTAGAAAAAAAAATAAAAAGTTTTAAAGAATGTAAGACTTCAGTAGATGATTTAGAAGTCATGCATAATTTTTTTTTAAATAAAGAAATAGAAGAAACTGAAATAATTGACTTTTTTAAAAATACAGAAAATTTAATTTCAGATTTAGAATTTAAAACTATGTTAAACGAGCCTCAAGATAACTCTACAGCAATTTTAAACATCAATCCAGGTGCTGGAGGAACTGAAAGTCAAGATTGGGCAGAAATGTTGATGAGAATGTACATGATGTGGGCAGAAAAAAATAATTATAATATTAAGGAAATAAATTATCAAAGCGGAGATACAGCTGGTATTAAATCTGTTACTTTAGAAATAACAGGTGATTATTGTTATGGTTATTTAAAGGGTGAGAGTGGAGTTCATAGATTAGTAAGAATATCTCCTTATGATTCTAATTCTAGACGTCATACTTCTTTCGCTTCAGTTTTTGTCTATCCTTTAGTAGAAGATGAAATTGAAATTACAATTAATCCATCTGAAATTGAATGGGAAACGTTTAGATCGGGTGGTCCTGGTGGACAAGCAGTAAATAAAATAGAAACTGCTGTAAGGTTAAGGCATATGCCAACAGGAATAATAGTTGAAAATTCAGAATCAGCTTCTCAATTAGATAATAAAAAGAAGGCGATGGCTCTATTAAAATCAAGATTATATTTAATTGAAATGGAAAAATTGAATGCAAAAAAAAATGAAGTGGAATCAAGCAAAAAAAAAATTGAGTGGGGATCTCAAATACGAAATTATGTTTTACACCCCTATAAATTAGTTAAGGATCTTAGAACTAATGAGGAGTCTTCAGATGTACAAGGAATATTAAATGGAAATATAGATTTTTTTATAAAATCTTATTTAATGAATAAAAATAATAAGTAATGCTAAAAATAATTCATAACCCAAGATGTAGGAAAAGCAGGGAAGCTTTAAAAATTTTAATTGAAAAAAAGTTAAATCCAGTTATTATTGAGTATTTAAAACAAAATTTAAACAAAACTCAGATTAAAGAAATTATAAGTTTATTAAATCAAGAAGATTTAAATAAAGTAATACGAAAAAATGAATCAATTTACAAGGAAAAGTACAGAGAAAAAAAAATTTCAGGATCTGAATTGATAAATGCTATTTTTGAAAATCCAATTTTGTTAGAAAGGCCCATAGTTATTAAAGGTAATAGAGCAATTATTGGAAGACCACCAGAAAAAATATTAGATTTGTTTAAATAATTTTATTATGACTAAAACCAGAAAAGAATTTGATAGTTTAGGTTCTGTTGATGTGCCTGCTGATAAATTATGGGCTGCTCAAACAGAGAGATCTAGAAATAATTTTAAAATTGGGCACCCTGGAAGTATGCCAATTGAAGTTATTTATGCGTTTGCTCTTTTAAAAAAATCTATTGCTCATGCCAATTGTGATTTAGGTATTCTTTCAAAACAAAAAAGAGATTTAATTTCAAGAGTATGTGATGAAATTCAATCAGGTAAATTAAATAGTCACTTTCCTTTAGTTGTTTGGCAAACAGGGTCAGGGACACAGACAAATATGAATATAAATGAGGTAATTGTAAATAGAGCCAAAGAAATATCAAAAAAGATAAATCTCCATCCAAATGATGATGTAAATAAATCACAATCATCAAATGATACTTTTCCTACAGCTATGAATATTGCGGCATTAAATTTAATAAATAGAAATACAGTTCCTGCGTTAAAAATTTTGATAAAATCTTTAAAAAAGAAATCAACTTCATTCTCAAAAATTATTAAAATAGGAAGAACCCATTTCATGGATGCCACTCCTATAACTTTAGGACAAGAATTTTCTGGTTATGTTTCTCAAATTGAAAAGGGTTTAAAAAAAATTTATGAAAGTTGTGATAATTTATCTGAGCTTGCAATTGGGGGGACAGCTGTGGGAACAGGTTTAAATACAATAAATGGTTTTGATAAATTAGTTGTTAAGAAAGTCAATTATTTTAATAAAATAATTGGTAATAAAAGTTCATTTATTTCTGCTCCAAATAAATTTGAGGCATTATCCTCTAATGAGGCAATTGTTTCAACTCATCATGCTTTAAAACAATTGTCTTTATCAATAAATAAAATTGCAAATGATATAAGAATTTCATCCTCTGGCCCTAGATCTGGAATTGGAGAAATTATTTTACCGGCAAATGAGCCAGGTTCTTCAATTATGCCAGGAAAAGTTAACCCAACACAATGTGAGTCAATTACAATGGTTTGTTCTCAAGTTTTTGGTAATGATGCTGCAATATCTTTTGGAGCTACTCAGGGACATTTTCAATTAAATGTTTTTAGACCAATGATTATATATAACTTTATAAATTCTGCTAGAATTTTAGGGGACGCTTGTAACTCTTTTTCAAAGAATTGTATAGAGGGTATAAAAGCAAATAAGGTACAAATAAATAAAAATTTGAATAATTCACTCATGTTGGTAACTGCACTAAATACTCATATTGGATATGATAGAGCAGCTAAAATTGCAAAGCATGCTTATGAAAAAAATATAACTTTAAAAGAGTCTGCGAGTATCTTGAATATTTTATCAGAAAAAGATTTTGATAAACTGGTAAATCCAACTGAGATGATTGCACCAAACAAAAAAAGTCCGCTTTAACAGACTTTTTTGCGATTACCTTTATAAGAATTAGGTAATCAATATACCCCAAATATGAAATGCATCACAATTCTAATTAAAATATAAATAATATAAAGTCAAAATTAAATATAGTTTTGAACATTAAAATGTTAACTTCTACTTAACTTTTTGAAATGGAAAACTTAATCGGCTTTTTTTTCTTCTTTTTGTCTGGAGTGTTATTTGGTTTATTTGGCGCTGGAGGATCTTTAATTACTATTCCAATTTTAATAGTTTTTTTTGACTTGCCATTTAAAATTTCTACAACGTATTCATTAATTATTGTTTTTTTAGTTTCATTATTTGGAGTATTAAGAAAAAAAAAAGCTTATTCATATAATTTTAACTCTATATTTTATTTAGGAATTTTCTCTTTAATTGGAGTATTATTTTCAAGAAATTTTTTATTTAAAATTATTCCTGAAAAATTACTGTTGAGTACTTTTGTGATATTTTTATTTTTAACAGGTTTAATTTTAGCAATTAAAAGTAGTAAGCAAAATTTAAAAAAAAAATCAACTGTTAAATTAAATTTAAATTTGTTTTTTACTTTAATACAAGGCCTTTTTCTTGGAATTTTTACTGGTCTTTTAGGCGTTGGTGGAGGGTTTTTAATTGTTCCAACATTGATATTTTTTCAAAAATTAAATATTAAACAAGCTGCATCAGCATCCATTTTTCTTATTTTCTTAAATTCATGGTTAGCAATTTTAATTGATTTTTCTAACAACTATTTTCATTTAAATATTAGTCTATTATTAACAATTATTTTATTTGCTCTGCTTGGTTTTTTTGTAGGTAAGAAAATTCAAAATTCAGTTAATTTAAAAATGGCCCAAAAGCTATTTGCTTTATTTTTAATAATTATATCTTTGTTTACAACATTTAACTTTAAATTGTTTTTATAATGTTTATTAAGCAGATTTATACTAGTTGTCTATCACAAGCATCATATTATGTTGAGTCAGATGGAGAGGCTATCATTATTGATCCAATTCGAGACTCAAAAATATATGAAGATTTAGTTTTAGAGAGAGGTTCTAAAGTTAAATATATTTTTGAAACTCATTTTCATGCAGACTTTATATCAGGCCACTTAGATTTAAAAAATATTTTTAACTCTGAAATTGTTTTTGGTTCAGAAGCTGATACTAATTATGAAATTACAAAGGCACCTAATAATTCTGTTTTTAACATTGGTTCAATTAAAATAAAAGTTTTACATACACCTGGTCACACTCCAGAATCAGTTTGTTATTTATTATTGGATAATAATAATAATGAGTATTGTGTTTTTACTGGAGACACTTTATTTATTGGAGAAGTAGGTAGACCAGATTTGGCAATTTCTAGTTCGGTGACTGAACGACACTTAGCTGCACAACTATTCGATTCATTACATAATATTTTAATGAAGCTAAATGATAATGTAATAGTGTACCCTGCTCATGGACCTGGTTCTGCTTGTGGAAAGAATTTCAGTAATGAAACATTTTCTACAATAGGTGAACAAAAAAAAAACAATTATGCTCTTCAAAAAATGACAAAAGAAGAATTTGTTGAAGTCGTTTTAGAGGGCATTTTAGCTGCACCAAAATATTTTTCGCACGATGCTAAAATGAATAAAGAAGGTTATCTTAATACATCTGAAATTATTGAGAGAAATTTGAAAAAGTTTAATGAAGCTGATATTGAAAAAGAAATATCAAATGGAACTATCATTCTTGATGTTAGAAGCGGACTAGATTTTGAAAATAGTCACATTATTAGCTCTATAAATATCACTAAGACTTTTCAAACTTTTGCAACTTGGGTAGGTGCTGTAATTCCTGTTGATAAAAATTTAATTATTGTTTGTTACCCTGGTGAACAAAAAGAAGTAATTTCAAGACTAGCTAGAGTTGGCTTTGAAAATGTAATAGGGTATTTAGAAGACATCAATGAAATAGCGCCTAATTTAATTGATAAATTAAATTCTATATATCCTGAGCAAATGTTCGCATCAAATTTTTCTGATGCCATCTTCTTAGACGTTAGAAAGCCAATGGAATTGGAACAAGAAGGTAAAATAAAGAAATCTATAAACATAAGATTGCAAGAATTACCAGAACGGGTATGTGATTTAAACCCTGACAAAAAATACTTAGTGTATTGTGCAGGTGGGTATAGGTCTATGATTGCAGCTTCAATATTAAAAGCCAGAAATTTTAAATCTGTTTATAATATTTACGGTGGGTTTAATTCAATAAAGAAATTTTTATAAATCCTCAGATTTTTCTATAGCTTCCATTTGTTGTTGAATAAATATTTCAAAAGTTTGTGGGCAGGCAGTGGAGACTTCAGCTAAATCTTGTTCAGTTTTTATATTACTAAAAAAATCATTTAAAAACGCGTTACAATTTTCTGTGAGTTGATTATTCAGAAATTCTTCAATACAAATACACACTTGATTTTTGGATGACGATGTATTTGTGTCATTTTGTTTTTTTGTGTTAATTAATATTGAAACTCTTTCAAGCTCATTAATTTTTGAGTTTAAATCAGGATCATTATTTAAATTTGCAAGCTCAGTATATGTCGCAACAATTGAAAATAAATTTTGTGCTTCATTAACTTTCCGTTCATTATAGGATTCCTCAATTAAATTGATAGTTTTATCAAAATTCTTGTTAATTATTTTAACAGTTTTGTCTTGTTCCTTGGAGTTTTTTTCAATATTAGGAATTTCTTTACTAAGAGAAAAAAGCGCATTCAGAGATTGTGAAGCAAGTTTTATTTGATTTTGAATTTCCCAGTTTTTTTGAATATCAATATTTTTGAATGCATTATAATATTCTAGTTCAGAATTATATCTTGATATTAATAAATTTGTTAACTCATTTAAATTTTTATAATCATTTAATAGAGAATCTTCTTCCCCTAATTGTATTTGATTTATGTTTTTTTCAATAATTAAATCAAAGTAATTTTCAAGCAATGGAAGATCATAGATTTCAAGTGGAATCAATTCTTTTTTTAATGTACTCAACGATTTTTGAATAACAGAATCGGCTTTTTCTAACTCCCCTTCATTGATTAATTGAGACGTCAATCTGTTAAAAATATTTTTAAAATTTCTAATCATTCTTGCATTAGTCTCGTCAATATAAACGTGTTGATTTAAGTCAATCCCTCCCCAATTAAATTTATTCATTAAATTATCATATAAAATATGGCTGTTAATTCTACCACTTTCATTATTTGTGTTTTTGATAGGAACTAATTGGTAAACCATTCCATCTAGTTGTAAGTAGTCATTTAAAAATAAAAATGGTTCAGGGTTTTGATTTGGATCTCCAATTGTTATTGCAAAGTAAATAGGTCTTTTCCAATCATTTTTTTCTAACAGATTTAAAATCATCAGGCTTTTTTTATCCAAACCTCTAACTTGATTTTTTTCAAAATCGATTAGTAATTCATTTTCTATTAAACTGGTGTCTTTTTCTATAACAATATTTTGCTTAAGGACATTCTCTTTATTAACCTCAAATTTTAATTTACTCATGGGGAAATAAACATGAGCTTTATTTTTTGTTACATTTATTTTTGTGTATTTATTATCACTACTTATCCATTTATTGAAGTCACTAAGTTTGAAACTTATATCAGTATTATTAATTGAGTCTAAAAATAGATTATTAGTAGAATTTTCAGTGGAATATCCTTGCATTTTCCCAATATTTAATAATGCGTCAAGTCTATTTTTTTTCGAAATCATTAAGTTAAGATTATTTAAATAATTTCTTATTTCAATTGATTGTTGAGGATCTGTATTATTAAGATTTTTAATTTGATTTTCTAATGAGCCAATTGTAATGTTTTCTTGAATTAAAGATGAGTAAGGATAATAATAAGCTACGTCTCTTGTCCCTTGTTTATATAAGTCTTTTTCAATACTTATTGGAATAGCCTCTCCGTCATAGGCGTCTTTTTTCATTTGATCAATATACCAATCTGTATTAAGTAAGCTCAGGTTTACAACTCTAACATCTGTTCTGTATCCCTCTACTTCTTGTACATACCATAGTGGGAATGTGTCATTGTCTCCCATGGTAAATAATATAGCATTGGGCTTACATGATGCTAAATAGTTCTTAGCAAAATCTCTTGCTGTATATCTATTTGATCTATCATGATCGTCCCAATTTTGATAACCCATAAGAGTTGGAATTCCAAGTAAGAATAATGAGAAAATCATCAAAACTCGATTACTTAATTTGTTATTATTGATTTCATCAATTATTCTATTTTTTAGTAATTGAAGAATTCCAAGAGAGCCAATTCCAGTCCAGATGGCAAATGCAAAAAAAGAACCAACATAAGCATAATCTCTTTCTCTAGGTTGGTAAGGGGTTTGATTAAGTTGAATGACAATGGCAATTCCAGTGAAAAAAAATAATAAAAATATTGCCCAAAAGTCTTTTTTTCTTTTAGAAAAGTGATAAATCATACCGAAAAGACCTAATAAAAAAGGAAGTAAATAATACTTATTATTTCCTGCGTTTTTAGATAAGTGATTTGGTAAATTATTTTGTGGTCCAAGTTTTAGAACATGATTATCTATTATATTTAATCCAGTAATCCAGTTACCTTCTAATTTACTTCCATGTCCTTGAATATCATTTTGTTTACCGGAAAAATTCCACATAAAATATCTTATGTACATGTGTTTTATTTGGTAATTCCAGAAAAATTTAATGTTTTCAAGAAAAGTAGGTATTTGATTAGTTTTTTTCATTCCGCTCCAGCCTAAATAACCGTCATTCATTCTACCATTAATATGAATTGGTGATGAGCTCCACATTCTAGGAAAAAAACTTTCGTCATTTTCTTTATAAATTGTTTTCCAATCTTTTCTTGCATCTGAAATAATGTACTTGTCATTTATTT
Source organism: uncultured Flavobacteriales bacterium (assembly GCA_964435285.1). Classification (GTDB taxonomy): domain Bacteria; phylum Bacteroidota; class Bacteroidia; order Flavobacteriales; family TMED113. The sequence continues at coordinate 163,910 of CAYSYA010000001.1, forward strand.
CAAATTGTAGAGTCTTATTTGGATTTAAATTTATTAATTCATTTTTTTTCAAATTTGCCTTTTCTTTACTCGAAAAATCTTGTTTGTATATATTTTTTCCTTCATTATTTTTCCAATTTATTCTTCCTCCTATATTTTTTAATTCGTAACCCTTAACATAAACAGGTTTTCCGTCAATCAGAGTTGAGTCACTAGAATTAAAAGAATAACCATAAATTAAAGGATGGCTACCATACTGCTCTCTGTTTAAGTATGCAAGAAGACTTACAGCGTCTTCAGGGTTATTTTCATCAATTGGTGTATTTGCGTTTGATCTAATAATTAAAACAAAAAAAGACGAATAGCCAATCAAAAAAAATAGTAAACTAAGAATAGTTGTATTTAATTTATAAAAATTTTTTTTTCGTGAGTAAAATAAACCACTTGAAATTAAGATAATAAGTGAAATTAAAAAGGAGATTGTCCCACTGTTAAAACCAAAACCTAATACATTAACAAAATATAATTCTATTTTACCAAAAAAATTTACAGTTTGAGGAACCAAAATATAAAATATGGTACCAAGAATTAAAATGCCAGATAAATTGACAATAGAAAAATGTTTGAACTTAGTGAAGAAGCTAGTTTCTTTTGACTTGAACCTCCATGTTTTGTATAAATATATGCTTGTAATTGCAGGAATGGCAAGAAGATTAAGCATGTGTACTCCTACTGATAAGCCTATTAAAAATGCTATAAAAACTAACCATCTATTAGAGTTAATTTGTTTATATTCTTCTTCCCATTTTAAAATAGACCAAAAAACTACTGCGGTAAATAATGATGACATTGCATAAACTTCTCCCTCCACTGCAGAAAACCAAAATGAGTCGGAGAATGTATATATTAATGAGCCAATTATTCCACTAAATAGAATAGAAAATTTTGAATAAAAAGTTAACTCAGTAGTTGTTTTTATTTTTATTATTTTTTTACATAAAATAATGATAATCCAGTATAGAAAAACAATTGTTAATGCGCTACACAAAGCAGACATGAAGTTAATCATCCAAGCAACGTTTTCAGAGTTTCCAAATGTTAGATTAGAAAAAAAATTAGCTATTATTACAAATAACGGTGCTCCTGGTGGGTGACCAACTTGAATTTTATAGGCTGTTGCAATATATTCACCACAATCCCAAAAACTTGTAGTGGGCTCAAGTGTTAAAGTGTAAGTTAGTAGAGATACAAAGAAAACTAATAACGCTCCCAATTTATTTAACTTGGAAAATGAAAGTGAATTTATCAAGCTAATCATATGAAGTTTTAGATTTATGAAAAACAAAAATACATTATTGTATTTTATTTTAATTAACTAAGTTATTTTTTTTGTTTCTTATTTATTAATAATGTAATTTTGCTGTCCTTAAATTGTCCGATGGTGTAACTGGCAACACGTCTGGTTTTGGTCCAGAAGAGTCTAGGTTCGAGCCCTAGTCGGACAACTACAATGTGATATATAAAAAAAAAGTATATATTTGCATAGTTTTGTTTAGATTATATCAAGAGGGGGGGAGCCCCTCTTTTTTATTAATGTTAAATTAATTTTTTAAAAATATGGATACAGCTGTTTTATTAGAATCATTTTCAGATTTTAAGCAAGATAAAAACATAGATAGAGTTACTTTAATGACAATTGTTGAGGAGGTTTTTAGAGGAGTCTTCATTAAAAAATATGGAACTGATGAAAATTTTGATATAATTGTTAATGCCGAAAAAGGAGATTTAGAAATATGGAAAAATCGAACAATTGTTGATGATGGAGGTGTGGAAGATGCAGATTTTGAAATTCAATTATCTGATGCTTTGAAGGTAGAACCCGATTTCGAAATAGGTGAAGATTTTCCTGAACAAGTTTTTATGAAGGACTTTGATAGAAGATCAATCCTCACTTTAAAGCAAAATTTAGCATCAAAAATTAAAGAATATGATAACAACATCATATGTGAAAAATATTCTTCGCGAATTGGTGAAATAATTTCTGGTGATGTTCATCACATAAGGAGAAGAGAAATTATTTTAATTGATGATCAAGACAATGAATTAATTCTTTCTAAAGAAGATCAAATTCCATCTGATTTTTTCAGGAAAGGTGACACAGTTAGGGCGGTAATTAAAGACGTTAAAATTAGAGGAGGTAAACCACTTGTTATAATTTCTAGAGTGTCCCCAGAATTTTTATCTAGATTATTTGAATTAGAAATTCCAGAAGTTGCAGATGGTATTATTGTAGTTAAAAATGTTAAAAGAATTCCTGGAGAAAAAGCAAAAGTTTCTGTTGAGTCATTTGATGACAGAATTGATCCTGTCGGGGCCTGTGTAGGAATGAAAGGTTCTAGGATACATAGTATTGTAAGAGAGTTAGGAAATGAAAACATTGATGTTGTTAACTATACTGAAAATACAAAATTATACATTACAAGAGCTTTAAGTCCAGCTAAAATTTCTTCTATAAAAATTAACGAAGAAACTAAGAGTGTTGACGTTAATTTAAAACCTGATCAAGTTTCTCTAGCTATAGGAAAAGGAGGTTATAATATAAGATTAGCTGGTCAATTAACTGGATATGAGATTGATGTATACAGAGATATTGATGTTGGTGAAGAAGAAGATGTTCCATTATCTGAATTTCTTGATGAAATAGATGGATGGATTATAGATGTATTTAAAGAAATTGGATGTGATACCGCTAAGAGTGTTTTAGAACTTGATGTAAAAGAATTAGCCAAAAGAACTGATTTAGAAGAAACAACAATTGAAGAAGTACAGAACATATTAAAATCAGAATTTGACAATAGTTAATTATGGCAGCTAGAGCACCAAAAATAGCAAAGCAATTAAATATATCCTTAAGTAGAATAGAGGACTTTTTGAAATCTAAAGGATTTGATATAGAAATTAAACCTACTACAAAAATTAATGATGACCAATATAATTTGCTTTTACAAGAGTTTAGTCAAGATGTTAGTGATAAAGTTAATATTAAAGAGGCAATTGATTCTAAAAGAAAAGAAAGGGAGTCAACATCAATTGAATTTGATGAAAAAGAAAAAGTAAATATTGATAACGACCAAGAGAAAAAAGTTGAAAAAATAGAAGTAGAATATAATGTGCAAAAAAAAGACTTTGGTGATAGCAAAGTTGAAGAAAAGTCAAAGTCAATTGAGGAGGAGGTAAAAGAACCTGAAATCAATAAACAAAAGTTTGAAGAAAAAACTACAAACGAATCGAATAGTAAAATCAAGGGGCCTATTTTAACTGGTGAAAGAATTGATTTGAGTCAATTTGAAAAAAAGCAACAGAAAGTTGCGTCTTCATCTCAGGCGTTAAAAAAGGAGGGAAAGAAAAAAAGAAAAAGAATATTCAAGGATAATCAAAAAACTGCAAAATCATCCACTCCAAAAGGCACTCAAATGGATGACGTTAAAATCCAGAAAAAAATAGCAGAAACTCTTGATAAGCTAACTAACAAAGGAAAGTCTAGTTCTGTCAAGTTTAGAAAAAAGAAAAGAGAAGAAAGAAGAGAGAGAGCTCTTGAAGAACAAAAAATAGCTGACCAAGAAAAATCTATTTTAAAAGTTACTGAGTTTGTTACTGTAGGTGAATTAGCTAGTATGATGGATATTAATCCAAATGAAGTAATCTCAAGTTGCATGACTCTCGGCATTATGGTGGCTATGAACCAAAGGCTAGATGCTGAAACTTTATCCATTGTAGCAGAAGAATTTGGCTTTCAAGTTGAATTCGTTAGTGCTGATGTGCAAGAGTCAATTGAAGAAGAGTTGGATGATGAGTCTGAGTTACTAAAAAGAGCTCCTATAGTTACAATTATGGGCCACGTTGATCATGGAAAAACTTCTCTGCTTGATTATATAAGAAAAGAGAATGTTATTGCGGGTGAGTCAGGCGGTATTACGCAACATATAGGTGCTTATGAAGTGACGTTGCCTGATAGTCGAAAAATTACTTTTATCGATACTCCTGGTCATGAGGCCTTTACTGCAATGAGAGCAAGGGGGGCGCAAGTAACAGACTTAGCCATAATTGTCATAGCGGTTGATGACGATGTTATGCCGCAAACTAAGGAAGCGATATCACACGCTCAAGCTGCAAATGTTCCTATTGTATTTGCATTTAACAAAATTGACAAACCAAATTCAAGTTCTGACAAATTAAAAGAGCAACTATCTGCAATGAATTTATTAGTTGAAGATTGGGGAGGTAAATACCAGAGTCAAGATATTTCAGCTAAAACTGGTATTGGTATTGATGAACTTTTGGAAAAAGTTTTATTAGAATCTGATTTGCTTGAATTAAAAGCAAATCCAGCTAGAAATGCAAGTGGTACAATTATTGAAGCATCTTTGGATAAAGGTAAAGGATTTGTAGCAACAATTCTCGTTCAAAACGGAACACTTAAAAAAGGAGATTTTATTCTTGCTGGTCAGTACACTGGTAAAGTCAAAGCTATGTTCGATGAAAGAGGGAATTTATTAAAAGAAGCAGGGCCATCCTGTCCTACTGCAATCTTAGGACTTAATGGAGCGCCGCAAGCAGGTGATGGATTTAATGTTATGTCTGAAGAAAAAGAAGCAAAACAAATTGCGACAAAAAGAAATCAACTTCAAAGAGAACAAAGTATAAGAACCCAGAAACACATTACTCTTGATGAAATTGGAAGGAGGTTGGCTATAGGTGATTTTAAAGAGCTAAATATTATTGTTAAAGCTGATGTGGATGGGTCCATCCAAGCTCTGAGTGACTCTTTTTTAAAATTAACTACTGATCAAATTCAAGTAAATGTAATTCACAAGGGAGTTGGTCAAATAACTGAATCAGATGTTCTTTTAGCCTCTGCTTCTAACGCTATAATAATTGGTTTTCAAGTTAGGCCATCTGTTTCCGCAAGAAAATTAGCTGAAAAAGAATCAATTGATATTAGAATGTACTCAGTTATATATGATGCTATAAATGCTGTAAAAGATGCTTTAGAGGGGATGCATGAACCTGAATTAGTTGAGGAAATAATAGGAAATGTTGAAGTTAGAGAAGTTTTTAAAATTCCAAAAGTAGGATCTGTGGCTGGGAGCTATGTCTCTGATGGTAAAATAGAAAGGAATTCCGAAATAAGATTAATTAGAGATGGTATTGTAATTTACACTGGTAAACTTGCTTCACTAAAAAGGTTTAAAGAAGATGTAAAAGAAGTTTTAAAAAATTATGAGTGTGGTTTAAATATTGAAAACTTTAATGATATTAAAGTCGGGGATGTTATAGAGGCTTTTAACAAAGTTAAATCTTAATAATCCTTTAAGTTGACGTTTTCCCTTATTATAAAACAATCTGGAAAATTATCTTTTAAAGAATCTTTTTTTCTTTCTGCATCTGATCTTTTTAAAAATAGTTCTGAGGATACTTTAAAGTATGGAGGTTCATAATAAAATGCAGCCTTATCTTCTGGGAATAATTCCTCATATTTTTTTTTAATTTTCCAGGCATATGATCGATTTTCATGAAGAAATAGTTGAATTTTAAATACTTGAATTTTCTTTTCGTGTAGGTTGTTATATAAATCAAAAAAATTGCTTATACTTTTGTCTTCAAATATAGAAATGTTGTCATGATTTTGGCAAGAAACATTTGTAATAAATGTCAAAAAAAAGATAGTGGAAAGTGTAGTATTTTTCAATTTATTGTGCTTTAATTCTACTCAATTATTTAGATTGATTCTAAATAAAGAATTTATTTAAATTTACATATAATATTTCATGTTTTTATGTAAATAGATTTATATATTTGTTTTCCAATATTTACGTGTAAATAATGTTCAATAAGTTAATACTATATTTTTCTTTATTTTACTTGACCCTAGGTCTAAATTTTTCACATAGTCAGGTCGATTACCTAGTTGGCCATGACATACAAAAAGGTGAAGAATTATTTAAGGCAAATTGTACAAGTTGCCATAAATTAGGTGACGAAAAAAAAGCAAGATTAATAGGTCCTGGATTAAATGTGGAAATTTTTGAAGAATACACTGAGCAGTGGCTTATTGATTGGATTAGAAACTCCTCTGCCCTTATTGAAAGTGGAGACGAGCAAGCCATAGCTATATTTGAAGAGTACAATCAAAGTGTAATGACTGCTTTTCCTACATTTTCAGATGATGATATAAGAGATATTTTAGCATACATTGAAAACCCACCAGTTGAAGAAGTTGCTATTGTTGAGGAAGAAAGTAAAGAAATTATTGAGAAAAAGTCAATTAGTAATACAACTTTGCTATTAATTGCGTTAACGTTGCTTTCTATTTTAGGCTTCTTGATTTTTATAAAAAACTTTATAAAGAAAGCGTCTAATATAGAGGAGACCTTTTTTCAGGGATTCAAGAAATTGGTGCTAAGTAATTTAGCGTTAGTTATAATTATTGTTCATGTATTTGTTTTAGCTCTAGTAGTTATAGGCTGGCAAAGTCTTTCAAAAATAGGTATTACACAAAATTACAAACCTGCACAACCCATTGAATTTTCTCATAAGGTTCATGCGGGAGAACAGGGAATTGATTGTAATTATTGTCACTCCAGTGCAAGAAAAGGAAAGCACTCTAATATTCCATCAGCAAATGTTTGTATGAATTGTCATGCTAACATAGTAGAGGGACCTAAACATGGAACAAAAGAAATAGCCAAGATCTATAAAGCTGTTGGTTATGATGTTGACTCAAGGTCTTATATAGAAGGCTATGAGCAACAACCGATTAAATGGGTTAGAATACATAACCTACCGAATCACGCATATTTTAATCATTCTCAACATGTAGTTGCTGGGAATATTGAGTGCCAAGAGTGCCATGGAGCTATTGAGGAAATGGATGTAGTTTATCAACAAGAAAAATTAACAATGGGTTGGTGTATAAATTGTCATAGAGATTCTAAAATTGATTTAGATAATCCATATTATCACGAGTATGATGAGTGGGTAGAAAAACATAAAAAAGCTGATTTAAGCGTTGAAGATATTGGAGGTCTTGAGTGTGGAAAATGTCATTATTAATAAATTATGAAAGAAGGAAAAAAATATTTTAAAAGTCCATACATAAAAGGAGATGAAAAATATCTCCATAATGAATTTTCTGAAAAGTTACCACTAGATCATTTTGTTTCCAGTCAAGATGAAAAATCTAATAATACTAGTCGTAGAGATTTTTTAAAATTTCTGGGATTTAGTACTGCTGCTGCTGTACTTTCTTCTTGTGAAGCTCCAGTGGTAAAGTCAGTACCATATTTAAATCAACCTGAAGAAATAATTCCAGGAGTTGCAAATTACTATGCTAGTTCATATTTTATTGAGAATAATTTTGCAAATATTTTAGTCAAAACAAGAGAGGGTAGGCCCATATCTGTTAGCTCTAATAAAGACTTTGATAAAAAAACTAATCTTGACGGTGGTTTGAATTCAAGAGGTTATGCTAGCGTTTTGTCTCTTTATGATTCGAATAGAATTAAGAAACCTTTAAAAAATAATAATGAGATTGCATGGAAAAATTTAGATAGTGAGATTAAAAAGGAATTGAATGTAATTTCTAAAAAAGGAAAAAAAATAATTTTTTTAAGCTCAACAATAATAAGTCCGTCTCTTAAAGAATTACTTAATTCTTTCAAGAACAAATACAATAACACTGAGTTTGTTTTTTTTGATACTATTTCTAAGTCATCTGTCTTAGAATCAAATAAGAAATGTTTTGGTGAAAGCTTTATACCTACGTATAATTTTGATAAAGCAAAGACTATTGTTTCTTTTGAAGCGGATTTCTTAGGTAATTGGCTCGATTCTGGACACGGAAGAAAATATAGCCAGTTAAGAAATCCTGGAAAAAATATGTCTAGGCATTATCAATTTGAATCGCTTTTATCTTTAACTGGATCTAATGCTGATAAAAGAGTACCTGTAAATTCATCTGAACAATTGAATTATTTGCTTTATATTTTCTCTAAAATTAGTTCATCAGATAAGTTTTTAGAAATTAAAAATCTTAATCATAAATCAATTCTCGATAATATTTGTAAAGAACTTTTAGCTAACAAAGGAAAGAGTTTAGTTATTAGCGGTAGTAGTGATGTTAATCATCAGGTGATTGTTAATGCAATAAATTACTTATTAGATAATTATTCAAAAACTATAAATTATAATAATAAATCAAATTTATATAGCTCAATAAATTCTGATTTCGAAAATTTGATTAATGATATTAAAAATAATAATGTGGGCGCTATTATTATTAATGATTTAAATATTGCTTATTATCACCCATCAATTACTGAATTATTAAATAAAGTTTCTTTAAAGGTTATTATGTCTGATTCTCATAATGAAACTACAGCTTTAATGGATTATGTCTGTCCAAAGTCTCATTATTTAGAATCTTGGGGAGATGCTAATCCTTATTCCTCTGTTTATTGCATTCAGCAGCCAACAATAAATCCACTTTTTGATTCCCGTCAGGTTGAACAGAACCTACTTAATTGGACGGGGAGTAATCTTTCTTATTATGATTTCCTAAAGTCTTTTTATAAGTCATTAGGATACAAAAAATCTTGGAACAAAATCTTACATGATGGTTTTTGCAGTATTGATTATAAAAAAAATAACTTAATTTTTTCTTCAGAAACAGCAATAGATATTCTTAACAATTTTAATTTAAGTGATACAAGTTCTGATGATTTATATTTGACACTATATTCTAAAACTTCAATTGGCGATGGGTATCAATCAAATAATCCTTGGCTTCAAGAATTGCCTGATCCAATTTCAAAAGTTACTTGGGATAATTATTTAACTATTAGCCCAATTCATGCAAAAAAATTAGGTCTTAAAAATTGGCATGTTGCTAATGGTGGTTTAAACGGAGACTTGGTTAATTTGAAGTTTAATGATTTTATTATCAAGGTCCCTGTATATATACAGCCAGGTCAAAAAGAAAATGTACTTGGTTTGTCTTTTGGATACGGAAGAGAAAATAGTGGAAAAGTTGCTAGTGGTGTGGGGGTAAATGCTTATAATTTTTATCAAAAATTTAATCTAGTTCACAAAAATAATTTTTCAATTGAAAAAATAGTTGGTGAAGAACATGAATTTGCTTGTACTCAAAACAGTCATACTATGATGGGTAGAAGTATTGTTAAAGAAACTACACTTGAAGAGTATTTGGTTAATCCAAAAGCTGGAAATAAAGACTTTAAACTTGAGTCTTATAAGGGGAAAGTTTCTCCAAATGAATTGAATCTATATGAAGAATGGAAACCAAAAGTACATTTTTGGAATATGTCCATTGATTTGAATAAATGTAATGGTTGTGGAGCATGTGTTATAGCATGTCATGCTGAAAATAATGTACCTGTAGTTGGAAAAGATGAGGTTAGAAAAAATAGAGATATGCATTGGTTGAGAATAGACAGGTACTACTCTAGTGACATGAATAAGGATTTGGCAGATGAACAAGGCTTGGGTGCTATTGAGATGTATAGACTAATGGAAGAGCCTGCAAGTTCTGAAAATTTAGAAGTAGTCTTTCAACCTGTTATGTGTCAACATTGCAATCAAGCTCCATGTGAAAATGTTTGCCCGGTAGCAGCTACAACACACTCTAATGAAGGTTTAAATCAAATGACCTACAACAGATGTATAGGTACCAGATATTGTATGAATAATTGCCCATATAAAGTTAGAAGATTTAATTGGTTCAATTATAAAGATAATGATGACTTTGATTATAATATGAATGATGACTTAGGGAAAATGGTATTGAATCCGGATGTAACTGTAAGGGCAAGAGGAGTTATGGAAAAATGTTCAATGTGTATTCAAAATATACAGAAATCAAAGTTAGATGCTAAAAAAGAAAAAAGAAAAATAAAGGACGGTGAAGTTCATATTGCTTGTGAATCGGCATGTGATACAGGTGCAATAGTTTTTGGAGATGCTTTAGATAAAAAAAGTAAAATAAGTAAGGAAAAAAAACATCCTAGAACCTATGCTTTACTTGAAGAGTTAAATACTCAGCCATCAGTTTTTTATAAAACAAAAGTTAGAAATAAAATTAGTTAATAATGTATAGATCACCTGTTCGTAGACCTTTAATTACTGGCGACAAAGATTTGCACGACATTACCGTGGATATTGCTAGACCTATTGAGACTAGTGCAAATAAATGGTGGTGGTCACTATTTATAGTTTCAGTTATTGCAATGTTGTGGGGTTTTGGATGTATTGCTTACACAATCGGAACAGGAGTTGGTGTATGGGGGCTAAACAATACAGTTGGTTGGGCGTGGGATATTACCAATTTTGTTTGGTGGGTTGGGATAGGTCACGCAGGAACATTAATTTCGGCTGTTCTACTGTTATTTAGACAAAATTGGAGATTATCTATTAATAGGACATCTGAAGCGATGACTATTTTCGCTGTAATGCAGGCCGGTTTATTCCCTCTTATTCACATGGGAAGATTATGGGTAGGATATTGGGTATTTCCTCTTCCAAATCAATACGGTCCTCTTTGGGTTAATTTTAACTCTCCTTTACTTTGGGACGTATTTGCTATCTCCACATATTTTTCTGTGTCACTTGTTTTTTGGTATATGGGTTTAATACCTGATTTTGCAATGATTAGAGATAGAGCTGTTAAACCTATAGCAAAAAAAATATATTCTTTTTTATCCTTTGGATGGAGTGGGAGAGCTAAGCATTGGCAACGTCATGAAGTTATGTCTTTAGTTTTAGCTGGTTTATGTACGCCTCTTGTTTTATCTGTTCACTCTATAGTAAGTATGGACTTTGCAACTTCTGTAATTCCTGGTTGGCATACTACAATTTTTCCACCATACTTTGTTGCAGGAGCTATTTTTGGTGGATTTGCAATGTGTCAAACATTACTTTTGATTGCAAGAAAAGTAGTCAGTTTAGAAGATTATATCACTATGAAGCATATTGAGTACATGAATATTATTATTCTTGTTACTGGATCTATTGTGGGCTGTGCGTATATTACAGAGCTGTTTATCGCTTGGTATTCTGGTGTAGAATTTGAACAATATGCTTTTTTGAATAGGGCAACTGGGCCATATTGGTGGGCGTACTGGGCTATGATGACGTGTAATGTTATATCCCCTCAGTTAATGTGGTTTAAAAAATTGAGAACCAATATATTATTTACATTTATAATTGCGCTTTTTGTTCACATTGGTATGTGGTTTGAAAGATTCGTTATTATTGTTACTTCATTGCATAGAGATTTTCTACCATCAAGTTGGTCGATGTTTTCTCCAACTTTTGTTGATTTAGGAATTTTCATTGGTACAATAGGTTTCTTTTTGGTTCTTTTTTTAATATATGCAAGGACATTCCCTGTTATAGCTCAAGCAGAATTAAAAACAATTGTTAAAACTAAAAGTTCAAAGTATAATAAAAATAAAGATGGCAGATAAAATTATATATGGATTATATGGTGATGATGACCATGTTTTAGAGGCTACTAAAGAGATTGTGGCAAGAGGATACAGTGTAAACGAAGTTTATTCTCCATATCCAGTTCATGGTTTAGATACCGCAATGGGACTTAAATACAGTAGATTAGCAATTACTTCTTTTTTATATGGTTTAACAGGTTTTGCTCTTATAACTCTTTTAATGTGGTTTATTATGATTTCAGATTGGCCCATGATAATTGGTGGTAAACCTAATTTTTCTTACGGACAAAATTTACCTGCTTTTATTCCTGTGACCTTTGAGGCTACTGTTTTTTGTGCTGCCCACTTAATGGTAATAACTTTTTTATTTAGATGTGGTTTATTCCCTGGTTCATCTTCAAGAAATCCGGATCCTAGAACTACTGATGATAAGTTTTTAATGGAAATCATTGAGTCTGATCCCAAAAAAATTACAGAAATCAAAAACATACTTAAAAAAAGCGGAGCTGAAGAAATTAAAGTTAAAAACTCAGAATCTGAACTAATTGATGAGTTAAGAGAAAGTAAAGTAACAAAAAAGAAAAAGTTAAAACTAAAAAGCAGTAAAAAAATAAAAAAAAGAAAAAATGAGTAGATATTTATTTTTAATATTACTTTCTTTAGTCATAGTGTCATGTGGTGACTCAGCTTCTGATGGAATAAAAGAAAAGACTCATCCTGGCTATGAGTATATGCCAGATATGTATCGGTCTCATGCGTATGAAACTTATTCTATGAACCCTATATTTTCTGATAGCATGTCTGCAAGAAAGCCAGTAAAAGGTACTATACCTAGAGGTTTTTTACCTTTTGAATATGAGAATAATCTAGATGATTTTAAAAGAGCTTCTATTGAGTTAAAAAATCCTTTTGAAAATAATAGTAATAATATTGAAGAAGGAAAGCAATTGTATGGTATGTTTTGTGCTCATTGTCATGGAGAAAAAGGAGATGGTAAAGGTTCTATTACCCATCCTGTTTATAGTGCAATACCTGCTTATTATGATGATGTTATGATAAGGCCAAGGTCACAAACAACAATGAAGAATTTAACTGATGGGCATATTTATCATGCTATTTATTATGGTTATAACGCTATGGGGCCTCACTATAATTTAGTGACTGATGAAGAAAGGTGGAAAATAGTTTTATATGTAAATGAATTACAAAACACAGAAAAATAAATGTATAAATTAACTAAAGATATTAAGCAATTATCAACTTTATTAATTCTTATTGGGATTTCTGCAATTTCATATGGATTTTTTCACTCATTTTCTGTGATAAGTGATGATGAGATTAAGAGTGCAGTAAAAGATATAGCAAAAGAATTAAAATTAGAATATAAAGCTGATTATAAACAGGAAAATAAAATTTACTTAGATGATAACGATCAGCTAATTGTAAATAAAGATGAGTCAAATTATGCTAAATCCAACACAAAAGACCTTGATGTTGATTACTCAGAATTAATTTATAAGGTGGAAAAAAAATTGAATTGTCATATTGACAAGAGTCATATACATAGTGTTGGCGATGTTATTTATGCTGCTAAACATTATTTTCATGCTAAACACCAAAGGCCCTGGTCTAGTTTATTGATTTGTACCTTATTTTTTCTGATGATTTCTGTTGCGGCTACACTTTGGTGGGCACTGCAATATGTTGCTCAAGCAGGTTGGTCTGCTCTTTTATTAAGAATTCCTATGGCTATTAGTTCTTTTATACCATACGCTGCAACAATATTAATTTTTATAATTATAACAGCGGGGTTACATTGGCACCATACTTTTCATTGGATGGCTGAAGGAATTATGGACCCAACAGATCCTTATTATGATGAAATAATAGCTAATAAGTCTTCGTACTTAAATATTCCTTTCTTTTTAATTAGAGCCTTTATTTGTCTTGTAGGTTGGTATTTATTTGCGAGTTATTTAAAAAAGTTTTCTTTGAGTGAAGATAAATTTGGAGGTGGAACTAAATGGTATGACAAAAGTTATAAAGTAGCAGTTTTATTTGTTCTATTTTTAGGGATAACATCTTCAACTGCAGGATGGGACTGGATTATGTCTATTGACACACATTGGTTCAGTACACTATTTTCATGGTATGCATTAGCATCTTTTTTTGTTTCAGCATGTGCTTTTATTGCTATCATAACAATTTATTTAATGTACCAAGGTTATTTTAAAGAATTAAATGATAGTCATATGCATGATTTTGGAAGATATTTATTAGCATTTAGTATTTTTTGGACGTATCTTTGGTTCGCCCAATATATGTTAATTTGGTACTCCAATATACCAGAGGAAGTAGCTTACTATCAAGAAAGGTATGATTATTATTATCCATTGATAATGATTACCCTAATGATAAATTTTATAGCACCTTTTTTACTGTTAATGAATCGTTCATCAAAAAGATCGAAAGGAAAAGTGATTTTTGTTGCTTGTTTGATTGTTATAGGTCATTTCTTCGATGTATTTCTCATGATTACACCGGGGACCATGCATGATCATTGGCACTTAGGTTTTGTTGAGATTGGAACGTTTTTAGGATTTTTAGGTTTTTTCCTTTTAATAGTATTTAGGAATCTTTCTAAATACCAATTAATTCAAAAAAATCATCCTATGTTAGGAGAAAGTGAGCACCATGAAATACATATACATTAAATAAAAAACTGTGGATTTAAACTTTATTTTAAAAATAGCAATTGGTCTTTTAGTAATAATAACTTTTTTTCAGGTTATTAGGTTAATTGAGTTATCTTCAAGATTAGCTGAAAATAAGGATCAGGTTACGGACAAATCAAATTTCTATAATGGTTTGTTACTTTTATTATCAGGCATTGGTTTGTTAGCCTTTTTCTTTTGGCAAAGAGCTGAATGGGGTCATCTGACTTTACAAGCTCCCGCTTCTGAGCATGGCGTCCTAATAGATCAATTATGGCATACGACGATGGGGCTCATAATTGTTGTTTTTCTTGTTTTACAACCAGTATTATTTGGTTTTTCTTATTTCTATAGAGGAAGAAAGAATAGAAAAGCATATTTTATAAGTCATAATAATAAGTTAGAAATCTTTTGGACGGCAATACCTACAGTTGTTTTATCTGGCTTGATTGTTTATGGATTAATAGTTTGGGGAAATGTGACCGATGTAAATAATGCTAAAGATGGGATGTATATGGAGGTTTACGCAAAGCAATTTGGATGGACAGTTAGATACGCTGGAGAAGATAATAAATTAGGTGATGGTCATGTTAGATTTTATGCTCCAACAAACCCTTTGGGAGTCGTTACTGAAAATATGTATAAACTACAATCTGCAGAATTAGATTCAAAAATCAGTAGTGATAAAGAAAAATTATTAGTTGAAAAAAATATTGCAAAGAAAAAAAGTATTTCTGAAAGGATAGAAAGAAACATTGCTAAACAAAAAATGTATAAAGCATATTATAATTCAATTTCTGAAGAAGAAAGATTAGCTGGTGAGGACGATATTGTAGTCTCTGAACTTTATTTACCTGTGAACCAAAAGGTAGCAATGAAATTTAGATCGCAAGATGTTATTCATTCTGCTTACATGCCTCACTTTAGAGCGCAGATGAATTGTGTTCCTGGACTTTCCACTCAGTTTGTATTTACCCCGACAATGACTACAAAAGAATATCAAGAATATCTAGGTAATCCTGATTTTGATTACGTTTTATTGTGTAATAAAATATGCGGTAATGCACATTATAATATGAAAATGAAAATTGTTGTTGTTACTCAGGAAGAATATGATATTTGGATAAAAGAACAAGCAGAAACAAGAATGATAAAAAATATTTAGCTATGGGACATCATCATAAAGAAAACTTTTTTTCAAAATATATATTTAGTACTGACCATAAAATGATTTCCAAACAATTTCTAATTACAGGAATGTTTATGGGGGTTGTAGCTATGGTTTTATCTGCGCTATTTAGAATGCAGCTAGCTAATCCAGGATCTAAAAATCCTATTTTAGAATTTTTATTAGGTTCAAACTATGTTACTGAAGCAGGTGCGATGACACCAGATGCTTATTTAGCTTTAGTTACTATTCATGGTACTATAATGGTATTTTTTGTTTTAACGGGAGGTTTGAGTGGTACATTTGCAAATTTGCTAATTCCACTTCAATTAGGAGCTAGAGATATGGCTTCTGGATTTTTAAATATGTTGTCTTATTGGTTCTTCTTTTTATCAAGTGCTATTATGATTGCTTCTTTTTTTGTTACAGGAGGTCCTGCAAGTTCTGGATGGACAATATATCCCCCTTTAAGTGCGATGGAGCTTGCAATTGATGGTTCAGGTTTAGGTATGGATTTGTGGTTGATTAGTATGACACTATTCATTGTTTCTTCTTTGCTAGGTGGTTTAAATTATATAGTTACTATTTTAAACTTAAGAACAAAGGGAATGTCAATGACTAGAATGCCTCTTACTATGTGGGCAATTTTTGTCACAGCTATTTTAGGTGTTCTTTCATTTCCAGTTTTATTATCAGCTGCACTTTTATTAGTTTTTGATAGAACTATGGGAACTAGTTTTTACTTGTCTGATATTATGTTAGCTGAGAATGGTATCATGCAGGTATTAGCGCACGATGGAGGAAGTCCTGTTCTTTTCCAACATTTATTTTGGTTCTTAGGTCATCCGGAAGTATATATTGTTCTTTTACCTGCTCTTGGTATTACTTCTGAAATTATAGCAACTAATTCAAGAAAACCAATTTTTGGATATAGAGCTATGGTTGGTTCTATATTTGCTATTGGGTTTTTATCTTTCATAGTTTGGGGGCACCATATGTTTATTACTGGTATGAATCCCTTTTTAGGATCTGTTTTTGTCTTCACTACTTTATTAATAGCTATTCCGTCTGCTATTAAAGTATTTAATTATATTGCTACTCTTTGGAGAGGTAATTTGCAATTTACACCTGCAATGTTATTTTCAATTGCATTAGTTTCTACTTTTATTACTGGAGGTTTGACAGGTTTGATATTAGGGGATAGTGCCTTAGATATAAATGTTCATGACACCTATTTTGTAGTTGCTCATTTTCATATTGTTATGGGTCTTTCTGCAATATTTGGAATGTTAGCAGGAGTCTATCATTGGTTTCCTAGGATGTATGGGAGGCTAATGAATTTAAAATTAGGATATGTTCATTTTTGGGGAACCTTCATTTGTGCTTATGGTACTTTTTTTCCTATGCATTTTTTAGGAATGGCTGGTTTGCCTAGAAGGTATTATGATAACTCAGCATACCCTATGTTTGAAGAGTTAATAAGTATTAATGAAGTTGTTAGTTTTTTTGCTATAGCAGGAGCAATAGTACAGGTTATCTTTTTCTTTAATTTCTTCTATAGTATGTATAGAGGTACTAAATCACCACAAAATCCTTGGAGGTCTAATACACTTGAATGGACTGCTCCAGTTGAGCATATTCATGGCAATTGGCCGGGTGAAATTCCTACTGTTCATAGATGGGCTTATGATTATTCAAAGCCTGGTAAAAAAGAAGATTTTGTTCCTCAAAATGTACCTTTAAGCAAAGGAGAAGAGGAACATTAATAATATTCAATATATATTAATCATTTTCTGAAATGACAGAAGAAAGTACTAATCTTCCTGAAGAATCTAATGAAGACAAAACTCTTCATGAATTAAGGCCTAAATTATTTAATGATTTTTCTGGTCAAGATTCTGTTGTAGACAATCTTAAAATTTTTGTACAAGCAGCAAATCAAAGAAACGAAGCGTTAGATCATGTCCTCCTTTATGGTCCACCTGGTTTAGGTAAAACTACATTAGCTTCAATTATTGCTAACGAATTAAATGCAAATTTAAAGTTTACTTCTGGACCCATATTAGATAAGCCTGGTGATTTAGCAGGTTTACTAACAAATTTAGAGGAAAGAGATGTTCTATTTATTGATGAAATACATAGATTAAGTCCTGTAGTAGAAGAATATCTGTATTCAGCTATGGAGGATTTTAGAATTGATATTATGATAGAGAGCGGTCCTAGTGCTAAATCTGTACAAATAAATTTAAATAAGTTTACATTAATTGGAGCCACAACTAGGGCTGGCTTATTATCTGCACCATTGAGAGATAGGTTTGGTATTGTATCAAGACTTGAATACTATGGAGTTAATATATTATCTAAAATAGTAACTAGGTCTGCGAAAATTCTTGAAGTAGTGATTGAAAAATCATCTGCTGAAAAAATTGCAGGAAGAAGTAGAGGAACTCCTAGGATTTCAAATTCACTTTTAAAAAGAGTTAACGATTTTGCATTAATTAAAGGAGATGGTATAATTAATGATAAAATAACAGATTATGCATTAACATCTTTAAATGTAGACGTTAATGGTTTAAATCAAATGGATAAAGATATATTAATCACAATTATTGATAAATTTAATGGCGGACCAGTTGGATTATCTACTATAGCGACTGCTGTTGGAGAAGAACCTAATACAATTGAAGAAATTTATGAACCATTCCTTATTCAACAAGGCTATTTAAAAAGAACTAAAAGAGGAAGACAAGCCACTCAATTAGCTTATGAATATTTAAATAGAAAATTAAAAGATACTGACAATACTCTATTCTGAGTTGTTAAAATTATATAAGATATTTATACTTATTGTAGTATTATATTGTCCACGGTTAAACCTATAAGTTTCTCCTGAAGAATGTTTTCGTATTGGAATAATTGAATTAGTAGCTCTAATATTAGCAGAGTATTTTTTATTTATTTTGTAATTTAATCCAAATAAAAAACAATATTCTAATTTATTCACTTCTCTAGAGTTGTCTACATAATAGTCAATTTCTTCTCTTTGAAAAACTAGAACATTAATTTCATTTCCTATTTCAATTTCTATTTTTTTGTTAAGATTAAAACAAAATAAAACAGGTATTCCAATGTAATCAAGCTTAAGATTATAATCATTTATGAAATTATAATTTAAATTATCTATGTAGTTATCTTGTTCAGAATAGTTAATTATTTCTCTGCTTCCTTTAGATAGGTATTGTAGTTCTAAATTAATTTTGTACCAGTTAATTTCCCTGCTTACATACAATCCTAATCTTGGTCCAATTTTATTAAATCCACTTAACTGATCTCCGGAGACTTGTGAAAGAGAAACCCCGCAAATTAAACCAGAATTAAAATTCTGAGAAAATATACAAAAAGGAAAAAAAAATATAAATAAATAAAACTTCAATTTATAATTGTACGAATGAATCAATATTTTTTTTTGAAGCTTGAATAATTTCTTTAGTTTCTTCATCGTAAACATAGGCTATAATTGAGCAGTTTGAAATATCATTAATAGTATTAGGATTTGTTAAATCATAACTTTTATATATAATTGAATCCGTAAATTCAATTGACTCTCCCCAGGTGTTGTTAACAGAGCTTCTAAGAACATGATTATGTTCGTAATTTTCAATCAATTCATCTCCGTCATATTGTCCTGAGATTATAAAGTCTTCGGAAATTACTACCGCTAATTTATAGCTTCCATTTAAATCATTAAGTTTTTCAATTTCAATATTTATCTGTAATGGTGTTGAGTTTGAATTTTTGTTAAAAGAAATATTAATGTCTAAATCAGGAGCTATAGTATTATTATTTGAGTCAAATAAAAGATTATGAATTTCAGAAGAAATTTCAAATGGTTGAAAAAATTTTCCGCTATTGATTCTATTTACTAATGCAGAAGGGAATCCCCAAAACCCAAATTCTTCAGCAATTTCAGTTGCTTCAGTGGTTCTAAAATCTGTAGATAAGGGACCACTTTCATTTGGACTAGTGAAGTCTTGATTAAATGGATGGTAAGCTAAAATAATAATATGGTCACAATAAGTTTCATAAATATTTTCTATAATTCTAGCTCCATTTGGACAGTTACTGCATTTATGTCCAGTATATTCTTCAATTAAAATTGTTTTAATAGGAATTGAACTATTAGAATCTCCACAGCAGTTTAGACATCCCTCAGTAAATGGTCCGGAAATATTATCGCATGAAATACTAAAAATTAAAATTAAAATAATGTAATTAAATTTATTCATTTAAAAAGAGCTTGTGATATTAATACTAAATCCATTCGAAGCAGGTACTTCTCTACAAATACCTCCAACACAAAAAAGACCTGCTCTAACTTTTCCATATCTTAATTCAACTCTGTGTGAATTTTTTATAAAACCTGTAGTAACAGAGTAGTAGTGAGTAGGTGAAGTTGGGTTTCCATAATTATATAAATCTTGAATTGAAAAAAATATATTTTTTAAGTTAGCTTCAATTAAGCCCATTCCCCAGTTACCTAAATGTTGTTTTGTTTGTAAATGTTGAAGTTCAGATTTGATAGTATATCTTGGTTTAAATTTATATTCAGTTTCTAAAATAAATATGTTAGCAAATATTTTTTCATGCTCACCGTCCTCTGTTAATTTTTGAGCTTTTAAAACTTTATCGTTATTAAATACATTAATATAAGTTGTTTGAAGCTTAAATTTCTTATTAACTTTTTTCTTAATAATTAAATTTAATTCTTGAAATAGTTTTTCGTCACCAAAATCCAGGAATCTTGATCGATATCCTAATGTTCCGGGTTGGCCAATTATATCAGAATCTTCTGGGTTGTTTTTGTATAGTGTATAGCAATTTGAAAAATTTAAATTTAATTCAGTTCCATATTTACCACCAAGTTTACTTTTTTTAGGTATTTTATAAAAAATATCAAATTGCATACCTAACTCTCCATTTGGTTGGGTCACATATGGGTAAATAGTAGCAAGTGAATAGCTTTGTTGTTTATTTAATGAAGTTAGAAAGTTAATATTTAATTGTTGTAGCGTTGCATCTCTGTCTGAGCGAAAGTTCATATTATCTACTCTTTTACCGCTTAAAACGAGCCCTAAACCTTTTTGTGAATAACTTCCTGACATGATAATTGAATTACCATTTTTATATATATAATTATTTGTGAATGAAGGATCATTAATCTTATATGCATATTCACTTTCAAATGCCCAGCCTCCTCTTGAAATATTCATTCTTCCAGACCAAGCTCCAACATTTTCTGGCAATATAAAAAAAGGATCATTATCTTGTTGTGACTTAGTAACAAAGCTTCCGCCTAAACTTATTGAGGTTTTAGATTTTTTGAATAGATAATCATTTATGTAAATTTGAGTATCAAATCCTTTAATTTGTCCTTCACCAAGTTCCCAATAATTTCTTTGTTTTCCAATTAAACCTGTTATGTCAATTCCGGTTGAAGGTTTGTATTTAATTCTAGCACCATAAATAGAATTGTCAACTCCAAGATTTGGATCATAATAAGACCTTAAGAGAATACCACTTCCAAATTGATCATAAAAATTACCAAGTGTTATATCAATATTCCATTTTTGAAACCGAATGAATTTATAAGCAATACCTTCTCCCTCGTATTCTTCAAAGCCTGGTATAGGGTTACGATAAAATTCAAGTCTAGTTCCAACTTTCAAATAATTTTTATAGTTCAAGGAAAAATTTAATTGAGATTTTATATTTGGGTCTCTTTTTTCAGCACCGATTGATAAGTCTTCTTGAAAAGTTTGGGCATTAATTTGTAAATCACCAAGGAAAAATAAATTACTCTGTGAAGATAGGTTATAGATAATTAAAAAATTCAAAATTAGAAAGTGAAAATTCTTCAAAATAAATTATTTAATAAGTTTTATTATTTTATCATATAATTCTTCTTCTTGGCCGTCAGTGTATCCAACGTGTTCTGAAATAATTTCATTTTTTCCATTTAGTAAGAATGTGTGAGGGATTTGATTTATACCTAAAGCTCTTTTAAAATCACTATTTGGATCATGATAAATTTCATATTCCCATCCTTTTGTATTGACAAAAGGTTTTAATTTAGATGTGTTTCTGGAGTCATCTATTGAAATAGCAATAAGTTTTACGTTTGTTTCATCCTGCCAATCTTCATAAATTTCTGAAATGGCTTCTAGTTCTTTGATGCAATTTTTACACCATAGTGCCCAAAAACTAATTATAATAGGGTGGCCGTTATTGTCAAATGAAGCAGTGTTTATAGTTTTTCCGTCAAGTGTTTTTATGTCAACTGAAGGAATAACTTGGGAGACTGATATATGTGAAAAAAATATTACTACAAATAAAATATTCAAAAATTTCATAACATAAATGTTTAGCTATTTAACATAATTCTAATATTGTTTAAATATAAAAGCCCCTAAAATAAAGGGGCTTTTATATTTTTTTGAAACAAAAAATTTATTTAACAATATTAATAGGCTGTAATTCTATTGAATTTCCAATTTGGAGTTCAATAAAATATAATCCTTCAACTAGATTGTCTAAATTAATTTTAATGTTGTGGTTACCACTTGACATTAAACCTTTATTATCAGTTTTAACAATTTGACCTAATGAGTTATATAACTTTATTGTAATGTTTTCATTGTTGGCCAAGTAAAGATTAACATTTGTAAAATCAGTTGATGGGTTCGGGTAAACATTAACTTCATTATCTCTATCTTCTACAATATCAAGACCAGGTGTGACTTCAAATGCAATTGATTCTCCGTATCCGTATGCGACTCCATACCACATCACACCATTACTTTGATCATTTAGAGAAACGTAACCATCTTCATAAGCTCCCCATATAGAAGCTTCTACACCATCTCCATATGTGTCATAAATATTAAAAGTATAACATCCGTAATCTAAATTCCAATTGTACTCATAGTTAGTATTATTAGCATAACCACTTCCAGAATCAACTATATTTCCATTTTCATCCAATAAATCCCATGAAGTTTCTTCAGCCCAGTTATCAGTTTGTATATATAATGAAACACTAACAGATGAAGGAGTTGACCCTGAAACATATGCTGGCATCATATTATTTGCATTATCCATATCTCCTTCGTACTGAACCTCAAAACTAATTGAAGCATTATCTGGAATGTTTGAAATGGAACCAAGGTCAATCATTGCAGTTTCATAAGTGTTAAGATTTCCTGACCAAGGAGTTGTATTAACCGTATTTCCATTGACCATTGTTAAAACGTTAAAACTACTTACAGAAGCACCTAAGCTATAATTTTGCACTTGAATTGATGCATTTTGCAACGTTCCTCCGCAGTGAGTTCCGTCCCCTGTGTAAGAAACAATTCTCATATCTTTGGAATATGTAGCTTGAGAACAAGAATTTACCTCATTCATAAAAGCTGAAACGCTACTAAGTTGTCCAACTTCAGTAACCATTCTGTCAGGGCAAATTTTATATATAGTTGGATAATAAGCTAAAGCGTAATCATCAGCAATATTTCCAGATGGATCGTCAGCTAACATATAATCAATCACACTAGTCCAGTTTCCTAAGTCACTACTAAATATAGTAGATTCAGCTGTACTTGGGTCTGCTTCAATTGCCATGCAAAAAACTGCATCAGGGTACTCATTTTGTAATTCCTCTAAGACTCCCGTCTCTGCATAACTCCAGCAAGGACCACACCATGTAGCAAATAAATCAAGAATAACTGTTTTTCCTTCATCAAGAATATCATATAAGTTATGAGATTGACCATCAATATCAGTAACTGTAAAATCAGCTCCAAGACTATTAGCAGGCAGTTGTGCTAATGAGAGTGATGAAATAAAACAAGCAATAATTAGTAGTGTTTTTTTCATAATTTTTTTTTTTAAAGTTTATGTAAAATTTAAGTAACACCAAATATAATAAAATTATATGATTTGTTTATTTAAAAAAGGTATTATTTCCTATAATAAATCACTAGATTTGTAGTTATACATTATTGAAAAAAAATACTATGAAAAATCTAAATACCATTCTAAGTTTTTTAGCTATAAGCTTTTCATTATTCTTTATTTCTTGCGAACAAGAAGAAATTAATGGATGTACAGATTCAAATGCTTGTAACTATAATGATGAAGCAACAAATGACGATAATTCATGCCAAATACCTATTGATGAAATTCTTGAAATAACGTATTTAGACACTGTTGTTTCTGGTTCAGTTAATGAAGATTTAATTGCACATGTTCATTTAAGAAATTCGTCATGTTCACCTGTTTCGCTAAAAGCAAGGAAAATTTATAACGCCCCTGATGAAGTCTCAGCATATTTTTGTTTTGCTGGTGTATGTTTTTCTTCTGAAACTGTTGAATCACCACTTGCTTTAAGTCTCGATGTTTTTGAAGAAGATGATTATTTTAAAGGATATTTTTCATCTTCACTTCCAGGCGAGTTTGATGTAAAATATCGTTTTTTTCTTGAAGATGACATTACAAAATTTGTTGAAGTGAATATCACTTACATTGTGTCTTAGTTTAAAAAAAAATCTAAATACAAATGGAAAAAATAAGTAGAATTGATGCGTTAAATTTTCATTCTAAAGGTCGTCCAGGAAAAATACAAGTTATTCCTAGTAAAAGTCATAACAGTCAGTATGACTTATCTTTAGCATATTCTCCTGGAGTTGCAGAGCCTTGTAAAAGTATTGTCAGAAATAAAAAAGATGTATATAAATACACTAGCAAAGGTAATTTAGTTGCTGTTGTCTCTAACGGAACTGCTGTATTAGGCTTGGGTAATATTGGGCCAGAAGCAGCTAAGCCTGTTATGGAGGGAAAGGGGCTTTTATTTAAAATATATGCAGACATTGATGTTTTTGATATTGAGCTAGATGCAAATGATATTGATTTATTTATCCAAACTGTCAAATCAATGTCGCCCACTTTCGGTGGGATAAACTTGGAGGATATAAAGGCGCCTGATTGTTTTGAAATCGAGAGAAGATTAAAAAAAGATCTAAATATTCCAGTAATGCATGATGATCAGCATGGTACAGCAATTATTTCTTCTGCAGCATTGCTTAATGCTTTAGAAATTGCAAATAAAAAAATAGATAAAGTAAAGGTTGTTGTTAATGGCGCTGGAGCAGCTGCAATTTCATGTTTAAAATTATATGTTAGTTTAGGATTAAAAAAGGAAAATATTTTACTTTTTGATAGTAAAGGAATAGTCGATGATAAAAGAGAAAATTTACCTCGCTATAAATCTCAATTTGCCACAAAAAGAAAAATAAAAAACTTAAAACATGCAATGAAAAATGCAGACGTATTCATAGGTCTTTCTGTTGCAAACGTTTTGACTCAAACCATGTTGAAGTCAATGAAAAAAAATCCTATTGTTTTTGCTATGGCTAATCCAGACCCAGAAATAGCATATGAATCTGCTATTAAAGCAAGAAAAGATATTATTATGGCAACCGGTAGATCTGATTATCCAAACCAAGTAAATAATGTTTTAGGATTTCCATATATTTTTAGAGGAGCTTTGGATGTTAGAGCTACATCTATTAATGAAAAAATGAAAATTGCTGCTGTAAAAGCAATTGCTTCTTTAGCTAAAGAACCTGTTCCTGAAGAAGTATTATTGGCATATGATCAAAATAATATTGTATTTGGTCCTAATTATATTATACCCAAACCAAATGATCCAAGATTAATTTCAACTGTTTCTCCTGCTGTAGCAAAAGCAGCTATAAAAAGTGGAGTTGCTCAGTTAGAGATAACAGACTGGGATTCGTATCAAAATACACTCAGAGAAAGGTTAGGTATTGGTAGTAAGTTGCTCAGGAATATAACAAGGACAGCTAGAATAAATAAAAAAAGAATTGTTTTCCCCGAAGGTCACAGTCCAAAAATTCTTAAAGCTGTTCAAGAAATAGTAACGGAGGATATTTGTCAACCTATCTTGCTAGGTAATGAGGAATTTATAAATAAAAAACTGGATGAATATGGTTTGGATTTAAAGGGTGTTCAAATAATTGATCCTAAAAGTAAATTTGAAAAAGAAAAAAGAAAAATTTTCTCCTCTAAATACTGGGAAATTAGAAATCGAAACGGTGTGACAATGAGTGAAGCAAAAAGAAGAATAAGAGATAGAAACTATTTTGGTTGCCTAATGGTTGAAGAGGGTTTAGCTGATGGAATGGTTTCAGGTGTAACTAGAAATTATCCTGAGACTTTAAAACCAGCTTTAGAAATAATTGGTTTACAAAAAAATGTAAAAAAAATAGCAGGTTTATATATTGCATTATCAAAGGATGGGCCAATATTTTTTTCAGATACAACAATTAATAAGTTGCCAACTGAACAGGAGTTAATTGATATAATTTTATTAACAGCTAAGGAAGTTAGAAGATTTGGCATTAAACCTGTTATTGCGTTACTTTCATATTCAAATTTTGGATCAACTAAAGACAAGGAATCTAAGAAATTACAAAGTGTGATAAAATTCTTTCACGAGAATCATCCAAATTTATTAATTGATGGGGAGGTTCAGGCTAATTTTGCTCTTAATAAAGAAAAAATGAAGGAGCAGTTCCCACATTCTAAATTAAATAATCAAAATGTAAATACTTTAATTTTTCCCAATCTTGAATCTGGAAATATTTCTTATAAATTATTACAAGAGTTAACAAATTTTGAAACAATTGGTCCAATTCTTCTAGGAATGAAAAAACCAGTACATATTGTACAATTAGAAAGCAGTGTAAAAGAAGTTGTGAACATTACTAAAATAGCTGCAGCTGCTGCTCAAACAAAAAGAAATAAGTTATGATTACTCATTTAAAAGGAAATATTACAGAACTAAGTCCAACGCATTTAATTTTAGATTGTAATGGAATAGGTTATTTTTTGAATATTTCTTTAAACACATTTTCCAAAATGAGTAATGTAAATAAAGAGGGTTGTAAAATTTTAACTCATCTTCATATTAGAGAGGATGCACATACATTATTTGGTTTTTTTGAGCAAGAGGAAAGAAAATTATTTTTGATGTTGTTGTCGGTTTCCGGTATTGGAGCTTCTACTGCAATGATGATTTTATCTTCATTAAGTTCAAATGAAATTCGAATGGCAATTTTGAAGGAGGATATTGTGACATTAAAATCTATTAAAGGGATAGGAATGAAATCTGCTCAAAGAATTATTATCGATTTGAAAGATAAAATGACTGATTTGCAAATCGGCAATGTCGATATTTTAAATGTTAATAATAATAATAAAAGGAATGAAGCGTTATCAGCCCTAGAGACTTTAGGATTTTCTATTAAAGATATTAATAAAGTAATAGATGGTATTCTTTCTGAAAATCCAGACGCGTCTGTAGAGCAAGTAATAAAAATGAGTTTAAAGAAGCTTTAGTTTTGAGTTTTTTCCAAAAGAGTTATTTCATAAAATATTTTATTTTTTTAATATTTTCATTTTTAAGTGAAAACATCTTAGCCCAAGATGAGAATTCAATAGACGAAAATTTAAGTATAGAACTCCTAACACCAACTAATTTTATTGATAGCTTGTCATATAACAATAATGAAATTATATTGAATAAATTTATAGGAAATTTTTTTTCAGGTGAAAGGTTTTATTTTTCTCAACAACAATACCAAAATTATTTATTTAATAAACAGTTTCAAGATTATTGGAAAAATAGAATTTCATCGAACAGTGCTGATTTAAACTTTGGAGGAGAAATACCTAAAGTTGGATTAGGGGGAGAGGTGCTAAATAAAATATTTGGTTCAAATAGTGTTAGTATTAGACCTCAGGGTGCGGTAGAATTAACTTTTGCAGGTGTAGTAAACAGGATTGATAATCCAGCTTTACCTGAAGCTCAAAGACAAACAACATCATTTAATTTTGATGAAAGAATTCAAATAAATGTTTTAGGTCGAATTGGAGAAAAATTACAACTTCAAGCAAACTATGATACAGAGGCTACTTTTGAGTTTGAAAATGAAATGAAATTGGAATATACAGGGGATGAAGATGATATAATAAAAAAAATAGAATTAGGAAACGTTAGCTTACCTCTCTCAGGGTCATTAATTACCGGAGCTCAAAGTTTATTTGGTTTGAAATCAAAAATGCAATTTGGTAGAGCTACATTAACCACTGTATTTTCAGAACAAAAAAGTGAGACCTCAATAATTCAAATAGAGGGAGGTGCTCAAACAACAGAATTTGAAATTTCAATCGATAATTACGAAGAAAACAGACATTATTTTTTATCTCAATATTTTCATGATAATTACGATCAGTCTTTAAATAATTTACCAATTATAAATTCTGCTGTGAACATTACAAGGTTAGAGGTTTATGTAACAAATAAAAACTCATCAACCATAAACACCAGAAATATTTTAGCTTTTCAAGATTTGGGAGAGAACCCATCTGTTAATGGTCACGTAGGGAGTAATATAGTCGTAACTGGAGAACAAAATTTTTTATGGCCATCTAATTTAAATAATTCTTTAAACCCTTCTGAACTTGTTGATGAATTAGCATCTCAAACAGGAGATTCAATTAGAAACGTTGATGAGATAACTTCTGCATTCAATAATTATTCACAGAACGGAACTCAGTTTTTTCAATCAATTGATTACGAAAAAGTAGAAAATGCTCGGATGTTATCATCTTCGGAGTATTCATTTAATCGCCAATTAGGTTTTATATCATTAAATCAATCTTTAAATTCTGATGAAGTTTTAGCAGTTGCTTTTCAATATACTTATAATGGTGTAACTTATCAAGTAGGTGAGTTTTCAAATGATATTACTGCTCCTGATGTTTTATGTTTGAAATTACTTAAATCAACAACTACTGATGTTTCTCAACCAATTTGGGATTTAATGATGAAAAATGTTTATGGTTTAGGAGCATATCAAGTTAATAAAGAAGATTTTGTTTTAGATATTTTTTATGAAAATCCAGATCTAGGTACCCCAATTAATTTTTTAACAGAGGGTGAAATCTCTAATCAATTATTATTACAGGTATTTAATTTCGATCAATTAAATACTAATAATGACCCGGGTCCTGATGGAGTATTTGATTTTATTGATGGGGTAACAATAAATTCGTCAAATGGACGAATTTATTTTCCAATGACTGAGCCATTTGGTTGTTTTCTTAGAAATAAATTGGGTGGAGATTGTGACAATATTGATCCAAATAGTATAGCTAACAAATATGCTTTTGAAGCATTATATGATTCTACTCAATATGCCGCTCAACAAATACCAGAATTAAATAGGTTTTTGTTAAAGGGTCAATATAAGTCATCAGTAAGTTCAGATATTTCATTAAATGCAATGAATATTCCTCAAGGTTCTGTTAGAGTAACATCTGGTGGAACTCAATTGGAAGAGAATATTCATTATACAGTTGACTATACGATGGGGTCTGTTAAAATTATTGATCAAGGAATATTAAATTCATCTTCACCAATTATGATATCTCTTGAAAATAATTCATTATTTAATTTTCAAACAAAAAGATTTTTAGGAGCTCATTTAGATTATAAAATAAATAATGATTTTTTATTAGGAGCTAGTATATTAAACCTTACTGAAAAACCATTAACTCAAAAAATCAATATTGGAGATGAGCCAATATCAAATACAATTTGGGGTTTTAATGGTGCATACTCAACGGAATCTAGGTTTTTGACTAAAGTCATTGATAAAATTCCATTAATTGATACAAAAGAAAAGTCAACTTTTTCAATTGTTGGAGAATTTGCTCACTTTATTCCCGGTCATCCAAAATCAATAAATTTAGATGCTACCGGAACCTCTTATATAGATGATTTTGAAAATTCTCAATCAGTTATTGATATTCGTTCAGCTTCATCATGGTATTTGTCAAGTACACCAACTGGTAATGTAAACTCACCTGGATATTTTCCAGAGGGGTTTTTAACAAATGATTTATCCTATGGTTATAATAGAGCAAAATTGGCTTGGTACGTAATTGACCCTCTTTTTCAAAGAAACTCATCCATAACACCCTCTCATATAGTAGATGATTCTGATCAACAGGAAAATAACTATGTGAGAGAAGTTTTAATTACGGAAATTTTTCCAAATAAAGATATAGTGAACGGTCAACCATCAAGATTAAGAACTTTTGACATTGCATTTTATCCTTCCGAAAGAGGTCCATATAATTTTGATATTAACCCCTCCAATTATTCGTATGGAATTAATGAAAATGGTCTTTTGAATGAACCTAGTTCAAGATGGGGAGGGATTATGAGAGAAATTGAAACAAATGATTTTGAAGCGGCTAATATTGAATTTATTGAATTTTGGATGATGGATCCATATTTAGATGACCCTAACACTGATGAAGATGAGTCAGTACATCAAGGGGGTGATTTTTTTATCAATATTGGTAATATCTCAGAAGATATACTTAAAGATTCTAGAAAAAGCTTTGAAAATGGCTTACCAAGCGACGGCAGTGATTTAAATATCGATACTACTGTTTGGGGAAGGGTTCCAACAATACAATCTCTTGTAAATGCTTTTGATAATGAGCCTTCTTCAAGGCAAAATCAAGACGTTGGTTACGATGGTATGGATGATGAATATGAACGAACTTTTATTCCACCAAATAGTAGTTTTAATAGTTCTTATTTAGATTTGATTGAAGAGCAATTTTCAAATACATCTCAGGCTTATTTAAATGCATTTGAAGATCCAGCAGCAGATAATTTTCGTTACTTCAGGTCGTCTGATTTTGATGAAAATCAAACTAGTATTTTAGACAGATATAAATCATTCAATGGAATTGAAAGGAATTCGCCCACTTCAGAGCAATCATTAGAAAGTTATCCAACATCAGCTACTAATTTACCAAATGTTGAGGATATTAATAGCGATCAAACTTTGAGTGAAGTTGAGAGTTATTATCAATACAAGATAAGCCTTAGGCCAGAAGATTTAGTTGTAGGTTCTAATTATATAACTGACGAGATTATCAATGTTGGACCCAATAATAATGCGAGATGGCTTCAATTTAAAATACCTATTAACTCTTACGATGAAAAAATAGGTACTATTCAAGACTTTAAATCTATTAGGTTTTTAAGATTATTTTTTAATGATTTTCAAGATGATGTTATTTGTCGATTTGCTTCTATGGAGTTAGTTAGAGGCGAGTGGAGAAGATATAATAATAGTTTATCTGATGTTGAAAATGAAATTAATAACGATGAAAATACCTCTTTTGATATTTCTGTAATTAATATTGAAGAGAATGGTTCAAGATTACCAATTAACTATACTTTACCAAATGGGGTAGAAAGGGAAACCTTGATTGGAGCCACAAGTTTGCAGCAACAAAATGAACAATCATTAGTTTTAAAAGTTAATGATTTAGAAAATGGAGACGCCAGAGGAGCATTTAAAAATGTAAGTATGGATATGAGAAATTATCAAAAAATTAAAATGTTTGTTCATGCGGAAGAAATTAATGAAGGTACGTTAAATGATGGTGATATAACAGTTTTTTTAAGATTAGGGAGTGATTATACAACAAATTATTACGAATATGAAATACCAATGAAATTGACAAATTGGGGAGAATCTGATGCAGATTTAATTTGGCCATCTGAGAATGAATTTGATA
Source organism: uncultured Flavobacteriales bacterium (assembly GCA_964435285.1). GTDB lineage: Bacteria > Bacteroidota > Bacteroidia > Flavobacteriales > TMED113. The sequence goes on from CAYSYA010000001.1 coordinate 195,046, forward strand.
TTCCCTTTGAACTTTTTCAATTTGTTAAGCAAATCAGAAATAATGAGCTAAATAATCCTCAAAATACATCCATAAACAGTTACAATGATTTATTTGAATTTTTTGAAGACAATCACAAGATTTCAATTCTTGGAAACCCTAATTTAGGTGATGTAAAAGCAATTATGATCGGTATTAGAAATCCAGAAACAGTAAAAGATATTTCTGATAAAAGCGTAGAAATTTGGGTTAATGAACTAAGGCTCACTGACTTTAATGAAAAGGGGGGGTGGGCTTCTAGAATGCAAATGAAAATGGGTTTAGCTGACCTAGGTAATATTGCTTTAGCTGGGTCGATAAGTAGTGTGGGTTTTGGTAGTTTAGAGAAAAATGTTTCAGAAAGAAACACTGAAGAGTCACAAAGATATAACCTTTCAAGTTCAATTGAATTTGGTAAGTTTTTTCCGGAAAAATCAAATTTAAAAATTCCTATGTATTTTTCAGTTTCTGAAGATATTAAAAACCCTCAGTACAATCCATTAGATCCGGATATTTTATTGACTACATCATTGGATGTTTTAGAAACAAGAGAAGAAAGAGATTCATTAAAAGAAATCACTCAAGACTACACAAAAAGAAAAAGTATAAATTTCACAAATATAAGGAAGGAAAGAGCACCTGGTAATAATAAATCAAAATTATATGACATTGAGAATCTTTCTTTAAGCTACTCATATAATGAATCATTTTACAGAAATGTAAATACAGAATATAGTATTAATAAACAATATAATGGAGGTATTGGTTATAATTTCAATTCTAATCCAAAAAATATAAAACCTTTTAATAAAATTAAGGCATTGAGGAAGGGAAAGTATTTAAGAATAATTAGGGATTTTAATTTTTATGTTTTACCAAAACAAATTTCATTTAGAACTGATGTCTTTAGAAGTTATTTAGAAACTAAATTAAGAAATAACTCAGGTTTAGATTTTGACATTGACCCAACCTTTAGTAAATATTTTACATTAAATAGATCTTCAAATATAAAATATGACTTTACTCGTTCATTAAAATTTAATTTTTCTTCAAATACTAGATCAATAATTGATGAGCCAGATGGAAAAATTGATAACAAATCTGAAGTTGATAGTATTTTTAATAATATAATTTCATTAGGGAGGCCAACTGAGTATCATCACAATTTTGATGTTAGGTATAGTTTGCCAATTAATAAAATTCCAATATTTAGTTGGGTTAATACTAATATTACATATGACGGAAGTTATGATTGGAACGCTGCTTCTTTATCTTCTTCAAGTTTTGGAAATACTATTCAAAATACAAATTCTATAAGGTTAAATACTCAATTAAGTTTATCTTCATTATACAATAAAATTCCTTTTGTTAAAAAGTTATTAAGCTCTCAAAATAATAAAAGTAGAGGAAGAAGTAGAGTTGATGCAAATAAAAAGCCTGGTTCTGAAGAAAAAGAAAAAGATAAAAAAAATGAAAAAGAAAATAAATTGTTAAAATCAATTGTGAAACCAATCTTTTCTTTAAAAAACATTTCGATTGCCTACACAGAGTCAAATGGAACATTTTTACCCGGATTTTTGCCCAATACAGGATTTTTAGGTATTAATAACTCATTTAAAGCCCCAACTTTAGGTTTTGTTTTAGGGAGTCAAAATGATATTAGATTTTTAGCAGCTCAAGAGGGTTGGTTAACTACGGATACATTAATGAATAATTTATTTTCAAGAACACACTCAGAGAATTTAAATTTAAGAGCAACAATTGAACCAGTTTCTAGATTTAAAATTATGTTAACTGCATCAAGACGTTTTGCAACGAACCAATCTGAGTATTATAAGAACGAACCGGATTTACAAGGGGTTCCTAATTGGGTTAGCTTTAGTCCGACTACTACAGGAAATTTTAACATGTCTTTTTTGGCTATAAAAACTACATTTGTTAACGATGGTCCTGATAATAGTTCTAGTTTATTTGACAATTTTGTCAATTATCGCTTACAAATTGCACAAAAAATTGCTTCACAAAATGGTATTCCGTTTAGCCCAAATGAATATCCAAATGGGTATGGTCCAAATTCTCAAGACGTTATTATTCCTGCATTTTTAGCTGCATACTCTGGAAATAATCCAAACAAGCAAAAACTAGATCTTTTTCCCTCCATTCCTTTTCCAAATTGGAATATAAATTATGACGGATTGATTAAAATTAAGTGGTTCAAAGAAAGATTTAAAAATATTTCAATTAGCCATAATTATAGGTCTACTTACTCAATTGGCTCTTTTATAAATAATTTAAATTTTGGAAATCCTGACTTTGAGTTAGATTCATATGGAAACTTTTTACCTGAATATCAAATAGATCAAGTTTCAATAACTGAGCAGTTTGCTCCTTTTTTAAAGTTTGACATGACTATGAAAAATAGTATTTCAGCTAGAGTAGAGTATAAAAAAGATAGAACAGTGAGTTTAAGTTTAACTAATAGTCAGATAACTGAGGTAAAGGGTAATGAATATGTTGCTGGACTGGGTTATAGAATTCAAGATGTTCGACTATTATTTAATGCTGGATTAGAAGACCAAAATATTAAAAGTGATTTAGACCTTAGAGCTGACTTTTCATTAAGAGAAAACAAAACAATTATTAGAAAAATTGAAGAGTTTAGTAATCAACCTACCAGTGGACAGATTCTAATAACTTTAAAATTTTCTGCTGATTATGTTATTGGAAACACAATGAATATAAAACTATTTTATGACCAAGTTATTACTGATTATGTAGTATCTTCATCTTTTCCAACCTCTAATACAAATGTTGGGTTAAGCATAAGATATAATTTGAATTAATGCAATGAAAAAAATAAATATTATTGATACAGCCCTAGAATATAGAAATCAAAAAGCGAAAATTGATAAAGCAGTTTTAAATGTTTTAAAGTCTGGAATTTACATTAATGGTCCTGAAGTTGAAAAATTTGAAATAGAACTTGCAAATTTTCTTAGCGTGAAACATTGTATTTCTTGTGCTAACGGTACAGACGCTTTAAAAATAGCCTTATTAAGTTTAGACTTAAAGCCTGGAGATGAAGTTTTGGTTCCATCATTTACTTTTGTTTCTACTGCTGAAGTAGTAGTGATTTTAGGTTTTAAACCTGTTTTTGTTGATGTTGATTATAGAACATTTTTAATTGATTTAGAATCTGTTAAAAGAAGTATTACCAAAAAAACTAAAGCTATTATACCTGTTCATTTATTTGGTCAATCTGCAAACATGCATTCTATAATGGAAATTAGTAAAAAAAATAATTTGTGGGTTATTGAAGATTCTGCACAATCTCTAGGTGCCTGTTATTATAAAAAGAATAATAAGAAGATTTCAAAAAAATTTACTGGAACAATCGGGCATATAGGAACAACTTCTTTTTACCCAACTAAAAATTTAAATTGTTTTGGAGATGGTGGAGCTTTATTTACTAATAGTAATAAATTAGCTAAGAGAATTAGATTAATTAAAAATCATGGTCAACAAAAAAAATATACATATAAGGAAATTGGATTGAACTCAAGATTGGATGCAATCCAAGCGGCCATATTGAGAATTAAACTTAAAAACTTAAACCAGTCTAATTCTTTGAGAAGAGAAAATGCAAGGCTTTATAATTCAATGTTATGTGATGTTGATGAAATTTTTATTCCTAAATTAGTTTCAAGTATAGATTTTCATATTTTTCATCAATACACTATAATTGTTAAAAATAAATTTAAAAGAGATAAGTTAAGAAATTATTTACTAGAGAACGGAATTTCAACAATGGTTTATTACCCGAGACCCCTGCAAAAAGAACAACCGTATAGATCATTTAAAAGTTTAAATAACTCATCATCTGAAAAACTTGCTAAAAGAGTTTTATCTCTTCCAATTCATCCACTTTTAACTAAAAAAGATGTTAAAAAGGTTTCAGATTTTATAATTAAATTTTTTAACTCATCAGTTTAATGATAAAAAAAACATTATTATTTGTTTATGATTTTCCTCACGCAAAATCAGTTAGGTTTCTTCGAAAATTAAAAGAGTCTGACATTAAAATTGATGTTATTGTTTCGGCTAGTTATAAAACAATAAAAAAAACAAAAAGATTATATGATTTTCACAAGTATAATTCAACTTCCGATCACCCAAAAGATTTAGCAAAAAAATTTAAAATACCATACTTTAACCTTGACCATAACAGCTCAGAAGTAAAAAAAATAATAATTGATTATAAAATTAATTTTGGAATAATTGCTGGGGCTAGAATTTTAAGTCAAGAAATCATTAAATTGTTTTCATATGGAATTTTAAACATTCATCCCGGTTTACTACCACAAAACAGGGGTCTTGATTCCATTCTTTGGGCAATCAAAAAAAATTATAAAATTGGTATTTCAGCTCATTTGATAAATGATAAAATAGATGCTGGTAGGTTAATTTTAAATCAAGTGGTTGTTCCTAAAAAAAATGATAATATATTTGATATATATAAAAAAGTATTTGAAGCTCAAATTAACATTTTACCAATAGCTTATAATGAAATTAATCTAAATAAAACATATGAAATATTAAAAACATTAGATTATAATTCTTATATGACAGTAACAACACAAGAAAATACTTTAAATAATTTAAAATCTTATATTGCAAATTATTCTAAAATTTCTTTTGATGAATAGCAATATTAAATTTGGTGTTATTGGTTTAGGCCATATAGGTTACAGACATGTTCAGTCTATTATTGAAAACCCAAAAACTGATTTGATTGCAATTTCAGATAAAATCTCTTTGGAAGAGATACTAATCAATAAAAATAAAAATATTAGAAATTTAGATACAATTAAATTTCACAATAGTTTCAGAGATTTATTAAAAATAAGTGAGATTGATGTTGTAAATATTTGTACTCCAAATTGGTTGCATTATGAAATGGCTTTTGAGGCAATTTCTAATGGCAAGCATGTTTTGATTGAGAAGCCAATGACGTTGAGCTCTAAAAAAGCCAATCATTTAGTAGATCATGCAAAAAAAAATAAAAGGTTTGTTTTTTGTGTAATGCAAAACAGATTTTCACCTACAATAATGTGGTTAAAAAAAATTATTGAACAAAAAAAATTGGGAAAAATTTTTTCTATTCATGTTAATTGTTTTTGGAATAGAAATGAAAAGTATTATAAATTAAGTGATTGGCATGGGAAATTAGAACTAGATGGGGGGCCTCTGTATACACAGTTCTCACACTTCATTGATATTTTATATTGGTTGTTTGGTGAAATAAAAAATATAGTTAAAGCGGAATTTATTAATTTTAGGAAATCTGAGTTAATAGATTTTGAAGATTCAGGATTTCTTAATTTTGATTTTTCAAGTGGTGCAAAAGGAACTCTTAATTATTCAACTAGTATATGGGAAAAAAATTTTGAAAGTAGCATTATTGTTAATGCTGAAAAGGGTACATTAAAAATAGGGGGGCAGTATATGGACAAATTAGATTATTGTCATATTGAAAATTATGAAAAGCCAATCATTAATAACTCTGACTTAAAATGTAATGATTATGGTACTTATAAAGGATCAGCAGCTAATCATGATAGAGTTATAGAAAATATAGTTAATGTAATTTTAAACAACCATAAGATTGCAACAAGTGGTTCAGAGGGAGCTAAAATTGTTGAAATAATAGAAAAAATTTATAGTTTTAGAAAATAATTAAAATAATATGAACATACCAAACAATTTAAAATATACTAAGGACCATGAGTGGGTCTTAATTAAATCCGATGATGAGTTAATTTGTGGAATTACAGATTTTGCTCAGAAAGAGCTTGGTGATATAGTTTACGTAGATATTGAAACTTTAGGAGAAGTCACAAATAAAGAAGATGTCTTTGGGACTGTCGAGGCAGTAAAAACAGTATCTGATTTATTCATGCCTATTTCCGGGAAAGTAGAATCATTTAATGAAGAGTTAGAACAAAATCCTCAACTTGTAAATCAAGATCCTTATGAACGAGGATGGATAATTAAAATTACTGATTTTGACAAATCTTCTTTAGATGATTTATTATCATCAGAAGAGTACAAACAACAATTAGGCTTGTAATTATTCCGTTGTTAATCTTTTTGATTAAATATCTTTTTACACTAGATTTGTTAAATATTAAATTTACATCAAATGAAACCAAAAAAGAATCCAAGGTATGATTTAGAAAAAAAAAGACATTTGCTTTTTTATTTCGGTCTTTTTATTTCATTGAGTTTGGTAGTTTTTGCATTTGCTTATAATCCCAGTCAAAAAACAAATTCAAATCAGTTAGAAAGTTTTCTAATGGACGAGGATTTAGAGGATATGCCTTTAGATTTTAAAGAAGAACCACCACCACCACCACCACCTCCTCCTCCTCCCCCTCCAGAAATTCAAGTTGTAGAGCTTGATGTAGAGATTGAAGAGGAATTAGAGTTTGAAGAGGTTGATACCGAAGATGAAGAGGAAATAGAATTTGAAGAAGAAGAGGAAGTTGATGAAGTAATTGATTTTGCTGTAGTAGAAGGTTCTCCAATTTACCCAGGTTGTAAGCCTAGTAAAAAATCCAATATTACAGATAGAAAAGATGAAGATAAAAAGTGTTTAAATAATGGAATAATGAAACACATAAAGAAAAACTTCAAGTATCCAAAAATTGCTAAAGAAATGGGTATACAAGAAAAAATTTATGTAACGTTTGTTATTGATAAAACGGGTGCTATTACTGATGTAAGAGTTGCAAGAGGAGAAGATAAGTATTTAAGTGAAGAAGCTGTTAGGTTAGTAAAAAGTATTCCTAGAATGACTCCTGCAAATCAAAGAGGAAAACCCGTTGCGGTTAATTATACAATACCAATTAATTTTATGCTAAATTAAATCAATTTAATAATAATTGTTTTATGAAAAAAATAGGTGTAATTGGAAGGGGCTTTGTTGGTTCTGCAGTTGAATTTGGTTTTTCTGCTCAGTGTGGTTGTAATGCAATTATAAAATCATATGATATTGATGAGTCAAGAAAAAAAGATAGTTTAGAAGATACTGTAAATAATTCTGATTTCATTTTTGTTTCTGTCCCTACTCCTTCCAATAAGTCAGGTATTGATTTATCCTTTTTAAATTCTGCCTTAGCATCTATTGAGAACATTAATAAATCTAATAATATTATACTAATTAGATCAACTATTGTTCCAGGTACTACAAGGAAATTAGCTGAAAAATTTAAAAGATTGAATATTGTTTTTAATCCTGAATTTTTAACTGAACGAAATGCCAAATTTGATTTCATCAATCAATCAAGATTTATTATTGGTGGTGAAAAAAGTTTAACTGATAAAGTAGCAAATTTATATAAATGGAGATTTGGTAATACAGCTCCAGTCATTCAAACTGATTTTGAAACTGCTGAATTAATAAAGTATATGAATAATTGTTTTTTTGCTACGAAAGTGTCTTTTTTAAATGAAATGAAATTGATAAGTGATAAAATTAATGCAGATTGGGATACTTCTATTCAAGGTTTTGTAAGTGACGGTAGAATTGGACATTCCCATGTTCAGGTTCCTGGTCCTGATGGCAAGTTTGGATTTGGGGGAAATTGTTTTCCAAAAGATGTTAAAGCAATAATTGAATATTCAAACAAGCTTGGCTTAAATCTCAATACTATAGAAGGGGCATGGAAAACAAATCTAAGTGTTAGGCCTAAAGAAGATTTAAAAGATTATTTATAATTTTTCTTATTTTTTTCCCAATTCCATGCATCAATTAAAGCCTGAGCAATTGTTTTTTTTGGTCCCCAATTAAGTTCTTTTTTTATCAAACTACAGTCTGCAAATATTTTTTCTATGTCTCCATCTCTTCTTTTGCCAAAATCGTAATGTATTTTGAGATTATTATTTTTTTCAAATAAATTAATTAATTGTAAAACTGATATGCCTTTTGATAATCCAACATTATATATTTTTTTTAAATCAGTGTATTTAAACATATTTTTTAATGCCAAAACATGTGCTTCAGCTAAATCTGAAACATGAATATAGTCTCTTATACACGTACCATCAATTGTTGAATAATCATTTCCGTAAATTGTAATTTTTTTACGTTTTCCAATGGCGCATTCACAAATTAATGGAACTAAATTATTTGGAACATCAAGAGGATTTTCGCCAATTAATGAGGAGCTATGAGCTCCAATAGGGTTGAAGTATCTTAAAATAGTGTAGTTTTTAATTTTGCTTGATGTAATTAGATTTTCGCATATTTTTTTTGTTTCACCATAAGGAGAAGAGGGTGTTTGTAGCTCTGTTGTTTCTTTTACTGGCAAGTTTTTTGGGTCACCATAAACGGTGCAGGAAGAAGAAAAAACAAAACATTTAATTTTATAATTTTTTATTATTTTCAATAAAGTATTTGTGGATTCTATATTATTGAAAAAATATTTCTCTCTTTTTTTAAAAGATTCGGATACAGCTTTGAAAGCAGCAAAGTGAATAATTCCATCAATATTTTTCCATTTGATATTATTTGATATTTTTTCTTCGTCTGTACAGTCTAAATTTAAAACTGTAATTTTTCTATTGCAAATTTTTTCTAATCTGTTAATAACACTAGGGTTAGAGTTAGAAAAATTATCAATAATAATAGGGTTATATCCAGATTTAACTAATTCAACAACAGTATGAGAACCAATATATCCTGCTCCTCCAGTTACAACAATATTTTTAGTCATAATTAATAATCTTCACTAAATATAATATAATAATTATTGTTTTATTTTTTAATCTGGATTATGTTTGCAATGTAAATTTAAATAATGAATTTTAAAAGTTACATTGAGTTGTTAAAACTCCGTCTTTCTTCGAGCGTAGTTTTTTCTGCAATTGCAGGTTATTTGCTTGCAATAAGTGAAAAGACACCACACGACCCCATCATTTTATTTAAATTAATTTTGGGTGGGTTTTTCATTGTAGGTTCTTCTAATGGTCTAAATCAAGTTTTTGAAATTGATGTTGATGGGCTAATGGAACGTACTAAAAATAGACCTTTACCAAAGAAAAAACTTTCATTAAATTCAGCAATTTTATTTTCTTTATTTCTTGGTATTCTTGGGTTGCTAATTTTATTTTCTATTAATTTGTACTCAGGATTTTTTAGTCTTGCATCTCTGTTAATATATGTACTTGGATACACTCCTATGAAGGTTAGTACTCCTATTGCTGGTTTTATTGGTGCCATCCCAGGCGCTATGCCATTCATGCTTGGTTGGGTTGCCTTACAAGGCAATTTTGGTATAGAACCAGGAGTTTTTTTTGCAATACAATTTGTGTGGCAATTTCCTCACTTTTGGTCAATTGCCTGGATTAGATTTGATGATTATAAAAAAGCAAATATTAATTTATTGCCAAGTAAGAAAAAAGATAACAAATCTGCTTTTCAAATTGTATTTTACACATTTTGTTTAATTCCTTTATCTCTAATTCCAATAGCTTTACCTTATATCTACCCTGAGACTTTACTTAGGCTTTCATACATAGGAGGATTTGTTGTTTTTTTGATGAGCAGTTGGTATTTTATTAAGACTTTAAAGTTCCTTAAATTACAAACCGAAAATGAAGCAAAAAAAATTATGATTTTTAGCGTAATTTATTTGCCTACAATTCAAGCAATTTATATTATTGATAAATATTATTATGCATTTTAATAAACTAAATTATAAAGATTATGACAGACAAGAAAAAAGAACAATCTTATAAAAGTATGCTAATGTTTGGACTATTTAGCATAGTTATGTTATTTGCTGGGTTAACTAGTGCTTACATTGTTTCAAAAGGATACATTGGATCTCAATGGCAGTTAGTACCATTGCCTCAAACATTTTTATATAGCACTATCATCATTTTTTTAAGCAGCATAACTTTATTTTTTTCTAATAAAAATCTAAAAAATGAAAACACAGAAAGTAGTAAACAGTATCTTCTTTTGACTATTATTTTAGGTGTTTTATTTTTTGTTACACAGTTTTTAGGATGGAAGTCATTAGTGAATGATGGTTATTTTTTTGTAGGTTCAAGTAATGCGTCCTCCTATGTATATGTTTTTTCAGGACTTCATCTAGCTCATTTGATATTTGGATTATTTTTTCTTCTTCAATCTTATATAAAAATGACTGTAAAGTACTTTTCCATGGAAAAAAATCTGGTTTTTAAAATCAAAAATTGGTTTTGGCACTTTTTGGGATTTTTATGGATTTATTTATATTGTTTTTTAGCAATTTTAAATTAATTGTTTTTATTTAAAAAGACTTTGAGAAATATTTATTGAATACTTAAATATGTTTTATATTTGCCATAGCTAATCCCTATTAAATGAAAAAAAAAGAAATTCAAAATACTGACATTTGGGCTGGAGGAGGTAAGCCAATGGAGGCAAGTTATGGAAAGTTAATGATGTGGTTCTTTTTGATAACAGATGCATTGACGTTTTCAGCTTTTTTAGGAGCCTATGGTTATCATAGGTTCGTTCATTTTGAAGAGTGGCCAATTGCAGATCATGTATTTACTCATTTTCCATTTATTAGTGGCCATTATCCTTTGTTTTATGTAGCGCTAATGACATTTATTTTAATTGTTAGTTCTGTTACTATGGTTTTAGCAGTTCATGCAGGCAAATATATGAACAAAAGAGGCGTTGTTATTTGGTTATTTTTAACAATTATAGGTGGAGCTACTTTTTTAGGGTCTCAAGCTTGGGAATGGTATCATTTTATTAAAGGAACAAAGCACGGCGCAGTTTTAGTTCCTTCCGGCCAACATGGACAGCCTAGAGTTGCGCATTATGTTAATACTGATGCGCAAAAAGATGATAATTATAAAAAGGAAAAGTTTGGTCCGTACAGTGATCCTTATTCAAAAGAATCATTGTACAAATTTCATAAAGTTAAAATGGAAAATGAACCATTTAATTATAAGTACTTAAATGGTGATGTTGTTCCAATTGATTTACTTAAAGAAGGTAGAGTTATAAGGGGAGCACCTTTAACTGGCGATGATGCATTTCAATATAATGAATATGGTCACACAACTTTTTCAAATTTTTTCTACTTTATAACGGGATTTCATGGTTTTCATGTTTTCACAGGTGTCATAATAAATATTATTATTTTTATAAACGTTTTGAATAACGTGTATCAGAGAAGAGGTCATTATGAAATGGTTGAAAAAGTCGGGTTATATTGGCACTTTGTTGATCTTGTTTGGGTATTTGTATTTACATTTTTTTATTTAGTTTAATATGTCAAAAGAAAGTTCTACTAGGGAAATATGGTTAGTTTTTTGGATTCTTCTAATTGTAACTGCCGTTGAAGTTATATTAGGAATTATAAAACCAGCCTCTTTAACAGAAAATTATATTATTGGAGTTAGTTTACTAAATATGACCTTTATAATTTTAACAATTGTTAAAGCTTATTATATTGTATATGCGTTTATGCATTTAGGTTCTGAGAGAAAGAATCTAAAATTATCCATTCTTCTTCCTGTTTGGATTTTAATCCCATATTTACTTTTTATTCTTTTGACTGAATCCACCTTCCAAGAGTTTATGTTGCATGGGTAATAGTTTTAAAAAATTTTTTTATTTAACATTAATTTTATTAATACCTATACTGTTAATTCAACAATGGAGTAAAAATGCTTCACATTATTTTAAAGATTTAGGATTTAAAACACAAGAAGTAGCAACAATTAAAGACACAATCTTGGTAACAAGTATTGACACAGTTAGAGTTCCTGATTTTTCATTTTCTAAAAGTAGTAATGATTTTATTTCCTCTAATGATTTATTAGGAAATAATTATATTATTCAATTTTTTTTTACTGCTTGCCCAACTATTTGCCCAACTAGTACTGTAAATATTAGAAACGAGATTTATAACAAATTTAAAACTATAGATGATTTTAAGGTTTTATCTATAAGTATTGCTGAAGATTCTTATCAAAAAATGTTTGATTACAGAGAGAAATTTAATATTGATTCATCAAATTGGATTTTTTTAACTGGAGAAAGAGACCAAGTATGGTCTTTTGCAAATAAATTATCTTTATCAGCTGGTTTTGGAAGTGAAGAGGAGGGTGGATTTTTTCACTCCCCATTTATTGTATTAGTTGATAAGAATGGTTTTATAAGAACAGGCATTGATAAGCAAAAAAACATCAAACCTGTTTGGGATGCAACTTCATTTTCTGATATGGAGCTTCTATCTGAGGATATTTCTCAATTATTTTTTAACCAAAATAAACCTTTTAAAGAATGAAAAAATTAGTCTTAATATTCATATTTCTTTTTAGCGTTATTCAATCATACTCTCAATGTGCTATGTGTAAAGCTATTGCTGAATCAGATCCCCAGGGAAAAGAATCATTGTATGAAGGATTAAACTCAGGTATTTTATACTTAATGGGGATTCCTTATATATTACTTTCTATAGCATTTATTTATATTTATTTAAATAGAAAAAGAGTCTTATAATCTGCTATGAGCATTATTTTATCTATTGAAACTAGTTCAAAAAATTGTTCTGTTAGTTTATCTAAAGATGGTATTTTAATTAGTAATATTGAAGAGAACAGTGAGTCTTTCTCTCATGCAAATAACTTACACTTTTTTTGTGAAAAAATTATTAATAAAGCTAATTTAAATTTATCAGATGTTGACGCTTATGCTTTTAGTGAAGGTCCAGGATCATATACAGGGCTAAGAATTGGGGCTGCAGCAGTTAAAGGATTTGCTTTTAGTTTTGATAAACCTGTAATTTCAATTTCTACTTTAAAAGCCATGGCATATGCTCATAAACATAAAAATGATTTTTTGTGTCCTGTAATTGACTCTAGAAAAGGTGAGGTGTATTTAGCAATATATGACTCAAGCATGAAGGTTGTTTTAGAACCTCAATCTTATGTTATCTCTCAAAATTCTATTGATAAGTTAATACAAAAAAATAGAATTTCTTTTTTTGGGACAGGTATTGAAAAATTAAAGAAAAATATAAGTCATAAAAATGCTTTTTTTATTGAAGGAATTTTTCCCTCTTCAAAGTATCTTATTGAGTTAGCCCAAGAATCTTATTTGAATAAAAATTTTGTTGATATATCTAATTTTGAACCCTCTTATTTAAAAGAGTTTATTACAACAAAACAAAAAAAAAATATTTTTTAATTATGTATCAGACTTTAGTTCTTTAAAGTATTTAAAAAAAAGTGGAATAGTTTCAATGCCTTTCAAAAAGTTAAATACACCATAGTGTTCATTGGGTGAGTGTATTGCGTCAGAGTCTAGTCCAAATCCCATTAAAATAGATTTTAAACCAAGTTCTTTTTCAAATAAAGAAACAATTGGAATGCTACCACCAGTTCTAACAGGAATAGGTGCTTTCCCAAAGGAATCGGTCATAGCTAGTTTTGCAGCATTATATCCAATGTCATTTGTTGGTGAAACATAAGCCTCTCCACCATGGTGTGGGGTAACTTTTACATTTACACAACTTGGGGCAATACTTTTGAAGTGTTCGGAGAATAATTTTGTGATTTTTTCTGATTTTTGATTGGGCACAAGTCTCATAGATATTTTTGCAAAAGCTTTTGATGCAATAACAGTTTTTGCTCCTTCCCCTGTATATCCTCCCCAAATTCCATTTACATCTAGAGTTGGTCTAATAGAATTTCTTTCCATGGTAGAGTATCCATCTTCACCATGAACGTCATTGATTTCAAGTTCATTCTTATAATCATTTAAATTAAATGGTGCTTTTGCCATTTCATTTCTCTCTTCTTCTGAAATTATTTCAACATCATCATAGAAATTTGGGATATTAACTCTATTTTTTTCATCATGAAGAGAAGCAATCATTTTAGTTAATATATTAATTGGATTTGCTACAGCTCCACCATATAAACCAGAGTGTAAATCACGATTTGGTCCCGTAACTTCAACTTCTAAATAACTTAAGCCTCTTAACCCCGTAGTAATTGAGGGTGTGTCATTTGCTATTATTCCAGTGTCAGAAATTAAAATAACATCTGCTTTTAATTTCTCTTTATTATTTTTCACAAAAGTTTCTAAATTTTCAGAGCCAACTTCCTCTTCTCCCTCAATCATAAATTTAACATTACAACAAAGTAAGTTATTTTTTAACATTAATTCAACAGCTTTTAAATGCATAAAGAATTGACCTTTATCATCACATGCTCCTCTTGCGTAAATTTTTTCATTTCTAATTTCAGGCTCAAATGGATCAGATTTCCAGAGGTCTAATGGATCAGGGGGTTGGACATCATAGTGACCATAGATTAATATTGTTGGAAATGATTCGTCAATTATTCTTTCTCCATAAACAATTGGGTATCCGCTAGTCTCGCATAATTCTGTATTTTGTATTCCAATTTTGTCCAAATGAGCTTTCACTAAATCAGCAGTTTTCAAAACATCATTTTTATATTTTGGGTCGGCACTAATAGATGGAATTCTTAATAATTCAAAAAGTTCCATTAAAAAGCGATTTTTATTTCCTTCTACATATTTTTTAATTAATTCCATGAAAAAAAGTTATAATGTAAGTTAATCAACTATCTTATAATTATTAGAATAAGATAATAATCCATAAATTTATTAATTATTGTAACATAAACGTTATTGTTGGCAAGATATTTGAATAGTTTAATGTATATGGAAGCTTCAAAAAAAATATTTTTATTTTACTTTTTAATTCTTTTTAGTTTACACATTAGTTTTGCGCAAATTACAACAACTAATGCGGCACCTTACAACACAGAAGAATATTTAGTAAATGATGTTTTACTAGGAGCTGACTTGTTAACATCCAATTATTCATCTGTTGGATTTGTTGAAGGTATTGGTTATTTTGATGGCTCCAACTCAAACATTGGTTTTGATGAAGGAGTTATTTTATCATCTGGTGGAATTGATATGGTGACAGGTGGATTTGGTGGAGGTTCTGGTCTTTCAGGGGAACCTGACTTAGAACTTGCTTTAAATCAAATAAATTTATTTTGGGATGTAAATAACGTTACTGTTCTTGAGTTTGATTTTGTTGCTGAGTCTGAGGTGGTTTCTTTTAATTATGTATTTGGTTCATCCGAGTATGCAGGATATACTTGTACTCAGTTTAATGATATTTTTGGTTTTTTTTTAAGTGGACCTGGAATTAATGGAATTTATTCCAATAATGCTGTTAACTTAGCTCTTGTTCCTGACCCTGATAATCCAGGAGAGTTTACTAATACTCCTGTTGCTGTTAACACTTTAAATTCAGGTTCTCCTACAGGAGGAGGTAATGTTGCCACATGTGATGATATTGATCCAAATTGGGAAAGTTATAATGTTTTTTGGTATGATAATGAGTATTTTGGAACTTGGGAAGGAGTTAATGAGCCACCAGAACCTGAAGGGACAGTTTCTGGAATAAGTGGGTTTACAGTTCCTCTACAAGCAACATATGAGGGGTTAACTTGTGGAGAAACTTACCACATTAAACTAGCAATTGCTGATGCGAGTGATTTTGCTTTAAATTCCGTAGTATTTATTGAAGCAAATAGTTTTATTAGTCCGTCAGTTAGTGTTGATGCGGTACCTAACTTTGATTTTGCAGGTGCAGAAGGAGGTGTTTTGGAAGGATGTGGAACAGTTTCTTTAGAATTTATAAGATCTGGAGATTTAGAGAGTGAACTTCCAATTTCATTATCTTATTCTGGTACTTCTACTTACGGTGTCGATTATGAAAATTTACCTAACGAAATTTTACTTCCGCCTAATCAGGAGGTGTATTTATTTCCCTTCGATGTCTTTTATGATTCTATTGCTGATGACCAAGAGACATTAATAATTACTATAACAGGTCTTCCTGATGCTTGCGGGGATGTTGAAGTTCAGGTTATTGAAATGACCATTTTTGACCAACCTGAAATAATTATTGACCCTGGGGATTGTGAAGAAATTAATTGTTTTGGTGACGTTGCGATACTTGAACCTGAGAGTATTGATGGTGGAATGGGACCACCATATTTTTATGAGTGGCAGGACGCTACGGGTAATATTATTTCATCAAGCGAAACAGTGACTGTCAACCCTGAGGGTGATTCATTATACACCTTAACTGTTTCAGATCAATGTGGAGATCAACAAGCTGGGCCAATTGAATTTTGTGTAAACGTTGCCGAATATGCTCCAATTAATATTGAGATTCCAAATTATCTTGCTTGTGATAATGAAACATTAACAATAGAGCCCAGTATTTCTGGTGGTTCAGGTGATTTTTCTTACTCGTGGAGTAATGGTCCAAATTCTGAAAGTAATACAATTACTTTTGATTTAGGTGATGGTGAGAGTCAAACATTCTCATTACAAATCACCGACAATTGTACATCTCAAAGTATGATAGGAGAGGCTCAAGTAAATGTACAAAACCCTTTACCCCCAGATGTTTTTACTCAGTCTAATCCGCCAACTTGTATTGGTTTTGAAGGTCTAGTCAGCGTTAATCCAGTTGGTGAATCTGACTATACTGTTGAGTGGGACAATGTACAACCAACAGATTTAGTAAACGGAAATGAGATGATTGTTTTTCCTCAAAATTTTTCAAGTACATATACTGGAGTAATAATTGACAACTGTAATTTACAAGAAACACCTTTTCAAATACCTTTAGAAATTATTCAATATAGCGGTCCTTCTTTTGTTGTAGAAAATGGTGAAGGTTGTGAGGGTGAGTTACTTGAACTTAATGTCAATGACTTATTTACAGATGTTCCACAATCTTTTCAGGACTTCACATTTGATTGGTCGACCGGGGAAACCAGTACTGAAACCTTTATTTATGTTCAAAGTCAAACTGAAGAATATTCTGTTACAATAACAGATTTGTGTGGAAATTCAAATACAGAAATCTTTACAGTTTCGCCTTCAATTCCTCCACCCCCTTACTTCTATTACGAAGAGATAGAAGAAAATTTAATTCAGTTTGATCAATTTACTGAAGAAATTTATGAAAACTACACCTGGGATTTTGGAGATGACTCCCCATACTCCAACGATTATGAACCGATTCATGCTTTTCCTGGTCCTGGAGAATATTATGTTACTCTAACGGTTGAAGATAGTTTTGGTTGTTTGAGTGATGCAACAATTATAGTGCATATTTATCCCACATTGTATGTTTATCCTCCAACAATTTTCACCCCAAATAATGATGGTCACAACGATAGATTTAAAGTTAGTGTAGTTGGAAGTGATGAATATGAGCTAATAATTTTTGATCGTTGGGGAAAAGAAGTATTTAGATCAATAGATCCCGATGAAGGATGGGACGGAAATTATTTGAATGGTAATCCTGCTGAGCAAGCTGTATATACTTACAAAGTAATTGTGCACAATGGTGATACAGGTCAAAAAATTCAATCAGGAAAAGTAACATTGGCAAAATAAAATGAAGGTCCAGGGATTACATATCGTCTTTTTTATATTTACCATTTTTTTTTCTTTAAATTCATTTTCACAAATTACAACAACAAATGCCGCTCCTTATAATACACCTGATTATTTGGTTACAGATGTTCTATTGGGTTCTGGTATGACTGCATCTAATTTCACATGGCAAAGTGCACCTGATAACATTGGATATTTTGATGGAACAAATGCCAATGTTGGATTTGAAAATGGAGTTTTATTATGTACTGGTGGTATAGATTTTGTTACTGGTGGATTTGGTGGAGGAGCTGCAAACATAGCAGGAGATGCTGATTTAGGTCAGTTATTGACTGAGATGGGTATGGGTGGATTTAATATAAATAATGTAACATTACTTGAGTTTGATTTTGTTGCTCAATCTGAATCCATGTCTTTCAATTATGTTTTTGGTTCAGCAGAGTATACAAGTTACACATGTTCTAGTTTTAATGATGTTTTTGGTTTCTTTGTAAGTGGCCCAGGAATTAATGGAACTTACTCCAATAACGCTGTTAATATTGCACTAGTACCAGGAACAAACACTCCAGTTGCAATTAATACAATTAATGCAGGAGAGCTTGTAAATGATCCTGATTGTAATGATATAGATCCTGATTTTGAAAGTTATAATGTCTATTGGGTAGACAACGACTACGGTGGATGGGGCGGAGGGCCCCAAGGTCCAAATACACCTCCAGCTCCTGAAAATACTGTTAGTGGCTTTACTGGATTTACTGTTCCTCTTGAAGCATTTATTTCTGGTTTAATATGTGATGAAACTTACCATATAAAATTAGCTATTGGAAATTGTTTAGATACTGCTTTGGACTCAGGGGTATTTTTAGAGGCTAATAGTTTTGCAAGCCCAGCTATTGAGGTCTCTTCCTTTAACTCAGAAGCAGATATTTCTGGAAATTCTGTTTTAGAAGGTTGTGGTGATTTGAACTTACAATTTATAAGGAGTGGCGATATGACAATGGATTTAGTAGTAGAGTTATCATACGGAGGAGATGCAATTATGGGGGTCGATTATGAAAATTTACCTGACCAAATAACTCTTCCTGCAAACCAAGAGGAGTTCGTATTACCAATTGATGTTTTTTATGATGGTGTAGGGGAAGGAACGGAAAGTTTGATTATTACAATTGATGGTTTACCAGTCGCTTGCTCTGATTTAGAAACACAGACTATTGAATTAAATATTATTGATCAAGAAGAGTTAGTTATTGATCTTCCAAGTGAAATTGATACTGATTGTTTTGGTGAAGTTGAAATTACAGCAAATGTAAGCGGAGGAATTGAACCATATAATTTTTCATGGTTTGACGAAAATGGTTTATTAATTGGTAACGAGGAAAGTATTACTCAAGATCCTGATTTTAGTACATTCTTCACAGTTGAGGTTTCAGATAGCTGTGAAAATCAACTTGTATCAGCTACTACAATTGTAGAAGTTTTACCAGCAGAAGTTAATGCGACTCTTCCCTCGGACATTTTTCTTTGTGAAGGTGACCCAATTTCATTTACCCCAGTAATTGAAGGAGGGTTAGAACCATATTTTTATGTATGGTATCTAAACGGTTCAATTGTTTCAACTGATTTAAATTTAAATTTTGATTCAGCTCCAGAAGGTTTGTATCAATTTATAGTTCAAGAAGGTTGTGGAGGAATGGCGGCAGATGAAATTACTGTCTCTTACATTGAGCCATCCCCTTATGTTGAATTGAGTTCTGATGATGTTCCTAATCCAGCTCTTTTACCTGAGGGTTGTTTTCAAAGCAATTTAGATTTTAATTTATTAGAGCCTAGCGATCAAGATATTTTAGTTGAGTTTACAACAGGAGGAACTGCTACATTAGGTCAAGATTATAATATTGATTCATTTGATGTGTTTATTCCTGCCGGTGAAACAACTGTTTCAATTCCCGTTGAAATTTTAACTGACGATATTTTTGAGGGAGATGAAGTGATTGAGTTTTATTTTGATTTTATTGATGAGTGTTCTAGCTGGCCAGAGCAATTAAATATTACTATTTATGAATTAGGAAACTTATATGTAAGTGTTCCCGAAGTACTAATTGTATGTGAGGATGAGTTAGATGAGTACTCTATTTCTGGAATTGTTGGAGGTGGGGTAGGATTAGTAAACTATGGATGGTACTTTAATGGAGAATTAATTAGTACAGATATAAATTTACCAGTCCAAAATTTATCACCCGGTGAATATAATTTGATAGCAAATGATCAATGTGGAAACACTGTTGAGTCTATTGTTGATTTACAATTTACATTATTGAGTCCAACAGTTGAAGTTGTTTCTGACAGTTACTCGGATCCTCTTATTATGACAGAAGCTTGCGGTTCTAGTACATTATTATTTCAAATGCCTTATGCTTATCCCAACGATACAATATTTTATTATCAAATTTCAGGAACTTTTTCTAATGGTGGAGATGTTATAAATATTCCAGGTTATGTTGAAGTCCCTGCGGGAGTAACTGCCGTTGGGGTAGATGTAGTCCCTATAGCAGATAATGTAGAAGAAGAAAATGAAACAATTATTTTCTCATTTCCTTTTGTTAATGAATGTGTTGAGCAAGATGATATAGAGATAGTTATCAATGATGTAAGTCCAATTATATTAAATGTTCCAGAGGGAACTACTGTTTGTTCTGGGCAAGAAGTAATTTTAGAGGGTTCATATTCTGGAGGAGTTGAACCAATGACTTATTTTTGGGTTACCCCAGATGGAAACGAGTCAACACTGAATTTAACAACTTATCCTGAAGATGATTTTGAATATATTCTGTACATAGAAGATGCCTGTGGTTATACAGCAAGTAGTTCTGTTTTTATTCAAACTGAGGATTATGAGCCAATGGAAGTTTTATGGCCACCTCAAAATATTAATGCTTGTGTTGGAGAGCAAGATATGATTATCCCTGATGTTCAAGGTGGGGCGGGTATATTATCATATAACTGGTATGTAGATGGTGTTGCTGGTACTGATACATTATTAATTGGTACAAATGTTCCAAATATGTTTATGCCGACCGATAATCCCGACAACTTTGAATATGAAATGACTGTTACTGACGATTGTAATAATACAATTTCATACTTTTTTAATGTCAATGTTATTGATTGTGCTTCCCCAAATGTTTTCACTCCAAATGGTGATGGTAATAATGACTACTTTGCTTTGGATTTTGGAACTATTTCTGATGGGGCCAGGATGGAAATATTTAATAGATGGGGTGAGTTGGTATTTAAATCTGAGAATTATGCACCATGTAACCACTCCAATAGCTCATGTTGGGATGGTACTTATTTTAATTTAGGTCATTTATGTCCAGATGGAGTATATTTTTATAAATTAAAATATAATAACGAAACTACACAAAAGGTTGGGTATGTTCTGCTAACTAGGTAAGTAAATTATCTCCCGTCATCTCATTAGGTAATTCAATATTCATAATGCTTAAAATTGTAGGGGCGATATCTGCTAACTTGCCAGATTTTATTTTTTTACAGTCACTGTTCAATAAAAACATCGGTACTTTGTTTATTGTATGAGCAGTATTAGGAGTTCCGTCATTATTTAGCATGAATTCCGCGTTTCCGTGGTCTGCTATTATTAAAATGATATAATCATTCATCTCTTTTATTAATGTTCCAACACATTCATCCACAGTTTCAAGTGCTTTTTTTACCGCTTTAAAATCTCCAGTGTGTCCAACCATGTCGGGGTTAGCAAAATTTAGACAAATAAAATCAGCTTTATTTTGATTGACTTCTTTAATACATTCTTTGGTTAATTCTTTTGCACTCATTTCTGGCTTGAGATCGTATGTTGGTACTTTTGGTGATGGAACAAGTATTCTTGTTTCATTTTTAAAAGGACTTTCATTGCCCCCTGAAAAGAAATAGGTTACGTGTGGGTATTTCTCTGTTTCAGCAATTCTTAGTTGATGTAATCCCCTTTTAGATATGACTTCTCCTAATGTATTTTTTAAACTTGCCTTGTCATATAATACACTAATATTATTAAAAGACTTATCATAATTTGTCATAGTATAATATTGTAAATCAATTTTTTGCATTTTATTTTCAGGAAAACTTTTTTGAGTTAAAGCGATGCTAAGTTGTCTGCATCTATCTTTTCTAAAATTGAAACACAATAAAGTATCACCATTTCCAATTTTAGAAATAGGGTGATTATTATGAGACTTAATTATTGGTTTGAAAAACTCGTCTGTTATATTATTATCATAATTATTTTGAATTTCTTGAGTGATATTGTTAGTTAATTTTCCATTTCCCTTAATTAAAGCATTGTAGGCAAGTGCTGTCCGTTCCCATCTATTGTCTCTGTCCATAGCGTAGTATCTTCCTGTTATAGATGCTATTTTTACAACTTCATTATTATATTTATTTTCGATTTGACGGATAAAATCAATGCCAGACCTAGGATCCGTATCTCTTCCGTCTGTAAAGCCGTGTATAAAAATATTTTTCAATCCTCTTTTAATTCCTATGTCACAGATTTCGAAAAGATGGTTTATATGAGAGTGAATCCCGCCATCAGAGAGTAAACCCATAATATTAAGAGTTTTATTTTTATTCATTGCTTTTTCTAATAACTCATTTAATTTTGGATTTTTTTCTAATTTATTGTCAAAAATATCATTATTGATTTTTGCTAAATCTTGATAAACGATTCTTCCTGCGCCAATATTCATGTGTCCAACTTCTGAGTTTCCCATTTGATTATCAGGAAGGCCAACATCTAATCCGTGTGTAATAAGTTCAGTGTTAATAGAATTTTCATATAAATTATCAATTACAGGTGTATTGGCTTTAAAAATGGCATTAGAATTATCTTTTTTTCCGTGTCCCCAGCCGTCTAATATTATTAATGCAACTTTTTTCATATAAGTCTTAAAATTAAATCTATTTTCTTTTAAATACGTAGTAATTTTATAAAAAGTTGTTCTTAATTTTTTTAAAAAAAAAACACCATTTTACACACAAAATTGTATTAATAATTCTTGTTTTTTTTAATTTTTTTTTTCATATTTACAACTGAATTATACCCTTAAAACCCACAAATTTCGAACATAATATAGGTCCTTGACCTCTGTTATTTCTAAGCTTATGGTGTTTAGGAATTTTATGTATTTATATGGATAAAAAATCCGAATTATTAATTAAAAAATTTTTACCGATGAAAAATTTATTACTTTCTTTGGCAACAATTCTTACGTTTTGTTGCTTCAATATTGTTACTGCGCAAGATTGCGTTAATACGGACAACGGTGCAGTTGACGCTTACGGCGACGGGTGTGCAAGTTGGTATGATGCCAATGAATCCCCTGGTTCTTATGGTTGTACTGGTGGTTATGATACTGCTGATTTTATTGCTGCGGACATGTGTTGTGCATGTGGTGGAGGACAATCTACAATGCCTGAAGATCCAGGATGTGATGATGGTTTGACTCTACTTACTATGATGGACTCATATGGAGATGGGTGGAGTGGAAATGTGCTATTAGTTAACGGTACTGGTTACACTTTTGATTCAGGAGCTCAAGCAACGGCATGTGTTGCGTTACTTGATTGTAACGTTATTGAATGGACTACAGGTTCGTGGGAAGGTGAGACTTCTTGGACAATGGGAGATCTTTCTGGAGCTGCAGGCTCTGGAACAGGAGCGTTTGGTAATTGTGGTGTGCCTGGTTGTATGGCAGTTGATGCATGTAACTACAATATAGAAGCTACAACTGATGATGGTTCATGTACTTTTGCAGCTGCAGGTTTAGACTGTGATGGAAACTGTTTATCAGGATCATTACTTACTATGAATGATTCATGGGGAGATGGATGGAACGGAGCTTCATTAAGCATAAACGGTGTTTCTTACACTGTTGATTCTGGTAATAGTGCTGTTGCATGTGTTGATTTATTAGATTGTAATACTATTTCATGGACTGCAGGTTCTTACGATAGTGAGACTTCATGGTCTATAGCAGGAACTGAATTATCAGGAACTGCAGGAAGTGGAACAGGAGATTTTGGAAATTGCCCAGTATATGGTTGCACGGATTCATCGGCGTGTAATTATAACTCTGAGGCTGACACAGACGATGCTTCTTGTACATTTGCTTCTGAAGGTTTTGATTGTGATGGTAATATAATATGTGATGCTGCAACTCAAGTTGCTGCTGATTTGACTATTTCTGGTTCTGACGGAAGTGCTATTACTGTAATAGTAGACGGGGAAGCAGTAGTTGAAAATATTTCTGCTGACGGTACAGTATCTGCTTGTATTTCAGCTGGAGTACTTGCTGGTTCATCATGTGTTGAAATATCAGTAGTAGCTGGTTCAGATCCAGCTAATATGTCCTGGTTTATTTCTGCTTACAACGGTGCTGCTGTTCTAGCGGCGGGTGACGGAAACTTTGGTTCTGGACAATTAGGATGTGATATTGCTGGATGTATGGACGAAACAGCATGTAATTATAATTCAGAGGCTACAGTCTCTGGAGATTGTACTTACCCTGATGCAAATGCAGATTGTGAGGGTAATTTTGTTTGTAATGATTTACTGTTTACACTTGATATGTATGATTTGAGTGGTGATGCAGATGGATGGAATGGTAATACTTTCCAAGTTATTGATTGGGTTACTGGACAAGTTGTTCCAGGAGCTGGTCCTTTTACTTTTGACGATGGTGAAATGGGCACTGCTTTAGCTTGTTTCCCTGAAGACATGGCGACTGGTTGTTATGTAATTGAAATTGGAGGTGGAGACAACGAAGCTCAAGTTGGATGGCATTTATATGGATATGAAGTATTTGGAAATTATGTAGTTGACTGGTCTGCTGGTATGGCTCAAGAATGGTCTTCGGCAGGTGGTGAGTTATTATTTGGTGATAGTGGAACTTATCAAGATGAGAATGGTAACTTTATTTCTTTAGGTACTGGCGAGTTTATTGAAGGTTACCCAGATTGGAACTCAGGTGTTGGTACGTATGATACTAACAATGATGGTGTTGCAGATGGTTACGATATAGGATTTGGTTGTCCATGTTTAAATGACAGTGCATTAAATTATGTATTTGACATAGATCCGGCTGATTATGCTTCATGGAATGATTTAGGTACTCCTTATGGAGAAGTTATTCCTGATGGAACATATACTAATGAACAAGGAACTGAAGTTGCTTATCAAGATCAATCAGATCCTTGTGATTATGGTGCACCAGACGTAATTGGTTGTATGGATCAGTTTGCTGCAAACTATAATATGGAAGCAAATGTTGCTTGCGATGATTGTTGTGAGTTACCTGCTTGTGTTGGTTCTGGTATGGATATGGACGAAACTGTTGCAGGTCTTGTTTATGGTGCGTCTCAAGGTCAAGTAACAGTAAATGGATGTTATGATGGTTTACCAACATTATTTGGTTTATTAGGTGTTACATGTGACACTGATATGTCTTTATTTACTGATCAGTTACCAGCTGGAACAACTGCACAAATGTTATGTGGTTGTTCATGCCCTGACCCTGTTGTTACTACTTGTATGGATGATACTGCTTGTAACTATGAAGAAGTAGGAGAATGTACTTATGCAGATGCAGGATTTGATTGTGCAGGTGACCCACTTGTTTGTGATGGTTCAGGTACTAACGATAATGCTTCGGTAGCTGCTCAATTCTATGGTTTTGGATGTGAAGGAGCAATTGCTACAATGATGGGTTCTTATGGATACACTGAAGATGAGGCTTGTGCTTTTGATGGAATGGTGCCAAATATTGATGAAACTACAGGAGAATTTTTAGGAATGATTATGATGTTTGACTTAGGTGGTCAAACTCTTGGTGATTTCTGTGGTTGTTCTTGTGCTGACCCTGTTCCTGCAGGAATGTTAGTTACTTGGGCTGGTACAGACTCATGGCCAGAAGAAAATGGTTTCTCTATTGCAGATTGTGATGGTAACGTATTAGCTTCTATGGAAGGTGGTGCTGGTTTTAGTGCTTATGTTGAGTTACCAGATAACTATATATTAACAATGACTGACTCTTACGGAGACGGTGGAGGCCAAGTTACTATTGGTGATACTGTTTACACATTAGATGCTGGTTCATCTGAGTCATTTGTAGTTGGAGTATGTGCTATTTCAGGATGTACTGATGCTGCTGCATGTAACTATGATTCTACTGCTAATACTGATGATGGTTCATGTACGTTTGCAGCAGAAGGATTTGACTGTGATGGTAACCAACTTGATTGTACAGGTGAGGTTGGAGCTTCACAATCAATAATTGACGGATGGGTTGGTGATGGATATTGTGATGATGGTTCTTGGGGATATGATTTCCAATGTGAAGCATTTAACTTTGATAATGGTGACTGTGGTCACTGTGTAGATCCATTAGCTAGTAACTATGGAGTAATCGCAGAATGTGAATACGCTCCAACAGGTACTCAAGTTACTTGGGCTGGTACAGATTCATGGCCAGAAGAAAATGGTTTCTCTATTACAGATTGTGATGGTAACGTATTAGCTTCAATGGAAGGTGGTGCTGGTTTTGATGAAGCTGTTGTTTTACCAGATAACTATATATTAACAATGACTGACTCTTACGGAGACGGTGGAGGCCAAGTTACTATTGGTGATACTGTTTACACATTAGATGCTGGTTCAACTGAATCATGGACAATTGGAGAGTGTGCTGAAGATCCAGGTACAGATTGTACTAATTATCAAATTCAAGTTGGAGGTGGTTCTTGGGCTAGTGAAGTTTCTTGGAACATAACTGATGAAAATGATGTTATTGTTGCATCTGGTGTTGCGGCTCCATCAACTGCTTGTCTTGATTTATCTAATTGTTATACTATTAACATGTTTGATTCATATGGTGATGGTTGGAACGGAAACACTCTTACTGTAGCAGGTGAAACATTTGGTTTACCAGCTGGATCAAGTGGTACGGCTTCCTTAGGAGCTTGTACTGTTGTTTGTGATTTCACTGAAGTTGCAATTTCAGTTCAAGATGGTGAAGGTACAGACTTTGGTTTCTCTATTACAGACTCTAGTGGAGCAACAGTTATAATGGGAGGTAACTCATTTGATGGTGTAGGATGTTTTGATTTTGAAAACAACTGTTATAATGTTTCTTTGTCAAGCTCAGGTGGAAATGGTCCTCTTGATGCAACTTTAACTGTTGGAGATCAAGTTTATTCTTGGGGTGATAGTTTAGGCTCTTACTCATCTGTTTATGATGAGACATTAGGAGATGCATGTCCTGTTTATGGATGTACTGATGCTACTGCTTGTAACTATGACTCTGGTGCAGATACAGATGATGGATCATGTGAATTCTTGTCTTGTACATGTGATGGTTCTGTTCTTACTGTAACAGGAGGTACTTTCCCAACTGAAGTTTCTTGGAGTATAACTGATTGTGATGGTGGTATTCTTTTTGAAGGAGGTGCTAACTACTCAGAATGTGTTGATTTACCTGATAATTACATTATTGACATGGTAGATTCATATGGTGATGGTTGGAATGGTGCTGTTCTTTCAATAGGAGACGAATCATACACTATTGATACTGGTTCTTCTAATGTAGTTGGTATTGGATGTTTCGTTGAAGTACTTGGTTGTATAGATGAAGTAGCTTGTAACTATGACGCTTCGGCAAATACAGACGATGGTTCATGTTATTACCCTGAGGTAGGTTACAACTGTGACTTTGAGTTCTTGGGTTGTCCTGAAGGAACAGATTCATACGTATTAAATGCATATGACTCTGGTAATGATGGATGGGGTAACATTGCGATGAATGTTTATTTTGACGGTGAACTTCAATTATTTGAAGCGGCAATTGCTATATTTGGAGATGATGTAACATCTTTCCCATTCCCAGGAATTGACCACACTTATAGTTTAGGTTTACAGTTCGAGGCTGATTGTGCTCCAGATCCATTTAATGGATTCCAGTACGTACAATGTGCTGAGCAAAACGCAGTTATTTGTGTTGACCCTTCTGTTGAGTGTTTCACTTTTGACGTGTTCACTATTGAAAACTATGGAGGTGGATTTGTTGGTCAAGATTCAGATCCTGCTGAAGTTTCTTGGACTTGGGAAGGACCAAATGGAGATATCTTAGCTTCAGGAGCGGGTACTAATATGAGTACTTCTGCTGGATCTTGTGGAGGTATTGATATTGTAGGTTGTATGGATTCAACTGCATGTAACTATAATGCTGATGCAACTGTTGACAACGGCACTTGTATTATGCCAAATGTATGCGGATCATGTGACGGAGATGAGTCTTGTTTCGGATGTATGGATGACACAGCTTGTAACTTTGATTCTTCAGCTATTGAAGATGATGGTTCTTGTGAATATCCTGTTTCAGGTTACGATTGTGAAGGAAACTTTACTTGTGACTTTGAACTAACAACTGTTTCTTATGATGGAACTGGTTCATGGCAAACTGAAAATGCATGGGTTATTACTGATGCTAGTGGTAATGTTGTTTGGTCTGGATTTGGATCATCAACAAATTTTGCTACTGCTGACTTATGTATGGATCCAAACGGATGTTATACGTTCTCATTAACTGATTCATATGGTGATGGTTGGAACGGAAACTCTCTTGATGCAGGTTCTTTTGGAACTTACACAATTAATGGAGGTGCTGCTTTTGAAGCATCTAACTGTGTAGCTGAATGTACAGACGAAGAAGTTGCAACTTATTGGATGAACAACGATGGCATGTCAGGATTTGCAATTTCAAATTCTGAAGGTGTTGTAGCGTCTGGTGGTTCTGATTTTAACGGTGTAGCTTGTTTAGATTTCTCTTCTTGTTACTCTGTTAATCTTGTTCCATCTTCTGGTGGTCTTGGTGCTGGAGCTGCTCTAGTAGTTGGTGATCAGACATTTGCATATGAAGATGGAACAAATGCATTCTACTCTTCAGACTTTATTAATGCAATTGGTTCTGGATGTCCAGCTATGGGATGTATGGACGAAACTGCATGTAACTATGATGCTGATGCAGTAGAAGATGATTTCTCTTGTACTTATCCAAATGCATGTGGATCATGTGAAGGTGATGAGTCTTGTCTTGGTTGTTTAGATTCGACAGCATGTAACTACAATGCTGAGGCAACTGTAGATGATGGTTCATGTGACTTTATATCTTGTGCTTGTGAAGGAACTATTATCACTTGTGATGGTGGATCTTGGCAAGGTGAGGTATCTTGGTCAATTTCTGACGCAGATGGTAACATTGTTGCTTCAGGTGGAGCTCCATATAATCAATGTGATGTTGCTCTAGATCCAAATGCTTGTTACACTATAACAATGAATGATTCATACGGTGATGGATGGAATGGAAACGTTCTTTCTATTGACGGTACCGCATTTACTTTAGCTGCTGGTTCAGCTGGTACAGATTCTTATGGAAACTGTGTATTTGAATGTGATTACACTGAGTTAAGTGTGTCAGTATCAGGAGGTGAAGGTACAGACTTCGGTTTTGCAATTACTGACTCTAATGGTGAGACAGTAGTTATGGGTGGTTCTACGTATGAAGGTGTTGGATGTTTTGACTTGGATAACAACTGTTATGATGTTTCTTTATCAAGTTCAGGCGGAAATGGTGACCAAGGTGCAACTTTAACTATTGGTGAGCAAGAATTTACTTGGGGAGATGGTCTCTCATTTAGTTCAGTATATGAACAAGCAGTAGGTACTTGTGTTCCTGAAGTATTAGGTTGTATGGATGCTACGGCTTGTAACTATGATGATGCGGCTAACATAGATGATGGTTCTTGTTATTATGCAGACGATTGTGAAGCTGATTACTGTTTTGAGGAATCATTTGATAATGTAACTTGGAACGGAGGAAACTGGGGAACGTGGTCAGGAACTGATGCAGATGCTGCTACTGTAGCTGATGGAGTTATGACTTTAGACTTTGGAGATGATGTAGTTTCTACATTGCCAACGTTTAACACTGGTGTATTTGAAGTATCTTTTGATCTTAATATACTTACTTCAGGATACTTCAACTTTGGTAACTCAGGAAATACATTAGCTTGGGATTGGGAAAACCAATTCTACTTCAGTGCTGATGGTACAGCTTCTGATGACTTCGGAAACACTTGGACATTTGCTCCTGGTCTTCCAATGGATGTATCTACATTTATTGACCTTGACAATGGTGCTGCGGTACTAGTTATTGATGGTAACTGGGTAGCAGAATGGGCTTGGACAGGTGCTTTAGGAGGAGTTAATTTCTTCCCTGACGCTGATGGTTCTCAATTTACTGTAGATAACTTCAGTATGTGTGAAGGAGAAATGCCAGTTATGGATATGTCTGGATGTACTGATGCTGCAGCATGTAATTATGATTCTTCAGCTACTGAAGATGATGGTTCATGTACTTACGCAGATGAATGTAACTCTTGTGATGGTCCTATCGACACTGATGGTGACGGTGTAGCTGACTGTGATGAAGTTGCTGGATGTACTGATATGATGGCATGTAACTATAATCCAAACGCTACTGATGATGATGAGTCATGTGAGTATACAGACGGTGTTTATGACTGTGATGGTATCACTTGTTTAGCTGATTCAGATGGAGACGGTATTTGTGACCCTAATGAGGTTTCAGGTTGTACTGATTCAATGGCGTCTAACTTTAACTCATCTGCGACTGATGATGATGGTTCATGTGAGTACTTAAGTGGATGTATGGATCCTGCAGCTGGAAACTATGACTCAACTGCTCAAGTTGATGATGGTTCATGTGAATATGGTCCATGGAATGTAGTTTCTACTGACTGTAATATGACTGTATTAGTTCAAGCAGATGCAAATATCACTGTAGAAGGTGAGCCTGCAACCGGAGAACTATGGGTTGGAGCATTTACAGAAAATGGAACTCCTGCTGGTCAAGTTCTAGTTACTCCTGGAGTTGTTACATCAATTGCTCTATGGGGTGCTGAAGCTGGTGAAGATAATGGCTTCCAAGCTGGTGAGGAAATTACTTGGGCTGTTTACTATAACGGTGAAGAAATTCCTGCAACTGTTGGTTGGTCATTTGGAGAGTCTACATACTCTTGTAATGGTTTATCAGGAGTAAATGTAATTGCTGCTACTTCTATCTATACGCAAGAAATTGCTCTTGCTCAAGGATGGAACATATGGTCAACATACATTTCACCTGAGAACTATAACATGGCATCTGTGTTTGATGCAATCGTTGATGATGTTGTTATTGTTAAAGACGAAAATGGTTTAGTATTCTGGCCAGCATTCGGATTAAATAACATTGGTAACTTAGCTGACGGTGAAGGATATCAAACTAAGATGGATGCTGCTACTACATTGTCATTAGAAGGTACTTTAGTTCCTTATGACATGGAAATGAGTTTAGATAACGGATGGAACATCATGGGATACTTACATCAAGATCCTATGGATGCTGCTGACGCATTAAACTCAATAGTAGAGTCTATAGTAATTGTTAAAGACGAAAATGGTTTAGTATTCTGGCCAGCATTCGGATTGAACAATATTGGAAATATGATGGCTGGTGAAGGATATCAAATTAAGACTGAAGGAGGAGCAATGTTCTCTTATCCATCTATGATGGGGTCTAGATTAGGATATGCTAACCCAGTAAGAACAGTTCACTTTGATAGACCTTCTAATACAGGCTCTAACATGGTAATCGGTTTACCATCTTATGCATGGGATAACGCTCCTTCTGTTGGAGATGAGATCGCAGTATATGATGAAATTGGTAACCTAGTTGGTAGCACAACTTATGAAGGTGGACATGTTGCTATAACTGTTTGGGGAGATGATCTAACGACAGACCAAAAAGAAGGTCTTGTTGAAGGAGAAGATTTAATCTTCAAGCTATGGCACGCTGACATCGATGTTGAAGAGACATTCGTTGTGAGATGGGAAGAGGGAACAGGTTCTTATATAACTGATGGAATTAGTGTTGCTGGCAACATTTCTCTAGAAGGAATTTCAGATATGAATTCTTACGAATTGTATCAAAATGTGCCTAACCCATTCAATGGCAAGACGTCTATAGGCTTCTTTGCTCCAGTTGATGGTGAGGTTAACATTACAGTGTACAATATGTTAGGAGAATTAGTTGAAGTAGTAACTAATGACATGTATAGTGCTGGAGAACACACTGTTACATTTAAATCAAATGAGTTAGGACAAGGAACTTATTTTGTGAAAATGACAACAGCGGATTGGTCGGCAACTAGAAGCATGAATTTAGTTAAGTAATAACTATCCGATAAATTGAAAAGAGCCCCAATATCGGGGCTCTTTTTTTTTTAATTAATATTACACCTTATTATAGGTATTAATTTAGTAAATTTGTGAAAGGGATTAAGTAGCACGATTTTTCGCATTATAATTTTTTGTGTATGAAATTTAGAACCAGTCTACATATACTTTTTGTTTTCTTCTATTCAGTTTGTTTTTCTCAAGTTGAATTAGATTGGAATTTTAACACATCTAATAATTCAAACGAAGTTATTTTTCCACAGGAATCAGTCTATGAAACTGTCAACGGTCAAGATAATCTACCAATAGGTTCATTAATTGGAGTTTTTTATTTAGATGAAAACGATGAATACAAATGTGCTGGATATAGTTCCTTTGTTGGAGATGATACGAATGTAACTGTTTATGCAGATAATCCTGAGACCACTGAGGTAGATGGTTTATTAAATGGGGCACAATTTTATTATTTCTTAAGAATTCAGCAGGGAGGAGGATATTCTGATTACATTGCTTTAGATACGGATGTTGAGTATTATCCCGATTTTCCAATTCCTGGATTCCCTTCTTTTTCTAATGACACATTTGATGCTAATTCTACTCAATCTACATATATTCAAAATATAACTTTTATATCTTTTTTCTCATCTGAAGATAATCTAGAGGGTTGCATGAATCAATCATCTTGTACATATAATCCTAATGCTACTATTCACAATTCCGAAGAATGTTTTTTTGCAATAGATTTTTTTCCGCTAGCAACCTACTCAGATGACAATGGAAATTTAATTAGTTATGTAGATTGTGATGGTAACTGCCTTATTGATAGTGATGAAGATGGGATTTGTGATTTAAATGAAATTACAGGCTGTATGGATCCTGCGGCTGATAATTATCAAGAATATTACACAGATCCTGGAGTATGTTGGTTCTTAGGTTGCATGAATCCAACAGCAATAAATTATGATCCTAACGCAACACATCCTCAACCTTACTCGTGTATTTTTGAGGAATTTGAACTTAATTGGAGTTATGTAAATTCACTTGATAATGCAACATTTGCTATTGACAATAATATTACAGGACTAGATTACGATGGGCAATTAACCGTTGGGGGTTTTTATGTAAATGATAATTCTTTGTATAGTTGTGGGGGGAGTTCTGTCATTCCCGATGAGACACAACCTTATTCCGTGTTAACTTTATGGGGGGATGATTCACAAACAAATGAAAAAGATGGATTCAACTCTAATGAAGAAATTTTATTTTTGGTGTTATATAATGATATTGAATATTTAGCTAACCCAATTTTTGCAACTGAATTTGAAGTAATAAATGAAAATGGAAATTCAAATTTTGTTCAATTTCCAAACTCCACTAACCAATATCAAACTAATGGTATGTATTTTATTGAGGAGCTTCAAATCTTAGATGAAGTTCAGTTTGGATGTACAGATTTTAATTACACAGAGTATAATCAAGATGCAAATTTAGATGATGGAACCTGTCTTATATTGTCAGCATATGGTTGTATGGATCCAATTGCATTCAATTATGATTTGAATGCAAATACAAACCAAGTTTCTTTTGAAGACCAATCAAATCCATGTTTATATTTAGGTTGTACTGATTCTGCTTTTTTAGAATACTGGACTTATGACCCAATTAATGCTACAATTTCAGATCCTATTATTCCTGCTAATTTAGACGATGGGTCTTGTGAAAATTTAATTGTTAACGGTTGTACAGAATTTTCTTCATTAAATTATAATATTGAAGCAAATGTAAATGATGGTTCATGTATTCCTCTTGTGTTAGGTTGTGTGGATGAAACATCATTTAATTTTAATTCTGAAGCAAATTTTGATGATGGTTCTTGTTGTTATATAAGTGGTTGTACTAACCCAGAAGCCTTAAACTATAATCAATTTGCTTGTTTTGATGATGACTCATGTGTTTCAATAATTGAGGGTTGTACTATTCCATCAATGT
>CAYSYA010000002.1:0-201740 GCA_964435285.1 uncultured Flavobacteriales bacterium
AAGTGGCACGCGAGCTGGGTTCAGAACGTCGCGAGACAGTTCGGTCCCTATCTGTAGTGGTCGTTAGAAATTTGAGAGGACCTACCTCTAGTACGAGAGGACCGAGGTGGACTGACCTCTAGTGTACCTGTTGTGGTGCCAACTGCATCGCAGGGTAGCTATGTCGGGAAGAGATAAGTGCTGAAAGCATATAAGTACGAAGCTCGCCTCAAGATTAGATTTCTTTTAAGGGTCGTTCGAGACTAGGACGTTGATAGGTTGCAAGTGTAAAGGTGGTAACATCAAAGCTGAGCAATACTAATTACCCGTAAACTTTTTCAAGAACGCTTGAAATTGTTATTTTTTATTTTTTCTGAAAAACATTTCTAAATATGTCGAAAATATATGGCGACTTTAGCATCAGGGATCACCTCTTTCCATTCCGAACAGAGAAGTTAAGTCTGATAGCGCAGATGGTACTAGGTAAAACTGGGAGAGTATGTCGTCGCCGCCCATACAGGGTATTTACACCTTGAAAATTCAAAGCCTTAATTTTAATTAATTGAGGCTTTTTTTTATTTTTTTATGATAAAATTTGTTTTAATATTGATATTTATTTTTGTTAATTCGTTTGCACAAAAAAGCAATGATAATAATTATTTTAATGGATTTGAAATTGGTAATCTAGGAAGTCCATTTTTGTCATACTTTCCCAATTTTTCTCAAAAAAATTTTGAATTAAGCTCTGATTTTATAGGAAATACACTTTTAGAAAAAAAAATATTTTCATCGTTTGATCATATTTTTTTTTCATCTGATACTGTTATTAAAAACAGTTTGAAATATATTGGTGTTTATAGTGAAGGAGGTTTTATTAGCACTCAACTAAGTAGACCAATTTCTGATAAATCTTATATTAATTTTAATTACGAAAATTTAAATTCAAAGGGATATTTTCAATTTCAAGAAAATAGATTCAGTAATTTAAGTTTTCAATACTCTTATTTCGAAAAAAATACACCATACGCACTGATTTTTAATTTTAAATCAGTTAATAATTTTAGTTTAGAAAATGGTGGGGTAGAGGATTTTAATCAAAATCTATCTGATGATTTACAACTAACTTATTTTTCCAATGCAAACTCCGAACTGAAGTCAAGAGACTTTTCTTTTTTTCATTATTATAAATTTAAATCTGGAATGATCATTTCTCACGAAATTGATTATAATCGATATAAAAAAGTCTTTGTTGATAATACTCCTAACTCATTTCATTATTCTTTTACACCTTTATTTTTTGCTATTTCGGAAAACTATTTAAATACAATGAGTTTTTATCAACTTAATAATAAATTAATATTTCACTCCAATTACTTTTCACGTCAAAATATTGATTTCTCTCTAAAACATAGTTTATATTATCATGATTTTATTTCAGATTATATCGGAGATTTTATCATTTCTGTTTCTAATTTTAAAAATATAATTGATTCAAAATATAATTTTGATTTAAAATTTTGTCCGTATGGCTTAAATAGAAATAATTATGATTTAAAATTACTGTATTCATATAATAATATTGATTTCAATGGCAAATTTTTATTTGGTTTAAATAAAAAAAAACCTGATCTGTTTTCTGGGATTTATTCTCCTAATAACTTAACTAATCTAAGTTGGGAAGATGATATAAGTTTTTTAAAAAATATATATGTATCTATTGATAACTCTATTTTATCTAGAAAAATAAATTTTAATTTTAATTACCGGAGGGTTCATAACTTGATATATTATAATCATTATGCTTTATATAATCAGCTAGAAAAACCAGTAGATTACTTTCATTTTTTAATACAAAAAAATTTTTTTTTAAAAAATTTAAAAATCGAACAATGTTTCCATTTTCAGAAGGAATATTTTGAAAATCAAGATGAATCTAACTTTTTTTCTATTCCTTTTTTTCTATTTCATCAGTCAATAAAATATAATTTGGATTTATTTGAAGAAACAAAATTAAGAATAGATTTAAATTTTAAAATTCATTCTAATTACTTCCCAAATACTTATATGCCTCTTAGTTCTATTTTTTATAACCAAAATGAAATTGAGTTAGGTTGGGTCCCATTTCTTTCTTCTAGTGTTTATTTAGAAAAAAATAATTTTTCTTTGGGATTAATTTTCAGAGAAATTCAGTATGCTTTTTTGGAAAGAAATTATTTAACTAAGGATTATATTTCAAACCCATCAAGTTTTAGCTTATTTATTAATTGGAAGTTTTTTGATTAAGTTTTTTGTTTTTTCTTTTTAGCAGCTGGAAATAAAATATTGTTTAAAATTAACCTATAGCCAGGTGAATTGGGGTATAATTCTAGTTCTGTTTTTGGATCTCCAATTTTATGTCTGTAATCTTCAGGATCATGTCCTCCATAAAATGTCCAAGTACCTTTTCCAAATTTACCGTGTATATATCTTGCTTCGTTTAAGGATTTATTTTCTCCCATAATAATTACATTTGGTTTAATTAATTCTTTTGAGAAAGATGTAGTTTGCCCGATGAATCCTTTAATTATTCTAGTGTGGTTTTGACATAACATGGTTGGGACAGGGTCCCATTTAGCTGAAAATTCAAAAAGAGTAAAAAAATCATTTTCCTCAGATATTAATTTTCTTCTTGTATCTGTCATATCAATATCAGAGAACTCATATTTATTTGGATCTTCAATTATTTTGAAATTTTGAAATGCTAATGTTTGATTGAAATTTAATTTTTCTTGAGCATTTTGTTCCATTTTATCTCCATCAAACATAGATTTACAAATATCAACTCCATCAGCAGACAATGCTATGTCAAATGAGTCTGTAGCACTGCACATTGCGAAGGTGAAACCTCCACCGGCAATATATTCTTTTATTTTTTTAGCTACAGCTAATTTTTGATGTGATACTTTGGAAAAACCATTATTTTTTGCATTTTCTTCAAATATTTTTTTTTGTTCAATATACCAGGATGCATTTTTAAAGCTTCTATAAAATTTTCCGTATTGCCCTGTAAAATCTTCATGATGAAGGTGTAACCATTCATACATTGGAAGTAAATCATTTAGTATCTCATCATCATAAATTAAATCATAAGGTATCTCAGCATATGTAAGTGCTAAAGTAACTGCATCGTCCCATGGTTGTTTATTTTTAGGAGAGTATACGGCTATTTTTGGAGCTTTTTCAAGCTTTATTATATCGGTATTACTAGAAGGAGATGATATACTATTTAATATTTTATTTACATCATTATTTGAAAGAATTTCAAAGCTGACTCCTCTATAAATACACTCCGATGAAATTTCATTTACACTCTTAATCAAAAAACTTCCGCCTCTATAGTTTAACAACCAGTCAACTTCTAAATTATTTTGTAGAACCCAATATGCTATACCATATGCTTTAAGGTGGTTAGCTTGACTATCCTTATCCATTGGGATTAAAATGTAATTTCCGTAAGAATATATCGAAATTAAAAATATCAGAAAAAAAAAATTAAAACTCGTTTTCATCTTCATTTACATTCATTTTTGAATGAAATTCATTTTGGTACATATCTTTTTCTAAATTGCCAAATTTAGCTAGAGAAGCGTTAAATTTTAACCTTCTTCTTCCAAGAGGGCCATTTCTATGTTTAGCAATAATGAATTCTGCTTGACCTATGCAAGATGTTTGAGGTTCAGTATCCCACATATCTACATTATAGTATTCAGGTCTGTAAATAAAGTTTACAATATCAGCATCTTGTTCAATAGCTCCAGATTCTCTAAGATCGGATAATATTGGTCTTTTGTCATTACGTAATTCCACCCCTCTGTTCAATTGTGAAAGACAAATAATTGGAATATTTAATTCTTTTGCAATACTTTTTAAAGATCTTGAAATAGAAGATATTTCTTGTTCTCTCACTCCTCCTTTAGTACTTCCTTGCATTAATTGTAAATAATCAATAATTACTACTTTTACACCATGTTGAGCAACTAGCCTTCTACATTTAGCTCTCAAGTCAAATATTGATAGTCCTGGAGTGTCATCAATATAAATTTCAGCACTTTCAATTTTTTTAATTTTACTATGTAATTGTTCCCATTCAAAAGGTTCCATTTTACCACTTCTAAGTTTTTCAGAAGCTAATCCAGTTTCAGAGGATATTAATCTTGTTATTAATTGAAGAGAATTCATTTCTAAAGAAAAAAGGGCGACTGGGTTTTTATGATCAACAGCAATATTTCTCGCCATAGATAAGACAAAGGCTGTTTTTCCCATACCAGGTCTAGCTGCAATTATTATAAGGTCAGATTTTTGCCATCCAGATGTAATTTTGTCAATTTCTAAAAAACCAGAAGGTACTCCACTAATTCCTTCTTCGTTTCCAATGCTTTCTATTTCTTTAATTGCTTGATGAATTAAATCTGTTGCTTTACTGTAATTTTTTTTAATGCTTCCTTCAGTAACTTTGAATATTTCACTTTCTGCTTTATCCATTAATTCAATTATGTCTGTTGTTTCATCAAACGCATCATTAATTAAATTTGAGGAAATTGAAATTAATTTTCTTTGAATGTATTTTTGTAAAATTATTCTTGAATGGTGTTCAATATGAGCAGAGGAAATTACTTTTTGAGTTAATTCAGCTAAGTAAACTTCTCCTCCGCATTTATTCAATTTTCCATTTTTTCTTAACTTATCAGAAACAGTTAGTAAATCAATTGGTTCAGCATCATTAAATAATTCTAATAAAACTTGAAAAATTTCTTGATGTTTTTCTTTATAAAAACATTCAGGGTTTAGAATTTCAATGGCAGTTGCAGTTGCATTTTTATCAATCATCAATGCACCTAATACCCCTTCTTCAAAATCAATTGCTTGCGGAGGTATTTTTTTATTTTGTAATGCTAATATTTTTGAATCCTTTTTCTCCATAGTTGTCAGTAATTTACAAAATCTTAATCTTTGTAAACACCCATTTTAGAAAATTTTTCAATTCTATTATTTGAAATTTTATCCTTGTCTATTTTTTTTAATTTTTCTAGGCTCTCTAAAATAGTTTTTTTTACTTCTTTAAAGCATTTTAGTGGGTTGTTATGAGCTCCTCCAAAAGGCTCTTTGATTATTCCATCAATCATCTTATTCTTTAACATATCTTTTGGTGTTAATTTTAAAGACTCTGCAGCAATTTCTTTATGTTCCCAATTTCTCCACAATATTGACGAACAACTTTCAGGTGAAATAACAGAGTACCAAGTGTTTTCTAACATAAATACTAAATCGCCAACCCCAATTCCAAGAGCACCACCTGATGCTCCTTCCCCAATAATGATTGAAATTATTGGAACTTTCAATGTACACATTTCATAAATATTTCTTGCTATTGCTTCTCCTTGTCCTCTTTCTTCAGCTTCTAATCCTGGAAATGCTCCTGGTGTATCAATTAGAGTTATTATTGGTTTATTAAATTTTTCAGCCAGTTTCATCAATCTTAGGGCTTTTCTATATCCTTCTGGGTTAGACATTCCAAAATTTCTATATTTTCTCATTTTTGTATTTTTACCCTTTTGTTGACCTATGAACATTACAGATTGATTTGAGATTTTTCCAAATCCTCCTATCATCGCCTTATCATCACTAATATTTCTATCTCCGTGTAATTCAATAAATGTTTCATCAGAAATATGATTTATGTAATCAAGAGTATAAGGTCTATTTGGGTGTCTAGAAATCTGGACCCTTTGCCATGGAGATAAATTTTGATAAATTTCCTTCTTTTTTTTCAAAATTTTTTTTTCAAGTTCCGTTATAACTTTAGTTACATCTGAATTAGTTTTATGACCAATTTCTTTTGTGTTAGTTATTTGAAGCTCTAATTCTTCTATTTCTTTTTCAAATTCTAAATATTCCATTGTTTTAAAAAATATTCATTAAATATAACTATTAAAATATTCTAGATGATATTTTATTTCTTAATTCATTTTTAAAAATATATCTTTGATGAAGTTATAGTTTTATGATTTGTTTTCCAAACGCTAAAATTAACATTGGTCTTAGATTAATGTCAGTTAGACCAGATGGTTTTCATGATATTGAATCGATTTTTTTTCCTATTAATTTACATGACATTTTAGAAGTCAAAAAAAATGATTTGTTTAAATCAAAAAAAATTGAAATAAAATATGCTGGAAACTTTTCTCGCATAACAAATGACTTATGTGTTAAAGCTTATAATCTTTTAGATAATGAATTTGATCTCCCTCCGATAAAAGTTATTTTGTACAAAAATATACCAATCGGTTCAGGTTTAGGAGGAGGTTCATCTAATGCAGTTTCAATGCTTAAATCATTAAATAAGTTATTTGGTCTTAATTTAAACAAACAAAAACTTTTAAGTTATTGCAAAGTTTTAGGAAGTGATTGTTCTTTTTTTTTGGAAAACAAGCCCAGTTTTGTTTCAGGTCTAGGAGATATAATTAATGCAAAAATTAATTTTAGTTTAAGTGATTATAAGATACTTTTGATTTTTCCATCAAAGTTTCTTTCAACAAAAAAAATTTTTGATAGTATAATAGATAAAAATAACTTAATTCATGAAAACATGAACAACTCTGATTTATTTTGTAAGATACTAAGTAATAATTACTCAATTGATTTTTGGAAATCAACTCTGAAAAATGATTTAGAGCCCACGTCTATTGAATATATTCCTGAAATTAAAAAAATTAAAAATAAATTGTATGAAAAAGGTGCTGTATATGCAAGTATGTCAGGTTCGGGAGCTACGGTGTATGGGATATTTCCAAAAAAATATTTTTTAGATGAAAAATGGGAAAATAATTATTTTTCATTTTCATGTGATTTGGTTTAATAAGCCAATTTTTTAAATGTATATAATGAAATTATAAGAAATATCATGTTTGGTAGCCAGATTGCACTATGTGGTTCCATTTCACCATTTAATGTTAATGTTGTAGAGAATTTCATTAGAAAAATATAAATAAAACACATTAGAATACCTAATGTTAATTTCATGCCCAAGCCTCCCTTATTCTTTTTTACAGAAATTGAAAACCCCAATATCGTTAAAATAATTATGGAAAATGAATTAGATGTTCTTTGTGTTTTTTCTATAATTTCAGACTTTAAATCAAAATTACCTTCTCTTTGTTCTTCATTTATAAATTTTTTAATTTCAACTGTTGTCATCGATTGAATTTCTCTTTTTTGTTTAAATATTTTATTTGGGTCTTCATTTAAATTGATGAATATACTTTTTTTATTATTGCTACTTATAACTTTTGAATTTCCATTACTTTCATATACAAAACTATCAATTTTGTAATCTGAAATTTTCCATTTTAATTTTTGTTTGTCCCATTCAATAATTTTTGATTTTATTTTTTTTTCAAGTCTACCATTATTAAATGTTTGCCAACAAAATTCAGTTCCTTGTTTTTTATTTACGTTGTAATAATCCATGTAAATTATAGAATTTTTTTTAACTGATTTATTGAATTTTCTTTCCGTTTTTACATCAGTTTTTTTTATAAATTTATTTTCAAAATTTAATCTTTTTTCATTAGTTAATGGGGTGATTGAATTAGTTAAAAAAATACAAGGAAGAAAAATAATTAGTGAACATATAAAATATGGTCTAAATAATCTTAATGGACTTATTTTACTGTTGTAAAGAGCTATTACCTCTGAATTTTCACTTAATCTAGATGTAAAAAAAATAACAGAAATAAAAGTTATTAATCCACTAAATACTGTTCCGTAGTGAATGATGAAATTAATATAATAGTCTTTTATTATTAAATTTAATGGAGCGTTATTGTCAATAAAATTATCAATTTTTTCAGACAAATCGAATACAACAGCAACAGATAAAATAATTGAAATTGAAATTATATAAGTACTAAGAAATTTTTTATAAATATACTTGTCAATTTTTTTCATATTATAATCTTCTCTCAAGTTTTTCTATAATTGAATTTTTCCATTTAAAATAATTTCCTTTTTTGATTTCCTCTCTAGCTTTATTAATTAATCTAGAGTAAAATGCTAAATTATGTATACTAGCAATTTGTTTTCCTAATAACTCATTAGTCATAATTAGGTGTCTGAGATAAGCTTTACTGTAATTAATATCAACAAAACAATCACCTTCACTGTCAATTTTAGAAAAGTCATTTTTCCATTTTTTATTTTTGATATTTATACTACCGTTCATTGTGTAAATTAATCCATTTCTAGCATTTCTAGTAGGAAGAACACAGTCAAACATATCTACGCCCAATCCAATACATTCTAATAAATTTGATGGTGTACCAACACCCATGAGATAACGTGGTTTTTGATAAGGTAGTATATTTGTTACAATTTTAGTCATTTCGTACATATCTTTTTTAGGTTCACCAACAGAAAGCCCACCTATTGCATATCCCTCAAAATTATAAGAGGCAATTTTTTCTGCTGATATTTTTCTTAAATTTTCATATGTTCCACCTTGAACAATTGGGAATAAAAATTGTTTATAATCGTATAATTCTTCAGTTTTTTCAAATTGTATTTTACATCTCTCTAACCATCTGTGAGTTAATTCCATTGATTTTTTTACATAGTTGTGGTCACAAGGATAAGGAGTGCATTCATCAAAAACCATGATAATATCCGCCCCAATTAACCTTTGAATGTCTATTGCATTTTCAGGAGTAAAAAAATGAGAACTACCATCGATATGGGATTTAAAATTCACTCCTTTCTCCGATATTTTTCTATTTGATGATAGAGAATAAACTTGATATCCACCGCTATCAGTTAACATAGGTTTTTCATAACCAATAAATTTATGAATTCCCCCTGCTTTATGGATGACATCAGTTCCAGGTCTTAAATATAAATGATATGTGTTTCCAAGAATAATTTCGGCTTTAATATCTTCATTTAACTCTCTTTGATGAATTCCTTTAACTGTTCCTAGAGTTCCAACTGGCATAAAAATAGGTGTGTTAACAATTCCATGTCCAGTTTTAAACTCCCCAACTCTAGCATTGGTTTTTTTATCTTTACAAATAATCTTAAAACTCATTTTAAAACTTTATTTTAGCAAATATAATTTTAATAAAATAATATAGATATAATGTCCATTAATTTGATTTACAAGTACTTTCCAAATTTGGATGTTGAGTCAAATAAAAAAATAAAAAAACTTTATTTATTATATAAAAATTATAATAATAAAATTAACCTAATATCTAGAAAGGATTTTCATTTATTTTATGAACGTCATGTCTTACATTCATTATCAATTTCTAAATTTGTTCAATTCAAAAAAAGTCATGATGTTATGGATTTGGGTACTGGTGGTGGTTTTCCAGGACTGCCTTTAGCTATTTTATTCCCAAACACCAATTTTTATTTAGTTGATTCAATTAAAAAGAAAACAGAATGTATTTCTAAAATTTTAACTGATCTTGATATTAAAAATGTTGAAGTAATTAATTCAAGATCTGAAAATTTAAACAAGAAATTTGACTACATAATTACAAGAGCAGTTGCTCCTTTATCCAAATTAGATTTTTTGACTAAGGGTCAATTTAAAAATTCAAATATTGGGAGTTTGATTTGTTTAAAAGGAGGTGATTTATCTGATGAATTAAAGGGTTTTGAAAATAGAATTCAATTGGTTGAAATATCAAGCTATTTTGAGGAAGACTTTTTTAAAACAAAAAAAATTGTTTTTTTAAAATGAATTAAAAATATTTGTTTTTAAAAATGTCTTTATAATCTAAAAAAAATTATATTTGTATCCCGAAAATCATAAGTTATGAGCAAAAGAACATTTCAACCTTCTAACAGAAAGAGAAAAAACAAGCACGGTTTTAGAGAAAGAATGTCTACTTCTTCTGGTAGAGATGTATTGTCTAGGAGAAGAGCAAAAGGACGTAAAAGACTTTCTGTCTCTGATGAAATTCCAAAAAAATAGTACTTGTTCTTTTTTTTGCAATAAATTTTAAGGATTTTTAAATATATAATTAGTTTTTTATAAGTTTGGTACATATATAAGATGCCCAAAAATCAATCTATAAAATCTGTCCTTATTATCGGTAGTGGCCCTATTGTGATTGGCCAAGCCTGTGAATTTGATTATTCTGGATCACAAGCCTCTAGGTCACTGAGAGAGGAGGGAATTGAAGTATCATTGATAAATTCTAATCCTGCTACTATAATGACTGATCCAGTTATTGCAGATCACATCTATTTATTACCTCTAAATTGTGATTCTATAGAAAAGATATTATCAGAAAGAAATATTGATGCAGTTTTACCATCTATGGGTGGTCAGACAGCTTTAAATTTATGTATAGAGGCTGATAAAAAAGGTATATGGGAAAAGTTTAATGTAAAAATAATCGGTGTTGATATTGATGCTATTAATATAACAGAAGATCGAGAGGCTTTTAGAGGATTAATGGAGAAAATTAATATACCTGTTGCGCCGTCGAAAATAGCTACTTCTTTTTTAAAAGGAAAGTCAATTGCTCAAGAACTAGGATTTCCGCTTGTTGTTAGACCCTCTTTTACTTTAGGAGGAAGTGGAGCATCATTTGTTTATGAAAAATCGCAAT
This sequence comes from uncultured Flavobacteriales bacterium, assembly GCA_964435285.1. Classification (GTDB taxonomy): domain Bacteria; phylum Bacteroidota; class Bacteroidia; order Flavobacteriales; family TMED113. The sequence goes on from CAYSYA010000002.1 coordinate 10,638, forward strand.
TTGAAGATGCTCTAACTAAAGGACTACATGCGTCACCTATACATGAGGTTTTAATTGATAAAGCTTTATTAGGTTGGAAAGAATATGAATTAGAATTGTTGAGAGATTCAAATGATAATGTTATTATTATTTGCTCTATTGAAAATATGGATCCCATGGGTATTCACACTGGTGATTCAATTACTGTAGCACCTGCTATGACATTATCTGACACTTGTTATCAGAAAATGCGTAATGCAGCAATTAAAATGATGCGCTCAATTGGAGATTTTGCCGGAGGATGTAACGTTCAATTTGCTGTAAGTCCTGACGAAAATGAAGATTTAGTTGCTATTGAAATCAATCCTAGAGTATCAAGATCATCAGCCCTTGCTTCTAAAGCTACAGGTTATCCTATAGCTAAAATATCTGCAAAATTAGCAATTGGATATACATTAGATGAATTAAAAAATCAAATAACAGGTTCAACTTCTGCTTTTTTTGAGCCTACTTTGGATTATGTCATTGTAAAAATACCTCGATGGAACTTTGATAAATTTGATGGCTGTGATAAGGAATTAGGATTACAAATGAAATCTGTTGGTGAAGTAATGGCAATAGGTAGAAGTTTTAAAGAAGCATTACAAAAAGCTTGCCAATCACTTGAAATTAAAAGAAACGGATTAGGAGCTGACGGTAAAGGTTGGACTAATCAAGATAATATACTTCATTCATTAAAAAGACCAAGTTGGGATAGGGTTTTTAGAATCTATGATGCTATTAAATTAGGTATTCCTTTAAAAAGAGTTAACTCTTTAACAGGGATGGATATGTGGTTTTTAAAGCAAATAGAGAGTATAATTAATCTTGAGAAAAAAATTAGTGAATCTACAATTGAGAACATCACATCCAATTTATTACTTGAAGCCAAAATGAGTGGTTTTGCAGACAGGCAAATTGCTCATATTATGAATTGTTTAGAAAGCGAAGTTTTTAATAAAAGAAGGGAATTTGATATAAATAGAATTTATAAAATAGTAGATACATGTGCAGCTGAATTTAAAGCCTCCACTCCTTATTTTTATTCAACATTTGAAAAAAAATCTTTTACTAAATCAGGAAATTTAATAGATTATAATGAGAGTAAATCCTCAAATAATAAAAAAATTATTGTTTTAGGTTCTGGCCCCAATAGAATTGGTCAAGGAATTGAATTTGATTATTGCTGTGTTCATGGAGTTTTAGCGAGTAAAGAATGTGGTTTTGAAACAATTATGATTAATTGTAACCCGGAAACTGTTTCTACTGATTTTGACACTGCTAATAAATTATATTTTGAACCAGTTTTTTGGGAGCATATTTATGACATAATTCTTCATGAAAATCCTGAAGGTGTCATTGTTCAGTTAGGAGGGCAGACAGCTTTAAAATTAGCTGAAAAGTTGGAAAAATATGGAATTAAAATAATGGGTTCTAGTTTTAATTCCCTTGACATTGCTGAGGACAGAGGGAGATTTTCACAGATGCTAAAAAAATTAGACATTCCATATCCAGAATTTGGAGTTGCACAATCTGCAGATGAAGCGTTACAAATTTCTAAAGAATTATCATTTCCTATACTTGTAAGGCCCTCTTATGTTTTAGGGGGACAAGGTATGAAAATTGTTATCAATGATAGAGATTTAGAACATCACGTAGTTAATTTATTAAAAAGTATTCCAGGAAATAGAATTTTACTAGATCATTACCTAGATAAAGCAATTGAAGCTGAAGTAGATGCAATTTGTGATGGAGAAGATGTTTATATTATTGGTGTTATGGAACATATTGAGCCTTGCGGAATTCATTCTGGAGACTCAAGTGCGGTTTTACCTCCGTTCAGTTTATCTAAAACTGTAATTCAAGATATGATTAATCACACGATAAAAATAGCTCTAAATCTTGAGGTATTAGGATTAATTAATATACAATTTGCTATTAAGGATAATAATGTATATGTAATTGAAGCTAATCCTAGAGCTTCTAGAACTGTTCCTTTTATTTCTAAAGCATATTTAGAACCATATATAAAATATGCTACTAAAGTAATGCTTAGAAAAAATAAATTAAAAGATTTTGATTTCAAACCACAAAAAAATGGATTTGCTATAAAAGTACCTGTTTTTTCTTTCGAGAAATTTCCAAACGTCAATAAAGAATTAGGACCTGAAATGAAATCAACAGGTGAGATGATATATTTTATTAAAAATTTGGATGACCCATTTTTTGTTAAACTTTATTCTGAAAGAAATCTTTATTTAAGTAAGTAATTATTATGATAGGCTTTTTAAAAGCGGTTTTAATTGGAGTTGCAGTTTATTATGTAATTGGTTTTATTTCAAGACTTCTAGCTCCTTTTTTTATACGAATGTTTATTAGAAAAGTTTCTAGGAAATTTGAAGAACAAATGAACAGAAGAACTCAAAATCAAAACTCAAAAAAATATAAAACTCGTCAAAAAGGAAAAACAATAGTTGAATTTGAAGATGATGAGAAAGAGAAAAAGAAAGATTACGGAGGAGATTATGTAGATTATGAAGAATTAGAAAAATGACAAAATGAATTGGAAAGATTTATTATTTAAAAAGAATTTATTATTTCACGCTATTAGTATTCTTTTATTTGCTGTAATTACATTAGTTTATTGTTCCCCTATACTTGAAGGGAAAAGAATAGAACAAGGGGACATTATCCAGTTTCAAGGAATGTCTAAGGAAATAAAAGATTTTAGAGACGAAACAGGTAATGAGGCGCTTTGGACCAACTCAATGTTTGGAGGAATGCCAGCTTATCAGATTTCAGTAAAATATCCAAATAATATATTGCTTCATATTGACAAAGCTTTACAATTAGGTTTTCCTAGGCCAATAGGGGTAATGTTCTTATATTTTTTAGGTTTTTATATTCTAATGTTATCTATGAAATTAGATTATAAATTAGCTTTTTTAGCTTCCATAGCTTTTGGTCTTTCATCTTATTTTTTAATAATTTTAGAGGCAGGGCATAATACTAAAGCACATGCTATTTCTTATATGGCGCCTACTATTGCTGGAATGTTATGGTGTTTAAGAGGGAAAAAATTGTTAGGTTTTTTTTTAACTTTCTTGTTTTTAGGCTTGCAAATTAGAGCAAATCATCTTCAAATAAGCTATTATTTAATGTTTGTTTTATTTGCTTTTTGGTTAAGTTATTTGATTTATTCTATTAGAGATAAAACAATTAAAACCTTTACGTATAATACTATAGTTTTTGTTTTAGGTTGTTTTCTAGCAATTATGATAAATATATCTTCTCTATGGTCTACATATGACTATAGTAAGTTTACAATGCGTGGAGGATCAGATTTAATTAAAGAAGAATCTGGTTTAAACAAGGATTATGCAATGCAATGGAGTTATGGAAAGATGGAAACTTTTAATCTGTTAATTCCAAATTTATACGGAGGAATATCAAAGTCATTTTTAGAAGATTCAGATTCAGAGGTCTTCAAAAGCTTTACAAGAATACAAAGTAAAAAACAATTCGAATTTGAAAAACAATTTAATGAATGGAGTAAAAATATTTTAGGAGTTGATTTTTCATTATATAATAGTCTAGCAGTTAAATATCAGTCTCAAAAAATAAATGAAGAAGAAATGGAAACTCTTTTAGATTTGGATGGTAAGTTAAAACAATCTGAATCTTTAATAATTCAGAAACAAAATGAAATATCTTCTAAGCTTTTTAAAGATATTTCAGCTTTACAGGCTAGTACTTCACAATATTGGGGTCCTCAAGCTTTTACTTCAGGCCCCGTTTATTTAGGTTCCTCTGTTCTTTTTTTATTTTTCTTAAGCTTATTTTTATTTTTCTACGATACACAAAGAACTAAAATTCTAAAAATAAGCCTTTTGTGTTTATGTTTTATTGCCTTACTATTATCTTGGGGAAGTAATTTGGAATGGTTTAATAATTTATTTTTTAATTACTTTCCTCTATATAATAAGTTTAGAACTGTTTCAATGATCTTAATTATAGTTCAGTTATCTATTCCTATTATTGCAATTTTGGGTTTAAACAGTTTTTTAAATGCTGATTTAAATAAAAAAGTAAAAAGAAATAAAATTTTGTTAGCAGGTGGCTTAGGTGTTTTTATTTGTTTAGTATTTATATTTTTTTGGAACTATTTTTACACTCTTTCAAACCCTTTATCAAACGAATATGTTAGTTTTTTTTCTGTTTTAAAAAGTGAACATTTTTTATTATTTAAAAACGATGCATTCCGGTCAATAATAATTATACTTTTATGTTTTATCATATTATTTTTTCATGAAAATTTTTACAAAAAAAATATTACTTTAATCCTATTAATATTATTAATTTTATTTGATCTTTGGGATGTCAATAAGAGGTATTTGAATAATGATGATTTTGTCCAAAAAAGTAAAATGGAAAATCCATATGACTATCCAGCTAATGACTCTGAAATAAAATTAGATACTACAATATTTAGAGTTTTAAATTTGGACGAAGGATTTTCCGGCACAAATACATCTTATTTTTTTCATAGTCTAGGAGGGTATCATGGAGCTAAATTAAGTAAATATCAAAACTTGATTGATTCTGTGTTCTCTAGTAGAAATCCCAACTCAGCATTTCGAATGTTAAATACTAAGTATATTATTCAAAATAAGAATGTTATTAAAGCTGATTCTCAATTTGGAAAGGCTTTAGGAAACGCTTGGTTCATTCAAGATATAGACTCAGTTAGTACTCATGAGGAGGAATTAAATAGGTTGAAGAGTTTCTTTTTTGATCCTTCTAAAACAGTAATTATAAATAAAGATCAATTAAATTTAATTGAGAGTTTTGAGTATGACAGTACTGCAACCATTGAATTGCTTACTAATAAAGAAAATTATAATCCTAGTAAATTAGTTTATAAAACCTCAAATTTAAAAAACAGTCAATTAGCAGTTTTTTCTGAAATTTATTATCCAAAGGGTTGGCGTGTTTATATAGATGGTGAAGAGGAAGATTATTTCCGAGTAAATTATTTATTGAGAGGATTAATGATTCCAAAAGGAAAACATGAAATAGTATTTGAATTTAGACCTAATTCATTTTATATTGGTAATAAAATAGCCCTTGGTTCTTCTATAATTTTCTTAATTTCCTTTTTTACAGTATTAGTTTATTATTTGAAGCCCGATTTGATAAATAATATATACTCAAAGTCCAAAGTTTAATTAGGATGAAAAAGATATTAATAATTAGTTACTACTGGCCACCAAATGCAGGAGTAGGGGCTAGAAGATGGTTAAATTTTCAAAAACACTTATCAAGTGAATATTCTATTACTGTTTACACACCTGAAAATCCAAATATCTTTAATGAAGATGTTGGATTATTAAACAATGTTTCATCAAACACAAAAATTATAAAACAAAAAATTTGGGAACCATATAATTTTTATAAAAAAATTACTAATAAAACTAAAGTTAACCCAGCTGTTTTAATTGATTCAAAAAGAGGGGGCAAAGCAAAATTCATCAATTGGGTGAGAGCTAATTTTTTTATACCAGACGCTAAATGTTTTTGGATAGAAAAATCAGTTTCTTATTTATCAAAAGTGTTTAAAAAAGAGGATTTTGATTATGTTATTTCATCAGGTCCTCCTCACAGTATGCATTTAATTGCTCTTTATTTAAGAGAGCGCTTCATGTTTAAGTGGGTAGCTGATTTTAGAGATCCTTGGACAAATATGGAGTATTTTGATAGAATTCCATTATGGAATGATTCAAAGAAAAAACATTTCTATTTTCAGAAAAAAGTAATTAAAAATGCTGATTTAATTTTAACGGTTAGTAACTCTTGGTCAGATGATTTTAAAAAAATAGGTGCTTTAAATTCGAAGGTGATTTATAACGGATTTGAAAAAATAAGCTCTAAAAATTCATTTCATGATAAGTTTAGAATTGGCCATTTTGGCTTGTTTAATGAACTTCGAGACCATAATGATTTATGGAAATCTTTAAATCAAATCACAGAGAAAAATAAAAAATTCAAAGATGATTTAGAAATATTTTTTTCTGGACCTACGCATAAAAATTTTCATAATAATTTAAAAAATCATGGTTTATTATCTCAATTAAATTATTTTGAATGGAATCCATTAGAAAAAATGAATCAAGAAATGTTAAAATGTAGTCTCTTAATTATTTCTCAATCCAATACGATTGATGCAATGGGTCGTGTTCCAGCAAAATTTTTCGAGTATTTAGGTACAGGGATTCCAATTATAGCTATTGGAAAGAAAGGTTCTGATCTATCTAAACTTATTTCAAAATATAAATGTGGTGTTTTTTTTGAGTTTAATCATTTAAAAAAATTATCAAATCATTTTTTGATGTATTATGAAAATTATTTAAAAAAGAAAAAAAATATTAATAAAATGAATGTAGATTTTTTTTCTTGGAAAAATCAAGCTAGTAATTTAGTAGACTTATTAGAAAATTTATGATAAAGGATAATTCTAGATACTTTAACAAGTTAATTCCATCTTCTTTTTTAAGAAATGTTATAACATTATCTGCTGGAATGGGATTTGCATCTTTTATTTCTTTCAGTTTTTTATTTGTTCTAACCAGACTATTTTCTCCCGAAGAATTCGGTAAATGGGATATTTTTATGAGAATGGTACAACTATTAGCAATATTATTCACATTAAGGTTTGAAATGACTATAGTTTTACCAAAGAACAAAGATGAAGCAACTAAAGTTTCTTTACTTTCTCTATTTTTTCTTTTTGTCCTTTCATTTTTTTCCTTTATTCTTTGTATTTTTTTTCATGATTATCTTAATATTTTATTAGGTGATTCATTTGATTCCATTTGGTTAATTTTACTTCCTATTGCAGCTTTTTTACTTGGTTTCTATAATATTTTATTAAACTGGAATAGTCGTTCTGAAAAATATAAAAATATTTCTAAATCTAATATTATTCATTCCTCTGTTAGCTCTCCTTTATCTGCAGTTCTTTCTTTTCTTGGTATCTCCTCTGCTCTAGGGTTAATTTTAGGGCAAATTTTTGGAAGATTGTTAGCAGTATATTTTTTAATTAATAATTACTTCATTGAGATAAAAAAAATAAGTTATTTAGAATTATATAATTCATCAATAAACTTAATTAAAAAATATAAAAGTTTTCCTCTCTATGAAATTCCACAAAGTATATTGCAAAGATTTTCTACTGACATAATTTTTTATTTTACAGCTTTCTCATTTGGCGGATCTACTGTTGGGATTTTAAGTGTTGCAGAAAAAATATTAGTAAAACCTTTGAATATTATTTCTGAATCTTTTAAGGTTGCATTTTATCAGAGATTAACAGTTGAAAAAAATAAAACTATATTTTTTTTGAAATCTGTTTTAGGAATGACAGTATTTGGAGTTTTAGCAGTATGTTCCATTTATTTTGTCCCAACAGAATTTTTTGACATCATCTTAGGAGATAATAATTGGAGGAAAGTTGGGTTATATATTAAAATAATTTCACCTTTAGTTTTATCAAGATTTATTTTTGTTATTGCAAGTAGCGTAATTGCATATAATTTAAAAAATCATTTAACTCTAATTTGGAGAATTTTATATTGTATTTTATTAATAATTCTATTTTCATTTATTAAATGGGAAAGTGATGAGGAATTATTATTATTATATTCAATTTTGGGTGCTTTAATGTACCTTTTTTTAGGGATTATATCGTTTATTGTGTTAAAAAGAAATAATTAGTGTCAAATTGAAAACTCTTATAATTACTCCAGCGTATAATGAAGAGAAGTTTATTAAAGCTACTATTGATTCAGTCGTGAGTCAAAAACTTTTGCCTATTGAGTGGGTAATTGTAGATGACCAGTCTGAAGATAACACATCTAATCTTGCTAAAGAAGCAGCTTCAAAGTATAATTGGATAACATATCTTAGAAAAGAAAAAAAAGATTATTCTGGACCTGGGAAACCTGTTATGGATGCTTTTTATTTTGGTTATAGTAATAAAAACGTAAAAGATTTTGATTTAATTATGAAACTGGATGCTGATATTATTTTACCAAATAACTATATTTTAGAAGTATCTAAAAGAATGAACAGTAATTTACAAATTGGACTTTGTGGAGGAATTTGTTTAACTAAAGGTTCAGAAGAAAAAATTACCAATTTAGATCATGTGAGAGGAGCGATTAAATGTTATAGAAAAAAATGTTTTATACAAATTGGAGGTTTATTAAAGTGTATGGGTTGGGATACAGTTGATGAACATACTGCAAGATTTTATAATTGGAATGTATCAGTTTTTACAGATTTGAAAGTTCATCATCAGCGAAAAACAAATTTCAAATCCGGATATTTAAAAGCTGGATATATGAATGGAAAAATGCTTTATTCAATTAGAATGGGTTTTCCTTTAATGCTCACGAATTTTTTTAAGTGGAGTTTAAGGTTTCCATATTTTTTATCTGGCGTGTCTTTATTTTTGGGTTATTTAAAGTCTATGTTATTTTTTGAAAAGAAAATAGTGTCTAAAGAATTGGGTTTGTTTATTAGGAAGTACAGGTATAAAAAAATAAGACAAAAATTTAATTTTTAACCCGAGTCCAACTAGTTGACTTTCCAAATAAAGTAAGTCCTATATATCCTCGTAATTCTAATTCATTTGAATTTTTCATATAAACTTCTAGTGAGTATGTTTTTCCACTCCTTGCATCATAAATTTCACCCTCTGTCCATTCTCCTTTTTTTTTGTATTTTAAATCATTCATTATTACTAAACCCTTGATTGGTTTATTTCTCAGTAATTTATTTGGATTTTCTTTATCTAATTTTTCATTTCCATTTTTGTCTAGAGGTTCTTTCAACCATATAATTTTTCCAAAAAAACTATTATTCTTTTTATAAATTTCTATTTTAGATTGCTTTTCTTCTTCTAGCCATATTCCTAAAATATCGTCAGACTGAGATTGGCAGAAAATAGTAATTAAAAAGAAAATTATATTTATTCTCATGGTTAAAATGATTTATTAATTCCAAAAAGCCATCTAAATTTAATTTGATTTTCAGAGCTGGCAGGATCACTCAAGAAAAAAGGAAAATCAAGCCTAAACAATAATGGTTTTTCAAAATCATAGTAGCTATCAACAATTTCACCTAAATCACATGTAAATCCAATTCCCATATCACTTCTTATACTCCCAAAAGAAAAATTATTTCTAACATTATCATTATTAATAACTCCTATATCATAAAACACATATGAGTTAATAGGTATTTTATTTAAAAAGTTAAACATTTTGTATCCTCTAGTAAGAGATTTTAAATATTTAATATATGATACCTCAAAATTCATAGAAATTCCTCCAATTCCAAGGTTTGTATTGGAAATACCATCTTCTGTATTTTCGAGCATATAATTACCAGAATAACCTCTCAAATTTAATCCCCCCCCTACATGAAAATGATTTGTTCCTACAGTGTATGCGGCACTTTCTTTAGAAATAAATCCAGCAGATCTTGAAAGTGAATAGTTCATCATTTCTTCAGGATTTGCTCCTGCTGCAAATAACATACTCTCTATTGGGAAATTTTCACCAAATCCGGTTTGTGCAAAAAATCTAGTTTTTATTCCTAATCCAAAAATTTCATTTTTATTTATGGCGGATAATGTGATTTGAGAAAAACTATAATCGCTCATCCAAGAGGAACTTCTGAGTGATAGATTTATATTCCCCTTCCCGTTAACGTATTCATATTTATGAGATAAATCAACAGATAAAATACTATTATATTTATTTTCAACTGGATCTTTAAATGGACCCCACAAATTTTCATTTAATAAATAATTCAAATCATTAAATTCTTTCCTTAACATTCCTTTAAATCCAATCGTTAAAGAATTTACTTTTTCACGATCATGAATTCTTAAAGATAGTGAGTGAGCATCAAGTCCATCTAAGTGCTTAATGGTACCATGAAAATCACTATTTTTTACATATTTGTCTAATGCAGTTGTGTAATCAAAACCGTATGAAATAATATCATTTCCGGGTCTATTTGAGTATTCTGAAGCATTTAAAAATGTACTATTAATAAAGAAGAAAGAATTAATTAAATGATGTTCTCCTAAATAACCTCCTTTCATGTCAACTCCTAGTTTGATTCCATCATATGAATTATATCCTAAAGATGGTCTGACTTTAAATTCATAAAATTTCCAATCAGGGTGTTGCCTTACTCCATAATTCAAAGAATATTTTGTATTGCCCTTGAGTCGATTATTAAGCATATAATTATCACCCAGTCTATAAGTAGGGTCAATAATTACATTTTCAATTCCGCTGGAATCAGGTAAGTATACTGAAAAAGAATAAGTTTGATTTAATTTTCCAAAACCAGTCCATTTTGGTAAAATTTTATATTTCGTTTTCTTAATAAATTCTTTATTAGGTATGTGAAATCGTTGTTTTAATCCAAAATTTGAAGTTACGACTAAATCAATTGGCATCTCCATTCCATTAGGATCTCTTTTTAACTCAATATTAAAGTTTGCTTCATCAACTTTTTCAACATTTGAAACAGAGTAGTCAAGTCCCTTGGTACTTTCAAGCCACTGGTCAAAAAACCAATTTAAATCAACTTTTGTTGATTTTATGATTGAATTCCTAAAATCTTTAAAATATGGATGACACATTTTCCAAGTATTAAAATAATCTTGCATTGCCTTCAAAAATAAATCATCACCCAAAACATATTGTAAGTTGTATAACATTACACCTGGTTTGTAATAAACATGTCTATAGCCACCTCCATGGTGAAGAGCGCTTCCAAAATCATGAGAATGAGTATTTAATTTGGGAGTATTATTAACGGTTGCGTCTTTCATATATCTGTTATATATTTCTTCATCAATTGCAAGTAGTTTAAACTCTTCATTTTTAAATAGTCGACTTTTAGGTGCTTCAGAAGAATAAGGTCCATCAATTTTATTTAATCCCCATGCAGTTAAAAATTGTGTAAACCCTTCATCTAGAGAAGCTCTGTATGTTTCATTACTTCCAACCATCCCATAAAACCAATTATGTCCAATTTCATGAACAAATAAATCCCTGTAATAAGGGTCAAATCCACTATCTAACGTTAACATTGGGTACTCCATACCGTCCCTAGCATCTGTTACTATCATTTTATGATAAACATACATTCCAATATCCTCAGAAAGCACTTGAATTGTTTTAGCTGTATAATCTGCAGCATTTTGCCACCCAGAAGCGTGATGCTCTTGAGCTAGTGAATAACATTTTATTCCATTCCACTCACTTTCCCCAATTCTATAGGTCGGATCTGCAGTAAATGCAAAATCATGCACATTTTCAGCATGAAACTTCCAAGTTTTTTTTACTTTGGGATTATGTGGAATTATAATTGATGGTTTTTCATTCCAAGGTTTATTTGCAAAATTTTTAATATCAATTCTCTTTCTTAAACTAGGAGGTAAGACTTCGCTTCTATTTAACATATTTCCCGTGGCTTCAACGATATAATTGGATGGAAATGTAAGTTCAACATCAAATGCTCCAAAATTTCCATAAAATTCTTTTACTAAATGTTGATCAATGGTCCAGCCAAATTTAGCATCATAAACAGCAATTCTAGGGTACCAATGAACTCCATTATAATGTTTTAGTTTTTTAGTTTCTTCATCATGTTCACCATCCCAAGAATCATAATATTTCATTCTTCTTCCATAAGGTTTTTTATTAAAAAAAGTTTTAAAGTCGATATTAAAAATCATCATTTCTCCACTTTTTAGTGGTTGATTTAAAATAACCTTTAGGACTGTATTATCAAGTTCAGTATTTAAATTAATTCCCTCAGAAGAAATAGATAAAATTTCGGTTCCTCTTCCTACTCCCTTAAACTCTTCATCAACTCTGTTATTTACTTTTTTTAAGTGCTCGTAATAAGAGTCTTCTTGAAAAGCATTTTGGTAAAGATGAAAATATACTACATTTAATTCATCAGGGGAATTGTTCCAATAAGTTAATTTTTGTGAAGCTGTTATTATGTTATCTAAATCATTGATTTCTGCTTTTATTTCATAATACACATCCTGCTGCCAGTATCCTTCATAAGGCAGTTTATTTTTCCAATAATTTGGATTATCAATATTTTTATAAGTATTAGGTTTATTTAATGGGTCATAAGTTGTGACTAAAGAATCTACATTCTGTGAAATTCCTATAACAACTATTAAAAAAAACAAAAAAAGAATCTTTTTCATAAATAATAGGTATATATTGTTTTACGAAGATATTATTTTTTGCTTTATTTTAAGGTGCTTATGCTTTTAAACTCATGTCAATGTTTTGGACTGAGTGAGTTAAGGCGCCCATTGAAATAAATTCGACTCCAGTTGCAGCAAAATCCTTAATGTTATTTTCCGTTATATTTCCCGAAACTTCAATAGGAAATTTTTTAGAAATTATCTTAACTGCTTTTTTAATTTGATCAATTTTAAAATTATCCAATATAACTCTGTAAATTTCATCAAATGAAATTATTTGATTTAATTCTTCTATTGTTCTTACCTCTACTATAATTGGTATTTTTTTAACATTATTTGAATAATTTATGGCTTGTTTAACAGTGAATGTAATTCCTTTTGAGTAATCAATATGGTTATCTTTGATTAAAATGGCATCATATAGTCCCATTCTATGATTTTCTCCTCCTCCAATTTTAACAGCCCATTTTTCTAAGAATCTTAAATTTGGTGTTGTTTTTCGAGTATCTAATAATTTAACATTAAAATCTGAAATTAAGTTTATAATTTTTCTTGTTTTAGTAGCTATTCCGCTCATTCTTTGCATGCAGTTTAATACTAATCTTTCCATAGCTAATATGGATCTAATATTTCCAGTAATTTTTAAAATAATTTCTTCTTTTGTTATATTTTGACCATCTGTTTTCAAAAGTTCAACATTAAGATCTTTATCGTAATAATTAAAAATTTTTTTTGCTAATTCAACACCGGCAACAATTGCATTTTCTTTACTTATTAAACTTGCAGTTCCCTTTTTATTATTTGGTATACAACAAATTGAAGTATGATCACCGTCTTTGATGTCTTCTTGAATACAATTTTCAATAAATTCTTGTAATTTTTTATTATCCATTTATTTTTTTGTAATAGTAAATTAAAATATAATAATTTTGAACTGATAATTGTTTTAGTTCTAAATGAAAATAAAGTTAATTTTTTTAGGTAAAAAAAAGAATAATAATCTTAATGATTTAATTGAAAAATATTTTTTAAGAATTAAAAAAGAAATTAGTTTAGAGTTAGTATACATCCCCTCTTTCAACAAAAAAAATAATCTAAATTTTAGTGCTGATGATTTTGTTGTTTTGCTTGATGAAAATGGAGAACAACTTAATTCAAAATCATTTGCAAAAAAATTAAAAAAGATTATTCAATCGTTTAAAAAAATTTTAATAATTGTTGGAGATGCTTATGGATTCCCTGAGCATTTACACAATAGGTCAAACTTTACTATTTCTTTGTCAAAATTAACACTTCCCCATGAAATTGCTAGATTAATTATTATTGAGCAACTTTACAGGGCTGTAACAATAATTAAAAATCATCCTTATCATCATGAATGAAATAATTTTAGCTTCAAACAATGAAAATAAGTTGAGGGAGTTTAGACAAATATTTTTATCAAAAAAAATAATTTCTTTAGATGATATTAATTTTAATAGAGAAATAGATGAAACTGGAACTACTCTTAGGCAAAATGCGTTAATCAAAGTTAGGGAGGTTTTTAGCTATTCAAACAAAATTTGTATCTCTGATGATAGTGGATTAGAAATTGATTACTTAAATGGCGAACCAGGAGTATATTCTGCTAGATACGCTGGGAATTATGCGAGCTCAATTGATAATATTAAAAAAGTGTTAAATAATCTTGGTGAAGCCAAAAATAGAAGAGCTAGATTTAAAACTGTAATTGCTTATAAGGATTCATTGACTGAAGCTGTTTTTGAGGGAGAGATAAATGGAAATATAACAAAAAATATTAGGGGAGAGGGTGGCTTTGGATACGACCCAATTTTTATACCTAATAACTATAATATAACATTTTCAGAAATGAAACCTGAACAAAAAAACAAAATCAGTCACAGATCATTAGCAATAAATAAATTGTTTAAATTTCTTTATAAGAAATAATTTTATCAACTGCCATTGAAATAAAGTCTTTAATATTAGTTTCAGATTTTTTTATCATTTGTGGGACAATGCTTTCTTTAGAAAATCCAGGAATAGTATTTACTTCAATTATATATGGAATTCCTTTCTTTACAATAAAATCAAAACGTACAATACCATTTAGTTTTAGTGTTTCATATGCCTTAGTGGCAATATTTTTAATTTTAACTGCAACTTTTTCTTCTATATTTGCTGGTGTGATTTCATTTGATTGTCCAAGATACTTAGCGTTATAGTCAAATATTTCGTTATAAGAAATTATCTCAGTTAAAGGGAAAGTTATTAGATTCTCCTTAGAGAAATTATGAACAGCACAGGTTAATTCTCTTCCATCAATAAATTCTTCAATTATATAATTTGTTGCATATTTTTTTGCAAGTTTTATGGCTCCATTCAATTTACTTTGATTATTTACTTTACTGACTCCAAAACTTGAACCACTATTTATTGGTTTGACTATACATGGATATTTAATATTTCTATTTAATTTTTCATTAATTTTTGAATTTGGAACGGCAAATCCTTTGTTCTTTAAATAATCATTACAATTTTTTTTATCAAATGTTAATTTAGACGCTATAAGATTTGATGAGCTATAGGGAATATTTAAAGATTCAAAATAACTACATAACTCACCAGTTTCTCCAGGAGGGCCATGAATTAATATTACAGATGCATCAAATTGAATTTTTTTTCCATTTTTCTCCAGAGAGAAGTCTGACTTATCAATTTTAATTTGATTTTTCAAACAAAAAAAATCATCATCTAAATTATTAACTAATATTAAATAGCCTGAATATTTTGTAGTGTCTAAATTCTCAATAAAGTTTTCACCACTTTTTATAGAAATTGTTCTTTCTACGGACTCTCCTCCAACTAAAATTGCTATATTTTTTTTCAATTTGTTTATTTTAGAATTACATAAAGTTATAAGATTTATTAAATTAATAATCTATTTCTAAATATATTTGTTTTATGAAGAAGTATAGGTATTTAATAATTTTTCTTTTTTCCATTTTCATTTTTTTATGTATGTTTTTTTTAATTACTGATTTTGTTCTAAAAAAACATACGAATCATAATCAACTGATTGAAGTACCTAACCTTCTTGATAAAACTTTTCAAGAGGTTCATAATATTATCTCTGATTTGGGTTTAAATTATGTTGTTTTAGGTGGTAAAATTCGAGATTACAATCCAAAATTTAAAATTAACTCAGTTACAAGTCAAAACCCTCTTCCTTACACCAATGTTAAAGTAGGTAGGTCAATTTATATTACAATTAATGCTGATAAGATTCCAAAAACAACTTTTCCTAAAATAATTGATCAGCCATATAGATATGCTAAAAATATACTGGAAAGTAATAACTTAAAAGTTGGAGATATTTTCTATAAAAGCGATATAGCTCAAAATGTAATAGTAGAGGCAAATTATAATAATTTTAAAATTAGAAAATCAGATAGCGTTCCTATTTTTTCTAGTATTGATCTTTATGTTGGTACTGGTTTACCAAAAAATCAATTTGAATATAAAATTCCAAATTTAAAAGGTTATCATCTTGATAAAGCAGTAAATATTTTAAAAAACAATTTTTTAAACCTCGGAGCTATTTATACTGATGAATCTTTAATAGACAGTTTATCTTTGTTTGTTTTTAAGCAGAGTTTGCCACCTAGAGATAAACCAAAAAAAATTTACTTTTCTAAATTTTCAAAAGCGCCAACTATTGACTTATGGTTAACTAGTGATTCAAGTAAACTAATTGAACAATAATGCAAAAAAATACTTTAGATGAAGAATTAATAGAACATCACAGCTTTTTAGTTGAAAAGGGGCATGAAGTCATTAGGTTAGATAAATTTCTTATGTTGAGACTTGCTAATAAATCAAGGAATAGAATACAAAATTGTATTTTAAATGGTAATGTATTTTGTAATAATATTAAACAAATTAAATCTAATTATAAAGTTAAACCAAATGATAAAATCAGTATAAGGTTTGAATATGAGCCTCTAGATAAAAGTATTATTCCAGAGAATATACCACTTGATATTGTATATGATGATAATCAAATTATTGTGGTAAATAAAAAACCTGGTATGGTTGTTCATCCTAGTTTTGGTCATTACTCGGGAACTTTAGTTCATGCATTACTATATTGGTATAAGGAACTAAATAAACTTGAAAATCAAGAAAGACCTGGTTTGGTTCATAGAATTGATAAAAACACTAGCGGCTTGTTAGTTGTAGCTAGAGATTCTGATAGTCTAACAAATTTGTCATCTCAATTCTATGATCATTCAATTGACAGAAAATATGTTGCATTAGTTTGGGGGGTACTAAAAGAAGATAAAGGTACAATTGAAGGAAATATAGGTCGAAATATAAAAAATAGAAAAATCATGGATGTTTTTCCAAATAATGATTATGGGAAACAATCAGTCACTCATTACAGAGTTATTGAAAGATTTAGTTACGTAACTCTTGTGGAATGTCAACTTGAGACAGGAAGGACCCATCAAATAAGAGTGCATATGAAATATATAGGTCATCCTTTATTTAACGATAATGAATACGGGGGAGATAAGATACTAAAAGGAACTAGATTTACTAAGTATACACAATTCATTAAAAATTGTTTTAAATTACTTCCTAGACAAGCATTGCATGCTAAATCATTAGGCTTTTTACATCCAAAAACTGGCAAGAAAATGTATTTTGAATCTGAACTACCTAAAAATTTTCAAGATTTAATAAATAAATGGAGGATTTATTCTAATTCTAATTTATTTACAGATTAGTCTGTTAACACTAACAATTGGGATTTCTTTGTTAGGAAAAAGGTGTTCGTGTTTTTTATCAGGTACTAAACCGGCTCTTTTTGCTTCAAATAAGAAATTCTCATATTCAATTATGTATTGATCGGAATATCCGTGAGTTGCATCATAGGCAGTCATAGAGTTTTTCCCTAAACTAGTTTTAGTTTTATTAGGGTCAATAGAGTGAAGTTCAACTATTAATAAACCATATTTTTTTAAATAAGGTTTCCAATTTGAAAAATGTTCATAAAGATTTTGGCATAAATCTTCATTTTTTATTCGTTTTCCTCTAAAAGCAAAACTGCATTTAGAATTAGATTTATGAGAATTATTTTTAATAGGTTCTTTATAAATTCTATTGTGGTCTAAAAATGATCTTACATTTAACAAGTCTTCTAAGTTGATATTATATTCTTTTTTAATTTTTAGAGCTAGTTCAGTAGGATTTCCAATATCTCCAAATGCTGTATTAGCCCAAATATCAGCATTTTTAATATTTTCCTTAGTAACCTCTAGAGCCTTGTAATTAAAATCACTACCAATAATAGTAAGAGGGTGGTCATTTAAAATTTTTCCTCTTTCAGTTTTATAATATATTAAATCAAATATGTGTTCAATTAATGAACCATCTCCGCAACCAATATCTATGAATCCTTTAGGTTGTTGGTCAATGGGTAGATTAAATAAATTTATTATGATTTCATCTACTTTTTTAAAATATAATTTATGTGCTCCACCACTTCCCCATACGTTCATTTTTCTATCAACATGAATTTCAGCCGAATTTTCTTCTCTTTCCCAAAGAATAAAAGGGTTGTCAAAGATTAATTCATTTAATTTTCTAAATGTAGGTAAGTAAGAAACCGTTACTCCATAAGCAGAGGCTCTTTTAAATAAAAATTTTCCAAGCTCTGTTACTGAGTTGTTTTGAATTTTAATAATGTTTAAATAAATGAATAATTTTTTTAAAATTTGTTTCCATCGATTATTTATATTGAATTTATCATAAGAATTTAGGTTCAAGTAATTTTTTCTAGATAAATTAACAAGTATAGGTCCTAAAATTACTCCATCAATATGATTAACTAAATTAATACTTTCGTCATTTAATTTTATTAAATCTTTTCGATTATTTAAATAATCATCAATCATTTTTTGCAGTTGAACCTCATCTTCAGTCATTTTATTTTCTTTGAATTCTAAAATAATATCATAATCAAAATCATTTTCAAAGAATAGATTAATTTGTTTATAAATATTAAAGATTTCAATTAAATCAACAGAGCTATTTTTTTTAAATAAAATATCATTATCTTCAAAATATTGAGTTAGCCAACCTTGACAACAAAGTAATCTTAGAGCTATATTTAAATATCCTTCGTTTGCATTGTATTTTTTTGATAGAAGAGAAAGACTAATTTTTTCATCCTTAAATTCATTTAATATTTTTTTTTTACCAAGTGCTAAAACTGTAGGGATTATAGCAATTCCATCTAAATGATAGAATATATACGATCTCAATTTTTTTTTATTTGTATTCATTATTTAAATATGGTAGCAAATCTAATATTTTCACTAATTTTATCAAATGAAAAACACATTATATATATTATTTTTTTTATTATTTATTTCGTGTGAAAGCGATTTAAACAATTATACTGCATGTGATTTTCCTCAACAATTAAGTTGTTGTGGTGGGGCAGAATTTTCAGTCCTATCATTTAACAGGCTAGAATCAACTTCGTTAAATAGTACATTAAGACTTATTCAAGATTTGAGTCCTGATGTTGTTGGTTTACAAGAATCTTATGGAATTGGTTTGGACATTGCTACAAGTTTAGGTTACTGCTATTATGGTAATAATGACTCTAGTTTAGCATTTTTATCCAAATTTGAAATGGAATTTATTGATGATAATTATGTAAGAATCCACCTTAATGATGATCAAGTCATCAATTTTTTTAATATTCACTTTACTGCTTTTCCTTACCAACCATACCAAATTAGAGATGGGGAACTAAATACGGTCTGGGAAATAGAACATGAGGCTGAAGAAACTAGAAGAGAAGAATTTCAAGATTTACTTGGAAATTTACATTCCTTAATTAAAGACGAAGAAATAATCTTGGTTGGAGATTTTAATGAACCATCTCACCTAGATTGGAATATAGAAGCTGCAAATCAAGGATTAAATTTCGGGTATGAAATAAATTGGCCTATTTCAAGTAATTTAGAGTCCATAGGGATGATTGATTCATACAGACAAAAACATCCAAACTCTATCACTCATCCAGGCTTTACATGGACTCCTTTTCAATCGGAAAATGAAGTTCATGATAGAATTGATTTTGTTTATTATTCTGGGAGGCTTGATTTAAATGAAGTATCTCTTGTTGGACCTGATTATCTGTCTGATATCGTAATTGATTATTATGAGTCAGATCACCGAGCTGTATTTGCTAAATTTACTATCCAGTAACTTTTTTTTTATTTCTTCTACATCTCTCGCTACAATATTTAACATCATTCCAGTTTCTTTTCCATTTTTTTCTCCAATTAAATGGCAACTCACAGACAATACAAATTTTAAATTCTAAGTTCTTTTTCAAATTTTTATTTATTGTAAAAGTTGCTCATAACTAAAGCATGGGGAAGTGTAATAACTGAGACTATTATTAAAATAACCATAGGAAGTGAAATATTTATGACGTTATTTAAAGATGCATAACAAATTATAAACGTAAAAAAATAAGCAGCAATAGAGTGGGGGATAAGTAGTTTAATGAAATTAAAAATATTTTTTATTTTTTTTATTTTTTTTAAGTATTTGTATTCATGGAAAAGTGATCTAAATGAGTGGATAAAGACAAAGTACAGTGTAAATCCAATTATTATAGGGAATAAGTAAAATGTAACGAATATTAAAAAGTATTGAAAAATTTCAGAAAACATATCCTCAGTAGTAATATATTTTTTGTAAACTAAAAAAAGCAACATTAAAACTGTCAAAATTAAACTAACGTAGAATAAATTTGAAATAATTTTGTCACTGTAAATACTAGAAAATTGTTTAGTATCAAAAAAAAATTCACTTGTTAATATAAGTTCAGAACTGTTTAAAAAAAGTAAACTAGTCATTAAGAATAATCCCCATATAATAAAAACAAAGTTTTTCGCTTTAAATTTTAATTTATAGTCTGAAAAATGTGATTCTCCAAAATGATAGGCTGAGATTATTAAAAAAAATATGAATGAATAATATGGCCACCATATCCATGCGATTAAATAAATAAAAGCGATAAATAAATAAATGGTATAAAATGAAAATACTGATATTTTGTTTTTTGAAAGAAATAAAATATTATCAAGGGAACCATGCGGGATACCAAACAAAATTATAAGAGAACTACTAATTAAAATTTGATTTTGAAAATTAATATCACCAAATCCAGCATAAATATTAAATATGATAAAAATAGATATTAAATAAAGAAATGAAAAAACGTTCATAAAAAAAAAAGTGGGGCGATTAACGCCCCACTATTCACAAAATTAATATTAATTAAGCTTTCTTTGCTGATTCAGTAATAGCAATATTGTATACTACTAAACCAAAACCAATTTTGTTGATAGCATCAGCTATGTTGTAAAAAAGATCAACGTTTTCTGATCCCCAACCTAAAGCTGTGTTTAACCAACCACCATCCATGCACATATATCCAATTGGATAGATAGCCCAACCAACTAAAACAAACCAAGCTAGTGTTCTAACACCACATTTGATGTTTTCAGAAGCATTTTCAGCTAATTTTGCAACTTCACCAAACCAAGCAGTATATAAAATATATACATAACCGATAGTTGAGATTACTCCCCATTTTACAGAGTGAGCAGTACTTCCATCTACGTTAAATGCTTCTCCAATATATCCAGCAACAAGCATCCAAAGTGAAGCTCCAATTAATTTGTAAAGTAAACTTCTTTTTGCACCAGCAAGTACCGTTAGTAGATAAAATTCTACACACATTAATGGCACAGTTAAAATCCAATCAACATATCTAAAGAATGTTGGGTTTTCACCTGTTGCAAGGTAGTAGTCTCTCATGTAGAAATAATGTACAGCAGCTATACCTGTAATAAGAGCAGATATTAACAGAGACTTTCTCCATTTAGTGCTAACAGAATTCATTTCAAAGAAAAAGAATACAGAGGCTGCAAACATAGCCATGTATCCAATAAAGAATGTGAATCCTACGTAGTCATTAGGTGCCATGACCTCAATAGCCATAAGATTACTAATAAATTCTAAATTCATATTATAATTTTTTGATTAAACTTCGTAAATGTATAATTATTTTGGCTAATAATTATACAAAAATCAAAAAAAAATAAATTTTTAATAAAATTTTATACTTTTTCAGATAAAAATTCTGTGGAAAAAAATTATAAAATTTATTTTCCAATGCAAAAATCTTTAAAAATTGAGTCCAAAAGGTCTTCATTAGTGATTTCACCAGTTATTTCTCCTAAACTATTTAATGCTGTTTTTATATCTATGGATAATAATTCTCCAGAAATTTTAGATTGAATCCCAGTCTTTATTAATCTTATACTCTCTAAAGTATTAATTAAAGCTTCGTAATGTCTCTGATTTGTGATTACAAATTCATGATTCAAGTTTTTCCATTTTTTAGTTTTATGTAAAATAGAATTTAAAATTTCATCAATTCCAATATTATTTAGTAAAGAGCAATAAATTATTTCACCTTCAAATTCTATAATTTCATTTTTGTTTAAATCAGTTTTATTTCCAACTAATATAACTTCTATGTTTTTTGTTTTTATAGACTCTAGGTTATCGATAATTTGAGTTTTGTTAAAATCGTTTATATCAAATAAATAAATTATTATTGCTGCTTCATTTATTTTTTCATGAGTCTTTTGAATTCCAATCTTTTCAATTTCATTATTTGTTTTTCTTAATCCTGCAGTATCAATAAAACGAAACTCAAATCCTTCAATATTAAAAGTTTCTTCAATAATATCTCTAGTTGTACCTTTGATATCAGATACTATAGCTTTTTCTTCATTCAAGATTTTATTTAATAAAGTTGATTTTCCAGAATTAGGTGGTCCTACTATTGTAATTGGTATGCCATTTTTTATTGCATTACCATATTTAAAGGATTTTATAAGAGGGTCAATTTTTGTAATTATATCGGACAATAAATTTATCAATTCCTTTCTATCAGCAAATTCTACATCCTCGGTACTAAAATCTAATTCTAGTTCTATTAAAGCTCCAAACTTAATTAATTTTTTTCTTAGTAATTGAATATTTTCTGAGTACCCTCCCCTCATCTGTTTCATTGCAAGTTCATGGCTTTTTGAATTTTTGGCTCCAATTAAATTTGCAACAGATTCTGCTTGAGAAAGATCTAGCTTTCCATTTAAAAATGCCCTAAGGGTGAACTCACCTCTTTTTGCTAATGAACAACCTTTATTAATTAATAGCTCAATAATTGATTTTTGTATATATTCAGACCCATGACATGAGATTTCAATCATATCTTCACCAGTATAGGATTTAGGTGCTTTGAAGTAAGTAAGAATAACTTCATCTATTATTTGATTTAAATCTTTTATTTTTCCATAGTATGCTATGTTTGGTTTTAATTCCTTTGTTTTAATAACTCTTTTTGAAAAAAATATTTTTTTACAAATATTTAAAGCTTGAGCACCAGATACTCTAATTAATGCAATTGCACTTTCTCCGTGACCGGTAGAGACAGAACATATTGTATTTTCTTGTAATTTATTCACTTTTATAAATAATCATAACAAAAATACTCATTTTAAGAATATATATTTTCTAAGTTTGTCGTAGAATTAATAAAAAATTTAACTTTATATATCATTAAACTAATACAATATGAGTATTCTTATTAATAAAAAATCAAAAATTTTAGTTCAAGGAATTACTGGAAAAGAAGGAACTTTTCATACTCAACAAATGATTGATTATGGAACAAATATTGTTGCAGGTGTAACTCCGGGAAAAGGGGGTCAAAATCATCTTGGTAAACCTGTCTTCAATAAAGTTTCAGAAGCTATGAACGAACTAGGTGCAAATGTCTCAGTAATTTTTGTTCCTCCTAAATTTGCTAGTTCTGCTATAATTGAATCAATTGATTCTGGAATTGATATTATTATTTGCATTACTGAAGGTATTCCAGTAAAAGATATGACAATAGTCAAAAAAAAATTATCTAATAGTAATTCAATTTTAGTTGGTCCAAATTGTCCGGGGGTAATTAGCCCTGGTATAGGTAAAGTTGGTATAATGCCTGGCTTTATACATTCTCCTGGAAGTGTTGGTGTAATTTCTAGGTCAGGAACCCTTACTTATGAGGCTGTTGACCAATTAACAAAAGTTGGACTAGGTCAATCAACTTGTATTGGAATTGGTGGGGATCCAATTATTGGAACAAGTATGTGTGATGCAATAAAAATGTTTATGAAAGATAATGACACCTCAGCTATTATAATGATTGGTGAAATTGGTGGTGAAATGGAGACTGAAGCGTCTAGATGGATAAAAGATAATGGAACTAAACCTGTTATTGGATTTATTGCAGGAAAAACAGCTCCTGAGGGTAGAACAATGGGGCATGCAGGTGCTATTATAGGAGGAGAAAGCGAAACTGCAGCTATGAAAATGAGTATAATGAAAGAGTGTGGTATTCATGTTGTGGACTCACCTGCGGATATAGGAAAAGTTACTTTTGATGTATTAAACTAATAAAAATGAAATTATTAAAAGATAAAGTTACAATTATAACTGGGGGCTCAAGAGGTATAGGTAAGTCCATATGTTTTAAGTTTGCTGAACATGGCTCTGATATTATTTTTACATACAGATCATCAAAAGAAAAAGCTGAAATATTAAAAAATGAATTAAAATCTTTTGGTGTTAATGTAGAAGCAGTGATGTCTGATGCCAGTGATCTTGCATCAGCCCAAACTTTAATTGAAACCGTAGAAAAGAAATTCTCTAGAATTGATATATTAGTCAATAATGCGGGAATAACTAAAGATAATTTACTTATGAGAATGAGTGAGGATGATTTTGATAAAGTTATTGCGGTTAATATGAAATCAGTATTTAATATGACTAAATCTGTTCAAAGAACAATGTTGAAACAAAAATCAGGTTCAATTATTAATTTAAGTTCTATTGTAGGAATTAGAGGAAATGCTGGGCAGTCAAACTATTCTGCATCTAAGGCTGGAATAATTGGTTTTACAAAATCTATTGCTTTAGAGCTAGGTTCAAGAAATATCAGATGTAATGCAATTGCACCTGGCTTTATTAAAACAGAAATGACGGATAGTTTAGATGATAAAATTATTCAAAATTGGACTAATTCTGTCCCTTTAAAAAGAGTAGGGAGTGGATCTGATGTTTCAAATACTTGTTTGTTTTTAGCCTCGGATTTATCTTCTTATATTTCAGGCCAAGTTATAAATGTATGTGGGGGTTTATTAACATAAGTATATGATCTCTGTTCCCTTTTCATCATTAATTTTAATAGCAACTATCTCTTTTTTTTTAAGTTTTTTTCTATACTTTTTTAAAGAAAAAAAATATAATGACATTTCATTCAATAGTAAGTTGTTTTTATTTTTATTTCGTTTTATTTCCTTTTTTTTAATTTTATTATTTACCCTCAATCCTTATATAGAAAGTAAAGTACAAATAACTGAGAAACCAACTTTAGTTATATTTCAAGATAATAGTATGTCAATATCCTCTAATAAAGACTCTTTATTTTATAAAAATGACTACATAGAATTAATTGAAAGTTTTAAATCAAAAATTGAAAATAAATATAATGTTGAGTTTTTATTATTTGGTGACAAAATTAGAAGAGATTCTATTTCATTTACTGATAAATTTTCTGATATTGGTTCAATCTTTGATTACTCTGAAGATGTTTTTTCTAATATTAATATTGGTTCATATATTTTACTTTCAGATGGAATTTATAACAGAGGACAAAACCCGGAATATTCAGGTAAAATATTAAATGCCCCATTACACATTGTTGCTTTGGGTGACACAAATAAAGTAAAAGATGTTTTGATTCATTCAGTTAATAATAATAATATTGGATTTCCAGGTAATGAGTTACCAGTTGAAATTAATTTGAAGGCATATAATCTAAAAGACGAAAAAGTTAATCTAACTGTCAAAGCAAAGAATAGTATTGTCTTTCAAAAAGTAATTGAAATAGAAGAGGAAGATTTTATTAAAAGTGTTTTTTTTTATGTTAAGTCTTTTAAACCCGGTTTAAATAAATTTGATATTTCAATTTCTCCTAATTCTTTTAGATCAGAAAATAATACAGATAATAACTATTCATCTTTTTACATTGATATAGTTGATAATGAAAAAAATATATTAATGTTATATGACTTTCCTCATCCTGATATTTCTGCTTTAAAATCTGCAATTCAACTAGATAAACAGTACAATATTTCTGTTCATAGGATTGCTGATTTTAAAAAAAATATTTATGATTTTGATTTAGTTATTCTTTATCAATGCGACTTGAATTACGATATAATTAGCAAATTAAATAAAAAAAATATTCCTATTTGGTATATTATTGGAAGTGAGTCAAATCTATCTAAACTGAATGAGTTGCAAAAAACAATTTATTTTAAAGATTCAAGTAATGAGTTTAAAGATATTTACGTCAATTATGACGATTCTTTTCAAAAATTTAAATTAGATGATAATGTTATTGAGATGATTAATAATTCTCCTCCTTTATTGTCTACAGAAATTTTTGAAATTAAATCAGATATAAAAGTTTTAATTAGTAAAAAGAACCAAAATAATGAAAGAATAAACCCGATTTTGTTTTTTTCTAAAAACAATCAGGATTGTTTTTTTATTTCTGAAGGAATTTGGAGATGGAAGCTGAGTAATTTTTTAAAAAATTCAAATCATGAAAACTTCAATTCTATAATAATTCAAATTGTTAAAAATTTATTAGTCAATAAAAATAAAGAAAGACTTAAATTTAATAATAAGACCTCATATGAATTTGGTGAATCAATAATTATTAATGCTCAATTTTATAACGAAAATTTAGAGTTTATTTCAAATAATGAAATTGAATTTGTTCTAAAAGATGATGATGGTAATAAATTTAACTATTCATTTTTAACACTCGGGGAGAATTATTATTTAAATCTCGGTGAATTGAACCCGGGAAATTATAACTTTGCCATTTCAACGCAATATGATAATAGAAATTTTATTAAAAAAGGAAGTTTTGTTGTGGAAAACTCATTTATTGAAAATAAAATAACTTTAGCAAACCATGAACTATTATACAATATTGCATTACAAAATAATGGTCTGTTTTTTCAATTAAGTGACTTAAAAAATATTGAAAATGAGTTATTAGAATCTGGGTATTTAAAACCAATAATTCACAACGAAAATGAAAGGAGTCCTCTAATTAACTCAATTATTCCGTTGATTCTTATATTGTTTTTTCTTTTTTCCGAATGGTTTTTTAGAAAAAGGTTTATTGGTTATTAATTATTTAATTGTTTTTTTATATTAGATAAAAATTATTGAAAAACTTAAGCAATGAGAAACAATCAACCTGAAATAAATACAAAAAAAGCTACTTTTTTATTAACTATAGGATTTTTAGGAATTTTCATAGTATTATTTTCAAGTAGACTATTTTACACTATTCCTCAAGGATTTGAGGGTTATATATTTTATACTTTTGGAAATGGTCTTGATAAAGAAAATGTTAAAGGCCAAGGATTTCATTTGAAATTTCCTTGGGACAATTTAATAAAATACGACGTCAGAATCCAAGAAAATATGAGTACAATGGAAGTTCTTGCAGAAAATGGTTTAACAATTGCCATGGAACTTTCATACAGATATAATCCTGTACCTGGAAAAGCTGGATTTATTGAAGAGAGTATTGGTTCTAACTATCATGATAAAATTATAATACCTGAAATCAGATCTGTTTCAAGAGAAGTAATTGGAGAGTACCTACCAGAAGAACTGTATTCTACAAAAAGAGAAACAATTGAGGACGAAATCTTTGAAAAAACTTTTACATCTCTTGAGAAGAAGAATATCAATTTAGATGCAGTTTTAATTAGAGACGTCACACTTCCTCAAACATTACAAGATGCTATTGAAAAAAAATTAAAACAAGAACAAGAAGCATTAGAATATGATTTTAAAATTGAAAAAGCTGAAAAAGAGGCAAAAAGACTTGAAATTGAAGCAAAAGGAAAAGCTACTGCTAATGATATTTTAGATAGAAGTTTAACTATCAATGTATTAAAAGATAAGGGAATTGAAGCTACATTAAAATTATCTGAGTCACCTAACTCAAAAGTAGTTGTTGTGGGTTCAGGTGATGACGGTTTGCCATTAATTTTAGGAAATAATTAATAAGTATTTTTTTTATTTAATATTTCTTTAATTAATTTAAGATTATCTCTGTAGATTGTTGCATCTGCAAAATTTAAAGCTTTTGCTGCCTTCTCCATTAAATTTTTATTGGATTTCATAAGTTTTTTTAGTTCAATTTCCTTTAGGTCCATTAATTTATCTTTTGAGATTTTTTTTGAGTTTGTATTTTCCTCAATGTTTTTTTTCTTGAACTCTGATTTTCTTTTGCTTATAATCGATCTAGGAGTTATTTTGTTTTTTTTGTTGTATAATTTTTGGGCTTTTCTTTTTCTATCAGTTTCAATAATTGTTTTCTTTATAGAGTCAGTCATTTCATCTGCATATAGAATAGCCTTTCCATTCACATTTCTTGCTGCTCTACCTATAATTTGAATTAGTGATTTTTTAGATCTCAAAAACCCCTCTTTATCTGCGTCAATAATCGCTACTAAAGATACTTCAGGAAAATCTAAACCCTCTCTCAAAAGATTAACACCAACTAAAACATCAAAATTACCAACTCGAAGATTTTCCATAATTTCAATTCGTTCAATTGTATCAACTTCAGAGTGAATATATGAGCATTTAATTCCAACATCAATTAAATATTCACTTAATCGTTCCGCCATTTTTTTGGTTAACGTAGTAACTAAAACTCTTTCGTTATTTTTAATTATTTGATGAATTTCATTCAACAGGTCGTCAATTTGATTTTTTGATTTTCTAATTTCAATTTTAGGTTCTAAAATCCCATTGGGCCTAATTAATTGTTCAATTACGACCCCACCACATTTTTCCATTTCATAGTCTGAAGGAGTAGCGCTTAAATAAATAGTTTGTGGAGTTATTTCTTCAAATTCCTCAAAATTTAAAGGTCTATTATCTAAGGCAGATGGAAGTCTGAATCCATAGTCAACAAGATTTTTTTTTCTAGCTTTATCTCCTCCATACATTCCTTTAACTTGAGGAATCGTTACGTGACTTTCATCAATCACAAACAAAAAATCTTCGGGAAAATAATCAAATAAACAAAATGGTCTTTCTCCAACTAATCTTTTATCAAAATACCTTGAATAATTTTCGATACCCGGACAATATCCTAATTCTTTAATCATTTCAATGTCTAGTTCTGTTCTTTTTTCAATTCTTTCTGCTTCTTCTATTTGATTATTTTCAACGAAGTATTTTTTCTGAGAGTTTAAATCATTATATATATTTTCTATAATTTCATCATTACTACTTGATACAAAAATACTATTTGGGTATATCAGTAATTTATGTATAAAAGTAGATTTATTATTACTGATATCTATTTCTTCTATTTCGTCAATTTCTTCCCCCCAAAAATTAATTTTAAATTTTTTTTCTATGTACGAAGGTAAAATTTCTACAGAGTCTCCTATTATTTTAAAAGTTCCTGGCTCTAAATCATGTTTTACTCTGTTATACATCCCTGAAATCAAATGACTAATTAATTTTTTTCTTTCAATATTTTGATTTTTTTCAATTAATATTGTTTTTTCTTTAAATAACTTGGGATTACCTAGACCGTAAATACATGAAACTGATGAGACAACAATTATATCTTTTTTGCCAGATAGTAATGTTGATGTAGCTCTCAGTCTCATCTTTTCTATTTCTTTATTAACAGATAAATCTTTTTCGATGTATTTTCCCGTAACTGGCAAGTATGCTTCTGGTTGATAATAGTCATAATATGATACAAAATACTCAACATTATTCTCTGGAAAAAAGTCTTTAAATTCTGAATACAATTGAGCAGCCAGAGTTTTATTATGACATAAAATTAAAGTAGGCTTTTGAGTATTTTCAATAACATTAGCAATTGTAAATGTTTTTCCGGAACCGGTTACACCAAGTAAGCACTGATTTTTTTCTCCGTTTTTAACGCCATTAGATAAATTTTTAATTGCTGCAGGTTGATCTCCTGTTGGATAAAATGGCGCATTTAATTTAAACTTCATTATTTTTTTTTAGTTCCTTAAACCATATATTAAATGATAATTCTGCTTGTAACTTTAACATTAATTCACCGTTCATTGTTTTTGCTCCCATTTTTTTTCCTTTTTTCAAAAATAAAGTTTCCTTTGGGTTATAAGCAACATCAAACATATAATTCTTTTCATTGAGTAGCTTATAATTAATTTTAGGTGCTTTATCAGAGTATTTACCACCTCCAAGTATCGTAGTATTAATTATCAATTTATGTGTTTGTAAATATTTTTCACAATTATTATATGATATTATTTCGTTCTCATTTGTATTTCTTGATACTGTAATAAATTCAATATTTTTTTTTCTTAAAACGTATTTGATTGATTTAGAAACACCTCCATTTCCTAATACTATACCTTTGATTTTTGATTGAGGAAGAAATAGATCTAGAGATTTTTCAAATCCATGAACATCTGTGTTAAATCCAGTTAACTTGTTATTTTTCTTATTAAAAAAAATGGTGTTAACAGATTCCGTATGTTTAGAAATATCGTCTATTTGATCTAAATATTGAATAATAGATTCTTTAAATGGAGAAGTAACATTTAGCCCAATAATATTTTTTTTTTTTAATACTGAACCAAAGTCATTTAAAGATTCTAATTCATACAATTCATATTTAAAATTATTTAAATTTTCTTTTTTGAATTTTAATTTAAAATACTTCTTAGAAAAAGAATATTTTAAGTTTTTTCCAATTAATCCAAGATTAAACATTTTTTTTTCTACTGATGAAATTGATTGAAAATAATGATAAAAATCCGGCAATCATTAAAAATATTAGATGAAAGTAGTTATTAAAATAATTCATAATATTTCCACTATTATTAATTTCATTAATTATTGGGCTAATAATTTCTAAATAAGCGGTTGTTTCCTCAGATCTAACAGGCCATATAAAAATTAGAGATCCAAGAATAAACCCGGCAATAATTGATAAAGTTTCATTTCTATATTTTTTGAATAGCCATGATATGATTTTTGCAAGAGATATCATACCAAATGCCATACCCAATATAAATACTATTAGATATATAAATGAATTAATATCTTCATGAAATTTATTGATACTATCTTTAACAAGAAGATTATAATTTCCTAGAATTAAAAGTAGATAAGAACCTGATAATCCAGGTACAACCATTCCCGTAATTCCAATTACCCCACAAAAAAATATAAATATTATATTGTTATTTTCTTGTTGAATTCCAGGAGTTATTGCTATGGATACTGCAATGGATATGCCAGCAATAAAATAAAATAAATATGAATATCTAAACTTTGGAATCATATTAATGATAATAGGGACGGAACATAATATCAATCCAAAAAAATAAGATAATGTATACTCTTTATTTTTTCCCAGTAAATCAAAATACTCCAAGGCATTAGCAAATAATAAAGCGCTTGAAATTATACCTATAGTAATAGGAATTAGAAAATTAAGCGACAAATCGTTATAAATTTTTTTGAAATTTAAATTATATAAACTTAATAAAGTATCTTTTTTTACAGCTGAAATAGTATTAATTAATTTTTCGTAAATACCTAATATTAATGCTATTGTAGCTCCAGAAAGGCCAGGGATTACATTTGCCACTCCAATTAAAAGTCCAAAAAATATATTTTTTAAAAAAAACACTATATCATTTAATTTTTTCTAAGTATGATTGATACCCACCAGATAGGTTAGAGACATTATTCATTGAGTATTTTTTTCTTAAAATATGAACAACTGCAGCCCCTCTTCTTCCACTGTTACAATATATAACAACAGGCTTAATTTTATCAATTAGGTCAATTGAATCTAAAATTTGATCCATAGGAATGTTTAATTTTGAAATGCACCCATCATCAAACTCATATTTTTCTCTAATATCAATAACTTGGATGTTATTCCTATTTAATTTTAAAAAATTATCAATATCAATTTCTCTCATAACTATTTACTTAATAAATTGATGAAAAGTATCTCCTCTTAATCCTAACCTTAAGCATTCTAAGGGAATAACAGATTTAGGGTCTATATTTCCTAAGTTAACATTTGCACCCATTAATTTAATAAACCAAACCTGTTGATCTTTTTTTGGAGCTTCCCATAATATTTTTTCATTTGGTATTTTTGATAAAATTTCTTCAATTAAGTCTGATCTAATTTCACCGTCCTTTCTAAAAACACCAACTGTTCCACTTTCTCGAGCTTCTGCAATTACCTTCCATGAGCCTGCATCTAATTCTTGTTTCATTAACTTTATCCATTTAGAGGGAGCTAAAATACGATTTGATTTTTTGTATCCAACTTCAGAAAAAACCGTAAATTTTTTGGATAAATTAGAAATATATTCACATTTTATTTTATGATTTAGATCAATAGATCCATCAGAAACTTCAATAGTATTTAAGTTTAGCTCTTCAACAAAGTTTATATAATCATCAAACATATTACGAATTATAAAGGCTTCAAATAATGTTCCTCCTACATGGACCTTGATGTTGTTTTTTTGGTATAATTGAATTTTCTTTTTTATATTTTTTGAAATTATTGCGGTTCCGAATCCAAGTTTAATAATATCGATGTAATCAGAGCTAGAATAAACTAAGTCCTCTGCTTCCCTAATACTCAAGCCTTTATCCATAACCATAGTTAAACCAATATCTCTTGTTTTTTTTGTTCGATTAGGTATTTTATCTAATGTATAATTCATTTTTTTATAAACAAATACTTTTTTTAAAAATACAAAATACTTAATGACTAATTTAAATCATAAATAAAAAGTTATTTACATTTGTAATATTTCAATAAAATTTAATAATGGTATTAATTAAATCTGTTTCAGGAATTAGAGGAACAATAAATAAAACTTCTGAGGAAAATTTAAATCCCTTCAATGTCCTTAAATTCATTACTATTTATGCTTTTTATTTAAAAAATATTAGTACCGACCCATCTGTTATTTTAGGTAGAGATGGAAGAGTTTCTGGGCCACACATTTCGAAGATTATTTCGATTAGATTAAATGAAATGGGAATAAACGTTATTAATATTGGTTTAACAGCTACCCCAACATTAGGTTTATATGTTTCTTTTAAAAAAGCAACAGGTGGTATTATGATTTCAGCAAGTCATAATAACATTGAATGGAATGCATTAAAGTTTTTTAATAATAAAGGGGAGTTTTTAACTAAAGAAGAAAGTGATAATATAATAAATTCTAAAATTGATTTGAAAAATTATAGTATTGTAAATAAATCAGTGGCGATTAAATTAGCTAATGATGCAGTTAATTTTCATATCAATTCAATTCTTGAACTTAAAGAGGTCACAGTTGAGAAAATAAAAAGAAAAAAAATAAAAGTAGTTTTAGATGGTATTAATTCTTCTGGAGGCCATATAATCCCAAAATTACTTAAGGTATTAAACGTATCTGTTGTTAAAATAAATTGTGTACCAAATGGTATTTTTGATCATAATCCAGAGCCATCCCCTGAAAACTTATTTAAATTATCTCGTGCTGTTATCTCTGAAAATGCTGACTTTGGAATTGCAATTGATCCAGATGTTGATAGATTAGTTTTTGTTTGTGAAGATGGAAGTTTTTTTGGTGAAGAAAATACAATTATAGCTATTGGTAATTATGTTTTATCAAAGTTAAAGGGTAGTACTGTATCCAATCTATCTTCATCAAATGGTTTACGAGATATAACATTAAAAAGGAATTTGAAGCATTATTATTCACCTGTTGGAGAAAGTAATGTGATAAAAGTAATGAAAGAAAAACAATCAATATTTGGTGGTGAAGGGAGTGGGGGTGTAATATTTCCTAAGTTACATTTTGGGAGAGATGCATTAGTTGGAATTGCTTTATTCTTGTCTTACTTTTCAGAACTCAATTTATCATGTAAAGAAATAAAAAATAAGTTACCTAGCTATTTTATGTTCAAAGACAAAATTACTTTGCCAAACAAATTTAATTTTAATAAATTAATTGATTTAGTCAAGTCTGATTTAAAGAATAATAATGATGTTGACTTTATTTTTTTGGATGGTATGAGAGTTAATTATAGTTGTGGAAGTTGGATACATATAAGAAAATCCAATACTGAACCAATAATTAGATTTATAATTGAGTCAAAATCAAAGAAAAAAATAGAAGAATTAAAAGATTTTATTAATCTTTATATTAAAAAATTATTGTGATAGAAAAAGTATATTTAGATAATGCAGCGACAACAAGAGTTGACCCAAACGTGGTTGTGGTTATGACTGATTGTTTAAGAAAAAATTATGGTAATCCATCATCAATTCATTCATTTGGAAGAAAAAGTAGATCACTAATTGAAAGTTCAAGAAGGAAGATTGCAAAATTAATTAATGCTTCACCAAGCGAAATATATTTTACTTCAGGCGGAACTGAAGCTGATAATATGGCCATTAGAGGTGCTGTTAGAGATGCTGGTGTAAAAAATATAATTACTTCTAAAATAGAGCATCCTGCAGTATTAAACACTGTTAAAAATTTAGAAAAACAAAAAAAAATTAGTCTTCATTTCGTTAATTTAAATGAAGTGGGTGAAATTGATATTTCTCATTTAAAAAATTTACTTGAAGAAAATAAAAATTGTTTGGTAAGTTTAATGCATGCAAATAATGAAATTGGTAATTTATTACCTATTGATGAAGTTTCTAAATTATGTTCTAAGTATGGTGCTTTATTTCACAGTGACACAGTCCAAACTATTGCTCATCTTCCAATTGATGTTAAAAAGAACCCTGTTGATTTTTTAGTTTGTTCAGCTCATAAGTTTCATGGACCTAAGGGGGTTGGGTTTTTATACGTTAATAATAAAATTAACATAACTCCTCTTATTCACGGCGGAAGTCAGGAGAAAAATATGAGAGGAGGAACAGAATATGTGTATGGAATTGTTGGTTTATCAAAAGCAATGGAAATTGCTTTTTCTAAAATGTCATTGCATCATGAGCATATTTTAAAATTAAAAAAACACATGATTAATAGACTAAATGAACTAATTCCAGAAATATCTTTTAATGGATTGTCAAGCAATATTTCTAAAAGCTTATATACGGTTTTGAGTGTTTCTGTTCCTAAATTTAATAATTCCGATTTGCTATTATTTAATTTAGACTTATTTGGAATTGCTTGTTCAGGCGGAAGTGCTTGTAGTTCGGGTAGTTCAAAGCTTTCTCATGTAATTTCTGAAATTAATAATAAAAGTGAAAATACTGTTATAAGATTTTCTTTTTGTAAATATAATACAATAGAGGAAATCAATTATGTTGTTGAAAAATTAAAATATTTAATTGACTAGTAGTAGTGTAATCTTCTAACTCCACTTATATACTTAGCTAATCTTATAACCTGTTTAGTATATCCATATTCGTTGTCATACCAAACATACAAGACAATGTTCTTTCCACTTTTTGAAACAATAGTAGCATTTGAATCAAAAATTGCACAACCTGTTGTTCCAATTATATCATTAGAAACTAATTCCTCGTTAATTGAATATTTTATTTGATTAACTAATTCCCCAGATAAAGAAGATTTTCTTAAGATCTCATTTATTTCGTTAGCTGATGTTTTTTCCTTTAAGTCAAGATTCATTACCGCTAATGAACCATTAGGAGTAGGTACTCTTATTGCGTTAGCGGTTAATTTTCCATCAAGATTTGGCATAATTTTAGAAATTGCTTTTCCTGCACCAGTAGATGTGATAACCATATTTATTGCTGCAGATCTTCCTCTTCTACTTTTACTATGCATATTATCTAATAAATTTTGATCATTAGTATAAGCATGTATTGTTTCTATATGTCCTTTACTAATCTTTTTTTCTTTGTTAATAATATGTAAAATTGGTGCAATTGCATTAGTAGTACACGATGCGGCAGAAAAAATATTTTCATCATCTATATTAAATTTTTTATGATTAACACCGTATACAATATTCGGAATAGAATTACCAGGTGCTGTTAATAAGACTTTTTTAATAAATTTATTCAGATGAGTTTTTAATTGCGTTTTTTCTTTATAAATCCCAGTGCTATCAATTAATAAAGCATCCTTGATACTTAACTTTTTATAATCTACTTTTTCACTTGATGATAAAAAATAAATATGTTGTCCATTTACAATTATTGATTTTCTTTTTTCATCAATTTCTAGTGAACCAGAAAATCTACCATGAACTGAATCTTGAAGTAAAAGAGATGCCCTTTTTTTAAGAGATTTATTATCAATATTTCTAACAACAACAGCTCTTATTCTTAACTGTTGACCTTTTCCAGCTTGTTTAATCAGTTCTCTGGCGCATAATCTTCCTATTCTTCCAAAGCCAAATAGAATAACATCTTTTGGCTTTAAATTTGAGTTTGATGGTTTTACAATAAATTTTAATTTTTTATTTAAAAAATCTAATTGGTTTTCATAAGATTTTTTCTCTTCAATCCACTCGAAAGTTAATTTACCTATGTCTATTTTAGATGGGCATAGGTCCATTGCATACAAGTTTTTTACGATTTCTGTTGTTTCAAACACATTTATTGGTTTTTTTACAAAGTTTTTTGCGTAATGGTGAAGTCTTAAAATTTTTGTAATTGTTGTGTCAATTAAGTGTCTTCTAAATAGAACTAATTCAACTCCTTTTTCGTAAAGTAATTTGCCCGTATAATTAATTAAACTAACTGCAGCTTGTTCTTTTTGAATATATTTTTCAAGTTTTTCATTATAAATTCCTTTTTTATTGTCTTTTTTTGAGTTCATTTGATATGTAAATAGAATTAAATTAAACTAATAATTAAATCTAACATTTTATTTAATTAATTTTATGAAAAAATATAATTACTTGAAAATAAAATTTTATAAATATCAAGGTTCTGGTAATGACTTTGTTATTATAGACAACAGAGAAAATAAAATTATAATTGATTCTTTATTTATTGAGAATTTATGTCATAGAAAATATGGCATAGGTGCTGATGGCTTAATTACATTAGAGGGCAGCAGTTCCAAAGGATTCTCTATAAGACATTTTAATTCAGATGGTGAACAGTCATCTTTTTGTGCTAATGGTAGTAGGTGTATTGTGCATTTTGCAAAATATTTAAATTTATTTGAGGATAATTTTATTTTTTTATCTAATGGAAAAGAAATTACTGGAAGCTCAGTTGATAATTTTGTTACAATAACAATGCCCAATGTTATTAATGTTGAAACTGATCAAAATGGTTATTATATTTTAAATACTGGGTGTCGTCATTTAGTAGTATTTACTGAAGATTTAGAGAACGTTGATGTTAATTATTTAGGAAGCGAAATAAGGAATTTAAAAGACTATAAGAAAGATGGTATAAATGTAAATTTTGTAGAAATTTCAAATCAAAAATTCTCAATTAGAACTTATGAAAGAGGGGTTGAAAATGAAACACTTTCTTGCGGAACAGGCGTAGTTGCCTCTGTAATAGCAACAATTGAAAAAGGAATTAATATTCCTCCTGAGGTTTCAGTTGAAACATTAGGAGGTAGCTTAGTTGTTAAGTGGGAGAAAATTAATAATGTGTATTCTAATATTTGTTTATCAGGTTCTGTTTCTTTAGTCTTTCAAGGATATATCGAATATGAAAACTAGATATTTTTTTTTGTGTTTTATTATTTTTTTTTCGTGTACAAAAAATAATAAAACATCTCAATACTTAAATATTCATAGTGATGTTGATTATGTAGGAATCAACACTTGTAAACAATGTCATATGGACATATACAGTTCTTTTATTGAAACTGGTATGGGAAAATCTTTTAAAACTGCAAAAAAAAAATTTAGTTCTTCATTATTCAGTCACGAAATTTATGATAGTATTTTAAAATTTCATTATCGGCCACATTGGGAGGAAGAAAAATTAGTTTTAGATGAGTACAAAATTAAAAATAATGACACAATTTATTCTTTAAAAACAGAGATAGATTACATTGTTGGGTCTGGTAATCACACTAATTCTCATATTATTAGTGATAATGGCTACTTATCTCAGGCTCCATTTACCTTTTATACTCAAGACTCCATTTTAGATTTTCCCCCAGGTTTTGAACATGGAAACAACACAAGATATAATAGAAAGATTGGCTTAGAGTGTATGACTTGTCATAATTCTTTTCCTCATTTTACACTAGGTTCTGAAAATAAATATCAAAATGTTCCCAGCGGTATTGATTGTGAAAGATGTCATGGTCCAGGTGAATTACATGTTTCGAATGTTCAATCTGGAATTTTAGTAGACACATCTAAATTTTTTGATTATTCAATTGTTAATCCAGCTAATTTATCTATTGAGTTACAAAATGAATTATGTTCGAGATGTCACGTCCAAGGAAACTCTGTTTTAAAGTATGAAAAATCTTTTTTTGATTTTAAACCTGGTATGTATTTAAATGAGGTAATGGATGTATATTTACCTAGATATACAAATTCTGATGATGATTTTATAATGGCATCTCATCTTGATAGAATGAAACAAAGTAAATGTTTTATAGAGTCTGATGCTGGCATGAGTTGTTTAGATTGTCATAATCCTCATATTTCAATAAAAAACACAAATATTATTAATTATAACAACTCTTGTTTTTCATGTCATAATCAAGAAGCGTGTACAGAAATTAAAATAGAAAGATTAGCTGTTAACGACAATTGCGTTTCTTGTCATATGAAAGAATCTAAAACAATTGATATTCCCCACGTAACAATTACTGATCACAAAATTAAAATAAACAAGAAAGGAGATTTAAATAATGAAAGTAAAGAATTTTTAGGTTTAGAATGTATAAATAATGATAATCCATCAAATTATAGTATTGTAAATGCTTACCTACAAGAATATGATGCTTTTAATCCAAAGAAAGAGTATTTAGACTCAGCTCTTGTATATCTTAATATGATGGATTTTAGTTCAAAAGAAGGTCTTTTTTCTTTCATTTTTTATCATTTTGTATCAAAATCATTTAAAAATATAATTGAACATATTGATAATATTGGAGTTGATTTTATTTTATCTAAGTTCAGTAATAAGCAATTTAATAATTTTGATGCGTTAACCTGTTACAGACTTGGGCAATCTTATTATAGAAATTCTAATTATGAAATTGCAAATAAATTTTTTAAACAGTCAGTTGATTTAGCCCCCTATCATTTAGATATTATAGAAAAATATGGAATTAATCTAGTCAAACTAAATAATTTTGAACAAGCCAAAGTTCAATTTCAATTTATTATTGATGAGGATCCTAGATATTTTTCAGCCTACAACCATCTTGGTAATTTATATATTCATGATTATTTGATTAACGAAGATGAGACTGATAAAAACTTAGCAGATTATTATTTTGATATTGCTTTGAGTTTAAATCCTAATTATGAACAAGCGCTTTTAAATAAAACTAGAATTTATATATTAAACAATGAAATTAAACAAGCTAGGAAATTATTACAAAAAATTTCTTCAATTTACCCTGAAAATGAATCTGTAGTATTATTATTAAAACAAATCAATGAAAAAGAATAGTATAATATTAGTTTTTACATTTGGTCTTTTAAGTTCTTTGATTTTTTCTATTCAAATTAGAAAAATTTATTTCTCGCCCATAATAGAGAAAAATCAAATTTTTATTGTTGACAAAAAAATAACTTACAATAAACTTTTGAATAAATTAATTAATGAATTTTCTATACCATCATATTCCTGTTTTTCATTTTTCTGTAATAAAAAGAACTTAAAAAAATTTAAATCTGGTAAATACACATTCAAATCAGGATTTTCATTGAATGATATTATTAACGAATTGAGAGTTCCAGGAAATAGAAAAACTATAGATTTTTCATTCAATAGTTTTAATGAGTTCAGTTATTTAGCTTCTCAGTTAAGTCATGAGACTAGCATAGATTCAATTATTTTATTAAATACTATTAGTTCTTTCAATTTTGATTCAGTTTTTAATAGAACCGTTACTAAAAAAGAAATAATATCATTTTTTATTCCTAATACTTACAATATATATTGGCACATTTCTGAAAAACAGTTTGTTCAAAGAATGTTAAATGAATATCAGGCATTTTGGGCTAAAAGAAATAAACAGTTGAATAAATTAAATTTAACACCTTTTCAAGTCTCAATACTTGCTTCTATAGTTGAAAAAGAATCTAATAATATCTCTGAGATGCCTGATATTGCTTCTTTATATTTAAATAGATTGAAAAAAAATATGAAATTACAAGCAGATCCAACTGTTAATTACTGTTTTAAGAAATTATTTGATTTTGACACAACATTAACAAGGGTGTATGAAAAACATACAAAAATAATATGTGATTATAATACATATTTAAATAAGGGATTGCCTCCAGGACCTATTACATCTCCCTCTGTTCACAGTATTGATGCAGTATTAATGAATAAATATACTAACCATCTTTACATGTGTGCAAAAGCTAAAATTAATGAAGTTAAAAAAAGAGTTTGTTTCTTTGACTCTCATAATTTTGCCTCATCATATTTAAGTCACTTAAAAAATGCAAGAAAATATCAAAAAGCTATGGATAAATATAAAAATGGTTTTGAAATATGTTTTCCAGGTAGGTCTAACTGTAATTGTAATTAATGAGTTTTAAAAAATATTCTATTGGTGATAAGGTCATTTTTATTAATGATTCAAGACAAGGAATTGTTATTGGTCACAAGAATCATGAAACTCTAATTATTCAGTGTCAAGATATAGATTTTGAAGTAAAATACTCTGATATTATTAAAGTTACTGATGAGACTAATTCATTTTATAGAGCAATAAAAAATT
Source organism: uncultured Flavobacteriales bacterium (assembly GCA_964435285.1). Taxonomy (GTDB): domain Bacteria; phylum Bacteroidota; class Bacteroidia; order Flavobacteriales; family TMED113. Next base: position 51,165 of record CAYSYA010000002.1, read on the forward strand.
TAAAAAATTCTATTAAAGTAAATGAAGAAAATAGAAAAAAACTAAAACAAAAATCTAAAGTTTTAAATTATAAAGTTCGTTTATCAACTCATTTTGAAGTAGATTTGCATATCGAAAAGATCATTGACAAATTTACTGATTTGAGTAGCAACGAAATAATTGATATTCAAATGGATTTATTTTACAAAGCTATTTTTGAAGCCCACAGATTAAAATTACCATTTATTATCATTATTCATGGTTTAGGAAAAGGAGTTTTAAAATCTAAAATTATTAATTATTTAAGAGAAAATAATGCTTCTTTTTGCGATGAAAGCCCAATAATTTATAAAGGCGGAGCTACTCGGATAAACTTGTTTTAGTTGAAATTGCCTTATCGCTTGAATTTTTTTTTAAGAGGAAAGTCCGGACAACTAGGAGCGCCATACTTCCTAACAGGAAGAACTTTTTAAGTTAGATAGTGCCACAGAAAATAACCGCCATTTATGGTAAGGGTGAAAATGTGAGGTAAGAGCTCACAAAATTTAATAGTGATATTAAATTTGGGTAAACCTTATGGGTTGAAAGATCAAATATACTGAGATGTGTTTTTAATAGCACGCGGAGTTGCTCGCTTTGCTCAGGGGGTAGATCGATTGAGTTTATTAGTGATAATAAACCTAGATAAATGATAAGGACTCGAAAAGAGTACAGAATCCGGCTTATAGATTTTAACTATTTAAATAGAGGCATGGTGACATGCCTCTATTCTTATTCAAATTCACTTAAGTACTTTTCAGCATCTAGAGCTGCCATACAACCAGAACCTGCAGCTGTTACAGCTTGTCTGTAAATTGAGTCTTGTACGTCTCCGCTTGCAAAGACCCCATGGACATCTGTTAAACTAGAGTCGGGTTTAGTAATTATATAACCTGATTTATCCATTTGGACTTTTCCTACAAATACATCTGTGTTTGGTTTATGCCCAATTGCAACAAAAAAGCCTGTTACATTTAGTTCTCTTTCTATATTAGTCTCATTGTTAAAGACCATTACTTTCTCAACTGATTGGTCACCTTTAATTTCTTTAGTTTCATGATTAAACAATACTTCAATGTTATTTGTTTTTAATACTCTTTCTTGCATAATTTTTGAAGCTCTCATAGTATTTTTTCTAACTAATAAATAAACTTTGTTACATAATTTACTAAGATAAATAGATTCTTCAGCTGCTGAATCACCACCTCCTACAACTACGACATCTTCACCCTTGTAAAAAAAACCGTCACAAACAGCACAAGCTGAAACACCAAATCCCATAAACTTCTTCTCAGATTCAAGTCCTAAATATTTAGCAGAGGCTCCAGTAGAAATGATAATTGTTTTACTTTGATATTCATCTTTATCGTCTACAATTATTTTATGGTAGTCTCCTCTTTTTTTACAGAATTCAACTTTTGTAACAAATCCACGAATTATTTTTGTTCCAAATCTTTCAGCTTGTTTTTTTAAATCTTCCATCATTTCAGGTCCCATAATTCCATTTGGATATCCGGGAAAATTTTCTACATCTGTTGTAGTGGTTAATTGACCTCCTGGCTGAAGACCTTCAACCATTATTGGTCTTAAATTAGCTCTTGATGCGTAAATAGCAGCTGTATATCCAGCTGGACCAGAACCAATAATTAAGCATTCTGTTTTTTTCATTTTTTTTGATTTTTTAGTGAAAATAATAAATCAACGATAACTTTTTTAGTATTTTTTAAAATACTTTTAATAGTTAATTTAAATGTTAAATTTTAGTAAATTTTTCGTTTAAAAATTAATATAATTGTTTTTTGATTTCTTAAACTATTAATATGATTAATAAAACTCCATTTTACTCAAAGCACATTGAAGCAAATGCTAATATGGTTAATTTTAATGGCTACTCTTTACCAATTTATTATGAGGGTATTAACATTGAACATAACCATGTTAGAAAATCTGTAGGTCTTTTTGATGTTTCACATATGGGTCAAATTATCATTGAGGGTGATCAAGCTTTTCAATTTTTACAAAAATTAACAACTAATGACGTTTCAAAATTAGGTATTGGAGGAGTTCAGTATTCATGTATGACCAATGAACAAGGAATGGTTTTAGATGACCTTTTAATTTATATGCTGTCAGAAAAAAAATTTATGTTAGTTGTTAACGCTTCAAATACTTCTAAAATTATAGAATGGATAAATTCTAATAATTTATTTTCTGTGGAAATTAAAAATATTACCAAAGATAGAGGTCTCCTAGCTGTTCAGGGACCAGAAGCTGTTGATTTACTTCAAAATTTTACTACTATTAATTTAAGCGAAATGCCTTCATACTCTTTTAAAATCATAAATTTCGCTGGTATTAGTGATATTCTTATTTCATCAACTGGTTATACAGGTTCAGGAGGTTTTGAGATTTACGGAGATAAAAATAAAATGAAGAAAGTATGGGATTTTCTTTTTAGCTTAAAGAAATATAATTTAAAGCCAATTGGTCTTGGTGCTAGGGATACACTAAGATTAGAAATGGGTTTTTGTTTGTATGGTAATGAGTTGTCTGAAAATATTTCACCAAAAGAAGCTAATTTAAATAAAATTGTTGTTTATGACACCAATTTTATTGGAAGTGAAAACTTAAATAATTTAGAAATCAGAAAATCTTTAATTGCTTTTGAACTTATAGATAGAGGAATACCAAGGAATGGTTATAAAATTGTTAATGAAAGTAATCAAGAAATAGGATATGTTTCGTCAGGAACAATGTCTCCATCTTTAAATAAACCTATAGGTATGGGATTTATTGATTCAAAATCAAATTTTAATGATATTTTTGTAGTTATCAGAAATAAAAAGCTTTTAGCTAAAATTGTTAAGTTACCTTTTTATAAAAAAAATAAATGAAAAGAGAATTAAGTGTTTGTTTATCTACTTCAATGATTCAATCTTTTGATATAAAAGATAAAATTATTGTTGTTGTTGATATTTTTAGGGCAACATCAGTGATTTGTACTGCATTAAGTAATGGAGTTACTGAAGTTATTGCAGTAAATGAAATTAATGATGTTAAACCCTATTTAAATAACAAAAATTATTTAGTAGCTGCTGAAAGAGAGGGTAAAATTGTTGAAGGATTTAAATTTGGAAATTCTCCATTAAGTTACATTAATAATCCAAATATTATTGGTAAAAAATTAGTTTTAACAACTACAAACGGTACTAAAGCAATTAATTCATCCCTTGGAGCTGATGAAATTTTGATTGGTTCATTTTTAAATCTAATATCACTAGAAAATATTTTAAAACAGAAAAATAAAGATTGTATTATTTATTGTTCTGGTTGGAAAGGGCAAGTTTGTCTTGAAGATACCTTATTTGCAGGTTGCTTAGCTACAAGACTATTAAATTCAAACTCTTTTTTTAGTCATTGTGACTCTGTTACTTTATCTAAAAGTATATATGATTCTGCAAAGGACAATATGACAAGTTTTTTGATAAAATCATCTTATAAAGAGAGAACTAGAGAATTAAATATTAATCCAGACATTGATTTTTGCCTTAGTTTGGATAAATTTAAAGACGTTCCAATCTATAGAAACGGTAAATTATTAATAGATTAGTTTTTTATGACATTTAACAAGTTTGTATCTAAGGATGAAATTAAAAATTATTCAATTGAAAAATTTACTGGTAAAATTCATGTAATTGAAAAAGAAAACGATGTTTTAGCGGCGTATTCTTTTTTAAAAAAACAAAAAATTTTAGGATTTGACACTGAATCAAAGCCTACGTTTAAAAAAGGAGTTTCTTCACATGTCTCCCTAATCCAATTTTCTACCAATGATCAAGCTTTTTTATTTAGAATTAATAAAATTGGTTTCAATGAAAAATTAATCGACATTATTTCTGATAAAAAAATTAAAAAAATAGGCATAGCGATTTTTGATGATATCAAAGCTTTACAAAAAATTAAATGTTTTGAGTCAAATAGCATTATTGATTTAAATCAATTAGCTTTAAATTTAGGGTTTGAAAGTATTGGTGCTGTTAAATTGTCTATTTTAATTTTAGGTTTTGCAATTAGTAAATCTGTAAGACTATCTAATTGGGAAAGAGAAAATTTATCTATTTCACAATTAGAATATGCAGCAACAGATGCTTGGATTTGTAATATGATTTATAAAAAATTATTAAATGAGGGTGAGATTAAAAATACCTAATTCTTTTCATTTTGAAACTACATTGAATGTAAGAGTTTCAGATTTAAATTATGGAGGACATTTGGGGAATGATTCTTTTTTATCCTTTGCTCATGAAGGAAGAGTTAGATACTTCCAATCAATTAATATGACAGAAAGAAATTTTTTTGGTAGTTCTTTAATTATGGCAGATAGTATGGTAAAATATAAATCTCAGGGTTATTTAGGAGATGAAATAGTTATTAAGTTAAGTATTACTGAATATACTTCACATGGTTTTCAAATATTTTACTTGTTAAAAAATAAAAAAAAACAAATTGATTTAGCTTATATTCAAACTAGTTTGGTTTTTTTTAATTATGAATTAGAAAAAATAGTCCCAACACCTGATGATTTTAAAATTTTTTTAAAAAATTATAAGTAGTTATGAGGGGGTTTTTAGTATTTTTTTTCATTTTCATTTATTCTTTTTCATTTTCATTACAAAATGATTCATTATTTAATTCCAAATTTCCTTTATCTCCTCCATTTTTAACTAATAATGATTCATTTTGGGTAGATAGTATATTATCTAAAATGAGTATAGAAGAAAAAATTGCCCAATCTTTTTTTGTTCGAGCAAATAGTCACTCATCTGATGAAAATGAAGAATATTTTAAAAAAGTTGATGATTTAATTATAAAAAATAAAATTGGTGGTTTAATTTTTTTTAAATCTAATCCTCACAATGTAGTTGATTTAGTAAATAGATATCAGTCAATATCTAAAATACCTTTAATTAATTCTATTGACGGAGAATGGGGTGTTTCAATGAGAATTGATAGTACTCCTTTTTTTCCATGGGCAATGACATTGGGATCTCTTCAAGATAATAGAATAATTTATAAAATGGGAATGGAGATTGCTAATCAATGTAAATTATTGGGTATACACATGAATTTTTCACCTGTTGTAGATGTTAATAATAATCCAGAAAATCCAATAATTGGTAGAAGATCGTTTGGTGAAGATCCTAGTTCTGTTTCTCAAAAGTCTCTTGCTTACATGAAAGGGCTTCAAAAAAATGGAATTTTAGCTTGCGCTAAACATTTTCCTGGTCATGGTGATACAAATATTGACTCACACAATAAAATGCCCATATTGTTCCACAGTAAGTCTAGGTTAGATAGTATTGAATTATACCCATTTAATGATATGATATATAATGGCATAAGTTCAATAATGATAGGGCATATAAGTTTACCAAAAATTGACTCAACTAAGTTACCTGCTACACTATCATCATTCATGGTCAAAGAACTTTTACAAAAAAAATTAGATTTCGATGGCTTAGTAGTAACTGATGCTTTGAATATGGGTGGGGTTAAGATGGATTATAAAAAAGGTGAAGTAGAATTAAACGCATATTTAGCTGGAAATGATATATTGTTATATCCTGAAAATGTATCTGAGGGAATTGAGCTTATAAAAAAATCATATCTCAATGGATTGATATCTGAACATGATATTAACTCTAGATGTAAAAAAATTTTATTAGCAAAAAAATGGATTGGTCTCAATGAATCTTCAAATATTTTTCCAACTAAAGACTCTTTAATAGAAAAATTAAATAATTCAAACGCTAATTTAATTAATAAAGAAATAGCAGAATCCTCCCTAGTTGTTTTAAAAAATAATAACCTAATACCATTGAATGATTTAAGTAAAAAAAAAGTAGCTTATATTCATCTAGGTAATGATAAAGGAAAATATTTATATGAGAGTCTAGACAGATATTTTCCTACTAAATATTTTTCCTATTATAAAAATGAGAAGGAAATTTTATCATCATTAAATGATTATGATATTGTGATATGTGGAGTTCATTTTAAAAGCTCTTCTCCTTTTAATAATCATAATTTATCAAAAAGTGAAAAACTATTTTTAAAGAAAATTTCAAAACATAAGAATTCAATTTTAACAATATTCTCAAGTCCTTATATTTTAAATACTTTACAAATTGATAATTTTAGTTCCATAATTTTATCACATCAAAATAATTTTCATTTTCAAGATTTATCAGGTCAGCTAATTTTAGGTTCCATTGGCGCAAAAGGAAAGATGCCAATTTCCTCTGGAAAATATAAGATTCACTCAGGATTAAATACAAAACCAAAAAAAATTATTTCTTTTGGTCTTCCAGAGGAAGTGGGTTTGTCAAGTACAAATTTGAAAAAGATAGATTCAATATTAAATTTTGCAATAAAAATTAAAGCTATTCCTGGAGCTCAAGTTTTAGTTGCTAGGAATGGTAAAGTAGTTTATAATGAATGTTTTGGATTTCATACGTATGATTCATTAAAACCAGTATTAAAGCATGATATATATGATCTAGCATCGCTGACTAAAATTTTAGCTGCTGCTCCAATTTTCATGAATTTGTTCGAGAGTTCTAAAATTTCTTTAAAAAATACGTTGGGAGATTTTTATAATTTTACTGATACATGTGATAAAAAAAGTATTACTTTTTTAGATATATTTACACATCAAGCCCAACTTTATCCTTGGATACCTTTTCATCAAAACTTCATGGATAAAAATAAACAATCAACAGATAGTTTTTTTAGTAAAAAGAAATCTAGTTTATATAATTTAAAAGTTGCAAATAATTTATATTTCAAAGACAAGTATCAAGATAGTATTATTGATATTATTCTAAAAAAAAATCTTTTAAAGAAAAAGAAATATAAGTACAGCGATTTAGGATTTTATTTATTTCATGATATTTTAATAAAAGAATTTAAAATTGATATCGAAAGTTATTTAAATAGAGAATTCTACAATCCAGTTGAAGCATTCAGAATAATGTATAACCCTATAAACAAATATTCTAAAAAAAATATTATTCCTACAGAATATGATAAAACTTTTAGAGGCCAATTATTACATGGATATGTTCATGATCCTGGAGCTGCATTATTTGGAGGAATTGGTCTCCATGCTGGTTTATTTTCAAATTCAATTGATTTGGCAAAAATTTTACAACTTTATTTAAATAGGGGAGAATATAATAGTCAATCATTATTTAAAGTAAATACTATGGATTTATTTACTAGTGCACCTTTCAAAGAACAACAAAATAGAAGGGGTATTTTTTTTGATAAACCTAGTATTAATTCAAATAAGTTAAATGTATTTGCGGGATCTTCTAGTTTAAGTTACGGTCATACTGGTTTTACTGGAACAATGGTTTGGGTTGATCCAAAAGAAAAATTAATCTATATATTTTTATCTAACCGTGTTTATCCAAAGGCTGATAACTGGAAATTAACTCAAGAAAATATTAGAACGAAAGTTCAACAAGTTATTTATGAATCTCTATTAAACTAATTTATATATGAAAAATTTTATTTTCTTTTTTTTACTAAGTCTTTTTATTTTTTCTCAAAAAAATATTATTGATGATAATGATTTAAAACAAGGCTACTGGGAGCTTTATTTTCCAAGAACTGATGAGGTCATTTCAGAAAAAGGTTTTTTTATTGATGATAAAGAAGATGGGATGTGGGTTAGGTTTCACAATAATGGCAACATTAGAGAAATAGTAAATTTTAAAGATGGCCTTATTTACGGAACTAGAATTTTATTAGATAAAAAAGGCAAGCTAACACTACAAGAAAATTATAAATTAAATAATTTACATGGAAGTCAAAAATATTTTCATGATACTGGTAAATTGAAAATGGAAGTTAATTACGATAATGGTGTTTTAATTGGTCAGTTTATGAAATATTATAGAAACGGGAAAAAACAAGAATCTTGTTTTTATAAAGAGGGTCAAAAGCATGGAAAAGCTTTTTGGTTTTTTGAAAATGAATCAATAAGTATTGAATATAATTATGAAAACGGTAAAATTAATGGAATTGCTAAAACATTTTTTGAAGACGGTACTTTGAAATCAGAGTCAAATTATTTAAATAATGAGTTAAATGGAGAAAAAAAAGAATATTATTTATCTAAAAATATAAAAACAAAAGGAATTTATAAGAATGGTAAGAAAGAAGGCAAGTGGTATTCATATGATGAAAAAGGTGCAATTCTAGAGATTACCAAATATAAAAATGGTATAAAAAAATGAAGAAAATAGGTATCGTTTGTTATCCAACATTTGGTGGAAGTGGCATTGTAGCTACTGAACTAGGGAAAGCTTTGTCTGAAAAAAATTTTTTTATTCATTTTATTTCATATGAAAGACCAGTTAGACTTGACTCTTTAAAAAAAAATTTTTCTTTTCACAAAGTTAAAATTCCATCTTATCCTCTTTTTCATTACCCACCATATGAGCTAGCCTTAACTGCAAAGATTGTTGAGGTAGTTAAGAAGAATAAACTTGATTTACTTCATGTGCATTATGCAATCCCTCATGCTTATGCAGCTGTCAATGCAAAAAAAATATTAAAATCAATTGGAATAAATATTCCAATTGTTACAACCTTACATGGGACAGACATAACTTTAGTTGGTAAAAGCCCTTTTGTTTTATCCGCTGTAAACTATGCAATTAATGAATCTGATGCTATTACAGCTGTATCTAGTTTTCTTAAAAATGAAACCCTCAGTAACTTTGATATAAAAAAAGAAATTGAAATAATTCCAAATTTTGTTGATTTTAATTACCATAATTTAAGTGAAAATCTTTTTTTAAAATCTAAAAAAAATAAAAAAATTCTTACTCACATCTCAAATTTTAGACCTGTAAAAAGAGTGTTAGATGTAATAGAAATTTTTAGAAAAGTTAACAAAGAAATTGACTCAACTTTATATATGGTGGGAGATGGTCCTGATTTAAATAAATGTAAAGATTTAGTCAGTAAATATAAATTAAATAAAAAAGTTAAGTTTTTTGGAAAAAGTAAAGAAATAAGTAAAATTTTATCAACTACTGATATATTTTTGTTGCCATCCGAGAAAGAAAGTTTCGGACTAGTTGCTTTAGAAGCAATGATGTTTGCTTGTCCAGTTATTACTACGAAAGGGAGTGGGGTAAGTGATCTTATTATTAACAATGAAAACGGATTTTCTCATTCTTTAGGTGATACTGAAAATATGAGCATTAATTGCATAAAGTTGTTAAATGATTTTAAACTTTTTTCTTCATTCAGTAGAAGCGCATACAATAGAGCTAAAGAATTTAAAGTGGAAAATATTTTACCTCTCTATGAAAAAATATACAAAAGGTTTTAAAATTACTTCTTTAAGCCAAGTTCTTTAATCCTTTGTTCTAGAAAATCACCTGCGTTTATATCACTATAACTTTTTGGATTTTCATTAGTTATACAATTTTCCAGACAATTTAATGACATTTCTGATCTTGGGTGCATAAAAAAAGGAATAGAAAATCTAGAGGTTCCCCATAATTCTTTTGGGGGATTGATAACTCGATGGATAGAAGAACAAAGTTTATTATTTGTTAGTCTAGCCAACATGTCTCCTATATTTACGACAATTTGCTCAGGAAGAGCGGTAACTGAAATCCATTCATTTTTTTTATTAAGGATTTGGAGCCCGCTGTTGCTAGCCCCCATAAGAAGAGTTATCAGATTTATATCACCGTGAGCTGCAGCTCTAACAGATCCTTCTGGTTTTTTTGTAATAGGCGGATAATGAATTGCTCTTAAAATACTATTTCCATTATGAACTTTTCCATCAAAATAATTTTCTTCAAGATTTAAATGCAGGGCAATAGCTTTTAAAATTATTTTTCCTGTTTCTTCTAATTGTTTATAAACTTTTCTTCCAATCATATTGAAATCAGGTAACTCATCACATTTTATATTTTTTTCATATTCTTTAGATATTGGGTCACCATCTGTAACTTCTTGCCCAAAATGCCAAAATTCTTTTAAATCATGTTTTTTAAAGCCTTTTGCCGTTTCTCTACCAAAAGATATATACCCCCTTTGTCCATTAAGTTCAGCTCTTTCATATTTTTTTTTAATACTTACATCAAGGTCAAAAAATAATTTTACTTGTTTGTATAATTCGGTAGTTATTTCATCTGTTAATCCATGATTTTTTATTGCTATAAAGCCATATTCCTCAAAACCTTTTCCAAGAGTTTTATAGAAATTTTCTCTTTTATTTTCGTCACCTTTTAAAAAATCATTAAGGTCTAATGAAGGTATTGTTTCTTTTTTCATATTATAAAGTTAATACTTTTTGGTATTATGTTAACTTCAACTAATTTTTTTACTATTTGACTTTCTCCATCAATATGAATCAAGTTTTTAGAATTCCCCTCAATTAATATTTTTTTTACCTTAAATGATTCATAAAATTTTGATTTATGAACTTGTTTAAAAATAAACTGAAATAGTATATAAATTAATTGATACCATTTAAAGGCTTTAATGATACCGATTCTCAAATACCCATCATCTACTTTTGATTTTGGAGAAATTAGAAAATTATTTCCGAACTGTTGACCATTACAAACATTAAGTGAAAAAACTTTAACTTTTTTTATTTTGTTTTTGAATCTAACTGTAAATTCTTTTGGTTTATAACTTAGTAGAAGTTTGCATGTCAAATAGACATATTTAACTAATCCTCTTGATTGTTCTTTAGAAAATTCTTTAGCTACAGAAGCATCAAAACCAAATCCAATAAGATTTACCGAATGAAGCTTATTAACAGAAATACAATCTATCTTTTTAATTTTATATGAATTAATTTTTTCAATTGATTTTTTAATGTTAGTCGGTATTCCTAAACAAAGAGCTAATCCATTACCTGATCCAACTGGAATAACTCCCATCTTAACATTTGAATTAACTAATTCACTACTAACTTCATTAACCGTTCCGTCTCCCCCAACAGCAATTATGATGTTCGCTCCACAAGAGATTGCTTTTTTGGTTAAATTTTTTACGTCTCCTTTTTCTTTAGAGTATTCAATATTAAATTTAAACTTTTTCTTATTTATGTACTTTAATATACTTTCTTCAACGATTCTAAATCTTTTGTAACCTGCAGTGGGGTTAATAATGAAAGTTATTTTTTCCATAAATGTTCAAGATTAACAATCTATTAGTAGCAAAAGTAGTTATTAATTGTATATTTTTGAATTCATATTAATTGCTGTATGAAATTTGATTTAACAAAATTAGAAAATAAAGTAATCTTTGACTTGTACGAAAAGATGCTGAAATCAAGGATGATTGAAGAAAAGATGTTGATTTTACTAAGACAAGGTAAAATATCAAAATGGTTTTCAGGAATTGGTCAGGAAGGTATTTCTTCAGGTGTTGTAACAGCATTAGATCAAGATGAATATATACTTCCCATGCACAGAAATTTAGGGATTTTTACAGGTAGAAATATTCCCTTAGAAAGATTATTTTCTCAATTTCAAGGAAAAGCAAACGGATTCACAAATGGGAGAGATAGGTCCTTTCATTTTGGAACTAATGAATTTAGTATAGTTGGTATGATTTCTCATTTAGGTCCTCAATTAGCCTTAGCTGATGGTATTGCTTTAGCTAACAAATTAGAAAAAAATAAAAAGGTTTGTGTAGTATTTACTGGGGAGGGAGGGACAAGTGAGGGTGATTTTCATGAAGCTTTAAATGTTGCTTCAGTTTGGTCTTTACCCGTTATTTTTTTGATTGAAAATAATGGTTATGGTCTTTCAACTCCAACATCAGAGCAATACAACTGTAAAAAGTTATCTGATAGAGGATTAGGATATGGTATAGAGTCTAAAACAATTGAGGGTAATAATGTTGTGGAGGTTTACAAAACTATTAAGGAAATTTCTAAAAGAATTAAAGACAAACCTAGACCTTTCCTTTTAGAATGTAATACTTTTAGAATGAGAGGTCATGAAGAGGCCTCAGGTACTAAATATGTTCCTAATGAATTGTTTAAAAAGTGGTCGAAAAAAGATCCTGTAGTTAATTTTGAAAAATTTTTAATTAATCAAAAATTATTTACTGAAGAAAAAATTGAAAATACAAAAGCATCAATAAAAAAGGAAATTAATATTGCAATTGAAAAAGCTTTTAATGAAAGTCAAATTGAATGTGATTTAGATTTTGAAAAATCATCCGTTTTTAGACATCATAATTTTAACCAAATCCAACCTACTGATAAAAAAAATAATATTCGTTTTGTTGATTCCATTTCTCAAGGACTAAAACAATCACTTGAAAAATTTGATAATTTAATATTTATGGGACAAGACATTGCGGAGTATGGCGGGGTTTTTAAAATATCTGAAGGATTTGTTGATTTATTTGGAAAAGATAGAATAAGAAATACTCCGATTTGTGAATCAGCAATAGTCAGTTTGGCTTTGGGTTTATCTGTCAAAGGATATAAGTCTGTTGTTGAAATGCAATTTGCCGATTTTGTTTCAAGTGGTTTTAATCCAATTGTCAATAATTTAGCAAAAATTCACTACAGATGGGGGCAATGCGCTGATGTAGTTGTTAGAATGCCCTGTGGAGCAGGAGTTGGTGCTGGTCCTTTTCACTCTCAAACAAATGAGGCGTGGTTTACTCACACTCCTGGTCTTAAAGTTGTTTATCCTGCTTTTCCATATGATGCTAAAGGATTATTAATATCTTCTATTGAAGACCCTAACCCTGTTATGTTTTTTGAACATAAAGCGCTTTACAGAACTTCTACTCAGGATGTTCCAGAGGATTATTACAACATCCCTCTTGGTAAAGCTAATTTTATTAAAAGAGGGAATAATTTAAGTATTATTACATTTGGAATGGGTGTTCACTGGGCTTTAGATTATTTAAGTCAAAATGATGTTTCTGTTGATTTGTTAGATTTAAGAACTTTAGTACCTTTAGATTTAGAATCAATTGAGGAAACAGTCATTAAGACAGGTAAAGTTTTAATTCTTCAAGAAGATAATAATAGGGGAGGTTTTGGTTCTGACATATCTTCATATATTTCTGAGAATTTATTTGAATATTTAGATGCACCTATTGTTAAAGTTTCTAGTTTAGATACTCCAATACCTTTTACTGACTCATTAGAAAAAAATTATTTAGCAAAATCAAGGCTTTCTGAGGCATTTAAGAAGTTATCTGACTATTAGATCTTTTATTTCCTTTATACATCATTAATAAGTTCCAAAATGAAATTAATTGAATGTATAATATTTCTGAAACCCCTCCTTTAGGAAAAGGAATTAGGAATAGTGTTGATAATAACATAAGACTACCTATGCAAACTGAAAAAAAACCATTTCTAACTTGAGAAAAACTTCTAAATAGTCCAAAGCAAAAAACAAAGAAGTTATAAGATAGAAAAAATAAAATAGCAGGCAACTTATGCCATAATCCTTCGTTCATTGGGATTAGAGCAACCATAATTAAACATATAAAAGAAAATAATACAACACTCTTTAAAATAATTTTTTGTTTGAAATCTTTAAAAAATTGATTAATTCTAGTGACTCCTCCCCAAAACAAAGCTATTGCAACAATAATTAATAAAGTTGTCCAGACTAAAGATGTTTTATCAATAATTCCAAAGTATGATAAAGGTTTTTCTCTTGGGTCAAAAAAATCAGCATTATTGATTAATCCATCTCCATTCCAATCTACAAATGATATATATATTACTAGGGGCGATAGAATTCCAATTAATATTGAAAAACTAATATATAGTTTTCTAATTTTTTTGACTTTTTTAGACATACTTAACTCAGTATTATATATAATTTGATAAATCATACTTATATTTAATACAATAACTATACCATAATTTAAATTTTTACATAATGAAAAAAATATTCTTTTGTTTTTTGATGACTATAATTTCTTTTTCTCAAAGTTGGATATATAAAGAAGATGGAAATGCTTTTGATGGTAATTATAAGTTTGCTGCTGTAGAGGGTAAAGGTTCAGATTTTCCTTATAATAACCCTATATTATATATTAGGAAATTTGATAACGGAGAGCCTGAATTTTTTCTAACCGGAGCAGGTTTTTTTTCTTATTCTCGCCCAATTGTTCTTTTTAATTTTGATGATGAAGATAATATATATAAATCGATAGATAATGGCTATTCTGCTGACGGAGACGCTATTTTTTTTAATGAACTTGATATAAGTTTTTATGAAATGTTTAAAAAAATTAAGAATGGCAATAAACTTTTTATTAGGGTTCAAAATGAAAATGGAAAAAATGATATAGAATTTAGTTTATCAGGTAGTTCTAAAGCTGTTAATTTTGTTATAGATAGAGAATTATTTGAACAACTAAAGCAAGAATCACTTGATGAGCAGCCAGATGATCAAGAGTCTTTTTTAGATATTATTAATGAAGTTGTGGTTATTGAATCAGATGTTGAAATTGAAGAAGAATTAGAAATTGAGGACATTGATACCGAAGATGAAGAGGAAATAGAATTTGAAGAAGAAGAGGAAGTTGATGAAGTAATTGATTTTGCTGTAGTAGAAGGATCTCCAATTTTTCCAGGTTGTAAGCCTAGTAAGAAAAAAAATATTTCAGATAGAAAAGAAGAGGACATGCAGTGTTTAAACAAGGGAATCATGAAGCATATTAAGAAAAACTTTAAGTATCCTGAAATTGCTAAACAAATGGGCATACAAGAGAAAATTTATGTCACGTTTGTAATAAATAAAAATGGTGAAATTACAGATGTAAGGGTTTTAAGAGGGGAGGATAAATATTTAAAAGAAGAAGCAATTAGATTAGTTAAAAGTTTACCTAAGATGATACCGGGAAATCAGAGAGGAGAGCCTGTTGCTGTTAATTATATGATACCTATCAATTTTATGTTGAATTAAAGTTGTATTTTTTCTAAGGTAATTTTTAGAATATCTTTCTCTAATTTTATTGCTGATTCTTTTATTTTTTCTGCTTTATTTAAGAATTTATTAACTAGTTTTTTATCAGTTAGATCTTTACAATTAATTTTAACATTTAAATATCCTCCAATAACTGCTGATCTAGCGCATAATGCTCCAACACCAGCGTCACTAACAGAGTTTGGATTTCCATTTTTTGCCATTTCCATGATTAAATCCATTGATTCTAATGATGTTCTCATTATTTCTAAAGGAACTTCAATCGCATGAATGGTAGCTTTTTTAATTGCCTCTTCTTTAATTTGTTTTTCTTTTGAGTCACTGTCAGGTAGTCTAAATGCATGCATTATTTGATTAAATGATTCTGTGTCTTTATCTACGAGTTCTAATAATTTTTTTATATGTTTTTGCCCTTTTTCTGCAATATTTGAGAATTCTTCCCATCTATCATCCCAGCCTCTTTTATGACTAGATAAATTAGCTACCATAGTACCTAGAGATATCCCTAAACTACCTAAATATGCAGAAACGGACCCCCCCCCTGGAGCAGGTGCTTCAGAAGCTGTTTTTTGTGCAAAATCTACTAAACTAAGGCTACACAATTCTGTATTATCATTATTGATGTTATATTCTATAATTTTTTCATTTGGATTAAAATCTTCTAATTCATCTAATCCCATTGTTTTAATAGCAATTTTGATGATTTCAGAGTCTTCAATACCAACTGATCTATTTTGTTTTTTTAAAAAATACTTACCTGCATCAAGCATAGATTGTAATGGGATTAATCCAACGAGTTCAGATCCTGTTACACGAAGACCTCTGTCTTGAGCTTTTTTACATACTTCATCAAATACAATATGAATGGGCGTTTCTTTTATATTTGTTAAATTCATAGAAATTTGAGCTACACCATATTCTTCAATAAACCAGCCAATTGCTTTAACATGTTTTAGTGAGCCTGGTTTCCAAATAGTATTTCCTTGTTTATCTTTTAGTATTTTTCCAGTTAATGTACCTCCTTCTCTTGAAATTCTTCCTTTTTCTCTGATATCAAAGGCGACAGCATTTGCTCTTCTAGTTGATGTAGTATTTAAGTTTATATTGTATGCAATCAAAAAATCTCTAGCTCCAATTGCGGTAGCTCCTGTTTTTTTAGCTATATCAAAAGAAGTTGAGCCGAAGTCAGGTTTCCATTCTTTTTGCTTTAATTTCTCTTCTAAAGCTTCATATTCACCAGATCTAATGTTAGCAAGATTTTTTCGCTCTGGTTTTGTTGCAGCATCTTCGTATAGATAAACAGGTATATTTAATTCTTCACCAACACGTTTTCCAAGTTTTTTTGCATAGTTAACAGTTTCTTTCATACTAATTCCTGAAATAGGTATGAGAGGGCAAACGTCAGTAGCTCCCATCCTAGGATGTTCACCTGTTTGTTTGCTCATATCTATTAACTCAGAAGCTTTTTTTATTGTTTGAAATGCCGCTTCAATAACTTTTTCAGGTTCACCTACGAAAGTAACTACAGTTCTATTTGTTGCTTCTCCAGGTTCAACACTTAATAATTTTACTCCTTCAACTAATTTAATTTGATTAGTGATTTCATCAATAATAGATTTGTCTCTTCCATTTGAAAAATTAGGAACACACTCAATAATTTTTTTTTCCATGATTAATCTTCTCTAAAAATAGATACGGCACCAGACTTTACTTTGATTTTATTTTGGTCAGTGAATTCATTTAAGATAAATTCAAGTCTGTAGAAATAAACTCCTTCTTTACAATCAGCATTACTTTTTCTTCTTTTTCCGTTCCAAGGTTGGTTATATCCTTCTGATTTATAAACAGTTCTTCCAATTCTATCATATACTCTTAACAAGTATTTGGTTGCACTACAATTGATATTTGTTTCCAATGTTCTTTCTAGATCACCTTCTGGAAATAAATCGTTTACTCCGTCTCCGTCAGGAGTAAATACATTGGGAATAGTAAACTCACAATTACATTCGTTAATTGTGATAGATACTTCATCAGATTGTTCTGTTCCACAGGAATTTGTTACTTCAACGAAATAATAATTTTCATCATTTAAATTATATTCTGTTTGTAAAACATTAATTTGTGATGTTGTGATTCCAGTTGAAATTCCATTTAAAAACCATTCATATGTATCTGAGGAGTTTTGTGTAGTTGCGTTAAGTGTAATGTCCTCATCAGTAACGCACATTGTAACTTTGTCATTAGAGTAGTTTTCTATATCTATTTGGGCAATGGGAAAATCTAAGTATACTATTTGAATTGTATCATAAAATAAATTAGTTCCATCTGTTCCTTCCCAAGCAATATAGTCAACATCAGCCCAAACACTGTTAATATCTACAGTTAGTGTACCTGTGGTATGAATTAATGGATTTTCTTCTGGAGTAAAAGGTAATTCATACCAAAAAATAACGTCAAAACCCTCAGGGGTATTTAATTCTATAGATTCTTCTCCACACAATTCATAAATATCTTCAAAAGGATATTCATCTACAATTTGAGCGGATAAAATTGATGATATTAAAACAAAAACAAAAAGGGAATTTTTTTTCATAATTCAATTTAATCGATTCAAAGATACAAAGTTTAATTATTTTGTGTTGTAATCATTGTATAATTTTCCTTGTATTATTACCTTTTTTATTAAAGATTTACCAAAAGAATAGGGAATAAATGCGTTTGAAGGAAGTTTTTCTGTTATAATTAGGTTGGCTATTTTACCTTTTTCAATACTCCCGAGCTCATTTTGAACTTCCATTGCATGTGCACCATTTATTGTTACCGCATTAATCGCCTCCTCTGGAGTCATTTTTAATTTTATACATGCAAGGGATAAAATGAACTCAATATTACCTGATGGAGACGATCCAGGGTTGTAATCACTTGCCAATGTAATTGGTAATCCAGAATCAATCATTTTTCTTGCTGGAGGATAAATTAAGCCAAGAAAAAAAGCAGTACTTGGTAATAGGGTAGGTATGGTTTGAGAATTTTTTAAACATTTTATTTCTTTTTCTGATGTGAATTCTAAATGGTCTACAGAAATTGCTCCCATTTTTACTCCAACTTGGATGCCACCTGAAAAGTCTAATTCATTGGCATGGATTTTTCCTTTTAAACCGTAATTTAAACCAGCTTTTAATATTTTTTCTGTTTGTTCTGGGGAAAAAAAACCTTTATCACAAAATACATCTATATAATCTGCTAATTTCTCATTAGCTATTTCAGGAATCATTTCATTAATTATTTTTTGAACATATTGGTCAGGATTTTCTTTATAACTTTTTGGAATTGCATGGGCTCCTAAAAAGGTTGATTTAACTGTAATAGGGCTTGTTTCTTTGATTTTTTTTATAACTCTCAACATCTTAATTTCTTGTTCAGTATCAAGACCGTATCCACTCTTAATCTCAATTGCTCCTGTTCCACCTTTTATAACTTCATCAATTCTTTTTATGGATTGATTATATAAATCATCTTCAGAGGTGTTTTTTAATATTAGCGAAGAGTTTAATATTCCTCCACCTTTTTTAGCTATTTCTTCGTATGATAGGCCTTTTATCTTGTCTACAAATTCTTGTTCTCTACTTCCGGAATATACAATGTGAGAATGACTATCGCACCATGATGGTAATACTGTTCCTTCATCTGCATCTATTATATTAAACTCATTCCAATCATCAATTCCTTCCCAATTATCCATACCTCCAAAATCAAAAATTCTATTGTCTTTTATTTTTAACCAGGCATTTTTTATGAAGGGTAATTTTTTCATTTCACTACCTTTTTTTAACTCTGAATTAGAGCTAACTGTAATCAATGAGCCTATATTTTTAATTAATGTTTTTTTCATGTTTTGAAATATATTACAAGATAAAAAATACAATTGATATATTTGTTTATCATATGTCTAATACTTTTGGTTCAATATTACGGATAATTACTTTTGGGGAATCACATGGTGTATCTATTGGTGGGGTGATTGATGGTTTTCCTGCAGGTTTTAAAATTAATATTAGTGATGTTCAAAAAAAACTTAATTTTAGAAGGCCAGGCTTTTCTAATATTTCCACCGAACGAAAAGAAGACGATAATGTGGAGTTTTCATCAGGACTAGTTGATGGAGTGACAACAGGTGCTCCAATTGCATTTTTAATAAAAAATAACAACCAAAACCATAAAGATTACTCTAATTTAAAAAATATTTATAGGCCTTCACATGCTGATTTTACATATGAAAAAAAATATGGAATAAGAGATTTTTTAGGAGGGGGGAGGTCATCTGCTAGAGAAACAGCTTGTAGAGTTGTTGCTGGAGAGATCGCTTCACAATTTCTAAAAACAAAAAATATATATATATATTCTTTTGTTTCTAGTGTTAACTCTGTAAAATTAGAAAAAAGTTATAATGAATTAGATTTATCAAAAATTTATAAAAATGATATTCGTTGTCCAGATTATGATTTAGCTAGAAAAATGAAAAAGTTGATTGAGAAAACTAAAGAGGAGGGAGATAGTTTAGGTGGTTGTATAAGTACTGTAGTTAAAGGAGTTCCAGTTGGTCTAGGAGAGCCTTTATATAATAAATTAAATGCAAACTTATCCTTTTCTATTATGAGTATTAATGCTGTAAAAGGAATTGAATTTGGTTTAGGTTTTAGTTCTTGTCAATTAAAAGGTTCTGAGTATAACGATATTTTTATTAAAAAAGATAATAAAATTGAAACAAGTTCAAATAATTCTGGGGGAATACAGGGTGGTATCAGTAATGGCCAAGATATTTTTTTTAAAGTTGCGTTTAAGCCAACTTCAAGCATAAAAAAAAGACAAAATACTGTAAATAACAAGGGAGAAGAGGTTTCCTTTCTTAATTCGGGTAGACATGATCCTTGTGTATTACCTCGTGCGGTCCCAGTGGTTCAGGCTATGACAGCTATTTGTATAATGGATATGTACTTATTAAACTTTTCATCTAAAATTGATAACTTAAAAAAAAAATAAAATATGGCTTTACATTGGAAAATATTAATTGCTATGATTACTGGGGTCATATGGGCTCTTGTCTCTGAAAATTTACTTTTATTAAATTCATTTAATACTAATTGGCTTGCTCCTTTTGGTGATATATTCATGAGATTATTAAAGCTTATAGCGGTTCCACTTGTTCTTTTTTCAATTATAAAAGGAGTTTCTAATCTATCAAGTATTTCTGAGCTAGGAAGAATGGGCTCTAAAACAATTCTTTTGTATTTAACAACCACTTGTTTTTCTGTTTTGATTGGTCTTTTTTTAGTTAATCAAATTGGTCCTGGGAAAGGTTTTGATATTGTCGATTTTAAAGAAAATAAAAAAGTAAGTGTTATTCAAGAGCAAGTTGAAATTAACTCTAATGAAAGTCCATTACAGTTTATAGTAGACATGGTTCCAGATAATATTTTTTACGCTCTTGGGGATAATAAAGCTATGCTTCAAATTATATTTTTTGCTATATTTTTTGGTTCAGTATTAATTCTTATTGATAAAAGAAAAAAAGACCAGTTAGATTTATTAATAGATTCTTTAAATGATGTTTTCTTAAAAATGGTGGATATTGTTATAAAATATTCTCCTTTTTTTATTTTTTGTTTACTAGCTGGTACGTTGTCTAAGCTTTCTTCTGGAAGCGATGGTGGTTTAATACAAATTATTATGGGATTGGGTTTGTATTCTCTTGTTGTTTTAATAGGTTTATTAACTATGGCTCTTATTATATATCCATTATTGATGAGGTTTTTTATTAAAAGTTTTTCATATCGTAAATTCTTTAAATCCATTTCTCCAGCTCAAATATTAGCATTTTCTACATCTTCAAGTGCAGCGACTTTGCCTGTAACTATGGATTGTGTCAATAACAATTTAAAAGTACCAAACAAAGTTTCTAGCTTTGTTTTGCCAATTGGGGCAACAGTTAATATGGATGGTACCAGTCTTTATCAATGTGTTGCGGTTGTTTTTTTAGCTCAAATCTTAGGTATAGACTTAGCGCTCTCAGATCAGTTATTGATAGCAATGACGGCAGTTTTGGCTTCTATAGGATCGGCTGCAGTGCCAAGTGCTGGATTGTTTATGTTAGTTGTCGTTTTGGGTGTTACCGAAATTGACCCAGTATATATAGCAGTCATACTTCCTGTAGATAGGATATTAGATATGTGTAGAACTGTTATAAATGTAACAGGTGATGCTTCAGTATGCTCAATTGTAAATTCTTGGATAGAGAAGAAATAATTTATCTTTTCTTTTGTTTAATTCTAGCGCTTTTTCCGAATCTTTCTCTCATATAGAATATCCTTGCTCTCCTAACTCTCCCTTCTTTTTCTATGTTGATTTTTTCAATAACAGGGGAGTTGGTTGGAAAAATTCTTTCAACACCTACTCCATTAGAAACTTTTCTAATTGTAAATGTTTCTGTACTTTTTTCTCCTTTTCTTTGAAGTACAACTCCCTTAAAAAACTGAGTTCTTTCTTTCTTACCCTCTTTTACTTTGTAATAGACAGTTATTTCATCTCCTGCCTTGAAAGAAGGGTGTTGTTTTCTTTCAATTAATTCGTTATTTATTTCTTGTATTAAACTCATTTTTTTATGTGTTGTGCGGGCAAAAGTACAAATTAGTTTTATAAAACAAAAAAAAGATATTTAAGATTTTTCTTTTTTTTCTCTATTTTCAGTTAAAGTTATTGACTTTTTTTCTCTCCATTTCGTAATTTCCTTCTCATTACCAGATAATAATACTTCTGGAACTTTATTTCCTTCCCAGTTAGCAGGTCTTGTATAAACAGGAGGGGCTAATAAATTATCTTGAAATGAATCAAATAAAGCAGATGTTTCATTATTCATTACGCCGGGAATTAATCTAATTATAGAATCACAAAGTACTGCAGCGGGCAACTCTCCACCGGAAACAACATATTCTCCTATTGATAACTCCAAGTCTACAAATAAATCCCTTATTCTTTGGTCAATTCCTTTGTATCTCCCGCAAATAATAATTAGATTTTTTAATTGTGATAATTTGTTTGATATTTTTTGATTGAGTTGTTTGCCGTCTGGACTCATAAATATCACTTTATTGTAATTTCTCTCTTTTTTAAGAGCCCTTATACATTCCGCTAAAGGCTCTGGTTTTAAAACCATTCCTGCTCCACCTCCAAATGAGTAGTCGTCAATTTTTTTTTGTTTATGTTTCGAATAATTTCTTAAGTCGTGAATTTCAACTTTTACAATACCAGCTTTTATCCCTCTACTTAAAATAGATGTTTCAAAAACTCCTTTAAAAACAGAAGGTAAAGCGGAGATAATATCAATCCTCATAAATTATTATTTTTTCAAATTTAAAAAAAAGATTTTTAATGATTTAGGTGTTAAAATTTGATATTGACAAAATGTCATATCTTCATTATAAAATATTAATAACCAGTGTTTTATATATATTTATATAAATAAAAGATGTAATATAATTAAAGTAAATAAATAATAGTGATTTTATGTTTAATATTAGAATTTATTAGTTGCATTAACAATCATTTTATTAAAATAAATGATAGTTTTTTAATTATTTAATTTCAAATACTTAAGTTAGTTTTTCAAATTTTTAAAAATGTTCTTTAATTATTTAATATTTTTTATTTTTAAATTCTTTTCTATTGTTTGCAGATGAAACTATTTTTTTTTCTATATGTTTTTTTTATTGGATTTTCTTTTTCTCAAACTTATGATTCTTTTGATAATCATTTTTCTAAACACGAAAAAAAAATTGCTAATACCGCATCTGAATTCTCTCATCTAACTAAGACAGAAAAAGAAGTTTTTTTTTATCTTAATTTAGCTAGGATTAATCCTAAATTATTCGCCAAAACTTTTTTAATCAATAATAAAGAAAAAATTGATTGTACAAAAGATTATAATTCATTGTACAAAACTTTAACAAAAATGGATGCTTTAGAGCCATTATATTTCAATCATGATTTTTATTTATTTGCAAAATGTCATGCAATTCAATCTGGAAAAAAAGATTATGTTGGTCATGAAAGGAAAAGGGGAAGTGGTTGCAAGCCTATAATTTCTTCTAAATCATGGGGGGAATGTTGTTATTATGGTGAAGAGGACGCATTAGCAATTGTATTAGATTTACTTGTTGATTGTAATTATCGTGGTTTAGGTCATAGAAAAATTATGCTATCAGATGAATTTAAATCTATGGGGGTATTTATAGCTCCCCACAAATCATATAATTTTAATGCTGTTTTAGATTTTACAAGTGAATAACTTCATCATATGCGTCAGCAACTGCTTCCATAATTGCTTCACTCATAGTTGGATGTGGGTGAATAGCTTTTAAAATTTCATTTCCTGTAGTTTCTAATTTTCTTGCAACAATTATTTCAGCAATCATTTCTGTTACATTATATCCTATCATATGGCAACCCAATAACTCGCCATATTTTGCATCAAAAATAATTTTAACAAATCCATTTTTATGTCCAGAGGCAGATGCCTTTCCAGAAGCGGAAAATGGAAATTTACCAATTTTCAAATCATAGCCCTTTTCTTTTGCTTCAGCTTCAGTATAACCCACAGAGGAAATTTCAGGAGAGCAATAAGTACAATTAGGAATATTATTATAATCAATTAGATCTGGATTGTGACCAGCAATTTTTTCAACACACAAAATTCCCTCAGCAGAAGCTACGTGAGCCAATGCTTGATTTGGTAAAATATCACCAATTGCATAATATCCTTCAATATTTGTTCTGTAAAATTCATCAACAAGAACCTTGCCTTTATCAGTTTTTATACCAACATCTTCTAATCCAATTCCTTCAATATTTGCTTGGATACCCACAGCTGACAAAACAATATCAGTTTCAATTATTTCTAAGCCCTTATCAGTTTTAATGTTTACTATACAAGCATCATTTTTTATATCAACTTTTTCAACAGTTGAACTTGTCATTACATTGATTCCATGTTTTTTGAAAGATCTTTTTAATTCTCTAGATATGTCAATATCTTCAAGAGGAACTATGTTTTTCATAAACTCAACAATTGTAACATCAACTCCCATTGATCTGTAAAAATATGCAAATTCAACACCAATAGCACCTGAACCAACAATGACCATTTTTTTTGGCATTTTATTTAGAGTCATAGCCTCTCTATACCCTATAATTTTTTTACCATCTTGTTTAAGATTTGGTAATTCTCTAGATCTTCCACCAGTTGCAAGGATTATATGTTTTCCAGAAATTTCTTTTATTTCGCTTCCGTTAATTATATCAACTTTTTTATTTTTTTTAATTTTTCCATAGCCTTTAATTACGGTGATTTTATTTTTTTTCATTAAAAAATCAACTCCTTTACTCATTCCATTTGCAACACTTCTGCTTCTTTCGATTACTGATTTAAAGTTAGCCTTAGCCTTAGTTATTTCAATCCCATAATCTTCAGCATGATTTACATAGTCAAAAACTTGAGCGCTTTTAAGTAAAGCTTTTGTTGGAATACATCCCCAGTTTAAACAAACTCCACCTAGGCTTTCTTTTTCTACTATTGCTGTATTAAAACCTAATTGTGATGCTCTAATTGCAGTAACATATCCTCCAGGTCCGCTACCTAGTATAATAATATCAAAATTCATTTTTTTATTTTTTTTTCAAATATAATTATTTACTAATTGCAATTGCTGATATTTCCAAATTAACATTTTTTGGCAATTTACTAACTTCAACGGTTTCTCTAGCAGGGTATGGTTTGGAAAAATATTTACTATATATTTTATTAACGTCATCAAATAAATTCAAGTCTGATAAAAAAATACTACATTTTACAACATTTTTGAAAGAACAATTACATTTTTCTAAAATATATTTTAAGTTTTCCATAACCATTTTTGTTTCATCTAAGATATTATTTGAGATTATTTTATTTGTTTCTCTATTTATTGCAATTTGACCTGAAATAAATATTAAATTACCATGTTTTATACATTGACTATATGGACCAATTGGTTCTGGAGCTTTATTTGAGTATATTTCTTGTTTCATTTTGTTTATGAATTTATTAATAATTGATGTTTTTGATTCTTTTACTTATAATTTAATGCATATATGTGAAAAATATGTAAAAAAAGTTGAAGTAATTAGAGTTGACAAAATTAATATTGATTCAATACAAATTTATGATAAATTAATTTTTTCACCTGGTCCTGGTTTGCCTTCAGATTACCCTGTATTATTTCAAATACTTCAAAATTATTATCAGTCAAAAGATATTCTTGGGATTTGTTTAGGTTGTCAAGCTATTGCTAACTACTTAGGAGTAAATTTATTAAATTTAAAAAATGTCATGCATGGTAAAAAAACACTAGTAAAACATTTTAATAATGACAAAAAACTTTACAAAAGTATACCCAATGAATTTAATGTAGGTAGATATCATTCATGGGTGGTAAATAATAAAAAAACAAAAGAGTTAATTGTAACTTCAGTTGATAAGTTTAATAATATTATGTCATTCAAACATAAAAAATATAAATTAAGAGGAATTCAGTATCATCCCGAGTCAATATTGACAGATTATGGTAAAGAAATAATCAAAAATTGGATAAATAATTAGAATCAAATATATTTTTTTTCTTCTCAATTTTTAAGTCTTTCAAAATATCAGATTTTACTCTAATTACAAAATTGTAACTTTTTCTATTACCAAAAGGAATCCAGTTAAACAACATTTCCCAACAATGAAGATCTCTATATATATCAAAAGAAGTGAAAGTAAAATCTTTATTTTTTAAATCATAACCAGACCTAAATTTTAAATTCCATTTTTTAGATAAACCAATTTCACCATCAAAATTTAATGATTGAATTATTTCACTTTGAGTTGTGGGCTTTCTGTAACTTATATTGTAATACAAATTTATATTCCATGGAATATGGTATTTGTGTTTTTTACTTTTTTCAAGATTAGTAAATTTCATATTTAAGTTGAAGTTACTACTTGTGATTCTTCCTATTTTTCCATCTTCAAAATATAACTTATTAATTCTGACCCCACTTTCACTAACTTTGTATGGATCTAATATTGTGTTCATTTGAAAATCAAAATTTTTTGAAATTTTATTTCTTATGTTGACATAAATAGGACTTAAATTAAGTGAGTCAACAGCTAAGTTATAGTTTCCGTTAATTGAAAAGTCTTCAAAAATTTTAATTTTTTTATTTTCTTTATTCTTTAATTTCATTTCAAGATTATTTCTTAAAGAAAATGAAACATTTCCAAATTTCCCTGCTCGAGGAAACCCATAAATTGAACCATTATAGTGAGAGTAAATTTCTTGATTGCCAATTGAGTCGTTTTGTACATTGGAATATATTTCCCAGAATTCATTTGAGAAATCTGGATGGTAACTAAAAGAAATTGAAGGAGTAATTACATGCCTAAAGGTTTTTTTTCTGAAATCAAGAATTCCATATAATTTAGTGCTTGCATTAATTGATAAATTAAAATCTCTTAACTGATAAAAACCTGTTAAGGTATCAGAGTAAATTTCATTTAAATTATCATTCCAATTTTGTATATTTTTTTTAAAATACCATCTCTCTGTATAGTTTAATGATGGAGATATATTCAAATAATTAAATAGATTAAATGAAGTAGAGATAGGAATAGAATGCTTTACGCCTGATTTAATATTTTTATTAATATTATTAAATAATAGACTATCAGGTCTACTTAGTTGTGTCCTCGAATTAACACTATAGCTAAAACCTAAATTTGATAAAAATGATGATTTATTTGATTTATTAAATAATTTTTGTCTTCCTGTATTAAAGTTTATTTCTGGAATTGTTAAATCAACTTGTTTAGTTAGAGTATTTTGTGAGTGCCTCAATGTTAATGAGAGATTGAAAGGTTTTCCTTCCCATTTTTTTCTCCAATTAATGTTTGAGGATAAACTATTTTGTAGATAATCATTAGAGTATAAATTATTTTGAGAGTAACTACTTGATGCGATATTAACTGAAGCTGAAAATCTAGAATTGGGTCTTAATTTTGGATCTTCTTGATGATTCCATTTAATACTAAAATCATTATTTTGACTAAAATCATTTCTATATTTTTCCCCTAATTTTGTTTTAGAAAAGTTAATATTTATTCCACCATTATATTTATATCTTTTTTTATAATTAGAATTAACTCCAAATCTAAAACTTCCTCTAGTATATAAATCTGTAGTTAATTTTAAATCTACGTAGTCATTTATTCCAAAATAGTAACCTAATTCTTTTAGATTATAGCCTAGAGCAGTAGAATTTCCGTAGCTTGGTAATAAAACTCCTGATGATCTTTTATTAGAGATTGGAAAAATAGCAAAGGGTAAAAATATTGGAGTCGGTATATTTTCAATAACAAGGTTAGCAGGACCTGAAATTATTTTTTCTCCTTCTATGAATTTTACTTTATTTGCTTTTATATAAAAATGTGGCTCTTTATGATTACATGTCGTATATAGTCCCTTTGACAAATATTGTGTTTTATCTTCAACTTTTTTAACAATATTACCATGTAAATAGCTTTCTCCCTCATTAGTTAGAAGGTTAGTTATTATGCCTTTTTTAGTTTTGAAATTATATTTAATTGTTTTGGATTTATATTCTTTGCCATTTTCAATAAATATTGGATTTTGAATTAAAATATTATTTGTGTCAATTTTTCCTTGAGCAAATAAAGTATTCTCTTTTAAATTAATTGTGATAAAGTAAGCTTCAAGATTTATTTTATTATATATGACTTTAGCTTTATTATATAATTTAATAACATTATGTTCTAGATCATAAATTATTGAGTCATTGGCAAAATATTCAATTTTTTCATCTAATTCTTTTTTTGGTATTGAGTCGGATTCAAATTCAATACTATTCTTGCTAAAAGTAATACCATTAAGTATTATACAAAGACATGTTAGTAATATTTTTTTGTTACTCAAAATTTGTTAATCTTATTAATTATCTTAAAGAGTTGTAAAAATAAAATAATATTCTCTTGAAACGATTGGTTTTTATAATTCTTGTGTTTTACTTAATTAATTTTCCCTCAAATATATATTCTCAAGAAAATGATTATTTTAATTTAAAAACAGTTGTTATAGACCCAGGGCATGGTGGAAAAGATCCTGGTAGTATAGGAACTGGAAGATATAAGGTTTATGAGAAAGATATTTCTCTTGATATTTCATTGAAATTAGGAAGATATATTAAAAGTCATTTTCCAGAAATTAATGTAATATATACAAGAGAAAATGATGAATTTGTTAAATTATATGAAAGATCTCAAATAGCTAACAAAAACAATGCTGATTTATTTATCTCAATTCATTGTGATGCATTTACTAATGAAAACGCTTCAGGTTCATCCACATATGTAATGGGTCCTCATAAATCTGATAGTAATCTTCAAATTGCAATGAGAGAAAATTCATCAATTTTAATGGAAGAAGATTTTGAGTTGGACTACGCAGGATTTAACCCTAATGAACCAGAATCTTACATTGCTTTAAACATGTATCAATCTAAATATATTGGATATGCTTTAGATTTTGCATCTAAAGTACAGAATGAATTTTCAAAATCATCAGATAGAAAAAATCGAGGAGTTAAACAAGCAGGTTTTTTGGTTTTAAGTAAAACAACAATGCCTAGTGTTCTTATTGAGGTTGGTTTTATAACAAATAAAATTGAAGAAGACTATTTAATTTCTCAAAATGGTAAAGATGAGGTAGCAAAATCAATTTTTGAGGCATTCTGTAGTTATAAAAAGCAAATTGATTTTCTAACAGAGAATAGTAAAAACAATTTGATTTTAAATGATTCAGTTAAATCCAGTTCCCTCAACATTAATGATAATACAGATAGCTTTGATAACATAGATACCTTTTTAACCGTTCAATTTTTTGCATCAAGAGATTCAATTCAATTCAACAGCAATGAATTGAATGATGATTTAATTTTTTGTATAAGAGAAAATTCTCTTTATAAATATTTTTATGGTAAATCAAACTCATATAATAAAATTAAAAATCTTCAAAACAAATTGAAAAAATATGGTTTTTTTGATAGTTTCATAGTGGGATTTTTTAACAAAAATAAAGCAGAATTGAGCAAAGTTTTGTCTATTTTAGATAAAGAAAATGACTGAGCATGTTAAACAAAGAATTTTTTTTAGGAATCATATGTCTTGTAGCAGGAATTGCATTGTTTTTTGGAATTAAATTTCTATCTGGAGACAATAATCCACTGTTTAACAATAATAAATTTTATGTTAAATATGATAATATTGATGGTTTAGAAAAATCCAATGATATAACAATCAATGGTGGAGTAATTGGTCAGGTAACTGATTTGATTTTAATTCCATCTAATAATTCGTGGTTAGTTGAGTTAACTATTGATGAGCCAAAAGTATTAGGTCAATTAACTAAACAATCCTTATTTGAAATTCAAGACGATGGTTTTTTAGGAACTAAAATAATTCTTTTGAAGTTAGCACCTGGCGATAAAGTTTTTCCAGGAGACACTTTAAATGGCTCATCAAATGGTTTAATGTCACAATTCTCTCGTCAGTTTGATGGATTTGATATTCAGCAAGTAGTTTCTCCAATTTTAGAACTTTTAGAGAAAATTACCACTTTAACTAATGATATTGATAGAATTATAGTTAGTAATGAAAAAAATGTTAACGGAATAATTTCAAATTCTGAAAATATTGTAAAAAGTTTATCAAAAAATGCTAAAAACTTTAATAATTTAATCAATAATTTGTCGGATTTTAGTAACGAATTATCATCTTTTTCATTACCTGAAATTTCTGTTAACTTGAATAATGATTTAAAAAAACTTAATTCTATTTTAAATAAAATTGATCAGGGAAATGGTTCTGTAGCTAAAGCAATCAATAGTGATGACTTAATAGAAGAATTTGAAGCAACTTTAAAAAGTATTAAATCTTTGGTTGAAGATTTTGAAAAAAACCCAAAAAAATACTTTAAAGAAATTAAACTCTTGAGAAAATAGTTTAAACATTATGGAGTACTTAATTAAATATAAATTTCAAATTTTATTTTTTTTAATTTTATCAGGAAACCTGTTTCTTTTTTATAGAAATTTTAAAAAAATTTTCAGAAATATTAATCTTGGTAAAAAAAATGTTTCTTCAGATAATAAAAAAGAAAGATGGAAAAGAGTTTTGTTTATTGCTTTTGGTCAGTCAAAAATGTTTGATAAACCCTTAGTAGCTATTTTACATTTAATTGTTTACTTAGGCTTCATCATTATTAATATTGAATTAATTGAAATAATTATTGATGGTTTATTTGGTACTCACAGAGTTTTATCCTTTTTAGGTTCCTTCTATAATTTTTTGATAGCTAGTTTTGAAATACTTGCTTTTCTTGTTCTAATATGCGTTGTAATTTTTTTAATAAGAAGAAATATAATAAAAGTTAAAAGATTTTTAAGTTCTGAAATGAAGGGTTGGCCAACACTAGATGGTAATTTAATTTTAATTTTTGAAATTTTATTAATGCTTGCTTTTCTTACAATGAATGCAGCAGATTCAATTTTACAAGTAAATTATCCAGAAAAATATATAAATGTTGGTTTATTTCCAATCAGTAATTTTTTAATAGTCCCCTTTATAGAAAATTTAAGTACTCAAACATTAATTTTTCTAGAGCGCTTTTGTTGGTGGTTTCACATTATCGGAATTTTAGGTTTTTTAAACTATTTAGCTATTTCTAAACATCTTCATATTCTTTTAGCATTTCCAAGTACCTATTATTCTAAATTAACTCCCAAAGGTCAATTTAATAATATGAGTTCTGTTACTAAAGAAGTTGAAATTATGTTGAATCCTAATACTGACCAGTTTTCTCAATCTTCACCAGAACAAGTAGAAACTTTTGGAGCTAAAGACGTTAAAGATTTAAATTGGCTTCAGCTTTTAAATTCTTATTCGTGTACTGAATGTGGTCGATGTAGCGCTGAATGCCCTGCGAATGTCACTGGTAAAAAATTATCTCCTAGAAAAATCATGATGGATGTTAGAGACAGGCTTGAAGAGGTAGGAAAAGGAATTGATAAAAATGGTTCTGATTTTAATGATGGTAAAACATTATTAAACGATTATATAACTCATGAAGAATTATGGGCATGTACCTCTTGTAATGCCTGCGTTGAAGTATGTCCAATAAATATTGATCCACTTTCTATAATTATGGATCTTAGAAGATATGCTGTTATGGAAGAATCTTCTGCTCCCACAGATTTAAATACTGTGTTTTCAAATATTGAGAATAATGGTGCACCTTGGCCTTTTCCCTCTTCAGATAGATTAAAATGGACAAAAAATGAATAAAATTAAACTGATTGATAAAGCAATTGATGGTAATAATATTAGTCCTGTTTTACCTGAAAAAATTAAAAATTATTTAATTGATATTGACGGTACAATTTGTGACGATATTCCAAATGAAGAACCTGAACGAATGGAAGACGCAAAAGTATATCCTGAGGCCTTAATAACACTCAATAAGTGGTTTAATGAAGGTCACATTATTACTTTTTTTACTTCAAGACTAGAAATTCATAGGCAGGTTACGGAAAATTGGCTAAATAAACATGGTTTTAAATATCATGGTTTACTAATGAATAAACCAAGAGGGGGTAACTATCATTGGATTGATAATCATATGGTTAGAGCTACTCGATATCAAGGGAAATTTACCGATCTAGTTGAAAAAAATATAAAAATTCAAGTATTCAAAGAAGATGGAAATTAAAGTAAAAACCATGTCTGAATGGCAACAAGAAGGGAAAGAACCAGAGATCTTATTTTGGGTAGGTTCTGCTGGGAGCTTTGATGAAAGAGCAAAAAAAATTACCAGAGAATTTGTTAATATTTTAAATTTTTGTCGTATTGATTTTGGTGTATTGGGAACTGAAGAGTCAGCAAGTGGTGATGTAGCTAAACGTTCAGGAAATGAATTTCTATTTCAAATGCAAGCATTAATGAATATTCAAGTTTTAAATAGTTATAAAATTAATCGAATTGTAACAACTTGTCCTCATGATTATAATACTATAAAAAATGAATATAAATCTTTAGGTGGTGTTTATGAAGTTTATCACCACACTGAATTTATTTCAGAATTAATTAAAAGTAATAAATTAAATCTCAATGAAATTTACAATGACGCAATAATTACTTATCATGATCCATGTTATTTGGGTAGAGGAAATAATATTTATAAATCTCCTCGAGAATTATTGCGAAATTCAGGAGCTAAAATTAGTGAAATGAAAAGATTTAAAAATAAATCTTTTTGTTGTGGTGCTGGTGGTGCTCAAATGTTTAAGGAACCTGAAAAAGGTAATCAAGATATAAATATTAATCGAACTAAAGAAGCTTTAGATACTCTAGGTTTTAATTTAAATAAATTAGACACTAATTTTAAAAAAAAGAGAAAAATTATTGCAACTGGTTGCCCATTTTGTAACACAATGTTAACAGATGGTATAAAAAATCAAAATAAAGAATCTGAAGTGGAAGTTTTAGATATTGTTGAAATTATTTCAAAAGCCAAAAAAGATTTTTTATGAAAGATTTCATTAGTGAAAAGATAAATTCTTATAATTCTAATTCTAGATTGTGGATCTTTCAATCTTTAATTTTATTAACAAATAATGAAAAAGAAATTATTTCTAATAAATTAAATAACTTTTTTGATAATTGGGATGCTCATGGAAAAAAATTAAAAAGTTCAAGTTTTTTTGTTTATTCTAATTTCTTAATTGTTTTAGTTGACTCAAGCAAAGTAAGTCCTACTGGTTGCGCAATTGATAAGCTTTTTAATAAAATTAAAGACATAGGAATTAAAATAAATAAAAGTTTAATTAATAATAATTTTATTGCCTATAAATTAAATGATTCAGAATCGATATATTTTTTAAACTTATTTGATTTTAAAAAACACATAAAAGATAAATTAATATTAGATTGTGTTGTTTTTGATAATTCAATTTCGACTATTGAACAATTAAAAAATTCTTGGTTAATAAGTATTGAAGAATGGAGAAAAAAGTATATTAATAATTAAATCAAAAAAAAAGGACTCATAATGAGTCCCTTTTTTTTGATCTCTTTAGTTTATTTCTCTAAAAGAATAAGCTAAAGTTTACACCAGCGATGAAACTAGAACCAGATAAGTCAACAGACTCATTACCAGTACTTACTCTTTCACCATCAACAATTAAGTCAAGTGCAACGTAAGGCTCTATAGCAATGTGTTCTCTCATTACAAGTGTGTAACCCATTCCAAAACCAACGTGAGTTGATTGAGATCTAGATTGCATAACTCCTTCTGTTTGTACTAATGATATATTACCACCAGCATCAACTTCGAAAGAACTCATAGTTCCCCATTCTTCAGATTGAGTTGTACTACTTGACATATTTACTTCCATAAATAAGTTTCTAGCAGCATAGTATCTTCCGAATACACCGAATGTTCTAGAGTTATTTGTAAGAGTATATTCATCGTGAGCACCAATAATTTCAGTAGCACCAGTTACTGCATTAGGTACAGCAATACCATCATAAGATGGGAAGTACTGATCATCAGTGTTAAAATGAATCATTGCTCCTAAAGCTAAACCATCTTGGATAAAGTATCCAATTTTTGGAGTGATAGCTAAATCAGTCCATGATGTTTCGCTTAATTGAGATCCCGCACCTAAAAGGATAGTACCTTTTTTAGTTTGTGCGTTAGTAGAGAATAACATAACAGTTACCGCTACAAAAGTTAAAATAATTCTTTTCATAATTAATATTAATTTAAATTAACAGACCAAAGCTAATAAAAAAATCTTACCAAATAAGTTTTTTTTATTTTTTTTTATTTTTTTTTAGATGTGCTAACCATATAAATTGGATATTAAAACCTTCAAAAAAAATTACATCAGAACCTTTTTTCATCAAATCTGTTAATAAAACCATCTAAAATACGTGATTCGTTATTAATTAAACTTTTAGGTGTATATATAGCTTGTGGTAATGATAAGAATGAAATATTTTTTATTTCATTGTCTTCGAAATTGATTGAAATACTACTGCACAAAATATCATTTACTCCACTAATTCTTTCTTTCAAATCAGTCTCAAAGTACTTTAACTCAGTATTTCCTTGTAAAGTAATTTTGTGAAGATTACCCTCTTTAAAATTTCCAAATAATTTTTTTCCTTTTATTTGATCAAAATAATCATCAATTTTTTTGGAAGTAATGAAGCTGTTATTAGGAATATAAATGCTATCTAGAGTTTCATTTTTTGTAAAAAGGAAAATAGTATCGCCACTTATTTGACTTTTTTTTGTCCAAAGTACAGGGTTTTCCATCAAACAAATAGTTTCTGCTTTGAAATTAAATATGGAATTTTTGCATTTTCCTTGAATTGAATCACTTGTTATGTATGTTTTGTTGATTACATATAATAAAGAGTCATTATCATTTAGTTTCATTATCTCACCCTCAACTATTATTTCTGAACTATTTTCAGATTTAAATTTTATTTTTGGTTTACCTGTAAATTCAGAAGTTCCATTAAACTCATTAAATGTTTCACAAAATATTTGTATGTTATTCTCTTGTTCTATTTCAATATTACCAAACAAACTTGTTTTTTTATCATTATTATAAAAAATACTATCACAGTTAATGACTCTTTGTTCAGTTTTAATAAATCCATTTCCCCACACACTTAAATTTTCTTCTTTTTTATCATAAACACCCAAGTTTCCCATAATAAACATATTATCAGAAGATATTTTGGATCTACTATTTAAGAATATAATTTCATTTTTATTATCTATATCTAAATTATCTGATTCAATTATATACTTACTCGTTTTCATATTCACATTTTCACTAAATTGTCCAAATTCATCTTTTGTGTGAAATTTGCCTATTTTACTTATTATGGTATTATAATTGTCAGTTAGTTTTCCTCCATTGTTGTAATAAACTATTTTTTTATCAGGATTATAGCTTAAATAATCTGTTGTGATTTTATTTTTATTTTTAGTGAAAACAACTTTTTGAGAAAAATTAATTAAAGTATCATTTTTCAAAAATTCAATTTTTTTTGATTCAATTTTTGAACCTTTATTATCTAATATTATAGAACTCTTTACACTATTGACTTTAACGTATTTTCCATCTTTTGAAATATATATTGTATCACAGTATAATTTATGCTTCTTAAATTGAGCAATTACATCACCACAAAACATGTCAAATTCGGTATTATTTATTTTGATGTTTTGCAAAAAATTAGATTGAAGAATATTTATTTCTTTTTGGGAAAATGAATTGAAAAACAAAAGTATGAATACAAAAAAAATATCGTGTTTTTTTTTGAACATTGTTTATCTGTATATGGTTTCCTTTCTATCTGGTCCAACAGAGATAATTTTTATTGGAATATTAATTTCTTTTTCTAAGTATTTTATATAATTTTTTAAATTAAATGGAAGATTTTCGAATCTGGAAATTTTTGTTATATCTTTTTTCCAGCCTTTAAATTCTTTGTAAATTGGTTTTATTCCTTTTGGGTCCAAATCATAAGGGAGGTGATTAATTTTTTCTCCAAAGTAATCATAATGGGTACAAACCTTTATTTTTTCTAAATTAGATAACACATCAATTTTTGTAATAACTAGTTCAGTAATTCCATTAATCATAGTTGCATATTTTAAAGCTGGAAGATCTAACCAGCCACACCTTCTTGACCTTCCAGTTGTGGAGCCAAATTCATGACCAATTTTTTGTATTTCTTTTCCTATATTATCATGTAATTCAGTTGTGAAAGGTCCTGACCCAACTCTGGTGCAATAAGCTTTGAAAATGCCTATAACTTTTTTTATTTTGTTAGGAGGAATCCCTAATCCTGTACATGCTCCTGCAGCAACTGTATTTGAAGATGTTACATATGGGTAGCTTCCGTAATCAATGTCTAATAATGTTCCTTGAGCTCCTTCTGCAAGAATCCTTTTTATTTCTTTATTATTGACGAAATATTCACCATCAACTATGTTTAATTTTTTTAATTCTTTAGCGCATTTTAACCAAATTTTTTCATCTTCTAATTGGTTAGGGGCCTTATAATTATAAAGTTTTAACAAAATTTCGTTGTGTTTTTTTGTCAATGTCTTAAATTTTTTAATAAAGTTTTTAGATTCAATATCACCTACTCTTAATCCATTTCTGCCAGTTTTATCCATATAGGTAGGGCCGATTCCTTTGAGGGTTGATCCAACTTTTTTCTTTCCTTTAGCAAGTTCAGATGCTGCATCTAAATATCTGTGAGTAGGTAAAATTAAATGAGCTTTTCTTGAAATAAAAAGATTGTTTTTGTAGAGAATTTTATTTTTTTTTAATTTTTTAAGTTCATTAAAAAAAATAATTGGATCAATAACAACACCATTTCCAATTAAATTTTTTGTTTTTTTTTGAAAAATTCCAGATGGAATTGTGTGTAAAACGTTAGTTAATCCATTAAATTTTATTGTATGTCCAGCATTAGGTCCACCTTGAAACCTCCCAATTAAATTATATTTTTTACCTAAATAATCAACAATCTTTCCCTTTCCTTCATCCCCCCACTGTAATCCTAATAGTATATCTACTTTCATTTTATTTATTTTCACAATTATTATTTAAGCAATGACCATAAAAATTCAAAGAGTGTTTTGATATTTTAAAATTTAAAATTTCTTCAGCAGATTTCATAATTTTTTGTAACCTTGGATCGCAGAATTCTTGAATTTTATTACAGTTAACACAAATTAAATGATTGTGTTGTTTTTTATTTAAAGTCTTTTCGTATAAAACTCTGCTATCAAATGAATGCTTGGTAATTAAGTCTAGTTTCTGAAACAGTTCTATTGCATTGTAAATAGTTGCTTTGCTTATTTTATTTTTTTTTGAAATTTTTTTAAATAGTTCTTCTATATCAAAATGCGTATTTAGTTTATATATCTCTTCTAATATAATATTTCTTTCTGGTGTTTTTCTGAGCTTTTGTTTTTCTAAATAGTTATTTAATATATCAATTGGACTTCTATTTTCTTTATTTATCATTTCTTGAAAAAATTACTTTAACAATTTATTAACTATTTTTTTATGATTTTAATTTTCTTTCAACTTTTTTTACCCCATCAATTTTCTTTAACCTTTCAATTAATTTCTTAATGTGTATTTTATTTTTTACCATAATATCCACTTTGCCAGAAAAATAACCATCTGTACTTTTGAAATTGATTGATTCCAT
This sequence comes from uncultured Flavobacteriales bacterium, assembly GCA_964435285.1. Taxonomy (GTDB): domain Bacteria; phylum Bacteroidota; class Bacteroidia; order Flavobacteriales; family TMED113. The sequence continues at coordinate 88,668 of CAYSYA010000002.1, forward strand.
TTCTACAGACATATCATTTGAAATTATTTTAGTTATCTGATTAACAATACCTGTGGAATCTATACCTTTAATTTCTATAATTGCAGAAAAATCTAAATCCTCAATATTAATCCAATGTGCCTCAATTGTCCTGTAGTTAAAATTTGTTTTTAATCTTATCGAATTAGGACAATTATATGAGTGTACTTTTATTCCATCTTCAATTGTGATAAATCCAAAGACATCGTCTCCAGGAATGGGATTGCAGCAAGAGGCAATTTTATATTCTAATTCATCTTTTCCATCTCCAAATCTTAATATTTTTTTATTTTTTTTAGCGACTTTGAGAAATTCTTTATTTTCCCCTTGATTTTTTCTTCTTGTTAACTTTGATCTAAGATATGTATACCAGCTTTCTCTACTTTCAATATATTTTTTTAAGTCTGGGTTATTAATATTACCTGTGCCAATTTTAAAGAATAATTCCTGACTATCTTGTAATTTAAAAAAAGCTTGAAGTTCATTGATTCTTTTTTCTGAAAAAGGAATTTTCAAGTGTTTTAATTTTCGTTTTAAAATTTCTTTACCTTCTTCAGCTATAATTTTTTTTCCTTCATTTAAAGAGCTTTTTATTTTATTTTTTGCTTTAGATGTAATTACAAAATCTAACCAACTTTCTTTTGGTCTTTGTTTTTCAGAAGATATAATTTCTATTTGATCGCCACTTTTTAATTTGTGGCTTATAGGAACTAATTTTCCGTTAACTTTAGTACCTAAACATCTTTTTCCAAGATCGGTATGGATACTAAAAGCAAAATCTAGAGCTGTAGAATTTTTAGGAAGTGTTACAAGCTCTCCATTGGGGGTAAATACAAATATTTCTTTTGAATAAAGATTTAGTTTAAACTCATTTAAAAAATCTACGGCATTTTCTTCAGGACTCTCTAATAAGTCTCTAATATTATTTATCCATTTATTTAAATTATCAGGTTTTTTTGAGTTTTTATTATTTTTTTTATAAATCCAATGAGCAGCAAGTCCTTTTTCAGCAATTTGGTCCATTCTTTCACTTCTTATTTGCACTTCAACCCAATGTCCATCCGGACCCATTACTGTGGTGTGTAGTGATTCATAACCATTAGTTTTTGGTGTTGAAATCCAGTCTCTCAATCTGTCTGGATTTGGTTTATAAAAATCTGTAACTATTGAGTATATTTTCCAACAGTCAGATTTTTCATCAGACTCTTTAGAATTTGTTATAATTCTTATTGCAAATTTATCAAATACTTCCTCAAAATTAATTTCTTGTTTAGCCATTTTTTTTCTTATTGAAAAAATAGATTTTGGCCTTCCCTTAATTGATACTTTAAATCCTTCTTTTTTTACATTTAATTTTATTGGTTTTAAAAATTTTTTAATATAATTTTCTCTTTCAACTTTAGTTTCATTTAATTTTTTTGATATTTCAAAATATTTTTCAGGTTCTGTATATTTTAATGATAAATCTTCAAGTTCAGTTTTGATTGAATATAATCCTAATCTATGAGCTAATGGAGCATATATGTAAAGAGTTTCAGAAGCAATTTTTTTTCTTTTACTATTTTTTAGAGAACCTAAGGTTCTCATGTTATCCAATCTGTCAGCTAATTTTATTAAAATAACATTTACATCGTCTGATAATGTCAATAACATTTTTCTAAAATTTTCAGCTTGTATAGAGCTTGCGCTATCAATCACCTCAGATATTTTTGTTAGTCCATCAATTATATTTGATACTTTTTTCCCAAATTTTTTCTCAATTTCATTCAATTTTATTTCACTGTCTTCAACAACATCATGTAATAATGCGCATGTTATAGCTAATTTTCCTAGGCCAATTTCTTTTGCAACAATTTTAGCAACAGATAGAGGATGAAAAATATATGCTTCTCCTGATTTTCTTTTTACGTTTTTATGGGCTGTATATGCTAAATCAAAAGCTTTTTTTATATCTTTTTTTTCTTCATTATTGATTTTTGTCCCCAAAGACCTGATAAGAGATTTATACTTAGTTAATATTTCTGTAGGGATTAATTTTTCAGACATTTTTATTTTACTATAGTATTTGATAATTCACCAAACCCAATCCGTAAATTTTCCTTTAACCCATATCCTCTCATAATGACAGTATCACCGTTTTCTAGAAATTTTCTTTTTTCTCCATTTTCTAAAGTAATACTTTTAGACCCTGCCCACGATAATTCAAGCATGGAGCCAAATTCATTTTTTTCTGGTCCAGAAATAGTTCCTGATGCAAGTAAATCTCCCGCTTTAATGTTGCAACCATTAACAGTATGATGGGCTAGCTGTTGAGCCATATTCCAGTACATATATTTGAAGTTTGATTTAGTTACTAGAGAGGGTTTTGATTTTTGAGATTTAATAAGTACCTCAAGATTTATGTCAAAGTTTTTTTTGCCTTCAAATTTTAAATATTTCTGAACTTCTGGAATTTGTTTTTCACCAGAAACTCTGAATGGTTCAAGAGCATCAAGTGTAACAATCCATGGTGAAATGCTTGAATTAAAACTTTTCCCAAGGAATGGACCTAATGGTACATATTCCCATTTTTGAATGTCTCTAGCTGACCAGTCATTAAAAAGACATAATCCAAAAATATAGTCTTCTGCATTTTCGATTTTTATATTTTCTCCTAATTCATTTCCTTTTCCAGTAATAAATCCCATTTCTAATTCAAAATCTAATAATTTTGAATCTGAAAATATTGGGTTACTTTCACCTTTTGGAAGAATTTGTCCTTTGGGTCTTTTTACATTTGTTCCTGAAATTACTATTGAAGAAGACCTTCCATGATACCCCACCGGAATATGTAACCAATTAGGAAGTAGAGCATTTTCCGGATCTCTAAACATTTTTCCAACATTAGTAGCGTGGTCTTTACTGGAATAGAAGTCTGTATAATCTCCAATTTTCACTGGCATTACCATTTCAACATCTTTATTTTGAAATAATATACTTTTATCAATAAATTCTTTTTTTAATATCCTATTTTCAATATCAAATAAATCCCCAATTTTATTCCTTACAGACCTCCAAGAATCTTTTTTTTGTTCCAAAAAATTATTTAAATTTTTCCCCTGAAAAGTTTGATTTTTTAGAACAATATCATTAAAGTAGCCATATTTTTCTAAATTCTTAAGGCTAATCAAAGTATCGCCAATTATTGATCCTGTATGAAATTCATTATTTCTTGTTTTAAATACACCGAAAGGAATATTTTGAATGGGAAAATCACAATTTTTATCATATTTAATCCAGGATTTTCTTTTTATATTGTTTGCTGATATCATAAGTTGATTTTTTGAAAATAAATAATATCTTTAAATATATAATTTAAAACATTTATTGTGAACAAAGACGATATAATTTTTTCATTAATTGAAAAAGAAAATAAAAGACAAATTAATGGTATTGAATTAATTGCTTCTGAAAATTATGTAAGTGATCAAGTATTAAAAGTTGCAGGATCATGTTTAACTAATAAATATGCTGAGGGTTACCCTAAAAAAAGATATTACGGTGGATGTAAATATGTAGATGAAATTGAACAATTGGCAATTAATAGGGCAAAAAAGATATTTGATGTTGATTATGTTAATGTTCAACCACATTCTGGTTCTCAAGCTAATTTAGCAGTTTTTATGGCCTGTTTGAAACCTGGAGATCAAATACTTGGTTTTGATTTATCTCATGGAGGACATTTGACACATGGATCTCCAGTTAATTTTTCTGGTAAGTTATACAAAACATCTTTTTATGGAGTATCTAAAGATACTGGATTAATTGATTATGAATCCATGGAGAAAACTGCTCTTGAAAAAAAACCTAAAATGATTATTTGTGGAGCATCTGCATACTCAAGGGACTGGGATTATTCAAGATTTAGAAAAGTAGCAAATGAAATTGGAGCAATATTATTAGCTGATATTTCTCATCCTGCCGGTTTAATTTCTAAGGGGTTACTAAATAATCCCTTTGATTATTGTCATATTGTTACATCTACAACTCATAAGACTCTAAGAGGTCCAAGAGGAGGAATAATTATGATTGGCAATGATTTTGAAAATCCATTTGGTGAAACCACTAAAAAAGGAGAATTAAAAAAAATGTCAACTTTAATCAATTCAGCTGTTTTTCCTGGTTGTCAAGGTGGTCCACTAGAACACTTGATAGGAGCTAAAGCGGTCGCTTTTTCTGAAATAATGGATGAAAGTTTTTTAGACTATGTCAATCAAGTGAAAAAAAATGCATTTGTTATGGCAGAATCATTAACTTCATTGGGTTATGATATAATTTCTTCTGGAACAGATAATCATTGCATTTTAATTGATTTAAGATCAAAAGGTATTACAGGTAAAGATGCTGAATATGCTCTTGGTCTAGCCGATATTACTGTAAACAAAAATATGGTGCCATTTGACGACAAATCTCCTTTTGTCACATCAGGAATCAGAATTGGAACACCTGCAATTACAACTAGGGGAGTGAAGGAAAATGAAGTTAAAAAAATTGTTGAATTTATTGATAAAGCAATTTTTAATTATCAAAATAATAATAAAATGGTAGGACTTTGTGATGAAATAAATAAAATGATGTCACAATATCCTATTTTTGCATACTAAATTATAAATATGAAATGTGGAATTGTAGGATTACCTAATGTAGGCAAGTCAACTTTATTCAATTGTTTATCAAGGTCAAAAGCTTTAGCTGCAAACTATCCTTTTGCGACTATTGACCCAAATGTTGGTATAATACCTGTTCCTGATTCTAGATTAAATCAATTATCAGAATTATTTAAACCCCAAAATACTTTTCCTGCCACAGTAGAAATTGTTGACATTGCTGGGCTAGTAAAAGGAGCTAGTAAAGGAGAAGGGTTAGGGAATAAATTTTTGTCGAACATAAAAGAAACAAATGCAATTATGCATGTATTAAGATGTTTCGATGATGATAATATTACTCACGTAGATGGTTCTGTAAACCCAATTAGAGACAAAGAAATAATTGATTATGAACTCATGGTAAAAGACATTGAGATTATTGAAAAAAAAATTAATAGTTTATCAAGATTAGCTAATATCGGAGATAAAACTGCAGTAAATCAAGTTGATATTTTAAATAATTATAAAGATAAATTATCACAAGGTTATCCTGCTAGATCTGTTAGTTTTGATAACGATGACTTTATTAATGAATTACATTTATTGACAAAAAAGCCAGTTCTTTATGTATGTAATGTAGATCAAAATTCACTAAACGGAAATGACTACACAGAATCTGTCTCAGATAAAATTAAGAATGAAGATTCAAATATGATTATTATTGCAGCAGGTATTGAATCTGAAATTAATGAATTAGATAATATTCAAGACAGAAATGATTTTTTAAATGACATAGGTTTAAATGAACCAGGTGTAAATAAAATTATTAGGTCTGTATATTCTTTGTTGGGGCTTCAAACTTTTTTTACTGCAGGAGAAAAAGAAGTTAAGGCGTGGACTATCAAAGAAGGATCACTTGCTCCCAAAGCTGCTGGAAAAATCCACTCAGATTTTGAAAAAGGATTCATAAGAGCTGAGGTTATCGCATTCGATGATATGATTAAGTTTGGAAGTGAGTTAACTTGTCGAGAAAATGGTAAAATTTTTATAGAAGGGAAAAATTATTTAGTGAAAGATGGTGATATAATACATTTTAGATTTAATATATAGTTATAAGGTTTTAATTATTGTTAATAAGTTCTTATCATTTTAATCTTTAATTATTCTTTTTTTATAGTTTGATTATTATTTTTAGTATCGTTTATTTTTTATGAGTCAAAATAATTACACTGAAGAAAATATAAAGTCTCTTGACTGGAAGGAGCATATAAGAATGCGTCCTGGTATGTATATTGGTAAAAAAGGAGACGGTTCCTCTCCAGATGATGGTATATATGTTTTGTTAAAAGAGATAATGGACAATTGTATGGATGAGTTCGTAATGGGTTTTGGTAAAACAATTGAAATAAGTGTTAAAAATCAAAAGGTTATAATTAGAGATTTTGGAAGAGGAATTCCATTGGGAAAAGTGATTGATTGTGTTTCTAAAATTAATACTGGTGGTAAATACGATACTAAAGCTTTTAAAAAGGCTGTAGGACTGAATGGAGTGGGTACTAAAGCAGTTAATGCTTTGTCAGAACATTTTAGAGTTCAAAGTATTCGTGATGGTAAAACAAAAATTGTTGAATTTAACAGGGGAGTTATAACTTTTGAAGATGAAGTTAAAGACTCATCCCAAAGAAATGGAACTAGAATTATGTTTATTCCAGATTCTGAAATTTTTTCCAATTTTAATTTTTTAGACCATCATATTTCTACTATGATTTGGAATTATGTGTACTTAAATCCAGGTTTAACAATTATTTATAACAATGTAAAGTTTTTTTCAGAAAATGGATTAAAAGACTTATTGAGTTCAAAATTAGAAACATCTTTGACTTATCCAATTATTCATTTGAAAGGAGATGATATAGAAATTGCATTATCTCATTCAAAATCTAAATATGGAGAAACATACTTTTCATTTGTAAATGGTCAACACACTACCCAAGGTGGAACTCATCAATCTTCATTCAGAGAAGCAATAGCAAAAACATTCAAAGAATTTTATAATAAAAATTTTGAAGCATCAGACATTAGACAATCTATAGTTGCAGCGGTTAGTATAAAGGTTATGGAGCCAGTTTTTGAATCACAAACAAAAACAAAATTAGGTTCAACAGAAATGGGAGATAAACTTCCAACAATTAGAACGTACATAAATGATTTTGTTAAAAGAAAACTTGATAATTTTTTACATAGAAATCCAGATATTAGTGAAGTAATTCTTAAAAAAATACAACAAGCAGAGAAAGAGAGAAAAGAACTAGCTGGAATTAAAAAATTAAGTAGAGAAAGATCAAAAAAATCAAGTTTACATAATAAAAAATTAAGAGATTGTAAGATTCATTATAATGATTTAAAAAAGGAAAGAAGATTAGAAACAACTTTATTTATAACAGAGGGGGATTCTGCTAGTGGCTCTATAACTAAAGCTAGAGATGTTAATACTCAAGCTGTATTTAGTTTAAAAGGGAAACCTTTGAATTGTTTTGGTTTAACAAAAAAGATTGTTTATGAAAATGAGGAGTTTAACTTATTACAAAGTGCTCTAAATATTGAAAATGAATTAGAAAATTTGAGATATAATAACATAGTAATTGCTACTGATGCCGACGTTGATGGAATGCACATTAGATTATTAATTATTACTTTTTTTCTTCAATTTTTTCCTGACTTAGTAAAAGAAGGTCATTTATATATTTTACAGACACCTCTTTTTAGAGTCAGAAATAAAAAAGAAACTATTTATTGTTATGATATTAATGAAAAATTAGAGGCTGAGAACAAACTAAATGGAAAATTAGAAATTACTAGATTCAAAGGTTTAGGAGAAATTTCTCCTCATGAATTTAAAAACTTCATTGGTTCTAATATTAAATTAGACCCTGTTCTTTTAAAAAATGATTCTGAAATAGAGTCTTTATTGACCTTCTATATGGGAAAGAATACCCAAGATCGTCAAGCTTTTATTATTGATAACTTAAGAGTTGAAAAAGATATAGTTGATTAGTATTATGAGTGAAAACACCTTAGAAAATAATGAAGAATTAAATGAGATAACAAAAGTTGTTCCAATTACAGGCATGTATAAAAACTGGTTTTTAGACTATGCTTCATATGTAATACTAGAAAGAGCAGTCCCCTATATTTTAGATGGTTTAAAACCTGTGCAAAGAAGAATTCTACATTCATTAAAGGAAATGGATGATGGAAGATATCATAAGGTTGCTAATTTAATAGGAAATACAATGAAGTATCATCCACACGGTGATTCATCAATTGGAGACGCTTTAGTTAAATTAGGTCAAAAAGGACTTTTAATTGATATGCAGGGAAATTGGGGTAATGTGTCAACTGGAGATAAGGCTGCAGCAGCAAGATACATTGAAGCTAGACTTACTCAATTTTCTCTTGATGTTTGCTTTAGTCCAAAAGTAACTAATTGGAAAAACTCTTACGATGGTAGAGCAAACGAACCAGAATGGCTACCTATTAAATTTCCTTTATTATTATTTCAAGGAGTTGAAGGTATTGCTGTTGGTTTATCTACGAAAATATTACCTCATAATTTTAATGAATTAATAGACGCTTCAATTTCAATTTTGAGAGGAAGAAATAAAAAAATTTTACCTGACTTTCAATCAGGAGGTTTGGCTGATTTTAGTAATTATAACGATGGAAAAAAAGGAGGTAAAGTAAGAGTTAGAGCTAAGATTGAAGAAATAGATAAAAAAACTCTTCAAATAACAGAATTGCCTTATAATATTACAACTACTTCATTAATCGATTCAATATTGAGAGCAAATGATAAAGGAAAAATAAAGATTAAAAATATTCAAAATAATACCGCTGACAAAGTTGATATAATTATTACAATCACAAATGATGTATCAATTGATAAAACTATTGATGCTCTTTATGCTTTTACAGATTGTGAAATAACTATATATCCTACGACATGTGTTATTCAAAATGATTCCCCCATTTTTTCTGACGTATCTTCCATCCTTAAAATTTCAACTGAAAACACTAAATTAATTTTAACTCAAGAACTACAAATAAAATTAAATGAACTCAACGAGAAATGGCACAGCGCTACTTTAGAACGAATTTTTATTGAAGAAAAAATATATAGAGATATAGAAGATGTAGATAGTTGGGAAGGAATAATTGAAGTTATATTTAAAGGATTAAAACCTTTTGTTAAAAATTTAAAAAGAGAAGTTACAGTTGATGATGTAACAAAATTAACTGAAATTAAAATTAAAAGAATTAGTAAATATGATCTTGACAGAGAAAATGAAAAAGTAAAACAGATTGAAGTATCCATAGAAAATGAACAAAAAAATTTAGATAACATCACAGATTTTTCAATACAATATTTTAAAAAAATCAAAGAAAAATATGGAAAAGGTAGAGAAAGGAAAACAAAGGAAAGACTTTTTGATACAATTGTAGCTTCTAAAGTTGCTTTAGCTAATAAAAAATTATATGCAAACAAATTGGAAGGTTTTATTGGCACATCCATGAGAAGGGATGAGTTTATTTTAGAATGCTCTGATATTGATGATATAATTGTCTTTAAGAAAGATGGAAGTATGTTAGTAACAAAAGTTTCATCCAAAGTATTTGTTGGGAAAGACATTATTCATATTGGTATTTTCAAGAAAAATGACAATAGAACTACATATAATATGATTTACAGAGACAAATCTTCAAATAAAGCATATTTAAAGCGTTTTCCAGTTAAAGGAATAACAAGAAATAAAGACTATAATTTGGGTAGTAAAAATGGTTCTGATGTGATTTATTTTTCTGCCAACCCTAATGGAGAAGCTGAGTTGGTTAGTGTTATTTTAAGAGCAAAGGCAAGAATTAAAAAAATAAAATTTGATATAGATTTTTCTGAATATGATATTAAAAGTAGAGGGGTTCGAGGGAATATGATATGCAAACACTATGTAAGAAAAATTGAATTAAAAAATAAAGGAGTTTCAACTTTAGCTGCTAAGAAAATTTGGTATGATTCCTCTGTTAATAGATTAAATGACTTGGGTCATGGAGAATTATTGGGGGATTTCTCAGGTGACGACAAAATTATTCTAGTTTCTGAACTAGGATTTTTTTATTTAACGTCTTATGATTTATCTAATCATTTTCCAGAAAATATTAAAATAATTGAAAAGTATAATCCTTCAAGTGTATTAACGTGTATTTATTATAATTCTAAAAATAAACTACACTATATTAAAAGATTTAAACCAAAAGAAATTTCTAAAAAACAGTACTATTTACAGGAAAATAAAGGTTTTAATTTAAAATTTATTTTTTTTGGTAGTAAAATAATTAAGTTAAATTTTCATAATACAAAAACTGGAAAAATAAGAGAGTCGATTGAATTTGTTTCTTCTGACTTTATCTCTGTTAAAGGATATGAAGCAATTGGTAAGCAAATTTCACAATATAAGCTGAAGTCTATCGAATTAATTGAAAGTCAAAATATTGAAAAAAACGATAAAGATTTAATAGAAAATGAAGATTTTAGTAGAAATTCTGGTCAGATAAAGTTAGATTTTAATTAATAGATTTTTTTTTAATGCCTTTTTGTTGATAGATTTGTAAAATCGGACACACTTATGAAGTACAACAAATTATTTTTTTTTCTCATTTGTTTATTAGGTAACTTTGTTTATTCACAACAACTACCTTTAAACAGTCAGTACATATATAATCCATTAGTTATTAATCCTGCATTTTCTGGAATAACTGAATCTTCTTCAATAATTTTAATGAATAGAAATCAATGGACTGGTTTTGTAGATGAACCTATAAGAACCACTTCCATTGCTGCTCATCATGCCTTAAACAATCAAAAACATGGATTAGGTTCTCTACTTTTTTCAGATAGAACAGGGGCAATAAACATTCATGGATTGGATTTAATGTACTCATTTAAATTTCCAATTTTTTTGAACTATAATTTATCTTTAGGTATTTCAGGTAATATATATCAGTACGTTTTTGATGATTCTAATTTAAATACTGCCACATTTGATCCAATTTTGAATGGTGAAATTCAAAAAAAAATAAATTTTGATTCCAACTTTGGTTTTCTTGTTTATGATGATTTTTTATTTTTTGGAGCTTCTATTGTTAATTTGATTCAATCAAAGGTATTGACACAAGATATTAATGGACCCAATCAATTCGCTAGAAATTATTATTTTTTTGGTGGATATAATTTTACTGATGAAGTAACAAAAATTGGTTTTGAACAAAGCTTTCTATTAAAAAAGACAGAGTATACAGATTTTCAATATGACATAAATTTAAAAGCTATTTTTAATAATATTTTTTGGTTAGGTGCTGGATATAGAAGTAATGATGAATTAATTGCTCTTTTTGGCTTTAACTACGATAAATTTTCTTTGATTTATTCGATTGATTATAATTATGGAGAAATAGGTAATTACTCTGGAGCTTCTCATGAATTTTCACTAGTTTTTTACTTCAGAAAAGGTTCTAATATCAACTGGGAAAATAATAGAATTTTATTTGAAAATTTTTAAATTTTATATCTGCAATCAGGACTTATTTGGATATTTGAAAATTCTTTTTTTCTGAATTTATAATAACCCGATAACGCAATCATAGCAGCATTATCCGTTGAGTACTCTATTTTTGGAAAATATGATTTTATTTTTAATTCATTTTCAAGTTTTTTAATCTCTGACCTAAAGTATTTATTAGAGGCGACTCCACCAGCAATAGCAACATTTTTGACATTATTCATTATAATTGCTCTTTTTAACTTATTAACGAGAGTAGTTACTATTATTTTTTGTATTGATGCACAAAGATGATGTATATTTTCTTTAATGAAATTTTTATTTTTTCCCATTTCTTTTTTTAAAAACATAAATATTTGAGTTTTTAATCCACTAAAACTAAAATTTAAATTATCAACATTAGGTTCCGTAAAAATAAATTTATTACAATCTCCTCCAATTGATTTTTTTTCAATTAATGGTCCGCCGGGATATCCTAATCCTAATAATTTTGCTGATTTATCAAATGCTTCCCCAGCTGAATCATCAAGAGTTTGACCAATAACGCTCATATCTTCTATACTTTTTACTGATACTATCTGAGTATGTCCTCCAGAGACTGTCAAGCATAGAAAAGGAAAACTTGGGGGATTAAAATTTTTGTTTTCAATAAAATTAGCAATAACATGGGCCCTCATGTGATTAATTTCAATTAGAGGTATTTTTAGACTTAAAGATAAACTTTTTGCAAATGAACATCCTACTAATAATGAACCCAATAATCCAGGTCCCCTAGTAAAAGCGATTGCATTTAGTTGATTTTTTTTAATATTTGCTATCTTTAAAGCTAGAGAGGTAACAGGTACTATATTTTTTTGATGAGATCTGGATGCAAGTTCAGGGACAACTCCACCATATTTTTGGTGAATTTTTTGACTTGATACAATATTTGATAGTACTTTTCTGTTATTAGTAATAGCAACTGATGTATCATCACAAGATGATTCAATCCCAAGTATGTATATGTCTTTTTTCATTTATGAATATAAAGTTATAAATATTGATTATTAGACAAAATATAAAAAAAATTGTTTTTTTGCTTATTGTACTATTTAGTATTTTAACAACTCTATTTGGGATAATTAATTCGTCTTTATTTCAAAAAAAAATATTTAATTTATTTTCTAAAAATATAAACGAAAATCACTCTATTTTATTAGAGTCAAATAATTTTTACTACAATATTTTTTCTAATAAAATTTCTTGCAATTTTTTAATATTAGATCATTTTCAAAATCCAATGATAAATATTCCTAATATTTCAATTGGTTTTAATAATAACATCATTTTTTCAAAATCTGATATAAAAATTAATAATGTTAATATTGAAAACGTAGATTTTTTCATTAATAAATATGAATCAGATTCTATTACTAATTTTGAATTATTCATAAATAAGATTTCAAATGAAAATTCTACTAATTTAGACTCACTTTATATTGAAAATATTAATTTATCTATTTCTAATTTTATCTTCCAGAATCAATTGGATACTATTAAATTTAATGATTTTTCTTTTGATTTAAATAAAATTAATTACTCTAATAATAATGGTTGCAATATTGAAAATATTTTTTTTCAGAAAAATAATTCGTTTTTTGCTTCTTCTTTAAACCAAGATAAATCAAAAAGCAAATTTTTCGTAGATATTATTGATAGTAAGTTTTACTTAAAAGATTTTATTAATCAAAAATTTAATAATAATGAATTCATCAATTTTTCCTCAATCCTTTCATTTAATAAAAATATTTTTAGTTTAGAAAATCTTAATATAAATTACAATCATTCATTTTTGAATGGTATTTTCTCTTATGATAGTAGTCTAGATTTATATTTTCTTCAGATAAATAATTCAATTATTAAAAAACAAGATCTTTTATCATTTTCAATGAAGAATAAAATAGATTTCCCTTCTATATTACTTGATTTAGGAGATATTAAATATATAGGAAAAACTGTATTATATAATAGAAATTTAGATATCGAAAGTAATATAAATTCAGATTACGGTTTCTCTAATCTTAATTTAAAATTTCACTTCCCCGACAGTTTAAATAATCCATCTTTTGTTGGAACTATTGATTTTAACAAATTTAATTTAGGGAGCTTACTTAATTTTAAAAATTTAGGCGAAGTTAATTTTAAGACTAAAATTAATGGTTCAGGTTTAGATAAGGATAACTTCTTTGCAAATATAAGCTTTCAAGAAGCCAAAATATTTTTTGATAATTATTATTATAATAATTTTTCATTAAATGCAGATTTAAGTTACAATTTACTTAGAGGGGATTTAAGGATTAATGACAGGAACTGTAAAGTTCAATTAAATGGCGAATTAGATTTTTCAGACAACAATAAAATAATTAATGTTTCTTCAAAAGTAAAAAAAATCAATTTAGATAAAATTAAATTTTTAACAGGTCAACCTATCAAACAATTTTCTGGAAATATTACTGCAAATTTAAAGGGAAATTCAATTGATAATTTAATTGGTTCAATAGAAGCTAATAAATTATCTTACTATAGAGGAAAAAAATACAATTTAAATAATTTAAAGATTGATTTTAATAATTCATCAATTAATAAGTCTTTATTGTTTAAATCTGATATAGGTTCTGCATTTCTTACAGGAGATTTTAAATATTTAGATTTAAATAAAGATTTTAAGAATGTATTTTTATCTTTTTTAAAGAACGAAAAAAAAATATTCAAAAGTGATTATAATTTAGATTTAGATTTAGATTTTAATAATTCATCCTTTCTCACAGACTTTTTTTTAGATAATTTTTCTCTTGAAAAGTTTAATTTAAAAATAAATAAAAAGAAATTAAGCTCTAATTTATTTATAATGGGAGATTTAGAGAGTTTGTCTTTTAATAATAAATTTTTTGATAATTTAAATTTTGATTTAGAGATTAATAATCATGATAAATTAAATTTTTATTTTCTTAGCAATAACTTTAAAAACACAGAAAACAATTTAAATATTGACTCATTAGTTTTCACTTCTAACTCTAGTTCTAATCAAATTGAATATAAGTTACTTTTAAAAAACATTAATAAAAATGAATTTTTTGATGCTTCTTTTTTTGGTAATATTTCAAGAGGAGATGAAAATTTAATTTCATTTAGCAATTCATTTGTTAATTTTCCTGACCAGGTATGGAATCTTTCCCCAAATAGTTTAATAAAAATTTCTAATTTCGATGAAGTTAATTTTTCTAATTTTTCACTAAGTTCAGGTTCTCAATTAATTGATGTTTCAGTTGAAAATTCTAATTCATTAAAATTATTTTTTGATCTCAAAAACGTTGATTTAGAATTTATTAATTTTCTAAGAAAAAAAGATGCTTCTAGATTAGCAGGATTAGCTAATGGTACCTTTTGGTATAACTCTGTAAGTAAACCATTGGGTGGTTATTTAAAAGTTAAAGACTTTTCTATTAATGACGTTCTTCTAGGAGATTTAATATTAAATACACAATCAAACAATAAAAGAAAATTTTTAGTTTTAGATGGTTATGTAAAACCTTCAAATAAATCTAAAACTATTGAATTTAATGGTACCGTTTCTCTAGACAAAAAATATAATATGAATATGTTTTTAGATTTTAATGGACAAGATTGTAATATCTTAAATTCGTACATCAGTAGTATTTCAAACAACAAAGGAAATATTTATGGTAATTTAAATTTATATGGTCCTCACGATAATTATTTAATTGATGGTTCTTTAACTTTAAATAACTTTTCATTTAAAATACCATATTTAAACACTACGTATTTCCTAAAAGATGATTATAGTGTCTCATTTAAAAAAGAAAATATTCAATTAGATTCAGTTTTAATTTATGATAAAAAATTTAAAACTAATGGATTATTTTATGGAGAAGCTACTCATGCTAATGCTCTAAAAGAAATATCTTATAACTTATTTGTAAGTTCCGATAATTTATATTGTTTAAATACTAAAATAGATAATAATGATACTTATTACGGAGAAGTTTTTGCTGGCGGTAATATTATTATCAATGGTGAGCCAAATAAAGTTTATCTTGAAATTGATGCTGAGTCTAAAAAAGGCACTAAGTTTAATATACCTTTATCTAATTCAATGGAAATTTCTGAAGCAAATAATTTGGAGTTATTTAATTCATTAGAATCTTCTTCATCCAATCAAATTTTCAACAATAGAGAAAAAAATAATAAAGTCTTTAAAATGAATTTTGATTTATCTTTATCTCCAAATGCTCAAGTGCAAATAATTTATGATGAAAAAATAGGAGATATTATTAAGGGTTCTGGAGAAGGTGATTTGAAATTAGAAATAGATGATAACGGAAATTTTAATATGTTCGGTGAAATTTTAATAAACCAAGGAGAATATTTGTATACAATGCAGAATGTTCTTAATAAAAACTTTATTCTTGAAAAAGGTGGAAGTCTATATTGGGATGGTAGTCCATATGATATAAATATTGATTTTTCTGCTTTTTATGAACTCAAAACTTCACTTAGTCTATTAGATGCAGATTATAATTCAAGTACTAAAGTTCCAGTTTTTTGTAAAATGCATATGACAAATAATTTATTAAATCCGTCAGTTGATTTCATAATTGATATACCATCAGCATCTGATGTTGCTTTAACTAAATTATATCAGCTAACAGATACTGAAGAAAAAAAATTGCAACAGTTTTTATTCTTAATTGGAGCAAATAGTTTTTTAATACAAGAAAGCACTGAAAATTATTTAAATAGTAGTTTAACAACAACAGGAACAGAGTTATTATCAAATCAAATTTCTAATTGGTTATCTCAAATCACAGATGATTTTGATTTAGGATTTAGGTGGACGCCTGGTTCAACTGATTCATTAACTACTGATGAAATTCAACTTGCGCTTTCAATGAAACTATTAAATGATAAGTTGACTATTAATGGTAATGCAAGTAACCCAAGTACTCCTCAAGCTCAAGATAATACTGACATTGTAGGAGAATTGGATATACAATATGAACTATCTGATAATTTTAAATTAAAAGCATTCAATAGGACTGATGAATATGATCCGATAAGTGGAGATGACTTCAGATACGAACAAGGTGTTTCTATATTTTTTGAGAAAGAATTTGATAACTTTTTTGATATATTCAAGAAGAAGAGAAAAAGAAAAAAAAATTAAATTTCGTGCCCCATTTTATTTTTTTTGGTTAAAATATAATTTTTATTATGTTTATTTAGCTTTGTTTTAATTGGTACATTTTCAACAATTTCCAAGCCATATCCAACTAGTCCTGCTCTTTTTTTTGGATTATTTGTCAATAGTTTGATTTTTGTTACGTTTAATTTCCTCAATATTTGTGCTCCAATTCCATAGTCTCTTTCATCTTCTTTAAATCCCAATTTAAGATTTGCTTGAACAGTATCCATTCCTCCTTCTTGTAATTTATAAGCATGTAATTTATTTCCTAAACCAATACCTCTTCCTTCTTGATTCATGTATAATATTAATCCTTTTTTTTCTTTTTCAATCATTTTAATTGAATCAGTTAATTGGTCTCCACAGTCACATCTCAATGAACCTAAAATGTCCCCAGTAAAACACGAGGAATGTACTCTAACTAAAATAGGTTCATTTTTTTTCCATTTACCTTTTACCATAGCTAAATGTTCATAATTTGAATTTATTTCTTTGAAAGAAATAAGTTTAAAATCACCATATTTTGTTGGCATATTAACTTCAACTACTTTTTTAATAGAAGATTCTGTTTTCAGTCTGTATTTAATTAAATCTTCAATGGAGATAATTTTCAAATTGAATTTTTTTGAAATTTTAATAAGTTCAGGTAGTCTAGCCATCGATCCGTCATCATTCATTATTTCTACAATTATACCAGCTGGTTTTAAATTTGCAAGTTTACATAAATCAACTGCAGCTTCAGTATGTCCACTTCTCCTCAATACACCGCCATCCATTGCTTTGAGAGGAAAAATATGTCCAGGTCTTGCTAAATCCTCTTCTTTGGTCTTAGGATTTGCTAATGCTTTAATTGTTTCAGAACGATCACTTGCAGAAATTCCAGTAGTACAATTTTTACCAATCTTATCTACTGAAACTGTAAACTGTGTTTTAAGAGGATCTGTATTTTTTCCAACCATTAAATCTAATTTTAATTCTTCACATCTTTTTGATGTTAAAGGAGCACATAACAATCCTCTTCCAAATTTAATCATGAAATTAACAAGTTGAGGGGTAACCTTTTCAGCTGCAGCTATGAAATCACCTTCATTTTCTCTGTTTTCATCATCGACAACTATAACTATTTTTCCTTTACTTATATCTTTAATTGCTTCTTCTATTGAATTTAATTTCATTTTTAATTATTTTATTTATGACGTTTGTAGATTTTTCCCAACAGTATTTAGTTTTAACGAATTTATATCCATTTTCAATTAACTTCAAAGTTTTTTGATTATTATTAAATAGTTCTATGCAATTATTGGCAAACTCAAATTCATTTTTTGCAATTATAATTTCATTTTCAGTTGCATTTAAAGAATTATTTGCGATATCAGTAGTAATACATGGAATCTTCATAGACATAGCTTCTAATAGTTTATTTTGAAGCCCTGAGCCTATAAACATTGGGGCAATGAATACAGTTCCTTTTTCGTAAGCAGTTCTAATATCAGAAATGAAACCGGTTACTTTAATGTTTTTGTTAAGTTTAGCTAATTTTTTGACCTCATCAGTCGGTGATGAACCAGCAATAATTACTTTTGTATTTTTAATTTTAATATTTACTAATGGAAGTATTTTCTCACATATAAATTTTGCAGCTAAAATATTTGG
The DNA here is from genome assembly GCA_964435285.1 of uncultured Flavobacteriales bacterium. Taxonomy (GTDB): domain Bacteria; phylum Bacteroidota; class Bacteroidia; order Flavobacteriales; family TMED113. Next base: position 106,820 of record CAYSYA010000002.1, read on the forward strand.
CTTATAGCTCATATTACCTACGAAAATAATTGTTTTTTTATTGTAATTATTAGATTTTCTTTTAAAATAATTGAGGTCAATTCCATTTTTTACAATTACAATTTGATTTCTATTTTCATGATTTATATTTTTTTTATCGAATTCAGAAATAATTGTTTTGAAGTTAAAATAATCGAAGATCTTTGTTTCATAATTTTTCACTCTTTTATATTCAACATGAACTATTTTTTTAAAAAAAATACTTGATTTTTTTATTCTTCTTTTTAAACCAAGTGAAAAACAATCCATAAAATCAATAATTTTTACTTCTTTTCGGTGTTTAACGAATTCAGATGTTCTAATTAATTGACAATAAATTAATTGTGGCTCAATATTGGAAATTATTTTATCAATTTTTAACTTACTTTTTTTAGAAAAATAATATGAAACCTGAAATGGTAATTTTTTAAAAATAGAGTAATAAAATAAATTAAAAATTCGATTTAATTTAGTCGAAGATATGACATGAAAACTTTTTATAAATTGTTTTAATTCTGGGTTAACTTTTCTTTTTTTTGATGTGCTTAATGAGATTAAATGAATTTCATTTGAAGTTGATAAAAATTTAATTTGATGAAAAATTCTCAATTTATCTCCTTTGTCTAATATCTCAGGAACTCTCGGTGTTAATATTACAATCTTCATTTATTAAATTTTTCCAATTTTTTATAACTAACTCTTTTGAAAAGTGATTTTTAATTAATTTTTTTCCACCGTTTCCAATTTTTAAAAATAATGTTTTATTTTTTTGTAGTGATTTAATTGCTTTTTCAAATTCTAATTCAGACTTACAAATTAATATATTTTCATTATCGATATAATCAATTCCTTGTGCTCCTTTTGGGGTACTTAAAATAGGTATTCCCATTGACATTCCTTCTAGTATTTTAATTCTTATACCACTACCTGAAAATATTGGAACAATCATTATATTTTTATCCTTCATATAATTTTCAGCACTTTCAATCGCTCCTTCAACGATTAATGAATTATTTGACATTTTTTTAATTTTATTAGGCATATTTTTTCCCGCCAAATAAAGTTTCAATTTTGAATCTTTTTGTAACTTTTTGAACCACACTTTTTTTAAAAACCAGTTTACTCCTTCAATATTGGGTTTCCAATCCATTGCGCCAAGATGGAATATAGAAAAGTTTTGATTTATTTTATTTTGTTTTAATTCAAAGGAAACAGGAAGTAATTTAGTTTCTTTATTTAATTTTTTATTAAAGTACAATTGATCATTTTTTGAAATACAAAATAAAAAATCACATTTAGAACATATATAATCTTCCCATTTTTTCATTTGTTTTTTTAAAAATGTATAAATCAATATTTTAAATATATTATTACTATTACTCGCTAAATTTGTCCAAATTTCATGTTCTACATTGTGAGTTCTAATAATGGTTTTACAATTGCAATTTGATTTAATGTCATTTAAATAAACAGAGGGAAAAACTCCCTCAAAAAGCACATATTCATATTTTTTTTTCTTAATTAATTTTATTATGCTACTGGATATTTCTTTATTGTAGAATCTATTTATTTGATAACATTGTTTATTAAAAATGCTTTTAATAAGTTTTTTAAAATTAAAATTGGTATTGACTTCAAATAATTCTTGATGATTTTTATTTTTATTAAAATTTTTATTTTTTAATTTACTTGATTTCAAGCAAATTAAATCAACGCTTTTAAATTCACTCCTCAAATCCATAAAAATTTTTTTAGTTGCTAGACTTCCACCGTCAAGAGTTGGGAAAACAGGTTTATGAGATAAAATTAAAATTTTCATTTTACAACTTTTCTTTTTGCATACTTATAAATAATAAAATTCCTAGTGTAAAGAAAAGAAAAATTGGTCCCCACATACCATAGCTAACTTCTAAAACATCTTTTTTTACTAATTTTTCTCCTGTAATTGAAATAATATGATAAATTAAAAAGGAAAATATTGAGATAATTACTGGTAATCCAAACCCACCTTTTTTGATAATTCCACCTAAAGGAACCCCAATTAAGAACATTATCATACATGCAAACGAATAAGTATATTTTTTATTAAGTTCAACTTTTAATTTATTTAAATATTGTTTTTTTCTTTTCAATTCACGATTTAAATTGTTTAATGCATAGATTTTATTTTTAGTATTACTTAAAACTTTTTTAGTTATTATTTCATTATTTACTTCTATGTTATTTGTTCTTAAATTATTTTTTAGTTTTAAACTATGATTAATATTTTGTAAACTAAATTTTTTTTCAAAATCATTTTTTTGAAGAGTAATATTTTTTTGAATTGAATCAATAATTGTTTTAAGTTGACCAATGTTCATAGTCTTAGCTTTATTAGAAAACCTATCCGAACTCCCTCTGCTTAATTTAAATGATGATAGATCAAGTTTTAAACTGAACAAATCAAATTTAGATATGATTTGACAATTTGATTTATTTTCTTCAAAACAATCAGTATCGGAGTAGCTATTTCCATTAAATAAATGAATATTTAAGTAATTTTCGTTTTCACCCATTTTCATATTTGCTTTCTCAGCAATAAAAGTTTTTTGAACACTCTTTCCTGTGTGGTCTAAAATAATTATATGTGAAAAATTATTATCGTCAATTTTTTTGTCAACTTTTAGACTATATCCATCAATTTCGTTGAAAAAGACTCTTTCTTCTAAAGAAAAAGCTAACTTTTTATGGATTATATCGTACATTAAATTTGTATTTTTAAGATTTACATATGGTATAATACGATTTGAAAAAAAAAATGAAAATACAACAACGATGCTAACAAAAAAGAAAAGAGGCTTTGTGATTTGAAAAAAAGATATTCCAGATGACTTTAAAGCAATAAACTCAGATTTTTCAGATAGATTACCTAACGTCATTATCGAAGATAATAAAACTGCAAGGGGTAAAGCAATTGGAACTAATGTACAAGAAGCGTATAATAATAACTCAAAGATTAAATATATATCTAACCCTTTTCCTATTAAATCATCAATATACTTCCATAAAAACTGCATTAAGAGTATAAAAATGATTATTGAAAAAGTATAAAAAAATGGTTTTATGAAAGCAATTAATATTGATTTATTTAATCTTTTCAAAATTAACTTATCAAATCATTATGAACCTATACTTTTCATCAATGCTTGCACTTGAGTGTTCCACAGATTAACTTCATGTTCTTTTTCATCATCGTCTTCAGCGAAGTCAGTTATAATTAGAATAACATCATTAGTTATTGAGTCAATATCAATTTTTAATTCAAAATAACTATCATCATTTGTGTCAACCCATTTAAATCTAACTAAAAAATTGTTAATTTTTTTTATTAGTTCAGCTTCCTGCTCTCCATCGTCCCAAATAAATGTGTAAGTATTACCGTTCCAATTAACATCATTAGCAAACCACTCTGAAAGACCAGTGGGAGTTGAAATTGCATTGAAAAGAATTTTAACTGACGATTTGATTGGAAATTCTAAACTATATTTTATCATTTTTTTAAATTGTTTTTCAATATAGATAAATATTTTATTTTTCAAAGATTAATTATTCAATTTATTTAAATTTAATTTATTAAAATATGATAATAATGAATAGAACATTCATAACTGTAGTAGTTATTTTTTTTTCTTCTAACCTATTTTGTCAAACATTGACAATAAAACCAAAAAATGAAACATTATTTATTGATGGGCACATAAATAATGAATTAATTGTTGTTAAAAATGATACATCATTACATTTAATTCCAGGTTTATATAATGTTTATAATGATTCTCTTGATTTTACTATTTTAATTAAAACTAAAACAAATAATACACTTTCATTTAAAAATAATCTAGTTTTCTATGATGGTTCGGATGACGATGAGTTTAAATTTTTAAATGATTTTTTTTCATTATATAAATCATTATTGAATGAAATATCAATTGATAAAGCTAATCCAGACTCATTCGAGATATCAATGTATAATGTCAAAGCAAAATTAAATGATTTTTTAAATAAAATAAATGATTCAAATTTTAATGATGAAAACATTTATCCCTTTGTTAAAAATTATATTGATCTGATTTATTACAATAGTTTATGTGATTTTGTTATTAATAAAACGAAAGGTGATTTTAACTACAAATTAATTCCTTATTTTTTAGATGAATCATTTTATTATAAATCAATAAATAAGGACTTTGATTTTGTTCTATTTAAAAAATATATTTATAACATGACTTTATTACTTTCTTCAGAAGATAACCAAAATTTTAATGAAGAATCAATAAGATTATTTTTCTCATCTTTTTATCAATTTGCAAAACAGATTTTAAATCAAAAGTTAATTAAGTCATGCTTAATTCAATTTGTTTTAGATTATGCAACTTTAATTAATAGATCTTTTTACAATGATATCTTAAAGTTAATTAATAATATTTCTGACCAAGAAAAACTTTTTCTTGAAACACAGTATAATTTTAAAACAAAAAACATTGATAATTCTATTGAAAATTTATATTCATCCAATAAATTTGATTTTTATATGGAAAATATTTTTGGTGAAAATATTCAATTAGATGATTTCATAGGAAAAGTACTTTATATTGACATATGGGCAAGTTGGTGTGGTCCTTGTAGAAAACTTTTTCCATTTTCAACTGCACTCAAAAAAAAATTCAATAAAAAACAGTTAAAAAAAATAAATTTTTTATACGTCTCCATTGATACTGATTATAAAAAATGGAAAAAATCTTTAGACCAACTAAAAATTGATGGAATAAACTTTATATCACCAGCTGATAAAAATAATAGTATTGGTAATTTTTTTCGAGTATCTAGTATACCTAGATATATTTTAATTGACAAATCAGGAAATGTAATTGAGGATAACGCTAAAAGACCAAATGATGAAACTCTATATAATGATTTGTTAAAGCTAATTGATGAGTGAGTTTGAAAAAAGTAGCGAGGGGGAGATTTGAACTCCCGACCTCAGGGTTATGAATCCTGCGCTCTAACCAACTGAGCTACCTCGCCAAAACAAAACAAATATATATTATTTATTTTTGAATTAAACATGAAAAAAATTAAAATACAATTTTCTCTTTTACTTTCTTTAATTGTCTTATTCAACTCATGTTCAACTAAAACTAAAGATTCAAATTACAAGATATTTAGATATAATGAGTCCTCAGGAATTTCTTCACTTGATCCTATTTATTCTAACACCAAATCAAATATATGGGCAGTTAATCATATTTTTAACGGATTAGTAGAATTAAATGAGTATTTAGAAATAGTTCCTTCTATTGCTAAATCATGGGAAAGAAGTGAAAACGGATTAGAGTATATGTTTCATTTAAGGAATGATATTTATTTTCATAAATCAAATTATTTTAAAACAGAAAATCAAACTAGAAAGGTTGTTGCAAATGATTTTGTATATAGTTTTCAAAGATTAGGGGATGAAAATACTTCATCTCCAGGAAGGTGGGTATTAGATTATTTTTCAAATACTGAGCCATTTACTGCACTAAATGATACAACATTATTAGTTAAGTTAAAAAAACCATTTCCATCAATTTTAAATATCTTAGGAATGAAATATTTTTCTGTGGTCCCAAAAGAAGTAGTTAGAAATGTAAATTTTTCAAAAAATCCTATTGGAACAGGACCTTTTCAGTTTAAATTTTGGAAGAATAATGTAAAATTAGTTTTATTAAAAAACAAAAATTATTTTGAATTAAAAAATGGAAAAAGACTGCCTTATTTAGATGCAATTAATATTACTTTTATTAAAAATCCAGAATCCTTATTCATAAATTTTTTACAATCTAAAATTGATTTTGTTTCCGGACATTATCCAATTTTTCAAGAAGAATTTTTAGAAAAAAATGGAAATTTGAAAAATAAGTATAAAAATTTATTTAGTTTAGAAAAGACCCCTTATTTGAATACTGAATTTTTAGCTTTTAATGTAAGTAAATGTTCTGAAGATAATAGTATTTTGGCTCTATCAAATGTTAGAAAAGCCCTTAATTATGGTTTTGATAGATTTGAAATGGTAAAGTATTTAAGAAAAAATATGGTATTTCCTGCTAATTCTGGAATAGTACCTGATTTTTTATCAAAGTATAAATTAAATGGTTTTTCTTACAACCCAGATACTTCATCTTTTTTATTAAATTCAATAGATACAATTAATAATTCTTTTAAAACATTTGATCTTTATACCACATCTGATTATTTGGACATATGTGAATATCTTCAATCTAAATTTTCAGAACTAGGATTAAGATTAAATTTAAAAGTTAATCCACCGTCTATTCACCGAGAGTTAGTCTCTAATAAATCTGTTTGTTTCTTTAGAGGCTCTTGGATTGCAGACTACCCCGATCCAGAAAATTATTTACAATTATTTATAACAAAAAATAAGTCGCCAATAGGCTCCAATAGAACTCATTTTTCAAATGAAAAATTTGACAGTCTGTATAATAAATCATTTCTTGTTAAAAATGAAGAATTAAGAACTAAAATCTTTTTGGAGATGGAGAAGATTTTAATGGATTCAACTATATTAATTCCACTTTATTATGATATGGCAGTAAGATTTATTTCTAAAAATATCACAAACTTATCCATAAATTATATGAATATTTTATCACTGAAAGAAGTAAATAAATCAGTTAATTTTGACTGAATTTTTCAAGAATTTTTTTCTCTTTTTTCGACAAACTTTTGAATCCGGATTTTGATATTTTATCTAGAATTTTATTAAGTTCAAGTTCATTAATTTTTTTTCTAGTATTATACTCATAATCATCTTCATTTTTTCTTCTTTTTATTTTTTTTTCCTTGGAAAAACTAATCTCTAAAATTTTTTCAATGAAAAAGCCTACGTTAATTTCTTTTTTAATTAAAATCATATATAATATTCCATAAGCTATACCACCTAGGTGTGAAATTAAACCTCCAATATTATGTGTGTATAAAGGATTAACAATAGAGTAAATAATAAAAATTATTGCTAAATATTTAAGTTTAATAGTTTTTTCAGAGTTTTTAAATGTTTTAAAGGAGTAATTAGGGGTAAAAACAAAACAAGTAACTAGAATTGATAAAATTGATGCTGAAGAGCCAATTAAAGGTTCTGATTCAATTTGTAGACTAGTAAAGTTACTAAATAACATAAAAAAAACTCCTCCTGTTAAACCTCCTAAAATATAATTACTAAAAAGTTTTGTGTTACTTAAATATTTTAAAAATAATTTTCCAAAAAAATATAGAAAAATCATATTTGATATGAGGTGAAAAATGTTTAAATGTAGAAACATGTATGAAATGATAACCCAGGGTGTTTTAATAACTTCATTAATTTCCGATGAGATACCTAGTAAATTTCTTATTTCTTCAAAATTAATGTCAATAAATAAATTTAAAATATGAATAAGAGAGAATATAAAAATATTTAAAAAAAGAATTTTATTTAACATATAATTATATTCATTTATAATTTTTAATAAAATTCATTTTTTAATTTCCAGTATCCAAAAATTAAAAGTCCAAATAACATTCCTCCCAAGTGTGCAAAATGAGCAACATTATCTCCAGGATTATTACTAATTCCAGAGAAAAGTTCAAGTAATCCATAACCTATTACAAAGTATTTTGCTTTAATTGGAATTGCAAAGTATAAATATAGTAGCGTGTTAGGGAATAGCACTCCAAAGGCTAATAGAATACCAAATAAAGATCCAGATGCGCCAACTACTACACTATTTTGTAAAAAGTATTCATAAGCTGTTAATGGAAAAGTATTTGAATAAACTTGAGATGGAATTCCAGGTAAAGTATAAAAATGAAAAATTAAATAATGCAAAAAGGCAGCGCCAAGACCAGTTAATAAGTAATAATTTAAAAATCTTTTAGAACCCCATCTGTTTTCAATATGACTTCCAAACATCCAAACTGCAAACATATTAAAAAGAATGTGAGGGATATTTCCATGCATAAACATGTATGTGACTATTTGCCAAGGTTTGAAAAGATCTGACTCCCAATAATGGAGCCCTAAAATATTAGTTAAATCAATATTAAAAGGGGGGGCGCTTAATACTCCTGTAGCAATAAAAAGTAATACATTGATAATTAATAAGTTTTTAACTACTGGAGGTAAAATTTGAAAGCGATAATTATTTAGCATAGGTCAAATAAATTTTTTGGATCAAAGTTAACCATACAAGCGGTTCCGTCTAAACTAATAAATGGAGATTCACATTTGAATAATGATTTGATTATTTCAACCATTTCAATTTTTTCTAATTTTTCATTCATCTTAATCGAAGAACTATATGCAACAGATTTTGCTAATTTTTCAAATACTTTAATTTTAATATTCAAATTTTTATTTTTTATTTCTTCAAGAAATAATTCTATCTTTTCTTTAATATTTTCTTTTTTTACAAATGATGGAATACCATCAATTACAAGTTTATTATCATTAATTTTTTCAAAATTATAACCTATTTCATTAAATAGCTCTTCATTTTGTTTTAAAATGATTAAATCACTTTTAGTCATTATAATTTCTTCAGTGAAGGCCAGTTTTTGACTTATGATTTTTTTATTTTTTAAATTATTTAATTGATCTTCAAAAATTATTCTCTGGTGAGATTTGTTTTGATTTAATAGATAACAATTTGAAATATTTTCAGAGTTTTTTAGAACACAAAAAATGTAACTGTTATTAATTTGAATAAGATCACTAATTTCTATTGATTCTTCTTCTTTAATATCACTTTGTTCAATATTAAAAAGTGTTTCAATGTTGTTAGTTGTTTTATAAGATTTTATTTCATCAAAAGGATTGAATGATTTATTAACTTCAATTTTAGGTTCTGATATAAATTTGCTCGAGTAAGTAGGCACACTAAAACTAGATTCAGTTTCAAAGTCAATACTTGGAGAAATATTGAATTTTCCAATCGATCTTTTGGCCGCAGATAATAGAATTGAATATATCAGCTTATCATCTTCAAATTTTATCTCGGTTTTAGATGGATGAACATTTAAATCAATTTTTTTGGTATCAATTTTTAGATAGATGAAATATGAAATAAAAACATCTTTTTGAATTAATCCTTCAAATGCATTCATTATAGCGTGGTGTAAATATGGAGCTTTTACAAATCTGTTATTAACGAAAAAAAATTGCTCTCCTCTAGTTTTTTTTGCATGATTAGGCTTTCCTAAAAAACCTGAAATTTGAACAATATTTGTTTCTTCTTGTATTGGTATGATTTTTTCAGTTATATTTTTACCAAATAAGTTAGCTATTCTTTTTTTTCTGTTCTCTTGTTTTAAACTAAATAAAACGCTACCGTCATGAGATAATTTAAAATTAATATTTTCATTTGTTAAAGCTGCACGAAAAAATTCGTCAACAATATGTTTTAATTCTACTTTATTGGATTTTAAAAAATTTTTTCTAGCCGGTATGTTAAAAAAAAGATTTTTAACAATTATCTCAGTTCCAACTGATTTTACTATTTCTTTTTCTTCTTGTAATAAACCTTGTTCAATAATGATTTGATTGCCAATATCTTGTGACTTTGATTTACTTTTAATTATTAATTTTGAAACTGAGGCAATTGATGATAAAGCTTCGCCTCTAAATCCTAAAGTATTAATATGAAATATGTCTTCTGTATTTTTAATTTTAGACGTAGTATGTCTTTCAAAGCAAATTGACATTTCTTTTTTGTTCATACCTTCTCCGTCGTCATTTATCTGTATATGAGTTTTTCCAGAGTCCTTAATAATTAAATGAATGTTTTTTGATTTAGCATCAATGGAGTTATCAATCAATTCTTTTACTATTGAAGAAGGTCTTTGAATTACTTCTCCAGCAGCAATTTGATTAATTACATTTTTCGGGAGTAATTTTATTCTAGTCTGCATTAAGAAAAAACTATAAATGATACAAACAAAAATAACATTAATAAAAATATTATTAATCTAAATTTTGATTTTGGTTTATTTTTTTTTTTGAAAAATTTTTTTTTTGATGAATTTTCTTGGTAATATTTAGGTTTGTAATTGAATTTTTTGTTTTTCCTTGTCCTGAGCATGTTAAGAGATTTTTTTTATTTTGATTTTGGCATATGCATATAATAGTGTCATTAAAGGGGATATTAAATTGAAAAAACAAAAAGGTAAGTAGTAAATGGTTGCTACTCCTAAAACTCCAGCTTGATAAGCCCCACAAGTGTTCCATGGAACTAGTACTGATGTTACTGTCCCTGTATCCTCAAGAGTTCTACTTAAATTTTCAGGACTTAATTTTCTTTTTTTATACATACTTTTGTACATTCTTCCGGGAACTACTATTGCTAAATACTGATCTGAAGCAGTTAAATTAAAAAACATACAACTACCAGCTGTAGTAGCAACTAAGGAAGAGGTAGATTTAGCTTTTGTCATTATTTTATTTGCTATTTGGTTCAAAAAACCAGATTTTTCCATAACTCCTCCAAATATCATTGCGCAAATAATGAGCCACACAGTATTTAACATTCCGAACATACCTTGAGAATTTAATAATTCATCTCCTATTTTTATTTCACCAAACATGGATTGTAAAATTACTTTGTAATAGTCAAGGCCAGTAATTAAATCAGATTGTGATAAATTATAAATTACATTTTTTTGAAATAATACAGCTGTTATTGCACCAAGTATTGTCCCAATAAATAAAGTGGGGAATGCAGGTACTTTTTTAAATATTAAAAAAGCCATTATTATTGGAGTTAAAAATAATTCTGGACCAATATAAAAGTTATTTTCAATCGTTAATATTAATTGATTTATTTCATTTGAATCAATTTTCCCGGAAAATTTAGCTCCAATTATTAAAAATAAGATCAATGATATTATAATTGAAGGTACTGTAGTATAAAGCATATATTTTATATGCTTTATCAAATCAACTTCTGCCATAGCTGAAGCTAAATTGGTAGTGTCTGACAACGGAGATATTTTGTCACCAAAATAAGAACCAGATATAATTGATCCTGCAGTCATTTCAACAGGGATGTTTAAAGCTTCTCCAATAGTAATTAAAGCAACCCCAATAGTAGCAACTGTTGTCCATGAGCTACCAATAGATGATGCAGTTACTGCACAAACAATACAGCTAGCAAATAAAAAGATGCTTGGATCAATTATTTGCACTCCATAATAAATTAATGCAGGAACAATGCCACCTAATAACCAAGTTCCGGTAAGACTGCCAATAATAAGTAATATTATAATTGCACTCATAGCAGAACTTATACTTTTTATAATGCCGTCTTGTAGTGATTTCCAGCTATACCCATAATTTAATGAAATAGCCGATGCAAACATTGCAGATAGTATTAAGGCAATTTGATTTGCACCAGATGTAGCATCATCAGAATAAATAATAACATTTAAAGTCAAAAGAAAAATTAAAAGTAATATTGGAGATAGAGCCCAAAAAATATTAATTTTTTTCATAACAAAATTTAATTAGTTCACTATATAATTTTTCGGTAGGTAATCCCATAACGTTAAAGTAAGATCCAATAATTTTTTTTATTCCAATTAATCCAATCCATTCTTGAATGGCATAGGATCCAGCTTTATCAAAAGGTTTGTAGTTTTTGACATAATACTTTATTTCTTTCTCTGTTAACACTTTAAAAACAACTTTGGTTGAATCAAAAAAATTTTTTTCATTCTTATTTGATTTAATTGTGATACCAGTTGTTACTTTATGTACTTTTCCTGATAATAATCTAAGCATTTCTTCCGCTTCTTTTTCTGATTTTGGTTTACCCAATATTTTCTTTCCCACAGATACTAATGTGTCAGCGCATATTAATATTTCATTATTTTTTAAGTCATTAAAACTTTTTGCTTTTAAGTTGGCCATTGCTTTAGCTGCTTCTTCAATATTAATAAAGTTTTTAAAGTCTTCCTCTACATCACTTGGTCTAACAATAAATTTCAATCCTGTTTTTTCTAAAAGTTCTTTTCTTCTTGGTGAATGTGAACCAAGAATAATTTTATAATTCTTTAAATTAGTATTGCATTCCATCATTATAATTCCATTTATCATTTGCTTTTAGAACTTGTTCAATGACATCTCTCACGCATCCATCTCCTCCTTTAAAATTAGAAATATAATCACTAGCTTTTTTTATTTCATTCACTGCATTACTTGGGCAACAAGCTAGTCCTACATTTTGCATTGGTTTTAAATCAGGGATGTCATCACCCATATATAAACACGTACTTTTGTTTAATTTATTGTCAGAAATATATTTATTCATTATTGGTAATTTATCATGGGCATTTAAATAGACATGTTTAATACCTAATTTATTTAAGCGTTCTTTAATATTGTTTTCTCGACCACCTGTTATTATTGCAATATTATATTTCATTTGGAGTGCTAGTTTCAAAGCAAAACCGTCTTTTGCATTCATTTTTCGAACGAATTTACCATCAGGAAAAATGTAAAGACCACCATTTGTAAGTACTCCATCCACATCAAAAATAAATGTATCTATTTCTTTGAATTTTTCTTTGTAATTAATTTTCATTAGAAGAAATTATATTTTTAGTTATTGAATTATATATATCAATATATTTCTTTTTTCTATTTTTTGATAGAATTGCAAGATGTTTTTCAATTGTTTTAAAGTCTTTTCTTATAGCAGGACCAGTTTGATTTGATATTATATTTCCTTCAGATGCTTTTCTAATGGTTTCATAAATTATTGGATTTAAGATTGATAAGTCAATTTTTTTGGTTTTTAATAAATCATCTGAAATGTAAAGTAAATAGTTTAAAAAATTACAAGAAAAAACAGCAGATAAATGAATTATTTTTCTTGTTTCATAATCTAGATTAAAAATTGAATTACTTGATTTTTGAAATATTTTATTTAGTTTTTTTTCAAAAACCTTATTATTTCCCTCAATGCAAATTGGGATGTTTTTGAAATTTAGTTTTTGTTTTGAAAAAGATTGAATTGGCCAAACAACTCCATAATTTTTAGAACAATCTTTTAAGACATTTATATTTTTTGAACCTGATGTGTGAATTACTGCTTTGGTTTTTATGTATTTACTTACTTTTTTAATTTGATCATCAGGAACCCCAATAATTACTAAGTCCGTATTAGATGGAATATCAATTAGATTTGAATATGTTGCATTTAATTTTTTTGCAAGCTTTTTACCTGTTACTTCATTTTTAGAACAAATCCTATTTATATTGAATTTTAACCTTTTAAATTCAATTCCAAGATTTGTTGAAATATTTCCCGACCCAATAAAACAAATATTCATTTCTTTAGTTATAAATATGTCTTAATATAACATAAAATTAAATACTTTTGTACTGCAATTAATTATACTAATGATAAAAACGTTTTTTAAGTATTTTTTTTCTATCTATTCAAGCATATTTTTCTTGTTTGTTTTTGCTGTATGCATGGCTGTAGCCACTTTTATAGAAAATGATTTTGGGACCATTGAAGCAAAAGCTTATGTTTTTAATGCTTTTTGGTTTGAGTTACTTCTTTATTTACTTACTATTATTTTTGTATTTAATATTTTTAAATACAAGCTTTTTCTTAGAAAAAAATTACCTATTTTATTTTTGCACTTATCCTTTATATTTATTTTAATTGGAGCTGGAATTACAAGGTACGTTAGTCAGGAGGGTACAATGCCAATCTCAGAAGGTGAGTCTGAAGATTCATTCATTTCATCTGAAGCTTATTTAGAATTTAGTTTTCATGATACTAAAACTCAGTGGAATTTAATACCCAGAAAATTACTTTTATCTCAATTAAGAGATAATTATTTTGAAATTAAAACAAAAGACTTTAATGGTAACCCTGTGGTATTAACTTATAATGATTTTATTGCTGACTTTTCTTTGAAATCCAGTGAATTAATTTTTGAATCAAGCTACCCAATTATTCAAGCAAATATGCAGGATCCCAGTAGTCAACAAAATTTAGAGGCAAATAAATATCATCCTTTTCAAAAAATGACTCCATATTTTTTGAACAATAATGCTTTTTTACTTAGGGATATCCAAAATCAAGAAGGTAAAGTTTTTTTAGAAATAGTAACATCAGGAAAAGAGGTTTCATATTTGCATGATGGTCAGTATTTAGACAAAGGAGGTATAACATTTTCATTTAACAGCTCTGTTTTGGCTGACGTAAATATTAGTAATCAAGTTGGAAAAAAATTTTCAAAAAATGAACAAGAAATTTCTGATTTACTTAAAGTAAAATTGAGCTATTTAAATTATGATACCATAATTGATTTAGATGGAGCTATAGGAATTATTGGAGAACCAGTATATATAAATTTAGACTCTCTCTTTTTTAAAATATCTTATGGCTCTAAAGAGGTTAAATTACCTTTTAATATTAAATTAAATGATTTTCAAATGGAAAGATACCCAGGTTCTGATAGTCCCTCATCTTATGCTAGTGAAATTAGTGTTATACCGCCTGATAATAAACAAAATACGAATTCTTTTGATTACAGAATATATATGAATAATATTTTAAATTACAAGGGTTACAGATTTTTTCAAGCTTCTTATTTTCCTGACGAATCAGGTACTATATTATCTGTTAATCAAGATAAGCTGGGTACAGCTGTTACATATTTAGGTTATTTAATGTTACTTATTTCTGTTATTTCAGTTATAATTTCTAGATCTACTAGATTTGGCACTTTATCAAAAAGACTTAATAATACTAAGAATCTATTTTTTTTATTTTTTTTATTCAATTTTAACTTCTCTTATTCATCTGAATCTGATTCAGTACATAATCTTTTAAGTAAAATAGATATTGAAAAGTCAAATTATTTTTCTAAAATATTAGTAGAAGATAATGACGGGAGAATTAAACCTTTTCAATCTTTAAGCTCTGAGATGTTGAGGAAAATTTCAAGAAAACAATCTTTTTCATACGAGCATAATGGACAGGAGTATAGAATTAATTCAAACCAAGTTCTATTGGGCATGATTCTATATCCTTCTGAATGGATGAAAATGGATTTAATAACTATAGGTAAAAATGAAAAAGTAAAAAATATATTTCCGTTAAATAAAGAATATCTTTCATACTGGGATTTTTGGAAACCAGGTTTAAAAATTAACTTTCCCCCAACTTCATTTAATTCTTTAGACACAACAATTTTTTCCTCTGACAATCCAATAAGTTTAAATGAATTTAGATTTTCTTTTAATGAAAATTTAGATAAGCATATTAATTTAAATCTCGAAGCTGGATTTATAAATATAATTTCACCTGATACAATCAAATACATGATTTTAAATGGTGAAAAAGAAGGTGAGAAAGGTTTAATTTTTCCTAATCAAAAATTTTCTTTTCAAGAAAAAATTGTTTTTACTGTAACTCGGGGGGATAAACAAATAATATTTGTTCCCACTTTAGATTTAAGAGCTTTTAATTACAGGTTAAAAACTTATGTTGAAAATTCTTATTCAAAAAAACCTGGTCTAAGATCTAAATTTGATAATGCAATAATTGACCTTGATGAGAGATTTAATATTTGTCATATCATTTTTAATTCAATTTACAGAACTCTAGATAGTTCTTCTGAAGTTCATTTAAATTTCTTTCCCAAAGAATTACCTGTACCGGTAGATGAAAATTTAAAAAAGGTTTTATTAAATGAGAAATGGACATTTGACAGGATAAAAGAAGATGAATTGACTTATTTCAAGTTAATTAAGCAATATATTGAAACAAATCAATCTCAGAAATTTAATTTATTAGTTCAAGAAATAATTGATTATCAAAGGAAAAATGCTGATGATATCATTCCTTCTGAAGGAAAAATTAATTTAGAAATTTTTTATAATGATGTAAATCCTTTTCATTTTTCTAGGTTACTTATATTTTATTTAATGTTAGGTTTTATTTTATTAATATTTTTGATTATTGAAATATTTTTTGAAAAAAAGAACATTATTAATTTTTTCATAAAATCAATTAAATATTTGATTTTTGCTGGCTTTATTTTTCATACTATATTTTTAACCTTTAGAGGCATTATATCTGGTCATGCACCTTGGAGTGATGCCTATGAATCATTAATTTTTATTTCATGGGCAACTTTATTATCAGGACTAATTTTTACAAAAAAATCAAATTTTTCCTTAGCTGGAGCATCAATCGTCGGATCTATTCTCCTTTTGGTAGCAAATTTAAACTGGATAAATCCTGAAATAACAAATTTAGTACCAGTATTGAACTCTTATTGGTTGATGATTCATGTCTCAATTATAACATCAAGTTATGGTTTTTTAGCTTTGAGTGCGTTTTTAGGTCTATTATCAATGCTTTTAGTAATATTTACTACTGATTTTAATTTTAATAAATTAAACCTAGAAATAAAAAGATTAGTTGGGATAAATGAAATATGCATGGTAATAGGTCTATTTTTATTAACAGTTGGTACTTTTTTGGGAGGTGTATGGGCTAATGAGTCGTGGGGGAGATATTGGGGTTGGGATCCTAAAGAAACATGGGCCTTAATTAGTGTAATTGTCTACTCAATTATTTTGCATATAAGACTAGTATCAACTAAACGATTTAAATATATTTTTAGTGCTGCTTCATTTATTGGTTTTGCTTCAATAATAATGACATATTTTGGCGTTAATTTTTATTTATCTGGTCTGCATTCATATGCTAATGGAGAGCCACCTCCAGCTCAATCCTGGATTTATATATCATTAATATTCACAATTATTATTTTGTCATTATCTGGTATAAAATTTCATTACTCATATTTAAAAAAAAATAAAACCAATTAACTTTGTTATTTAAATGAGATTAATATTTATAATTATGTTCAGTTTTTTTAGTTGTTCTAAATCTGTTAGTCAAGAAAATTTAAAATCCTTACATGATTTTAAAGCAGAAATGATAAATGGAGATATTTTGGATTTTTCAAGTTTAAAGGGAAAAAAGCTTTTAATTGTAAATACAGCATCATATTGCGGTTTAACGTATCAATACAAAGATTTGGAGTCTTTGTATAATGAATACAAAAAATATGGTTTTGAAATTATTGCCTTTCCAGCAAATAATTTTGGAAAACAAGAACCCGGGTCAGATGAAGAAATAGCTTCTTTTTGTGATTCTAACTATGCAACTTCTTTTATTTTAATGTCAAAAATTGATGTAAAAGGTAAAAATATACACCCAGTTTATGAGTGGTTAACAAAAAAAGAATTGAATGGCGTTAAAAACTCAACAGTTCGTTGGAATTTTCAAAAGTATATAGTTGATCAAAACGGAAAACTTGTTGATTATTTTTTTCCCTATACAAACCCTAAATCAGATAAAATAACAAGTTGGATAAAGAAAAAATAAATACAAAGATCGATATTTTAGTTTTTGGAGCTCACCCTGATGATATTGAACTATCTTGTTCTGGAACCATTTTAAAACACATAGAATTAGGTTATAAAATAGGCTTAATTGATTTAACCCAAGGAGAGTTAGGAACAAGAGGAAGTAAAGATATAAGACAAAGAGAAACTGAAAAAGCAAATTCATTGATGAACATTTCTTTCAGATTAAATTTAAATATGAAAGATGGGTTTTTTGAAATAAATGATAGAAATAAATTAAAAATTATTTCTTACATCAGGCATTTTCAACCAAAAATTGTTATCGCTAATTCAAAAAATGATAGACATCCAGACCATGGTCGTGCCGCAGAATTAATAAAAACATGTTGTTTTTTATCAGGTTTGATAAAAGTAAAAACTAATTACAATAATCTAAATCAAAATATTTGGAGACCAAATTCTTTATATTATTATACTCAATTTAACCAAGAAATACCGGATTTTGTAGTTGATGTTTCAACCTATATGAAAAAAAAAATGAAAATTATTGAGTGTTATTCATCGCAATTTTTTAATCCAAAATCGAAAGAGCCAGAAACTATTATTTCAAAAAAAAGTTTTTTAGATAGTATTATTTACAGAGCATCTGATTTAGGAAGAATTATTAATGTAAAGTACGCAGAGGGTTTTAAATCAGAAAGATTATTGAGTGTTGATGATTTATTTAATTTAAAATAATTTAAACAACTTTAATTTCAAATAAACTATTGTTTTCTATAAATCCTTCTAAGTGATCATTTTTTTTGACAGTTGAGACTCCAGATGGTGTTCCAGTGAAAATTAAATCACCTTTTTTTAGTGTTATAAATTTAGAAACATAGCTAATTATTTTACTGAAATTATTCATCATATATTTAGTATTTCCTTTTTGAACTATTTTTCCATTTTTATAAAGAGAGAAATTAATATTTTTAAGTTCTAAATCAATAATAGGTATAAATTTTCCAACTACAGCTGAGCCATCAAATGACTTAGCTGGTTCCCATGGAAGTCCTTTTTTTTTCAATTTTTCTTGTAAATCTCTTGCAGTGAAATCAATTCCAATTGAAATTTCACTAAAGTAATTTTTAGCGAATTTTTCCTGAATAAATTTTCCTGTTTTATTAATTTTTAAAATTATTTCTATTTCATGTTCTATATTACTTGAAAAATCTGGTAAGAAAAAGGGTTGACCTTTAATCGGTATTGCAGTTTCAGGTTTTAAAAAAAATAAAATTTCTTCTGGAGATGTATTTTTTAATTCTTTAATATGCTCAAGATAATTTCTACCAATACAAATTATTTTCATATATCTCTTTTAATATCAAAACTTTCTAAATAATGAGCAACACGATTTAAAAAACTACCACCTAAAGCTCCGTCTACAACTCTATGGTCATAAGACAATGATAAAAACATTTTACTTCTTATTCCAATTAAATCTCCGTGTTCAGTTTCTAAAACTGCAGGTTTTTTTTGTATTACACCAGCAGCTAAAATTGCAACCTGAGGTTGATTGATTATAGGTGTTCCCATTAAACTTCCAAAACTACCAACATTTGTAAATGTAAATGTTCCTCCAGAAGTATCATCAGGATTTAATTTTCCATTTCTTGCTCTATTAGCTAAGTCATTAACTGATTTCGTAAGACCTAATAAATTTTTTTCATTTCCATTTTTAATAACAGGAACAATTAAATTTCCATCGGATAGGGCAGTAGCCATACCAATATTTATTTTTTTATGTTTTATGATTTTATTTCCATCAACTGAGATATTAATCATTGGAAATTCAATTAATGCTTTAATAATAGCTTCAATGATAATTGGAGTAAATGTTATGTTTTGTTTTTCTCTAATTTTAAATTTGTTTTTTATACTATTTCTCCAATTTACGATATTGGTCATATCTACTTCATTGAAAGAAGTTACATGAGCAGAGGTAGATTTACTTATTGTCATATGATCTGCTATTAACTTTCTCATTCTACTCATTTCAATAATTTCATTTTCTCCTTCAAATTTTAGCGGAACTGTTTTTTGTTTTATATCATTTTCCTCATAAATTGATTTTGATACAGTTTTATCTTCTTTATTAACAATTGTTTTTTTATCAATATAATTTAATATGTCATTTTTCGTAACTCTTTGATTTTTTCCACTTCCAACAATGTTGTTAAGTTCTTCGTTACTGATACCCTCTTTTTTTGCGATATTTTTAACTAATGGAGAGTAAAATTTATTATTGTTTAAGATTTCATGATTGTTAGTAATAATTTTAGCTTTTTCAATTTCGTTATTGATACTGTCAACAGATTTTTCAACTTCTTGCTCCACATACTTTTTTGATTTATCTATAATTTTTTCATTTGTCTCATTGGATCCATCATTTGTTTCAATTATAGCGATAGTTTGTCCGACTTTTACAACATCATCAACATCAAATAGTATTTCTTTAATAGTACCATTAACTTCAGATGGAATTTCAGAATCAACTTTATCTGTTGCTATTTCAACTACAGTTTCATCTATCTCTATTTTGTCTCCAACTTTTTTTTGCCAACTAATAATAGTAGCTTCAGCTACACTTTCACCCATTTTTGGCATTTTTAATTCTTTTTTTCCCATGATTAAAATTTAAATCGATTCAAAATTAATAAAATATACAATTTGTTACTTTTTTGATTACAATTAATTACTTATTTTTTTTTTGTCAATTGTATATAATTCTCCTTGTTTGTTTTTTGAATCACTACCAATTATAAATTCACCTTTTTCAGGCGCTATTTTCATTTTGATTTGATATTTATTTAGAAAGGATATTTTATTTAATATTTGATTAAAAGAAATATTTTTTGCACAAAATATTATTTCGTTAATTGAGTCAATATTAATGGATTTTATGATTTCATCATTTAATTCAACTGACTTCTTATTAGAGTTTGTATTATTAAAGTAAATATGTTTAATATATGTCTTGTTGTTAAGATTTCTATTTACCAGGTTTTTAATTCTTAAAAATTGGGATTTATCACCAATTATTGCAATTTTTTTAATTTTTGCATTAAAATTAGATAATCCAATTGAACTCAATATTTTTCTGTAACCTGTTAGAGAAAGGATTGTCCAAAAAGAACTAAGCAGAATTAAAGTTCTAGAACTTCTGTAAATTTCGGGTAGTAAACCATAAATTATTAAAATAACTAAACTTGCTAGTAGGGTGGATTTAAAAATTGTTTTAATCTCAACATTTTTTTCATAAGCTTTAAATTTATAAAGAAAGATAATCCAAATAAGAATAATTATTGGGACAGTAAATTTCATAAATTCTAATGGTAAAATTTTTTGTTCTCCAATTAAATTAATAGAATACTTCTCCCATCCACTTTTTAGAGCGTAAGTACCGCTATAAATTAAAACAATATCAATTAAAGTAAATATTGTGTCTTCAATAAATCTTTTTATTAAAGATAATCCAGCTCTCAAGTATATTGCTAGGTGAATAATGAAATTAAATATAGTATTGTAATCTCCTTTAAAGTGTTTGTTGTAAAATATGCTCATTGCTTTGTAGAACAAAAAAACGTAATTTAAACTTGTTTTTTTTGTACTTTCTCCTTTATAGTGTATAATCCTAGTTTTAGGAAAATAGAAATTTTTAAAACCTGCTAGTTTAATCCTGTATGAAATATCAATATCTTCACCGTACATAAAAAAATTTTCATCTAATAAACCTACCTTATTTAAAATAGACTTTTTTGTCATAAAAAAAGCACCAGATAATACATCAACCTCATGAACTTTGTTTTTATCCAAAAAACCTAAATGGTATTTTCCAAATTTTTTTGATTTTGGAAATAAAAAACTGAGTCCAAAAATTTTGTAGAAGGCAATAGTAGGGCTAGGAAATGATCTTTTTGATTCAGGTAGAAAATTACCGTTTCCATCAATCATTTTTACACCTACCCCTCCAGCACTTTTTTTTATTTTAAAAAAATCTAAACATTTTTGCAAGGAATCTTCCTCTAATATTGTATCTGGGTTTAAAAGCAAAATATATTTTCCTTTGGCTTTTTTTATTGCTTGATTATTTGCTTTAGAAAAGCCTACATTTTTTTTATTTTCAATTAACTTAAATTTTGGAAATTTTTTTCTAACCATTAAAGATGAACCATCAGTTGAATTATTATCAACTATAAATACTTCTTTTTTAATTTTTTTTGAAGCTAATTCAATAGATTGTAGACATTGCTCTAAGAAATATTTAACGTTATAGTTAACAATTATAATTGAAAGTGTCATTTCTGTAAAGTATTTTCAAATAACTGTCTATTTACTAATGACCTTCCAAGTGTAATTTCATCAGTGTATTCTAATTCATCGCCAATGGATACTCCACGTGACATTGTTGTAATTTTTAAATTAAATGGAATGAGTTTTTTATATAGATAGAAATTTGTTGTTTCGCCCTCCATTGTTGTACTGAGAGCTAAAATAATTTCTTCAATTTTGTTTGACTTAACACGATCAATTAATGAGTCTATACTAAGGTCTGACGGGGATATTCCTTCCATTGGAGAAATGACTCCGCCAAGAATATGGTACAAACCTTTGTATTCATTTGTATTTTCAATTGCAATTAAATCTCTAAAATCTCTTATTACACAAATAATACTTTTGTTTCTATCTCTTTCCAAACAAATTTTACAAGTACTTTCTTCGCATATATTATTACATATTTTGCAATAATTTATATTATCAATTAATTCTTTTAAGGAGTTTGAAATTATGTAAACATCTTTTTTTGATTTCTTAATTAGGTTAAGTACTAACCTTAAAGCAGTTCTTTTTCCAATTCCTGGCATAGAAGAAAGTGCATTAACTGCATTTTCTATTAACTTTGAAGAAAAATTCATATTATCAAAAATAATCAAACTAATATTAAATACTTCTTGTATGCATAATTTTATTTTTTCATGACCGAGTTATTAACAATATTAATAATAGTATTGTATTTTACCTTTTTGTTTTTAATTTCTAAATGGACTAAAGGCAGTGAGGATAACGATACCTTTTTTTTAGGTAAAAGAAGTTCTCCATGGTATATTGTTGCTTATGGTATGGTGGGAGTTTCATTATCAGGAATTACCTTTTTGTCAGTGCCGGGTTGGGTTAAAACTCAGGAGTTTTATTATATGCAAATGGTATTAGGATTTGTACCTGGCTATATTTTTGTTGCTTATATACTGATGCCTATATATTATAAAATGAAAGTTTATTCAATATATGAATATTTAAAAGATAGATTTGGATATTTTTCTCATAAATCTGGTGCTTTTTTTTTCTTTTTATCAAGAACTCTAGGAGCTTCTTTGAGATTGTTTTTAGTTGCAAAAGTTCTAGATTTATTATTTTTCAGTTCATTTAATATCCCTTTTTTTGTTACATCTTTACTTACAATTTTCTTTATATGGGTATATACTCATAAAGGAGGAATAAAAACAATTATTTGGACTGATACATTACAAACTACGTTTATGCTCTTAACTGTTGTCATTTGTATTTATGTAATTTTTAAAGACTTAGGATTCGAATCAATTATTCAAAGTATTGAACAAAATAAATTGGATTTAAACTTTTTTTTGTTTGACGATTTTAATGACAATAGGCATTTTATAAGATATTTTCTTTCTGGTATGTTTATTTCAATTGCAATGACAGGTCTAGACCAAGATATGATGCAAAAAAATTTATCATGTAAAAATATTAAAGAAGCGCAACGAAATATGGTTTGCTTTAGTTTGGTATTAGTCTTTGTGAACTTACTTTTTTTGTATTTAGGTTCTCTTTTGTATGAATTTGCCTCTGTTAATAATATAATTAGTGATGGAGATAATTTATTTGTTGAAATTATAAAAAGTGAAAAATTAGGAGTTTTTGTTTTTATAACTTTTTTACTTGGTTTAATGAGTGCGGCTTACTCAAGTGCAGATTCAGCTTTAACTTCATTGACTACTTCTTTCTGTATTGATTTTTTAGAAATGGATACAAATAAGCCTAATAAAACAAATATTTTAAAACGAAAAAAAGTTCATATTTTTATCTCTTTTCTTCTGTTATGTATAATACTTTTGGTTCATTATCTAAATGATGACAATATTATATCAACATTATTCACTTTAGCTTCATACACTTATGGGCCTTTATTAGGTTTGTTCTTTTTTGGTATTTTTACAAAAAGAAATATAAATGACCACTATGTTCCATTTGTGGTTATTTTTTCTCCTTTATTAACATACATAATCAGTACATACGATGAGTTATTAATTAGGTTTAACTTTGGTTATGAGCTATTAATCATTAATGGCTTGATTACATTTATTTGTTTATTTCTTATTAGTAAACCTAAGTCCTTCCTTTTTGATCTAGAATAGTCGTGTTTTTTTTCATATTTCTTAAAATTAAAGTAACTAAAACAGAAATTAAAAAAATTATGCATAGGTTTTTATCAATTATATTATCAGAATCTAACTTAAAATTAATCAATATGTCTATGTAGAAAAAAGAAAATATTGTAGCTAAAAATGATGAGTATTCTCTTTTTAAAACTGTCTTAAATGAAAAAGAATATTCATCTTTTTGATAATTAAAAATAGATGGAAAAAAACGAGGAGTTTTATTTTTCCAATTCAAAAAATTATTCCCGAACTTTTTTAAAAGATATTTTTCTTCAGTTTTTACTATTTCACCATAGTAAATAAAAAAGAAAATACTTATTAAAATTGTATAATAAGTATTTAACGAATAAATAGACAGCCCCAACCATATTAAATAGTTTCCAAAGTATAATGGATTTCTAGAAATTGAATAAATTCCTTTTGTATTTAATTTTTTAGCAATTTGTTTTTTTCTATTTCTTCCAGATGTTCCCCCAGGAGTATTTCCAACGGTATAAATCCTGATAATCATTCCTAAAAAACTAAATAAAAAAGAAACAATTTTATTCTTTTCAATAACAGAGCTAGTGAATTGTGAATAGTCGTTATATAAAATAAAAGGAATAATCAATAAAAATAAAATTATTGGAATTTGTCCTCTATATTTAAATAAATAATCTCCCATATTTTTTAATTTTACCTTATGTGTAAATTTATATTATTTTTAATATTTCCATTAATTACTTTATCTCAATATTTAAATTACGATTATTCAGTTACATTTGGTAATCATGTTATAGCGATTAATGAAATTAATTATGATTTTCAAGAGGGTGATATTTTAGGTTGTTTTTTTGTTAACGTTAATGGACAATTGCAGTGCTGTGGTTCAACAATTTATAACAATGAAAAAGTTACTTACATTTCTGCATGGCCTGATGATTTTTTAACTGATTATCAAGAAGGTTTTATAGATGGAGATGAATTGATAATTGGTATGTATTTATGCGATAATTATGACTATATGTCTTCATCTTTCAATTCTTTAAATTCTGATTTTTCAGTAATTCACTCTGAAGTTTTTTATGTTGCAAATGGAATAAGTCAAATTAATATTGATTTGTTATCTTCTCCAGATTGTAACATTTCATTACAAGAAAAAAATATTAATAGAAAAATGACAGGATTTGTTGATATTTTAGGTCAGTTAACAGATAGGGGTAGGGCTAAAAATTTATATTTTATTTTATATGATGATGGTAGTGTTGAAAAAAAGTTTATTAATAGATAAAAAATATCTAATTATTATCTGATAATTAAATTTTATTTCATTATATTCACCAAGAATAATAACTAAAAAAATTAAGATTATGGGATATTCACATAAAAATAGTAAAGGAGTAACTTACTATTTACACTCAAAAGATGTAACTCTAAGAGGAGGAAGAAATCAAACAATTTATTATTTTGCTAGAGACGAAAGATCTAATTCTTGCGATCTTCCAGCTGGTAAGCAAGTTGTTGAAAGTTCAAGAACTGGACTTCCTCTAGTTAAAAAAGCATAAGTAAAATTACTTATGATAAAAAAAAGGGACTTTTTTGGTCCCTTTTTTTTTTGGTTTTTTTAATTAAAGTTTGAATCATCAATCCCTTCATTAATAATAACTTCATTTAAAATAGCTTTTATTATTTGACTTCCTTGTTCAGTAATTACTGAAATAGAAGTGTTTTTAGGTAAAGTAAGATTTTTAAAGCTAGTGTAGTTTGAATACTCTATAATATTTTGCATTCCATCTTTTTGAAAGACTTCCTTTACAAGGTGTCCTGACTTAGTACTAAAAAACATACTTTTTTTATCACCTTGTTTGTTAGTTCTAATTACTTTATATGTATCTACTCCATTAATTACTTCAATCTCTTTTAATTCAAACTTATTTCCCAACTCGTCTCTAGAAAGAATAGG
This sequence comes from uncultured Flavobacteriales bacterium, assembly GCA_964435285.1. Classification (GTDB taxonomy): domain Bacteria; phylum Bacteroidota; class Bacteroidia; order Flavobacteriales; family TMED113. Next base: position 132,756 of record CAYSYA010000002.1, read on the forward strand.
GTACAACAAAAAATTTTCAATTTCTTTTTCGATGTCAGCTGAAGAAAGTACTCTTTCTCCTTGCATTCCAGACATTGATGCCTCAGAACCATTATATTTCATTCCCTGTAATTCTCCTAACATTTTTGCTTTCATACTCATAAAAAAATTATTCGGTTTTTTATAACCCTGAGTTAAATTAATTTTCATTGGAGCTCCTTGAATTTCCATTTCAGATTTTAAAATTACGTCACTCCATTGGTTCATATTTTCCTTCCCCCCTAAAGCTTTAATATTATTTTCAATAATAGATTCAACGGTAACTTTATCGTCGATAACCTTTTTTTCCATGTTTATCATCTCTCCTTGATAATCAAAAAATGTTATTTTATTATCAAATGTTTGTAGGTTATTAGATATGTCTTTATTACCAACAACGATAATGTTACAATTATCTGGCTTTATATACTTTTGAGCTACAATGTAAATATCCTTTGCTGAAACATCATTTAAAGCTTTTAAATAATTTTTGTAATAATTTTTGTCTAAATCATTCATTTTTATATTTAAAGCCAATTGAGCAATTCTAAATGGACTTTCAAGTGCTCTAGAAAAACTTCCCGTCATGTAATTTTTAATAACATTTAATTCTTTTTCAGTAACTAGTTCTTTTTTCATTTTATTCAATTCATGAATAAATTCTACAACAGCACTATCTGTAACTTCATTTCTAACGTCTGCGTATGCTGAAAACTCACCAATATATTTATCAGAGGATATTCTTGACCTTGCTCCATAGGTATATGCTTTATCTTCCCTTAAATTTTGCATTAATCTACCAGAAAAGACACCACCCCCTAAAATACTATTCATTACTTGACACGTAATTTCATCTTTTGACCCTGGTTTTAAAACTATTGGATATGTTACTTTTATTGTTGATTGAACAGCACCTTCTTTATGAACAAAAGCAACTTGATTTTTCTCTGGAGCTGTACAATCAATAATTTCTTCCGAGAGAATCTTTTTTTTCTTCCATTTTTTAAAGTATTTATCAGTAATATTTTTAGCTTCTTCTAGTTCAATATCACCTACAATTACTAAATATGAAATATTTGGTTTGAAATACTTAGTATAAAGATTTTTTACGTCTTTTAATTCAATGTTATTTATAGTTGTTTCATTTATTAATTCGCCATATGGATGATTTTTTCCATAGTTCAATAAATTACTTATGTTATTAGAAATTTGTTGAGAATTACTTTTTTGACTTTCAAGCCCTGATAACATCTGTTTTTTCGATTTATTAAACTCATTCTTTGAAAAAACAGGATTTATTATAATATCATTTATTAATTCTAATAAGGTTGTTTGATGTTTTTTAAGAGAAGATGCAAAAATACCATCAAGACCATTAAAATTAATTGTTGCTCCAATGTAATCTGTTATTTCATCAATTTCTGCTTTACTTTTTGTCTTTGTCCCTGTTCCCATCATCATTGAAAGTATGTCTTTTGTGCCAGTTTTTTCTTTTTCTAAAAATGGTATAAAATCAGGGACTAAATAAAATGACACAACAGGTTTTTTATGATTTTCAACTAGAATAACCTGTAATCCATTTTTTAATTTAAACTCTTGATAATCACCAATTTGAACTTCCGGAGCTATTCCAGCTTTTGGAGCTTTTCTTCTAAATCCATGAATTTTTTCCCATTCAACTTTTCCAAGATCTATATTAGTAATGTTTTGATCTAATTTATCTGCAATGACTCCTAAATAATCGTAATTTCTTTTCTTCTTTTTTGTCTCATTTTTTAGTTGATCTCTTAAACTAATTAGTTTATTGGTATCAATTTTTTTAGATAAATAAATTTCAGAGAGCCAATCTGTCTGAAAATTAAAATTATTTATATGTTGACTTATAACGTTTTCAATACATTGCCAACCTTCAGCATTAAATCCTTTTTGATACTCATATTTTCTACTATTTTCTTTCTTCACCTTCTTTTTTTCTGTGAATTGTAAACAAGATTTAATTTCCTCAATGATAATTTTTGAATTGTTAGTTTTTTCTTGACTGTATGTATAAAGTGTGATAAAACTTAAAACAAATAATAATTTTTTCATAATTAGTTTTTTTATTTTTTAGGTAAATAATAGAGGGCAACTCTATTTTCTTTAGTATAGTATTTTTTGGCAGCATTCATTATGTCTTCTTTTGTCACTGCTAAATATTTATTTATTTCATTATTAATTAAATTTGCATCACCAAAGAATAAATGATAATTAGCCAAACTTTCTGCAACTCCATCCATTCTTGAATTAGAATTTATAAAATCACTCTCTATTTGATTTTTAAGTTTTTCTAATTCTTTGTCAGAAATCAGAGTAGATTTCAGTTTTTCATATTCAATGTCCATTAATTGTTCTATTTCTTTAGGATTTTCTCCAGAGTTGGCCATTGCAAAAGCTAAGGTTAAACCAGGATCTTCAAGATTAAAAGTAAAAGCTCCAGCGTACACACACTTTTGACTTTTTTCTACTAATTCAACATTAAGCCTTGAACTATTTCCATCAGATAATAATTTATTCAACATGTCTACAGCATAAAATTCTTTGGTTCCTTGAGCAGGTATACTAAATCCATGAATTACTGCATCTAGTTGAATATTATCATATATGGTATCTCTTATTTCTTTATTTTTTTTTGATTCAGTTATTTTAGGTCTTGGAATTTCATGATTTCCTTTTGGAATACTATTAAAATATTTGTTAACTAATTGAGTTGTTAGTTCTATATTTATATCCCCAGCAATTGATAAAACTGCATTATTTGGCACATAAAATGTTTCATAAAATTCCATAAATTCTTCTTCTGTAGCGCTATCTATATGATCCATTGATCCTATTACTGTCCATCTATAGGGATGTTCTAAATAAGCTCTTTTCATCATTTCCTCAATCATTGTTCCGTATGGTTGATTATCAACTCTTTGTCTTTTTTCTTCTTTAACTACTTCTCTTTGAGTTTCAATACCAATTGGCTCAATTTTAGCATGTAACATTCTTTCAGATTCTAGCCATAAACCTAATTCGAGTTGATTAGATGGAAGAACTTCGTGGTAATATGTTTTGTCATTAGAAGTATATGCATTGTTTGATCCGCCAGAATTTTCTATGTAATCATCAAATTCCCCCCTGGCGATATTTTCTGACCCCTCAAATAATAAATGTTCAAAGAAATGAGCCATACCAGTTCTTTCTGGATTTTCATTTTTTGACCCAACATGATACATAACTGAAATTGCTACAATTGGAGTTGAGTTGTCTTCATGTAAAATAACGTGAAGTCCATTATTCAATGTAAATTCTGTGAATTCAATTGGTTTAATTTGAGAATAGCTAAAACTTATTGAAAAAATTAAAAAGAAAATGAAATTTTTCATAATGATTTTTATTTAAATTAATCTGATAATTGGGTGAGCAAATATAAAAATATTATCGATATTTGTTTTGGTTATTAATATAATTTTAATATAAATTGTCTAGAAAAAATTTTTCATTAAGTGGTATGCCTGACTTTTCTTCTTCTGAGGTTAAGAAGAGAGAATATGTTTTTTCTATAATGAAAATAATATTTGAGAAATATGGTTTTTCTCCACTTGAAACACCTGCTATTGAAAAAAGAGAGACATTAATTGGTAATTATGGATCTGAAGGAGATAAATTAGTGTATCAGTTACTTAAAAGTGGAAATTTTATCTCAAAGGTTGATGAAAAAAAAATATTAAGTAAGGATGTTAATTTTATTGCTTCTCTAGTTTCTGACAAAGCTTTAAGATATGATTTAACTATACCTTTTGCTAGATATATATCATCTAACCAAGCTAATATTACATTGCCTTTTAAACGATATCAAATTCAAAAAGTATGGCGTGCAGACAGACCTCAAAAGGGAAGGTTAAGAGAGTTTACTCAGTGTGATATTGATGTTATTGGAAGTCAGTCTATTTGGCTAGAATCTGACCTAATTAAAATCTGTGATGAAGTGTTTATGTCTTTAAATCTAAAAAACGTAGTTTTAAAACTAAACAATAGAAAAATTTTAGAAGGATTATATGAATATTTAACACCAAAATTTTCTTTTATTGAATTTTGTATTTCATTAGATAAAATTGAAAAGTCTGGAATTGATGTTTTTTTGTCTTTTTTAGAAAAAAATATGGTCTCAAAAAAGAGTATTTCTATATTTAAAAGTTTATTTAGTAAATCTATTTCATCTAAAGACTTTAAATCACAATTCTCAAGTTTATTTAATTTTAAAAACCAATTAATAGAAGAAGGTAAAAATGAAGTTTATAATCTTCTTGCAAAAATATCTGGATTAAAAAATTTAACAATTGAAATTGATTTCTCATTAGCAAGGGGACTTGATTATTATACAGGAATGATATTTGAAATTAAATCCAATGATATAAATATTGGAAGTATTGGTGGGGGAGGTAGATATGATAAATTAACTACTTTATTTGGTAATAATGTTGGTAGTGGAGTTGGTTTATCTTTTGGAGTGGAAAGAATTTTAATTTGTTTAAATGAATTAAATCTGTTTCCAAATGATTTAGATTTCTCACTTGATGTTTTATTTGTTAATTTGGGAGAAAGAGAAGCAATTTTGTCTCAATCTTATATTGACAGTTTAAGAAATAGTGGGATAAAATGTGAACTTTATCCGGATAATGTAAAACTAAAAAAGCAAATGTCATATGCTAATAAGAAAAACATTGATTTTGTTGCTTTGATTGGAGAAGATGAATTAAAAACTAATAAAATAACCCTCAAAAATATGATTAATGGTTCTCAGGAAATTATTTCTGTAGAGGAAATGATAAAAAAAATAAAAAAATGAATAAATTTTTTGAGTTAGGTAAAAATTTAAATTTAGATGAAATTTCTAAGCTTTTATTTGAAAACAAAAAAATAAGATTATCTAAAAAAACAGAAAATAAAATATCTAAATCTCGATATTTTCTAGAAAAAAAAATTACAGCTTCATCTGAAAAAATATATGGAGTTAACACTGGATTTGGTTCATTATGTGATACTCAAATAGATAAAAAAGATATTAAGGTTTTACAAGAAAATTTAATTCTTTCTCACTCATGTGGAACTGGAAAGGTAATTCCTAAAGAAATAGCAAAGTTAATTTTATTATTAAAGATTAATTCTTTGTGTTTGGGCTATTCTGGAGTCAGATTAAGTTTAGTTAAGCAATTAATATCTTTTTACAATAAAGATTTAATACCAGTAATTTACGAACAAGGTTCATTAGGTGCTTCCGGAGACTTAGCTCCGTTAGCACATATGTCATTACCGCTAATTGGAAAAGGTGAGTTTTATTATAAAAACAGTATTAGAAAATCAAAAAAAATACTAAAAAATCAAGGATTAGAAACCTATAAATTATCTTATAAAGAAGGATTAGCTTTAATTAATGGAACACAATTTATGTTATCATATGCTATTTGGGGATTTTTAAAAAGTATAAAACTAAATAAGTTTTCTGATTTAATAGCATCTGTATCCTTAGAAGCTTATTCTTGCAGAATAGATCCATTTTCAAAATTAATATCCTCTGTCAGGCCACATCAAGGTCAAATCGATACAACAAAGAATATTTTAAATAATTTAAGAGGAAGTAAAGGAATTTTTTTTAACGACGATTTTGTTCAGGACCCTTATTCTTTCAGATGCATTCCTCAAGTTCATGGTGCATCTAAAGATGTATTAAATTATTTTAAAAAAATTATTGAAATTGAAGTTAACTCAGTAACTGACAATCCTATTGTTTTTGAAAAAGATGAGAAAATAATCTCTGGTGGTAATTTTCATGGTCAACCATTAGCAATGGGTATGGATTATTTAGCAATCTCTTTGAGTGAACTAGGAAATATTTCTGAGAGAAGAGTTTTTAACTTAATTTCTGGAGAAAGAGGCCTTCCTAAATACTTAATTAAAAATTCAGGACTTAATTCCGGTTTTATGATTACTCAATATACATCTGCCTCTATTGTTAGTCAAAATAAACAGTTGTGTACTCCTGCCTCTGTTGATAGTATTGTATCTTCAAATGGTCAAGAAGACCATGTTAGTATGGGTGCAAATTCTGCTTTAAAGCTATATAGAGTAGTAAACAATTTGACTACAATTTTGTCAATTGAATTAATGAATGCAACTCAAGCTTTTCAAATAATAAATAAAAAAAGTTCTAAAAAGATTCATTCTCTAATTAAGGAATATAGAAAAGTAGTTCCATTTATTGAAAAAGATACAGATTTGTATAAGTACATATCAAAAGGGGAGGATTTTATTATCAATAAGATTTAGATTATCTTATTTAATAATATTTCCAATTAGTATTTTTAGCACTGCATATGTAGGAATTGCTAATAACATCCAAACAATTCCTCCTAACATTCCAGCTGATAAAACTATAGTAAATATTTCTAATGGATGAATATTTAAAATTTTGGAAAAAATCAAAGGTTGGAAAATGAAATTGTCAGATGTTTGTATAATACTAAAAAGGATTAAGGTTTTTAATAATAGAGCTGGAACAATATCAATATTTTGAGTAGTAGTAATTATAATGATTGCTGCAAAAGAAAAACCAATAATTGGTCCTATGTAAGGAATTAAATTAATAATTGCAGCAAAAAGAGCGATTATCCAAGCATGTTCTATATTTAAAAATCCCATTCCAATTCCATAACAAGTAAATAGAACTGACAACTGAGTAATGAGACCTATAAAATACCTTCGTAAATAATATGTAATTTCAATTAATTTTTTATCAGTATTTTTTGTGTATTTAGAAATAAATTTCGAAAAATTATTTTTTATTAATTCAGCATCTTTCAGTAAAAAAAAAGTAATAAAACAAATTGAAAAAGTAGCCATAAAAATATTTCCTAACAGGCTAAAAGTTTTTGCGAATATACTTGTAAATGAGGTGAAATTGATGAGAGAAAAAAGTTCTTCACTTTTTATGTTTCCATTAATATTAAAATTTTTTAAAAAACCATTAAAATCTGAAATACTATCATCCATATATTTTTGAAAACCTTTGTAATCAATTTTACTAATTGTTTCAATTTCATCTATAATTAAAGGATATCCAATAAACCCAATTACAAAAATTATAAGAAACACAATTAAAAGACATATTAGTGAAGAAAAAACTTTATTAATTCTTTTTTTTTGTAAGTTGTTTTTAAGGGGGGTTAGGACAATTGCTAAAATAATTGATATGAATAAGTAGGCAAATAAAATACTTAGTTTCCAAAAAAGAAAAATAAATAGCAGGACTAATATTACACCTATAAAATTAGCAGAAATGTTTTTCATAAATCAAATTTAGTTATAAGTCATTACATATTCTATTATATTAGCTCCCATTTTTAATGCTTGCTCTCTTTTTTCAAACGAGTTTTGGTGAACATTAGCATCTTCCCAACCATCACCTAGATCACACTCATATGTATATAGACAGATGAGTCGCCCTTGTTTAATTAATCCAAAGGCTTGTGAATTTTTATTATCATGAGCATGTATCTTGGGTAAACCATTTTTAAATTTATATTTCATATTATAAATTTTATGATTTTTAGTTATTTCTATAAAATCTAGTTCAGGAAAAACTTTTTTCATTTCAGACCTGACGTAAATATCCATTCCATAATTATCATCAATGTGAAGAAAACCACCACCAAGTAAATAATTTCGTAGATTTTTAGATTCAAATTCATTAAAATAGACATTTCCATGGCCTGTCATATAAATAAAAGGGTAGTTGTATATTTCCGTACTTCCCACTTCTACAATTGCATATTCAGGATTTATATTTGTATTTAAATTTTCATTACAAAATATAGCTAAATTTTTGAGAGAAGAGGGATTAGAGTACCAATCTCCCCCTCCTTGATATTTCAATACAGCTAGTTGATAGTTATTTTTCTTTAAATAAACAAAGCTGTTAAATAGCAATAGTATTAAAATAAAGTATATTCTATTCATTTTCTGAAATTAAAGTGTAACATGCGACAATTGCTGCAGTATCTGTTCTTAATCTATTTTTACTTAACGAGACAGACAAAAACTTTGCATCGTTAGCCATTTTGATTTCTTTTTTTGAAAAATCTCCTTCAGGACCTATAACAATACATGCATTATTATATTTTAGTTTTTTTATAGTTTTTTTATCAGAGTCTTCTTTGCAATGAGCGATAAATTTGTGTTTAAATTTATTTGTTTTTACAAATTTTGAAAAATCAATCATCTCACAAATTTCAGGTTTGAAAGTTCTTAATGATTGTTTCATTGAAGAAGTTGCTATTTTTTTAATTCTATCAATATTGATTTTTGTTCTTTCAGATTTTTCACAAATTATTGGAGTTATTATATCAACTCCAATTTCAGTTGCTTTTTCAATAATCCACTCAACTCTATTTCTTTGTTTAGGAAAAGAAATAGCTAGTTCAACCTTTTTTTTTCTTAATTCTTGATGAGATTTAATTATTTTAATATCAACTTTTTCTGTTTTAATTTTTTGAATTTCACATTCATATAAAAAACCATTTCCGTCCGTAATAAAAATTATATCATTTTTCTTTTTTCTAAGAACTTGGGAGCAATGTTTACTTTCTTCTTTATTTAAGTAAAGTGTAGAAGCTATATCTTTTGAGTAAAATAATTGCATTCAAATTTAATTTTTGAATATTGGACCACCTAATATTATATTATCATTAGAGTGTTTATTGAACTTTTTAAAATTATTATTAAATAAAATAGCTAATTTTTGGGCTTGTTTTTTATAATTTTCTTTATTATCCCATGTTTTCCAGGGTTGTAAAATCTCATCTGGAACATTAGTACAAGATTTTGGTATTTTTAAGCCAAAAATTTCGTCAGTTATATATTCTTGTGTGTTCAAATCGTTATTTAATGCAGCATCAATTATTGCTCTAGTATGATTTAATTTAATTCTATATCCCAAACCATACGGGCCAGAAATCCAACCTGTATTAATTAACCATACATTAACATTATTTTCTTTAATTTTTTTTGAAAGCATTTTAGCGTATATAGTTGGATGTAATGGCATAAAAGGTGCGCCGAAACAAGAAGAAAATGTAGCTTCTGGTTCTGTTACACCATCTTCAGTACCGGCAACTTTTGCAGTATATCCAGAAATGAAATGAAACATGGCTTGATTAGGATCTAACTTTGAAACTGGGGGAAGAACACCAAAGGCATCAGCTGTTAAAAAAAATATATTTTTTGGAGCTTCTCCTAATGATGGAAAAGCAATATTTTTTATATAGTGAATAGGGTAACTAACTCTGGTATTTTCAGTTTTTGAGCTGTCATTAAAATTAATTTCATTTGTTCCTTCTTTGAAACAAATGTTTTCAAGAAGAGCTCCACTTTTTATAGCAGAATATATATCAGGTTCTTTTTCACGTGATAAATCAATACATTTTGCATAACAACCTCCTTCAAAATTGAAAATTGAGTTTTCGTCCCAACCATGTTCATCATCTCCAATTAATTTTCTTTTTCTATGTGCAGATAAGGTGGTTTTTCCAGTTCCAGAGAGACCAAAAAATAATGCAGTATCATTATTTTTACCAATATTGGCTGAGCAGTGCATGGATAATACATTTTTTTTAGTAGGTAATAAAAAATTTAAAACAGAAAATATTCCTTTTTTTATTTCTCCTGTATAGGCTGTGCCACCAATAATTATTTCTTTATTTTGAAAGCTTATAATAGCAAAGTTTTCTTTTCTTGTGTTGTCTTTATTTGGATTTGCTTTAAAGGTTGGTGCACAAATTATAGTCCAGTCAGTTTTAAAATCTTTATCCTCTTTATCAACTCTTAAGAACATATTGTACGCAAACAAACTAGCCCATGCAGTTTCAGAAATTACAGTAATATTTAGTTTATATTTTTGATTTGCGCAAGCAAAACAATTTCTTGCGTAGATTTCTTTTTTTGAGTTTAAATGCTGTAAAATTTTATTTTTTAAATTAATAAAATTTTCTTCACTGAAAGGTTGGTTTATGTCTCCCCACCAAACTTTATCCTTTGTCTCACTATCTTTTACAATATACCTGTCTTTTGGAGCTCTTCCGGTAAACTTACCAGTATCAACTGTTATGGCTTCTAGATTTGTTTTTTTTGCACTACCTTCTAGAAGGCAAATTTTTTCTATTTCACTAGGGGATAAATTCCACTTAACATCTGTATTTATGTTAAGTTTGTTTAAAATAGCTGTCATTTGTTTTTTTTATATTAAAAAATTAATTGATTTTAATCAATATTTAATACTTACATGGTAGCTAAATTATAATAAATATTTAGTTAGTTTATTAAAAAAAATATTATTTTTCAGAAAATGAAAAACATTCTTGTTATAGGTACCGGTAGATCATCAAGTGTTTTGATTGAATATTTATTAAATTACTCTCAATCAAACAATTATTTTGTTACCGTATTAGATCAATTTGAAAATGATTTTTTAAGACAATTTCAAACTTTCTCTAATTTTAAAAGTCTAATTTTTGATATTCATAATGAAAAATTAAGACACAAAGAAGTAAAAAAATCTGAATTAATTATCTCAATGTTACCCGCAAGATTTCATACCTTAATTGCTAAGGATTGTTTGTTTTACAAAAAAAATCTTATTACCGCTTCTTACGTTTCTGAAGAGATGAATTCTTTTAATAATGATGCTATTAAACAAGGTATATTAATGCTAAATGAAATTGGTTTAGATCCTGGAATTGATCATTTATCTGCTATGAGTATTATTGATTCATTAAAAAGTAAAAATTATAATATAATTTCATTTAAATCATTTTGTGGTGGATTAATAGCACCTGAGTCATGTGATAATCCATGGGGATACAAATTTACTTGGAATCCTAGAAATGTTGTTTTAGCCGGATGTGATGGTGCTAAATATTTAAAAAATGGAAATATCAAAGAAATACAATACGATCAAGTCTTTAAAAATTTAGAAACAGTAACAATTCCTAATTTTGGAGATTTTGAATCTTATCCAAATAGAAATTCTTTGCATTATATAGAAAAATATAATTTAGAGGGTATTCAAACTTTAGTTAGAGGAACTATGAGAAAAAAAGGTTTTTCTTCTGCATGGGACTTTCTAGTGGAGAATGACTTAACCAATTATGAAGAATCTGAAAAAATGTTTTCCAAAAATAATTTTGTAAAAAAATTAAATAAAATTGACGATAAATTTATTTTAGAAAAAATAAACTATTTAGACATCAACCAATCAGATTTTTTAAAAGAAAATTCTAATGGTAAAAATTTACAAAACATTTTAGAAAAAAAATGGAAACTAAAAGATAATGATAAAGATATGATTGTAATGCAGCATAAATTTGAATTTGAATCTGATATGAACAAGAAGAGACTCTTGAGCTCAATGGTAGTCATTGGTACTGACAATATCAGAACTGCAATGGCAAAAACTGTTGGTTTGCCGATATTTTTTGCTGCTAAGTTAATTTTAGAGCGTAAAACTTCAATGAAAGGAGTTAGAATTCCTATTTATAAAGAGCTCTATATTCCTATACTGAAATCTTTGGAAGAAGAAGGTATTAATTTTATAGAAACAATTGAGGAAATTTAAGTTATTTAGTTTGTATTAGGCAAAAAAGAATAATCTCTAGCATATTCCATCATTTGTGTCTCAAAATCATCAGGATATTCTATTTTAACATCAATTATCTCATTATCTTCAATTACTAAACTATACTTAGGATTAATAAACCCACCATAAGGAGCACTATTAAACTTTTTAGATCTATTCAATACTTCTTCGTGAATCTTTCTATCAACTTGAACTCCATAATTTTCAACTAATTTTTTTCCAGCTTCAAAATCTCCTTCAGATGTGATTCTTTGAATTTCTCTCAACAATTGACCAAAAATATTTTGTAATTCTTTGTAATCATTTATTATAAAAAAAGTTTTTCCATCTTTAGTTTTCTTTTCAATTACATTATTTTGTTGACCTTTTTTATAAGCCCATGCTGCTACTAGCTGTCTATTCCTCATGTGGTCTTGTTCAATATTATCTCCTAGTTCTATTCTTCTCAATTGAAGCATTAAACCATTTCTGATATATGAATCATAATGAGCTTTACCGCACTCCATAGATTCCATTAAACCAATTTCAATGAGTTTGTTATTCATCATGTAGTACAAACCAACTAAATCAGCTCTTGCTTCTTCAAGTGTTGATTTATAGTTTTTTAAGGTTTCTTTAGGTGTTCCAACACCTTCATTTATTTTTCCAGATGCGTGACCGACTACTTCATGAAGTAATGTTCCTAATTTACTTGCTTTATTACCATATTTTTTTGCTCTTTCCATTTCTTCATCAGTATAACAAAATTCTTGCAAAAAACCACCTCCTGAGGCAGCTTCGCTATAAGCAGAAATAATATTACCCAAGCTTACTGATTTTGATCCTTTTTCAGTTCTAATCCAATTATTATTTGGTAAGTTAACTCCAATTGGGGTTGAAGGAGATGCATCTCCAGATTCCATAGCTACTGAAACTACTTTGTAACTTACCCCAACTACATTTTCTTTTTTATGTTCATCCATAATACTCGAGTTATCTTCAAACCACTGAACATATTCATTAATTACCTCTGTTGTTTTAGATGCTTCCAAATCTTTAATTTGAACAATTGATTCATAAGCTCCTTTTCTTCCAGCAGCATCGCCGTAAACTTCTACAAAACCATTGATCCAATCAATGTCAGTTTGATTATTAACCCATTGTACGCAATACTCATCCCATTTGTAGATATCTCCTGTTTTGTAATATTCTATTAAAAGATCAAACGATTTTTTTTGATCTTCATTTTCAGCTACAGATTTAGCTTTCTCAATCCAAAAGATCATTTTGTTTAAAGCTTCTCCATACATTCCATCAACTTTATATGTTTTCTCAAAAACTTTACCATTTTCTTTGACTAATTGAGAATTTAGTCCATATTCAGGTGCTCTTTCTTCAAATTCTTTTTGATAAAATAAACTAACATCAATCTCTGAAACATTGGGACCATAATAATTATTAGCAGATTCTAGAATAATATCCACACCCTCATCACGATTAACTCTTTTGAGGTCTGTTTTGTCATCAAAAATTATATTACTAACAAATTGAAATAATTCAGATTTAGTTTCTCCATTATCTAATGGAAAAGAATAATCATCAGATGAGTTTGTGTTTGAAATTAAGTTGTTAAGAAATTCAGAGGAAAAACCAGGTTGTAATTTTGCGCTGGAGTAGTGATGATGAATTCCTCCAGAAAACCAAAAACGTTTTACATATATCATAAATTCTTTGAATTCTTTGGAATTTCTATTACCATCATAATTAGCAACTATTGTCTCTAAAGTTCTCCTAATTTTTAAATTATGTCTGTAATTTTGGTCAAAAATTATATCTCTACCACTCAAAGATGCTTGAGATAGATAATAAATTAATTTTTTTTGTCTTAAATCAAGTTCTTCAAATCCTGGAACTCTGTATCTTATCATTTTTAGATCAGCAAATTGTTCTGTTTGATATATAAATTCATCTTTATCAATAGCATTGGAGGTATTTTGTTTTGGAAATAATATATATTTTCCGTCATTAAGCATAAGAAAAATAACTCCAAAAATTGTTAAAAAAATAATTCCTTTTAAAATATTTGTTTTTATATTATTTGTTTTATCAGTTGATTGCTCCATTTTTTTCTTTTTTATTTGTAATTAAATTAACTTTTCTATCCTTTAAATAATTAATTATATAGTCATAATTTATTTTATTTTTTCCAATAATTTCAAGAGGAATAATTCCTTTTTCATTAAAATTTTTTTCTATTATTATATTTGCACAAGCTGTACAAGTGTAACCTGTTGTTCTAGACATAGAAGATAAATTCAAACTAGTATCATATTCATCAAATAAGTCAATTGTATAAATATTTTTTGAATCATGAATTTCAATTTTCATTACAGTAAACTCTAAGTCATTTTCTTCTAGAAACCAGTCTTTTTTAAGAATTTCAGTAGTAATGTCTATTGGTTTTATTTTTTTACCATTTATATTAATTTCTTCATTATTAAAAAAGCCACCTTCTTTCAAAGTAAGAATTTTTTTTGCATGACCTTTATATCTCAGTGTTTTTTCTTTCATATTCGGTATATGATTCATCGTAAATAAAAGAGTTCGAAGTCCATCTGTATTAAATGCTTCTAAATCACCTATTTTTTCAAAATTTAATATTTCTATTTCTGTTAATGGATCTTTTGTTACAATTTTATAATTTTCATATAGCCTTGCTGGTCTTGTATATTCTTCAATCACATCAATTGGAGAGAATGGTGCCTTATATTCGAACGGAGGTTTTTTAATGATTGGAAGTCCACCAACATAACAGGCGTAGTAAGATAAGTTATATATTGAATTATAGTAACCTAATATTAAATTACTTAATCCAGGTGCAACTCCAGCATCAACAATTGCTGTAATTTCTTTTTTCTTGGCTAGTTCAGATAATTCTAATGCATCTTCAGGAAAAAAAGATATATCCACAACATTTTTTCCTTCCTCAATTATAGTTTGAAGTGTTTTGAAGCCCATAAACCCAGGAACACAACTAATAATTAGATCGAATTTATTAATTAATTTTCTTAAATCTGTTAAATTAGAAAGATCCATTTTAACGGTGTTAATATTACATCCTTTTACTTTATTTAAATTATTTTCAGAAATATCTGCTACAGTTACACTGTTTTTATTAGCTAAGTCTAAGCAAATTGTTCTTCCAACACGACCACAACCCAGGACTAGAATATTTTTCATGAGTTAATATATGTAAATTTCTTTTTCGTAATTATTTCATATAATCCAAAAAGGGTAAAACAAAAAAATAAATCTCCAAATAAACTATTAAAGAAAAAAGGAATTGCTTGAGTGTAACATTTAATAAGTCCATTTAAGTTAGGAGGACAATAATATATTCCATCAGCGGGTGAAGAGAAAATCCAAACAAAAAAATTAGTGAAAAGAAAAAAAATAAAACTAGCAGTAAGAGATGTTTTAAATAAAGAAGAATATGATAATTTTTTTCTTAAAATAATTCCCATAGGAACAATTATTAAAAAAGAAAAGTAGACTATAACTGACATTTTGTAACCCAAAATAATATCGGATATAAACATTGCCATAAAAGGGATAATAAAGGCTAAATATTTTTTTCCAAAGTATAATCCTCCAAGTATTGACATTGCCCCAACAGGTGTAAAATTTGGTGGATGAGGAATTATTCTAGAAAAAGCACCAATCAAAATAATTAGTACAATTAATAATGTTTTGTTCTTCATGTATCAAATTTATAAAATTTATTATCAAATGTTAAAAATAATATGATTTAATAAATTGTATATTTGTATAAAATCATCCAGTCATGTTTATCAAAAAAATACTACTATTTCTCTTTTTTAGCTTATATATTTCATCTCAAAATAATGATGAAATAACTAATGCAATTCAAATATTTTGTGGTGATAATATAACATCTTCTACAGTCAATAACAATTCAGATCAAGAATATTTGACATCTGTTGGTTTAAATGAATGTGGGACGACAGTGAATGAATCGTCAGGAGTTTGGTACATGATTTATGGTGATGGTCAAGAAATGGAATTAAGTATGTGTGAATCTTCTTATGATACAAAATTACATGTATTTAAAGATGATGGATTTAACTTAACGTGTGTAACTGGAAATGATGACTCTGATTGCGAAAATTATTTACATTCAAAAGTCACTTTTTCATCTGAAGAAAATATAGTTTATTATGTATATGTTAGTGGATGGGGATCTTATGAAGGTAATTTCAATCTAAATCTTTCATGTTCATTTTTGGTAAATGGGTGTATGGATGAAGAAGCATGTAACTATGACCCTTTAGCCACTGATGATAATGATTCTTGTACTTATCCAAATGAATGTGATAATTGTGATGATGAATTATTTTGTGTTGGTTGTACTGACGTTTCTGCTATTAACTTTGAAACAGATAATGTTATTGAAGATGGATCTTGTGAATATTCGACAGTTTGTGCTGAAAACCAAGATTTAGTTTTTCTTTCACTTGTTTTCGGAAATTGGACTAGTGAAATTACATGGGATATACAAAACGAAAATGGAGAAATAATTGCTAATAGTCCTCCACTGAATTCTTGGTATCAAGACTATGAGACTTATGGTCAATATCTATGTTTAAATGTTAATGAAACTTACTCTTTCAACTCATATGACACTTACGGGGATGGGTGGAATGGCGGTCTTTATACAATTAGCCAGTGTGATCTAGCTGTTGTTTTAGCCAATAATAACGGAGAAGTTCCTCCAGGTTACGGAATAACTGAAGAATTCATGATGACTTCAGTTGATTGTAATTCATACGGTTGCACCAACCCTGATGCTTGTAATTATGATGCTACTGCTTTAATAGATTATGGTTGTGTTTTTTCTGATGAAATTATTGATTGCGATGGGAATTGTTACAATGATTTAAATCAAAATGGTATATGTGACGAGAATGATATTTTTGGCTGTATGGATGACAGTGTTTCTAATTATAATCCTGAGGCAACTTTTGATAATGGTACTTGTTTATATGATGTTCAGTGCTCAAATACAGAAATTCAAATAGATGTTTTACTATCTACTGACAATTACCCCTGGGAAACTTCATTTATTTTAAATGATAATGGGGGAGTCGTTTGGGCTAATGAAGATGATGTTTTTTCAAGTGTTTATTCTGATTATTTATTTCAGTATTGTCTTCCTGTAGAGGGTTGCTATATTTTTACCGTTTATGATAGTTATGGAGATGGAATTTTTGACTCAGGAGGTCTACAAGTTTTCTATGAAAATGATTTAGTTTTAGAAAATCCTGATTTTTCTAATGAAGCATCTATAACAATGAATTGCCCGCCAGGATACGATTGTAATACTGCCATTGAGGTGGAGTTAGGGGCATATCAAACATTATCTGACGATTTTTGGTACGTTTTTTCACCCACTCAAAATGGACAGTATGAAATTAATACTTGTCAATCTGAATGTAATACTATTATTTATGTTTATGACTATTGTACAGGATTGTTACCAACTGAATCAAATGATGCAACAATATATTATAACGATGATGAATGCGGCTTACAATCTCAAGTAAATCCTTTGTTTGCTGAAGGTGAATCTTATTACATAAGAATAAATGGAGATTGTTCTGAGATTGATTGGGAAATCTCTTATGTTGGTCCTGTTGAAGGATGTATGGATCCAGCAGCTTGTAATTTTAACCCAATTGCTGAAGTCGATGATGGTAATTGTTTATACCCTGGAGATCCTGATTGCACAAGTGGTCCAGACTTAGCAGTTTTGCCATTTGAAGATTCAATGTATTTAGAGGTTTATGAAAATAATGATGGTTGCGCTATAGACGAAGGGTGTTTGAATGGTTATGGTACAAGATATCTTGTTAGATTTACCACATGGATTAAAAATATCGGTGATGAAGATTATTTTATTGGTTCTGTGAATGATAATGAAGAAACTAATCAATTTGAATGGGATGAATGTCACAATCATTGGCATTATAAAGGATATGCAGAATACGTATTATTTGATACTGAAGGACAATTAATCCCAGTTGGATTTAAAAATGGTTTTTGTGTAATGGATTTAGAATGTAGCGATGGAGGAACTGCTCAATATGGTTGTAGTATAATGGGTATTTCAGCAGGATGTGGAGATATTTATGGTGCGGGTTTATCTTGTCAATGGATTGATATAACTACTGTTCCAGATGGTGATTACACTATGGTTGTAAGAACAAATTGGGATCAAGATCCTGATGCGCTAGGGAATGTTGAACTTACTTATGAAAATAACTGGATGCAAACATGTATAAGGGTAATTACTTTAGAAGATGGTTCAAAAAATTATGTTCTTTCTACTGATTTAGATAATGATGGAATTGATAATATTAATGATCCAGATATTGATGGAGACGGTATACTGAATGGTGATGATGATGATATTGATGGAAATGGAATTCTAAATGATATTGATGATAATCCTTTTGGTTTGAGTGATTGTCCTTCATATACAGATTGTAACGGAGAAGAATTTGGTAACGCTCAATTAGATTGCAATGGTGTTTGTGGAGGGGAGGCTACAACAGGAGATTTGAATTTTGATGGTTTTATTGATGTTAATGATGGACAAGAATACATTAATCAGATTATAAATAATGATATAACTCCAACAAATTGTACTGATTTAGACTCAGATGGTGAAATTACTGTTTCTGATATAGGTTTACTTGTAAATTGTATAAATAACTTTAGTACCATCACAAGAGATAACCAATCAGAACCTTGTCAATATGGTTTAGAAGTCACTAATCCAAATGATACTGTCTCTTTTGATATTTATGATTGGAATTTAGAAGAGGCTTATGTTGATATAAGTATTCAAAATCCAAACAATGAAGTATTAGGTTATCAATTTAAATTAGGTAATGAAGGAGTTATAATAACTGATGTTGAAAATTTAATTTCTGAGAATGATTATCCTATTACACCATCTTTTTCTGTTTATGACAATATGATTTTAGGTGTTTCATTACAAGATAGCTTAATTCAAAAAAATTATGATCCTGTTCCACTTTGTAGAGTATATTATTCATTACCTTTGGGGGTAAATATTGATGGTGATAATTTTATATGTATTGAAGAAATAATCGATGTTGTTAATCAAGATTATGAAAATGTTATTTCTGTAAATAACACTGATGAATGTGAGCCATTCAATCAGTTTAATATTAACGAATTTGAAGGAATAACTAGTTTTGTTCTTTATCCTAATCCAACTTCAGATATTTTATATTTCAATATTTCCTTTGAAGAGAAAAAAGAATTTGTTCTGTCTATATATGATTTAGTTGGTAATTTAATTTCGACTAAAAGTTATAATGCTAAGGATATTTCACAAGAGCTAGATTTTACATCACTTTCAATGGGAATATATAACTTGACTGTTGACTATGAAAATGGTTTTATTAATAAAAAAATAGTTATTAAGAAATAGGTTTTTCTATTTTCTCAGTAATGTATTTTCCAGAAAATAATTTTTCTTTGACCTCAGTAAATGCCTTAACAGTTTTATTAACATCATCATCTGTATGAACTGCTGTTGGAATTAACCTCAACATAATTTTTCCTTTAGGTATTACTGGATACGTAACAATTGAACAAAATATTCCATGATTTTCTCTTAAATCAAAAGTTAAATTTGTTGATTCAGTAACTCCACCTTCAAGCCATACAGGAGTAACACAACTTTGTGTTTTTCCTAAGTCAAACCCCTCTTTTCTTAATCCATTTTGTAACAAGTTTGTTATGCGCCAAAGATTATTTTTTAATTCAGGTTTTGTTTTTATCATCTCTAATCTTTTAATTGCACCAATAACTAAGGGCATAGGAAGCGATTTTGCGAAAATTTGAGATCTTGTTGTATATTTTAAGTAATCAATTACAGTTTTTTTAGAGCTAATGAAGGCACCTATACTTGAAAAACTTTTTGCAAAAGTTCCAAAGTAAATATCAATTTCACTTTGAACTCCAAAATGTTCACCAGTTCCTCTTCCATTTTTTCCCATAGTTCCAATTCCATGTGCATCATCAACAAAAAGTCTAAATGAATATTTTTCTTTTAGTTTACAAATTTTATCTAATATTCCTAAGTCTCCTGCCATTCCAAATACACCTTCAGTTATTAACAATATTGAGCCCTTTGTTTTCTCCACTACATTTTCAGCTCTTTTTAGATTTTTTTCCAAACTTTCAATGTCATTATGCAAATATTTAAATGTGGTTCCATTTAGTTTATGTAACCGTATTCCATCTAAAATACAAGCATGTGACTCTTCGTCATAAACAATTACATCTCTTCTGTCAACTAATGCATCAACAGCAGAATGCATACCTTGATATCCAAAATTTAACAATATCGTAGATTCTTTCTGAACGAAATCAGATAAGTTATTTTCTAATTCTTCATGATATTTTGTTTCACCAGACATCATTCTTGAACCCATAGGAGTTCCTAAACCCCATTCTTTTGCAGCTTTTGCATCTATTTTTCTTATTTCAGGATGGTTTGAAAGTCCGAGATAATTATTTATACTCCATGTTATAACCTCTTTCCCTCGAAAAAACATTCTACTAGAAATTTCTCCTTCAAGTTTAGGATAAGTGAAATAACCATGAGCTTCTTTTGCGTGTTTTCCCAATGGAGATATCTCCATATTTTTTTCAATTTTATCAAATAAATCCATAATAGTATGAGTTTTTTAAAATACAAAAGTACAATTAATAAATTTGTTTTAATTTAGCGATGTGAAAAAGGTACTATTTATTTTATTTCTTTTATCATTTTTCTCATGTAGTAATTATCAAAAATTATTAAAGAGTGATAATTTTGACATGAAATTTGAAACTGCTTTATCTTATTTCAATGAATCTAAGTATTCAAGGGCTTTGGTATTGTTTGAAGATATTTTAAGTGAGTTCAAGGGGAGTAATAGGTCTGAGGATATTTACTATTATTATACTTATTCTCTTTTTTATTTAGGTGACTACACTAGTGCAGCTTATCATTTTAATAATTTTTCTAAAACTTTTTTTTCATCTGCTAAAGTTGAAGAAATGGCATTTATGTCTGCTAAATGTTATTATTTAGATACTCCTCCTAGTCATTATGATCAATCAAATACTTTTGAGGCTATAAGGCAACTTGAGCTTTTTACTTCTAATTACCCAGATAGTGAAAATATCACTGAAGCTGAGAATCTAATTTCTAAACTAAATTTAATTTTAGAAGAAAAAGAATTCAATATTGCATACTCTTATTTCAAGACAAGTAAATTCAACTCTGCAATATATGCTTTTAATAATTTTATTGATTCTTATCCAAACTCTGGTTTTTTAGAAGAAGTATTTTATTGTCAAACGAAATCTTATTTTGAATTAGCCAAAAATAGTATTGAAGAAAAAAAGGATTTACGAACAAAAGAGTTTATATTTGCATTCCAAGATTTTAGTTTGTCATATCCAAATAGTAAATATTTAATTGAATTAAAAAAATTAAGAAATGAATTATAAAAAAACTAACGCTAGTAAAACAACTATTTCCAGAGACGTTAAGGAGTTAAGTAAAGAAACAAATAATATTTACAAGACTATCTCCATTTTATCTAAAAGAGCTAAGCAAATTGGTGTTGAAATGAAAGAAGAATTATTAGAGAAAATTGATGAATTCGCAACCACTAATAATTCTTTAGAAGAGGTTTTTGAGAATAAAGAACAAATCGAAGTATCTAGGTATTATGAAAGATTACCAAAATCAACTTCTATAGCTATTCAAGAAATGATTGAAGGTAATGTTTATCACAGAGTTCCTGAACCTAAGGAAGAAGATTTAGATGCCTTTACAGACGTTGTAGAAAATAATAATGAAAATAATTCTGATTCTGCAAAAGAACCTAATTCTGAAATAAAAGAAGTTTAGATTTCATAATTTTTTAATGAAAATCAAAAATTCTTCATTATTCAAGAAAAAAATTCTCGTTGGTATTACTGGCGGTATTTCAGCATATAAATCTATTTTTCTAGTTCGTTTACTAAAACAGTGTGGTGCCATTGTTAAGGTTGTATTAACTCCATCTGCTCATAATTTCGTTTCTCCTTTAGTGCTATCAGTTTTGTCAAAAAACAAGGTTCATACTAATTTCTATAATGAAAAAAATATATGGAATAATCACGTAGAACTTGGTATTTGGGCTGATATTATTATTGTTGCACCAACAACTGCTAATACTATCTCTAAAATATCTCAAGGTGCATGCGACAATCTTCTATTGGCCGTAATTTTATCAGCAAGATGTCCTGTTTTTATTGCTCCTGCAATGGATCATGATATGTATCTAAACAAAATCACCCAGAAAAATATAAGTATACTTAAGAAAAATAATTATAATTTAATTGATGTTGATTCTGGAAGCCTTGCTAGTGGATTAAGTGGGGAGGGTAGACTCAAAGAACCTGAAAAAATTATTTCAATTTTAGAATCTTTTTGTTCTAATCAAAAACCCCTTTCTGGGCTAAATTGCTTAGTTACAGCCGGACCTACCTTTGAAAAAATTGACCCAGTTAGATATATTGGAAACTTTTCATCCGGAAAAATGGGATGTTGTATCGCAAATGAACTACAAAAATTAGGTGCTAATGTTAATCTAATAATTGGTCCTATTTCTGAGAAAGTTGATGAAAATATGACTGTTAACAGAGTTGTTTCTTCAAAAGAAATGTATGATTTATCTTTAAAAAAATTTAAAAATCAAGACATCGTCATTTTCTCCGCTGCTGTTTCAGACTTTACACCACAAAAAAATTATAAGAAAAAAATTAAGAAAGCGGATGTACTCAATATTTCTTTTAAGAAAACAAATGATATTTTAAAGAAATTAGGTACTATAAAAACGAAGCAAGTTTTGATTGGATTTGCATTGGAGACCAATCAAGAATTAAAAAACGCTAAACAGAAGTTAAAAGATAAAAATTTAGATGCAATTATTTTAAATTCATTAAATGACAAAGGCGCAGGTTTTGGTTTTGACACTAACAAAATTACAATTATTGACAAAGACTTAAATCAAAAAAAATATCCTTTAATGACAAAAAAAGAAGCTTCTAAAATTATTGTTAAAAAAGCAACAAATATTTTTTTTAGTCGTTTAAATATTAATAAAGAAATTAAAAAGTGTTAGTGTTTAAAAATTCATTTTTACTCTTTTTTTTAATAAATACTATAATTTTCTCTCAAGAAATAAATTGTAGAGTTTCATTAAATTATTCATCTATTCCTAGTGCTAACAAGGAAATGTTTAATTCAATGAGACAGAGTATTAATGAATTTATGAATACAACTAAATGGACCAATGATATTTTTTCTAATGAGGAACGTATTGATTGTACAATATTGATTAGAATTAATCAACAAATTTCTACTGACGAATTTACTGGTACTATTTCTGTGCAGTCATCTCGACCTATTTTTAAAAGTACTTATAATTCACCTGTAATTAATTTAGTGGATGATCAATTTAGGTTTAAATATGTTGAATTTGAACCTTTAGAATTTAATGAAAATACCCATCTTTCGAATTTAACATCTGTTTTAGCATATTATGCTTATATAATTATTGGTTTAGATTATGATAGTTTTTCATTAAATGGAGGAGATAAATATTTTATAAAGGCGCAAAAAATTGTAAATAATGCACAAAACGATAATAATGCATCAGGATGGAAGTCTTTTGAAGGTTCAAAAAATAGGTATTGGTTAGTTGAAAATTTATTAAATCCTGATTTCGAGAATATGAGAAATTCTTTTTATAAATATCATAGAGAAGGAATGGATAATTTTACTGAAAAACCAGACATGGTCAGAGAAACTATTGCTGATGCTTTAATTAAATTATTAGATGTTTACAACCAACGACCCAAAAGTTATTTTGTTCAATTATTTTTTGACTCAAAAACCGATGAAATTGTTAACATATTTTCTCAGGGAACTTTAATGCAAGCAAATCAGTTAGTCAATGTTTTAACCAGAATATCACCAAAAAATTCTGATAAATGGCAAAAAATTTTAATTGGTAATTAAATGTTAAGAAAATTATCAATTAAAAATTTTGCAACTATTAATGAAATAGAAATTTTTTTTAACAGTGGTTTTTTAGTCCTTACAGGTCAAACTGGTGCTGGAAAATCAATTATTGTTGGTGCATTAAACTTAATTTCTGGAAAAAGAGCAGATTTTTCAAAATTTAATGATAAAACAAAAAAAATTATTATTGAGGCTGAATTTAATATATCTAGTTTAGATTTTACTAATTTCTTCAAATCTAATAATATTGATTATGAAGATAGTTTAATTGTTAGAAGAGAGATTTTGCCAAATGGTAAATCTCGTTCATTTATTAATGATTGTTTGATTAGGCTAGAGGTTTTAAAATTTCTTTCAAGTAAAATTATTGATATACATTCACAACACGAGAATTTACTATTAAATGATGAGTTTTTTCAATTAAATTTTTTAGATAGTTTATTAACGTTAACTGACATAAGTTACTCCAATACATTAAAAGATTTTCAAAAAAAATTTTTGGAAAATCAAGATTTATTTCAAAAAATTGAAAAATTTAAGTTAAATAGTAAATCTGAAAAAGAAAAGTTTGAAAAATTACAGTCCTCTATATTAGAACTTCAAAATGCTAATTTAAAAGTTGGTGAAAAAGAAGAAATTACGAAAGAGTATAATTTATTAAATAATATAGTTCAAATAAAAAATTCATTAAATGAAATTTTATTTTTTTTTCAAGAAGAAAATGGTGTAATTGCTAAAATGAATAAATCTTATTCGCAATTAAGTTCAATTTCAAAGTACAATGATAAATTAGCTAGTTTTAGTGAAAGACTCTCTTCAAGTCTTATTGATATAAAGGATTTAAATGAAGAAATTAATTTATTTCAAGATAGGTTGAGTGTTGATAAAAATAAATTAGAGGAAATTGAAGGCAGAATAAATTTAATTAATTATCTGGAGGATAAATATTTTGTAAGTTCTGTTGAAGATTTATTGAAAAAATTAGAAGAATTATCACATAGTTTTTCAAATTTAAATACTTCAAATAATAATTTAAATGACCTAGAGGAAAAATTTAATAAAAACAAAGAATGGTTATTAATTACTTCAAAATTATTATCCCAATCTAGAAAAGATTTTGCTACAAAAATTCAATCAATAATAATTAAAGATTTAGAGCAATTGGGAATTAAAAATGCAAATCTTCAATTTTCGTTTAAAGAATTAGAAAATTTAAATTATTATGGTAAGGACTCTGTAAAATTACTTTTTTCTGCAAATAAAGGTCATGACTTAAAATCAATTGAAAAAGTTGCCTCCGGTGGAGAAATATCAAGATTAATGTTATGTATTAAAAAACATTTATATCTCACAAAAAAAATATCTACCATTGTATTTGATGAGATTGACTCAGGTGTTTCTGGACAAGTCGCAGAAAAATTAGGTTTTTTTATGAAAGAAATTGCAAATAAACAGCAAATCATTGCAATTACACATTTACCTCAAATTGCGTCTATTGCAGATAATCATTATAAGGTTTTTAAAAACGAACTTGAAGATGAAAAAATAGGGACAAAAATTAACTTATTGGATAATAAAAATCGTGTTTTAGAGCTAGCAAGATTATTAAGTGGTAAAGAAATAACTAACGAAGCTATTGCAAATGCTAAAAAAATGTTAAATATTTGAAAAATAGATACTATAAATGATTATTTAATTTGTGACTTATGAACAATTTATTAGAAGGGAAAAATGGAATTATATTTGGCGCTTTAGATGAAAAATCTATTGCATGGATGGTAGCTGAGGAATGTGTGGCAAATGGAGCAAAAATAGTTTTAACAAATGCGCCAACAGCTTTAAGGTTAGGGAGTATTAGTGAATTGGCAAAAAAATGTAATACAGAAGTAATTTCTGCTGATGCTACATCTTTAGAGGATTTAGAAAATTTATTAACTAAATCAATGGAGATTTTCAATGGAAAAATAGATTTTATATTACATTCTATTGGAATGTCTGTTAATGTTAGAAAAAAAAGACCTTATACTGATCTTAATTACGATTATTTAATGAAAGGTTTAGATGTTTCTGCAGTATCTTTTCATAAATTATTACAGGTTTCAATGAAGTTAGATGCTGTGAATTCTTGGGGCTCTATCTTAGCTTTGTCTTATATAGCAGCTCAAAGAACTTTTCCTAGTTACAATGATATGGCTGAAAACAAAGCTTTTTTAGAATCTATTGCTAGAAGTTTTGGTTATCATTATGGTACTAGGAAAAAAGTTCGAATTAATACCATTTCTCAATCACCAACAATGACAACGGCTGGTAGTGGGGTAGAGGGTTTTGATACTTTTTTTAAATATTCTGAAAAAATGTCTCCTTTAGGTAATGCAAGTGCATTAGATTGTGCTAAGTTTTGTGTAATGTTATTTTCTGATTATACTAGAATGGTAACTATGCAAAACTTATATCATGATGGTGGATTTTCAAATACGGGTATTAGTGATGAAATTATAGAAAAATTAAATTTAGATTAGTTTTTTATAGTCAATGATATCAAGTCTTCTTTTTCGTTATAGTCTATTTTTATTTTATCACCTTCTTTAACTTTACCCAGAATTATTTCTTCAGCGAATGGATCTTCAATATATTTTTGAATAGCTCTTTTTAAAGGTCTAGCTCCAAAATTTTCATCAAATCCTTTTTTTGCAATATAGTTTTTTGCTTTTTTGCTTAGTTGTAATTCATATTTAAGAATTTTAATTCTTTTTTTGAGTTTTTCTATTTCAATATCAATAATTACATCAATATTTTCTTTTGATAAATTATTAAATAATAATACATCATCTAGTCTGTTTAAAAA
The DNA here is from genome assembly GCA_964435285.1 of uncultured Flavobacteriales bacterium. GTDB lineage: Bacteria > Bacteroidota > Bacteroidia > Flavobacteriales > TMED113. The sequence continues at coordinate 159,492 of CAYSYA010000002.1, forward strand.
TTCTGGAGCAAAGGTCTTTTTTAAAGAATTATTTAAAACACTTTTTGTATGTTCATCTAAATTTTCTTTTTTTGAGTTAGTACTAAATCCGATTCCAGCACCAAATTCTTTTAATTTTCTAGTTCCTACGTTTGATGTCATGATTATAACAGTGTTTTTAAAATCTATTTTTCGACCTAAACTATCAGTCATTTCGCCATCATCCATAGCTTGAAGGAGTAAATTAAATACATCAGGATGAGCTTTTTCAATTTCATCAAGTAAAATTATGGAATAGGGTTTTCTTCTAACTTTTTCTGTTAATTGTCCTCCCTCTTCATATCCTACGTAACCAGGAGGGGCTCCAACTAATCTTGAGACAGCAAATTTTTCCATATATTCGCTCATATCAACTCTAATTAATGCATTTTCAGAATCAAATAAATATTTTGCTAGTTCTTTTGCTAATTGTGTTTTTCCAACACCAGTTGGTCCTAGAAATATGAATGAGCCAATGGGTTTATTTGGGTCTTTTAAACCTGCTCTATTTCTTTGAATAGCTTTTACAATTTTTTCAACTGCTTCATTTTGACCAATGATACTCTTTTTTAGGTCATTAGTCATTGTTGATAATTTTGCACTTTCACTTTTTGCAATTCTCTGAACAGGAATTCCAGTTATCATTGAAACTACTTCAGCTACATTGCTCTCAGAAACTAATTCTTTTTCTAATTTGATTTTTTCTTCCCATTTAATTTGTTCCTCAATTAATTTTGATTCTGTTTGTTTTTCAGTATCTCTTAATTTTGCAGCTTCTTCATATTTTTGTTTTTTTACAACATCTTTTTTTTGTTGTTGTATTTTTTCTAATTGCTTTTCTAATTTGGTAACTGTTTCTGGTACATTAATATTTGTTATGTGTACTCTTGATCCAGCTTCATCAAGCGCATCAATTGCTTTGTCAGGAAGATATCTGTCAGTTATATATCTAGTTGTTAAATTAACACAAGCATTTATTGCTTCATCAGTGTATAAAACGTTATGATGTTCCTCATACTTCTCTTTAATATTTTTCAATATTTCAATAGTTTCTTCAGGTGTTGTTGGGTCGACAATAACTTTTTGGAATCTTCGTTCTAATGCACCATCTTTCTCAATGAATTGTCTGTACTCGTCTAAAGTAGTTGCTCCGATACATTGAATTTCTCCTTTTGCAAGAGCTGGTTTAAACATGTTTGATGCATCTAATGACCCTGTAGCTCCTCCTGCTCCGACAATTGTATGAATTTCGTCAATGAAAAGGATGATGTTTGGATTTTTTTCTAACTCGTTCATTATTCCCTTCATTCTTTCTTCAAATTGCCCTCTATATTTAGTTCCAGCGACAAGAGAAGGTAAGTCAAGGGTAAGAATTTTTTTATTGAATAAGACTCTAGAAACTTGTTTTTTTACAATTCTTATCGCTAGTCCTTCAGCAATTGCAGATTTTCCAACTCCAGGTTCACCTATTAGTAGAGGATTATTTTTTTTTCTTCTTGATAAAATTTGTGACACTCTTTCAATTTCCTCTTTTCTTCCAATTACAGGGTCTAACTTTCCTTCCTCAGCATATCTGGTTATATCTCTGCTAAAATTATCTAAAATTGGAGTAGAGGACTTAGATTTAGATTTTTGCTTACTAACCCAACTTTTTGATTCTCTTTCATGACTATCATCTTCACTCAAAGAACCTTTAAATGAATTCTCGTCCTGTTTTTCTTTTTTAAAAAGGTAGTTACTGTATTCATTTTTCACACTTTCATAAGTTATGTCAAATTCATTTAATAGCTTTGTTAATGGGTCATCAAAATTTCTAAGTACACATAATAAAAGGTGGGGAGTTCCAATTATGTTACTCTCAAATTTTCTAGCTTCTAAAAAAGTAGTTTTTAAAGCTTTTTCTGCCTGTTTAGTTAATGGGAGTTGTTTTTTTGATATAGCTTGCTCTATGTTATTTTTTTGACCAAAATCTTCGATTTTTTCTCTCAGAATATTTATTTCAATTTTTAAATTTGAGAGAATATCTATAGCGCCTCCCTCTCCCTCTCTGATTATTCCTAATAATAGATGTTCGGTTCCAATAAATGCGTGTCCAAGCCTTAGGGCTTCTTCTCGACTATAACTTATTACTTCCTTTATTCTATTAGAAAAACTTTGTTCCATTTTTTTAAAAAAAATATACTATCAAATATAATGACTTTTGTTGTTAAAAAATCAAAAGATGAAATTTTTAATAAATTGTTATTAAAAACATTAGATTTTAATACAAAAAATTGATATATATGCCTTATATTGTCGCATTGAATTATAAGAAAATATCAAAGTAAAACTTTATGGATAATCAAGATTTAAACGAAGAACAAGAAAACCAAAGAATTATTCCAATTAACATAGTTAATGAAATGGAGTCCGCATATATTGACTACTCCATGAGCGTTATTGTTTCTAGAGCTTTACCTGATGTAAGAGATGGATTAAAGCCTGTACATAGAAGAATTTTATACGGCATGCATGAATTGGGCCTAATGTCTAATAGAGCACACAAAAAATCTGCAAGAGTTGTTGGTGAAGTTCTTGGAAAGTATCACCCTCACGGTGATTCCTCTGTTTATGATGCTATGGTAAGGATGGCACAAGAATGGTCTTTAAGGTATCAAATGGTTGACGGTCAGGGTAATTTTGGTTCAATTGATGGAGATAGTCCTGCTGCAATGAGATATACTGAAGCTCGTTTGAGAAAAATGGCTGAAGAAATGCTATCAGATATTGAAAAAGATACTGTGGATTTTCAATTGAATTTTGATGATACATTAAAGGAACCCACTGTTTTACCCACTAGAATTCCTTCAATTTTAGTTAATGGAGCTAGTGGAATTGCGGTTGGTATGGCTACAAATATGGCTCCTCATAATTTAACTGAAGTTTTAGATGGTATAATTAAATATATAGAAAGTAAAGGTGAAATAGAATTATCTGACTTAATGAACTACATTAAAGCACCAGATTTTCCCACTGGAGGAATTATATATGGTTATGAAGGAGTTAAACAGGCTTACGAAACTGGAAAAGGAAGAGTTGTTCTTAGATCCAAAACTCATTTTGAGGAATTAAAAAATAACAGAGAAGCTATTGTTGTAACTGAAATTCCATATCAAGTTAATAAATCAGAGATGATAAAAAAAACAGCTGATTTGATTAACCAAAAAAAATTAGAAGGTATTTCTGATATAAGAGATGAGTCAGATAGAAGAGGTATGAGAATTGTTTATGTTTTAAAAAGAGATGCAATTCCTAATATAGTTTTAAATAAACTTTTCAAGTACACTCAACTCCAGTCTTCTTTCAGTATCAATAATATTGCTCTTGTTAAAGGAAGACCTAAATTACTTAATCTTAAGCAAATTATTCAACTTTTTGTTGCTCACAGACATGAAGTTTTGATTAGAAAAACAAAATTTGATTTAAAACAAGCAGAAAAACGTGCGCATATTCTTAAGGGTCTTTTAGTTGCTTTGGATAATCTTGATGATATTATTTCCTTGATTAAAAAATCACAAACTCCTGAAGAAGCTAGAAATGGTTTAATAAATAACTATAATTTAACTGAGATTCAGGCAAAGGCGATTCTAGATTTACGATTACAAAAGTTAACTGGTTTAGAGAGAGATAAAATTAAATTGGAACACCAGCAATTAATGGAAAAAATTAAAAATCTTAATGAGATTCTTAACAACGAGGACTTAAGATTAAGTATTTTGATAGAAGACTTTAAGGACGTTAAAGAAAAATTTGGTGATGAAAGAAGAACTCAAATCGAATATTCTAGTGCAGACTTGAGTATTGAAGATATGATTCCAAATGAAAAAGTTGTTATTACAATTTCTCATTTAGGTTATATTAAGAGAACACCTTTATCTGAGTATAGACAACAAAATAGAGGGGGTGTGGGGCACAGAGGAGCATCTTCTAGAGATGAAGATTTTTTAGAACATATTTTTATAGCAACTAATCATAATTATATGTTGTTTTTTTCTCAGAATGGAAAATGTTTTTGGTTAAAAGTTTATGAGATACCTGAAGGTTCAAAGACGGCAAAGGGTCGTGCTATTCAAAATTTAATTAATATACCTTCTGAAGATAAAATTATGGCTTTCATTAATGTTGATAACTTAAAAGATGAAAACTATATAAATTCAAATTACATTCTAATGTGCACAAAAAAAGGGGTAATTAAAAAAACCTCTCTTGAATCATATTCAAGACCACGCCAAAATGGAATAAAAGCAATTAATATTAGAGAAGACGATCAATTATTAGAAGCTAAACTTACCAATGGTTCGATGGATATAATGATGGCTCTAAAATCTGGTAAGTGTATTAGGTTTAATGAGGAAAAAGCTCGTTCTATGGGTAGAGGGAGTACCGGAGTTAGGGGAATAAGACTTGCTAACGAAAAAGATCAAGTAATTGGAATGATATGTGTTGATGATGTTGAAACTGAAGTATTAGTTGTTTCTGAAAATGGATATGGAAAACGTTCAAAAGTAAATGATTACAGAACCACTAACAGAGGGGGTAAGGGTGTGAAAACAATAAATATAACAGATAAAACAGGGAATCTAATTGCTATCAAAAATGTTAAAGATGGGGATGATTTGATGATAATTAACAAATCAGGTATTACAATTAGAATGTCAGTTGATGATATGCGTATTATGGGTAGAGCAACTCAAGGAGTTAGATTAATTAATTTAAAAAATGATGATATAATTGCTGCTGTTGCTAAAGTTGAAATTTCTGATGAAGAGAAAGAAGAGAGTTTAGAACAAAATCAAGATAATTTAAATAATCCTGTAACAGATTCAGATAAAACAAATGATGAAAATAATTTATCTTTAGAGAATTCAAATAATACTTCAGAAATTTCAGATAATAACACAGAGGGTTTAGATGAAATTAATGAGTAACTAGTACTAAGAAATTAAATTTATAATTATGAGACTTACTATTTTATTTTTTTTATTTTTTTCAATTATAAATGCACAAAAATCTGACTTAACCAGTTCAATTTTAGCATTTCAAAAGAAAGATACTTTAGCTGCTAAGGAATTAATTGACAATGCATATAATAAATTTATGGAAAAAGGAATGGAATCATTTAAACCAAAACTGATTTCAAAATTTTGGCATTACAGAGGACAAATATATTTAGCTTTGGGTGACTTAGATAAATCTGTTGAATCCTTTAAATCTGATATTGAATTAAATGCAAAAGGAGGTCTTCAAAAAAAATCTGTTAATGCTTTAAATTTATGCGCAGTAAAGTGTTTAAATCTTGCTGACGAAAATTACAAAAAAGCTTTAGAACTTTTTGAAACTGACAAGATCTTAGCAAAAGAAAATTTATTTAATTCAGCCAACTTATTTTTAAAAACTTATAATATCAGAAATAATCAATCAATTGGAGTTGTAGATACAGCCTCATTATTTAACTCATGTCTTTTATTTTCTGATGTTGGGACACCTGATGCTGACGTTTTAGCATTAGAGCAAGCTAGAAAATTAGTTGAATTAAATCCAAAAGATGAAAAGTTTCAAATTCGATTGTTAGTTTGTTTAGAAAAAAATGGTGATAATGATTTGCTACTTTCTGCTATTAACTCTGCTAGAACTAACATTCCTAATTCCCAAGATATAATTAACAGAGAGGTTAATTTTTATATATCCATTGATGATAAAGAAGGATTAAAAAATAGCTTATACAGTGCATTAGAATCTGATTCTAATAACCCAACTCTTCATTTTGCTCTTGGGACAGCATTACAGTCACTAAAAGATAATGAAGGTGCTAAAAATTCATATACACAAGCTATTCAATTAAATCCAAATTATTTTGACGCGCATAATAATCTAGCTAGTATGTATTTAGATGAAACCACTTCTTTAATAACAAAAATGAATAATCTTGGTTCTAGCTCAAGCGATCAAAAAAAATATAATAATTACAAAAAACGAAGAAACAATCTATACAATGAAAGTATTCCTCATTTAGAAAAATGTGTAGAAATTCAGCCTGATAACGTTATGATTCTCAATGTTTTAAAAGAAATATATTATAAGGTAGGAGATGTTAAAAACATGAGAAGGGTTAAGTCCTTAATAGAATCACTCTAATTTTACGTGCTAGTAAACAAAAAAATAGAGAAATCAAGTACTATACATAGTAAATTTTATACGTCAGATTTAGTTTTTTCTGAATCAAAAAAAATTTTTGAAAATACTTGGCAGTTTGTTACTCACGAATCTAATCTTGTTGAGAAAAATGCCTTTCCTTTTAGTTATCTAGATGAATTTATTGATGAACCTTTAGTTATTATTAAAAATAAAGATGGTATAGTTAATTGTTTTTCTAATGTTTGTACACACAGAGGTAATATTTTAGTTGATAAACACTCTGTTATTTCAAATAGTGTATGCTGTCGATATCATGGAAGAAAGTTTGATTCATCAGGTAAATGTATTTTTATGCCAAAGTTTGAAAATGTTGTTGGTTTCCCCTCCAAAAAAGATGATTTAACAAATATTTCTGTATCAAATTGGCGTCAGTTTATTTTTTGTTCCTTTGGAAATAAATATAAAATTGAACATTTTTTTGGAGAATTGGAAAATAGAATTGGTTGGATGCCAATTGAAGATTTTATATTTACCCCTGAACTATCAAAAGATTATGAAGTTAAGGCAAATTGGGCTTTGTATTGTGATAATTATTTAGAAGGTTTTCATATTCCTTTTGTACACCATGATTTAGCTAAGAAGTTTGAATACGATGAATATTCTGTTGAGTTATTTCCGTATTCTAATTTGCAACTTGGAATTGGAAAAGATGGACAAGATTGTTTCAATTTACCTAAGTCATCAGTAGATTACGGAAAAAATATTATAGCTTATTACTTTTGGGTTTTTCCAAACATGATGTTTAATTTTTATCCTTGGGGTCTGTCAATAAATATAGTCAAGCCAGTTTCTAAAGATTTAACAAAAATTGAATTTCGATCATTTGTTTGGGATGAAACAAAGCTAAAAAGAGGTGCTGGATCAGACTTAGATAAAGTAGAGAAAGAAGATGAAGAAATAGTAGAGTCTGTTCAAAGAGGTGTGAATTCAAGATTTTATGATAGGGGAAGATTTTCACCAACTATGGAAACAGGGGTTCATCATTTTCATTCACTTTTAAGTAAGTTCATGAAATAAAAATTAAAGTTAAAATTTGACTTATAAATTAAGATTATTAACCACTCTCTTCTCTCTGTTCTGATTTCTTAAATTATTGATAAATAAATTTTTATAAATTGTATAAAATTCAAGAAAACTTTAACATGATTTATAACATGTTTAGTATAGTTATTTATATTATTTATCTTTAGATTAATTATCATATGATAAATTATAGAATTTCATAATTTTTTAAATTTACATATACACATTCTTTAAAAAACTTAAAATGTCATGAAAAATATTTTACTTTTTATTTCAATATTCTTTTTTCAAATTTCTTTTTCTCAGGTTATAACTTTTGAGTGTAATAACTCTATTATTACTGTATCTTGGGAAGAAATTGTAAATAATCCAAATGCTTATATGGATTGGGATGCGGATGGAAATATCGATGAAGATGATGTTACAATGTATTTATATGAAGCATATGATTGTGAAAACTCTTTAGGTGGTTGTGAAGAATATACAACTATTGTTATTGATTGTGTATGCTTAGATAATCAAGAGATAATTTTTTTGGAAGAAATAGATGAGTCAAACTGTGAGATTACTCAAATTTGCGAATGCATTACTGTAAATAATGATATTAATTGGAATAATATTGATTGGGAAGATTTAGGTTGGGAAGAATTTGATTGGGAAAGTGTTTGGTCAGATTATGATTTAGGTAATATTATTGATTGGGATAATACACCCTGGGATGATATTATTAATTTAGACATTGATCCAGATGATTTAATTAATTATATACAAAATATGTTATTAGGTCAAAGTTTTGATTGGGATAATTTTGTTGAAATGCAAGTAGGAGTTGATGAATGTTGTATTAATCCTGAATGGATTGACCCTATGGCTATGTGTCCCATGATATTTAATCCGGTAGTTGGGTGTGATGGTATTGAATATGGAAATAGTTGTCAAGCTGAAGCTGCTGGTATTACTAGTTATGTGGATGGTATGGGAAATACAACATTATTGGAATGGGGTTGTAATCAAGGTGGTGTAGATTGTGCAGATGACTCAGAGGGTATATTAGCACAATATGGTTATCAATGTAATGATATAGTTGGTGCGTGGTTTTCATGGGATTGTACTGATGATCTCTCTGTTGCGGTTCCTGAAGCCCCTTCAGGAATGTGGACTATAGGAGACCTTTGTTCACTATCCTGTAATGAATGTGATGATGAGTTAGACTGTGTTGCAGACTTAATTCCTGATTGTGTATTTATGACTGTTGTGGATCCTGTATGTGGATGTGATGGTGTTACATATAGTAATTCTGGAGAAGCTGCGTGTAATAATATTTTTGATTTCACCATGGGTGAATGTGAAGGCGTTGTAGATTGTATAGATGATCCAGATGGTATGTTAACGCAATTGGGATCTTCATGTTCTGAACTTGCAATACTTGGTTGTGATGCGGATTTGTCTGATTTTATTCCTGGAATTGGTTTTGGTATAAGTGTTTATGAGATTTGTCCTGAATCTTGTGGAGATTGTGGTGAAGGTACTGCAGGCTGCACAGAAGAGGAAGCATGTAATTACAATCCTGATGCTACAACTGATGATGGTAGTTGTGATTATGGTGTTGATTGTTTTGTGTCACCATGTTCTTTATCACCCTCACCTTTCCCTGGAGCAAATTGTTTAGATGATTATTGTGGGGGGTGTTGTGCTATTTGGACTTGGATAGATGAAGAGGGGGATGATTTTACTTTTAATTCATGTACTGATGAATATACGGAGGGGTGTACAGAATCTAATGCAATTAATTATAATCCGGATGCGATATTAGATGATGGATCTTGTGAATATGCTTGGGATGATTGTATTTCCCAACAAATACTAGAATCATTTGGAAATTATAATCTAGGAAATATTGATTCTCAATCCAGTGATTGGTTTGGTTGGGATAATGGAAATTCAGGTGTAGATGTTGTAAATTTTTCAATGAATACTTATTTAGGTGATGGTCAATCAATTCTTGTTGAACAGGATGATGATTTAATTTGGGATTTAGATGGTATCAATACTGGTAGTGGAGAAGTAACTTTTTATATGTATATACCTTCTTCAGATGATGCAGGGGCTTATTATAACATGTTACATAATTATGCCGCTGCTAACTCTAATTGGGCATTTCAAGTTTTATTTGCTTCAGCTAGTTCAGGAGATCAATCTTATATAGATTTAGATCAGCCAGTGTATTTTGATGCTGTTTATGATACCTGGGTAGAGGTTCGTCATGAAATAGATATTGATAATGATCTTATTACTCTATATTACAATGGTGAAATGATTTCTTCTTGGGCTTGGAGTAATGGTTCAGCAGGAGCATCAAATGTTTTAGATGCATTAAATTTATTTGGTTTTTGTACTGGAACACCATGTTCTGGATTTACTTATTATGATAATATAGAAATATGTGGTGATTTTTTCATTAGTGATATTGAAGATAAATCCACTTTAGATGTAAATCTTTATCCAAATCCTAACAAAGGTTCATTTAATATAGTTTTGAATGACAATCAAGGGGAATTTAATATAAGGGTTTTTAATATAATAGGAAAAGAGGTTTATAATGAAACTATAGATGGCTATGTAAAAAACTCTATTAAAACTATTGATTTAGCTTTAACAAAGGGGACCTATATTGTGAATTTAGAAACAAAAAACCATGTTCTTAAAATTCCTATGGTAATAGAATAGTTATTACAATATTTTAGTCCTCTCTCCACCAATATTTTTTTGGTATTTTTTCAAAAGTTATATTAATATATAAAGTATCTTTCTCTGTTTGAATAAACTTTTGGTTAAAATTTGTTTGATATCCTTCATTAGGTATTACATTAATTGGAAGTTTATGGTTTTTTGAAAACAATGAAGTAAGATTACTTTTTTCTAGTATATTTTTATTAATAAGAACAGTACCATGTTCTTTTCCAACAATATTTAGGTTTAATAAATACGTTTCAATTTTAAATTTTTGTTTTAAATGTTTAAGGAAATAAGCTGGTCTTTTAATTGCAAATAATTTTAATTTGTTTACTTCCTTTTTCCAATAATCATAATTTCTCCCAATCCTTTCTAAATGATACCATCTGTCATTTAGTGATCTATTTGGTGTTCTAGTAAAATGAATTTTCATTTCTTCATCATAAATATTTTCAAACCAATCAATTCTATTAGTTAAGTATTCTGAGTTTAATTTACTTGATTTTAACCAAAAGAATTGATTGATAAAGTCAGTCTCAAAATCTTTATTTTTTAATAAATTTCTTAAGAGAAAGGTTGCCCACTGGGGATTGTACCAATGTGTCATGTATGGAGAGGTGAAATTTTTAATCATATTATTTTTATGATCACCTAAATCAAACCCAAGATCTGTATCATAAACAATCCATCTAAACTTATTATCTAACAAGCCTGATTTCCAAAATCTAATATTTCCTCTTGCGTCATTATTTGCTATAAAAAGTTGAAATATCCACCAATTGATATAATTTCTTGTATCCATTTCTTTTTGTACATTATGATAATGAATACTATCTTTTAAATTATTTTTTTTGATATAGTTTCTTAATTTAACATAGTCTTCATTACTACCAAATTCAACTGTTTTTAATCCCTGTAAAATGGTAAGACTGTCAGATTTTATATTATAGTTATTTCTAATGTAATGATCGTTAATTTTTTCTCTTATGTTATATACGCCCCAATATTCTGCATTGATAAAAAGATGTGCAGGAGTTGATTTTTGAACATCAATATCTTCTTCAGTGATAATTGAAGTTAAAAAACTATCTTTAAATCTTGTATTATTGTGATCATTTCCTGAGTGCCTAAGAACAAACTGCTTATATTTTTTTTTCCCAACACCAAATAAATCTGCATTGAATCTTTTTTTTCCATATTTTTCTCTTGCAATTAACCTCAAAGATTTTTCTTTTCCATATTTTGTCATCCCCCCAAATATTTTGATTCCAGAGTTCTGATTTAAAATTTGAATATTTTTGCTATTGAATATCTCAACATTTAATTTTCTTTCCCATTTTTTTGAAAAATTAGCATTCATATGTCTTTTTTCAATAGTATCCCAGTATGCATTATATCCTTTTGCATATATACCACGACTTTCCCCTAAAAAATCTTTTTTATTAATAATGAGTGATACAACATGAAAATTTGTTTTAAAATCAATTATGAATGTGTGACAACCTAGTTCTTTAATTGAATCATTTATTTTTTGAAAAAAACATAGAGAACTTGTTTTTTCAATTATCATTGAGTCTGGAAATTCCTTTTTTCTTTTTTCATTCAAACTATTTTTTACATAAAGTAAAGTTCCTTCACAAATACTTGCTTTTAAATTTATGACGGTGTCATAAATTAATGGATTATGTGATATGTTAAAACATTTATTAGTTTGTAATGAGTCAGTAAAAACTTCTTTTTTTAAAAAAGTTAAAGAATCAATTTCTTGAGAATAGATAAATGAAATATTAATTAATAATAAAGCAAATATTTTTATCATCTTACCCTAAGTTTTTTTCCAACTATCAAAATACTTTTTTCACCATTTTTTAAAATTTTTTTATTGAGTTTTATTAGTTTAGAAATTTCATTGTAGTCATTATAATATTGTAATGCAATTTTGCTTAATGAATCTCCTTTTTTAATTGTGTGATATTTTTTTGTTTGATTAAGATTGTTTTTTGGATAAGTAATATTTAATTCAATTCTTCTATCTCTAGTGTCATAATATTTTTGTTTTTTTGAGCCATATCCTTTCCAAGAAATATTTTTAACATCAAATCCTTTATTTTTTAAATATTCATATACTTTTCTAGCTCGGTTTTCAGAAATTTCTTGATTTACAAAATCACTACCTGTTCCTCCATCTGCATGACCCTGAATTTCAATTTTTATATTCTTATCAGAGGACAAAAAGTCAAATATTTCATTTAACCATTGTTTATCTTTAGTGGGAATGTTATCTCTTTCTTTTTCGAAATTTATATTACACTCTATTGATTTCACTCTAAATGTTACACGTCTGTTTTTTGAAATTTCATCTTTTGTACATTTATTTTTTTTATCATCACAATAAATAATAGGTTGTGTTTCTCCATAGCCATAATAATTAATTTTTGTTGAATCTACACCAATTTTTATTAAATAATCATGAACTTTTTTTGCTCTTTTTTCTGATAGAATTTTATTTTTATTTTCATCTCCAACATGATCAGAGTGACCTTGAATTTCTATAGTTACTTCAGGTCTTTTCTTTAACATATTTCCATATTCATCTAAAAATGTAGATACTGATGGTTCTAAATCAAAACCTCCACTTGGAAAAGGAAGATTAAGATCTAAAACTTCCATGGATTGGCTTACATATTTAATTGTATCATCTTTTCTCAGATCTTCGTAACATGGGCAAATTAATTCAGCTTTACTTTTTTCAATTTTATATTTTTCAATTGGTTCAAAATTGATAATTGCATCTTTTATTCTATCATATCCTTTCGACCAACTATCTGCACAGTCTTCCCAATAATGTAAACTTTGAAGAGTCGAAAATCCACAAAACTGTTTCAGTAATACAGCTGATATGTATCCTGATTGATGCCAACCGTTCCAACAATGTAAATATATAGGTCCTAGCTCATTATTATTTATTGCTTCATAAACCATTAAAAGTATAGAGTCTCTTGATTCTTTATCATTACCGCTTAATTGAAAATAATCTAGTCTTTTGTTACCCTTTTCTACAAATCGAGGAGCAGTATTCCAATTTGTTTTGTATAAATAAACAATATTAGAGAAATCTTGTTCTAATAAGTTCTCAAGCCCGTCTTGAGGTAATGGGTTTTTATTTCCTCTTTTATTTTTTTTGTGATAATAATTATTTCCACCTCCTCTGTAAGCTACTCCGTGAAGAATGGATCTAAAATTTCTGGTTCCGTATAAAATTTCTAAACCATTTCCTTTGTTATCAGTTGCTTTTTCAGTTACACAGTTAATTTCAAATTTTGATTTATAATAATTTATTTTTTCTTCAAATGATTTATTTTTTTCTTGGCTAAAAATAAATATTGGTAGGATTAGAATTGGAATAATTTTGTTTAATTTCACTTTAATAATGTTTTATTTTTTTAATAAATATTTTAATTTTTTCAATATAAAATAATTTTTCAGACGTAAAACATTATTTTAAAAATCTTATCAGTTTTAAAATATTAATAAAATGAAAAAGAAAATATTGCTTTTAGGTTCCGGTGAATTGGGTAAAGAATTTGTAATTGCTTGTCAGAGATTGGGCCAGTATATAATTGCAGTAGATAATTATTTTGATGCACCTGCAATGCAAGTCTCAAATGAATTTGAGGTGATTAATATGCTTGATGGAGATGAATTAGATAGAATTGTAAAAAAACATAATCCAGATATAATTGTACCAGAAGTTGAATCAATAAGAACTGAAAGGTTTTATGATTATGAAAATAATGGAATACAAGTGGTTCCCTCTGCAAAAGCTGCAAATTATACAATGAATAGAAAATCAATAAGGGATTTAGCTGTAAATGAATTAAATATAAAAACAGCAAAGTACAAATATGCTAAATCTCTTGATGAGTTAAGAAATGCAGTTGATTATTGTGGTATTCCATGTGTAGTTAAACCATTGATGTCTAGCTCTGGGAAAGGCCAATCTACAATAAAAAAATATGAAGAAATTGAAGATTCTTGGAATTATGCAATTGAAGGTTCTAGAGGAGATTTAGTGGAAGTTATAGTAGAAGAGTTTGTTAATTTTGATTATGAAATAACATTATTGACTCTGACTCAACAAAATGGTAATACATTATTTTGTCCACCAATTGGTCATCGACAAGAAAGGGGGGATTACCAAGAAAGTTGGCAGCCAATGGATATGAATGAAAGACATTTAAATTCTGCTCAAGAAATAGCTGCTAAAATTACAAAATCTTTAAAGGGATCAGGAATTTGGGGTGTTGAGTTTTTTATATCTAAAAATGGTCCTATTTTTTCTGAATTATCTCCAAGACCTCACGATACAGGCATGGTTACTCTAGCTAGTACTCAAAATTTTTCAGAATTTGAGTTACATGCTAGAGCTATTTTAGGTATACCAGTTTTAGAAATTACTTTATTAAAAAATGGAGCAAGTGCTGTTATTTTGGCAGAAAAAAATAGTAAAAATCCTTTATTTAGTGGTTTTAAAAAAGCAGCTTGTTTTAAAAATACTGACTATAAAATATTTGGAAAAACAAGTAGTAGACCATTTAGGAGAATGGGAGTTGCTTTATCTTATGGTACTGAATCTGTAGATTTTTTAGTCAAAAAAGCAAAACAAGTAGCATCTTGTATAAAAGTTTCTTAAATCGTACATTTGTTTAACTAAATTTTTTTGATATGAGTAAACTTTCAACATCTTTAGGCAGGTCTGGTAATCCTGCTTTGACATCTGAAGTATTTAATAAATCTATTACTTCCCAAGGAGAAGTAATGACGCTACAAGGAACAGTAAATAAAACTGCTTTTAGTTTATTTTTATTGGTTGCTGCAGGTTCTTTTACATTTTCTCCTGATTATAGTTGGTTAATTTGGCCAGGTTTTATAGGTGGTTTTATTGTAGCTATGATTACAATTTTTAAAAAAGAATGGGCACCAATTACTGTTCCGATTTATGCAATTTTAGAAGGCTTAGCTTTGGGGGGCATTTCCTATATTTATAAAGAAGCTTTTTACCCTGGAATAGTTTCTCAAGCCATTTTATTAACTGTTAGTATTTTTGCAGCTCTACTTTTTGCTTACAAGACTAGAATTATTAAACCCACTGAAAACTTTAAATTAGGAATTTTTGCTGCTACTGGTGGAATTTTTTTAGTCTATATAGCTTCTTTTATCATGTCTTTATTTGGCGCTTCGATGCCAATTATGAATCCTTCTAATGCTTCTCTTATAAGTATTGGTTTTAGTTTGTTCGTAGTGGTAATTGCTGCATTGAACCTAGTTTTGGATTTTGACTTTATTGAAGAAGGGGCTGAAAAAGGAGCTCCAAAATATATGGAATGGTATGGCGCATTTGGCTTATTAGTTACATTAGTTTGGTTATACTTAGAAATTTTGAGATTATTAGCAAAATTAAACTCCAGAAGATAATACATTAGTTAGCTTATCATGAAGAGTTTTATTTTTTTATCATTTTTTTACTCATTTTTTTTATTTTCTCAAAACCTACCAAGTCAGTACTATTTTTCTGAGGATGGAAATAGATTAATAAGAGGAGGATTGGATTTAGGTGGTTTTTATAATCAATCAGAAATAAAAACCATTTACTTATACTTTGATCAACCAAATTTTTGGGACATTCTACACAATAATTACTGTGATAAAATTAATATTCCCGCAACTTTGATTTATGATGGACAAACATATGAAAATGTTGGTGTAAGATTTAAAGGACAAACTTCATATGCAAATACAAATGGTTCTCAAAATGGTGGTGGTCCTGGAGGAGGAGGTCCTGGAGGTAATAATGTTGATACAGATAAAAAGTCATTTAATATTGAGCTTGATTGGCAAACAAATCAAAATATTAACGGTTATGAAACATTAAACTTAAATAATTGCTACCAAGATCCTAGTTTTTTAAGAGAATTTATTTTTTCAAAATTATCTAGAAATTATATTCCATCTGTTCAAGTAAACTTCCTAAAATTAATGATTAACGATGAGGACTGGGGTATTTATCCAAACATTCAACAATTAGATAAAAAACATGCTGGGGAGTGGTTTTTTGATGATGAGTGCACTAGATGGAGAGCTGAAAACCCTAATAGTGAGGCTCCTGGTTGTGGGGATTCTTTTACAGGGGGAGGTCCTGGGGGAGGAGGTCCTGGAGGAGGAGGCCCTGGAGGAGGGGGTCCAAATTTTGGAGCAGGCACATCTTCTCTAAATTTTCTTGGAATTGATACTTCTTACTACTTAGAGCATTATAATTTAAAAAAGTCATACAAAAATGATCCTTGGCAAGATTTAGTAAATGCTTGTATAGCTATTGAAAATGTTGAAAATTATGAAGACCAGTATAATGATATTAACGAACATTTTGATTTAGATGCGGCTTTATGGCATTTAGCTGTCGAAATTATATTTTCAGATGATGACAGTTATATAAACAAAGGAGGAATGGATTATTATGTTTATTTCGATAAATTTAATAACAGGATATTACCAATTGAATATGATGGAAATACAGTTTTTGGTAATATTAATTGGAGTCCATTTTATAATGAAAATAACTCCGATTTTGCTCTTTTAAATAAATTGTTAGCTATACCAGAATTTAGACAAAGGTATTTAGCTCACTTTAGAACTATTTTAAATCAATGTTTTGAGGAAAATTATATTAATAATTTAATTGATTATTATGCTGAATTCATTAATCAAAGTGTTTATGATGATCCTAAAAAGATATATTCTTATGTTAATTTTCTAAATGAAGTAGAAGAATTAAAAGAATATTTTCAAGAAAGAAAATCTTATTTATTATCAAATGATGAGGTCAATCAGGAATCGGTAGAATTTGAAAGTGTGGTTTACTCGGTTAATGGTGTTAATTTTTCTCAACCAAGTTCTTTAGATGAAACTTTAGTTTCAGTAATTTTAGATTCTCCAGATTTAGTAGATCAAGTAAATTTATATTACGGTTCTGGTTTTACAGGTCATTTTGAAAAAGTGCAAATGGAAAATAATTTGAATTATTATTTTTACAATATTCCTGCTCATGACCCTGGTCAATATGTTAGATTCTACATAGAAATAATTGATAAAAATGGTGTTAGGAAATATAATCCCGAAGGCGCTGAACATGATGTATATATATATCAAGTAAAAATGAACCAAGATTTGTTTAGTGATATTGTTATTAATGAGATTATGGCTTCTAATGATTTTACTGCTGTTGATGAATTTGGAGAATTTGATGATTGGATTGAGATTTATAATAAAGGAAATGAGTCAATAAATTTGTCAGGTTATTTTCTATCTGATGATCTTAATAATTTAACAAAATATACTTTTCCAGACGTTATTTTAGACCCCGATCAATATTTCATTGTTTGGGCGGATGATGATGAAGAAGATCAAGGAGATTATAATCATGCTACATTTAAATTATCTGCCTCTGGAGAATCAGTATATTTATCTGATGAAAATCTAAATTTAATTGATAATTGTGTGTTTGGTGAGCAACAAACAGACCAAGGTTTTGCACGTGTACCTAACGGATTTGGAGATTTTGTTATTCAAGCTCCTTCATTTAATTATAATAATGATTTAATATCATCAACTTTGGACGGCTCTAATAATCAAAAAAAACTTATAAAAGTTATTGATATTTTAGGTAAAGAATTAACTAAGAATATTGATGGAATTCAAATTGAAATTTTTAATGATAATACTGCTGTAAAAAAGTTTAAATTAAGATAAAAAATCTTTTTAATTTTATAATATTTCTTTATAATTTTAGTTAAAAATTACAATAATAATATTTACAAATGAATATGAAAAAAACACAAATCTTATTTACTGTTGGTTTAACGTCTCTAGTTTTATCTGTTATTTTTATTTTAATCACAATTATTTCTCCAAAAAAAACAGAAACTATTATTATTAAGGAACAAAATACACCAGTAGAGTTTTCTGGTCCTGTAAACACGAATAATTATTTTGATTTTTCTTCTGCATCTGAAAAAGCAACTAAGGCAGTTGTTCATATAAAATCCAGTCTTGAAAAAACAAAGAATGAAAGTAATCGAATAGAATTCAATCCTTTTGATTTTGATCCTTTTGGAGGAGGTTGGGGTTTTTTTGATGCTCCTAGTAAACCTTCCTCAGGTATGGGTTCTGGTGTTATAATCTCAGAAGATGGATATATTATAACAAATAGTCATGTTGTTCAGGGATTTGACAAGTTTGAAGTAACATTAAATGATTCTAGATTATTTGATGCTGAACTGGTTGGTAAAGACCCCTCAACTGATATAGCAGTTTTAAAAATTAAGGAAAAGAATTTAAATTATTTAAACTTCTCAAACTCAGACTTAGTCAAAGTTGGACAATGGGTACTGGCAGTAGGTAATCCTTTAGATTTAAAATCTACAGTTACTTCTGGAATTATAAGTGCTAAAGCTAGAAATATTAATATATTGAGAGGTGAAAAGTTTTCTGTTGAATCTTTTTTACAAACGGATGCTGCAGTAAACCAAGGAAATAGTGGAGGTGCTCTAGTTGATATTTTCGGTAACCTAATAGGGATTAATACCGCTATTGCAAGTAGAAGTGGGGGGTATGAGGGCTATTCTTTCGCAGTTCCTTCAAATATTGCAAATAAAGTTTGTAGTGATTTAATTGAATATGGAGCAGTTCAAAGAGCTTTACTAGGTGTATTTATTCAGGAATTAAATCCTGATCTTTGTAAGAAATTTGATTTAGATAAAGATATTCGAGGAATTTACATCAGTGGATATACTAGTAATAGTACAGCTGAAAAAAATGGAATTAAAGAAGGAGATGTAATGCAAAAAATTGATGGATCAATTATAAATACAATTCCTCAGTTACAAGAAAAGTTATTACAAAAAAATCCTGGTGATTATATTAATGTTGAAGTTTTGAGGAAAGGTAAATCTAAAACTTTAAAAGTTAAACTAATGAGTTTAGAAGAAGCTTCTGAAATCATGCAAAAATCCTAATGGAAGAAAATATAAAATCTTTTCCAGACCATTTAATTAATAGTTTTTCAAATTTTAATTCCATAAAATTAACAAAGAATAAATTTAATTCTATTCTAATTGTTGGTCAGGGCGGATCTAGTGTAGGAGCCCTAATATTAAGTGATTTACTTAAAAAAGATATTAAAATACCAATTATTGTAAATCACGGATATAAACTTCCCAATTGGGTTTCAAAAGAAACATTAATTATAATTTCTTCCTACTCTGGAAATACCGAAGAAACTTTAAATATTTTTAAACTCTGTATAAATAAAGGTTTTATTCCAGAATGTGTTTCTTCGGGTGGAAAAATTTTAAAGATTTGTAATAAAAATAAAATTAATTTTACTTATTTACCTGAAGGATATCAACCAAGAGAAGCTTTGGGTTTTTCAATTTATGCATTATTTTCAATTTTTTATAAATATGGAATCATTTCTAGAACCAGTTTCATGAAACTAAAAAATTCCTCAAAGCAACTTTCTAAAAGTCAAGCAGAAATTATAAAAAAAGCAAAAGAATTATCTGTTAAGATTTATAATAAAGTTCCAATAATTTACTCATCTAATCTTTTTGTCGGACTTGTAACAAGATTCAAACAACAATTAAATGAAAATTCAAAAAATCTTTGTTGGTTTAATATAATTCCTGAAATGAATCATAATGAAATTGTTGGATGGGATTTATCAAACAAAGATATAAATTCAAATTTTATTTCATTATTCATAAAAAGTCATTTAGATATCAAAAAAAATCATAAAAGAATTGATTTTACTCTTGACTATTTAAAGCAAAAAAAAATTAGTTCAGAGTTAATAATTATGGATAAAGGGGATTTATATTTTCAATATTTATATTTGATTAATTTATTAGATTTTGTTTCTTTTTATTTAGCAGGTAAAAAAAATGTAGACCCTTACAATATTGATTCTATAATAACATTAAAATCTAAATTGAAATAAATTTATGATTAAAGGATTTATATTGGATTTTGATGGTGTAATTATTGATACAAATAACTATCATTTTTTATCATGGAAAAAAAGTTTAAAAGATTTTGATATAAATTTCACTGAATCAGATTATGAAGAAATAAAAGGTTTAAGTAGATTATTGTCAGTTGATTATCTATCTTCAGTTCATAAAGTTATTGAGTCAAATAAACAAAATTTATTAAAAAAGAAAAATGATATTTATTTAAAATTAATTGAAAGTGTAAGTTCCGATGATTTAATGTATGGAGTAAAAGATTTTCTTATAACCTACGGAAAGTCAAAATTAGGAGTAGCTTCCTCAAGTAAAAATGCAAAATATATACTTAAAAAAATTAAATGTGATCATTATTTCGATGTTATTGTTGATGCAAATGATATTCCTGAATCAAAACCAAATCCAAATGTTTTTCTAAAATGTTCAGAGCTACTTGGTTTAAAACCATTTCAGTGTGTAGTTTTTGAAGATTCTGAAAAAGGATTATTAGCATCACAAAAAGGGGGGTTTATAAGCTATTTAGTTGGTAATAAGAAAATAAGTCATTTGACTAATAACTATATTGATAATTTAACATTATACAAATGATACTAATTGCTGATAGTGGTTCAAGTAAAACTGATTGGGCTTATTTTGACAATTCAATAAATCAGTTTAAAATTATTAGAACAATAGGCTTTAACCCTTACTTTATTGACTCTAAAAGAATAATAGAAGAGTTAAATTCTTCTTTTGATTTATTAAAAATTTCAAAATCTGTAAGAAAAGTTTTTTTTTATGGAGCAGGATGCACTGAAGATTCAAAGAAAAATATAATATTTGAATCCTTAAATTCATTTTTTTTAGATTCTGATATTTTTATTGAGAATGATATTTTAGGTGCTTGTTTGTCTGTAAAATCTAAAAAAACTAGTATTAACTGTATTTTAGGGACAGGGTCTATTGCATGTATTTTTGATGGAAGGAAAATAGAAGAATCAGTTCCTTCTTTGGGTTTTATTCTAGGTGATGAGGGAAGTGGTAATTATTTTGGAAAAAAAATATTAAAACTTTACATGACCAACCAGTTACCTAGAAATTTAAAAACTAATTTTGAAAAAAATTTTGATATTTCTTATGAAAAAATAATGACTAATATTTATCATAGTGAAAGGCCAAATTCTTTTCTGTCTTCTTTTTTCCCTTTTTTAGCTAAAAATAAAACCGACCCATATATTTCTAATATTTTAAAAATTGGATTATTAGATTTTTTGAATGTTCACGTTTTTTCTATACCAAATTTTAAAGATTACGATATTAATTTTTTTGGTTCAGTATCAATAATTTTAAAGGATGAAATTATTGAAATTCTAAGAGAGAGAAAATGTAAAATAGGATTATTTATAGATAAACCAATTTTAGGTTTATGTAATTATCATTATAAAAAATAGTTTTTTTAGTAGCTATTAATAAAATACTTTTAAATTTGATTTATGAATCCCTTTTCTTTTATTAAAAGTTTAATACCATTTCAATACTCATTTTCTTATATTTTTTTTGTTTTTGGTTGGGTTAGTTTTTTTTACTCAGGTTTATTTTCTTACTCATTAATTTTATTTGCTTTTGTCTTTCTACCAATTTTAGAACTTTTAACTCCTCCTGGTTTTAAGTTTTTTCAAGGTTTAGATACTAAAAAAGATAGTTTTATTTATGACTTAATACTTTATTTTACAGTTTTTTTACAAATAGTATCACTGATTTTTTTTCTATTTGTAATCAACTATTATGATTTATCTGCTTATGAGTTAGTTGGAAAAGTTTTAGCAATGGGAACTTTATGTGGTCATTCAATCAATATAGCTCATGAATTAGGTCATAGGTCAAATAAGTTCGATCAATTTTTGTCTAAAACACTGCTCTTAACAAGTTTATATATGCATTTTTTTATTGAACATAACAAAGGACACCATGTAAGGGTTGGCACACACAGTGATCCAGCAACAGCACGAAAAGGTGAATGGTTGTATTTCTTTTTTGTTAGATCAATTATTTTTCAGTATATATCTGCTTGGAAAATTGAATTTAAAAGACTAAAAATGAAAAAAAAATATTTTTTTTCACTTAATAATGAAATGATTCAGTTTACTTTAATTCAACTTTTTTTAATTCTTACCATCTTCTACTTAAATATTTTTTCAGGTATAATGTTTTTATTTTCCGCGTTTTTTGGAATCATTTTACTTGAAACAATAAATTATGTTGAACACTATGGGTTAGTAAGAAATTTGAAATCAAATGGTAGACATGAGGCATTATCTGAATTTCATTCTTGGAACTCAGATTTTATTTTAGGAAGATTATTACTCCATCAATTAACGTTACATTCAGACCACCACTTAAAAGCATCGAAAAAATATCAAAAATTAGAAAATATATCCAATGCTCCTAAACATCCTAGTGGTTATCCAGGTATGATGGTATTGGCTTTTTTTCCCCCACTATGGTTTTTTTCCATGAACCCTTTAGTTAATAAGTACAGAATTAAATCAAAAAAAAAAAAATAACTAACATGAAAAATATAATTTTATTCTTAATTCCATTATTTTCTTTGTCTCAAGATTATAGTAAATATATGTCTAAAGGAAATAGTCAAAAACCTACAGGAAAAATTTATGGAAAAATTCAAGATGATAATTCAAAAAACCTACAATTTGCTAACGTTTCATTACTTTCAAATGATTCTATTTTAGAAGGTTTAATTACTGATGAAAAAGGCAGGTTTTTATTTGAAGATATTCAAGTTGGTAAGTATTCCTTGAAAATTAATTATGTTGGTTATGAAACAAAAAAAATAGATGAAATATCAATTACCAAAGATATTAATGTAATCAACTTGAAAAACATTAAACTTGAATTGACAATAAATATGTTAGAGGGTATGAATTTAGTTGATGAAAAACCTATTTATGAAAATAAATTTGAAAAAATTATTTATAATGTTGAAAATGATTTAAGTCAAAATTCTCTTGATGGCATTGATGTTTTAAGTCAGGCTCCACTCCTTGATGTTGATATAGAAGGAAATGTTTCTTTGAGAGGTTCACAAAATATTAAGTTTTTACTTAATGGTAAAGAATCTTCTTTTTTAAAAGGTGATAATGTAGCTGATGTACTTAAAATGATTCCTTCTGAACAAATTAAAAGTGTTGAGGTAATAACGAGTCCAACAGCGAGATACGCAGGTGAGGGTAATGCTGGTATAGTTAATATAATTACTAAACAAGATAAGTTAGAAGGATTTACGGCTGGATTGGGTACAAGTACTGGAACAAGGGTAAATAGAACTAATGGTAATTTTAGTTATGGTAATAATAAATTTGGCATTAGCGGAAGAATTGGTGGGAGATATGGATGGCCAAGGGAAGGAAAAAGTACTTATTATAGAGAAACAATTGGCGAAAATGGAGAAAATTTAAGCATTTTAGAATCTAACGGAAAAACTATAGGGAATTGGGTGGGGCATAACTCCTCTTTAGATGCTTATTATGAATTTAATCCTCAATTAAATATTTTATCATCTCTTTGGTATGGAGGATACAGGAAAACTAATGAGGGAAATTATAATTATTACTCTGATATACAAGGTGAATATGATGTCTTTCAAGAATCTTTAAATACTGATACTGAACTAGAATGGACAACTGATATTGTTAAAACTTTTTTAGATAATGAGAAGAGAGAATTAAGATTTGCTTTTCAGTTAGGAAGAGAATACAATAACGATGAAAGTTTTACAAATCAAGGTTTCTCTACCTTTCAACAAACTGATAGTTTAGATTATGATAATCTTAGTGATGGCTTAGGTCGAGAATATACATTTCAATTAGACTACATTCACCCTATATCTAAATCTTATGAAATTGAATTAGGGGGAAAATTCATTAATAGACTGAGAGAAATTGATTATTCTAACACTCAAGAAACATTTTTTGAAGACGAAAGCGACGAAGGAAATTCTGATTTATTTAGTGCTAATGATATTTTTAACTATGATCAATCAGTTTGGGCAGGATACCTGTCTTCAAGTATGGAGTTTCCTAAGGACATTTCTTTAATAGCTGGAGTAAGATATGAAGGAACAAAAATTAGTGGTCAATACCAGTTAAGTAATCAAAACATAGATGAAAACACATACCATACTTTTTTACCAAGTTTTGTGCTATCAAAAAAAATAGATTTTTCTAAAACATTAAAGTTATCTTATTCAAAAAGATTGATGAGGCCTAGTATGACTTACATTAATCCAAATATTGTTTTTACAGATTCTAAAAACATCAAAATTGGAAATCCAAATCTAAATCCAGAAATAACCCAACAATTTGAATTTGGTTACAGTAGTTTTAAACCTGGTTTTATGACAAATTATTTCATTTATTACAAAAAAACAGATGACATAATAGAAGACTTTATCTCTATATCTGGAGATACTTCAATCACTAATTATTTTAATATCGGAACAAATAACTCATTTGGGTTTAATTTTTTTGGTTCAATTAGAATACCAAATATTATGAATATAAGAGGAGGGGGTGATATTTACACTTACAATGTTTCATCATCGCAATTTTCAGTAAATAATCCTAATGTAGATGATGTAAGACTAGTATTTAAATGGTATTTAAATTCTAAAATTGATTTAGGAAAAAATTATACTTTTGAATGCAGAGGATGGTACAGATCACCAAGACAAACAATTCAAGGAACTATTCCAAGTTTTTCCATGGTTAGTTTTGGATTAAAAAAAGAGTTCAATAATAAACGAGGTTCAATTGGAATTGGCTTAATTGAGCCATGGAATAAGTATAAGTCATTTGAAACTGAATTATCTGGAAATAATTTTAATCAACAATCAAATAATCAAATTTTATTTAGATCAATTCAATTAAATTTTAAATATAAGTTTGGGAAGTTAAAATTTGATCCTATAAAAGGCAAAAGTACAATTAATAACAATGACTTAAAAGATGGTGATGGGGGTGGAGGAGAATATTAAAATTAAGTTTATATGAAAACAATACACGATTGGTTTGATGAATATGGTCAAAGTCATCAAAATAAAACAAATAAAATCATTCATTGGATTTGTATTCCACTAATTTTTTGGAGCATTATTGCATTATTATCTATAATTCCTCAACAATTTATAAAAATAGGTAGTGAATATAATTTTTTACATTTTGGTACAATAGTTATTATTTTGGGATTATTTTTTTATTTAAGATTATCTTTTAAAATTTTTCTTGGGATGTTTGTCTTTTCTTTATATGTTTTACTTGATGTTTACTTTTGGGATACGGTTTTTGGAAGAGATGTTTTAATGTTTTTAGCGATTAGTATTTTTGTATTTTCTTGGATACTTCAATTTTATGGTCATAAAATTGAAGGTAAAAAACCCTCATTTGCAAAAGATATTCAGTTTTTATTAATTGGTCCAGCTTGGTTACTTGGTTATATTTATAAAAAAATTGGAATTAAATTTTAGTTATGGTAGATATTTTTAAAGAGGAATTAAATGTTTCTCAAGATGAAAAAGTTCCTTCAATAGACAGAGGAGAGTTTATAAAAGTAGTTGAAAGTAGAAGAAGTGTAAGGGTTTATAATGATGAAAAAATTCCTGAAAAAGATATTCAAAAATGTTTAGATTTAGCATTACTTGCTGCTAACTCATCAAATCTTCAAGCATGGCAATTTTACTGGGTGAAATCAAATGAAAAAAAGAAAAAATTAGTTAAGTATTGTTTAAATCAACCAGCAGCTAGAACAGCCCAAGAATTAATTGTTTGTGTAGCTAAACCAAGTGCTTGGAAAAAAAATAGCAAAAAAATGTTAGAATTACTTAACTCTAAAGGTAATCCCCCTGAGGCTGTTGTAAATTATTATAAAAAAATAGTTCCATTAGCTTATGACCAAGGATTTTTAGGAATAAAGGGTTTTTTAAAAAAAATTGCAATTTTCTTTTTAAGTTTTTCAAAACCTATTCCAAGGGAGCCAGTTTCTTTTTCTGATATGAAAGTTTGGTCACAAAAAACAACCGCATTAGCTTGTCAAAACTTAATGCTTTCATTAAGAGCGTTTGGATATGATTCTTGTCCAATGGAAGGTATTGATTCTGCAAGAATAAAATCTTTATTAAATCTTCCAAAGTCAGATCAGATTTGTATGGTTATTAGTGCAGGTAAAAGAGCATCAAATGGTGTTTATGGAAAAAGAATTAGGTTCAACAGAGAAGATTTTATCAAGATAGTTTAAATTTTTATCTTTGTTTGAACGAATCTCTTTTGTCTCTATGAAAAAAATTATATTTCTATTAACATATCCTTTTATTTTATTTTCTCAAGTTAACTTTAGTGAAGATATTTCATCAATTATATATAATAATTGTACTGAATGCCATAGGCCGGGACAATCAGGTCCAATGCCATTTACTAATTATTTAGAGGTAGCTGCTTTTGGAAACATGATTAATTATGTAACTGCTATTGATTACATGCCTCCTTGGCATGCTGATACAGAATATTCTTCTTTTCTTGGAGAAAGAGGTTTAACAGATGATGAAAAAAATTTAATTAACGAATGGGTTACTAACGGAATGCCTCAAGGTGATCCTTTACTTGAAGCACAGATTCCAAATTTCCCAGAGGGTTCTGCAATTGGTACACCTGATGCTGTTTTCACAATGGAGGAAGAATATTTGATTGAAGGAAATAATCAAGATGATTATAGAGTTTTTGTTTTTGAAACAAATTTTCCTGAAGATAAATATTTAAAATCTATTGAGATTATTCCTGGTAATTATGCTGCTGTTCATCATGTTTTAATCAATATTGATGATGGTGCATGCGCGGCAATTGATGCTACTACTCCTGAATATGGTTATGAGTGTGAAAGTGGTTTTTGTACAGGTGAAATTCCTCAGATATCAGCTGGATATACTCCGGGAATGGTTCCCCCAGTTTGGAATAATGATGTTGGGATGTTACTTCCTGCAGGTGCAGATATATCTATTCAAATGCATTATGCCCCAAGTCCTATAGACCAATATGATCAATCTACAGTTAATTTATTTTTTAAAGAACAACCTGTTTTAAGAGAAATACAAGTAGAAACAATTGTTGATACTCAATTATTTATTCCAGCCAATGAATTATATGAACACTATGTTTCTTTTGAAATAGAGGAAGATATTAGTTTAATTAGTATTCTACCTCACATGCATTTAATTGGTAAGTCATGGCTTGTTTATGCAGAAAATAATGGAGATACAATTCCAATTATAAGTATTCCAGAATGGGATTTTAACTGGCAAAGTTTTTATCAACCTGAATATATGTTAAAATTACCTCAGGGATACACTCTTCATGCTTATGCTACTTATGATAATACTGCTAATAATCCACTAAACCCTAATTCACCACCTCAAAATATGTATTGGTGCGATTATACAACTTGTGAAATGTTTTTTCTTCCATTTGCCTATGTTGAGTATCAAGAAGGAGATGAAAATATATACCTAGGAAACAGCGAAGATTTAGGATGTACTGATTTAAATGCTTGCAATTATAATCCAAATGCAATAATTGATGATGGTAGTTGTGGAATATCAGATGATTGTGGAGAATGTTTTGTTCCATGTTGTTATAATTTTGAAACTGAAACATGTGATCAAACAGTAAGTCAACAAGACTGTGAATATTTTTGGGCTGATTATAGTATAATTTCTGATCCAGAACAAAATATATTTTGGAATTTGAGTTGTAATTCAGGTTGTACAGATCCTTTAGCTTGTAACTATGATTCAACAATTTTACCTGGTGGTTTTGACGATGGTTCATGTGTTTTTGTTGATGGTATATGCGATACATGTGAAAATGGTGTTGTAATTGATAATGATGCTGATAATGATGGAATCTGCAATGGTGATGAATTAGAAGGCTGTACAGACCCTCTAGCTTGTAATTACAATGAATTTGTAACAAATGATGATGGAAGTTGTGAATATGCTCCAGAGTTTTATGACTGTGAAGGTAACTGTTTACAAGACTTGGATGAAGATGGAATTTGTGATGAATGTAATAGTTTTGAAAATATGGTTGTTGATTGTGAATGTGAATTTTTAGATCCGGCTACCTACACTGTATTTTTTACAAATGTCATTGAAAGTGATTGTATTTTAATTGAAGATTGTTATTGTGAATGTATTAGTGATTTAGATGAAGATGATATTTGTGATGAAAATGACAATTGCCCTGATGAGTATAATCCAAATCAAGAAGATTCAAACGATGATGGAATAGGTGATGCGTGTGACCAAACTAGTTTGAATGAAAATATCAGTAATAGAAAATTAATTAAAGTTGTTGATATTCTTGGAAGAGAAGTTAGGGAATTAAATAAATATACTCTTTTATTTTATGTTTATGATAACGGAGAAATTATTCCAAATTACATCATCAAATAAAGTTGATTTAAAAATAATTTTCTAAAGAAAAAGAGCAAATACTGTTACAATTTTAGTATGAAGAATATATCATTAGTTATTTCTTGTGGTGGTGCTAAGGGATTAGTTGGTGTTGGTGTAATTGAAGAATTAGAACGTAGAGGTTTTAATATTAAGTCTGTTGCTGGAACTTCAATTGGCTCTGTAATACTTGGTATTTATGCTTCTGGAAACTTACAAGAATATAAAAAGTGGATGTTGAAACAGGGTAGAATTGATATTTTGCGAATGATGGATTTTACTATAGATAAGAGAGGAATTATAAAAGGTAAAAAGGTTTTTGATGAGATGAGACCCTTTTTTAAAGATTCTTTAATAGAGAACTTACCGATTCCTTATTGTGCTGTTGCTGCTGATATTAATACATTTGAAGAAGTTGTTTTTAAAAAAGGAAGTTTACATAAAGCAATTAGATCTTCTATTTCTGTTCCATCTCTAATAACTCCAGTGGTAACTGAAGATAAAGTTCTAGTTGATGGTGGATTAGTAAATCCACTTCCACTTTCAAGAGTTCAAAGAACTAAAGATGATATTTTAGTAGCAGTAAATTTAAATTATTACGATTCTAATTATGAAAAAGATATACCACAATATTCATTAGATTATCCTATAATAAATAAAATGTTAAATTATTTTAGCTCATCTTCAAAAAAGGAAGATGCGGGAAATATGGTAAATTTCTTAAATAAAACTGTTTATGTTATGATGAGTCAATTATCAAAAAATTCAATTGATAAATATAAACCTGATATTCTTATAAATATTCCTTATAACATATGTGGTTTTTTTGATTATCATAAAACAAGTGAATTAATTGAATACGGAGTCAAGAAAACTAGCCAAATTTTGGATGAGAAATTAAGTTTGTATAATAATTAATATAATTAATTATACAAAGTATACTATTTTCTAATAAAAAAAAATTAAATTTGTCGACCAAAAAACCTGTAAATTGAAAAAAAATATAATTTTCTTATTCACTCTATTCTTATTAATTTCTTGTGTTAGTAATGAAAAAACCGTTGAATCAAATTCAGATAATTCATCTTCAGAAATTAAGGAAGATATCGTTTTATGCTCCTTTTATATTCCTAAAAATATATCTCCAAAAGTTGAAATATCAGGAACAATAAGTTCAAAAAACAAGGTAGACCTATTAAGTGAGGTTAGTGGTAAACTTAAAACAAAAAAAAATAAATTTAAAGTTGGAAATGAGTTTAAAAAAGGACAAACTCTTATAAGAGTTGAGTCATCTGATTTGAAATTAGAAATTAAATCTGTTAAAAGTGAGTTTTTATCATTGCTCATTCAATGTTTACCTGATCTTAAATTGGACTATCCAGCTTCATTTAATAAATGGGAATCTTATGTTGAGGGTTTTAATATAAATAGAAGATTAAGAAGTCTACCTGATTCAGAAAACAATCAAATAAGGAATTATCTTTCAGGCAGAGGTATTTATAGTCTTTTTTACAGAATAATGTCTTTAGAAAATAAATTAGATAAGTTTTCAATAAAAGCTCCATTTGATTGTGTGGTTACTCAATCTTTCTTATCAACTGGTTCAAATATTGTTATGGGACAAAAAATTGGTCAAATAATAGACAAAAAGAATTATGAAATTACAACTTCTTTAGGTATTTCGGAGTCAGAACTCTTTAAAATTGGTGATCATGCAACTTTAAATTCTGAGGACATTGATAAAACTTTTAGTGCAAAAATAAAGAGAAAAGGAAATCACATCAACACCTTAACTCAAAGTATTGATATTTTTTTTGATATTTCAGATAAAGATTTAAAAGATGGAATGTTTGTAAAAGGTTATGTTACTGGAAAATTACTAAAAAATGTTTATAAAATTCCAAGAAATAAACTTGTTAAAGACAAGAATGTATTCATCAAAAAAAATAACATTTTAGCAGAAAAGGAAATTAAGGTAATTTATTTTGATAATGACTCAGTTATTATTTCTGGTCTTGACAATCAAGACTGTGTTATAGATAATTACAGAAATTACTTCTACGATGGTATGGAAATAAATTAATATTTATGAAAGCTCTTATATCGTACTTTATTAAATATCCCATCACTGCAAATCTTTTAATGTTTCTAATTTTTGTTTTTGGAGTTGTTGGTTTAAATAGTCTTCGCTCTACATTCTTTCCTGAAATGGAGAGTAGGACTATTCTTGTTCAAGCTATTTCTGCTGGTCTTTCTCCGTTAGAAATTGAAGAGTCTATAACAAAAAAAATAGAATATAAATTAGAGGCTGTTTCTGGCGTAAAAAATATTACATCATCCTCTCTTGAAAACACATCTTCAATTTATGTTGAAATGGATCGAGGTTCAGATATGTATGTTGCATTACAAAACGTAAACAATGCGGTAGATCAAATTAGTTTTAATACGGATATAGATGAAATGTTTATCAGAAAAATAGAATTTATTATGCCAACAATAAGTTTTTCTGTTTCATCAAATAAGGATTTAGACTATTTAAAAAATAAAATTGATATAATAGAAGATGATTTAAAATCTGTTGATGGTATTTCAGAAGTATCGATCACTGGTTTACCTGAAAAAGAAATTGAAATTTCTGTAAGTGAAAAGAAGCTTTTAGCTTATAATCTGTCTTTAGATGAAATAAATTCTGCGGTTTTACAAAATAATATAAATCTTTCTGGTGGTAAAATTGAAGTTAATCAGAACCAATACCTTTTACGATCAAATAATAAACAAAATTCAAGTTTAAAATTAAGGGACATTATTATTAGGGTTGATGAAAATGGAAGCCCACTTTA
Organism: uncultured Flavobacteriales bacterium; assembly: GCA_964435285.1. GTDB lineage: Bacteria > Bacteroidota > Bacteroidia > Flavobacteriales > TMED113. The sequence continues at coordinate 190,919 of CAYSYA010000002.1, forward strand.
TCTAAAAGATATAGCTGATATTAAAGATACTTGGTCTAAATCATCAATTGAACGCTACAGAAAAAATAAAAGATCAATTAATGTCACAATTAGCAACACTGAAACTCAAGATATTTTATTTATAGCCAATTATGTTAAAGATTATGTTTCAAAATTTAATGAAAACAATAACGATACTGACGCTAAAATTTTATTTGATGCTTCAACTCCTTTAAAGCAAAGAATTGATTTATTAACAAAAAACGGGGTAATTGGATTTCTTCTGGTTTTACTCTTTTTAACGATGTTTCTTCATCCAAGAGTGTCTTTTTGGGTTGCCTTAAGTATACCTATTTCATTTTTGGGTATGTTCTTTTTGGCCCCATCTGCTCCAATTACTATTAATATGATGACAATGTATGCTATGATTTTAGTTATAGGAATACTAGTTGATGATGGAATTATTATCGGAGAAAATATTATTAGAAAGTTTGAAAGCGGTTTAAACAGGTATGATGCAGCTGTTGAAGGAACTATGGAAGTTTTTCCTGCTGTTTTTGCTGGAGTTTCAACAACTGCAGTTGCTTTTTTATCTTTTTTCTTTTTTGAGGGAATGATGGGTGAATTTGGATGGCAAATGGGTTTTGTTGTAATTGTTACTTTAATTTTTTCATTAATCGAAGGAGCTTTTATTTTACCAGCTCATATTGCTTACTCTAAAGCACTTGATAAAAAAACTAAAAAAAATAAAATTTCTTTATTTTTTAATAGTATAATAAACACTTTCAGAGATAAATATTACAAACCTTTACTGTCTCTTTTTCTAAAGCGTATTTACCTTGGCTATTTATTTTTTATAGGTTTATTTATAGTTTTTGTTTTCTTAAGTGGAGTTAAGTTTACTTTTTTTCCATCTGTTGAACTTGATGATTTGTATGTTGAATTTAAAATTAAACCTGGTTCAACTATTGAAAAAACAAAAATATATGGTGATAAATTATTGAATATTGTAAATAAAGTCAACAATGAACTAGAAGATTCTTTAAACTCAGCAGTTATTCGCTCCAAGGAATTAAAATTAGGACCAAAATCTCATACAGGTCAGATTCAACTATTTTTAGAAGCTCCAGAAAAAAGAGGGATAAAAGCTTATGATATTGTTGAGAAATTGCGTTCTAATTTGAATGGTTTTGATGGTTTAGAAAACCTAATTATTGGTGTTGGAGATCCTTTTGGAAAACCCCTCTCTTTTGCTTTACTGAGTAATAATAGTGATGATTTAGAAAAAGCTAGTTTATTATTCTCTAAAAAATTAAAGGAAATAGAAGGAGTAGCTGCTGCATCAACCAATTATGAGTTTGGCCCTGATGAAATAAATTTTACGTTAAACGAAAAAGCAAAAAGCTTAGGTTTAACCAATTATCAAATTTTATATCAAGTTAGACAAGGTTTTTTTGGAACTCAAGTACAAGATTTACAAAAAAATAAGGACGAGCTTAAATTATGGATAAGGTTTGATGAAGATGAAAAAAATTCCTTTTCTTCTCTTGAAAATATGAAAATAAAAACTGAAAAAGGAATTTTTCCATTGAGTGAATTAGTAAAATTTCAAATAGATAATAAAATTGTAAGTATAAATAGAAAAAATGGGAGTAAAATTATCGAAATTGAAGGTGAATTAGCAAGTAATACTTCATATAGTTCAGACATAATTTCAGAAGTTGAAAGTAAAATGTTTCCTGAAATTCAAAAAAAGTACCCGTCTGTTAGAATGGAACTTTCTGGTTCTTCTGATGAAGGTACTGTCACTGCAAACTCAATGAAAAAAATTATGCCTGTTTTTGCCTTATTAATATTGTGCATAGTTTTAGTTACTTTTAGATCTAAAGCTCAAACTTTTCTTGTTTTTTTGTTAATGCCTTTTACCTTAGTTGGGGTATATTTTGGTCATTTATTACACGGAATGCCAATAAGTGTTTTATCTGGATTTGGAGTTGTGGCGTTAATAGGAGTCTTAGTAAATGATGCTCTTGTATTTATTACATCATTTAACTTAAGGTTAAAAAAAGGAGAATCATTTTTGTCAGCCTTAGAAATAACTTCAATTAATAGATTTAGACCAATTATATTAACAACAATAACCACTGTTTTTGGTCTCCTTCCATTGATTTTTGAAAAAAGTATGCAAGCACAATTTTTAATACCAATGGCTATATCACTAAGTTATGGTATAATTATGGCTACTTTATTGACCCTATTATTTTTACCAGTTTTATTACTTACAGTAAACAATTTGAGGTTGGTTCTATCTAAAACTAAAATAAGGGAAAGCGTTGAGCCTGCAGTTAAAGAACTAAGAAAAAAAATATGATTAAATATATTCTCATTTTAACCTCAATATTTAGTTTTTCTCAAGAAATTATCACTTTAGAAAAAGCTATTGAGTATTCATTAGAAAATAGTAATGATATAAAAATTGCTAAAAATGAACTTAAAATCAATGATAATAATACATCTTTAGGTAGTGCAGGTCTTTTACCAAGTATTGTAATTAATTCAGGATACAATCAATCTGTTTCTAACTCAGAATTTGAGTTTAATTCATTTCTAGACTTTGGTGGAGGTTCAATGGATGAAATTGAGGCAAATAATGCTTCATCTGCTAGTTTTTCTTCTTCAATTGGTATGAATTATACTCTTTTTAACGGTTTTTCCGGAATTTATACTTTAAAGAAATTTGATTATTTAGATGATTTATCAAAAAATAATCTACAACTCCAAATTGAAAATAAGATAATGGAAGTAGTTATGAAATATTATGAATTCATAAATAAAAAGAATCTTTTTAATCTCTTAGAAGAAACCCATAATATATCAGCAAGTAGATATGAGAGAGTTTTAGAAAAATCTAAATATGGATTAACCTCTAGTTTGGAATTATTAAATGCTGAAATTGATTTAAATACTGATCTTGTGAATTTAAATAATTCAAAAATTGATTATGAAAATTCTAGAAGTGAATTGTTTTTTTTAATGGGAAAAATAGATTCAACTTTTATTTATGATCAAACTATTTTATTTAATGATAGTTTAGAAATTGAAAATTTATTTGTTAAACTAAAACAAAATAATAGTTCAATTCTTATAGCACAATCAAATTTTGATATTGCTAAACAAGACTTAAAAATTTCTAAGTCTAAAGTATATCCCAAAGTAGACCTTTCTACATCTTTCTCCTTCAATAAAAGTGGAAGTGAAACAAGTTTTATAAGTAAACAAACTGACAGAGGATTATTTGGAGTAATTAGCTTACAGTTTCCAATATTTAATGGTGATTTAATTAGAAAAAATATTAAAAACTCTAAAATTAATTTAGAATCAAAAAAATATCAATTAGAAGAAATAACAGATAGGTTAGAGGTCTCTTTAATTAATACTTTTAATTTGTATAAACAAGGATTGAAAAATTTACAAATTCAAAAAAACAATCTTGAAATTTTTGAGCTAAATTTTCAAAAAAGTAAAGAACTATATAAACTTGGACAATTAAATAGTTTACAGTTTAGAGAAGCACAATTAAATTTGTTAAATTTCAAAATAAATTATTCTGCAAATTTATTTAACACTAAAATTCAGGAGTATTTATTATATCAATATTCAGGAATGTTGTTAATTGATAATTAAAAAAATGGTTTCAAAGAAGTGGATTTTTGGTGGGCTTGGTTGGGTGTTTGGAGGCGCCTTAGGGGCGATATTTGGATATGGTATAGGATCTATGTTTGATAACGAACAGCAAGTTTCTAAAGGTACTGATTTTGAGTTAGCACTTCTTTCTCTTGCTGCTGTAATAATTAAAGCTGATGGTGTTATAAAAAAAGAGGAATTAAATTGTGTTAAATCTTTTTTTGTTAAATTTTTTGGTCAATATAAGGCTGATATGTATTTCAAAATTTTTAATGATATTAAAAATAAACCTTTTCCCTCTGTTAGATCAATTTGCTTACAAATTGATAAAAATGTTAATCACTCTGGAAGATTGTTTATAGTTCAGTTTTTATTTTCAATTGCTGCATCTGACAATGAGCTTTTAGATGTGGAAGTTAATTTAATTAAAAAAATATCAAAATACCTTCATATTAATGACTACGATTTTCAATCAATCAAATCTATGTATTTGGTTAGTAATAATGATATCGATAATGATTATAAAATCTTAGAGACTTCAAAATCTTCATCTGATGAAGAAGTCAAAAAAGCCTATAGAAAAATGGCAAAAAAATATCATCCAGATAAACTCCAAAATGTTAGTGATGATATAATTAAAATGGCCCAAGAAAAATTCAATAAAGTGAGTCAAGCATATGAAAGAATAATGAAATCAAGAAAGTGATTCATATTCTTCAATTTTCTTTTTTAACTTTATGTATGTTTAAGAATGTATTTCAAATTATTATTTTCTTTATTCCATTCCTGATTTTTTGTCAAGAAAAAAAGATGTCAAAAAAAGAAGCTATTCAAGAAGTTACCAAACTTAACAACTTATTAAATCAATTAAATACTGAAAATGAGCAGTTATTAAAAAGTATTGAAAACAAAAACAATGAAATAGTTACAAAAAATATTGAAAATGAGGAGTTATTAAAAAGTATTGAAATTAAAAACAGTGAAATAGTAACAAAAAATAATGAATTTGATGCGCTATTTTTAAAAAATAAAAATTTAGAATTAGAATTATCTAAACTTTTAAATGACCTTCAAATTGAAAAAGATCTTGTAATAAAAAATAAAGAAAACTTAAATTTATTTGAAGACTCTGCAAAATCTCTTAGGTCAAAAATTTCTGATATTAAAAATGAAATATTAAGTAAACAAGAAGTAATTGATGAACAAGAAAAAAATATAAATAATCTTAAAGAAGAAATTAACAATTATATATCAAAAATATCTCAGGATAGTATAAAAAGCAAGTTGCAGGAGGATGAAATTAATATTAAAATTAATAAAATTGAAGAGCTAAATTTAAACTTAGATAGTCTAATTAACCTACTAAACAAAAAAAATAAAAGAATAAATAATTTAAAAGACTCTGTTATTTTATCAAAAAAGCAAAAAAAAAAAAAAAGTCTTTCTGTTAGAAAAATGGATTTAATTGATTTTAATACATCAATTATTAGTTTAAAAAAAATAGAAGATGATTGGCATTTTTTAAATGATAATTCGGCAAAAAATTTTGTAAAATATTTCTCATTAGAGAACAGAGAAGATTATTTAGATTTTTATAATATGGAATCTCACTATTCTAAATATGACACCCAATATCCTGCATCTTATAATCACAGAAAGTTTTATAAGTTTAAAAATATATCAGAATATGAAAATTCAATTGGAACTTTATTTTCAGGAGTTTGTTATGCTTATAGAAATACATATTTTTTTGATGATATGCTAGAAGATGGTTCTATAGATCAAGATAAAATCTTTAAAAGAGCAAAAAAAGAATCAGGTAATGAAATAATTGTTTATAAAGTAAAAAATGGACTTCCATTTGAAATCTTAATGTATGAATCTGAATGTCACTGGAATGAAAAATATAATAAAAATGTTTGTTTTTATTATTTAAGTGAACACGTCTATCTTAATAAAATAACAGATGAGGATTTAAACCAATCTTTTGTTTTAATAAATAAGTTTTTAAAATACCAAATTGTTAGTAAATACATTAATAAGAACAAAGAATATAGATATAGATATTTTAAAAGTCATGAAAGTAATTTCAAAGTTCAAACTGATAATTGGAGTGAAGAATTTGGACATAGTCATAAGCATAAAAGATATGAATCTGTCCTAAATGGACTTGTTAGAAACTGGAGTGAGCTAAGTGACTATAAAAATATTTTAAAAGGTTACTACTTATCCTCTGAACAAAATTATAAAAATGGTATGAAACATGGTTATTCTAGAGAATGGAAATCTTTTTATGAGAGAGTTAATGATAAGACATATTTTAATTCACCAAGACTTGTTTTCGAGGGTAATTACTTTGAAGATTTAAAAGTTGGTAAACATTTAAATTGGAACTACCAGGGAAGAAATGTTAGATATCGAAAATATGATAAAGATTACATAAACGAATACGGTAAGGCTTCACAAATCGACTCAATTATATATTTATCCTCTGTTGAAAATTATCAACTTTTTAATAATTCTAAAGAAAATAGAACATATAGTTCTCGTCAAATTGGCTTACAATACAGTATTAACAATTACAACTATTCCATCGATGAGGAGTATTTTAAAATTGATTTGTATGATCATAAAATACATTCTTATTACAATAATTATTTTAATTCTTCAGATGAAAAAATTGTTATTTGGAAAGAGTGGGAAAAAGAATTTAATGCTGATAAAAAAAATATAAGAAATGAAGAATTATGGGGATGGCATGATAACAGTCATACTTTAATTGAAGAAAAAAAATATTGGGAAAATGGTGTTTTAAAAAGTAAAACTAATTATCCTTATTCTTATGAACTCAAAGAAAAAAAATGTTACAATAGAAAAAAAGAAAGAGTTCAATGTGATTAACTTATTAAATATGAAATATATATTAGTATTATTATTACCTGCTTTACTATTCTGCCAACAAGAATATAGATATGATTCAAATAAATCTAATTTACCAATTTGGGTAAAAGAAATGTATAAAACTAATCCAAACCCAGCTAAAGTTGAGTCTTTATATAAAGATTATTATAATAAAAATGAGTTTGTAAAAAATAAACATACTCAATATTACAAGAGGTGGTTAAGGTCAATTAGTAGAAAGGTTACAAATTCACAACCTTTAATTGAACAGAAAAAAATAAGCGGTTTACCTGAATGGTATTGTTTAGGCCCTTTTGATTTTGACAAACTAGCTTCTAGCAGTTCTTATGCTGCTGGTGCCGCTCATCTTTACACTGTGGAACAATCTTTGAGCAATTCTGATGTTTTATATGCAGGAGCTGCAACATCAGGGCTGTGGAAATCTACTAATAAAGGAGTTAATTGGTTTCCATTGTTTGATAAAGAGTTGTTAATAAATGAAGTTTACTCAATTGAAATAGATCATACTAATTCAGACGTTATTTTTTTTTCTAACTCAGGTAAATTATATAAATCAACAGATGGGGGCTTAACTTATGAATTATTATTTGAACTAGATTTCATTAAAGATATTGTTATGCATCCAATTGATAATAATATTTTATTTGTTTGTGATGAAAGTGCATTCTATAAAATTGATATAAATGAAAATAATTTGGAAACTATTTTAAATGGAAATTTTTTTGAAATAGAGTTTCATCCAAATAACCCAGAAATAATTTATACAGTAAAGGAGTCAAGTAACAGAACTGTATTTATGAAATCTATTAACGGAGGACAAGATTTTGTAGTTTCTGCAGATTCACCTTGGCCAAATCCTTCATCCCCAGATGAACAAAGAAGAACAGAGATTGCTGTATCTCCAGATGCACCTAATAACGTATACGCTTTAACTACTGGAGCTGTAAATGGCGGAAGTGGTCTCTATGGAATTTATGTAAGTCAAGATATGGGGGACACATGGGAATTTAGATGTTGTGGACCTCAACCTGGTGGAGAGCCAAGCGAGGAAAACCAAAATTTAATGGGTTGGTCTCATGAAGGATTAGATGATGGAGGTCAATACTATTATGACTTAGCATTTGCAGTTGATCCAAATAATGCTAACAGAATTCATGTAGGAGGAGTTAATCACTGGATTTCAGAGGACGGGGGATATACATTTAATTGTCCATCAAAGTGGAGTTGGGCTGATGATCCAGAAAATCAACAATATGTTCACGCTGATATTCATGATATTAAGTACTATGGTGATGATCTTTGGATTGCTTGTGATGGTGGTATTTTTTATTCTGAAAATCAAGGTACACAAATTGAACAAAGAATGTTTGGTATAGCTGGTACTGATTTTTGGGGATTTGGATCTGGATTTTCTGATGGAGGAGTCATGATTGGAGGCACCTATCATAATGCAACACTTTTAAAAGATAATGATACATATGTTCAAGGTGATTCATTAAAAGGTACTTTAGAAACAGGTGGATGGGCCTCTATCTGTGGTGGAGATAATTACAGGGGTTTTGTAAATTTTGGTGACAGTAAAAAAGTTTATTTGGATGATTGGTGTTCAGGAGGGGGTTATGAGCTTTCTAATGACAGAAATATTCCTCTTGAAGGATTTAGTTTACAAGTAGTCAGTAATGCATCATATACTATAGGTGAGTCAAGTAATCTAGAATTCGATCCTAGATGTTATAATATTCTTTATACTGGAAGCGGTGAAATTCTTTATAAATCATTTAATAATGGTTATTCTTCTTTTCCTTTGTATGACTTTGGAGAAAATGTTACATCCATTGAAGTCGCTTGGTCTAATCCTGATATTATTTATGTTGCAACATATGATAGTTATTGGGGAGATAAAAATATATGGAGAACTGATGATGGTGGAGTAACTTTTGTTAATATTACTCCAACATTTCCAGGAATTCAAGAGGATAATTGGATTCCCTATGACATAACAATTAGTGATAATGATCCTCTAAACGTTTGGATAGCAAGATGTCCTAATAGTACTTCATATGACTCTTATGAGTCTAGTAAAGTTTATAATTCTACAAACGGTGGGGAAAGTTGGATGAATCTGACTGGTTCAGGTTTAAATGGAGAAAACATCACTAATATAGAATACCATAGAGGAAGTGATAACGGAATTTACTTAGGTACTAGAACAGGTGTTTACTATAAAAACAGTTCTATGAATTCTTGGTTATTATATAGTAATGGACTGCCTATGAGTACTTTTTCCACTCAGTTAATGTTTGATTATCAAAATAATAAATTAAAGAATGGAACAAACAGAAGTGTATGGGAAGTTGAGTTATATGAAAGTGTCGTCCCATCTGCTCAAATTTCAGCTGATAAATTAACTATTAATTGTTTAGATAACACTGTTTATTTTGTTGATCACTCTGCAATGGTTGATGATAATGCTAGTTGGGAATGGTCTTTTCCTGGAGGAAATCCATCATCGTCAAGCGAAAAAAATCCAGTAGTTACTTATGATCAAGAGGGTAGTTATGATGTTATTTTAACTATTACAAACTCATATGGAACTGATACACAAAATTTGCCAGGATTTATAACATATTCAAATGACCCAATTATTATGGAGGGATTTGATTGTGATGGTAGTTGTCAAGAAAACTTTTCCTCTTTAACTTTGATTGCTGAAGATTCATATGGAGATGGTTGGAATGGAAATATTCTTAATGTATTAATTGACGGAGAACCATTTACTCAATACACTCTTTCCTCTGGTTATTCTGAAGAAATAAACCTTTGTATTCCAAGTTCTAGTTACTGCGTTGAAGTAATTGTAGAAGAGGGTGGGTGGCCTGAAGAAGTGACATGGGAATTAATTGATAGTGAAGAAGTATTATTAAGTGGAGGCTCTCCATTTAGTATCGATTTATATGGTAATTGTCCAATTTATGGTTGTACTGACTCTGATGCCATTAATTTTGATCCAAATGCAGATACTGACGATGGAAGTTGTTGTTTAGGTAATTTTTATACAGTTTTAATGCAAGATAGTTATGGAGATGGCTGGAACGGAAATTCTTTAATAATTAATGGTCAAGAATTAGAACTAGAAGAGGGTAGTGAGGACGAAGAAGTTATTTGTTTGTCATCTTCTATTGATTGTTATAATGTTATTTGTGATGGAGGCGATTGGCAGAGTGAAGTTGAATGGACAATATATAATACAAATGGTGACATAGTTTTATCTGGAGGAGCTCCTTTTAATGATTGTTTTTTGGATGGTTGTACTGATATAGAAGCTTGTAATTTTAATATTAATGCTACTATAGATGATGGTTCTTGTATTTATGAAGGAAATCCAGATTGTGAAAATATTTCAGTAACGGATTACTCTCTATTTTCTAATAAACTTATAAAAGTAAGTGATGTATTAGGTAGAGATGTTTCCATAGACTTAGAGAATAAAATACTATTTCTTATATATGATGATGGAACTGTAAAAAAACACAAAAGAAATATTAAATAATTATGAATATAAATGATAAAAATATAATTGTTACAGGGGGAAGTTTAGGTATTGGTAAAGAAACTGCTTTAAATCTAATAGAAAAAGGAGCTAATGTTTTGGTTACTGGTCGATCAATTGAAAGATTAAAAAAACCCTTTAATAATAACTCTGTTAAATTTCTTGAATTTGATATAGGAGATATAGCTAATATAACTGATAATGCAAAAAAATGCCTTCAATTACTTGATAACAGGGTTGATATATTAATTAATAATGCTGGTACTGGTTTTAGAAGATCTATAGATGAGTTAAAAATTGAGGACTTTTTAGAGGTTTATAATACAAATGTTTTTGGTTTATCATTATTTACAAAAGAGATTGTGCCGATTATGAAAAATCAAAAAAGTGGAACAATCATTAATATAGGATCTACTGCTAGTTTAAAAGGTTATGCAACAGGAAGTATCTATTCATCATCAAAATTTGCAGTTAGATGTCTTTCACAATGTTGGCAGGCCGAATTAAGGCCCTTTAACATCAGGGTTTGTCAAGTAAATCCAAGTGAAGTAACTACTGCATTTGCTAACCCAGAAAGAGTTGAGAGAGATGAAGTTCATAATAAACTCACTCCTAAGGAAATATCTCATGCTATTATTTCAGCTATTGAAATGGATGATAGAGGATTTATTAATGAATTGAATGTTT
>CAYSYA010000003.1:0-148186 GCA_964435285.1 uncultured Flavobacteriales bacterium
TTCGGTCCATTCACAATTACCAGCTTGAAAAGGGTGACCAAAAATTGGACGAGATATATCATAAATTTTTTTCCACTTATTATTAAAATCTAACTCAGTAATACTACCTCCCCAATATAATTCTTGTATATCATTTATATACTCATTACATTTTTTTGAAAAATTATAGTCACTAAAGTTGTTTATAAGCCACGTCAAAGGCTCAAGGTTATTTGCCTCCTCAAGCTCCTTGTCTATATAGGTTTCACAGTTTTGTTCACTAACTGCAAATTCATTTTGACCTGGACTTAAAAAAGGAATAATTAATAATAGTATAAACTTCTTCATAGTATTAGTATTTAGTTATATAAATATAGGGGTTTAAGGTTAGTGTGGGGGTAATAGTTTTTTCATATTATTTAGTTTTTTTCCCAAACATTAATGCAATAATTAATATTAAAGACCATAGAAGGAGTGGCCCAGATCTCCTTTCCACCAGCATATAAGGTGAACTAAAATACGTACCAACAATTAGCTCAAATATAATTCCTCCACCAAAAAACACAAAACAAAACTTCTGCCAAAATCTATATACTTTTATTTGATTTTTTTTAGGTTCTTTTTCTTTTTTAGCCTGTTCTTTTAGTAAACTATTAAGGTCTGGGGTTTCTTTATCTTCGATATACATTTTTGTTTTATTTAGTTATAAATTGTTATTTAATTATTCCTCTTTAGTTTTAAAGGATTTTTTTCTATAAAATCTTTAACGCTTTCCTGACGTGATTTTTCAAGTATATCGTCAATAGATTTTTCCATATATTCTTTTCCTTTTTTTTCAATTGAGCTAGGTTGTGTATTTTGCGCAATACAATCATTTGCTATTAACTGAAAATCTACATTTTTCTCTAGTTTTTCAATAATCCTTTTAAATTGCCTTGGTGACCATTTTTTTTTAATTTTTTTTAACATACAAGAGCAGGCTTCATCAACATTAATTATAGGATCAAAAGGGGAATTTCTTAATCCAAGAATAGAGTACTGAGTTTTACAATTAAACTTAAAAAAAAATTCTAAATTATTTCCTACTCCACCCTGCCATTTGGGAGGAAAGAGAAAATAACCTAAAATGATTATAGAAAAAGTTAAAAATATAACTGCTGTTTTATTTAATAAAAATGATGTTATAAAATTCTTCATAACGATAGTATTTAGATATATAAATATAGTGGTTTTAGGTTAGTGTAGGAATATGTAAATCTATTACTGATGCAACTTAGTTTGTTTTATATCTTTTAGTATCTCTTCATACAATAGATGAAATGAATACGATTCTTCTAAATGGTTCGAACTGAGGACGAGAGGGGGAGCAGTCGAAACCGCTACACGTCACATTAACTAAAGCCCACCTTAATTGGTGGGTTTTTTATTCTATTTACAATTTTTGCTGTTCTGAAGCTGAATATTTCCTATATGTAATCCTGACGGGTTAACGTAAGAATAATTTACTATAATATTATTATCTCTAAATATTTTCAAATCAGGAGAAGAACAAAACATATTTGTTTGTATTTTTTCTTGCTCAATTAGCCACATTTCTTGCCATTCTTTGATTGAAAATTCTTCAATTTCTTTTCTGCTTAATCCAGAATCTTCATTCAAATATAATTCGACATCCATTATCCCATAATACATTATTGTTCTCGATTTATGAAGATATAAGCAACTCGTTACTGTTGTATATTTGTCCAATTTCATTGGGCACATAGAAGCAGTTTCATTAGCAACTTCTGTAAAATAAGACTTAGCCTCCTTTTCAGTTAATACCTGCCCTAAACTTAAAAAAGGAATAATTAATAATAGTATAAACTTCTTCATAGTAATAGTATTTAGTTATATAAATATAGTGGTTTTAGAAACTTGATTTTTGTTCACTAGAATCCTTTTTTTTTATCCTTTCATCATTTCTTTTTAATAATTCAGCAGCTATAAATACTGGGTCTTGATTGTGTAATAACAATTGATCAAAAGCCCAAATAATATCTAGAGAATGATTATAGTGCCTAACTACTTGTGTATGGATTTCACCAGGAAATAAAAAAGGAACTAAATCATTAATTCTATGTTCAAATAGTATTGTGCATATTTCAGGGTTTACACGAACTATACCTTCCCCTAAGATATTATTTAAATGAGATGCTAAAATAAAAACATCCGTAGTTTTTGCTTCGTCATATCCCTCAGATATAAATACTAAAGAAACTAATCTATAATTTTCTGACTCAAGCAGATAACGATACTGCCTAGTATTATTAGCTTTATCTATAGTATAATAAGTTGTAATATACTTCTCTGATTCAAAAATTCCGTACTTATAGTTGGCTCCAGCTTTACTGGCATGTTCAAAGTATTTTTTTAAATCAGACCATAAAATTTTTTGAATGTTTTTTAGATTATTTAATCTAAAAAACCTTGAAAAAGTATGCTTAATGTTCATAATAGATGATTTTAGTTTTTTCATAATCTATTTTTATTTAATTATAATTTTTCAATACCAATAAGATATGGTCCCTCTTCTATAACCCACTCTCCCCAGTCCACACCCCCTTCCCATACTTTATTCTCTCGGTTTTCATAAATTATTCTAAATTTTTGATTTATATATTTCCCCTCTTCAAACTCACCAATTAATTCACTTTGTGATAAATGAGGGGAGATTGTCCCGCCATTAAATGATATTTGTATTGGATAACCGCTTTCATCTAATTCATTAGGAATGTTAAAAAACAAATACAAATTATCTGACAATTCTGAATCCTCAAAGACAACAACTTGATCAACAAGGGTGTTCTTCAGTGAGTTCGAGTTTGAGTTTTTTTTAGTTAACAATAACTTATTTTTTTCTAACAACTCTTCATTTATGGACTTTAGACTGTCTATTACTTGTTGTTTTTTGAGTAATTTCTTTTCTAATTTCTGGACTTTTTTTCCAGTAGGTAATTTTAAATCTTTTAATAAATCTTGAGCATTTAATGATATAAAAGGAAATATTAATATTATTATAAAATTTTTCATTGTGATAGTATTTAGTTATGTAAATATAGTGGTTTAAGTTTTTTTATGATTGATGTTCAAGGGTTTGCGAATAGATTTTAGACATCCCTGATTTCATCTAACGCCCTTTGAGCTGCAATTTTTGATGCACCTGCTGCATAATAGTCACTTGCTGTTTGCCTAGTAATATTTAATTTTAATTCAATAGCTTTTTTTATTAATATTTCTAAGCCATGTATAATTTCATTAAAAACTTTTATTCTAAGCCTCAGTCCCTCCTCATCTAATTTTACATTCTCATCATCACTATTAATCCTTAACATATATTCATCGAAGTGACCTTTAGCCCAGTATTCATAATTACTTTCTTTTATTCCCAAAGATTTCGACATAATCGATTGAGCATTTGATCTTTTTTGAATTATTTCATACCAAGGTTTTATTTCTGGGTTTTGCATTTTAGAAAAAAAATCAAATATGGCTTTTTTATACTCAGCAATTTCTTTTTTTTGGGAGGCATTATTTTCCCAATCATTTTTCATAATAAAACTATCTAATTAAAAATGTTTAGCTATATAAATATAATGTTTTTAGATTAGTGAAGGATTAGTAGTTTTTTTTCATGGGTTTTTTATTTATTTAATTCATATTCAAATCTTTTAATTAAGTTGTTTCTAATGTTAACCCAATATAAATTAAAGTCAGCATTATGATATGATTCTTTTTTATATCTTTTTAAAATAAAATTATTATCAACATTGACCCAAAGTAATCCTTTTTCATTTCTAACAGAAAGACTTTTTCTTAAATAAATTTTTCGATTTGGAAATAAAATACCATTGTGCTGTTTATTATCACTCCATAGAGTATCATTTTTAAATGATATTGGATTTATAGAAATATAATTGTCGCCAAAATCCCAATTAGTTGGATAATAATATTTATTAAAAGAGCGCCAATTTAAAAAGCAATTTAATTGAAAAGGGGTTTGGCAAAAATCGATTAGCATTTCATTTTTTTTTATATCCATGCCAATTAAATATGACATAATTAGTCTATTTAGTAATTCTTTTTTAGGATAAATGTACTCGTTTATGAGTTTTTTTGCATGATTTGTCCCCTGGCTATGAGCTGCAATTATAAATTTATCAGTTTTAATATTTTTTATGAAGTATTTAAATGATTCTTTCACATCACTATAAGCAACATTAAATGCCTTTATGCCATTGATTGTGTCAGTGTATGAGTGTATATGCATTTCTCTGTAATGAGGAACATATAAGTCTGTGATTCCAGCAAATACAGATGCTTGATTTTCAAGACATAAGTCGATAGTGTTATTATTTATAAAATGGCTTGTGTCAGCATTCCATTTTTTTGAAGAAAATAATGTTGTGGGATGAATATAAAAAACAGAAACGTCTATCTTTTTTTCGTTTTTAGTATTATAATTTTTAGGAATGATTTTTTTAAAATTATGTATATCGGATCTGAATGCCCAATTTTTTTCTTTACTATAATCTAATTTTTTTTTTTGCTCTCTATCAATGAATTTTTGATCTGGAATCGTTAGATCAGAAGAGTAATAAAGTGTTTGTTTAAGACCACAAGAAGAAAAAAATAAAAGTAATAACAAAAGTACGTTTATTTTCATGTGATGGATATTTTATTCGGATCTATGGTTAACAGTTGAAAAAACAAAGTATACAGCTATATTATAAATTGAAATCATATTGGATTAATTACATCCAATATTGTAATTCTTTAGCACATTTTTCTAATTTTTTACCAATTTTTTTAACTCTCAACAAAAATTGACGTGGTGTATATAAAGAATTTTCTGTAATTCTCTTTGTTAGCAAAAAAAGATCTCCAGGAATAGCTGAATATCTTGATACCTCAAGGGCAGAGACATGTAAATACATGTTTGTATTGGGTATTTTTTTATCAAATTTTCCCGACGAGACTTTATTCCACCAATTACCAAATTCAAAACTTGAATCTCCTCCCAAATTTGATTGTATATAGTGATTTAAATCTTCATCACTTAGAGCTAAAAGTTTATCAATTGCAAACATATAATAATCGAAAATTATTTTTTGCCCTTTCCAAAAAACTTCTTGAGTTATGTGAGAATAAAATAAAGGATGTTGAATACGATTATGTTCTATTTTTGAATTTAATTTTATTAATGAATTCTTTGCATATTTATTTATTGCGACATCAGTTAATATTGGATTTTTAATTATTTTTTTTACCCAATGCTTATAATCTGACTCGTTACTTTTTCCCAAATCATCAACGGCGATGCTATTAAAATATAATAACCTTTCAATAGTCAAAGGAGTCATTTTATCTTCGTGTAATAAAGCGGGACCACTCTCTCTAACTTGCCAATAATATGGTGATTCAGAAGCAAAGTAAATTAAATCATCAATTTGTTTTTTTGTATATAAATCTCCTAATACATAAGCTGATGTAGAAATTAAGAAAAGTAAAATAATGTATAAAATATTCTTCAAAATAATTTTTATTAGAGTAAATATAGGTTTTTTGGGATAGTATTAGAACATGTAATTTTAATACTCATAAATTAAAACCATCTTCTAGTTTTTTTTTTATAGTTTATAAAATCATCTCCAAATAATTTTAACATGGCTTTTTCTTCAGGTAAGATTTGAAAATATGTTATAAAATAAACAAAAAAACCAACTATAAGAATACCCCCATAGAAGTTAAATCTTATGCTTATTGAAATTAAAATGAATAACATTCCAAGATACATTGGGTTTCTAGAATATTTGAATATTCCCCCAGTAACTAATGATGATGCTTTTTCTATATAAATCGGATTAATTGTGGTTTTTTCTTTTTTAAATCTTTGGAAAGATATTAGAATTATAAGCAATCCAAAAATCAAAAAAAACAAACTTATTTGACTGGAATAGTTTATAATTAATTCAGGAAAAATGGGTTTAGATAAATAAATTAACAATGAACAAATTAAAGTTACTATCGGTGGTGGTACTGTGTTTTTCATAACAATAAAATTTAATTAAATATACTAAGGGTTTAATTAATTAGGAATAGTCGTTTCTTAGTATTATTATTCAGACGGAAATGCATCTGATTCCTTACAATCCCACGTATGTTTAAAAAATAATTTTTTTGCATTAAGTTTAAATATCTTTGGTGCATCAGAAAATGAATTTCTATCGTACATATCATATTCTAAACCTGTACATTCATCTCCGTTATCTTTCAAATCTCCTCTAATAGCATACTTTTTTTTCCCCTCATGCATAATTAATTTTACTTCAGCCTCGTTACCATAAGTTTCAACCCAATCGTCTATTTCTTCTACATAGTAGGAATCAAAAGACATTGTTCGTATTTTATATATAATACATGTTTCCGCAACTCCATCATAATCCCAATCAGTAATTAATATATCATCATAATATATTTCCAAATCAGAATAATCTCTCATCCTCCAAAGTAATTCAATGTTACTTTTATTATTATCAACATAATGATAGGCATATATTTTTTTAATTACATTCTCTTTTTCTTCATAAGGAGACCCAGAATAATTAGTTACAACACCTTCTTTTTTAGAAATTATCAAAGTATTTTTTCCTAGAGCATCAAACCAGGTATATGCATCAATTAACGTTCCGCTATAATCAAAAAATTGTAAGTTATTTGTTTTAGTATAATTTATTTCTTGACCAAAAATCAATAAAGGAAAAAAAATTAAAAGGATTAGATTTTTCATATTTATAATAATAAGTTATAAATATAACAGATTAATATTTGCAACAGAAAAAGTTAAACTGTTTTCTTATTTTAAAAAAAATCTACTATAGATGTTATTACTTATAACAGAAATAAAGATTATACTTGTTTTTGAAAATAAAAAAGAATAATTTACAATTTGATTATCAAGTCTTTTATTTTAAAACTGTAATACCATGAAAAAATCCATCTTTTTTAATTATTTAATTTTATGTTTTCTAATTCTTTTTGGTTGTGGTCAAAATGAAAATAAAGAAAAGATTTTAGTTGAAGGAATAATTATCACTGATATGAATATAAGAAGTTCTCCAGAGCTAAATGGTGATGAAAATTTATTATATGAGGAAAGTGTTCCTGGAACAATGGTTGAAATTCTAGAATTTAATCCAACTCCTACTAAAGAAGGTTACTTTTGGTGTAAAGTCAAAACTAAAAGAACTATTATTATGAATGATATTGCTTATAATGAAGGGTGGATGGTATATAAAAATAACCAATTACCGTATGTTGTCTCTAAAAACGCCTGGGCTTTAATTGAAAAAACACTAGGTATGGAATATCAAGATTCTCCTCATTATTTAGCAAAAAAAAACAACAAACCTTTTTTTCTTCAAGGTGTTTTTGATTTAAATTTTCGACCCAACTTAGTTGATATAAAAACAGAATACGAAAAATTGCAAAATGAGTCTGAAGAGTTAACGAAAGAATCTTTTATGTATGATATTAATCAAACACCAAGGTTTTCTATAAAGTATGCTGATGATGATAAATACTCTAAATATTGCAGAGCTAGAATTTCTACCGCTAGTAAAAATGGTAAAGATGAAGACGGTAATCGTATTGACGCAGAAGCATTTGTTGTATTTGAGCAAAACCCTCAAAAAATCCATATTTTTCATCAAAACATGAAGACTAAAAGGGGGGAGCATGTTTTTTCATATGATCTTGCTTCATTGAATGATGATATAAAATCTATTTCAAGAATTCCTAGAAGGAAAAAAGTATATCAAAAAGGTTATGATTATTATGGCAATTATAAGTTATTAATGAAACTTAATTTTGATGCTATTAGAGTTAGGACATTAAGTAATAAGTATTTCATTCTTTATAATAGCGGTGAAACAACTAGTTATAGTTTAAATAATTTAAGACTAGACTATGTTGAGGAGTTAAGAGACTAGTCTTTTTATATTATTTTACTAAATATTTTTTTTGAATAGTTCCGTCATCATAAATGTAAAATAAGATGGTATTATTTTTATAATTAACTTCTTTCCCTAGAATATTTATTATTTTAGAAATTTTTCTTCCTTTAATAACATCTTCATTTATTTGGGAATTGAAATCACATTCATCCCCAATCCCATTTCCATCTTGGTCTTCTTGGTCAGGATTATATATCTCTGGACAGTTATCAAATGGATCACAAATACTATCTAAATCTGTATCATCAACGCAAAAACAGTCTCCCAATATACATTCGTATCCTACCTCACAAATAATAGTTTCGCATTCTTCCTCATTACAAATACCGTCTTCATCTTCATCATTTATACAAATACATATTCCACTAATACACTCCTCCCAATCTTGACATTCTATACAAAAAGTTTCTTCTGTGGTATTTGGATTATAGTTACATGCAGCAGGATTTGAACATCCAAATATTTCATCACTATCGCATACTCCATCATTATCTAGATCATTATCTATTATTATTCCATTTTCACATGTTTCACAAATTCCGTCTGTAAAAATACAAGAATCATTACTGATGGTAGCATCAATTTCATAATTACATGCTGCAGCATCTGTACAACCTGCACAAGATAGATATTCACAATCTCCCTCATCAGTAGCCGCAAAATTATAATTACAAGCATAATTATCTGTACAACCTATAATTTCGTAAACATCACATACTCCATCGCCATCTAAATCAAAGTTGCACGTCAGGCATGATCCATTATTGTCGGTGGCTAATGGATTAAATTCTAAATAATTTTCGTCTGTACAACCAGGGTATTCACATAAATCACCTATTCCATCTCCATCCTCATCACTTTGATTTGGATTAAACTCATATGGGCAGTTATCAATTTCGTTACAGTAAGAATCATTATCGTCATCAACTATACAATTTCCAAAACAATCATAATATTCTTCTGCAGCGGGCTCATCACAACCACAACCTAAATCATTATTATAACAAGATCCATCATCATCTGTTGCAGAAAAATCAAAATTACATGCAGTATTATCCACGCAACCTAAAACCTCGCAAATATCTCCTACCCCATCTTCATCTGAATCCAATTGAGATCCGTTATAGATTTCAGGGCAATTATCTAAATTATTATCAACATAACTTATTCCTCCGTTAATTGTAAATGGTGGAGAGATAAAAGAATTATTATAATAAAATATACGAATTGTATAACAGTCTGAGGAATATTCAATATTTGGTAGTGAATAAGTTCTTGTTCCAATGTAACCAGAGCCGCTCTGTTCCCAATCAAATTGATTCCAAAGTTGCCAACTACCAAGAGTTGCAACATAATCTTCATTTAAAAATAATTCAATAGAACTTATTTGGCCACTAGATGGTGATGGACTTGTATTATATAAAGTAATTTCATATGAATCGTAAGAATTGAAAATTTCTTGTTCGGGAGATAATACAATCATGTCCGGGTAATTTGGAGCGTTTGTATAACTAATAATTTCACATGAAGAATAAGGTTGTCCACAATTATATAATGGATTTCCAAAACCAAATCCATCATCATCTTCGTCAAGATACCACGCAGAGGGATAACTACAAAATTCATTGTTATTAATTAATACATTTTCAGAAAAAACACATGCTGAAGTATCTGTGCATCCTTCTGAAATAATACATGGTATAGTAATTTCATTAGAGTTACCATTAAGATTATATTCTTGCTCTGCTCCATTAGATCCATATATAAAAACTGAAGAAGCCCCTTCATAGTAGTTACTCCAACCATTACCACCAGTGTCAATTAATGTTAATGAGTGACACTCATTACTATCTAAGCATGCTTGACCAACATAACTATACCAACCGCCATTATTATTTAATTCTGGATTAACTTGTGCTAAAATATTTCCATTTTCATCTTCTAAAATCCATCCCTGCTCATTTAAACTGCCATTTGAGTTATTAAAAATAGGGTCATATCCTATTCCTACCATTTGATTTTCTGAACATGCATACAGGCAGGTTCTTCCTGAAAAAAATGAACCAGTATTAAACGCATAAATATAGTCATTTGACTCAATGGGCCAATTACTATGATATAAGTTTTCACCATTTTCTGCATCACTAACAGTTAAATATATACCCCCCCAACCATATCCTTGTGATGAGTACATATTTATATCATAACACTCACTTGAATTTAAACATACATCAGTTGTGCCTAGTGTTGCGCCACCATAGATTGGAGATCCATCAAAATAAACTACATTTCCACTACTATCTATAATTTCCCACGCAAGTTCATTAATTGAATTAGATTCTCCTGCGAGACTAACTAAAAAAGATTGAAATCCCTCATCTAAGCATTGAGAAAAAGTAAAAAAATTAATTAAAAAGAAAAGAAAAATAACTTTCATGATAGGGTTAGTAATTTTCATAAATTTAAACTTTTTTTTATAAATTTAAATTGTTGAAAATCAGGAAGATGAATAAAACAATGCTTTTTTTTATATTGTTATTCTTTACTTTTAGTTGTGAACTAGAACTAGAGAAAGCTAATCCCATTGATAACTTGTTAATTAACAATATAGAAATAGTTGATTTGGGAACGTCTTCTGCAACTGTATCAGGATTTTTAAATACAAATGAATTTAGTGGAGTGGAAGATTACGGACATTGTTGGTCCATCGAAGAGGAGCCCTCCATTGAAGATAATTGTACATCTTTTGGTGAAATCACAACATCTAATTATACTTTTTCATCAAACATTGGTAATCTAAATTTAGATGAAACGTATTTTGTGCGCTCTTATGCTGTAGCAAATGATATGGTGTTTTATGGAGAAAAAACTATTTCTTTTACAACATTTTGGAGTGGAGACATCCCATTAGTTGAAACAAATGATGTTAGCTCTATAACTAGCACAAGTGCTAATTTATTTGGATCGATTGTTGATCAGGGTGAATCTGAAGTTTTTAATTTTGGGCACTGTTATTCATTATCTGAAAATCCAACTGTAAATGATTTTATAACAAATGGAGAATTTAGTGGAAAAAATGGTGATTTTTCTTCATCTCTAACTAATTTAAGCCCCAATACTACTTATTATTATAGAGCTTTCGCAGAAAATAGCCAATCTAATGAAACTCCGTCTTATGGATTTGTTTATTCTTTTTCTACAACTAGTGGAGAGCCATCTGTTTTAACTGTTGAAGCAGAAGACATAACTGCTGAAACAGCTATTTTAAAAGGACAAATAATTGGCACCGGAGACTCTTCAATTACCGAACGTGGTCATTATTGGTCTACTGACCAAAACAATATTGAACAAAACACTTCTTTATCATCTGATCAATTAGAATTTTCTAGTACTATTTCTAATCTAAACCCTGAAACTACATACTATTATTGTGCGTATGCTACTAATAGCTTTGGGACATCTTTAGGAGAAATTATGTCATTTAATACAAGTGATGGGAAGCCGAATATTATTACAGGAAACTCAAATAATGTCAACGCATCTGGAGCAAATTTAGAAGGTACAATTATCGATGAAGGAGATAGTAATATAACTCAACATGGTCACTGTTGGTCCGTTAATCAAAACCCTACACTAACATCAAATAACGGTTTAACGTTATTGGGCGATGGTTTAATTGGCTTATTCTCTTCAACAATTGATGATTTAAATGCTAATACCGTTTACTACTATTGTGCTTACGCTACAAACAGTTTCGGAACCTCGTATGGTGAGGTTAAAATATTAACTACTGCTAACGGTTTACCACATGTTGAAACGGGAAATTACTCCAATTTAACAGCTAACAGTATTAACTTACAAGGGGAAATTATTAGTATAGGAGATTCTAATATAACACAACACGGACATTGCTGGTCTACAAATTCAAACCCTAATTTATTTGATCAATGCTCTAATAATGGTGCAGCTTCTGTTGGAATGTTTTCGAGTTCTGTCAATAATTTATTGCCCTCTACTACATATTACTATAGATCATATGCGACAAATAGCTTTGGGACTTCTTATGGTGAAAGTATAGAATCTTTTACAACAGGAACATTCCCTATTGCCGAATTCAGCACATCTGATGTAGATTTATTAGTCGGAGAATCCGCTTATTTTTTGGACCTATCTCAAAATAACCCAAATAGTTGGAGTTGGAATATTGATAATGCGACACCCTCTTATTCAAATTCACAAAATCCAACTTTTTCATTTAATAATATAGGTAGATATGACGTTGAGCTAAGTGTTTCAAATAATTATGGAAGTGACACAGAACTAAAAACAAATTATATAACAGTTATAGATTGTGAATCATTTGCAAATGGCTCTGGGGAATGGAATAATAGTGGGTGGTCTAGCTCAACAAACCCCTCTAGTTGCCTAAATGGTGAAGCGGGTTGTTTTTATTCTTGGGGTGGTAATTCTAGTAATATGCTTACTCACACCCTGTCCAAGTCATTTCAAAATGTGCCCTCAAATACAAAAGTTTCCTTTTGGTATAGAGTTTATGCTGGTGGTATGAATTTCTCTTTGAAATTTAACGGAATCACAATATGGACAGCTCCAACTGTTGGTTTTGGTGGATGGACACAAGAAATTGTAACTCTTCCACAGGGAGGGAATTTTACCTTAACATTTGAGTCTAACATCATTGGAACTTCTAGTATGTATATTGATCAAATTTGTATAGAACCATAATACTACTAATATGAAACTAGTTTTATTTTATTTAATTTTTCTACCTAGCATAATTTTTTCTCAG
Source organism: uncultured Flavobacteriales bacterium (assembly GCA_964435285.1). Lineage (GTDB taxonomy): Bacteria > Bacteroidota > Bacteroidia > Flavobacteriales > TMED113. Next base: position 12,841 of record CAYSYA010000003.1, read on the forward strand.
CAATCTGATGCTGCATTAAGGTTAATTTTTAATATGTTAAGTGAAGAAAACCCTAGTGAATTATTAGATGACTGGAGGCTTGAAAGAGTAGAAGAACATTTGGGAGAAGACCTATTGTATTATCCAAAATATTTGTTTACTCATGATTATCACTCTGATGAAATAATTGTTATTAATTATGCTGCTAATGGAAATTATAAAAATGAATTAGAATTATATTTTTATAATCAAAAAATGTTTACTGATTTAAAGAAAGAATTTAAAGAAAAAGGATATAAGCAGATAGAAAAAATTATAAATTTTAATGAACAAAAAGTTATTTTTAAGAAAAAAAATACAATTATTAACACGATTGAAAATCTTGATCGTGATGAATATTACATTGAGGTCTTTAATTATTTAGATAACGAGAAAAGAGAAAAAATAGGATATGAAAATAAAATTCAAAATTATTTAGAAAATATTGAGGACGAGTTAAAAAATTGGGGAAATTATATTTCTGAAAAGGATAAAATTATTCTAAATGAAAGTGAGATACAATCATTTCTAGATTACATCGTGTCTCCATTTATTATTTATTTTGATAAAATAGATGAAGTCTACTCTGAAAATACTTTTGATAATGATATTGAAAAAAAAGAAAAAAAAATCTACAATTTATTAGTATCTAGTGTTAACCACCATGTTTCCAGTAAATTTGAAAATATAAAAGAAAGCATTGACCTATTAACATCAAAAGAAAATACTTTAGAAACTGAGTCCCTTAGTCAATTAATCAACGAATATTTAGAATTTTTCTCTAAGGAATGCTATAATTTTGGAAGAGAATTTATTGAAGAGAATATCTCTTGTTTTTCAGTAAATAAAAATTTAGATAAAAATTCTAATGTAAAAAAAGAATTTAATAAACTTATTAAAAATATTAAGGCCTACATCCAAACCGAAAAAGAAAAAATCATAGAACTTATTGAAGAGGGCGATAAACTTTTTAAGGAAGAAAAGTATTTAGAAGCTTATTCAAAATATGATTTTGCAGAAATTAAAGCATATTATTGGAATTTGAACATCCCTGTGAATGTCAACGACTGGTTCGTTAAATTTAGTCCTATAGATTTTCTAGAAATTTGTCTTGAAAAAAAACACCTAACAACGTATTATATACAAATACAAAATACAAAAACTAAAATCAACGAAGCTAAAGAGTTATTCCAAAAAGGTAGCACAACGGATTTTGAAAATGCTATAAAAAAATATGAAGAAATAATTAATGAGCTTGCGTGTGGGGGAGTTTGTAAATTTAAATTTTGTAAATGGAGACTTGATCTTGATTGTATTCATGATGAGACTTTGTTGATATACGATCATCCAAAAGATTTAGATGAAAATTTAATGAAGAAATATTATTACGAATCTAAACAAAAGCTGTCAGAATTAACTGCCCTTTTAAAAGAAAAAAAAGATAAAGAAAAGATTTGGTCATTTAAAGACGAAAATCAGATAAAATATGAATCATTTCTAAATCAAGTTCAAGAAAAAATCAATTCTAAAATAATAAAAAAAAATAATGGTGAAATTGGGTTTTTCTTCAAAATTAAATTTGATGAGTCAGGAAATAATCTAAGTGGACCAATGGAGTTAGATGATTTAAACAACTATAGTAACTCAATTTATAATGATTCTTTTATAGCAGAATTTGATAACTATGCAACATCAAAATCAACTTCAAAAATTACTTATTTATTCAATGAAGAAACAGGAGATATTGATTCTAAAAATGAAATTATAAATTATTTTGTTCCTTCAGAAGAAATAATAAAATTCTACTGCATATGGTCTTCAGAAAAGAAATATATTTCTCATGAACCTAAAAATCCTGCATTTTCTCAAAAAATTATTTCTGAACATCCTTACCTTAAAGATAGTTATGGTTCATATAAGTTTTTAACTAAAAGTATAAATATTAAAGACAAACAAAATCATATAATTGAAAAATCAATTTTGGAATTTACATCAAACAACGGGCCAAAATATGCTTTTTATTCATTTCTGTTACCAGGTTTAGGCACTTCTAAAGTAACAAATGGTCAAAAGGGTAAAGGCAAGACTGTTAATTTTTTATTGTCTACAGCGGCATCTATAGCTTTAAGATTATATTCAAACATGCAATATGAAAAGTATTTAGTTTCAACCAATAAAAATGAAATGAATGATTTATATGAAAGTGCTAATATGTTAAATAAAATTTCATTAGGTACAAGTATAATAGCTGCTAGTATATATGTTCAAGACATTATCTCTGCTTTTTCAAAAGGTAATGAGAATATTAAAAAATCTAAAATACTAAGAACAAAACTAAAAAACGGAAGGTTAAAAATATTAGACGAAAAGCCATTGCAAGAAAATTTCAATACTGATTTAAAATCAAATAATTAGTAAAAAAATTATACTTTAAACCCAAATATCTTTTTTCATAGTAAATCTACTTTCATTTTCGCCTGTATTTATAATTCCTCTTGGCTCAATAACTAAAATTTTACATTCCTTCTCAGCGTAAGGTTTGTGATCAACTCCCTTGGGAACAACAAATAATTCACCCTCCGATAATTGAACTTCACTTTCCCTAAATTTTATTTTCATTTGGCCTTCTATAACAATAAAAGTTTCATCACTTTCTTTATGATTGTGCCACACAAATTCTCCTTTTATTTTAGCAATTTTAAATTGATAATCATTCATTTCTGCCACCACTCTAGGGGACCAATGTTTTGTAAATTTTGAGAATTTATTTTGTAGATTAATTTTTTTTGATGTCATTTAAGTAAAATATTATGTTTTATTAAAAAATTTTTCAATTTTTTAATAAAATACGTAAATATTTAACTATTTACTGAAATTTTAATTTTTTTTGTTAAAAAATTGATTAAAATTTATGTTTTTTATATGTTTTTTTTAAAAATTAGTCAATTAATAAGAAAAATATTAATTATTTCTATTGTTTAGAATATATTTAACCCCTATTATACTCCATCTTTTTGGCATTATAGCCCCTAAAATATCAGCATAATTAGTATTCAAGGCATTTATTATCTCAAAATTGATGGAACCATGTTTATTAATATTATAATTTAAATTAAAATTGTGAACAAAATATGATTTGGTTAACTCTTGATTAATTCCGACTTCAGTTTCATTATCACGATTTTTATATTTTCCATTAAAATTAAGTTTAAATTTTTTCCAATGAAATATTAGATTATAATTAAAAATATCACCTGAATTATTTGCTAAGTATTTTGATGATAGGCTAGATTCGTTAAAAATATTTCCTGTATTTTCAGCTGAAAAGATTTTAAGATAACCAATAGACCCATTAATATTTATTTTTTTTTCTCTTAATAAATCAAACCAAATTTCTGTTTCCAATCCAAGAGTATTTAGTTTGCTTATATTTTGCGCAAATAGGTAACTTTCATTTTCAAATAAATTGATACTTGTTTCTATTTCATTAGAGTTTAATATGACCCAATCAATTAGATTAGATGATTGTCTATAAAATATAGTACTTTTAAATAATGTATTTTTAAATTTCTTATAATCAAATCCTAACTCTAAATTCAAACTGTTTTCAGAGCTTAAATCAGGATTCCCTATGTTCCTTCCTGGAGAAAGTGTGTCAGAGTAATTGTTATTGTAAAATCTCTCTGTAAAGTCAGCCGATCGGATAGTTCTTCCCACACTGAATCTTAAATTATATTTTAAATTATTATAATTGATATCAAATTGAGGACATAGCTGTGTTTTATAAGCTTTATTATAATCAATCCTTAAAGAAGGATTTACCACTATTTTATTAAATCTTTTCATAAAATTAATATAACCCCCAACATAAACGTCATCATGACTTCCTCTATCTAAACTTATTATTCCTCTGTTTTGAAATTCAAGACCACTAACTAATCTATGTTGATCTTTTTTCATGACATAATTTATTTTACTACTTAATAAGTTAGTTTCGTTCTCATATACAGGGAAGTCGGGATTAAATACATATAAGTCAGAGGTGGATTGGAAAGCTGTTAAAAAATCTATCTGAGAATATTGATCAATTTTATAGTTTAATTTTAATTGATTCCAAGTTTTTTCTATTGTTTCGTTAGATAAATCGAAACTACTTCTAGTATAATAGTATTGTGAATTAAAATAACTTTTGCTATAAGATGAACGAAGCATTAAATTTATTTTTTTTCCTATTTTTATACGGTGAGATGTTGAAATATTTCTGTTATCGAAAAAACTAAAAATATCATCATATAACTCCTGACCATCTGATTTGATTCCGTTTCCTGAAATGGTAGAGAATAGGTTGTTTGATATCTTTTTTGATAAGTGAAAATTTAAACCTTTTAAATTATATTGGCCAAATTTTGATTCTATTTTGATTTCATCATTATTATAGTTTTCTTTAAATGTTTTGGTAATTATATTAATTATACCACCCACAGCATCGGGTCCATAAACTGAAGAACACCCTCCTCTTATAATTTCAATTTGATATATTTCAAATGGATTAATTGGAATATACATACTAAAATGACCTGTTAGGGGGTCATTAATTCTCATTCCATCCAATAAAACCAAACTTTGATTAAATGTAGTTCCCCTTAAGACTAAATCTGATTGTGTTCCAAATCCTCCTCTAGATTGTAGTTCAATGCTAGGAATTAATTTTAATAATTCATCAATTGAGTTAAATGAATAGTTATCAAGATCTGTAGCATTTATAACCGTTACATTTTTTCCTGATTCTTCAGCATTTAAATCAATAAAACTACTGTAAAGATTCACTGTTTCTAAATTTATATTTTTATTTGATTGATTAGTTTGTTGCCCAAATAATGACACACTAATCAGCAGTATTATTAGTTTTTTCATAATTCAAATATAATAGTTTTGAATATGACTATATTTAAAAATTAATTGATAAATGTGAAAAAATTTATAACTCAATTTAATTTAAACAACGAGGATATAGACAGGATTATAGAAATGGCTTGGGAAGACAGAACTCCCTTTGAAGCCATAGAGATACAATATAATTTATCCGAAAAAAACGTTATTCAATTAATGAGGGGAGAGATGAAAGAGTCATCATTTAAAATGTGGAGAAAAAGAGTTACTGGCAGAAAAACAAAACACGAAAAAACTAGTATTTCAACAAGATTCAAGTCTAAAAATCAGAAAGCAAACAAATAAGATTTTTTTAAATTATCAATAATATTCATTTAAATTAAAGTGAGTTCAAAAAAATCTGTTATGTTAGTGTTTTATGTATTTTTTTTCAACACTTCCATTATTAAAAATTTCAAAATGTAAGCCTTTTTTATTTGTTGATCTACCTAATATATCTATTACTCTAATTAATTTTCTGTTTGATAATATTTCATTTATATATAAACCGTCACATGCGTCCCCAATATTATCATTGTTAAAATCTTCTTGTTGAGGATTATATAAATCAGGGCAATTATCTAAATTATTACAAACACCATCTAAATCTATATCATTTGATTGTATATTCCACTCATAGAAATTATCATATACTACTTGCTTAACAGTTTCTTTAATTAACATGTCATTGTATTCTGAAATACCAAAATCATCAACCCATGGTATATCTAGGGGGTTTTTTTGAAATAATGTTGTATAAAAGCAAACCGCAGAAACATATGATCCTGTCAAAGATGGATGACTACCATCTGAACTATATAAGTCTATATCATACCCTGCATCTCTTAATGATCGCCAGACAGCTCCTACCGGAGAGACTAGGGCATTATTGTCATTTGCCATTATCATGTATCTTTCCCTTAACAAATCATCCATCCCTTCATAAGTACATACGGGGGGCCATGATTGACAATTACTTTGATCCCCATTTTCTCTACCCCAAGTCATAAAAAAAACAGTGTTAGCACATACATTAAATTCACTGACTAAATCACTTAACTGTGAAGCATATGGAAAAACATCTTGTTCAACTTGCCATAAGGGAAATGATGGATATTGACTTTGTTCTTGCAGTACCACAAAATCCCAATTTCCCTTTGTAATTAAATTAGTTGTATTATTATTCTCCGAATGATTTTGTAACGTTGCCCCACCAATCAAACTTCCATCAACAATTAAAACATCTCCCATTGTACTTGCAATAGATGAAATTAAATTAGGTAAATTATTAAACGATGAATAACTATTACCTATGAATAAAACACTCAAAGAATCAACTGATTCACTACAATTTGGCACACCTTCTCCTGGACCTAGTGAAGTACCAGGAATTTCAACACCATTGCTGTCCACACACCAACAATATCCTGTACTTCCCCAACACTGCAATGGAGAATACGAACCATCTTCTTCGCATTGCGGGACAAACTCTCCTAATAAACCTGTTGAGTTAGCTACAGCATCTAAGCAAGGTGTTTGACCAAAAGTCAAAATAGAGATAAATAGGAACAAAATTCTCATTTAAATAAAATTTTAAAATGAATTTAAGTTTCTAATGTATTGTTTTTTATTTAAATTCAGAAATTATGCGTCTATTGGCTTTTATATATATTATTCCTTTATTTATTTACGCTCAGATTCAAAACGATAAAAAAAACTTAAATCTAAAAACTACATTTAGACTTTCTTGGGATGTGGGAATGAAAAAATATTATGGAAATACTTTTCTTAATCAATATAAATTTAGTAGAGAAGGAGTTTATTTTAACCTAAACATTTTTCATGAAAATGAGATTTCTGAAAACACAAAATTTGTAAAAAAAGCTAGTTTAAATTTTAATAATGCATTTTATAAAAAATTAAGTATTTCAAATAGTTTTAATGATGTTGATATACAAGAATATAATACTAGAATACCTAATATTTTTTCTTGTGATATTAACATTAATTTAGAATTAAATAAAAAAATTAATACTAATTTCTCACACTCACTTAGTTTGAAGTTCAGGGCATGGCCTTTATTTTATAAAAAAGGTGCTCTTCTTAGTGGAGAATTAAATTCACTAGGAGGGCTAATCTCCTCCGAAGAAAATGGGAGCTTCCCTGGACTTGAAAAAAGTACAAGAATATTGTACACATTAAACTATTTAGTTAATAACTTAAATCAAATTAAATTATTACTATTTCTTAATAGCGATTTAGGTATAAATACAATTGATAATAATACGCTCTACCCAGGATTTGGTATTCAATTTGAAAAATTTATTATTCTTAATCAGAAATAAATTTTTGCTCTACACAACCGTTATCATATATATAATAAAGCACTTCATTTTTTTTAGGATTTACTTTTTGACCTAAATAGTTAACAACTTCAACAAGTTGTTTTTCTTGTGAATTACAATCTGGAAAAATAAATCTAAAATTATTTATATTATTATCAATCCAATTAACTCGATTATAGATCCAATGTTTTAAAAAACCGATTTCATCTTGATGAGTGTATCCCATTTGATAATTTGGCCAAACGTATGTATCTAAAATATCCCATAACTCATAATTCCGAATTTGGGAGTCAAAAATATGTTCGGTTATATCGTCTATATAATTAAATATATTATCAAAACTTAGTACATTTTTTCGTAAATAATCCCATCTATTAAGCAATGCGGATCTAAATGAATCATTTTTTAATAAATCATACCAGTAACTTGGTATACTACCTCGACACGGCGTGTCTTCTTCTAAAACCCATCCACTAATTTTTGATGATTGACAAAAATCAACATTGCCAAAAGATAAATTATAATCCCATACTGGCCCCATGTGTAATTGCCCCCCCAAATCATCACTATCTTTATGAAGAAAGGTACTTAATCTATACCCATCAACATTTTTACTCAACTCACTAATAATTAAATAATCTATAAAAGAATTAAAATTTATATTTTCAACCGATTTAATATCAAATTGGTTTTGGCTTAATTTATCTATTGAAATTTTAATGTTATTTATATAGTTTTCTATATATATTTTTTGATCTAACGTTATTTCATCAGCTTTTGGGTAATGATACTGAAAACATATTAAATCATTATTAAAGTTTGTCATGTTTGAACACCAAGATGCATTTTCAGGAGCATCAGTTAATTTATCAATTTTAATAATATAACCTCCTGACAAATCTTCAGAATCAAACTCTTTGATGTTAACTCTGTTTTTATCTCTTTTTATTTTTTCTATTAATAGATAAGTACCCTTGTATTCGTTATTTATAAATAACTCACAATACTCTGACCTTGGAGCATAGTGCCCCATTTGGCTTGATAAATAGTAAGTCAGATTATTTCTAATCAATGTTTTGTCAGAGTATGGGCCATATAAAATCCAGTCATTTTCTTCTGGCATTCCTAATAAAGAAACATTGTTATTGCTACCATTTGTTGTTTGAGTTTCTAAACTATAAGATTTTTTTGGAAAAAATTGTTGTGAAGAACTTCCTCTTAGTTCTATACTAATTTTTCCGTTGTACTCATTAAATATATCCGTGAGCTTATTTAATTTTTTATTATTTATTATTCCCATATCACACGTAATCCTATCTTCATCTAAGATCTCATTTCCGTTTGTATTAATAAAAACAATTGGTAGAGTAGATTCAAAATTTTGTGCAAAAAGAAATGCAGTTGCAAATAATGTTAAAAATATAAACTTCATTAAATACAATAAATATATTTTATTTATTTTTTAATTCAGGATCATTGTCTAAGTCTCTCTGTTGTGCATTATTTGATTTTATGATGATGGTAAATAATGTAAATACATAAGAACAAAAAATAACAAAACCAATAATAAAAATAGTTATATTCTCCATCATCATTTATTTTTAGTTTCATTTTTATAATCATTAACTCTTTGTCTTATTACAACGGAGAGAATCAAAATAGATGGCACCCAGATACCAACAAATATACCCTCAAGTTGATGGCCCGAGAACCATAATGAAACAGAGTATAAAAAGGACAGGAATGCTAAAATAACAGGATAAAAAACCTGCCATATTAATATAATTTTCTTCATAACTTTTTTAACAAATATAATTTATATTTTTTTATTTAATTTCATTAAAACTGGAAGGTATATTAAATCAAAAAAAACAGCAATAACAGCAGCTATTATGGTTATAACTGCTAATTGAGAAACAGACTTAAACTCAGAGAAAATAAGTGGAAGCAAACAAAATATCACTACTAATGTTGTTTTCACAATTGCCCTTCCTGTTGTTCTAATAATATCATTAATTGTTTTTGAATTTTTTATTGATTTATTTCTTATATAAGCGCTTATAATATGAATTGAATCATCAACTATAAGCCCAAAAACTATTGTAAATATAAATGCATTAGATAAACTTAAATAAAAGTTGAAAAATTGAAGAACAACTAATGTTAGTAAAATTGGTACAATATTTGGAATAATTGCAATAAAGATAAACTTAGGATTAAATTTAGTTAATACAAAAAATATTAATCCGATTGAACATATTGCTATTACCAAACCAAATATTAATTGTTTTGTTAGGCTTTCCGAAATATTATCAAATAAATAACCCACTCCTCCAACTTGAATTTCTAATTTAGATTCAAAATCACTAATTATAGATTCAATTGTATTTTTAGTTTTTTCAGATCCTAAGTCAGGCATTCTACATAAAAACAAATAATCCGAATCTAAATTTTTAAAAACTGGTAGTGTATTTGTGAGAAATTTCTTTGAAAGCTTTGTGTTAGAAAAGTCAACTGTAAAGCCATTTAATGATAATGTACTTTGGAAATTTTGTATGGTAAAACTATCATTGCTTTTGTTGTTAACCTTAAAATAAATTGATTTAATTCCACCAAAATTTTTATCAAAAAAACTTACTTGTTTATGCATTTGTGATTTTGTGTTTACTTCGTCAGTTAAATAATTATCAATATTAATGTTTAATAAATTATATAAACCACATAAAATAAAAGTTATCATTACTGCATGAAAAAATTTACTTTTTCTTTTTAAGCTAAATTGAATTATTAAATCAGTTAGAACTTTAAAGTATTTAGATTGCTTTGTTAAATGAAATTCATAATCTATCGCAATGGCATATACAATAGTTACAACAATTAATGTGATTAATATTCCAAAAGAAGTAATCAAACCAAATCTTGCTACTGGAATTATATCATTAATTAAAAATGTTAAAAAACTAATTGAGGTTGTTACGGATGTTAAAAAAATCGCAACTCCAATTTTACTCAACCTATCCTTAAAAAATAGAAATTTATCATTTATATTTTTTGTTTGATTTGTTGTGTAGTGCATCGCATCAGAAATGCAAACAATAAATAATATAGCCGGGGTAATAATCATTATCATTTCTATTCCCCCATATAAAAAAACTGATAAAGAAAGTGTAATGACAATACTAAAAATTACACTTAATATTATCATCAAAATGAGTTTAATATTTGTAGTTAAAAGAAAGAGTAATATAAAACATAGTATCGCGCTTAATGTTGTAAGAATGATAAATTCATTTATTACATTTTTTTGCATGTATATCTCACTAGGGATCCTTCCTGAAACAAAATTTTCATGATTCAAATCACCTATTTTTATTTCAAATAACTCATCGACTAACTTTTTTGTAGACTCCCTTTTTAATAACTCATTGACTTCAATTAAAAAAAATATTTTTGACCTATCATTGTTAATAAAGTTACTTTTTTGTTTCTCTAATTCAGTTATAGATTTTTCATATTGATTTAAATTTTCAAGCTTTAACACTTTAACAGGAATCGGTAAAAATCCTTTATTAGTAACTTTTCTTTCGTTGATAATACTTTCAACTCTTTTAATATCTTTCTTCTTGCTTAAATATTGATGAAGTTCTTGTATTTTTATAAAGCCTTCATAACTCAATGAGTTATTGAACTCAAATCCAACAAAAATTAAATTTTCATCGTTTAATAATTTGGTAAACTCAACTTCCTTTGATATATCATTAATGATTCTTTCGGTATCAAAAAAGATTTTTGAACTAAAAAGTTTAAATAGTGAAAAAACAAAAACGCCTGCTACTATTATAAATAGTTTTAACTTATTTTTCCAAAAAAAATGCATGTAGTCTTCATAGTAATTTATTATGCAAATTAATGTTGAATAGCATAATTTGGTTTATGTAATATTATCTATTTCAGTTAGAATATCATTAGCTTCTTTTTCTAATTTGTCACTTTGCTTTCTATTAGTTTTTGATAGTTTAAATGCTTGTTCTTTTTTTTTGTAATACAAGTCAGTAAGCTTTTCTTTTTTAGTTTTTGTTTTAAAAAATCCAAACATAAATCTATACTTTTTAAGAATTTAAATTTTGTAAAAATCTGTTCATATTCAATTAAAATCCATACCCAAGAGTAACTTGTATGTTAGGAAGTCCGTTTGAAAAATAAAAGCTGTCGGCAATAGCATCATTGTATTCACCTGGACCAGTTATATTTGGACCCGATGTATATAAAATACCTAGATCCAAAGAATAATTGAAACCTTTAACAGGTCCCGATCCAAACGTCCACCCAACATAACCTACAGGATTTTCCTTGTAATGAGCTGTATATATGTCAACATGATCACCGTGAGTAACATCAATTATATTTTCAATATAACCAACACCAAATCCAGTTACAAACCCTATCCACTTCGCATTATTAAAGGGTCTATGTTGTAAAAATATACCCATCCACCCACTTCTTGATTTTAGTATAAAATCATCGTCAATGTCAAGATCGCTAGCGAAACTACTTAAATCCGTTTCTGGTAATCCACCCAGAGCCACATTAATAGAAGTTTTTTCAGATTTATGATATGTGTAATTCAAGGAGCCTCCAAACGGACTATAGCCTAAGGAGACAGTATAATTTGCTTGATTTTGAGCAAAAGAAGCACTTGACATAATTAAAATTGTCAGTACCGAAGAAATTATTTTTTTCATTTTTTTCATTTTTTTATTTAACTAATTTGAAAATGATATCTCATTTTCTTGAATCTTATATTTTTTCACTAAGCTTTTATAAATTTTGTTAAGGTTATCTTTTTTAGCTTTTGGTGAATCAAATAAATAACCAACCTCTGTTGTTCCATGTATTTTTGCCATAGTTTGTAGCAAACTTTTACATATTTCTATTGCTTTTTTTCTATTCATAAGTTTTCATTTTTATTTAAACATTAAATAATATTAGGAGCTTGTTATAAATAATAAAGTTTTAATTTTGTATAGTTTTATTAATACAAAGTTATACAAAATAAATTATTAAGTAATATTTTTATTAAAATCTTGAAAAAAAAAATAAATATAGTTTGGCTTAAAAGAGATTTAAGGCTCCAGGACCATGAGCCATTTTTGAATGCTGAAAACTCAGAGTTAGATTATCTAATAATATATATATTCGAACCTAATATGATAAACTATGGTGATATGAGCCTTATACACCACCAATTTATATATGAATCTATTTCTAAAATGAATTTAGAATTAAAAAAATTCAAAAGAGAGGTATTAACTTTATATGGTCAATCAATTGATGTATTTAAATTTATTTTAACCCAATTTGAAGTTAAAAAAATATTCACACATCAAGAAACCGGTATTAAAATAACATGGGAAAGAGATAAATTAATCAAAAAATTTTGTGTAAATCAAAACATAAATTGGTTAGATTTTGAAACGCAAGGAGTTTTTCGAGGAATAAAAAACAGATTGAATTGGGACAAAAATTGGTATTCTTATGTTAACGGTAATGTAATTCATAACAAATTTTCTAATTGCCAAATAAAGTTAAATCTTGGTAAATTCAAATTACCAACTAAATTTAAAATCCAACTTGCAAAAAAATCACCCTATCTACAAATTGCTGGAGAAGAAGAGGCATTTAAAAAATTAAATTCATTTATTAATGAGCGAGTAAATTTATATAGTAAAAATATTTCCAGCCCAGTAAATAGTAGAAATAGCTGTAGTCGACTTTCTACATACCTTTCATGGGGAAATATTAGTATTCGTCAAGTTTATAAATTTATACTTCCCCATAAAAATAAAATAATAAATAAAAGATCACTTAATGCCTTTTTAGCTCGTCTGAAATGGAGGTCTCACTTTATTCAAAAGTTTGAATCTAACTGTTATTATGAAAAAGATTTTATTAATAAGGGCTACCAAAAAATTATCTTTGATACTGATGACAAATTATTAGAAAAATGGAAAAAAGGAGAAACGGGCTATCCATTAGTTGATGCAAGCATGAGGTGTTTGAAAAAAACTGGTTGGATAAATTTTAGAATGAGGGCGATGATAGTATCATTTTTATGTCATCATTTAAACCAAGACTGGAGAAATGGAATATATCATTTGTCTAAACTGTTTTTAGATTATGAACCAGGCATTCATTACACCCAATTTCAAATGCAAGCTGGGATAACTGGCTTTAACACTATTCGTATTTATAACCCAATTAAACAATCTATTGAACATGATACTGAAGGAGATTTTATAAAAAAATGGGTGCCCGAACTAAAAAATTTAGCACCAATAAACATTCATCGACCATGGCTGTTAAAATCTACAATATTTAATAATGATATCGGCCTTAATAAATATCCAAATCCTATTGTAGAACCATTAATTGCTGTGAAAAAAAGCAGAAATCAATTATGGATTCTTAAAAAAAACAAAGAGGTTATAAAAGAGTCAAAAAAGCTAATAGAATTACATGTTAGGCCAAAGAAGAGAATAACAAAACATTGAATTTTTTTATTTAATTAAATTTTTTAAAATATGATAATGAATAGAAAATTGCAGAATAGTAAAGTCTTTCAATTGTCTATCAGAAAAATAGCTATTTGAACTAAAATCTGAAAGAATAACAGAAAAATTACAAGAAAACTTATTATTAATATCATAATTATAATCCATGCCTATAAAAAATGATTCATCAAAATGGTCAAACTGTCCTAAGCCAATTTCACTTTTATCAAATACATAAACCCCTAACACTCCCAAACTTAACTGAATTGAATGATTACCTGAATAAAACCCTGGTTTTATTCCGATTCCTATATTTTGATGTAATTCAAATCTTGAATCTACTGTTCTTCCTAATACAACTTCCTGATTTAAATAAAAACATTCTATTGTGGTTATAAAATTATTTGAAATAGAAATATTATTTCCATAATACAAACCAAAATCTGAGTTTTGTTTTTCAATATAATTTTCTGAATTTTTTATTTTTGCTAACGTAGTTACTGAACCAAAGCCTAAGTAAAATGAATTTTGACTTAGGCAAAAAAAAGGAATAATTAATAATAGAAATTGCTGTTTAATCATTAATAATATAAACTATCTCTCTGCGATTATTTTTATAAGTAATTATAAAAATTTTTTCTGACTGCAGATTATTTATTTTTTGCCCTGAAAGATTAGTTATAAATTTAATTTGTGGAATATCATTTAAGTTTTCACTTAAGTTAATTTGAGAACTAGCAACCGCCCTCCAAGTAACAGTGTCTAAAAAAGTTCCATGATTAGCACTTATTTCCATTTTTAACAAACCCTCACCTGGAATATTGTTTGGGTAAAAATGAGCATTTAAATATATACTTGAGTCCGAAGGAAATGAAATAGGGTCAATAATATAAGTATTTAACGGATTACAATTAGGAAAACAATTTTGAAAATCCCACCCCACAGGTAAAGAGTCAGTTATTATTTCATAAGTAATTGTTGTTTCTTCTAAAGTATTTAAAAACGTATTTTCACTAAATTCTCCCTCAATCGAATTAGAATATAATTCTATGTAATCATTATCAACTGTAAAGACTTGAGAAAAAATAATCATCGGAAAGAAAATTAAAAAGTAAACTCTTTTCATAATATTTAAAGTTTTGAAACAGGTTTAAATATAATATAAGAATTCTATGGCAACTTCCACCCTTCAATATCATATGTTGAATAACTTGGCGAGTAACTAGGAGGTGGAGGTGTTACAATATTAAAAAAAGTTGAATCAGTAAGCGTCCATCCTATGTACCCACCATAATTTTCTGAATACACCAACCCACTATCATTCAAGTTATAAATGACGGGGGTACAATAGTTACAGTATTTAAAAACTAATTCATTTTCATTTTCTCCTAGTTCAATACTTCCTGTACTGTCATTATAGTTTATTGTATAAGTTACGTCTGACACCCACTCAGAATTAAGTAGAGAGTCATAAGTATAGTAGCCGGAATATGAAACACCACTTCCTTTAAAATTCCAATCGCCAACATAAACCATATTTGGATGATTAGAATTATCATGACCTTCGTCTTTTTCTATTGCTTTATCACAAGCAAAGAAAAATAAAATTGTACCAATTACTAAAAACGATTTACTCATTAATGAAATATAATACTTTTAATAATACCAATCACCCAATTCTATTTTTTTTCACCTTTTTTATTTAACCTTACATAATCAAATTCACTCATCTTTTTTATTGAATAATACGAATTTAAGCCAATGACACCCACGCTTCTATCCATTATTTCATGCAATTCATCATTAGGGAGAATTAATAATTTAATTTTCCCAATTATAAAATAAGTTCCGTTTATTAATTTAACTTTTTGTTTTAATTCCATCCCTATTTTCACTCTACTTTCCAAGACAAATGGTATTGGGAAATTATCAATATAATACTCTTTAAATCCACATTCATCAAACTCCGAAATCTCTTTATCATATTTTGCAGAAGTTAAATGCGCATTTTTGATTTTTGATTTCTCTACACTATTAATTGTAAAATATGGGTTTTCTAATATATTGTCAAATGTATCTCTCTTCACTTTGTTATTTGGTCTACATATAAAACCAATTAACGGTGGATTACTTCCTATATGTGTTACTGAACTAATAATACACAAATTACTTATTCCTTTTTTGGATTTGGTCCCTATTAAATTTGCACTTTTAATGCCTGAGATAGAATTAATCAGCTTTAACCTTTTAACCCTTTCCATATCATCTAGTGCTTTTACATCATAACAAAATTCATTTTTCATAAAATTTAAATTTTAATTTTTAAGATATCGTCATATTTTGTTGTATAACTTGGTGATAATTTTTTTCTCGTTGCCTGCCAGTATTCATCAAAACTTTGTGAGGCAAAACGAATTTTATTATTACCCATTATTAAATTTAATTTATCAATTGACTTCATTAATTTATTTCTTTTTCTTCTTTTAATAATATCAAAGCAAGACATTTGAATTTGTTTATTAGACTTTATTTCGTGTAAAACCACACCTGCTTTTTTATAACTAAATCCTTGTGCGTAAATTAACTTTACTGCTTTGCTTGTAGCGCTTATAATCTCTATACTATCACTGGTAGGGGTGTCAAAATGCATAGTAATCGTTGGATTGTGTTGAGTTGCTTTTAAGTTAAAACGATTTGTCATTAAAAAAATTGAAACTTTAGAACACACACTATTTTCTTTTCTTAATTTACGTGCGCAATTATTAGCAAAATTGCATACTGCTTCTCTTAGATTATTAAACTCTTTTATTTCTTTTCCAAAAGATCTAGAAGTACATATACTTTTTTTTCTATTCTTAAATATCTCTAAATCATATACCATATGTCCTTTTAACTCTTTTTGCATCCTAATTATGCTGACCGGAAACTTTTTTCTCAATAATGAAGGGTTTGCCCTTCTAAGATCTAAAGCTGTTAAAATATTTAATTCCTTTAAACGCCTTGTATAATTCTTTCCTATTCCCCACAATTTTTCTATAGGAAAATTACTTAAAACCTTTTTTACTACTGTGTCATTATCTAATATACAAACGCCTTCATTTTTCGTTTTCGCAATTTGATTCGCAACTTTTGATAATGTTTTTGTAAAAGAAATCCCAATGGAAACTGGTATTCCAGTCCATTTTTGAACTTTACTCTTAATTTTTGTTGCTCTATCCAGGTCAATAAAATCATTGAAATCCAAAAAAGCTTCATCTATAGAATAAATTTCTATTGCTTTTGTCTCTGATTTTAAAGTTTTCATAACACGATTAGATAAGTCTCCATACAAAGAAAAATTACTTGAAAAAACATGAACATTATTATTTTTTATTATTTCTTTGATTTTAAAAACAGGTTCTCCCATTTTAATACCTAAGTCCTTAGACTCATTACTTCTAGCTATAACGCACCCATCATTATTTGATAAAACAATCACTGGTTTTTTGTTTAAATTTGGATTAAACACCCTTTCACACGAAGCGTAAAAATTATTGCAATCTACTAATCCTATCATGTAAATTGATGTATTGAATGAGTTACTACCCCAAACAACTCAAAGTTCATTTCCTCTGTTATTTCTATATCTCTATAAGTTTTGTTTTCTGCCGCTAAGTACATTTTTTTTTTTATTTTTTTAATCCGCTTAACTGTAAATTCTCCGTCTATATGTGCAACCACTATGCAGTTTTTTGTAATTTCCAAAGACCTATCAACTATTAATAAATCTCCGCTAATAATTCCAGCCCCACTCATGCTATCACCAAAAACTCTAACGTAATATGTTGATGTTGGATTATTTATTAGAATCTTATTTAAATCTATCTCTTCACCCATAAAGTTCTCTGCGGGAGAAGGAAAGCCTGCCGAAACCCCCTCTTCAAAATAAGGAATTGAAATTGTCTTTTTAACAACCCCATTATGAATAGTTAGATATGAGTTTTTATTTTTTTTAGAAGATTTTACTGTCATATTTAAATATAAAATATTTATTTAAATATGTAAATAAATAACTCTTTTGACGCCTCAAATATTTTACTCACTAACATAATTTTTTTCTATACTTCCGTCATCGTAAATATTTATAATCATTCCCGAATTCGTTTTTTTTGACTGTCCTAAAAGGTTAATCTTTCGAATTAATTTTTTAAAAATATTTTCTTTTTCATATTGATTTAAAGTTAATGGTATATCAAAATCTACTGTAATTGGAAGATGATCTGAACCAGAAGAGTCATCGTTATTTAAATTATTTGTATTTAATGATTGTTGTGAAATAAATTCTGTGTCAAGAGAAAAAGATTTTTGTGAACTCATAACATCATCCGAAAAAATTATATAATCTAACCTTCCATAAGGATAGCTTCCAACATCGTAATTTATATCTCTCCAAGTATACGAGAATGGAAGTTCTATATGCATGCAAACTTGGTCTTTTAATTCGTTATTTGACCAATTCATCCCGCCCCCAAATCCATAGTCGTCAGTATTAATTATCTCTCCAGTTAATATTGTCTTTAATTGTTGTGACAACCCTACTAAGTTCAAATCCCCACATAAAACAAACGGTGTTCCTTCATCCAAATCAATTACTCCACCTGATGTTTTAGCGTCCAAAATAAAATTAACGAAATCATCTGATTGTTCTTGTCTCGCCAAATCACTATCACAACAACTCATGTGGGAGTTAATAATTAATAAGTCTTTTGCATATATATCATCTGGAAGATCTATTAAACAAGGATGCATTTTCTTTATACCCGAAGACTCATCTGGCCAATCCTGGATAATTGGAAACCTTGATGCTAATATTAAATCATCTCCTGCTTTTTTTTTTACAAACCAACCCTCACTATTTGAAACTGGTAAAATATTATCTAGAATGTTTTTTACTGTTGCTTCGGATGTTTGATAACACTCTGAAAATGCAAATATATCGGAATCTAGTGCCTGTAAAATATTTTTTAATTTATCAACACGATTATTGTCATCTAAACCATTATTTAGGACATTGTAGGCTGTTAATCTTATTAAATTTGTGGAGTCCTTATTAATATTTATTGATTGATAATCTAAGTAGTTGGAATTAAAGTTGTAAATAATTTCGGAATTTACGTTAGGAATATTGTCTCCTGAAACCCAATCTCTTAATTGAATTTTTATCTCAGGATTTGGAAATAATAAAGAACCATCATACTCTGATTTAAGATTTATTGCTATTTCAAACTGATTTGACGTAACGGTTGGGGCGGGAAATATCTCCAAATCATATAAAGATATTTGTACATCTGGATTTGGTTCATTATACCAAACATAACGTTGATTAAACATAATTCCTAATTCGCATCCAATGTTTTCATTATATGCTGGAATAAATCCAGTTTGCGAATCATTATCAGTATCAATAAAGATTTCAATATCATACAATTCCTCGCTATTAAATTCCATATCAAGTAAATCAATCTCCTCAAAAGTTTCAAATTTGATATATAAAAATTCATCATCATTTGTGATTGCAATGGATTTAAAGTCAACTCCCTCCATGTCATTAAATTCATCTTCTAATGAAAAAATATTTTCCCAGTCATCAAATTGACCATCTATATTTATTTGAGTGTTCTGTGAAAAAGAAAAATAGGATACAACAAAAAGAAAAACTAATTTAAACATTGATTAATTATTTTATAAAATTATACCAAAATTATACACTAATTTTTAATAATTTTCGTTTTAATATTGATTTTTTAAATTGAATTTATTCTACGCAAAACTTACATTTATGAAAAATATTGATGAAGCATATTTAAGTAAAAAAATAAATAAACTAAATAAAAAAATTCATAGAGCCAAAAAACAAGGAGATGATAATAAAGTCTGGTGGAGAAAAATGAAATTAAGTAAATTAAAGCTAAAACTTCAGAAAATTATAGGACAATAAAAAATATACTAATCGATAATGTTGACTGAAATTTCATTTCTTCTATTCATTATCTTATACGGAGGGTCATAAACTAATAATTCAAATTTTCCATTGTGTTTAATATTGTTTTCAGATAAAATATTTTTTAATTGATCTATCATTTTCAATTCTTTCTGCTCATTTGAATATCCTGAATATTTTATTGTTGCTTTAATTACTTTTTTTCTTGAAATAATTTTTACATCATTATTTTCGGGTTGAGGTAAGTTTTTCCTATTATATTTTTTAGGCATTCTAAATAACATTTCTCTATTGTTATGTAATTTTATTATAACTGGGGAGGTCATTGCTATTTTCTCATCATTATCATTTGCTCCGAAAATATAATCAGCTAAAACTCTAAATGAGGAATTTTGATTGTTGCCCACTTGATCATTTTCATAACTTGCAAATAATGATGACTCATATTCACGTAATTCAACCTTGCCAATTTTCTCAATAACTCTATAAGTATTGTCTATATTTTGAGAATTTAAAAATCTAGAACTAAATAAGAACATAATAATTAAAATTGTAGATATTATATAATATTTTTTTTTCATTTCTTTTTATTAAAAATTTCCTCCATTCTATTATATCTATAATTAAAAATATCATTAATCTTATTTTTTATAAACAGATAATTTACTATTCTTCCTAAAATTCCAAGTGGCAACTTATAAGATATTATATCTGTCATTAACACACCATTTTTTTGCAGTGTAAAATGATGCTCATGATGCCATATTTTATATGGACCCACTCTTTGTTCATCAACAAAATACTGATTTTTCTTTACCTGTGTTATTTCAGTGACCCATCTAGTTGGAATTTTAAGAATCGGTGATACCTTGTAACAAATTATCATTCCTGGATATATTTTTTCATCAGTGTTTTTAGATTTAATTATAAAATTCATATAATCAGGAGTTATTTTTTTTAAATTCTTAGGAGATGAAGCAAAATCCCAAACTTCTTCAATTGAAGATTTGATTAGTTGTTGTTTTATTATTTGATGAATCATTGAACAAAAATAAAATAAAAACTGCAAACTATACTGAGATTTGTTTTTCTTTAATTGATATAATAATTTATATTTGAAATAACTTAACAAATTATAAATGAAAAATTTACTTACATTATTAGCTCTTATTCTATTTTCTTCTTGTGTACAAAATAATTCTAAAAAAGATACCGAGATAATTACAAAGGATTGTTTAACAAATTCTAGCTTTTGTTTACCAAATTGTGAAACACCAAAAGCTATGTGGTCATTTTCAAGTGAGAACGCTTTCAAATTCAAGTCTAAAGAACTTGGCCTTAATGTTAAAGGGTTTTGGGTTGATTTGGGGGGAGGAGAAATTGAAGCTACCTATTTACAAAAATCAAAACAAGGTGATACTAAAGAGGTTAAAAAAATAAAATTAGCTGATTGTGAAACCTTAATGGATGGAAAGATAAAATACGTGAAATGAAAAGTATAAATCTATTATTTTTTATACTTCCTTATTTTTTATTATGTCAAAACAATATTTTTTCAGAAAAAAATGTAAACCAAAATGGTTTTTCTGAAAATAATATTGGTTGTCAAGACCTTGACGAGACACTAATAGATATAGTATCTATTTTTGGTGATACATCTTTGTTAGATGGCTTATTAGGGTGCGCTGAACTTATCCCAACATTAGAATCTGGAATTTTATCAGCCTTTCTCCCCTTTGAAATTCCTTTAGATTGTAACACTGACTTAACTCCTTTTGGCTTTCTTGATGTTAACCTCTCTGATATTTGTCAATGTTCATGTGAACCATTTTTAAGTAGTTATGAAAACGCTAAAAGCCTCAAACTTATTAAAAGAATCGATCTTCTTGGTAGATTTAAAAGCAATTATGGTTTTTATATTGAAATGTATGAAGATGGTTCCGTAATTAAGAAATTTAGCCTCTATAAATAATATATTAAGTTGGATACATTAAGTCATGCATTGTGGGGAAGAGGTGTGTTTGGTTACAAAGGCTATCCTCTTTCAAGTATTTTTTTTGGTATTGTTCCAGATTTATTTTCATTTGGGATCTTTTATTTTATTTCATTATTCTTTAATTCTTCAAAATTTAAATATGGAAAACCAAAATTGGAGGATTTACCAAATTATATTTTTGAATTATACAATATTTCACATAGTTTAATTGTAGCATTATTTATTATTTTAATTGCATATTTTTTTCTAAAAAAAGAATTTGTATTTGCTATGTTAGCATGGCCCCTTCATATTTTAATTGATTTTCCTTTTCATAGTATTGAATACTTTCCTACGCCCATTTTTTGGCCAATTTCAGATTTTAAATTTGATGGAATACCTTGGTCTGTAAATTATATTTGGTACTCAAATATAGCAGGATTAATATTATTATATTTTTATCGCTACAGGATTAAAAAAAAAAGTAAACTTTAACATCTTTCATATTTTAAAATTCATCAAAATCAATAATAAATTTATAATTTTGTTTAATTAATTTTTTTTAAATGGAAATTGTAATGATTAAAAAAAAGGGCTGTATGCCCTGTAAAGAATTTGAACCTTTTGTAAAACAAACTGCTGAAAAATATTCTTTAGGATTTAGGACAATAATGGGAGAAAATATGCCTGAAAATCTTCAACCACAATATTATCCTTTTTTCTATTTATATAAAGAAAAATCAATTATTGAAAGTTGGGGAGGAACAAGTGAAAAAAAACTTTTATCTGTCTTAAAAAGAAAATTAACTAAATAGATTATTATCTCAATTTCTGTTGGATTTTTATATATAGCCTAAATATTAACAACTACAACATTATTAATTGAATTTAAATTATCAATTTTTATAAATATCATTATATTTAATTTAAACTAAATTCACTGTATATGAAAAATTTAATATTTTTTTTACTTTTTTTCTCTTTAGCATTTTCTCAAATTAATACTGATAATTATATCAAAGGACAATATGTTGAGTTTTACACTTGGAATGAGGGAGAGAAAAATTACCTTTCTAAAGATATGGGTAGTTGGTTAGAAGTTAGAATAGATCCTTTTAAGGACTATTATTTAGTAGAAGTTGATAACGATGGGGAGGTAGACAAGATTTGGTGGGAGCATGTAGATGAAGAATTTGATTTTGATAGTGATTCATATTATACTAAAGATGGTCGTAAAATATTATTTAATTATGATGCTCAAGAAATCTACTTTTATTCTGATTTCTCAGATGAAAAAGATAGATATTTAGATTTAATGATAATAACCAAAATAGAAACATTTGAAAAATAATACGCTAGAGAGCATTAAATTGATTTAGGTGATACTTAACATGTGATAAAATATTTTTTTTGAATGTTTCGTTTCTCACTTTACCGTGAATAGGAGTTGAAATATATTGAGGCTTAAAATTATTTACAAACTTCAGTCTTTTAATAAGTTTATTTTTTTCGTCTTCAAAATCAATATTATCAATATTTGATGTGTTTAAAAAACTTAAACCCTTCGAATTTTTCTTGTACTTATTTATATCATATTGAATAATATATTTTAAGTAAAATAAGTGAATTTTACCAATAGTATTAGCTAAAAATAAACTTAAATATGATGTTTTATATTCGTTACAATATAGTTTTGCTTGTCGATTACAATGCTTTAACATTTGAGAACAGTTCATCCCCCCCCAATTTGGCTTAGAGTCTACTTTTAGTCGATTTATCGATGATATTAAATTTTCAATATTTAACTCTTTTTTCATAATTCTAATTTAGTTTACTTAAGAACATATTCAAATTATAAAATATTTTAAAAACCTTTGATAAATATTTTATTTTTCGTTTAGTGTATATTATTTGATAACTAAAATATATTAATATGGAAAATGAATTTTTTAAAAATTGGACAAAAAGGGTACTTAACCAACTATCTAAATCTAGTATAGAAATTAAAAAAGAAAAAATGAATCTTGATGAGATTTTAGATAAAATCTCAGAATATGGAATGGATTCATTAACTCCAGAAGAGTTACAATTCTTAGACAGCCAGTCAAATTAAACTGTTCTTAAAAACATTAATAGAGTCTTATTCCACCGTAATGGACTTTGTTCACACCACCGAATTTAATTCTAAAAATTTAATTGATAATAATGTTGAAAGTATATAATTAAAATTTGAGTTAGATATTAGAACATCAAAACTTACTAAATCATCGTATTATAATATATATTATGTAAATAAATTATAACTTAGCAATAAAACTTATCTATGAGTAAAACAGAATTTATTAAAGGAAATGAGAGTGTAGAAGATCTAATGAATATGGTCAACCGTCAAGATGACCCTAGTGGTGTTATGGCTATGATTTGTATGACAACTCGCATGACTAACCCAGCAACTTTTAATCAATTTACAAAAAGGTTAAAAAAAGAAAAGCCAGAACTATATAATAAATTTTCTGATTTAATAGGCGAAGAAGAAAATAACACCAACTTTAATAGTAAAAGTATTATCATAATATTAATTGTGATCGCGCTCATAATACTATTAAGTTCCTTATAAAAAAAATTAAACTAAATGGGATTATTTAATATTTTTGGGAAAAGCACTGAAAAAAAAGTCATTGAAAAATTAAATGAAAATAACTTAGACACTATGGCTAGGTTATTGCTTGAAGCAAAAATAGTAGGATATGTGTCCTTCTCTGAAGATAAAAAAAGAGCAGAATGCGATATGTTAAAACAAAAATTTGATTTAAAACAAGGGCCTGCAAATGAAAGTCTGAATCGATTTAAATGGGCAAAAGACATCTGTGAAGAATATAATTTTAGTAAAGGAGCAAAATTTATGCAGAATTACATAGACATATATAATATATACTTAAATGATTATTGTTAAAATTTGAGTTAGATATTAGAACATCTCATTTTTTGATTATTTTATGTTACAGAATTAAAAAAACCTGAAATTTGGTTAGAAAACTACTCGACCGTGACGAACTAGTTTTGAATCAAACTTTTAGATTATAATTCGTAAAAAATTAAGTAATGATTAATTATTAACTTTTTGGTATGAAAAAATTATTCCTGTTTTCTCTACTTTGTTTGTGTTTTACAAGTTGTTTTGAAGAAAAAACATATATTAAAAATCAAGTGTTTTATACTGATGACGAAACATGTATTTTAAAATCTAACCAAAAACCTTTAAATGGTTTTTTGACCTCTAATTTTGGAGACATTGGTTTATATAAAAATGGTAAAAGAGAAGGTTTTCATAAAGATTATTACCAAAGTGGGAGATTAAAATTACGTGGGTATTTTAAAAAGGGAGATCACTATGATGGTAAACTTGAAAAATTTAGAGACAAAGAACCAAATGGTTTAAATCCAGAACTAGAACAAAATAAAATTAAAGGAAAGTTACATGGAATTAAAAGGTATCATTTTAATGATATCCGTTATGAGGAAAGTTATACAAAAGGGGTAATTCAATGGAGAATAAGAACCACTAATAACGGATGGACCAAACTTGATCGAGAAGTGTTTAAAAATGGAAAAAAACATGGTAGATGTACTTACACTCATGAACCTATGGAGCTTTTTGATTTTAAAGGAAAGAGAGAAATTCATGATTATAAAGACGGAAAGCTACACGGTAAATATATTTGGACTGATTATCAGTCTGGTGAAGTTATTTTAGATTGGGAATATGATAATGGTGAAATCATTTCTCAAAAATGTTATGATATTAAGACTAAAAAAGAAATTGGGTGTGGTGGTAGGATAGAATGGTAGAATTTTTAAATCAGAGATTACTAATGTGGTAGTCTTAGTTTGATGTTGGAATATCACTTTCTTATATTCTTTCAAAAAAATAGTTTTTACTTGTTTCAGTTAAAATACATTATTCTTCGTAAAAAAAGAGGTCCTAAATTTGATTAAATTAATAACATGAAAAATGATAATAAAGAAGACTACGGTTTTTTAGACAAATTTTTTATCTACTTAAAAGAGATTGTTTTAGATTTAAGTTACACACAAAAATTATTACTATTATTATCCTTGTTTAATATAGTTATATATGAATTATATGGCACTCTAAGTATCGGTAAACACAACAGCTATTTAGGAAGAAGCGGTAGAGATGTTTACACTGATGAGGAATTTTTTTTATGGATTGGAATTACTCTAGTGTTAATAATTGGGGTTATAATATTTAAATCTAAAAAAGATAAATAAGAATGTATTCCTACATAAAATTGATAATTAAATAATGAATATAACTAATGAAACAATTATTTCATATATAAATGAAACAAGTTTAAATATTACAGTTGAAGACTTTTCTAAACATCTTCAATTAAGTGATGAGGAAACACAAGAGTTGATAATTGGTAAAAGGATTGATTTTTTTTTGGGAGATGGAAAATTGTTTGAAGATAATGATAATATAATTTTTGAATTTGAATCCACTATAGATAATGGTATTACTTTTTTTTTAGAACAAATTTTTAAAGAAAGATATTTATTAAGAGTTGATAAAAGAGTGAATTATGGTAATAAAGAATATATTGAAATAGAAATATTTGATATGAATAAAACCATACTCAATAATATCATTAATATTGATAAAAGTGAGTTAACTTCGAAGGAAATAAAAATTTACTATATGAAAAAGTATGAAGGAGATTATTACTACGATGGTTATGTGAAAAATTTCTTAATTAAAAAAATTGAATTCAATAAAGATGAGATCGAAGGACAAACAATTGAATGGTAGTTGTAAATAAATCAATCAACAACATTATCCTTCGTAAAAAAAGAGGTCCTAAAAAATGATTACATTTATCTCATGAAACATCTATATATAATTTTATTGTGTTTACCATTTATTGGATTTGGACAAGATTTAGTAAATTCTATTTGGAAAATAACTGGTGATAATGGTTATGGTCAGATTATACTTCTTAAGGATGATGGAAGTTTTATAGGACTTTCGGATATTTATGGTGTTCCTGTTTCTTTTGAAGACCCTAGAAACTCAGAGATGAAATATGATTGGTTGTTAACAGGGAATCTGATTGTTTTGAGGTTTTCAGATAATTATATGATTAAAACTGGAGAGGTAAGAGGAAATCTAATAATAGGAACATCTTCAAATCAAAAGGGATTTGAAAATAGCTGGGTTGGGGAAAGAATTAATTGAGACCTATAGGACAAGAAAACACAACCATCAAAATTAACCATTGATATAAATCTATGATGATGGTAGTTTAGAAAAGAAGTATATAATTGAGTAGTGAAATTGTATTGATAGTCAGAAACCGTCTAGTCAAACTTCAATAAGTTCTCATTCAACAGTAACGGACTTTGCTAAATTTCTTGGTTGATCAACATCGCATCCTCTCAAAGATGCAATGTAATATGAAAACAATTGTAATGGTATAGTATTAATTAACGGACTTAAATAATAATTTGTTTTTTTTACTTCAATTACATGATCGGCTATTTTACTTATTTGATTATCTCCATGAGAAACTATAGCAATTAACTTTCCATTTCTGGCCTTAATTTCTTGAGCATTAGAGAAAATCTTTTCGTAATTTCTTTTATTTGTCGCAATAATTATTGTTGGCATATTTTCATCAATTAAGGCAATTGGGCCGTGCTTCATTTCAGCAGCAGGATAGCCTTCTGCATGTATATATGATATCTCTTTTAATTTTAAAGCACCCTCCAAAGCAACAGGAAAACTTAACCCTCTACCTAGATAAAGAGCATTTATAGCATTTTTATACTTTTTTGCAATTTTTTCAATCTTTTTATTACAGTTTGTTAATGTATATTGCATTTTTTCATGAATTGACAAAAGCTCATCTGAAATTATTTTAAAATCTTTATTTGTAATTTGATTCCTCAATTTAGCAATTCCTAGAGCGATTAATACCGAGACGGAAACCTGAGCTGTAAAAGCTTTGGTTGATGCAACTCCTATTTCTGGACCTGCATGTGTAAACGTTCCCACGTCCACTAATCTGGAAATTGTAGAACCAACCACATTACAAATTCCATACAATAAAGCACCTTTTTCTTTTGCTAGTTTTAAGGCTGAAATTGTATCTGCTGTTTCCCCTGATTGTGAAAAAGCAATAACAATATCATCTTTATATATTACAGGGTTTCTATATCTAAATTCAGAAGCATATTCTACTTCAACCGGAAGCCTTGCTAATCCCTCAATAATATATTCAGCAACTAAACCAGCAATCCATGATGTACCACAAGCAACAATAATTATCCTCTTTGCATTTTTAAAATTATTAGCACTTTCGTTTAATCCTCGTAACTTAATAACTTGATTTTTTTTTATGATTCTTCCCCTTAATGTATCAATAATAGATTTTGGCTGCTCGTAAATTTCTTTTAACATAAATGTTTCAAATCCCCCTTTCTCGATTTCCTCTAACTCCATGGTTAATTTGTTAATCGTTGGTGATTTTATTTTTTTATCTGTTGTTAAAATTGATAGTTGATTTTTCGAAATTAACGCAACCTCTCCGTCATCAAGATAGATTGCTCTTTTAGTGTACTTTAAAAAAGGGGAAGGGTCTGAGGCAATAAAATGCTCTTCTTTTCCTACACCTATTACAAGTGGGCTTCCTTTTTTTGCTAAAACCATTTTTTCAGGTTCATCAATACTCATCACAACTATTGAATACGCACCTATTACTTGTGTAAGAGATTGTTGTACCGCCTCGATAAGAGATAAATTTAAATCTGTCTTTATAAATTCTATTAAATTAACCAGTACCTCTGTATCAGTTTCAGATTTAAATTTATACCCCCTCTGGATTAATCCTTCTTTCAGGGAATCATAATTTTCAATTATTCCATTGTGAACAATTGATATTGTTTTATTCATGGAAATATGAGGATGGGCATTTTTATCACAGGGTTTTCCGTGCGTTGCCCACCTTGTGTGCCCCATCACAATACTACCAAATGAATTTTTAGGAATTAAAATTTCTAGGTCGCTTACCTTACCTTTTTTTTTTTTTAAATTAAATTTATTTGATTTATGATAACATAGGCCTGACGAATCATAACCTCTATATTCCAATCTTTTTAAACCATCTAAAACAATTGGTATTCCATTTTTATCACCAACATAACCAACTATACCACACATAGATTTAAATTATTTAATTATGTGAAGTTCTAAGTTCATGCCCGTATTGACTCTGTTGTCAATTATTAATCTTTCTGCATTTGCATTTTTACCCCCAACATATAGTCTTAAGATTCCACTATGATTATTTGATATTATTTTTTGAATATGAGCTGAAATATTAAAGTTATACTCCTCAGCAACAGGATTGAATAGCCCTCCCGTAATTCCTTGAATTGCAACATCAGAACTATCTGTAAATTCAGTTAATACTAAATAAGATGGGGCTGGATATTTAGTATAATCATCATCTTTATAAATAGGTATATTTAATGAAGCTTGACTAATTACCCAATCTGAATAAATATCATTAGCTAAAAAACTGAGATCAAACTCCATTGCTAGCCCACCCATTGACTGTAAGAAAATTAATGAGTCAATATTTTGATTATTTATAAAATTGAATGCCTCCGAATTACTGTAATCATGTGTAAAGTAATTATGAGTGTTGGATTCTGTGCCAATTGGGAAATCAATAACTGACTCTGTATTATCGTTTTTTGTATAAGTCATTCTTAAAAAACATTGTGGACTATTTGTATCAAAATACAGTATTGATCCATTTGTTAACGAGTTTACTTTTAAATAAAGTCCATTAATTAAATTATTGAAATTTTCATTATTTTCTAAATCAAAAGAGGTTGCTTGAAGAATTTTTGTAGCAAGATTACTAGCGCTTAAATCAATAATTAATCTTGGTGAAACTGTTTCATTATTCCACTGGACAGAATCACTTAATATATTAACTAGAATATCACTTTGCGTCAAAGGGTTATTGTCAAATTGATATGATTCTGTGTTTGTTACCTGGGTTGTGTCAATACCTGATAAACTTTGGGTAACTTCGTAAACAGAAACAACGTGGTTTTGTAGTGTATCTCCATAAATTCCGTAAAACGGAAGACTTAATTCTAATTTTACATTAGGGTTAGATTCAGAAGCTTCAAAATCAACGTTATTACTTGGTAATAGTACTTGAAAATAAAATGAAGCATCACTTTGTCCAAAAAAATTATCATAAAAAGAACCAAGTAAATTATATGATCCTGATCCACTCACATCTTCCTCTTGAAAATTTTTAATATTTAAATCAGTTGTATTATTAGAAATAATATGTTTTTCAATCAAAAATTCATCATCTTGAATTAAGTCTAATCCTAAGATATCATCTTCATCGGGGTTACAGGCTATTAAAAACAATAATAAAAGACTCAGTAATGAATTAAAAACTCTTATCATAATTAAACAACTTCAGTTGCGCACAAATTATTATATAATTCTATGATTTCTTCAAAAGTTTGGTGGTCATCTAAAGACGCAGGAATAGCTGAAGACTCTATAAATGAAAAAACATCTTTATTATTAAATAATTTAGTTTTCAAAACGAAATCAGAGTATGTAATTGCCAACTTGTGTAAGTTTTTTGCACTTGGGGTATCAATTATTGATAAATTTGTTTCATTTATTTCATCAAATAATATTTTACTTTTTAATTCCTTATTAAGTGAGCCAATAAAAGAATCTTTATATAATGAGTATACTATTTTTGTTTGCTCAAAAACACTTGCATGATTGTACTTTTCTTTTAAATACAAAGGAATTAGAGATGTCATCCACCCATTACAATGGATGATATCAGGAGCCCATCTCAACATAATTAATGTTTCTAGCACCCCTTGACAAAAAAACATCATCCTTTCATCATTATCCTTAAACATATTATTTTTTGAATCTTTTAAAGTTTGCTTTCTTTTAAAGTATTCATCATTATCAATAAAATAAACTTGTAATTTTGCTTTTTGTACTGAGCCTACTTTAATAATAAGAGGTTGGTCTATGTCATTGATAACCAAATTGATACCAGAAAGACGAATCACCTCATGTAACTGATGCCTTCTCTGATTAATGCAACCGTATCTTGGTATAAAAATTCTAACTTCGTAATCTTTATTATTTTGTACAAAAGTAGCTAACTCTAGTACTTTTTCTGAAATTTCAATTCCGTTAACAAAAGGCGAAAGTTCTTGGGCTATATATAAAATTCTCTTTTTCATTTTCTTACAGCAAATAATTGAATTGCAAAGTTAAGTTTTTTTATGCATTTTTTCAAGATTTATGAGTAGCTTTATAATGATTTAATTAAATGTAACTCGATACTATATAATTTGATTTTTAACTAATGAAGCAAATTACAACCGTAGTTGACCTATTAAGTTTTATTGAATTAATTAAAAAAAAAAATAAAACAATTGGTTTTGTTCCAACTATGGGATCTTTACATGAAGGGCATGATTCTTTGTTGAGGAAATGTCAAGAAGAAAATGACATTTCAATTGTTAGTATTTATGTAAACCCATCACAATTTAACTGCTCAAATGATTTTAAAAATTACCCAAGAAATTTAGACTTAGATGTCAAAAGACTAAATAAATTAAATTGTGATATTGCTTTCTCGCCAAGTAATTATGAAATTTCAAAAATTAAACAACTTGAAATTAATTTAAATCTTGGTAATCTAGACAAATTATTGGAAGCAGAAAAAAGACCTGGGCACTTCAAAGGTGTTACTGAAATTATTTCTAAATTATTCAAAATAGTCAACCCTAATAATGCCTATTTTGGTGAAAAAGACTTACAGCAATTACTAATAATTAAAAAATTGAGTTATAAATATTTTAAGGATATTAAAATTATTAGCTGCCAAACTATTAGAGAGTCAAATGGTTTGGCAAAAAGTTCTAGAAATAAAAACTTAAATAATGAAGAAAAATTAATTGCAGGAGTTATATTTAAAGTCCTGAGTGAAGTAAAAAAAAATAAATTGATTTGGAGTACAAAAAGAGCTAAGGAGTTCGTTAATGATGCATTAAATAAAATATCTTTATTGAATTTAGAATATTTTGAAATAATTGATTCAGAAAAATTTAGTTTTATAAATAAAACTTACACCGACCATGATTGTTATGCAATGATTGCGGTTAATATTAAAAATACTAGATTAATTGATAATTTAAAATTATAAAATTATGATGATAGAAATCGTTAAATCTAAAATTCATAGAGTAACTATAACCGCATCAAATTTAGATTATATGGGAAGTATTACTATTGACCCCATTCTACTTAAAGCATCAAACTTAATAGCTGGAGAAAAAGTTCAGGTTCTAAGTGTGAATAGCGGTGCAAGATTGGAGACATATATAATTGAAGGTAGAAAAGGTAGTGGTGAAGTTATAATAAACGGCCCAGCAGCGTTGAAAATAAAAACAGGTGAAGTTGTTATTATTATTGGTTACATTTTAATTGATGTTGAAGATGCTAAAAAATATCAACCCAAATTCATCTTCCCTGATGAAAAGACTAATAAAATAAACTGTTGAAGAAATTTGAAAAAATACTTGACATCATAATTCCTATAATTATAGGAGTTGAGCTGATTATTTTAGTAATTGGAAACAATTCTTTAAATAGTATTTTTTTCAATATTAAAGAAATTCTTTTAGTTCCATTCAACTGGTTTATTATATTTCTATCAATGCTTATTGGCTACATAGGGGAGGCTTTAAGAGGGATTCGTTGGAAGTTATTAATCAGGCCCATGAATTTCAACGTCAAAACCATTGACTTAGTCAATGCTTGCGCTGCAGGCTATATGTTTAATGCCGGAGTTCCTCGATCTGGTGAAATTGCAAGATGTAGCCTAATAAATAGAGTTGCACAAACTCCTATTTCATATTTATTTGGGCATGTTTTAGTTGAGAGAGTTATTGATTTTATAATTCTGTTTTTTTGCATAATTGTTTGTTTGATATATAAATGGAATATCGTAATTGATCTAATATCAAATAGTAATTATTTTTCATGGATATTAACCAAAAATACTTTGATTGTGATTACTATAATAATTGGTGTTTTATTGTTTTCATTTAGTTTAAAAGAAAAATTTATGACATTGAAAGCCTTTGAGTGGTTAAAAAAATATTTATTTAAAATTAAAGAAGGAGTCTACGCTATTTTTTCAGTGAAAGAAAAAAAATTATTCGCTCTTTACACAATTCTTATTTGGTTGTGCTACCTGCTTATGACGTATGTTTGCTTTTGGTGTTTTCAGAGCATGCAAAATTTTAGTCTTCTTGACGGATTGTTAATCATGACAATTGGTGGAATTGGAATGGTAATTCCCACACCAGGAGGAATGGGTTCATATCATGGTGCGGTTTATATTGGCCTATTTTTTATTCTTGGTCAAGAAGCTAGTGTAGCAACCACATTTGGTTTTCTTGTACATACCGCTCAAACTATTATGATTGTTGTCATGGGCTTTATAGGTCTACTATTTTTAAATTTAAGAAAATCATATAATTCAAAAATATTGTGAAAAATTTTGAAAAAAAAATTATCAAATCATCTTTAGACCTACAAAAAAAAATAAAGACTTGGAAAGAAAGTAATCAAAAAATTGTTTTTACAAACGGTTGTTTTGATATCCTCCATTTGGGCCACATAAAAATATTAAGTGAGTCTAAAAAATTAGGTGATAAATTAGTGGTTGGATTAAATACTGATGAATCGATTAAAATTCTTAAAGGAAAAAATCGTCCTGTAAATAATAATCACCACAGATCTATGATGTTAGCTGCTCTTTCTTTTGTAGATTTAATTGTTTTTTTCGAAGAAGAGAATCCATATAATTTAATTAAATTAGTACTACCAAATATTATAACTAAAGGAGGGGACTATGAAGAAAAAGAGATAATTGGAGGAGACTTAATTCTTTCTAAAGGTGGACAAATTAAAATAATACCCTTATTACCAAACTTATCCTCGTCAAAATTAATTGAAAAGTATAAATTATAATTTTAGAAATCTCTATCTAATAGTATCTTATTTTTTCGTATATTTATCAACATTTTTACATATAAATTATTAACATGAAAAAATTTACTTCTCTTTTCGTTTTTTTATTATCTCTTTTTGCGTTTTCGCAAACTCATGATTACAATCGTAAAACTTGTGGCGCAGATATAATTTTAAATAAAAGCTTACTAGAAAAGCCCGAAAAACTTATCATAAGAAATCAATTGGAAAATCATACTAAAAACTTTATTGAAACATATAAGAACACCCCTAAAATGGGTCAACAATATATTATTCCTGTAGTTGTTCACGTAATTCATGATTATGGTATTGAAAATATTAGTGACGAACAGATTGCTAGGGCGATGGAAACAGTAAATGAAGATTGGAACGGTGAAAATAATGACATTGCAGAAGTAATTGATGAGTTTTCTGACCTAATTGCAGACTTTGGGGTGGAATTTAGATTAGCAACTATTGACCCTGATGGTAATTGTACATACGGAATAACAAGAACAGCGTCTCCTTTAACTGAAGGTAACGATGAAGCTGCAAGAAGCCTGATTTCATGGCCTGATGAAAATTATGTTAATATATATGTCATAAAAAGTATGTCTCCTGGATCAAGTGCTGCTGCTTACGCTAATTATCCTGGCGCAGGAGATCCTTACGACGTTATCGTTTCATTACATACATACTTCGGTCACGGTGTTGGTACTGCAGGTGGAAGCAATTATGTAAGGCACACGCTATCTCATGAATTTGGTCACTTTATGAATTTAGCGCACCCATGGGGAAGTACAAATGAGCCTGGTGTACAAGAAAATTGTGGAACAGACGATGGTGTTGAGGACACTCCAAATACTATAGGTACTAACCAAACATGTAATGTTGATCAAGAAACTTGTGGAAGTTTAGACAATGTTCAAAATATAATGGACTATGCAAATTGTGCTCACATGTTCACGGAAGGTCAAAAACAAAGGGTTCACGCCGCTTTAAATTCTATGGCAGGTAACAGAGAAAGTCTTTGGCAAGAAGAAAATCTAGTTTTAACAGGTGTTAATAATGAACATTTTAACTCATTAGAAACTTATTCAACTTGTGCGCCTATACCTGACTTCAATACTACTACAAATACAGGATGTCAAGGAACTGAAATTGAATTTATGTCTCACTCATACAATAGTGATAACATTAATTATTATTGGGACTTTGGTTCTGGGGCAAGCCCACAATATTCATCCGAAGCTAATCCAACTGTCATTTATCAAGAAAAGGGCTCACATGATGTAAACTTAATTGTCTGTAATGGTCCTATTGACTCAAGTCCTTCTTATTGTAATGAAACTACAAGAGAAAACTATATTTATATTTTAGATGATGTTAATGTGACAAGTGAGGGAATAAAACAAGACTTTTCTCCTACTGAAAATGGATCTTTTCCAGAAAATGATGGGTGGTATATTGTTCCACAAGAAAACGAAGAAACATGGGAAACTACAACGTCTGCAGCATGGAACGATGAAACATCAATTCGTATTAGAAGTAGATATTTTGGGTATGAATTAAATAGTCATACATTTACTACCCCAGAATTAGACTTAAGTGATTTAAGCTCTGCGCAAATATATTTTAATTTAGCATACGCTCTTAAAAGCACTCAAACCGACTTTGAAGATAATTTATATATTCAGGATCAATTAATTATTTATACATCCGATAACTGCGGAGAAACATGGATGGCAAGAAAAACATATAATACTGATGACTTAATTACTGTTTTTGATGAATTTGGAAATCCACAAACTGTTTTTAATGATTTTGTTCCTAATGGAAACCAAGACAACCCTGGGGACTGGTCTCAAAAATCATTTAGCTTAAATAACGTTGCTGGAGACGAAGGGGTAATTATTAAGTTTGAATTTACCGGAGTTGGGATTAATGAAGACGGAATAAATGTTGGTGGAAATTGGCTATACATTGACAATTTAAGAGTTGGAGAAAATTTTGTGGATTTAAATGAAGAAGAAAATGTTGGAGTCAATATTTTTCCAAATCCATCTGACGGTTCCGCAAAAATTGAGATAAGTTTAAAATCACAAAAAAAAGTATTCGTTGAATTATTTAATGTTTTAGGAAAAAGTATTTCTGTTAAAGATTTTGATTTAAATAAAGGATTAAATTCGATAACTCTAGATGATATTTACACAAATATTCCTACGGGAAATTATGTAATTAACATCACAACTAATACTGATAAAATATCTAAGAATATAATTATTGTAGAATAAATTAATGTTTATACGATATTTTTTCTTGTTATTTTTTTTCTTAGGATTAACATATACCTATTCTCAGGAAAAAAAGTGTGGTGCAGCTGAAGCGATTGAAAAATCTCTTTCTAAATACCCTGAAAAAAGACAAATTTTAGATAAACTTAACTCTTTTACAAAAGAGTTTGTTGATAACAAAAAGATGTGTAGAGTTGTCGATACTAACTACATTATTCCCACAGTTGTTCACGTTATTCATAATTATGGAAGTGAACGAATTTCAAAAAATCAAGTTTTATCATGCATTGAGAGCATTAACAATGATTTTAATGCATTAAATGATGATATTTCTGGTGTTATCAGTGAGTTTAGCTCAATTATATCTGATATGGGAATTGAATTTAGACTTGCTAAACTTGATCCCGAAGGTAATTGTACTGATGGAATAACATACTATCAATCAATTTTAACATATGAAGGTGGTGAAAATGTCAAAGATGATACATTTTGGAACAACGATATGTACTTGAATATATGGGTTGTAGCTGACCTTGCAAGTCAAGGAACTGCTGCATATGCATATTATCCTGGAACAGCTCCTAATAACCATGAAGGTATTATTTGTGATGATGATTATTTTGGTACAATTGGTACTGCTAGTAATAGCAATTGGTCCCGTCACACAATGCCACATGAGGTTGGGCATTATCTTAATCTAGCTCATCCATGGGGAAGCTCTAATAGTCCCGGAAACTTTGACGAAGACGAGGATGGAACACCTGATAATTGCTTGATTGACGATGGTGTAGACGACACCCCATTGACATTTGGAGTTGAAAATTCAAACTGCCCTCTTTCACAAAGTTCGTGTAATGATACATTAGATAATGTTCAAAATATAATGGACTACTCAAATTGCGCATTAATGTTTACAAATGGTCAAAAAGACAGAGTTCACGCTGCCTTAAACTCAAGTGCAGGTGGAAGAAACCTATTATGGCAAGAAAGTAATTTATGGATGACCGGAGTACATGATAATTACAATGCTAATTCTTGTATTCCTACTCCCGACTTTAACGCAAGTACTCAGTCCGCGTGTAGTAATGTTATAATAAATTTTGAAGAAATGTGTTATAACACTGAAAATATTGATTCGTTTTTTTGGGACTTTGGTGAAGGAGCCAGCCCCTCTCAGTCTACAGAAATGAATCCTTCAGTTGTGTACAGTGTTCCAGGTTCTCACGATGTTAAGTTAGTGGTGAGTAATGATTCAGGAACATCAGAAATAATAAAAGAAAATTACATTACTATTTTAGATAATGATATTGCTCCTTTTTTAGAGCAATTTGAAGATGTTAACTTTCCAAATAACACTAATGCACCAAATTGGTTCATAAAACCCACCGGCACTGAGCCTTCGTGGGCAAGAACAGGATTTGCATCTTCTTTAGGTAGTGGAGCAGCAAGAATTTGCAGTCAGTATCTTACTGCGGATGATATCGCTCATGAGTTAATTAGTCCCGAACTTGATTTTTCTAATCAAACAACTTCAACAGAAAACCCTTTGTCACTTTATTTTGATTTAGCATATGCTAAAAGGTTACCTTATACTATTGATGGAGGTGTAAGTATAATTAATGACCGATTGTCTGTTTATGTTTCTAAAAATTGTGGAGAAACCTGGATTAAAAGAGGAGAGTGGGATACTAATGAGTTAAATACAAAAGGGGATAATATTGCATTTAACCCCTATGTCCCCTTGTCTTCAGATTGGCAAGAAAGGTCAGTTAATATTCAAACCGCCGCACAAGAAGAAAGTGTAATTATTAAATTTGTATTTACTGGAAAGGGTATTCTTCAAGAGGAAGAGGCATTTGATGTTGATAACGGAGTAATAATTACAGATAATATTGGTGGAAATTGGTTATACATCGATAATATTAGAATTGGTAATGGAAACTGGCAGGAAACTAATAATATAACATCTATTAATTTAGATATTATTCCTCAACCAATAACAAAAGAAAATGGCATAATGAGGTTTAATTTAACAGAAAGCGATAAACTCAACATATTGATTTATGATGTGTACGGGAGAATTGTTTTTAGAAAAACTAAAGTATTTCCTTCAGGAAATAATTCATACTCTTTAAACAATTTTATAAATAAAAATAGTTCTGGTTTATATGTTATTAAAGTTTTTTCAAATAATTTTGTGAATTCAAAAACATTTATTTACAACAAAAAAATATGAGGAGTTTATTATTTACATTTTTTATTTCATTACTATGTATTCATGGCCAAGAAAATATGTTGCCGTGCGCCACACATATTATGACAAAAAAGGAGTTTAATAAAAATCCTAATCGATATTTGAAAAATAAACATACCCTCGACTCAATAACAAATATTTTTAATGAAAATAATCGATTCGGTGAGCCTGAGAAAATTATTCCTGTTGTATTTCATATTTTACATGAAGGAAATCCAGTTGGTGTAAATGAAAACATCTCCAAAGAGCAAGTTGAAGATGCCATAAGATTAATGAATGAAGATTTTAATGGAACAAGTCAAGATCTAAATAATGTAATTGATGAATTTCAATCAATTATTGGAAACACAAACCTAACTTTTAAGTTAGCTAAAATAGATCCTAATGGTAATTGCACAGAAGGAATCACAAGAACATTTTGGGAGGAAACCGGATCTGCAAATGACGATGCAAAACAAATAATATTTTGGGACGATGCTTCGTATTTAAATATCTGGGTTGTTAAAGGTATAGATTCGAATATTGGAGCCGCTGCTTATACTTATTTACCATCAACAGGGGGGCCCAATTTTAGACATGGCATAATAGCAGATCATGAATATGTTGGAAGTATTGGCTCTGGAAGTAATAGTAATTATGTTAGACATACTTTGTCACACGAATGCGGTCATTTTTTTAACTTAGAACATACTTGGGCAGAATGGGCTGATGTAGGTTTATCATCAAATTGTAACGAAGACGATTTTGTTGCTGATACACCAAATTGTATCGGCTCTTATAGTTCATGTAATTTGGCCTCACAATCTTGTGGCTCTTTAGATAATGTTCAAAATATCATGGACTATTCAAGTTGTACAGCTATGTTTACCCAAGGTCAAGTTGCTAGAATGCAAGCATCTTTAAATTCAGGTGTTGGTGATAGAGTAGATTTATGGCAAGAAGATAATTTGTGGGCCACAGGAACACACCCTAACTACCAAGAAGAAGAGTGCCTAGCCTCAGTTGATATTTATATTCCTAATGGTACCGTTTGTGCAAATAATGAAATTCAGTTCTTTAACAACTCTTACAATGACGGGGATAATCCAACATTTTATTGGTCATTTCCTGGTGGAAACCCCTCTAATTCTTATGAAGAAAACCCAACTGTCATATATAACAACTCTGGAACGTATAATGTTTCATTAAGTGTTTCTACAGAAGCGGGGACCTCATATCAAACAATAAATAATTTAATTACAGTATATGATAATAATCCTATTTTATCTTCTATTTCAGAAAGTTTTGAATCCAATGATTTTCCACTCTCTGATAATGAATTAAGTAATTGGGAAATTTTAGAACAGTTAACAGAAAATACATGGAGCAGAACGGAGCTGGCTGCTAGTTCAGGTAGCGCCTCTATGAGAATTCGAAGTAGGTTTTTTTCTGGTGAAAATGTGCATAATTTATACTCTCCCTTTATAAACTTAAGTCAATTTCAAAGTCCCACGAGATTATATTTTGATTATGCATATGCGAAGAGAAACAATCAAAGCGATGACCTACTAAGAATATTAGTCTCAGATGACTGTGGCTTATCATGGACCTTGCGAAAAGACCTAACGACTGATGAGCTAGTCACAAACGGAGGGTCCTTTATTTCAAGTGTATTTATACCAAACAACAATCAATGGGAAGAGGAATACGTAAATTTAAACCCATGGTCCGGAAACCCAAGCGTTAAAATTAAATTTGAATTTAACGGAGAAAATGGTAATTATTTATATATTGATAACGTCAGGCTTGAGCAAGAAGAAATTAGAATAAATGAAGAAAACCTAGACGATAACAAAATATTAATTAAAACAATTGATCTTTTGGGTAGAGAGACTTTAAATACTAAATTCTATATTGAAATTTACAATGATGGTTCTGTAAAAAAACATTATAAACTATGAAAAAACTAATACTTTTAATTTTATTAATTCCGACTTTTATATTTTCACAAAATAAAAAAGAAAATAAAAAGGCCCAAATGGCAGCAACTAACTGGCTAGTTCAAATAGACAAAGGCGAATATTTAGAAAGTTGGGACAATGCAGCACCATATTTTCAAAATCAAATTCTACAAACTAGGTGGTCAGCAGCACTAAAAGCGAGCAGAAGGCCTCTTGGAAATTTAACATCACGAAATATTAAGTCCTCTGATTTTAAGTCTGAATTACCTGGTGCCCCTGACGGTAATTACTATATTTTGACTTATAATTCTTCTTTTGAAAACAAGGCTAGCGCAATTGAAACAATTACTTTGGCTAAAGGTCTAGATGGTAAATGGAAGACGGTTGGTTACTTTATAAAATAAATAAAAGATAAAATTGGACATTACTGTTTCATTAAAAAAAGGAAATAAATATAGTATATGCTCTTGCGGAATAAGTAAAAGATTACCTTTTTGTGATGGCAGACATAAGATTTTAAATGAAAAGTGCGATACTAACTATAAATCGGTGAAAATTACTGCTCATGACGATATAAATCTATCAATTAATTGCGCAAATTGGGAGAATGAAAATAAACATTAGGGAAGCAAATAGATCGGACGTTTCAGAAATTTATAATCTCATAAATGAACTGGCCCGCTATGAAAAATCAGAAGATAAAGTATTAATTACAATTAGTGATTTAGAAAGAGATGGTTTTGGTAAAAATCCCTTGTTTTGGGTTTTAGTTGCAGAGGTTGATAAAAAAATAGTTGGAATGGCTTTTTACTACATTCGTTATTCTACGTGGTCTGGAAAATGTTTTTATCTAGAAGATTTTTTTGTAAAAATTAAATATAGAAGGAGTGGTATTGGCTCACTATTATTTGAAGAATGCATAAGAATTACAAAAAAAATTAATGCTAATAGTTTGGTGTGGCAAGTTTTAAATTGGAACACTGTTGCAATAAATTTTTATAATAAATACAACGCAGAATTAAAAAATAATTGGACTAACGGGAGGCTTTATAAAGAACAAATTAATAGCTTAAAATTATAGTGTTATTTCTAGAAAAGTACAAAGAAATAAAAACCGAATCAAAGGGTTTTTATAGTGAAAAAGGAAGTAGATTTGTTGGATATTGTTTCTTAGTTAAAAACAAAAAAGAGGTCGTTACCAAATTAACTGCTTTAAAAAAAATAGAAAAAGGAGCCAATCATTATTGCTTTGCATATGTAATTAACATTGACCAGTCCGAACAAAAAATATTTGATGATGGAGAACCTCATTCAACAGCTGGTAGACCAATTCTACAACAAATTAAGTCTCTAGAGTTAACAAATATTTTAATTGTAGTTGTTCGTTATTTTGGTGGAACTAAACTAGGTATTCCTGGGTTGATAAAAGCATATAAGTCAGCTGCTCGCAATTCATTAAATAATGCGAAAATTATTACTAAAAATATTCATGAAGAATATTTATTATTATTCAAGTACCATTCTTTAAATATAATAATGAAAAAAATTAAATGTTTTAATTTAAAAATATTAAAAAGAGAATTAAATACGGACTGCAAATTAACTGTTGCAATACCAAGAACAAAAAGCGATTTCATTATTGAACATTTTAAAAAAGAAAGAGGTGTTGAGATTAAATTTCTTAACTTAATTTAGTTATGGTTACATTATTTAGAATAATTAGTTATTTAGAAGGTGTTTCTTATGTACTGTTATTATTTGCTACAACTATTAAATATTGTCTAAGTAATGAATATTGGGTCCAAATACTTGGCATGCCACACGGGATCTTATTTTTAATTTATGTGTTAATCGCAATTTTTTTGGGATTTAAATTCAATTGGGAAAGAAAAAAACTAGCTATTATTCTTTTTGCTTCAGTTATTCCTCTTGGGACCTTCTATATAGATTTTAAATATTTTAATTAAAATTTGAATTATTATATTTACTAAACAAATCTATTCACATCTATGAAAAAATTTATTATTTTATTCATTCTTCCTCTTTTTTCAATCAGTCAAGTTGACTACAACTTACAAATTCAACCTATTTTTAATACTAATTGTGTAAGTTGTCATCAAGGATCAGCAAATTATTTTGGTGGATTATCACTTGAAAGTTACGAAGCCGTAACAGCTGGTGGGAATACTGAGGGTGGAATCATTTCTACAGGGTTATTAGAAAATTATATTAGCACTGGTTACATGCCCCCATATGGCTCTGGCGCATATTTAAATACTAATGAAGTTGATTTAATAATTCAATGGTTAACTGAAGGAGCTTTAGAAGAAGTTGATGTTAGCTCTACTTTAGAAAATAACAAAGAAGAATCCATTGTGAAAATTATAGACGTTTTAGGAAGAAATAAACTGAAAGGTAATTCTGGAGTTCAGATTTATATTTATGAAAATGGGAAAATAGAAAAGAAGTTTAACACTACAAATTATATACACTAATATGAAAAAGATTTTTATATTAACTACATTTTTACTTATATCTTGCGGAAGACCTAATCTTAGTGCATGCGATTGTGCTGAAATGGAAAAAGAGAAAATTGATGGTAATATGGAGAAATTAACTAAAACAGTTGAGGAACAAAAATTAATAGAAGAAAATTGGGAGCAAAAAATGTTACCTTGTGAAGAATTAATTGAAAAAAATGAAGATTTTGGATTAGAAGTGCAAGATTGTTTATTATCTCTTTTAAAAAATGATAATTAAATGTATAAGTTTTAATTGATATGAATTACATATATTTTACCTTATTAGTAATGTTTTTATGCTCATGCAGTGGCCCATCAGCATGTGATTGTGCAGAAAAAACAATGTCTATAAAATCAGAATTTTTTAAAAATCCGGAAATGAGTGATGATGAAAAAAAAATGATACTAAACCGTGCAAGAAAGGAATTAGCAACTTGTGATGAAAAAAGTAAATCGGATTCTATTTTT
This sequence comes from uncultured Flavobacteriales bacterium, assembly GCA_964435285.1. Classification (GTDB taxonomy): domain Bacteria; phylum Bacteroidota; class Bacteroidia; order Flavobacteriales; family TMED113. The sequence continues at coordinate 56,256 of CAYSYA010000003.1, forward strand.
AAAAAAAACTATGAAATTTGTCTGAAAAAAAATCAATAATTCATTAAAAAATCGGTTTATAATTAAATAACAAAACCCGCATAAAGGCTTGGAGAAATTCCAATAAAACATTTATAACGTAGTTGCGTTAATTCGGTAATTCTGCAACCTTCATTAGAAAGTCAGACCCGCCCTAGCTACCGCAAACATGCACGCTAATTTAAATAAGTGTTAATTTCTCAAGCGTTACCTTTATACGGGATTATTATATTATTATAAATATACAATCTAATTTTCCTTTTTTAATCTACATTCATTAAAATATAGTGGTAATAAATCTTTAGCTTGATTAAATTTGAATATTTTAGATTTAGTAAACAACCATACTTCAATTGGGTTACCCTGCCCTTCTTCATACTCTAATAAAACTTGCCTACACATTCCGCAAGGAGCAATTGGTTCATTGATCATAAAATCATCCGTTGAACATGTTATTGCTATTTTTTTAATTGCTAATTCTGGATTATTTGCTTTTGCTGAAAACAATGCAACTCTTTCCGAACATATACCATTAGGAAAAGAAGCATTTTCTTGATTATTCCCAATTACATACGATCCATCTTCCAATAAAAGACTTGACCCAACTTTAAATTTAGAGTAAGGTGCATAAGCATTTTCTAGTGCTTGTTCTGCTTTGTTAAATAAAACAACAACTTCTCTTGAAAGGTTTAGACGATTAGGAATTTCTTTAAATGAAATTTTGAATTCTCGAATAAATGAGTGCTCCATAATATAATTATGTTAAATAATAATGGAGTTTCTAAGCTGAAATTTATTAAACTAACTTGACGTTTACCGCGTTGATTCCCTTTTGCCCTTCAGCTAATTCAAATTCAACTGAGTCACCTTTAGTTATTCTATCTACGCACCCAGTTGCATGTACAAAGTGCTCTTGCTCTGAACCTTCTTCTGTAATAAAACCATATCTTTTATCTTCATCGAAAAACTTTACTGTTCCTTTTTTCATTATTATTTTTGATGTTAAATATTTGAATTCAAAGATACACAATAATTATATGATTTATTATAAATTTATAACGTAATTATCTTTTTATGGAAAATGCAAAAAAAGAAATAGGCCCACTACATTGCCTATATTTCATCTATTATTCATTCACAACTAGTACAGATGAAAATTATAATGAGTCTCAAATTCATAAAATCACAACTTATCTCAATGAGTGGACAAATGATAAAAATACAAGTGAGGCAATAATCAAAGAAACTTTGGAATGGGTTCAAGAATCTCAAATACCGAAAAGTGAATTTATAAACGTTATGTTATCAATGGTTGATTATTTAAATGATGAACAAAGATTTTCTTTACTACAAAAAGAATTGGTGTTATTACACATACGACAAATTTCTCGTAGTGACGGGAGTTTTACAGAAAATGAAAAAAAGTACCACGATCTACTAGCATTTCATTTTGGTTTAAGATTACGAGTATCCTCTTGTTCAAAAAAGGAAATTGAAGAGACGGTAAATAAAATTGAAAGGAAAAAAATTGGATTTAAAATTCAAAGAAATTAAACCCCCATCATTGTCGCTGTAATTATTCTTTCTCTTGAAATATTTCTATGTTCACAAAAAAAAATTCCCTGCCACTTTCCAAGGCCTAAAGCACCATTTGTAATTGGGATGGTAAGATTATTACTAAGTAAAGACGATTTAATATGTGCTGGCATATCATCCTGTCCTTCAAAAGTGTGTGTAAAATAAGGTTCGTTTTCAGGTACTATTTTATTGAGGTAATTTTCCAAGTCTTTTCTTACTTTTTCATCCGTATTTTCATTAATAGTTAATGATGCAGAAGTGTGCTCTAAATATAAATACAACAAACCTTTATCTATGGACTTTATTTCTGTTAAATTATCTATTACCTTATTGGTTATTATATGAACACCCCTTGATTTTGATCTAATTAAGATTTTTTTTTGATAAACTATCACTTGTATTTTAAAATAATTTTTTTTGCTAAAACAAAATCTTTTTCTAAAACATACAGCTCTCTTTCGTTAAAAGTACAAAATGAATCTACCCAACCAGCTGTGACATTTGAGTGGTAATTATTCTTGATTTTTAATTTGATATTATGAGAATCAAATAATTGACATATCGACTGAAGCTCAAAAAAATTAATAGTAGTTAAAAATTTATACATAATTTTTAAGGAGCAATCAAAGATTGATTAATAATCATCAAACCATTTGATGTCATAAAACTAATTTGAAATGTATATTCTTCACCTGAATTTAAGCCTCCTCCAGGGGGTATTAAATTAGTGATTGTTTCAGCATTTTGAGGAGTATAACTTTCTCCAATTTGATTTCCAGATGAATCAAAAACTTTTTGATATATACCCAACTGAATGTAATAATCTAAAATAACAGGATCTATGATTTCAAGTTCTAATTGATTTGTAAATACAGCGTTAAAACTGAGTGTAAATTGAGAATTATTTAATTCAGTTGATGGGCTAGGAATATTAATTGGAATAGGAGGTTGCACTTCACCATTTGAAAAAGTCACAATTAAATTTTCATTAATTATTTCAACTTGTTGTATGGATATACCGTCTTGTCCATCATTTCCAGGGGGTCCAGGGGGTCCTTCTAATCCTACTCCTACTGGCCCTTGAGGTCCTTGGGGTCCTGGATTTCCTTGTGGACCTTGTAGGCCCTGGGCCCCAACAGGTCCTTGTACACCTTGCTCTCCTTGTGGACCAGGGTTTCCTGGGTTTGCACTAGTTTCAGCAAACAATGCATAAGGAACACTTTTTAACTGTGTGCTTCCCATTAGTAGATAATTATTACCAGCATTAATATCAACAGATACTTCTAAAAAATATGGGTGGTTACCCCAATCAATATCATCAAAAGAACCACTATAATTTACACCTCCCCCAATTTCTAAGTTAACTAAACCTATTGGTGAAGTTTGAACAAAATGCTCTTCCGAATAAATAACAGGGCCAAAACTAGAATCTTCCAATATTCTAATTAAAACACTTACATCTCTATCGGGCATAATACCCCAATTAACATCCCTAATTACGGTCTGATACGAAAATGTGTGTGGCGCTTGTGCTGTACTAGAGCTTATAGATAAAAGAATTACTAATAGCGTTAAATATAATTTTCTCATTTTATTTTATTTTAATTTTTGAATTTTAAATAGGTCTTTTTCGTTTTCTGTAATTATCTCTAAGATATATGTTCCTAATTTTAAAAAATTGGTATTAATTTTGTGAAAATTCCTTTCAGGTGACACAAAATCATAGAATATTATTTTACCTGATAGATCAATTATTCTTATTTCAATAAGTTCATTTTGAAAATTTGAAAATTCTAAATTTAGGAAGTCTGTTATGGGGTTTGGAAAAATAGTAATTTTGGTTTTCGGACTATCTAATAAGGAAATTACACCTAATCTCGGCTGATGAAATCCCTGGGTCAACATGTATTGGTCTGATTTTAATGTTTCAATAGCTATTTCTCCAAGAGTAAAATCTGATTTTACACTAACCATTGAATATCCTTGTAAAGAACCTCCACAGCCCGTTATAACCGATGGATCTATATTCAACCCATCTTGAGAATGACTAAAAAATGAAATACAGATAAGACACAAACATATATAGTTTTTTATATGTATTTTCTTTGTGTCTTTATGTTTTTTTGTTTTTAAGTTCAATGTTTAAATTTTTAATGTTTTATTATAAGTCTATTTTTTTAAATTATACAGCCAATCGCGGTTGTGCTAGAAAACTCTAAGTCATTTCCCATTAATAATTGATCTAAAACATTATAAAGATAATTATTATCCGGGGGGCTCCATTGACCTATTTCGGTATAACTATTATCAACCATTCCGCTGTAAATTAAAGTATTATTATATTCAACAAACACCTCAGAATAAACGGTAGCTCCCAACAAAGATACCATTTCTCCGTTATTATCATCAATACAATCAAAGGGAATAGAATATTTATTAGAAAAATTAGATATTGATTCCGCATTAGAAAGTAAATTGGGAAAATAAGCTACAAACACAACTGAATCTGAAGAAAATGCCTCAAAACAGTTAATTAATGGCATAGTCATGTACTGGGCGACTGGACAGTTTTCAGATAAAAAAACTGAAACTTTAATTATGGAGTTATTATTTTCAAGTACTGGGTCTCTTTGACAAGAAATAATAGTCAAAATTAATAATATGTTTTTAAAGTAATTCATCAATATTAAATGGAGCTAACGAGGAGATTTGAACTCCCGACCTCTTCCTTACCAAGGAAGTGCTCTACCCCTGAGCTACGTCAGCTTTAAATTATAATACAAATTTAACTATATTGTTTAAATATTGAAATGAAGAAATACTCAGAAAAAAAAATAAAAAGGTTAAAAAATCTTATAATTTCTATTTTAACAGATTCAGAAACACCTTTAAATTATAAACAAATTACCGCAAAACTATTTAATAAGAAAAATAAAGGATTTGATATTCTAAGTTTACTTAATAAAATGGTGGTGGAAAAAAAATTACTCATTAATGATAATTATAAATTTTATGTTTTAAAAAAAAATATTAATATAACAAAGGGTTTTTTAGAGTACGGTGAAAAAAAAGAAATTTATTGTAGGTGCGAAAAAACAAATTGTTTAATTCATGTTCCCAAAAAAAATATTAAAGGTGGATTAATTCGTGATTATGTATTAATTAAAATTTTAAAAAATAAAAGAAGGGTTGATGAGGGGGTGGTTGAAAAAATTATAAAAAGAGATAAAGAGTTTTTTGTGGGCACCTTTAGTAAAAAAAATAATACGTCTTTTGTAATACCTATTGATAAAAACATCAAAACAGATTTTTATATTCCTAGTGGAGATTGTCTAAACGCTAAAAATAACGATCGGGTTTTAGTAAAAATATTAGAATGGCCAGAAAGGGCAAAATGTCCTTTTGGAAAAATAACAGAAATTATTGGAGAAAGTGGAAATTTTTCAACTGAAATTTTATCTATTATCAAAAAACATGGGATTGAAACTGAGTTTAGTAAAGAAAGTTTAAAATATGTAAAGGGCCTAAATGAAAAAATTATAAAGAAGGACATAGAAAATAGACGAGATTTTAGGGAAGAGGCCTGCTTTACTATTGACCCTGATGATGCAAAAGATTTTGATGATGCTGTTTCTGTAAAAAAAATAAACACGAACACCTTTGAGATCGGGGTACATATTGCAGATGTTAGCCATTACGTTAAACCTAATACTGCACTAGATAAAGACGCAATTAAAAGAGGGTGCTCTGTTTACTTGGCTGATAGGGTAATTCCAATGTTACCCGAAAAACTTGCTAATAAGTTGTGTTCACTAAGGCCAAATGAAGAAAAACTATGTTTTTCTACGGTTTTTATAATGAATACTAATGGTGAAATAATTTCTGATTGGCTAGGTAAAACTATAATTAAATCAAAAAAAAGATTCACCTACAATGAGGCACAAAATGTTATAAATAACAAACAGGGTGAATTCTTCGAAGAATTATCAACCCTAAATAATTTAGCTGAAAAACTTAGAGCTAAAAGAATTCGAGAAGGTTCAGTAATATTAGAAAAAAAGGAAGTTTACGTTGAATTTGTAAACGAAATGCCTGTTAAGCCGTATTTTAAAAAGATTATTTCCACAAATAAGTTGATTGAAGAATTTATGTTATTATCAAACAAATTTGTTTGTAAATATTTTAATAATAAAAAAGCGGTATACAGGGTTCATGACAAACCTGACTTGGAAAAATTAAAATCACTAAAGATATTTTTAAAAAGTATAGATTTAGAATTTAATTTTAGCGAAAATAAATTGTATAAATCAATCAATGATCTACTGAAAAAAATAGATAATAATGAAAATAAGTATTTAATAAATCAATTGGTACTTCAATCCATGTCGAAAGCTGAATATTCTGTTAAAAATATTGGGCATTTTGGCCTAGGATTTAATGACTATACACACTTTACTTCTCCGATAAGAAGATATCCTGATATATTAGTACACCGAATACTTAACGATAAATTACAAAAAAAGAAAAATAACATCAACAACCTTAACGGCCTTTGTTTGAACTCATCAAAAAAAGAAAGGTCAGCAATAAAGGCAGAAAGGGAATATTTAAAATTTATTCTACTTTGGCTGGTAAAAGATAAGGTGGGGAAGACAACTCCCGCAACAATAATTTCAATTAAGGATTGGGGAATATACGCTGAGTTAGATGACTATTTGTGCGAAGGAATGATTTCTTTAAAAAGTCTTAAAAAAGAAGGAAACTTTTATTACTGTAATAAAAAAAATGAGATGATAAACAAAATAAATGGAGAAAGTCTATATTTAGGAAAAAAACTAATGGTGACAATTACTTCAATTAATTTACAAAGAGGGGAACTTGATATAATGATGGTTTAGTATTATGTATATAGTTTTTTATATATGTTTTTTAGCACTTCTTAGCTCTTGTGCAACTATTGTTCCTCCCTCAGGGGGCGAGAAAGACACTTCCCCGCCCGAGATATTAAGCACCGCCCCTCTTAATAGGTCAATTAATTTTAAAGAAGACAAAATTCAAATAAACTTTAATGAATATATTCAGGTTGACAAATCAAATATTATCTTTTTCCCTCCAATTAACCCAGCGCCATCAATTAAAGTTAAAGGAAAGTCTATTATATTAAATTTTGAAACTGATTTAATCGATAATACTACCTACATAGTAAATTTTAACAATTCAATTAAAGATCTTAATGAGTCCAACGAGCTCAATAATTTTAAGTTTATTTTTTCAACCGGAAGTGTTTTAGACTCATGTGTTGTTAAGGGGTCAGTATTAGATTTAAAATCAAACAAAAAAATTAATTCGGCTATTGTGGGTTTATTTGAAAAAATAAATTATTCAACTTTTGACTCCTTAATCAGAGTTCAAAAACCAGACTATTATGTTTATTGCGATCAATTCGGGGATTATAAATTTACAAATCTGAAAGACGGAGAATATACTCTATTAGCATTTAAAGATTTAAATCTAAATAAGAAATATGACAATATTGAAAAAATATCAATGCCAATTAAATTAAATGTTGACAGTGTTCATAATCATGACATAAGATTATTTACTGATAATAGATTCTTAGAAATTGACACTTTAGATTGTGAAAATAGTTTGGATAAAACTAACGTTGGTCAACTAAATTTTAATTTTGAAAAGTTAGACTTTAACAATAAAATAATTATTGGCGAAATTTTACAAAATGATAAGGCTATAAATTGTTTTAATATAAATACCAAATTTGTAAAAATAGATAGTTTATCAGTTGGGGTTTATAATTTTAGAATATTTCATGACTTGAACAATAACGGAACTTGGGACTCAGGAAATATACAAGAACTTTCTGAACCTGAGTACATAAAGTATTATAACCAAGAAATAAACATTAAAAAGGACTGGGAAATTGATGTCTTTATTGATTAATATATAAAAAACTATATATGTTTATTTTTTTAAATTAGCCATAAGAAACTCTCTGTTCATTCTAGCTATATTTTTTACAGAAATTTCTTTTGGACACTGGGCCTCACACGCGCCTGTATTAGTACATGCCCCAAATCCCTCAAGGTCCATTTGTTTAACCATATTAATTGCTCTCTTTTTTCTTTCTACTTTACCCTGAGGCAATAAAGAATATTGAGATATTTTTGCCGCTGTAAATAACATAGCTGAAGAGTTCTTACAGGAAGCGACACAAGCGCCACAACCAATACATGTTGCCGCATTAAAAGCTTCATCGGCATCTTCTTTAGGTATAGGAATCGTGTTTGCGTCCTGCGTATTGCCTGATGTATTTACAGAGACGTAAGCACCAGACTGCTGGATTCTATCAAATGCTGATCTATCAACAATTAAGTCTTTTATAACTGGGAATGCTTTCGCTCTAAATGGCTCTATATATATGGTGTCCCCATCTTTAAACTTTCTCATGTGTAATTGACAAGTGGTGGTTCCCCTTTCTGGTCCATGAGCAACTCCATTAATAAACAAAGAACATGAACCACAAATCCCCTCCCTGCAATCATGATCAAATGCAACCGGCTCTTCTCCTTTTTCTAAAAGATTATAATTTAGAAAGTCCATCATCTCTAAAAAAGACATATCTTCTTCAACACCGCTTAAAGTATAGTCTTGTAAACTGCCCTTCGATTGATTATTTTTCTGTCTCCAGATTTTTAAATTAAGTTTCATATTTTTTTATTTATAACTTCTTGATTTTAATTCAACAGATTCAAATTCTAAATCCTCTTTATGTAAAGTGGGCGACCCCTCTTTGTTATACTCCCATGTTGAAACAAAATTAAACTCACTGTCATTTCTTAACGCCTCACCCTCTTTTGTTTGGTGTTCTTCTCTAAAATGCCCACCACAAGACTCCTCTCTATTAAGGGCATCAATAGCAAATAGCTCTCCCAACTCTAAGAAGTCTGCAACACGACCTGCTTTAGCTAGCTCTTCATTGTATTCGTTAAGGTTTCCCGAAACAAAAACATTTTTATAAAAATCCTCTCTCAAGGCTTTTATTTCCTGAATTGCACTCTCTAAACCTAATTTATTTCTGGACATACCACACTTTTCCCACATAATTCTTCCTAGCTTCTTGTGAAAATAATCTACAGGTTTTGTTCCTTTATTATTGATAAAGCCTTTAAGCTTATTTTTAACTTCATTTTCACTTAATTCAAATTCGGGAAGATCAGTAGAAATTGGGCCAGTTCTAATGTCATTAGACAAGTAATCTCCAATAGTGTAGGGTAAAACAAAATACCCATCAGCTAAGCCTTGCATTAACGCAGACGCCCCTAATCTATTTGCTCCGTGGTCCGAAAAGTTTGCCTCCCCAATAGCATAACACCCAGGAATTGATGTCATTAAATTATAATCTACCCAGACCCCACCCATTGTATAATGAACGGCTGGATATATCATCATCGGTGTCTCGTATGGATTTTCGTTAGTTATTTTTTCATACATCTGAAATAAATTTCCATACTTTTCTTTTATTAATTCTTTTCCTAGTTCCTTAACATGATTTAAATCACTTGTGTCTCCACCTATAGAGTACAATTTTTCTTTTCCATACCTTATAATTGCAGAACTAAAATCTAAAAATACCGCCTCTCCTGTTTTATTTACCCCGTATCCCGCGTCACATCTCTCTTTTGCCGCCCTAGAAGCAACATCTCTCGGGACTAGGTTTCCGAAAGCCGGGTATCTTCTCTCTAAATAATAGTCTCTGTCCTCTTCTTTTATATCTGTTGGCTTAATACTTCTAGACCTTATTTTTTCTGCATCTTCTTTATTTTTCGGCACCCAAATTCTTCCATCATTTCTTAGTGATTCCGACATCAAGGTTAATTTTGATTGATTGTCACCGGAAACGGGGATGCAGGTTGGGTGTATTTGAGTAAAACATGGATTAGAAAAATACGCTCCTTTTTTATGAATTTTCCAAGAAGCGGTTACATTACTCCCCATGGCATTAGTAGAAAGAAAAAATACATTTCCGTAACCCCCACTTGCAATAACAACAGCGTGAGCTGAATGCCTTTCTAAATTTCCGTTAACTAAATTTCTAGCTATAATTCCCCTTGCCTTACCATTTACTAGAACCAAATCTAACATTTCGTGTCTAGTATACATTTTTATCTTTCCCCTGTTTATTTGTCTATTCATAGCTGAATAAGCACCTAACAAAAGTTGTTGTCCTGTTTGACCTTTAGCATAAAAGGTTCTTGAAACTAACACACCACCGAAAGATCTGTTGTCCAAAAGGCCACCATAATCTCTAGCAAAAGGTACACCTTGGGCAACACATTGATCAATAATATTTGTAGAAACCTCAGCCAACCTATAAACGTTTGCCTCCCTAGACCTATAATCACCACCTTTAACGGTATCATAAAAAAGTCTGTAAACTGAGTCCCCGTCACCTTGGTAATTTTTTGCCGCATTTATTCCCCCTTGAGCAGCAATAGAGTGCGCTCTTCTTGATGAGTCTTGAAAACAAAAAGACTTAACATTATAACCCAATTCAGCTAATGTTGCTGAGGCAGACGCCCCGGCAAGACCTGTTCCAACAACAATTATATCTATTAACCTTTTATTGGCTGGGCTAACTAAATTAATATTTTGTTTGTGGCTGGTCCATTTTTGATTCATTGGCCCCTCAGGGATTTTGCTGTCTCTTGGAAAACGATTTTGGTTTAAATTTTTACTGTTGTTAGATGTCATGTTTTAATTTAAATAGTGAAAAACTGCAATAAATATAAATCCAAATGGAACTAGGACAGAAAACAATGTTGATATTAATTTTATCGGCCCTTTTGTTATCCCCATAGATTGTAAAGAAGAACCCAGGCCGTGTACCAAATGCATCCCGAGTAATATAAAAGATATACAATAAATAACAACCCTAAATAATTGGTCCTTAAATTTTAGTTGGAGTTCATGAAAGTATCTAAATTCACCATCATGCATTCCAGTCCAGTCACCTTGAATATATTTTGTGTTAATTTCAGGTATCCAAAAATCATAAAAATGCATAAATAGAAAACTTAGTATGACTAAACCACTAATTATCATATTTCTTGAAGCCCAACTTGAACTACTTTTTCCTGAGTATTTCACATAAGATATTTGACGAGAACGCCGGTTTAATATTTCCAAATAAATTCCCATGCTAAAGTGGATAATGACACCCAAAATTAGAATTGGCTGTAAAACAAACTGAACAATTGGATTAGTGCCCATAAAGTGAGACAACTTATTGAAAGTCTGGCCATCACTTTCAAAAATTGAGGTAATATTAATTAATAAATGTTGTGTTAAAAAAATAATCAAAAAAATACCAGATAGGGCCATAATTATTTTTCTGCCAACAGAAGATTTAAGCATAACTCATATATATAACTTCTACAAATTTACGACAGAAAAATAATAAATCAACATTTTTTCTTAATAAGTAAATTCATTTAATAAATAACTATATTTAAATAGAAAAAAACATAAATAATGTTAGGCAAATCTCATCACATAAAAAATAGACTCAAGCTTGTAAAAAACTTACCCACAAACTCAATGTGTATATTTGAATCAAACGATCAAATGCCCACAAACGCAGATGGCTTAATGCCATTTCGTCAGAATAACGACTTGTTATATTTAACAGGCATTGACCAAGAAGAAACTTCTCTCGTTATTTTTCCAGATGCAAAATCTGATGAATACAAAGAAATTTTGTTCATAAAAAAAACAAGTAAAGAAATTGCAGTTTGGGAGGGGCACAAACTATCAATTAAAGAGGCTCAAAATATATCAGGAATAAAAACTGTATTATGGAATGATGATTATTTGAATACTTTGTTTGCTTTAATAAATCAATCAGATTGTGTTTTTTTAAGTACTAATGAACACCCAAGAGCTAACGTGGTTGTGGAAAGTCGAAATAAAAGACTTGAAAAAATTTTGAAGCATAAGTTTGGTAACATCAAGTTTGATAAGTCCGCCCCAATAATGCATAAACTAAGATCTGTTAAAGAGGCTGATGAGATCAACACAATAAAAAAAGCCTGTAGTATTACAAAAAGTGGATTTAACAGAATCTTGAAATTTATAAGGCCAGGAATTAACGAATATAATATTCAAGCTGAATTAATCCACGAATTTATAAATAAGGGATCAAGGGGCTTTGCATATGAACCAATAATTGCCTCTGGTATAAGCGCATGTATATTACATTACATAGATAACAACAAAGTATTGAATGAAGGAGATGTGGTTCTAATGGACTTTGGGGCTGAGTTCAAAAATTATGCATCTGACCTCACACGTTGTGTTCCTGTAAGTGGAAAATTTACAAAAAGACAAAGAAATGTGTACAACTCTGTTCTAAATGTTATGAGGGGCGCTAAAAAACTTTTACAACCAGGTGTTTATTTACATGAATATGAAAAAGCTGTAGGTAGTTTAATGGAAGAGGAGCTAGTTAATTTAGGGCTTATTTCAATGCAAGAAATTAAAACTCAGGGGAAATTCCCTGCTTATAAAAAATATTTTATGCATGGAACTTCTCATCATCTTGGCTTAGATGTGCACGATGTTTCAAATACTAAAGATCCCCTAGTTGAAGGAATGGTTTTGACTTGTGAGCCTGGTATATACATACCAGAAGAAAACTTGGGAATAAGGTTAGAGAATGATGTATTAATTTCTAAAAATGGCCCAATTGACTTAATGGATGACATTCAAATTGAAGCTGAAGAAATTGAGGAGTTAATGAATGTTTAGCATAATTTTAAATGGTCCCAGCCCCCGTTTTCTATCTTTAATTTTTCACCATTATTTTTTATAATAACCCCAACTTCATCTTTAACTAGTTCGCCTATTATTGTTAATCCATCTAATTTATCTATCTCATTTTTAATTTCCGGGTTAATTGTAAATAACAATTCATAATCCTCTCCCCCATATAATGCCGCTGATAAATAATCAATTCCAAAATCAAGTGAGGCATTTTTTGTTTCTTGGTGAATGGGTATTTTTGATTCAAATATTTTGTAACCCAATCCAGTTGCTTTTGAAATATGATTTAAATCAGAGCACAAACCGTCAGAAATATCTATCATTGATGTTGGTTGGATTTTATTTTTATTAAAAAATTTAATTACTTCCGGCTTTGGCTCAGGTTTAATTTGCCTTTGAATTAAATATGTATATTCTTTTAATTTTTCCTCTATTTCATTAATTGCTAATTTAGGAATCTTGTGACCTGTTAAAACAGCTTTTTCTCTTTGTAATATTTTTAAACCCAAAAATGAAGATCCCAAATCACCAGAAACAACAATTAAATCACCTAGTTTAGCGCCATCTCGATAAACAATTTTATTTTTTTCTTGAAAGCCAAGAACTGTTATATTTATAACCAATCCAGCATAAGAAGAACTAATATCCCCTCCCACTATATTTATACTGTAATTCTTAGCGGCCTTGTTAACTCCAGAATATAATTCTTCTATATCCTCAATACTATACTTACTTGAAATACCTAAACTTACAGTAGCCTGAGAGGGAATGGTATTCATTGCATATAAATCTGATAAATTAACAATCATGGACTTGTATCCAATATGGGACAATGACATATATGATGTATCAAAATGAACACCTTCAAATAAAATATCTGAACTAATTACAATTTCTTTATTTTTTTGCCCCTTAATTACCGCGCCATCATCTCCTATTCCCTTTAAAGTTAAATTATTATAATTTTTAACTGTTTTTTTTAATCTCTCTATTAATCCAAACTCTCCAACATCGGATATTTTTGTAGTTTTCATTTTTAAAATTAAAGTTTCGTGTCAATTCTTATTCTTTGTTAAATTTAATGAATTGTTTTAAGTTTTTCTTTGGTATATTTGATGTAAATTATTTTAATCAATGTTTGAAATAACCAGTATTGCAAAAGAAAAGCTTTTAGCCCTCATGAAAGAAGATAATTTTAATGAAAATTGTTTTGTTAGAATTGGAGTTGAAACGGGGGGGTGTTCCGGCCTATCTTACAAGTTGAATTTTGATAAAGAAAAAAAAGAAAATGACAAACTTGTTGAAAACAATGGTATAAAGGTTTTAATTGACAGAAAAAGCTTTTTGTACTTAGTTGGAACTAAATTAAATTATTTTGGTGGGCTCAATGGAAAGGGGTTTGTTTTTGAAAATCCAAATGCAAACAGAACATGTGGTTGTGGTGAAAGTTTTTCAGTTTAATTAATTAAATGTATGAGTGAAGAAAAAAATAAAACCTTAAAAGAAATAACAAAAAACAAATACCAATATGGTTTTGTTACAAAAATTGAGACTGAAACGTTTGAACCAGGATTAAATGAAAAAATTATAAGTCTTATTTCTTCCAAACGAAATGAACCATCATGGATGCTTGAATATAGATTAAAGGCCTATAATGCTTTAAAAAAAATGTCACCACCTAACTGGGCAAACCTAAATATCAAGCCAATTGATCTACAAAAAATAATCTATTTTGCCGCTCCAAAAAAACCAAAATATAACTCTTTAGAAGAGGTCGACCCGGAATTGTTAAAAACATTTGAAAAGCTAGGGATTTCTATTGATGAACAAAAAAAAATTGCTGGTGTTGCTATTGATGTCGTAGTAGATAGTGTTTCGGTAGCAACAACTTTTCAGGACACTTTAAAGAAATTGGGTATAATTTTTTGTTCCATGTCTGATGCCATAAGTAATCATCCTGATCTTGTAAAAAAATATTTAGGTTCTGTTGTACCATATACAGATAATTATTTTGCAGCTTTAAATGCTGCTGTTTTTACAGACGGTTCCTTTTGTTATATTCCCAAGGGGGTAAGGTGCCCAATGGAGTTATCTACCTACTTCAGAATTAATGAAGCTGGCACCGGACAGTTCGAAAGAACTTTGTTAATAGCAGAGGAAAATAGTTATGTTAGTTATCTAGAGGGTTGTACCGCTCCAATGAGAGACGAAAATCAACTTCACGCAGCTGTAGTAGAACTAGTTGCTTTAAAAAGCTCAGAAATAAAATATTCCACCGTACAAAATTGGTATCCTGGAGACGAAAAGGGCAATGGTGGTGTTTATAATTTTGTAACAAAGAGGGGGGTGTGTCATGATTTTTCTAAAATATCATGGACACAAATTGAAACCGGTTCTGCTATAACCTGGAAATATCCTTCCTGTATATTAAAAGGAAATGGTTCTACCGGCGAATTTTTCTCAGTTGCTGTAACTAACAACTTTCAACAAGCTGACACTGGAACCAAGATGATTCATTTAGGAAAAAATACTAAGAGTACAATAATTAGCAAAGGAGTCTGTGCAGGAAAAAGCAATGGTAGTTACAGGGGGTTGGTTAAGGTGGCTAAATCTGCAGAAAACGCAAGAAACTTTTCGCAATGCGACTCACTGTTAATGGGTCAAAATTGTGGCGCACATACATTTCCTTATATTGAGTCAAGTAATAAAAGTGCCATAATTGAACATGAGGCAACAACCTCAAAAATTAGTGATGACCAATTGTTTTATTGTAAACAAAGGGGTATTCCAGAAGAAGAGGCAATAGGGCTAATTGTTAATGGGTATTGTAAAGATGTTTTACAAAAACTACCTATGGAATTTGCTGTTGAGGCACAAAAATTATTAGAAATTTCACTTGAGGGGAGTGTGGGATAAATATATTTATTATGTTGAAAATAAAAAACTTAAAAGTAAGCACAGAGAGTGACGTCTCTATATTAAATGGTCTAAATTTAGCCGTTGGTCCAGGAGAGGTACATGCAATAATGGGGCCCAACGGGTCTGGAAAAAGCACGCTTGCCTCTGTTATTGCGGGAGACCCAAAATATATTATTACTGAAGGTGGTATAAACTTTTTAAATGAAGACATCAAAGAACTTGAGCCAGAAGAAAGGGCTGCGCTAGGTTTATTTCTTTCTTTTCAATACCCAATTGAAATACCAGGTATTTCCTTAAACAATTTTATAAAAACTTCTTTGAATCAAAAACAGAAAGCATTAGGTTTAAAGCCATTCAGCGCAAAAGAAATTTTGGGAGAAATTAAAAAAAATGCTGAAATATTAAAAATAGATTTAGATTTCATTAAAAGATTTGTTAATGTCGGTTTTTCTGGAGGCGAGAAAAAAAGAGCAGAAATTTTTCAAATGTTAATGCTTCAACCAAAGTTATCTATTTTAGACGAAACAGACTCCGGACTAGATATTGATGCATTAAAAATAGTTGCCAACGGTGTTAATAATTTAAGAAATAAAGAAAACTCATTTATTATCATTACACACTATCAACGACTTTTGGATTATATTAAACCTGATTATGTACACGTTTTAAGTGAGGGGAAGATTATTAAATCTGGGGGGGCAGAAATTGCGAAAATGTTAGAAGAAAATGGTTATGACTGGATTAAGTAAAAAAACACTAGCGTCATTTAATCTTGAAAATGAATCGAGGTTTTTATCTGACTTTTTTCCTACTGTAAAAAATGAAGATTGGAAATATACTAATTTAAAAAAATACATTCCTGAGTCTATCATTGCTCAGCCATTTGAAAATATAATTGATGAGGAGCTTACAAAAAAATTAGAAAAAAAAATTAATAACATTATAGCTAATAAAAATGTTATTTTTTTTATTGACGGAGTTTTTCAAAAAAAGTATTCTAATGTACCTGATGGGGTAAAAATTAACAAACTTTTTGTGGAAGACTGTGGTCTAAAAACTCTTTATATGAACCAAGCGGGTACTGAATTCAGTTGCGCGGATGAAAAGTCTTATGGTGGTTTTTTAAATTTTACAAATAACACGAAATTAATTGAACTTAATTCTTATTTAAGCAATTACCCTTATATAATAAAATTTGATGACTCTTATGTAAATGAAACCAGAATTAAAGTGATCCATAGCTTCACTAATAAAGAGGCTTTTTTTAATCAAAATAGAGTATTGTTTTTGGTGGAAAAAAACGCAAACGTTTTAGTTCATGAAGAAGTTTTAAATTTTGGAAAAGAAAACTCTGCATTTAATATGGTTTCTGAAATTATTTGCCTAGAAAACTCTTCATTAGAATATTTTTCAACACAAAAAGATTCTTCAAAGTCTAATTTAATAAATACTGTTTTCTGCACACAACAAAAAAATAGCACAAGTAACTTTAATATATTTTCTATTGATGGTAAATTAATTAGAAATAACATTCAAGTTGACCTATTGGGAGAAAATAGTTCCTCTAGTGTGAGCGGTACATCCTTATCGAAATCCTCACAACACCTTGATAATTTCATAACTATTTCTCATATGGTTGAAAACTGTAAAAGTAGTCAACTATTTAAGTCGGTTTACGATGATAACTCGTCGGGTGCTTTTTGCGGTAAAATTTTTGTTGAAAAGGGGGCCCAACAAACAGAGGCTTTTCAACAAAATAATAATTTAATGGTCTCTAAAAACTCTAGCGTAAACGCAAAGCCACAATTAGAAATATTTGCTGATGATGTTGTTTGTTCTCATGGTTGTACAATTGGCGCTATTGATGACGACATTCTTTTTTACTTACAATCTAGGGGAATTAAAAAAGAGGAGGCAATTAAAGTTTTAATTGCAGCCTTTTTAAATGATCAAATTTCTAATATTAAAAATGACGAAATTAAGACTGAAATAAGTAGTTTATTTTTTAAAAATCAATAATGTTAAATATAAATGAAATAAGATCACAATTTCCCATTCTTTCTAAAAAAAAAAGCGAGAAACAGTTCGTTTATTTTGATAATGCAGCAACTACTCATAAGCCCACACAAGTTATCAATAGCATTAATAATTTTTACACCAACTACAATAGTAATATACAAAGAGGGGTGTACTCTTTAGCCAATAAGGCCACCAATAAATATGAAGAGTCGAGGGGTTTAATTAGTAAACTTTTAAATACCCGTCTGAAGGAAGAAGTTATTTTTACAAGCGGGGTTACGCACTCAATTAACATGGTTGCATTTGGTTATTTAAACAACCTATTGTTACCAGGAGATGAAATATTGATTGGGGAAATGGAGCATCACGCTAATATTGTTCCATGGCAGGCAATCGCCTCCAAAATGAAGTTTAAAATCAATGTTATTAATTGCTGTAAAGATGGTAAAATAAAAATTGATGACTTGCGAAAAAAACTTAACTCTAACGTTAAATTATTAGCAATACAACACGTATCTAATATAACTGGTCACGAAAACAACATTAAAGAAATTTGTTCTATTGCTCATGCTAATAATATAAAAGTATTTGTTGATGGGGCTCAAGCTGTATCTCACAAAAAAATTGATGTTCAAGATTTAGATTGCGATTTTTACACCTTTTCTGGTCATAAGTGCTACGGGCCTACTGGGGTTGGTGTATTATATGGAAAAAAATCTTGCCTGATAAAAATGGATCCCTTTATGTATGGGGGCAATATGATTAATGAAGTCTCTTTTGAAAATAGTTCTTGGGGGGAAATACCTCACAAATTTGAGGCGGGTACTGCGAATATAGCAGGCGTAATTGGTCTTGGTGAATCAATAAAATATATTTCCTCAGTGGGATTAAAAAACATTCAAGAAAGAGAGGCGTTACTAATAAATAAAATGTGGCATCATTTAAAGTCAATAGATGAGGTTATTGTGTATACAAACACGATGCCCACCTCCCCAATCTTTTCTTTTAATTTAAAAAATATTCATAGTTATGACGCTGGCAGCCTATTAGATGAAATGAATATTTGTGTTAGAACTGGTCATCTTTGTGCCCAAACAGCTATTAATTCTTTAGGCGTTTCTGGTTTAATTCGAGCCTCTCTTTGTTTTTATAATACTGAGCAAGAGGTTGAATTGTTTTTTACAGCAATTAAAAAGGTTTTGAAATTTTTATAAATGAGTTTAGAAAAAAACATTTCCGAAATTAAACAAGAGTTTAGTTTTTTCGACTCTTGGGAAGAAAAATATGAATATTTAATTGATTTAGGTAAATCAATTCCCGCAATGGATAACAGCTTAAAAAATGAAAAAAATATTGTTCGGGGCTGCCAAGCTAAAGTTTGGTTGGTTTGTAAAATCCATAATAGACAATTATTTTTACATGGAGATAGTGATGCTATAATCACAAAGGGCCTGGTTGGTTTACTAATAAACATTTTTAACAACTGCAGCATTGATGAAATAGTGAATTCAAATAACCAGTTTTTAGTTGAATTGGGTTTAAACAAACACTTGTCTATGACTAGGTCAAATGGTATAATTGAAATGATCGCTAAAATACGCTCATTTTGTTCAAATAATTTAAATTATGAATAAAAATATTGAAACACTTTCTGATCTAATTATTAAAAAACTTGACTCCATATATGACCCGGAAATACCCGTTAGTATTTATGAGCTTGGTTTAATCTATGATGTTAGAATAAATAAAAAAAGCGAAGTTAAAATAATTATGACCTTAACTTCACCATCCTGCCCGGTCGCAGAGTCTTTGCCAGAGGAAGTAAAACAAGAAGTTGAAAAAATAAATGGTGTTAAGTCTGCTGAAGTAGAAATAACCTTTGAGCCGCCGTGGGAAAAAAGTATGATGTCTGAAGAAGCGAAGTTAGAGTTAGGTTTTCTTTAATTATGAGTGAAACAATAAGAAATAAAATATCAGAATCTGGAATAATAAATATTAACATTTCAGATTTTATGCCAAAAAATGAGGTAAAAGGAATTGATTTAAAAGACTGGTTGGTTGATGATTTAATAATACGTGAACAAGACTTCAAAGAAAAGCTTAAGAGTTTTGATTTGGAGTCTTTTAAAGACAAAAATGTTTTTATATATTGTTCTGTAGATGTTATTATTCCTATTTGGGCATTTTTACTATTACAAGTAAAGCTGAACAAACTAGCTAAGTTTATTTTTTTTGGAACAAAAAATGAAATGAACCTCTCACTATTTCAACAATCAGTAGAATCAAGATTAAATACTTCTGAATTTAAAAATAAAAGAGTTTTTATAAAGGGTTGCGGAGACCCTTCTTTACAACTTGGCTTTTATTCAATTGTTAGTCAAAAATTAACACCTGTAGTAAAGAGTTTATTTTATGGAGAAGCGTGTTCTAATGTGCCTTTAATAAAAAATATGTAAATTAGCCCCTCTTATTAAACACTTAAAAAAAATCTCAATATGAAAAAACCTATTTTATTCTTTTTTTGCCTTTTAATTTCTTTTTCACCAATAAAGGGTGATGAGGGAATGTGGCTTCCCATTTTAATTAATAAGTTAAAAAATGTTGATTTGGAAAAAATGGGACTTCAGTTGTCCCCTGAAGAATTGTATAGTGTAAATAATAATTCATTAAAAGACGCTATTGTTAGCTTTAACGGTTATTGTACTGGTGAAATTATTTCTGACCAAGGTTTATTATTAACCAACCACCATTGTGGATATGACGCTATACAATATCATAGTTCAGTTGATAGTGATTATTTAAAAAATGGGTTTTGGGCTGCAAACAAAAAAAGTGAATTAATCAACCCTGACATGTTTGTAGATTTTTTAATTAAAATGGAAGATGTGACAAGTGTGGTTTTGGCCGGAACTGATACCGCCTCTAATACAGAAGCTAAAATCCAAGAAAATATTAGCAACATCATTAAATTATCAACCGAGGGAACTCATTACTGGTCAAGGGTTAACTCTTTTTACGGTGGAAATGAGTATTATTTATTTGTTTATGAAAGATTTGAAGATGTTCGTTTAGTGGGCGCCCCACCTGAGTCTATTGGTAAATATGGTGGAGATACAGATAACTGGATGTGGCCCAGACACACTGGTGACTTTGCTCTTTTTAGAGTTTACTCCGGTCCTGATGGTATGCCGGCAAAATATAGCTCGGAAAACATTCCTTTAAAGCCCAAGCACCATCTTCCAATCTCTTTAAATGGGGTTAATGAGGGAGATTTTTCAATGATATTTGGTTACCCAGGGTCAACTGATAGGTACCTCTCTTCTTTTGGTATTGAGCAAGCATTAAATCTTTATAACCCAACAGTAGTAAAAATTAGAACAGGCATTTTAGATGTTTTAGATAAACACATGAACAGTGATGCGGCTATTAAAATTAAATATGCGTCCAAAAAAGCTAGTGTCGCTAATTATTGGAAATATTACCAGGGTCAATCAAAACAATTAAAAGATTTAAACGTTTTTGATCAAAAAGTTAATATAGAGGAGGACTTTAAAAAATTTACTAATTCTAGTAAGAAAAATATAGCTAAATATGGCGAAGTTCTAAATGATATTGATAGCGCTTATAAAGTCATGGATGAGTTTATTCTTTCTGTAGTTTGCCTTAATGAAGGCGCATGGAGGGGGTCTGATGCAATGAGGTTTGCAAGAACCTCTACAAGGGGTTTGTTAAAAGCCCTTGAGGGAAATGATCGGGATTTAATATTATCTGAAGTAGAAAAACTAAGAAAAAGAACCAAGGAGTTCTTTAAAGATTATGACCCGAAGGTAGATGCAGATTTGTTTTTAAGTACCATGAATTCATATGTTGAAATAGCTCCCAAAGAACAACTTCCTAGAGCGCTTACTGAAAACCCCGACCTCAAAAAATGGAGAAATCAAATTTATAATCAATCAATCTTTTGTTCTAAACAAAAAATGAATAGATTTCTGAGCTCTACTATAAACATGAAAAATAGAATTCTAGAAGATCCTATTTTTAAAGCTCAAGAATCTATAATTGGCAACTACTTAGATAATATTATGCCAGGGTTCAGGGCCGCTCAGTCTAAACTAGATGACGCTAACAAGTTATTTATTGCCGCCCTTATGCAAATGTATCCTGAAAAAGATTTTTACTCTGACGCTAATTTCACAATGAGAATGACCTATGGTTCTGTTGGGGGCTACGTGATGAACGATGGTCAGGTTTTTAATTTTAAAACAAATCTGGATGGTGTAATTAAAAAAATGAACAACGAAGATCCAGAGTTTATTGTTCCTGATAAATTAGTTGAACTATACAATAAAAAAGACTATGGTGTGTATGAAGAAAACGGATCTGTTCCTGTTTGCTTTATTTCTAATAATGATATTACTGGTGGTAACTCTGGCTCTCCAGTTATTAATGGCCAAGGCCATTTGATTGGGTGTGCTTTTGATGGAAATTGGGAAGGCATGAGTGGGGATATTGCCTTTGACTCAAAGCTAAATAGAACCATCTCTGTCGATGCAAAATATATTCTATTCATAATTGATAAATTTGCAGGAGCTACACATTTAATAAATGAAATGACATTAGTAAAATCTGCCCCAAAAACTAAAAGTGAAAAGAAAAAAAAGGTATCAAACAATAAAAAGGTAGAAAAAAAATCTAATGAGTCATTTGGTGACGCTTTTTTAAAAGCCTGGAAAAAGGGTTTGAAAACTTTTTATTGGAACGGAGAGCTATATACTACTCAAAGAGCAGACGATCCAGTTTTGATTGAAACTGAATAGGTGGGTTTAAATATTGTTATTCTTACAGAGGATAGGTATGAAGCTCCCTCGAAAAAGAATAGTTACATAAACAACATTTTAAAAGAAGACTTCCTTTTATTTTACGCCTTAAAAAAATTAGGGTTTAATGTTATGAGGTCTAGTTGGTCTTCAAAGAAATTTAATTGGGAAACTGTTGACTTCGCCATTTTTAGAACCACCTGGGATTATTTTGAAAGACTAGATGATTTTTTAAACTGGATTAACACTTATTCACGAAAAATTAAATTTATAAATAGTATTGATTTAATTAAATGGAATTTAGATAAAAGCTATTTACAGGACTTCCCCAAAGAGGATGTTGTTCCAAGTTTGTTTTTAACAAAAAATAGCCACAAATCCTTAAAGGAAATTTCCATACAAAAGGGTTGGAATGAATTAATCATAAAGCCTTCTATTTCTGCTGCTGCGTGGAATACCCACAGGGTTTCAGCCGAAAATATTAATGAAATGGAATTGGTTTTTTCAAATCTTAAATCATCCCATAAAATGATTGTGCAAGAATTTCAAAAATCTGTTTTAACTAGTGGTGAGATATCAATAATGGTTTTTGGTGGTAAATATTCTCATGCGGTGTTAAAGAAATCAAAAAAAAATGATTTTCGTGTACAAGATGATTTTGGTGGCACTGTATGTAAATACGAACCAAAAAAAACTGAAATTGATTTTGCTGAAAAAATAGTAAGCCTGTGCCCAGAAAGGCCTTTATATGCAAGGGTGGATATTTTGTTAAGCAAAAGTGGGGGTTTTTTATTATCTGAACTAGAAATAATTGAGCCCGAGCTATGGTTTAGGTTCTGTGAAAAAAGTGCAGACTTTTTAGCTAAAAAGATATACGAATCTATTATATTTTAATAAGCCCTTTTATTATTGCCCTCCATGTAATATATAAAAGCCTTATTTACAAAGGCATTTCCACCATGAGTGGGATACTTTCCAGTGAAATACCAATCACCTGTATGGTTAGGACAGGATGTGTGAAGGTCTTCTATTGTTTGATATATTATTTCTAATGATGCGTTTAGTTTTTTAGGCTTTAAAGATTTTGCAATTTCTTTAGAAATTTGATTTGCGTTAAGGGAGTTGTAAATCTCTCTAACTTCATTTTTCTGTTTTTCTTTAGGTAATTTAATAGATCTTTGACATGATTTATATACTTCTTGAATTTTTTCTCTTCCCTCTTGTGTGTTTTTTAATAAAGATATCGCAGCTTTAAAGGCAATCAGGTCTCCTAATTTTGCCATATCTATTCCGTAACAATCTGGGTATCTTATTTGGGGGGCGGAAGAAACTATTATAATTTTTTTAGGCTTTAACCTTCCTAACATTTCTAGTATACTTTCTCTTAAAGTTGTTCCCCTTACTATACTATCGTCTAGTATAACTAGATTGTCGTTTTTTTGTATCAAACCATATGTGGTGTCATAAACGTGACCCACTAAATTCTCCCTGTGCTCATCGGCTGTTATAAAAGTTCTAAGTTTTGCGTCTTTAATTGCTATTTTTTCGATTCTAAGGGTTTGGTTAAGAATTGTTGAATGTTTTTGTTTTCTTTCTTGTTTTATTGCTTTTTGCTTAAACTTATTTAAAGATTTTGTTATTTCCTCCACCATTCCATAAAATGCTATCTCTGCCGTATTGGGAATAAATGAAAAAACTGTGTTTTGAAAATCATTTTCTACGCTATTTAAAATTTTAGAACTTAGTTTCTTTCCCAACTTTTTTCTTTCTTTATAAATATCAATGTCATTTCCTCTAGAAAAATATATTCTTTCAAAAGAACATGATTTTCTTCTTTTGGGCTTTATTATTTGCTCCTGGGACACCTTACCTTTTTTTCTTATAATTAACGCAGACCCTCTTTCAATTTCTTCAATTTTATTTATAGGTACACCAAAAGCTGTTTGTATAACAGGCCTCTCTGATGCCACAACCACAATTTCATCATCTTTATAAAAATATGCGGGTCGAATTCCGTTTGGATCCCTTAAAACAAATGCGTCCCCATGACCTAGCATTCCAGCAATAACATAGCCCCCATCCCATTTCTTACAAGACTCTTTTAAAATGTTTTTTATATCTAGGTTTTGTTCAATTTTTTTAGAAATTTTAATTTTTCCTAATCCTTTATTTTTGTATTTGTGATAAAGTCTATCGTTTTCCTCATCAGTGAAATGGCCTATTTTTTCTAAAATTGTAATAGTGTCTGTTTTTTCTTTTGGGGCCTGACCTAAGCTTATTAGTTGTTGGAACAACTCATCCACGTTGGTCATATTAAAGTTTCCTGCAACAACAAGGTTTTTAGTTTTCCAATTATTTTCCCTGAGAACTGGATGGCACCTTTCAATATTATTTTTTCCATATGTACCATACCTTAAGTGTCCTAAAAATAACTCACCCGCGTATGGGTAATTTTGCTTAAACCAATCTAGGTTTTCAATATCTTTTGGGTGGTTTTTTTTTAAATCAAAATACTCTCTTTCAACATTTTGGAAAATATGTTCTATTGAGTTTTTATTTACAGATCTAATTCTATTTATATATTTTTGACCAGGGCTTACGTCCAATTTCATGCTTACCAAACCAGCCCCATCTTGTCCTCGATTGACTTGTTTTTGCATCATTAAAAACATTTTATTCAACGCGAATATTTTTGTTCCATACTTTTTTTTATAAAAGTCTAGTGGCTTTAATAATCTAATAAGGGCTATTCCGCACTCGTGTTTTATGGAGTCGCTCATATAAATTTAGATTTGGGGTTGATATTATTATATAAATCTTTCATCTATTTCCATTACCTCTCCTGTTTTGGGGCATGTTCTTAAGTTTTTATCAGAGTAGAACCTTTTAAATACTGGAAGGAAATCTTTCTCAATATTTGTTAGGTGAAAATATTCTTCATATAGTAACTCATTTGCTTTTTCTGAAAACCACATTAACCCATCTTTATCTTTAGGGGATCTTTTTCTTTCTATCACCAAACCAATTGACCCTTGTGGCCTAATTGGTGAGTGTGGTATTTTAGCGGGCAACAAAAACATTTCACCTTCTTTAATTTTAACCTCAACCATTTTGTTGTTTTGTTGTGTTTTAACAATTATATCGCCCTCTATTTGAAAAAACAACTCCTCTGTTTCATTATAATGGTAGTCTTTTCTTGCATTTGGGCCCGCAACAATCATTACGATAAAATCACCGGCATCTTTATATAAATTTTTATTACCAACAGGTGGTTTTAGCAGGTGTTTATTTTCTTTAATCCATTTTTGAAGATTAAATGGGCTTTTGGTTATTGTTGACATAAAAAAAAATTTATACCAATTTACACTTTTTTTTTATGCTATATTTGACAAATGAACTTAGATTTAAAAAATAAAACCGCTATTGTGTGTGGGGCAACCCAGGGTATAGGTTTGGGAATTGCTCAAGAGTTTGCTAAAGAGGGTGTTAATTTAATTCTTATTGCAAGAAACAAAGAAAAGTTAATAAAGTGTATCAATTCACTAGAAAACCCTAAAAAACATACTTTTATTTGTGTTGACTTTTCAAAACCCAACGAGTTAGAAAGGGAGTTAGGGTTATATTTTAATAAACAAAAAAAAGCTGTTCATATTTTGGTAAATAACACTGGTGGTCCCAAATCTGGACCAATTGAAAGCGCCTCACCAAGTGAATTTATTAACGCTTTTAATATGCACGTTTTGTGTAATCAAATTTTATGTTCTTATGTTGTGCCGGGCATGAAAGGTTTGGGTTATGGAAGAATTATTAATATAATCTCTACATCTGTTAAAATTCCAATAACTGGACTTGGGGTATCTAATACAATTCGTGGAGCTGTTGCAAACTGGTCAAAAACTATGGCTAACGAACTTGGGGAGTTTCAAATAACGGTTAATAATGTTTTGCCTGGTTACACAGACACTAATAGATTGTATTCTTTGTTTGAAAAAATGTCCTCCTCTCAAAACAAACCCATCGTTGAGGTTAAAAAAAACATTATAAATAATGTTCCCCTGAAAAGACTTGGAACAGTAAGCGATGTTGCAAATGTTGTGGTGTTTCTAGCATCCAAAAAAGCATCTTATATTAGTGGGGTTAACATTCCTGTGGACGGTGGTAGAACAGGGTCTTTATAAACTCAATACTTTTGTTGTGTATGAAAAAAATAAAAAATTATATTGACGGAAAATTACTTGAGCCAAAAACAAAAAAATATTTAAAAAACTATAAACCCGCTACCGGAAAAGTTTATAGTTTAATTCCTGACAGCGGAAAAGAAGATGTGGAGTTGGCTGTACAATCAGCTAAAAAAGCCTTTTTTTTGTGGAGCAATAAGAATAAAAGAGACCGTTATAAAATTTTAATGAACCTGGTTAAAGAAATAGAAAATTCTTTTGAGGTTTTAGTTAAAGCAGAAAGCGACGACACGGGTAAACCAGAGTGGTTAACAAGCTCTGTTGATATACCCAGGTGCTCCGAAAATATTCGGTTTTTTGCCACAGCATCTCTGCATTTTGATTCAAAATTACACGCAATGGATGGAGATGCAATAAACTACACCTTAAAAGAACCTATTGGTGTTGTTGGGGCCATTTCTCCTTGGAACCTTCCTTTGTACTTATTAACCTGGAAGATAGCTCCCGCTATAGCAGCGGGAAACACCGTTGTTGCAAAGCCTTCAGAGGTTACGCCTTACACCGCATTTTTATTTAGTAAAATTTGTAAAAAGGCTGGGGTTCCCCCGGGTGTAATAAATATTGTTCATGGTTTAGGGTCTTGTGTTGGTGAGGAAATTGTAAAACATAAATCGGTTCCTGTTATTTCTTTCACTGGTGGTACAAAAACAGGAAAAAGAATTGCTAAAATTTCTTCAAATCAATTTAAAAAACTTTCCTTGGAGCTGGGGGGTAAAAACCCTAATATTATTTTTTCTGATACCGATATTGATAAAGCGGTTGATTGGGCAATAAAATCTTCTTTTTTGAACCAAGGTCAAATTTGTTTGTGTGGATCTAGAATATTTATAGAGAAGGTTATTTATGAAAAATTTAAATCTCTTTTTGTACAAAAAACTAAAGCTTTAGTTGTTGGTGACCCAAAAAATAAAAGTTCTTTTTTAGGCGCTGTTGTTTCAAAAGACCACATGAAAAGCGTTTTAAATAAAATTTCTTCTGCCAAAAAAGATGGTGGCGTTGTTTTAGCTGGTGGAAAAAGATTGCTTTTTCCTGGTAAACTTAAAGGGGGGTATTTTATTGAACCAACAATAATTGAAGGCTTGGGGTATTTATCAAACACAAATCAAGAAGAAATTTTTGGACCGGTTGTTTGCTTAATTCCTTTTGAAGAAGAAGAAGAAGTGGTTAAAATGGCCAACTCCACAATTTACGGTTTATCTGCTAGTATTTTTACAGAAAACATTTCAAGAGCACATCGTGTTGCCTCTAAAATAAAAAGCGGTGTGGTTTGGATCAATAGTTGGTTAATCAGAGATCTTAGAATTCCTTTCGGGGGAATGAAAAGTTCTGGTTTAGGAAGGGAGGGAGGTTTTAATTCTTTAAATTTTTTTACTGAGAGTAAAAATGTTTGTTTAAAGATTGATTCTAAAACATAAAGACTTTATATTTAAATTTAAATCATGAAAAATTTTCTATCTAAGAAGGCCCCTGAACCCGTTGGTTATTATCCTCACGCTAAAAAAGTGGGTAATTTATTGTTTTTGTCGGGTGTTGGCCCTAGGGTTCCTGGCACCAAGGATATTCCTGGTGTAAACTTAAATAAAAATGGCGGGGTTGATAATTACGACATTGAAAAACAAGCCCTGTCTACGTTTAATAATGTTAAATTAATTTTAGAGGACTGTGGTTCTAGTTGGGATAAAATTGTTGATGTAACTGTTTTTTTAACAAATATGTCTGGGGATTTTAAAAAATTTAACTCGCTTTACAAGGAACACTTTTCTAGTTGTTTTCCTTGCAGGACAACAGTAGAGGTTTTGTCACTACCCACACCCATTGCTATAGAATTAAAAGTAATTGCCACTGTATAATATTATGAAAAAGTTTAAAGAGTATGTGGATTTTGATTTGGCTAAAATTAATTCAGAGGTGCTAGAATTTTGGAAAAATGAAAACGTGTTTAAAAAATCTATTGAAGAAAGGCCCGCCTCTAAACCTTTTGTCTTCTTTGAGGGGCCACCATCTGCTAATGGAATGCCGGGAATTCACCATGTTATGGGCCGAACAATAAAAGACCTTTTTTGTAGATACAAAACTCTTCGGGGTTTTCGGGTTGAGAGAAAAGCTGGTTGGGACGCGCATGGGTTACCTGTTGAATTAGGTGTTGAAAAGGAGCTGGGTATTACAAAAGAAGATATAGATAAAAAAATATCAATCGAAGATTATAATAATCATTGCAAAAAAACAGTAATGAGATATACTTCGAGTTGGAACGAATTAACTGAAAAAATGGGTTATTGGGTGGACATGGAAAATCCCTACATAACCTACAAATCTAAATATATTGAGTCGGTATGGTTTTTAATTAAACGCTTGTTTAATAAAAATTTAGTTTATAAAGGCTACGCCATTCAACCCTTCTCTCCTGCCGCGGGCACCGGACTCAGCTCTCATGAACTTAATCTTCCTGGTTGTTACAAAGATGTTAAGGACACCTCTGTAACCGCTTTATTCAAGTGCGAAAACCACCCATTTAATAATTTGTGCACCGAACCTATTTATTTTTTAGCCTGGACCACAACCCCATGGACCCTTCCCGCTAACACGGCTTTAGCTGTAGGAAATAAAATAACTTACTCCTTGGTAAAAACCCTTAACCCTTATACCAAAAAACCTATAAATATTATTTTTGCTGAAAAACTAAAAACAGATGTTTTAAGGGGTTTTGTTGAGGTTCTCGAATCTAAAGACTTAGTTTTTGAAGGAAGAAAAAATACGTATTTAACGCTTGGGTCTTTTTTAGGTAAAGAGTTGATTGGTTTAAAATACGAGCAGCTGTTAAAATTTTGTCAACCCTTTGAAAAAAAAGAAAATGCTTTTGTGGTTGTTCATGGTGATTTTGTAAATACTGATGGTGGCACCGGAATAGTTCATATGGCCCCCACTTTTGGGGCTGATGATAAAATTGTTGCTGAAAAAAATAATATTCCTGGCATGTTAGTTTTAGACAAAAAAAACAACCCCGTTCCTATTGTAAATAAAAAAGGACAATACATTGATTGTATGGGTGAGTTTTCTGGTCGATATGTGAAAAAAGAGTTTTCAGACGCCGAAAAACAATCTTTAGATATTGATATCGCCATCAAATTAAAGGGCATGGGTTTAGCTTTCCGTGTAGAAAAATATTCACACAGCTACCCTCACTGCTGGAGAACCGATAAACCTATTTTATACTATCCCTTAAACTCCTGGTTTATTAAAACTTCAAGTGAAAAAAATAAGATGCTAAAAAACAATAGTTCTGTTTTTTGGCAACCAAAAAGTACTGGTGACGGTAGGTTTAAAAATTGGCTGGAAAACTTAAACGATTGGAACCTTTCTCGTTCCAGATTTTGGGGAACACCTATTCCTGTTTGGGTAACCAAAGACGAAAAAGAGGTGGTTTGTGTTGGTTCTGTTAAAGAATTATTTGAGTTGTGTGAAGAGTCTGTGGCGGCAGGTTTTATGAACAAAAACCCTTTAAAGAGTTTTGTTGTTGGAGACATGTCTGATGAAAATTATAATTCTATTGACTTACACAAACACGTTGTAGATAAAATTATTCTTTGTTCTAATTCTGGTAAAAAAATGTTCAGGGAGCCTGATTTAATTGATGTTTGGTTTGATTCTGGCGCAATGCCTTTTGCTCAGTTTCATTACCCCTTTGAAAACAAAAGTGTTATTGATAGCCGTGTTGGGTTTCCCGCTGATTTTATTGCGGAAGGAGTAGATCAAACTAGAGGTTGGTTTTTTACCCTTCACGCAATTTCTAGCATGTGTTTTGATAGCGTTGCTTTTAAAAGTGTAATATCTAATGGTTTGGTTTTAGACAGCTCTGGTCAAAAAATGTCTAAACGTTTGGGGAACGCCGTAAACCCTTTTGATTTAATTGATAAATACGGATCAGACCCTGTTCGTTGGTATATGTTGACAAACGCCAACCCTTGGGAAAATATAAAATTTAATATTGATGGTGTTGAGGAGGTGAGAAGAAAGTTTTTTGGCACCCTTTTTAATACATATTCTTTTTTTTCTTTATACGCAAACATTGATGGTTTTTTGTATAAAGAGAGTAAAACACCCTTTAAAGAAAGGTCTTTGTTGGATCGTTGGATTTTATCGGAATTAAGCATTTTAATTTCTGATTGTGAAAAATCATTTGACGGCCTAAATGCCACAAAAGCAGGAAGGGATATTCAAGCTTTTGTTGTTAACAATTTAAGTAATTGGTATGTTCGTTTGTGTAGAAGGCGTTTTTGGAAAAGCACGTATGGCCCAGACAAGGTCTCTGCTTTTCAAACACTTTATGATTGTCTTCTTGCGATTTCTAAAATATCCAGCCCCATTGCCCCTTTCTATTCCGATTTTTTGTTTAAGGATCTTACTTTTTTTAAAAACAAAAAAAATTCGGTTCATTTAAGTTCTTGGCCAAGTGGTTCTTTTTTCGAAAAAGACTTTGATTTGGTAAAAAAAATGAGGGTTATTCAGTCTATTACGTCTTTAGGTTTGTCATTAAGAAAAAAATTAAAAATTAAAGTTCGTCAACCCTTATCAAGCGTCTCTGTAATATTAAACAAGACTAAAGAAATGAGTTTTGAAGAGGAGTTTTTAAGCATTTTAAAAACCGAGTTAAACGTAAAGTCTGTTAATTTTGTCACCCAATCTTCTTCTTTTGTAGAAAAAAAGTTATCCCCAAACTTTCCTGTACTTGGTAAAAAACACAAAAACCTAATGAAGGAACTTGTTGTTTTAATTAGCGGTTTAAGTAAAGAAGAGATTTCTTTTTTTGAAAAAAACAACACGCTCAAAATCCTGTTAAATGAAAAAGAGCTCGTTTTAGAAGAAGAAGATGTTGTTGTAAAAACCACCTCTGTTCCTGGATGGTCGGTTGTGAGTGATAATGAAATAACGGTTGCTTTAGATACGAAAATAACTGACGACTTGGAAAAAGAAGGTTTGGCTAGAGAGTTTATAAACCGATTACAAAACCTAAGAAAAAAACATAATTATAATGTTTTGGACCTTGTTGATATTTCTGTTTTTTGTGAAAAAAATCTTTCGTTTTCTTTTCAAAAAAATTTAAATTATATAATGTCCGAAGTTCTTGCTTCTGAGTTAAATTTTTTGAAAATTAAACCAAATATTTGTGAGGAGGTTGAAATTAATGGTTCTAAAGTGTATATTGCGATAAAATTAAACCTCAAAAATGGCTAAATCTGTTTCTAAAAGATACTCTCAAAAAGATTTAGATTATTTTAAAAAAATAATCTTAAACAAAATTGAATCGGCAGAAAAAGACCTTTTATTGTTAAAAGAGTCTTTTGATAATTCATCTTCTAACGGAACCAACGATACATACTCTACATTTAAAGCTTTTGAAGAAGGGTCTGAAACCTTATCAAAAGAATCTAATACTCTTTTGGCGTCACGTCAAGAAAAATTTATTAGGGACTTGCGTTATGCACTAATTCGTATAGAAAACAAAACATATGGGGTTTGCAGAAAAACCGGTAAACTTATTTCAAAAAAAAGACTTGAGTTGGTTCCTCACGCAACTTTAAGTATTGAGGCTAAAAAGTCTCAAGGAAAAAAATAGGTTTTGAAAAAGTTATTTTTTTTTGTTTTTGTTTTTTCTTTAGTCTTTCTTGATCAGTCTCTAAAAGTTTGGGTTTTTTTTAACCAAGACGTTTTGATTTTGCCTGGATGGTGGTGGGAAAAAATCCCCTTTTTTGATATTATCTATTTAGAAAATTCAGGAATGGCCTTTGGTCTTTTGAACCAATCTGGTTTTTGGGTTAAGTTGTTTTTATCTTTTTTTAGGGTTTTTGCTGTTTTTTTTATGTTTTATTATGTTATAAAACGTTTTTCTTTTCTTTCTTTTTTTACTCTTTTTATTTTTTCGTTATTAATTGCTGGGGCTGTTGGTAATTGTATTGATAGTGTTTTTTATGAGGTTTTAGGTTTAAATAAAGAAAATCTTGGTGGCGGGTTGTTTTCTGGAAACGTTATTGATATGCTTCGGGTTTCTTTTTTCCCTCCCATTTTTAACCTTGCTGATTCATTTATAACTATTGGTTGTTTGTTAGGATTAGTGTTTTACAGAAATTTGTCTAGTCTATCTAATTAATTCCCCTAATTTGTTTTTAATTTATATATTTGCGCTTAAAAAATATATAACATGTTATTTACTGAAGAAAATTTAATTTATTTAGTCCCTGCTATGGGAGTTTTGGGCTTAATTGTAATGTTCATTAAGTCTAGTTGGGTTTCGAAACAAGACGCGGGCGATGAAAAAATGGTTACCTTATCTAATCACATTGCTAAAGGGGCTATGGCTTTTTTGGTTGCTGAGTGGAAGGTTTTAGGAATCTTTTCTGTTATTGCGGCAAGCCTTTTAGCTTGGTCTGGAACTTTGGTTGAAACCTCAACTCCATTTATTGCAGTTTCTTTTATAATTGGGGCTGTTTTTTCTGCTCTTGCTGGTTATTTTGGAATGAACATTGCGACCAAAGCTAATGTAAGAACAACTCAGGCTGCTAGAACTAGTTTATCTAAAGCACTTCGTGTTTCTTTTACGGGCGGAACTGTTATGGGTCTTGGTGTTGCTGGACTTGCTGTTTTTGGTTTAGGTAGTTTGTTTATAATCTTTAACTCTCTTTATAGTGGTGTTGTTGGTGGTTTTGTTGATCAACATAAGATGGAGGTTGCTTTAGAGGTTTTGGCTGGCTTTTCTCTTGGTGCAGAGTCGATTGCGTTATTTGCAAGAGTTGGGGGGGGGATATATACTAAAGCGGCAGATGTTGGTGCTGATTTGGTTGGAAAAGTTGAGGCTGGAATACCTGAAGACGACCCAAGAAACCCTGCCACTATTGCTGATAATGTTGGTGATAATGTTGGTGATGTTGCAGGGATGGGGGCAGACCTTTTTGGTTCTTATGTTGCTACAATTCTTGCAACCATGGTGTTAGGAAGAGAAATTCAAATTTTTGATGATGGTTTTAATTCATTGTCTGAAAACGGTATGTTTCAGTCTATTAATTTTATTTTACTTCCTATGATTATTGCTGGTCTTGGATTAATTTTTTCTATAGTTGGCTCTTTCTTTGTTAGAATAAAAAAAGAATCTGGTTCTGTTCAAAACGCTTTAAATATTGGTAATTGGTTATCTATTATTTTAACACTTGTTGCCTCTTATTTCGTTGTTAATTGTATGCTTCCTGATGGTTATTTTTCAATGAGAGAAGATTTGAGTGTTCTCTCTGTTGATAGCGACTCTATTTTTTCTAAAATGGGTGTTTTTTGGGCTATTTTTACAGGACTTGTTGTTGGTGGTTTAATGTCAATTATTACTGAGTATTATACCTCTATGGGAAAAAGGCCTGTTAACTCTATTGTTAATCAATCTTCTACTGGACACGCAACTAATATAATTGGGGGATTGGCCGTTGGTATGGAGTCTACTGTTTTACCTATTTTAGTTCTTGCTGGTGGTATTTTCGTTTCTTTTCAGTGCGCTGGATTATATGGTGTTTCTATTGCTGCTGCCGGTATGATGGCTACCACAGCAATGCAATTAGCCATTGATGCTTTTGGTCCAATTGCAGATAATGCTGGTGGTATTGCTGAAATGAGTGGTTTACCAAAAGAGGTTAGAGAAAGAACCGACAATTTAGACGCTGTAGGAAACACTACAGCTGCCGCTGGTAAAGGCTTTGCTATTGCATCTGCCGCCCTTACCGCACTGGCTTTGTTTGCTGCTTTTGTGGGTTTAGCGGGTATTGATTCTATTGATATTTATAAAGCAGAGGTTTTAGCTGCGCTATTCGTTGGGGCTATGATTCCTTTTATATTTTCTTCTTTAGCTATAGCTGCGGTTGGTAGGGCTGCGATGGATATGGTAAAGGAAGTTAGAAGACAATTTAAAGAAATTCCTGGAATAATGGAGGGTAAAGCCACGCCAGAATATGAAAAATGTGTTGAAATTTCAACAAAAGCTTCAATTAGAGAAATGATTCTTCCTGGTGCAATCCCTTTAGTTGTTCCTATAATTGTTGGTTTTTCTTTTGGTCCAGAAGTTTTAGGTGGTCTTTTAGCTGGTGTTACTGTATCGGGTGTTTTGATGGGTATTTTTCAAAACAATGCCGGTGGAGCATGGGATAATGCAAAAAAATCTATTGAAGCTGATGGAAATAAAGGCTCTGAAGAACATAAAGCTTCTGTTACAGGAGATACTGTTGGCGATCCTTTTAAAGATACTTCGGGTCCTTCTATGAATATTTTAATAAAACTTATGAGTATAGTTGCTTTAGTAATTGCCCCTCACATTAAAGTTGATAATGATAAAAATGCACAGACTAAACACTCAAGTATGATTATAGAAAATACTAAAGTAGAAAGTATCGATTCTACTACAACTTTTTTCGAGTAATTATTGTTTTGTTAATTTAATACTATTTAAATACTTTTAACATTGAAATAGTTTTATGTTAAAAGTATCTGAGTCTAATTTTAAAAAAAATATACCTAAAAACCCGGGTATTTACATTTTTTATGATAAAGAAAAAAAACCTCTCTACGTTGGTAAAGCAATTAACCTAAAAAATAGGGTTTCTTCTTACTTTTCATCTATAAAACATAGTATAAAAACTAAATCTCTCGTTTCTAAAATTAATTTTGTTGATTTTATTATTACTAAGAATGAAAACGACTCTTTTTTATTAGAAAATAATTTTATAAAAAATTTAAACCCAAAGTACAATATTTTATTGAGAGATGATAAGTCTTTTCCTTGGATAATTATAAAAAATGAAGTATTTCCTAGAATTTTTATTACAAGAAACGAAAACAAAAAAGAAGGAAAATATTTTGGTCCTTTTTTATCTTATAAAAAAGCAAATGAAATATTAATAATTTTAAAAAAATTATATCCTACTATATCTTGTTCTCATGTATTAAATAAGAAATTAACTAAACAGAAAAATAGTTGTTTAAGTTGTCAAATTAATAATTGTAAAGGTCCTTGTTCAGGAGAACAAACTGAAAAAAACTATAATGAAAATATTAAGGAAATTTCTAATTTTTTAAAAGGTAATTTTAATAATCTTATAAAAGATTTTAAAAAAAATATGTTTTTTTATTCTAAAAATTTACAATTTGAATTAGCACAAAAAGAAAAAGAAAAAATTTTACTTTTAACTGAATTTAAAGAAAAATCTGTTATAGTAAATAATTCTTTTTCTAATCACGATGTTTTTTGTGTAATTTCTAGTGATAATTTTTCTTTCTTTTCTTTTTTAAGAGTAACAAATGGTGTTGTTTCTATTTATAAAAATTCATTTGTAAAAAAAATACTGAATGAGACTGATAAATATTTATTATCTGTTTTTATTAATAATACATATAATACTTTTGAAAATATTTCCAATTCTATTATTTCAAATATTAAAATTTTAAATTATAAAAGTACAGTTCCTATAAAAGGTTATAAAAAAAATATCCTTGATTTTTCTTTTAAAAATTTATTAATTTATAAACAAAGGTTTGAATTAAAAAAATCAAATAATAAAGATTATAATTTAATAATTAAAAATTTAAAAAATTTATTAAAATTAAAGTATTTACCTAAACACATTGAGTGTTTTGATAATTCTAATTTGTTCGGAAAAAATCCGACTTCAGCTTGTGTTGTTTTTAAAAATGGTATTCCTTCTAAAAAAGAATACATTCATTTTAATATAAAAACTGTTAAAATTATTAATGACTTTGATAGTATGTATGAGGCTGTTAAAAGAAGGTATTTATTTTTAAAAAATAAAAACAAACCTTTTCCAAATTTAATTTTAATTGACGGGGGAAAAGGTCAACTATCTTCTGCTTATAAAGCATTAAAAGAAATTAAATTAGATACTAAAATTGAATTAATTTCTGTTGCTAAAAAAGAAGAAATAATATTTAATACTAAAAAAGAAGAATTTAAACTTGATCATCATTCTGATGAATTGAAATTAATTCAATTTTTAAGAGATGAAGCTCATAGATTTTCTTTATCTCATCATAGAAAAAGAAGATTAAAAAATATGGTGGAATCTGAATTAGATAATATTTTTGGAATAGGTGAAAAAACTAAAAAAACTTTATTAAATAAATTTAAAAATATAGATAATATTAAAAAACAAAAACTTCAAAAATTAATTAAAATTCTAGGTAATAGTAAAGGAAAAATAATTTATAATTATTTTAATAAGTAGTTAATAAAATGTTTATAAATTGTTAATTATATTATTTTTTTTTTATTCTTTTATTTTACTATTAATAACTCATTTTTTATTAACAATCTATAAACAAATTTTAATCTTAAATTTTTAAATTATTTATTAAAAATTTATAATAATATAATCATTGTTAATATTGTTTATAATCATATTTTAAACAGATTAAATATTAAAATAATAATTGTTTAAAAAAATTAAAAACTAATATTTCAAAGTTTTTATTATTTTATTTATACAATTAAATAACATAACATATATATTATATATATATATATAATATTATTATTATTAATTGTTATTTATAAGTTTTAAAGTTTCTTTATGTCTTTTATCACTTAAAATATTTTCTTTAATAAAACTATCAATAATAGTTCCTTTATTTAAAACATAAATTTTATTACATAAAAAAGAAACTGTACTTATATCGTGAGATATATAAATAATACTAATGTTATTTTTATAATATATTTTTTTTATAAGATTTAAAACATGAGCTTGAGTATTCATATCTAAAGCAGAAACAGATTCATCAAAAATTATTATTTCAGGATCAGTTAAAAGAATTCTAACTATACATACTCTTTGTTTTTGACCACCTGATAATTCATGAGGATATTTATTTAAAATATTTTTATTTAATTCTAATTGATTTAAATAAAATAATATTTTAGAGTCTTTATTATTAATTATATTATTACAATACAAAACTTCTCTTAAACAAGCATTAATTTTTTGTTTTGGATTTAAAGAAGATTCAGGGTTTTGAAAAACTAATTGAATTTTTTTATTTATATTTTTTTTATTAAGGTTTCTAATATTTTTTCCCTTATAAAAAAAAGAACCTTGATAGTTTTTATTTACTAATGATATAATATTAGACAAACTACTTTTACCTGATCCAGATCTTCCAATAATACCAATTATATCATTTTCCTTTAATTTTAGATTTATATTATTTAAAGCTTTAAAATTATTATAAAAAAGAGATAAGTTTTTTAATTCTATAATAGAGTTAGAAAAAGCTTCTTTTTTAAGTATTTTACCATCATAAATGATTTTATTATTTTTTAAGAAAGGTAAAAAAAAGGGGTTATTTATAATTTTAGGTTTACATAATATTAATGATTTTGTAAAATTTTTTTTTGGTTTTTTTAAT
Organism: uncultured Flavobacteriales bacterium; assembly: GCA_964435285.1. Classification (GTDB taxonomy): domain Bacteria; phylum Bacteroidota; class Bacteroidia; order Flavobacteriales; family TMED113. The sequence continues at coordinate 94,129 of CAYSYA010000003.1, forward strand.
AAATTTTTAGTATTACCTCTTTCTATTATTTTACCTTTATTTAATATTAATATTTCATCTGAATAATTTTTAACAATATTAATATCATGACTAATAATAATTAAAGTAATATTATTAAAATCACAAATATTCTTTAAAAGATTTAATATTTTATTTTTAGTATAAGGGTCTAATGCAGTTGTTATTTCATCAGCAAAAATAACTTTAGTTTTTAAAGCTAAAGCAAAAGAAATTAAAACCCTTTGTAGTTGACCACCTGATAATTCATGAGGATATGAATTATAAATTTTTTCAACATCATCTAATTCAACTTGTTTTAAAAATTTTAAACATTCATTATAAATGTATTTTTTATCGAAATTTTCTTTAGATTTTTTTAAACATTCACTCAATTGATATCCACAAGTATAAACAGGATTTAATGAAGTAAATGGATTTTGAAATATTATAGAAGAATAAACACCTCTGTATAAATAATTATCTTTTGAATTAAATTGTAAAATACAATTCTTGTTTTCTAAAAAAATATTTCCAGAAACTTTAATTTTAGAACTTTCAGGAAGTAAATTTAAACAAGCTAATGAAATTAAAGACTTTCCGCTTCCTGAAGGTCCTACAATAGCTGTTGTTATATTTTTTTTAAAAGAGTAAGAAAAATTATTTATAACAATATTTTCTATATTATGTTCAAAAAATGAAATAGAAAGGTTTTTTATTTCTAAAACAATATTATTCAAAATTTAAATATAATTTTTTAATACTTCTTCAACATAAATTTCAAAAGGGGCTGTTGGTAAATCAGGATTATCTTTATTTCTTAAATTTTTTCTTCCTAAACGAACAATTATTAAATCATATTCTGGTATAGTAATTATAAATTGACCTAAGAATCCACGCATATAATAAATAGGAATTCCTAAAGAAGAACCTTTCCACCAACCAAAAGAATAAAAATTAACTATGTTAGATTTTAAAATTTTATCAAAGTACCACTCATTTAAAACAATATTGTTTTCATTAATTTTCCCTTTTTTTAAAAAAAGCCTACCTATTTTAGCAAAATCTTTTGCATTACTATGAAAACAACAAAAACTTTTTTCAACACCATTTTTTCTATCTAAAGACCATAAAGCCTCTTCAGAAGCCCCTATTTTTTCCCAAAAATAAATAGAAGAGAACTCGGAAAAAGAAATAGAAGAACTATCCATCAATAATTTTTCTATCATTAACGAAGCTAATTGGGTTGCTCCACTTTGATAATTATAATTCAAACCAGCCTCTGAACTAAAAGAAAGACTTTTGGTTAAAGAGGTTAAATCTTTAGTCATATAAGATCTAGCGGTTATATTAAATGGATTATAATAATTTTCATCCCAATCTAAACCAGAAGACATATTTAATAAATCACCAATAGTTACATCGTAGTCAGAATCAAAAAAATCCATTTCAGGAAAAACACTTTTAACGGGATGGTTAAAATCACGTAAATATCCTTTATCAACAGCAATTCCAGCAATCAAAGAAACAATACTTTTTGCAATAGAAAAGGAGTTGCTTTTATTATTTGTTACAGCCCATTCTTTCCAATATTCTTCATGAACAATACTATCTTTATGTATAATTAAAAAAGAATGTGTTTTATATTTTTCAAGAACACTCCTTAATTTTAAAGAAAGATTTTTTTTATTATAATAAACAGACTTAGGCCAATAAAAAGGATTAGAAGATTTATTTAGAGTGTCATTGTAAAAAAACTTTGCATCATCAACCTGAGCACTTCTTTCAAATCTAAAATAAGTTGATTTTAAACCCCTAATTATATAACCATAACCTAATAAATGTAACCCAAAAAAAACAATAAAAAAGAAAGAAAAAAAATATTTAAAAAATCGTATCATCTATTAAATCTATATTAAAAACATCTTTAAATTTTTTTTGAAATAATAAAGAAACCTCATTAAATAAAGGAGGTTTTTTTAACTCAAGGTTTAAAGAAGTTACGGATTTATCAGAAATACCACAAGGAACGATACCACTAAAACGATTAATATCAACAGAAACGTTAAATGCTAAACCGTGCATGGTTACCCAGCGACTAGCCCGCACACCCATTGCACAGATTTTTCTTGGGTTTTTATCAACATCTAACCAAACCCCCGTTGAACCATCTAGCCTTTCACCTTTAAGGCCATAGTTTTTAAGAACCAAAATAACAACTTCTTCAAGAAAACGAAGGTATTTATGAATATCGGTAAAAAAATTATCCAAATCAAATATTGGGTAAACAACAAGTTGTCCGGGTCCGTGATATGTAATATCACCCCCCCTATTAATCTTAAAAAAATCAATACCCTCTTTTTTTAAAACCTCCTCATTTAAAAGCAAATTGTTTTTATCCCCACTTTTACCCAAGGTGTAAACATCTGGGTGCTCACAAAACAACAAATAACTTTTTGTTTTTTTTGTTACAGAAGGGTCGTTACGTTTTAATTTTTTAAGATCAATTATTGAATTCAAAAGCTCTTCTTGAATCCTCCAAGCGTCTTCAAATTTGATAATTCCTAAATTTTTAAAAATAACACTATTCATTTCTTTAGTTAATATATTTATATTTGACAAAACTTAATAATTGTGAGCGAATTAAATGAACAAGAAAAAATAAGAAGAGAGTCTTTGGTAAAACTAAACGAGCTGGGAATTAACCCCTTTCCCCCAGAAGAGTTTAGTATATCAGCGAACAGCGTTGATATAAAGAAAAATTACTCTGAAAAAGAAAATAATTTTCAAGAAGTTAGTTTGGCTGGAAGATTAATGAGTAGAAGAATAATGGGAAAAGCATCGTTTGCCGAACTAAAAGACTTTAAAGGAAGAATACAATTATATCTAAACAGAGACGAAATTTGTCCAGGAGAAAACAAATCAATGTATAACGATGTTTTTAAAAAACATCTTGATATTGGAGATATAATAGGAGTAGAGGGCAGTGTTTTTAAAACCAAGGTAGGGGAAACCAGTATAATGGTAAAAAAGATAAAAATATTATCGAAGTCTATAAAACCACTTCCAATTGTAAAAACTGACTCAGAGGGAATTACTTATGACGCTTTCAAAAACACAGAATTAAGATATAGACAAAGATCATTAGATCTTATTGTTAACGATGGTGCATGGGAGGTTTTTGAAAAAAGAACACAGGTTTATAATTCAATAAGAGAAATATTAAATAAAGAAGGATATATTGAGGTCGAAACCCCTATTCTACAACCAATTGTTGGGGGGGCTGCAGCAAGGCCATTTATAACACACCACAACACGTTAGACATTCCTTTATATTTAAGAATTGCCAACGAACTTTATTTAAAAAGGTTAATTGTAGGTGGAAAAGAAGGGGTGTACGAGTTTGCAAAAGATTTTAGAAACGAAGGGATGGACAAAACACATAACCCAGAATTCACAATGCTAGAGTTTTATGTCGCTTATAAAGACTATAATTGGATGATGGGCTTTATAGAAAAAATGTTTGAACAGGTTGCAAATAAGGTTTGTGGGAAAACACAAATAATTTATAATGAAAACAAAATAGAGTTTAAAGGGCCATACAAAAGGCTACCTTTTTTTGAAGCAATAAAAAATGAAACCGGGGATGATATTTCAAAAATGACAGAGGATGAATTAGTAAAATATTGCAAAACAAACAACATAGAAACAAATAAAACAATGGGTCGAGGAAAATTGTTTGATGCAGTTTTTGGAGAGTTTTGTGAAGCAAAACTAATTCAACCCACGTATATAACAGACTATCCAATTGAAATGTCACCGTTAACAAAAAAACACAGGTCAAAAGATGGTTTAACTGAAAGGTTTGAATTGTTTATAAATGGTAAAGAGATAGCAAATGCATATTCAGAACAAAACAACCCAATTGAACAAAGGAAAAGTTTTGAAGAACAAATGAAGTTAGGAAAAAGAGGGGATGACGAGGCAATGATAATAGATAATCAGTTTTTAAAAGCTCTAGAATATGGAATGCCACCAACTTCTGGAATAGGAATAGGAATGGACAGGTTAACAATGTTGTTAACAAACAAAACATCAATACAAGACGTGTTATTTTTTCCACAAATGAAACCAGAAAAAAAATGAATATATCAATAGGCTGTGATCACGCGGGGGTAGAATACAAAACAAAAATTATAGAGTTTTTAGAGGAACTAGGACACAAAACACTGGACGTTGGAACACATGGAGAGGAAAGTGTTGACTACCCCGACTATGCACACAAAGTGGCAGAAGAGGTGTTGGTTGGGGCAGATTTTGGAATATTAATTTGTGGAAGTGGAAATGGGGTTAGTATGGCCGCTAATAAGCACAAAGGAATAAGAGCCGCCTTATGCTGGAACGAAGAAATAACAAAATTAGCAAGACAACATAATGACGCTAATATAATATCAATACCAGCAAGATTTATGTCTTTAGAAAAAACAAAAAAAATTATTAAAATATTTTTAAACGAAGTTTTTGAAGGAGGGCGTCACGAAAGAAGAGTAAAAAAAATATAAAAAATGAAAAAAACACTTATACTATTTTTTGTTTCAGTAATATTATTTGCACAAACAAACACACAACCATTTAAAAATATAGAAGAGGGGAATAATTTTAGATTGTGGGTTAACCAAAATTATCCTGAGTATGCAAAAAAAATCAAATTAGGGAAAACGGGAAGTTTCACAAATTCGTATATACAAAAGGCATATAAAAAATTTGGGGAAGAGTACCTAAAAGTAATAACACCACCACAACCAAAAGTAGATGTTGTTTCTGTCGGAAATCAAATTGATAAAGAAATAATTAAACAACATGTAGCTGTTTTAGCATCTGATGCTTTTGAGGGCCGGGAGGTTGGTGAGAGGGGTGAGGAAATGGCCGCGCAGTACATAGCTAACTATTTTTCTAAAATAGGCATACCACCATATAAAAACAACACATATTTTCAGGAGTTTAATTTGATAAAAAGGGGCTTTAAAAACATTAACTTAGAAATTTCGGGATCTCAATTTGAGTTTAATAGGGACTTTTTTAGTTTTCCAATGTTTCCACCAACGATTATAAAATCTAACGACATTTTATTTTTAGGTTATGGAATAGAGTCCGAAAAATATAACGACTATCAACAAAATGTAGAGGGTCGAGTTATAATGATCTTACAAGGAGAGCCTAAAGACAAAAAAGGAAATTATATTTTGTCAGGCAGTAAAAAAAAATCACCAAAAAGAAGCTGGAGGGATAAGCTTAAAACTGCAAAGAAAAACAACGTAAAAGCAGTTATATTTATTAGCGAAAATTACGAGTCCGATTATAACACTTTTAAACACAGAATAGAACACGATGCTTTAAATTTACTGATTAAGGAAGACCAAATACCTTTTTTTTATGTTAATAAAGAAATAACAAATAAGGTTTTGGGAAAAAACAAAATAGATAAATTAAAAAACAAAATATCAGATACTAAAAACACAATTACAAAAACAGCGAAAAGAAAAACACTTATTGCAACAAAAAACAACGAAAAAATTATTACCGGAAAAAATGTACTAGGTTATATTGAGGGCACCGACCCATTACTTAAAGATGAAATAATAGTAATAACAGCGCATTATGATCATATTGGGATTATTGATGGAAAAGTTCATAATGGAGCAGACGATAACGCCTCGGGAACAGCTGGTTTATTGGAGATAGCGGCAACCTTTCAACTAGCAAAAAAATTAGGGCTTGAGTTTAAAAGAAGTATATTATGCATGCCGGTCTCTGCTGAAGAAAAGGGTTTGTTGGGTTCGTATTACTATGCCGAAAAACCAGAATACCCCCTATCACAAACAATAACAAATTTAAACATGGATATGGTTGGGAGGCCAGACGAAAATCACCCAGGAAATGAGAATTACATTTACATAATTGGCTCAGATAAGTTAAGCACAGACCTTCATAACACTTCAGAGTTTGCAAACTCAAAATACGTTAATATGGAATTAGATTATACATATAACGAGCCTGGAGACCCGAACAGGTTTTATTATAGATCTGATCACTATAATTTTGCAAAAAACTCTATTCCTTCAATTTTTTATTTCAGTGGGTTAAACGAAGATTACCACAAACATACTGATACAATGGAAAAATTAAGTTATAAAAAGATAGAAAGCCTCACTAAGCTAATTTTTTATACAGCTTGGGAACTATCTAATGCAGAAAAAAGACCAGTTGTGGATAAAATAAATGAATTTGATTAAAAATCAAATTTAATTCCCTGCGCTAAAGGAAGTTCGGTAGAATAATTAATAGTGTTAGTTTGTCTCCTCATGTAAGCCTTCCAGGCATCTGAGCCAGACTCTCTTCCCCCTCCCGTTTCTTTTTCACCACCAAACGCACCACCAATTTCAGCACCAGATGTTCCAATATTAACATTCGCTATTCCACAATCGGAGCCCTCGTGAGATAAAAATCTTTCAGCCTCCCTTAGGTTTGTTGTCATAATAGCAGACGACAAACCTTGTGGCACATCATTTTGCATACTAATAGCTTCTTTTAAATCTGAATATTTTAATAAATATAATATAGGAGCAAAGGTTTCTTTTTGAACACAATCATAGTGGTTCTTTGCTTCAACAATAACCGGCTTCACATAACAGCCCGAAGAGTACCCCTCACCACTCAAAACACCGCCCTCAACAATAACATTGCCACCCTCTTTCTTAACCCTTGTAATAGCCTCTAAATACATGTTTACAGCGTCTTTATCAATCAAGGGACCCATGTGGTTTGATTCATCAAGAGGGTTGCCAATTTTAATTTGTTTGTAGGCGCTAATTAATTTTTCTTTAACAGAATCATAAATAGACTCATGAACAATCAATCTTCTAGTTGTGGTACACCTTTGTCCAGCTGTCCCAACAGCACCAAAAACAGATCCTACAACACTGATGTTGATATCCGCGTCAGGAGAAATTATTAAAGCGTTGTTTCCACCGAGCTCTAAAATAGATTTACCAAAACGCTTTGCAACCTCTGCCCCCACAACCCTACCCATTCTTGTTGATCCTGTTGCAGAAATTAAGGCAACCCGTTTGTCTTTAGTCAGCCACTCACCAACAGAATAATCACCATTTATTAAACAACAAATTGCACCAGGTATATTATTTTTTTCTAACACTTTAGCCATTATATTTTGGCAAGCAATTCCACAAAGTGGGGTTTTTTCAGATGGTTTCCAAATGCAAACATTACCACAAATCCAAGCCAAAGCCGTATTCCAAGCCCACACGGCAACAGGAAAATTAAAAGCAGAAATAACACCAACAATTCCTAAAGGGTGGTATTGCTCATACATTCTATGCTTCGGTCTTTCAGAGTGCATTGTTATTCCGCACAATTGTCTAGACAACCCAACCGCAAAATCACAAATATCAATCATTTCTTGAACCTCACCCAAACCTTCTTGTAAAGATTTTCCCATTTCATAGGAAACTAAAGCCCCCAAAGAAGCTTTTTTTATCCTCAACTCATCACCAAACTGTCTAACAACCTCTCCCCTTTTTGGAGCCGGCAACATTCTCCAGGTGCTAAACGCTTCTTCACATGAAGAAATTATTTTTTCATATTCTTCCCTTGAAGAAAATTGAGTAGAGCCAATTTCTTCACCATTTACAGGTGAGTTTGAAATAATTTTAGGCCCAACCCCATCAAACCACTCACCACCAATTGCTGATGATTTGTTTGTTTGTTTAATCCCTAAATCGTTAAATATTTTATTTAAATCCATAATTAAATTTTATTGAAATAATCTTATGATATCATTTACGTTAGCTAATACAAAAAGCCCTAAAAGAAGAACCATGCCAATGACCTGAATATATCCTAATATTTTAGGATTTATATCTCGCCCCATAATCATTTCTATTAGTAAAATAAGAACGTGCCCACCATCTAAAGCAGGAATTGGTAAAAGGTTTACAATTGCCAACATAATTGATATAAAGGCAGTTAATCCCCAAAAGTGTTCCCAGTCCCAGGTTGGCCCAAATAACGAACCAATTGTAATAAAACCCCCAAGTTGTTTTGCCCCATCATCCATTCTAAACAAAAGACCAAATTGGCCTAAATAATTTACAATTTCTTTTTTTGTTCTTTTTAAGGCAGCGGGAAAGGAACTAATAAAACTATAATTAACAACTGTTTCTTCAGGGAGTTTTACAGAAACACCAATTAAAACATTATTGTTTTCGTCTTTTTTAGGTAGAGACAAATCAGTAATCTTGTCTACCCCCCCCCTAGAGTAACCAACAAGAATAGTTTTGTTTTCATTTTTTTGAAAGGCAGATACAAATTGTTGACGACCGTTAAGTGGTAAGCCGTTTACAGATGTTAAAACATCTCCTTTAATTAATCCAGCGTTTTTTGCGGGACCATCTAAAACAGAATCAATCACAAAAGGAATATCATCAATTAAAATAGTTCGGTTTATTATTTCGTTTATATGTTCTTGAGAGAAGGAAATAATTTTCTCTCCCCCGTCTCTAGAAACAGTAATATTTTTGTCACCCCAAAGAACTAGCTCCATCTTAACATCTCTCCAGCACATATTTCCAACCTCTTTTTCATTAACTTTAATTATTTTATCACCACTTTTTAAAGGAAAACTATTTAAGTCAACAACCTCACTATAAATAGAAAGTGGTTTTTGTTCAATAATTTTTTCTCCCCAGTATCCAAACATAAAAACGTAAATAAAAAAAGCTAAAACAAAATTTACAATAACACCCCCCAACATAATTATTAACCTTTGCCAACGAGGTTTACTTCTAAACTCCCAATCTTTTGCTGGTTTTTTCATTTGTTCTTGGTCCATAGATTCATCAATCATACCGGCAATTTTAACATAACCCCCAAGCGGCAACCAACCAACACCATAGGTTGTGTCACCAATTTTTTTCTTAAATAACGAAAACCATGGATTAAAAAAAAGATAAAACTTCTCCACCTTAGTATTAAACATTCTTGCAGCGAAGAAATGACCGGCTTCATGAAGCACAATTAAAATACTTAAGCATAAAAAAAACTGACCAAGTACGATTAACATATTATACGTTTTAAATTATTGAATTTGCAAATTTTCTAGTTTCTAAATCAATTTCCAAAAGATCTTCTAAATTAGGATTTTGCACAAAAGTAATCTTTTCTATTGATTTTTCTATAATTTTAATCATATCAATAAATCTAATTTTTTCTTTTAAAAAAGCAGAAACAGCAACTTCATTGGAGGCGTTTAAAACACAACCATATGATCCACCAAATTTAATAGCTTCATATGCAAGGTCGAGATGCCTAAAAATTTTTTTGTTTGGCTCTTCAAAATTCAGTGACTTGATTTTGATAAGATCAAGTTTGGGGGCGGAAGACTTTATTCTCTTAGGGAAATTTAAGGCGTATAAGATAGGAATATACATACTTGGTTCCCCTAACTGCGCAATAACAGATCCGTCTTGGTATTCAACAAGCGAGTGAATTATTGATTCCGGGTGAACAACTACCTTAATTTTTTCAAAAGACACATCAAACAACCACCTTGTTTCAATTAACTCAAAACCCTTATTCATTAGCGTTGCAGAATCAATAGTAATTTTAGCCCCCATGTTCCAGTTTGGGTGCTTTAGGGCGTTTTTTAAAGAAACGTTTTCAAGTTGTTGTTTATTATATCCTCTAAATGGCCCACCTGATGCTGTTAAGATTATATTTTTAACAGACTCAAGGCTCTCTCCTTGTATACACTGAAATATTGCAGAGTGCTCAGAGTCAACAGGAATAATATTCCCATCATTTTTTTCCACTAACGAAGAAATAATTTGTCCAGCAACAACAAGGGTTTCCTTGTTTGCTAAAGCAATTTTTTTACCACTTTTAATTGCTGATATTGTAGGGAGAAGAGCTGCAAAACCAACGATAGCAACCAAAACTATATCAAAATCTTCACTTTCAATTAAATCACACAACGCTTGACCACCTAAGTGTAATTTAGTAAAAGGAGATCTTAAATTTTTTTTAATATAACTATAGCCACTTTCGGTATTTATAATTACATGCTCGGGTTGAAAAAATAAAGATTGTTCTAGTAAAAGTGTATCACTGGAGTTGGCTGAAATTAAACTTAATTCAAAATCTTCAGAAAACTCTTTAATAATTTTTAAAGCCTGAACCCCAATAGAACCGGTTGAGCCCAAAACAGCAATTTTCTTCTTTTTCATTTTTTATATAATGTATTCATTTAAAAAGTTACCAATTTTTCTATCATTTGAAAGAGAGGGACACTTATTTTGACCGCCCAGCTTACCAATAGAATCCATATATTTATTAAAGCCACCACTCTTTACACAATTAACAACCAAAGGTTTAAGAACGCGGTCTCTAATTAACTCATTATAATATATATTTTGTTTCCTAACCATGTTATCTAAATGAACACAAAATTTATTAAATTGTTTTGGCTTTTCACTAAACTCTATGAACCACTCATGATGAGGAAGGCCCTCTTTTGGGTTAATGTTTGGGCATACAGTAAAAGCCGCAACCTTGCCACCAAACTCATCTACACTATTTTCTAACGCTGACTCAACCTCCTTTCCAATTACGTGTTCACCAAAAGCAGAAATAAAGTGCTTTATTCTTCCGGTTACCACAACCCTAAAGGGATTTAAATCAATAAACCGTACTGTGTCACCAATATTATAAGACCATAACCCAGCAACCGTGCTGATAATAAGTACATAATTTTTATTTAATTCCACGTCCTCTAAACTCAAACGTTTATAGTTATTATTTAAAAATTGGTCAACTTCAATAAACTCATAAAAAACACCGTGATTGGTTAATAACAACAACCCCTCTTTTTCAATATCATCTTGGTATGCAAAAAAACCTTCAGAAGCGGGAAAAAACTCAAGAAAATCAGCTTTAGGCATGATACCTTTGAGTGTTTTTTTATATGGACTAAAATTAACCCCACCATGAACATATAAAGAAAGGTTTGGAAAAATATTTAATGTTGTTTCTTCACTTGTTCTTTCTAAAATTTTTTGAAAATACATTATTACCCAAGGTGGTATCCCACCAATTAATCTTAAGTCAACCCCAATGGTTTCATTTATAATTTTCTCAAGTTTCTCTTCCCAATTATTAGTTATATTTGTTTTTCTGCTAGGTAAACGATTGGACTTCAAAAAGAATGGAATGTGATTTGCAACAATTCCAGACAACCTCCCAGTGTTAATTTTGCTGTGTTTTGTTAACAATGGACTACCTTGAATAAACATCATTTTTCCGTTTATAGCATCATATTTTTTTGTTTTGAATGCATACAATAATAAAGCCTCTTTCGATGACTTAATTTGATAGTCTAACATTTTTTTAGTGAGGGGAATATATTTAGTTCCGCTTGTTGTACCTGAGGTTTTTGCAAAATATAATGGTGCCCCCGGCCAAAGAACATTTTTTTCACCAAGTGATATTTTTTTTATGTAGCTTGAAAAATCTTCGTAAGATTTAATTGTACAGTTTTTTCGATATTCTTCGATCTCCATCTCTTTAGAGGCGCCAATGTCTTTACCAAACTCTGTTCTTTCTAAGCTGAACATTAATTTTTTAAATAATTTTTTTTGGTTTGAAATAGAGTTTTTGGACCAAGAGTCAATATTTTTTTTATTTTTTTTTGCTAAATACTTAACAATTAGTTTTTTAACTGACATGATTAATCAAATTGTAAGTATTTTTCGGGGTCAATTGGGTTTAGTCCGCTCCATAACTCAAAATGAAGATGTGGGGCAGAGGATAATTTTCCAGAATTTCCAACTAATGCAATTTTGTCACCAGAATTAACAACATCACCCTTGTTTTTTAATAAAGACGAATTATGTAAATACACTGAGAAGAAGTTGTTTTCATGTGCCACTATGATAAAATTACCTAGCTCGTCAGAGAATCCAGTAAACAACACAACACCATTTAGTACAGAAAAAACATCAGAATTTTCTTGTGCCGCAATATCAACACCAAAATGTTTATTTTCCGCGTCAAATTTAGATGTTATCATTCCATTTACCGGCTTTTGTAAGTTTAATTTTTGTAGAACACTTTGGTTGTATTTATAAACACTTTCATTATCTAATTTTTTAATAAAATTAAATAATATTGAATCCTGAAGTGTCATTTTTGATTGTAATGAGTTTAGTGAAAAGGCCACATCACTATTACTCTGATTTTGAGTAGTGTCAAAATCATTAAAAATTAACTTTAATCTTTCGCTGTAATCTAATTGTAGGTTTAATAAATTTTCTATAGAGTCAACTTGCATATATAATCTAGAAACCTCACTCTTTTTTGACATTTCAAAAAATTTATCTCCTATTGGTGTAAAAAAAATAAATACAGAACTAACAAAAAAACTTACAGTAAATATAAAAACAAACAATATGCTCAATTGCATTTTATTTAAATGGAAGCTACTGATTTTTTCTAAAGACTCTTTTTTAAATACATCAACTCGGTATTTTATTAGTAGTTTTGCTAGAATAGATTTCATAATGAGTGTATAATTACAAATTTTAAATATAAAAATAGGTAAAGATTTAAAATTTAAAATAAAAAAATATATATACAGTTAAGTATATAATTAAAGAAAGAAGAAAATTGAATAAAACATCATCATTTCTAATTCTAATAGTACTTGTTATTACTGGTTGTTCCACATCAAGGGATAATTTTTTTAGTAGAACATATCACCAAACTACAGCAAAATACAATGGTTATTTTAATGCAAAAGAAAGTGTGAAGGCTGGTTTAAAAAAAATAGAAAATGAACACAAAGAAAATTTTCAGAACATAATTCCAATTGATAAAATAAACAGAATTGAATTAAAGGGTCAGGTTTTTCCCAACATGGACAGGGCTATTGAAAAAACAACCAGGGTGATAACCCTTCATTCTATGGAGATTAATAATAAAGAAAAAAACAAGTGGATAGAGGATAATTACTTTTTAATGGCTCAAGCTAGATATTATAAAAAAGAGTATCTCGCTTCACTGAATACATTTAAATTTATAACTAGATCTTATTCTAACGGAGAGCTTGTTAATAAATCTCTTATATGGTCCGCTAAATGCGACATTCGTTTAGAAAATTTTCAAACAGCAAAAAAAACACTACAAACATTATTAGATGAAAAAAAACTAACAAAAGAAGAGCTCCCTTTAGTTTATTTGGGTTTATCAGAAGTTTATATTAATGAAAAAAACTACAAACAAGCAGTTAATTATCTAGAAAAGGCACAAAAAACAAATCAATTAAAAGAGTTAAAACCAAGGGTTTTCTTCATTTTAGCTCAATTGTACGAACGCTTGCAGAATGGAGACAAGGCTTTAGAAAATTATAACAACGTTATTAAATCAAACCCTGATTATGAAATGAGCTTCAGGGCATCGCTCAATAAAGCAAATACATACGCGTATTCATCAGGAAACCCGAAAAATCTTCTCAAGGACTATAATAAAATGTTAAAAGACATAAAAAATGCTGAATACAGGGACCAAATATATTTTGCAATAGCGGAAATTAAATTAAATGAACGCGACACTACTATGGCCGTTGATAATTACAACAAGTCACTTGGTTCTTTTTTATTTAACATAAATCAAAAACTTCAAACCCACTTTAAGTTGTCGGAAATTTATTTAAACCAAAAAGAATATAAATCAGCATATATTCAACATGATTCTATTCTCATGTTAATGGACGCGGGTGATGAAAGGTATCTTCAAACAAAGAGGGTTCACAGTAACTTAAATGACGTTGTGATAAATCAAGATATTATCAAAGAAAAAGATAGTTTATTAGCTTTAGCCTTTTTAACAGAGGAGGAAAGAATTCAAAAAATAGATGATTATATAGAGGCCCTAAGGTTAAAAGACATGGAAAGCAAAGAGGAAGAAAAAGAAAATAATTTTGGTGGCAACTTCAACCAATATGAATTTAATAGAAGCCAAGCAAACCTGCCTACTGGCGGGGGTTGGTATTTTTATAATCCCACAGCTATGAGCTTTGGTTATTCTGAGTTTTTAACAAGATGGGGGAACCGAAAAAATGAAAATAATTGGAGAAGAAAGAATAAAAATCAAATAGATGAGGAAAACCTTATGGATTTAGAAGAAACTGATGGTCCAAGTTTAAAAGAAAAATATAGTCGAGAATATTATTTGTCAAAAATTCCTATTACAAAAGAACAACAGGATTCTACATATAGCCAAATAGAAAAAGCATATTATAACTTGGGTTCAAGTTTAAAAAACAAGTTTTATGATTACAAGCAATCTATTTACACTTACGAAACTATGTTAAATAGATTTAATAAAACAGAATATAAACTTCTAGTATTTATGCAGCTAGTTTTTTTATATGATTTGTTAGAAATGGAAACAGAAAAACAAAAAGTTTTACAAAAAATAAAAAAAGAATTTCCCGACAATAAATATATAAATACAAGTACAGGGGAGTTGTTGGAGGTTAGTAAAGAAGACGGGGGTACTGAGTATGAAAAAATTTATAAATTATATATAAACAAAAATTATAATGATGCATTAGAATTAACAAACGAAGTCTTAAAAATGTCAAATCCTGACAGTTTAAATATTAAAATGATTCAAGCTTTTTGTATTTCAAAAACGAGAGGAAAGAAAGACTTTATAACTGCCTTAGAGAATATAAAAAACCTCCATCCAAACACAAAACAAGGACAGGAAAGTGTAGAATTGTTGGACGTTTTATATGGTTCTTTTTATGAAAATGAGAAAGATATATATAAAATGGAGCCAAACACAGAACATTACATGATTTTGACTGTAACTGACTTAAAAATTGATCTTCCTGAACTTCAAAACATGATTATTAAGTACAATAATAAAAACTTTAATTCTAAAAAATTAGAAATCAACAACTTGTTGTTAAACAAAGAAACCCAAATTATTAAAATAAATAAGTTCAAAAATAAACTAGAGGCAACAAGTTATCTTGAATCAACCCTAACAGATAAAAACTGGGTAGATTTATACGCCCAAAAGGGTATAGATAAAATGATTATTTCTAAACCTAACTTTATTAATTTGTTAGGACAAAAATTAATAAATGAATATAAAATTTATTACCAGGAAAAATACTTGGATTAAATTTACATCTTTTAATATGATTCGTATATTTAAAAAATAAAAACCCTAAATTCTATGAAAATATTAGAAAAAAACAATAGTGATTCCATTAATAGTATTGGAAAAGGAAGTTTATTAGAAGGCTCAATAAACGCACCCGGAGATATAAGAGTTGATGGAGTTTTAAAAGGAAAATTAATTGCTAAAGGACGTTTAGTTTTGGGGCCACAAGGATTAATAGAGGGAGAGGTAGAGTGTGGATCGGCGGTAATATCAGGAGAGTTAAAGGCCAATATTCAGTCAAGTGAATTATTGGTTTTAAAGGAACAAGCAAAACTTTATGGAGACATAAGAACAGAAAAGTTGTCCATTGAACCCGGAGCAATGTTTAGCGGCAAATGTATAATGGGGCCAGTTCCCAAAAAACAGTTTGCGGCTGAAAATAAAAACGATAAAGAAAACAAAAAACAAGAAGTGGTGGAAAAGAAAGATTTAAAAAAAAATGAACCAAAGATTTAAGATAAATTTTTTATTAACACTTTTTCTTTTTGCAGCTCTTATTCTTCTAAATATATTCACAGAAAAAAATATTCAAAATAGCTGGTATTCACTTTCAATAATGTTTTTCTTTTCAATCACCTACTTTCAAACAGAAATTTTGGGAAATAAAATAGGTAAAGGCGCCGCCTTTATAAGAACACAGTTAGTTTTAACTTTTGTGAAAATGATTTTATCTGCAGGGCTAATTATTCTTTACGGTTTTTTTAATAAAGAAAACGCTGAGGCTTCTTTTTTTATTTGGTTTTTGATGTTGTATTTGTCATACACGGCTTTATTAAGTTGGATGTTTTACAAAAAGTAATTTAGAATGTATAAATTTATAAGTACTGGTTTTGAAATTGCCATCACAGTATTTCTGTTTTTTTTTATTGGTTTAAAAATTGACCAAAAACTTGATATAAATTATGTGGTCATTGTGTCTAGCTTTTTAGGGATTTTATGTTCTCTTATGATATTGTATAAAAAAGTAAAAAAAGATTAAAAAATAAATTAAAAAAAACGGGTATAAATCGTAAAATAAATTAATTTTGTTTCGAAGTTTTAATTATTATTAATACTATCTAATTTTGAGGCACTTTAAGACAAGTAATAAATTTTCAAAAAAAGTCATAGCTTTAATTGCCCTTTTCTTTTTTTTAATTCCCCAAAAAAATTTTTCAGCCGGCCCTAGTTCAGGCGAGGGATTTAATGCGGGAGATATGATTCTTCATCATATTTATGATGCACACGAATGGCATGTTTTTGATTGGAAAGGCAAGTCATATTCAATACCATTACCAATTATTTTGTATCATCAAGAAAGCGGTTTCGATATTTTTATGTCTTCTCATTTTAATCACGGAAAGGACATTTACAGGGGTTTTAAATTAGATCACGGTAACATTGTGTGTGTGGATGAAAATGGAAATCTTGATGAGGACTCAACAGCAATGTTATGGGATTTCTCTATAACCAAAAATGTATTTAGCTTATTTTTCAGCATTTTAATTTTATTAATCGTTTTTACATCGATTTCAAACAAGTACAAAAAAAATTCAAACTCCCCGCCCTCAGGTTTGCAGTCTTTTTTAGAACCAATTATAATTTTTGTCAGAGACGATATTGCTAAATCTGCAATTGGAGAAAAACATTATCAAAAATATCTAACATTTTTGCTAACAGTTTTCTTTTTTATTTTTTTAAATAATTTGTTAGGTCTGGTCCCCTTTTTTCCAGGTGGAGCAAACTTAACAGGTAATATTGCCGTCCCAATGGTTTTGGCGGCTATGGTTTTTATTATAACCACATTGAGTGGTACAAAATACTATTGGAAACATATTTTTGCGATGCCTGGCGTTCCAAAGCCCGTGTTGCTGATTTTAACACCAATAGAAATAATAGGGGTTTTATTAAAACCTTTAGTTTTAATGATAAGGTTATTTGCAAATATAACAGCGGGTCATATTATTATATTGTCTTTTTTTAGTATGATTTTTATCTTTGGTGAAATGCACCCAGCAGCAGGCTACGGTGTCTCATTTTTTTCAGGTATGTTTGTTTTGTTTATGATGACTTTAGAATTATTAGTAGCTTTTTTACAAGCTTATGTTTTTACATTGTTGGCGGCCATGTATTTTGGCTCAGCATTGGAAGAACATTAAATTTATTATAATATGAATATTAACTTTAAATTTTTATAAAAATGGAATTATTATCAATTTTACTAGCAACTGATATATCAGGATATGGTATTGCAGCTATAGCTGCAGGAATTGCCGCATTAGGAGCGGGTTTGGGCATTGGCCATATAGGAAACGGTGCCATGCAAGCAATGGCTAGACAGCCTGAAGCAACTAATGACTTAAGATCTAATATGATTTTAATGGCCGCTTTAATTGAAGGCGCAGCTTTTTTCGCTATGGTAATCGGACTCTTAGTTATTTTTACTAAATAAAATTTTTTAAAATTAAATTATGGAGTTAGTCAAACCAGATATTGGGTTGTTATTTTGGATGACCACCTGTTTTTTGATCCTTTTAGTAATCTTAAGAAAATTTGCTTGGGGCCCGATTTTAAATGCTTTAAATGAACGTGAAAAGGGAATACAGCACGCCTTAGATGAAGCAAGTAGAGCAAGGGAAGAAATTAACTCTCTTCAAGATAGTCAGCAAAAAATTCTAAATGAAGCAAAGGAACAAAGAGAGGAAATAATAAGTGAAGCTAAAAAGTTTGCAGAAGAATATAAGGTTGCTAAAAAAGATGCCATTGATAAAGAAATGGCAAAAAGACTGGAGGGTGTTCAGGACACAATTGAAAAAGAAAAACAGGCGGCTATAGATTCAATTAAAAAAGGGGTTGCCTCTCTTTCAGTTGAAATTGCTGAAAAAATTTTAGAAAAAAAATTAGAGAGTGATAGCATACAAGAAGAGTTAATTAATAATGGTTTAGAAAAATTAGATATTAAATGAGTGTAGTTGTTGCTAAAAGGTATGCAAAATCAATATTTTCTTTAGCTAAAGAAAAGGGGTCTTTAGACTCTACTTTTAAGGAAATTACCATGATTAATGAAATCTTTAATGCCAATAAAGATTTCATTAATTTTATTACTAATCCCGTGGTTAATTTAGATAAAAAAAAGAAAATAATAGAGATTGTTTTTAGCGATAATTTAGAAAGTTTCTCAAAATCAATTTTATACTTTATTATTGAGAATAAAAGAGCTAATTTAATAACACAAATTTTTGAAGAGTTTAATATATTATATAGGAATGAAAAAAATATATTACAAATTGATTTAATAACTGCAAAAAAGGCAACAGAGTCTTTAAAAAACAGTATAATAAAAAAATTTGGAAAGGGCTCCGATGTTCTGCTTCGTGAAAAAATAGATAAAAGTATATTAGGTGGAATTCTTGTTAAATCAGATAACAAACAGTTCGACTCCACAGTTATAAATAGTATTAATAAAATTAAAAGTAGTTTTAAAGTTTAAATAAATAAGTTATGTCAGAAATTAGACCAGCAGAAGTTTCAGAAATATTAAAAAAAGAGTTAGCAGGGTTAGATAACGCCTCGCAATATGAGGAAGTAGGTGTTGTTTTAGAGGTTGGAGATGGAATCGCAAGAATTTATGGCCTTAATGATGTTCAATCAGGTGAATTAATTGAATTTAAAAATGGATCACAAGGTATTGTTTTAAATCTTGAATCTGATCACGTGGGGGCTGTACTTATGGATTCATCTCATTCAATTAAGCAGGGTGATATTGTAAAAAGAACTAACAGAATAGCCTCAATAAATGTAGGAAAAGGAATGTTGGGAAGGGTGGTTGATTGTTTGGGAAAACCAATAGATGGAAAGGGAGAAATAAAGGGTGATTCTTACGAAATGCCATTGGAAAGAAAGGCTCCAGGTGTTTTATTTAGAGAACCTGTTAGTGAACCATTACAAACAGGAATTAAAGCTATTGACTCAATGGTTCCAATTGGAAGGGGACAAAGAGAGTTAATTATTGGTGATAGGCAAACAGGAAAAACAACCGTGGCTATTGATACCATAATTAATCAAAAGAAATTTTATGAAGAAGGTAACCCTGTATATTGTATATATGTTGCGGTGGGTCAAAAAGGATCAACTGTAGCTAATATTCAAAAAACTTTAGAGGAAAATGGGGCCATGGAATACACTGTAATAGTTGCTGAAAACGCGTCTGACCCAGCACCCAAGCAGTTTTATGCTCCTTTTGCGGGAGCCTCAATAGGTGAGTTTTTTAGGGACACAGGCTCTCATGCTCTTGTTATTTACGATGATTTATCTAAACAAGCTGTTTCTTATCGTGAGGTTTCATTATTATTGCGTCGACCACCGGGAAGAGAGGCGTATCCGGGTGATGTATTTTATTTACATTCAAGACTTTTAGAAAGGGCTGCTAAAATTATTAACTCTAACGAGATTGCAGCAAACATGAATGATTTACCAGAATCTATATCAGGAATGGTAAAAGGGGGTGGGTCATTAACAGCACTACCAATTATTGAAACACAAGCAGGGGATGTCTCTGCATACATACCAACAAATGTTATTTCAATTACAGACGGTCAAATATTCTTAGAGTCTGATTTATTTAACTCTGGTGTAAGACCTGCAATTAATGTTGGTATTTCGGTGTCTAGAGTTGGGGGAAGTGCGCAAATTAAATCAATGAAGAAAGTTGCAGGAACATTAAAATTAGATCAAGCTCAGTACAGAGAATTAGAAGCTTTTGCAAAATTTGGTTCTGATTTAGATGCGGCAACCACCACAATTATAGAGAAAGGAAGGAGGAATGTTGAAATTCTCAAACAGGGTCTAAATCAACCAATGATTGTAGAAAATCAAATTGCTATTATTTATTGTGGAACAAAGGGAATGTTAAATGATATTTCAATAGATAAGATTAAAGATTTCGAGGAAGAATATTTAGTTTATTTAAAGAATGAGCACAAAGAAATATTAAACCAAATAAAACAAGGAAAACTAACGGATGAAATAATACAAGTATTAGAGGATACTTGTAATCAAATAAAAAAGAATTACGTTTCTTAAATGAGTAATTTAAAAGAAATAAGAACTAGGATAACATCGATTTCTAAATCAATGCAAATAACTAGTGCCATGAAAATGGTCTCAGCTGCTCGATTAAAGAAGTCTCAGGACAAAATAGAGAAAATGAGACCATATGCAGAAAAGATGAATAAATTAATTTCTGATTTGAGTGCAAATTCTGAAGTAAAGGTTGGCCTAACTGAAAAAAGAGAAAACAAAAAAACTCTTTTCATTTTTTTGTCATCTAACAAGGGTTTATGTGGGAGTTTTAATACTTCTTTAGTAAAGTACTTTGATGATTTGAGAAAAAACACTTTTAATAATTGTCAAACAGAGGTGTATTGTTTTGGTAAAAAAGCAGAGCCTATCTTAAAAAGAAAGGGATTTAATATCACTCATGTTAACACTAATATTATAGATAAACCAAACTTTAAGGATTTGTCTTTAGTTTCAGAGGAAGTGATGAATGATTTTTTAAACAAGAAGTATGATAAAGTTGTTTTGGTATACAATAAATTCAAGAACGCCGCAGTACAAATACCTGCCCATGAACAATTATTACCTATTGAAAATAAAGAATTAAATATTTCTGAAAATAATAGCTATGAATTTGAGCCTTCTAGTGACGCTATTCTAGAAGATTTATTACCAAATAGTATAAAAATTAAAACTTTTAAATCATTATTAGAATCTATTGCATCAGAAAATGGTTCAAGAATGACGGCAATGCACAAGGCCACTGATAATGCAAAAGAATTACAAGAGGGATTAAAATTATCTTATAATAGACAAAGACAAGCTGCAATTACTGGAGAAATTTTAGAAATAGTTGCAGGAGCTGAAGCCCTTAAGAAATAAATATATTCACTTTTCGTTTTACTATATAAATAACTTATTTTTAAGAAATGAGAAAATTAAAATTAAGTCATAGAATATTCTTATCTATGTTGGTGTTGATTTTTTTTTCTTTTCTAGCAGTAGGTATTTCGACAATATCAAGATATCAATCTAAAAATAAAGAATACCATAAGGAAAGGTTAAAAAGAAAAGATAGGGCTGTTGTTCAATCAATGAAATATATGTTAAACACTAACTCCTCATCACTCCATGAACAATTTGTTGAAACCGACATTTTAGAAAAACTATCATCTATTCACAAATTAAAAATAAATATATATGATTTAAGTGGAAATTTAATTTCATCTTCTTTTTCAAATGATTACTTAGAAAAAAATCTATCAAATGATTTATTAAATTCAATTAAAATCAAAATAACGCCACAATCAACTACTGCACGGCTGATCTTAGACAAAAAAGATTTTTTAGAAATATACACTGTTGTTTTTCGACAACAAAAACCTTATTGCATTTTGAATATTCCTTATAATTCCAACGAATTGAATAATATTAATGAAGAAATAAAAACTGAGGTTTTGGTTTTAGTTAAAATTTATTCTTTTTTATTCATAATGTCTGGATTGATAGCAATTTTTTTATTAAAACAAATTCAGAGACCGCTTAATATTTTAACACAAAAATTAAAAAATGTTGAAATAACAAAAAAAAATAAACCTATATATTGGCCAGTAAATGATGAATTAGGATTGTTAATTTCCCAATACAACAATCTAATAATGGAGCTTAGGGAAAAGGCTGATAAATTAGCAAAAAGTGAAAGACAAAGTGCATGGAAAGAAATGGCGCAACAAATTGCACATGAAATTAAAAACCCACTGACCCCAATGAGGTTAAGCGTTCAGTATTTTGAAAAAACAATAAAAAATAATGACACCAATTTTAATAAAAAGGTAACAGAGTTCACCCAAACAATGATTCAACAAATAGACGCGATGTCGTCTGTTGTTTCAGCTTTTTCAAATTTTGCTAATTTAACAAAAGTTGTTCCTGAAAAGTTTAATTTAGAGACTGAACTAGAAAGAATTTCTGACTTGTATAAAAAAGACGGCGTAGTGTTTATTAACAAAAATTTAAATTCTTATGTAAAAATAGATAAGAACCACCTAACAAGAGTATTGAATAATTTAATTCAAAATGCAATACAGTCAATTAGTAACAAAGAAAAGAAAATAACGTTAAAAATTAAGGACAATCAAAAATTTTGGTGTATTGAAATAACGGACAATGGTTCAGGAATTAGCAAAGAAATAAGAGAAAAAATATTTGAGCCAAATTTTACAACAAAAAATTCTGGCATGGGATTAGGCCTAGCTATGGTAAAAAATATTGTAAGTGATTTTGATGGAAAAATTACTTTTATAACTAAATTGGGTGTGGGTACAACTTTTTTTGTTGAAATACCCAAAATGAAATAAATTAATATTACATATGAATTATATTCAAACAACTATTGATTCCTCTATTGCGGTTATAAAAATCTGTAGAGAACCACAGCTAAATGCTCTAAATAAAAATGTAATAGAACAACTATCCAAAGAATTAGATAAATTAAAATTATCAAACAAGGTCAGGGTAGTTATTATTACTGGTTCTGGAAAAAAAGCTTTTGTTGCAGGTGCGGATATAAAAGAATTTTCAAATTATAATGTTGAACAAGGTCGTGAATTAAGTAGGATAGGGCAAAAAAACCTGTTTGATAAAATAGAAAATTATAATAAACCTGTTATTGCTGCAATTAATGGATATGCCTTAGGTGGAGGATTAGAGCTTGCCTTGTCTTGTCATATTCGCATTGCTTCTAGTAATTCAAAAATGGGTCTTCCAGAATGCTCATTAGGCCTTATTCCTGGATATGGAGGAACCCAGAGGCTAGTTCGAATATTGGGGCCATCAAGAGCCTATGAAATGATTTTGACATCACAAATAATTGATGCGGATTTTGCAGAAAAAACAGGTATTATAAACTATCAAACCTCAATGGAAGAGTTAATTCCACTAGCAAAAAAAATAGCACAATCATGTATTAAAAACTCACCTAAAGCTTTAGAAGCGGCTATAAAATGTATAAATAAAAATTTTGACAACTCGGGCCTCAAATTTGAACAAAATGAATTTGGTAGTTTATTTGAAACAGATGAATTTAAAGAAGGGGTTTCGGCATTTCTAGAAAAGAGAAGGCCAAATTTTTAAAGATGAAAATATTACAATCATTTTTTTCACAAACAATGTATTATGGCTTTAGTTCTGTTTTAGCTAGACTCTTGGGTTTTTTATTAGTGCCGTTATATATTGCTTATTTTCCTGCTGGAGAATATGGAAAAGTAACTATTTTTTACTCTGTTATAACATTTTTTGCAATTATTTTTAGTTTGGCGATGGAGTCAACTTTTTTTCGTTTTATAAATCAACATGAAAACAAAAAAGAAGTATACTCTACAGCGGCAATCATTTTAATTTTTTCTTCAGTATTAGTTCTATTAATGGGCCAAATAATATTACAAGTTTTCCCGAAGGAGAGTGAATATTTTGTATATGTGGTTTGGCTTTTTTTAATTACGTTTATTGACACCCTATGTGTTTTACCTTTTGCAAAATTGAGGCAACAAGAAAAAGCTAGGAAGTTTGCATTAATTAAAACCATTAATATTATACTAAACCTTTCCTTAAATCTTTTTTTTATTGTTTTATGCCCTAAGTTATTAGCATTAGATCCAGACTTATTTTATTGGATAAATAATTTGTATAATTCATCTATTGGTATTGGGTATATATTTATTTCTAATTTGATAGCAAGTGGTGTTACCCTTTTATTATTATTTCCTTTAATTTATAATAAAATATCCTTTAATTATTATTCTATTTCCCTAACAAAGAAAATGTTAAAATATGCATTTCCTCTAGTTATTGCAGGTTTGGCTTATGCAACAAATGAAGTATTAGATAAATTATTGATTGGATACTATCTTGGCACTGAAGAAGCGGGAACATATGGGGCCGCGTATAAACTTTCTATATTTATGGTTTTATTTGTCCAAGCCTACAGGTATGCCGTAGAGCCTTATTATTTTAATAATTCAAAAAATAAATATTTTGTTCAAAATTATGTAAAAATAATGCGGTATTTCATTATTATATCCTCAACCATATTTTTAACTATTTCTTTAAATATTGAATATATAATGGATTTACTTTTATTATATTCTCCATATGCTCAAGAATATAAAAAAGGACTACAAATTATACCCCTAGTTTTATTAGCTCATCTTTTCCTTGGTATTTATTATAATTTATCCATGTGGTACAAGTTAACTAATCAAACTAAATATGGGGCTTTCATCTCTTTAATGGGGGCCGTAATTACAATTTTATTAAATATAATATTAATACCCAAGATTGGTTATATTGGTTCAGCATGGGCAACTTTAATTTGTTATTTTTCCATGGCATTAACCTCTTATATATTATCAATTAAATATTATTTTATTCCCTATGAAAAAATAAAAATAACATGTTATTTAATATTGGCGGTTACGATATATTTATTATCTGATTATTTTGAAATTAATTCTATGTTTTACAACATAATCTTGATAGTGTTGTACCTTAGTGTAATATTCTTTTTTGAAAAAATTAACAAAAGTGTAAATGAAATTAGTGAATTGTAAAATTATAAATAAATCAAACAACCCACTTCCCACGTATCAAACTGAGGGCGCTTCAGCCGTTGATCTTTTTGCTAACCTAAAACAACCCATTTTACTAAAACCAAAAGAAAGAAAATTAATAAAAACTGGAATTTACATCTCAATTCCACTTGGTTTTGAAGCCCAGGTAAGGCCTAGAAGTGGTTTGGCAATAAAAAAAGGTATTACGGTTTTAAATAGCCCTGGAACAATTGATTCAGATTACAGGGGGGAAATAGGCGTCGTATTAATTAATCATTCTAATGAGAATTTTAAGATTTCTAACGGAGATAGGATAGCTCAATTAGTTTTATCTAGTTACCATAAAATAAAGTGGCAAGTTGTAGATTTACTTGATAAAACTGAGAGAGGAAGTGGAGGATTTGGAAGCACAGGAAAAAAATGAACGTAATTATCCCAATGGCGGGCATAGGGTCAAGATTGAGGCCTATTACGCCGATTACACCAAAACCACTAATTAGTTTAGTGGGAAAAACAATTATATATAGAATAATTGCAGAGTTATATCAGTACACTGATATTAAAAAAATAGGATTCATTCTACAACAAGAAAATAATGACATTGAAAAAAATTTAAAGCAAATTGTTTTAAAAAAGTTTGATAAAAAGATTGATATAACTTTTTTTTATCAAACTAATGCAAAAGGAACAGCTCATGCTATTTATTGTGCAAAAAAATTATTAAAGGGAAAGGTACTCATTATCTTTTCAGACACTCTGTTTTTCTTAAAGAAGGCAATTAATTTCCATGATTTAGATAAACTTGATGGAGCTATTTTTGTAAAGAAAGTTGAAGACCCATCTTCATACGGGGTAGTAAAAAAAAATAAATTGGGACTAATTATAGATTTTGTTGAAAAACCAAATACGTTAATTTCTAAGTTGGCAATGATTGGTGTGTATTATTTTAAGGAATCAGAAAATTTAGAAAATGAAATAAAAAAAATAATCAAAAATAATATTACAGAAAAAAATGAATTTCAATTAACAACTGCCTTAAAGAACTTAATGAATAATAATAAAAAATTTACAACTATTGAGGTAAAGGACTGGTTAGATTGTGGAACGCATGATAATTTAATAGCTACAAGTAAATATTTGATGAGTCAGCAAATTAAGCACAAAGAAACTGATTTTCAACACAAACTAATAAATTCTAATATCATTGAACCAGTGTATTTAGGAAATAATGTAGTAATTAAAAATTCTACTATTGGCCCAAATGTTTCTATTGAGAACGACAGTGTAATTGAAAATTCATCAATAGATAATTCAATATTACAGCAAAAAGTAACGTTGATTAATGCAACAATTAGCAATTCTATTATAGGCAAATGTGCAGAGTACAATGGTAAAAGTAAATCTATAATTATAGGACCTTATTCAAATTTAAATAGAGCATGAAATCAAAAAATTTAATTTTATTTTTTTTTATTTTAATCCCTCTTTCAATCCTATCACAGGAAGACTTGATTAATAAAAAAGAAAAAAAATATTTACATCATTATTTTTTAGCAGAAAAGTATAAAGTTTTAGACGAAATTGAAAAAGCGAAGTTGCAATACGAAATATGTATTAAAGAAAATCCGAAAGAATCGGCTCCATTTTATGAGCTATCTAAAATTTGTTTTAGCCAGGGAGAATTTAACAAAGCTAAAGAGTACATTATTGACGCAAAAAACATTGAACCACAAAATATATGGTATTTATATTTATTAATTGAAATATATAATGAAACATATGAATTTGAAAATCAGGCTGAAGTTTGGGAAGATTTAATAAAAATTGACCCCAAAAATAAACTGTATCATTTTGAAGCTATACACTCCTATATAAATCTAGGCCAATTAAAAAAAGCAATAAAATTAATTAAAAAGGCTAAACATCATATTTCAAACATTGAAGATCTTATAATCTTAGAATCAGAAGTTTATGCAAAAGATAATAATTTAGAAAAAGCAACAGAAATTATTCGTTTAGAATCAAAAAAAAATCCAAATAATTTAAAATACTTACAAAGATTATCAGAGATATATATTTTAAAAAGTGAATATGATTTAGCAAATAATGTATATAAACAGATTCTTAATATAGACCCAGAGAACTCAACAGCATTATTGGCATCTTATAAGATTAACCAAACCACAATCTCAGAAGACAATGACATTGATCTTTTTTTAAGGATTTTTAATTCAAGTAAAATATCTAAAGAACAAAAAATTGACATCCTATTTGAAGTTTTTTCAGACACCAAAAAAATAGAAAAGTATAATGAATATATACCTAAGGTTTTAGATGTCTGTATAAAATACTATTCTGATGAAGTTGTGTTTTACGCTATTTTAGGTGATTACAAATTATTAGTTAGTGACTATGAAGGTGCGTTAGATAATTACATTAGCTCTATTGAATATGGTTTAAAAGATAAAGTTATTTACGAAAAAGTTTTAAATATTTATTTGTATAAAAATGAAATTGATCAGGTTTTAATTTATAGTGATAAAGCCATAAGTTATTTTTCATTTGAACCAATTTTTTATTATTATAAATCAATTGCACAAATGTATAAGTTAGAGTACTACCAGTCAAATCAAACTTTAATAAAGGGCCTCGAATTTATATTCGATGAATCTACTCTAAAGTCTGAAATGTACTCGTTGATGGGTGATAATTATCATAAATTAAACAATAACAAAGAATCAGATAAATATTATGACCTAGCATTAGATATTAATCCAGAGTATGTACTTGTTCTAAATAATTATAGTTATTATTTATCTCTAAGAGGAGGTAGTGAAAATTTATTAAAGGCTGAAAAAATGATAATGAAATGCTTAGAGTTAACTAAAGAGGAACCAAAACCCTCTTTTTTAGATACCTATGCATGGGTTTTATATAAACAAGCGTTAATAGAAAAAGATTCTAAAGTAAGACAGGAGAAATTAAGTTTATCAAAAAAAACAATGGATGAGTGTTTTGATTTTGGAGGTAATTCAGCAGTCATTTTTGAACATTATGGAGATATATTGTTTCAGTTAAACGATCTTAAAGGAGCTAAAGAATATTGGGAAAAAGCAATAAAGATTGATTCTGGAAATAAAACAATTGAAAAAAAAATTAAAAACCTTTAAAGTAGTTCTATTTTGAGATTAGTTATAATTTTTTTTTTATCATCAACTTATTTTTATTCACAAAACCCCACAAAACTGATAGACGCAAAGAACAGTTTAATTCAAGAAATTGAACTTTCAAAAAAAACTCTAGAATCCTCAAAAAAACAAAAAAAAATTTCGCTTGATGAGCTACAAGCCCTTTCGGCTTACATAGAACTAAGAGAAGATTTGAAGTCAACCATTATTCAACAAAAGGATAGCATTGAGCTATATAAAAAAGAAATAGAGGCAAAAATTAAGAATTTAGAGGAAAAAAAATTAACTGCACAAAATGCATATGCTCAGCTAATTAAATCTATTTATTTTAATGAATTTGAAATTAATTTGATAGATTTTATCTTTTCAAAAGATAGTTTTAAGTCAGCATTAGACTCGTATATATACTATAAAGAACAAGAAAGTTTAAGACAAAAATTGTTTACTGAGTTAGAGTTTTTAAAAAGTCAATTAATTATTTTCAAAGAAAACTTAAACAATAGTATTTTGTTAAAAGATACTCTAATCAATGAATTTAATATTGAAAAAGACTCTTTAATAATACTAAAAATTGAAAAAGAAAGAATTACGAGTGAGCTTTCTAGAAAGGAAAAAGAGTTGTCAAAACACATTTTAAATAAGGAGAAAGAAGCTAAGAGAATTGAGTTAGAAATAATTAAAATTCAAAAACAAATTAAAGAAAGAAGCCTTAGTGGCTCAAATGAATTTGAAAAAAATCAAAATAAATTAATTTGGCCTGTTGATAAAGGAATTCTTTTGTCACCATTTGGTGAGGTCAATCACAAAAACCTGCCCGGAATTAAAATAATCAATAATGGAATTGAAATAGGTGTAGAAAAAAATGCAATTATAAGATCTATTTTTAATGGCGCTGTTACTAAAATTATCATTATGCCTAATGGGTTAAAGGCAGTTATAATCAGACATGGAGAATACTTGTCTGTTTATTCAAATTTAATCGACACTTATGTTCAGGTTGGTCAGAAAGTAATTACGAAGCAACCAATAGGAGTTATTTTTACAAAAGAAAAAGATAATTCTGGGGTGCTTGATTTTCAAATCTGGAAAGGTGTAGAAAAAATTAATCCAATGAATTGGTTAAAGAGTAATTCAGAATAATAAAAAAATATTATTTTTAATAAATTAAAAAAATTATGATTACAAGTATCTTTTTATTTATTGGCAACATGGGCCCTTGGCAAATTGCTATTATCGCTTTAGCTATATTATTATTATTTGGTGGAAAAAGAATTCCAGAATTAATGAAGGGCCTTGGTAGTGGAATCAAGGAATTCAAAAAAGGATTGAAGGATGAGGATGAATCAGAAAAAAAGAAAACTAAATAGTTTTAGTGGAACCTTACTCTAATTTAAAGCATCTACAAACCGCACTATTTAACAGAGAACTTTCTCTTGTAGATGTTGTTCAGTCTTTTATTAATAAAATAGAAAATGATGAACACAATATTTTTTTAGAAATATTTCGTGAAGAATCTTTAAAATTAGCAGTTAAAATTGATAAAAAAATAAAAAATAAAACCGCTGGTAAGTTGGCAGGGCTTGTTGTTGGTATTAAAGATAATATTTGCTATAAAAATCATAAAGTTTCGGCTGCTTCAAAAATATTAAATAATTTTCATTCAACATATTCAGCAACAGTAGTGGATAGACTTATAAATGAAGATGCTATTATTATAGGTAGGATAAATTGTGATGAGTTTGCCATGGGTTCTACTAACGAGAACTCTGCTTATGGTCCCGTTAAAAATCCTTTGAATCCTTTATTAACCCCAGGAGGATCTTCAGGTGGATGTGCTGCCGCAATTTCGGCAAAACTTTGTCATATCTCCCTGGGAAGCGACACGGGGGGATCTGTAAGGCAGCCGGCGTCTTTTTGCGGAGTCATTGGACTAAAACCATCATATGGAATGATATCAAGGTACGGGTTAATTGCTTATGCATCTTCGTTTGATCAAATAGGACCACTTGGTGCCTCTACTTATGACATAGATAAAGTAATGGAGGTCATTTGCGGAAGAGATGATTTTGATAGCACTTGCGTGTTCAATAGACATGATTACAAAAAAGAATTTTCTCCAATTACTAAAATGAAAATTTCTGTTATAAAAGAAGTGAGTAATCATAGTTTAATTCACCCCGATGTAAAAAAATCATTTGAATTACTTATATCAAACATTAAAAAATCTGGACATGAAATCAATTTTGTTGAAATGCCAATTTTAAAATATTTAGTTCCATCTTATTATGTTTTAACTACTGCCGAAGCCTCTTCAAACTTAGCGAGATATGATGGGATCAAGTATGGTTTTTCGGAAAGAGTAAATATTAACAATTGGGAGGAATTAGTGCAGAAAACAAGGTCAAAGGGTTTTGGTCCAGAAGTTAAAAGAAGAATCTTATTGGGTAGTTTTGTACTAAGTGAGGGTTATTATGATGACTATTATACAAAAGCACAAAAAGTAAGACGACTAGTGAGCGAACAAACGAATAACATTTTAGGTAAATCGGATTTTATACTAATGCCAACAAGCCCAACGGTACCATTTAAATTAAATGAAGAATACAATGATCCTACAGTACTATATTTACAAGATGTCTTTACAGTACAAGCTAATCTTTCAGGCTGCCCGTCTTTATCTATTCCAATCCATAAATTTACAACTGACGCACCGGTTGGGGCGCAGCTTATAACTAAAAAATCTTTTGATAAAAAACTATTACTTTACGGACAAAAAATATTAGATAATTATGTTTAGACTATTTTTTATATTTTTTCTTAGTTCATATTTATATATGGATTCGCAAGAAATAAAGTTTGATAAAGAAATAATACAAGAAAGACTAAAAATTCTTAATAAAAAAACACCCCTAGATTTAGTGTACAACTCTTCAGTAGAAAAACATATTAAGTCATATATATACAAAGGAAGAACTAGTATTAGTAAAATGTTATCTCTTACAAAATATTATTTCCCTATAATTGAGCCAATACTTGACAGTTATAATATTCCACTAGAGCTTAAATATTTACCTGTTATTGAATCCCGTTATAACCCAACCGCGAAATCTCCAGTCGGAGCTAGGGGAATGTGGCAAATTATGTTCAATACAGCAAAAGAATATGATTTAATTATTAGCTCCTATGTTGATGAAAGAATGGATGTCGTAAAATCAACCAAGGCGGCATGTGAATATTTTTTAGAGTCAAATTCAAGATTTAATGATTGGACTAATTCTATTGCATCTTATAATGTAGGAAAGTATGGTATATTAAAGGCAATAAAAAGATCTGGGGGTAAAGAAAATTATTGGGAGTTCAGACCCTTCTTACCCAAGGAAACAAGAGATTATATACCCAAACTAATTGCGGCTATATATATTATGAATTATGCAGAGGAACATAATATTTTTCCCAGTAAGGAAAAAAACATTTTTAATGATGAAATAGATACCATACATATAAAAAGACAGTTAAATTTTAAAAACCTTGCAAAATTAATTGACTTAGACGAAGAGGCAATTAAAAATTTAAATCCGTCCTTTAAAATTTCAGTTGTTCCGAAGGTAGATAATAGAGATTTTTATTTAAACTTACCTATAGATAAGATAGAGTTTCTTTTAGCTAATAAAGACTCTTTATATAATCAATTAGATTCTTTAGAAGAAAAGTTAAAGTATCCAGCTTATGAGGAGATGGTAAAAAAAATTATTTATAAAATAAAACCCGGTGACTCAATGGGTAAAATTGCATCCAAATATAATTGCAGAATAAAAGATATAATGCTTTGGAATGATTTAAAATCAACTAAAATTATTTCAGGAAAGAGCCTTAAAATATATGTAAACGCTGACTATGAATAGATTACTAACCGTTGTTGTAGTTCTAAGTTCTTTAATATATTCATCTTGTGAATTTCAAAAACAAAGATCAACAGGAAAATCTTTGGAAATTATTTTAGTACAAGGTGACAATTGTAACGATAGCGACTTTCAACTCTTTAAACAACATTTAGTAGTTCCACAGGTACCCATTCTTGAAACAGAAATTTATGGTGATAAAAAAAATTATTTTAAAATTATACCGATTAAGGAAAAGGATTTTAATAGTATATTCAGGACTCATAAAAATATTATTTTTGTTTACTCTTCTACAAATTTTTCATTAAATATGAAAAAGGATTTGTGGGCAGAGAACCAAAATATATATTCTTGTACAATTAATAAAAATGATATAAAAAAAAGTTCTTTTGAAGATTTTGTAAAAGATTTAGGATTAACAATTAAACAAAATGAGCTGACTAAAAGATCCAAAATATTTTCTTCACTTACCCCAAAAGAAATTAAAAATTACGTTCAAAAAAAACATAATTTATCAATTTCTATGCCGTCAAGATTCTTCATTGTAGACTCTTTGAAAGACTGTTTGTATCTCAGGGGGGAGACTAAAAATTCCTCACAAAGAATTTTAATTTCTGATTTTAATTTAGAGCCAACTATTGAAAATATTTTATTGGAACAAAACAAAATAGCAAAAAAAAATATTTCAAGTCAAGTAAAGGGCTCATACTTAAAAATAGAAGATAGGGCATCCTTATATATAGACTCTGTTTCTAAAGATGATAATTTGTCAATTATTATTAAAGGACTATGGAAAATGGAGTCAGATTTTATGGGCGGTGGCTTCATGACTTTATTAATAAAAAACTCGTCAAGAAACCTGTCTAAATTATTGACTTTTTATTTGTATGCTCCTGGAGAAAATAAGGCAAATTATTTATTAGATTTAGAAGCTATTTTAAGAAGTGTTGAATATTTTAATAATTGAAGCGAATAGTTGTTATAAAGTTTCTCCCAGAGGCACTAATACCAGAACCAAAACTTTTATAGTGTTCATCTAATATATTATTAATTGAAAATTGACAATTTATTTTTTTTGACACATCATAAGATAGAGAAAAGTTAATAGTATACCATTTAGGTAGTCCATAATAAGTTATTAGTTCAGAACCTAAATCGTTACTGTCAATCGTATATGGAGTTTCATCTAAATTGTCGACGCCCGCAAAATCAAAATCTTCAGGTTTTTTTGATAGAGCATATTGACAATCTAAAAAATAAGATAATTTTCCACCTTTTTTTTCTAAAGAAAATTTTCCAAAAGTGGGCGGAATGTGTGGCACTGGCAATTCATTGTTTTTATTTATTCCTTTTGTAAAGTTTATATCTCCCTTAAAACGGATTTCATTATTAATTTGTGATTCGAAACCAAACGTACAACCAATAATATCAGCTCGTTTTGTATTTTGATTTGAAAATGTATAATATGATTCTCCCTCATAGAATACTTCAGACGCAAGTAATTCAGGGGCCCCCTCAATTGAAGCATTTAAATTTACTTGCGTACTATCTTTAAGAATTGCATTTTTTATTTGAGTATAAAATCCATTAAAATATATAACGCCAATTTTACTTTCCTTTGATATAAAAAGTTCTTGAGAATAAACGACTTCTGGGCCTAAATTTATATTAGGAACTGTAATATTATTTCCTTTAACAAAAACTTTAGCCATGTCATCTATGTTTGGTGCATGAAATCCTTTTGCCAGGACTGCGCTAATTTTCCATGAATTTTCTGGATAGTAAGTTAACTTCAAATTACCCGAAAGATTATTCCAATTTGCTGAAATAGTTGATTTTTCTAACCCCATCGAGCTTCTAGGGATACTATCACTGAAATTAGCCATTAAATTGGAAAAGGTGTTTCTTAATCCACCTTCTAACAAAATTTTTTTATTTAATCTCTTTAAATAATTAAGATAAATAGCTGAAGAAAAAGTAGAAGATCCGTCCGCGGGATATCTCGTGGAGCCTATTCCAAATTGTTGCGTGTTAGTTTTGGATGAAACGCTATTATAAATTGACTCAGTTCCATATGAAAAATCCCCCTTTTTGAAATTTGTATTTAAACTAAAAATATTCACAACTTCCTTTCGTCTTGTTATATCAATCTCATCAACTTTTTGTTGATGCCTTGACTCGTTAATTTTTTGATAGGCTAAAATAAATTGAGATCGATCAAAAAGTGTTCTGTTTTCAAATCCTAGAAACGACAAACTACTCAAAAACCTTTTTTGAGGACCATAATACCAATATAAATATTTAGGAAGATTATTTCCACACATTTTACAAACCTCATCGCTTAAATCGTTTAGTTTATCAAACCTCGGCACATTAGAAGATGTTGAATATTGAATATTAGAAGTCAATCTCCATTCATTGTTTATTTTAAAGAGCATTTTATTAATAATATCAAATTGTTGAAAGCCAGTATTTTTTTGCACGTTTGGATTTTCGTTCATTATAATTTCACCATCTTCATTGACAAAAAAATACATTTTTCCCCATTCATTAAATCCGTGACTTCTCCTTTTACCCATTTTTACATCACCGTAGTCTTTGAGAGAAACCGCATTAAATAATGAAAATCGTTTAGATTCATATAAAATCGATTGATGAGAAGAAAATCCATTATATGCACTTGCATATCTTGAAAACATTGAGGTTTTTATACTTGGTTCATTTGAAAAATAAAGACGTTTGGTGGACATATTAATTGTTCCGCCTAAAGCATCACTTCCATATAATACTGAACTAGGTCCAAAAATTACCTCAGTGCTTTCTAAAACGGATTCATCAATTGTAATGATATTTTGTAGGTGACCAGATCTATATATAGCGTTATTTAATCTAACCCCATCCAGAACTAATAAAATTTTATTAGCTTCAAACCCTCTAATATTAGGACTACCTCCACCTAATTGGCTTTTTTGAACACTAATACCACCTTTTTTTTCTAGCAAGTCGGCTAAATTTTCCGTATTTAGTTTTTCT
Source organism: uncultured Flavobacteriales bacterium (assembly GCA_964435285.1). Taxonomy (GTDB): domain Bacteria; phylum Bacteroidota; class Bacteroidia; order Flavobacteriales; family TMED113. The sequence goes on from CAYSYA010000003.1 coordinate 129,199, forward strand.
ATTTCTTTTTTACTTATAAATATTTTTTTAGCCGAACTATTTTTTATGTTGTTTGTATTTTGATTATTTCTTAAAGTAACTTCTTCAATCTCATATAAAGTCTCTTCCGCCACCCAAAATTTACTTGAATTATTTATAATTAAGCTTTTAATAATTGGATTTATGTAATATTTAGGATGTTGAAAATATAATTTTTCATTATTTGAAAACCTATTTAAATTTACCACTCCGTTTATATTTGATAGTACATATATTGACTTATCTTTATTGAATACGGCAGCATTATGAATCGGATTATTATTATTATCAACTATTATTATTTCTTGACTAAACAAAACATTAGTTATAAATAATATATATATATATATAAACCTTTTAATCATAATAATTCAGAGTAAACGGACATTAGCTTCTCATGGTTGAAATTAGGAACATGATTTGAATAATATTTCAGCATTTTTTCAATTAGAGATAAATGTTCATTATAACTTAAATAAAAATTTTCTAAATCTTCAACATTTACACTCAAAAACTTAATTAATAAATTGCTTACAGCTAACTCCCAGTTACTATTTTGGTTATTTGTGTTTAATAAGGAAAAATTTCCATTTACAGGATTAAAAAACAAATTGGATGTTTTTTTAATGTCTTTGTAATTAGGGGCGATCCCTATTAATTTGGTAAAATTAATCAAAAACCAAACATCAAAATATTTACCAGTACAATTCTCTGTATTTAAATATTCAACACTAGATTTTACAAAGCTGTAAGTAAAATTTTCATTATTCCCCTCTTTTAAACACTTACTAATTACCTCACTGATAAATAAGACTGTATTTCTTTTTTGATTACTAATGAATATTTTATTATTAAACGATTTCAAATCTATAGTTTTCAAGTATTGAAGGTTTTTATTTTCTTTATAAACAAATGAAACATAAATGATTGTTAATTGTTGAAAATATTTTTTTTTGTTTTTTAAACCCCTTTTCACCAAAAATGACACCAACCCGATGTCTTTTATTAAAACTTTAACTATTAAATCATTTTCTGCAAAAAGTATACAGTTTAATACAATTCCCTCAGACTTTACGATCATTAGTTATAAATTAATATTTTTTTGACAATTGTTTCTGTTAAATTTTCATTAGTACAAAAAAACAAATAAACCCCTGTTTTAACTTTTTTTCCAGAAAAACTTTTACCATTCCAAGTGGCAGTGCCCCCCTCTGAATATACTTCATTTACTAAGTTGCCTGAAATATCTGTGATTTTAACGTTAGTATTGGTTCCTAATCCACTGATTGTTATAATACCAGAGTAATTTTTTTTAACTGGATTAGGGAAGATTAGTACGTTTTCAAAATTTTCAGATGGTGTGGTTGCGGTTGATCTAAATGAACACAAACCAATACTTGTTCCGAAATATACTTCTCCTGTATAAGGGTCAATCTCTATATTGTTAACTATATTACTTAACAATGGACTATTTTCAGAAGTAAAATGATATACCTCCTCTACTCCACTTGCTGACATTAAAAAGACTCCTTTTCCCTCAGTTGCAAACCACTTCCTGTTTCCTCCATCAATTTTAATATCTAGAACATTAGTATTATATAATAATCTTTCTACATAACCATCAACTTCAACTAATGGCGTCTCACAAGTAATATTTTTTTCGTCAAAAATATTATTAGGAAAGTAAAATACCCCAACTCCATTTGCGGTTCCAATCCATATTGCACCATCTAAATCTTCAGCAATTGAATTTACTGTATTACTTGGCAAACCACCATTGTTAACTGATGACGAAAACTTTCTTTCCAAAAGATTTTTTTTGTCTTCACTATTTGAAATAACAATAATTCCCTCCCCTCTTGTTTGAATCCACTTTTGTCCATTAGTAGAGCAATGAATTTTTCCAATCATTGTATTTGTTGAAATAGTGTTTAAGGAAAAATTTTTCCAGGTATCATCAGAAAATAAGGAAACAGGACTCTCAGATTGGGAGTTAGTAACCCATAAATTATTATTTAAATCATTACAACAACCACCAATACGTATCCACCCATCAGATGTTATTGTTTGAAGTGAGCTGTTTTTTTCATTATAAATATTGGATAGATTTTTATTCGTAAATTCAATTAGACCATTATTCCAACTGCCTACATAGAATTTATTTGCGGTACCCGAAATGGTTAATAAATCTTTAATTTCAGCATCTTTTATTTCTTCTGATTTACTCCATAAATAATTTTCATAAATTGATATTTCTTTATTTATATTTAGATTATTCCAGGAATTATTTTTCCCACCGTGCGATACAATTAATTTGTTTTCTAAAAAAGTAATATCCCCAAATGAATTTGCATCAGGGCCATTTGGCAAATAATGGTTTTCAAAATAAAAGTCACCGTTATATATAACACACTGCGTAAGTCCGTTAATGTTGTCAGAAAAATATATTTTAATTGTATTCCCGGATGAATTTTTGTTAAATACTATGTTGTTAAAACTATTCATTAAATTTAAAGGAGAGATTGAATAAATCTCAACGTTAGATTTCCCTATCTCATTAATTTTAAGTTCATCAATATTTTCTATATAAAATAATTTAGAATAACTAAATCCCATAACCTCATCACCTTCAAGGTGTGCTGAGATAATATCTTCACCATTGATACAAATCTCAGGTATTTGATAACTTTCAAAATTACCTGATTGGTTAGATAAAATTAATATTTCACAAGAACTAATTTCTATCCCAAGAGATTTGTGGTCATTTGGAATTAAAATTAGCCCAGTTTCATTATCATCTTTGCAAATTAATTTTTTGATACCATTACTAAAAAAAACAGATTTTGAAATCCCAGAATGATTAAGCACGCTGAATGAACTATTCCAGCTATTAGGATCTATTAAATTTGGATTATTTTTATCAGCTGAAAAAAGACCAAAGTCTGTAGCTACAAAAATTTTGTTTGATAAATACGAATTTTTACTAGAATTGTTGAAAACGAAACAATCCTTTACGCTACTACTTACACCATTATTCCAAAAGTAGTACGTATCTAATATTTCGTAATTATTAATATCTAACAATACTAATCCAAAATCACAAGCCAAATAAGCTATTTCTAAATTTACGTGTATATTGTTTATTTTTTTACTGCCAATAATATTATTTGAATTTTTTATGAAAGGAACATTAAATACTTGATTATTTCGAATTAGGTCAATATTTCCGTTTTCGTACCCAATTATTATGGCTTTTGTGTTAGTATCTTTATAAATAGAAGACACATTATGATCGTTAAGTCCATTTAATTTTGAATACGACTCAATACTGTTGTCGGATTGATCATATGTAAAAAATTGAGATTCAGAGCCTACATAAAATTTATTTTGTGAGTAAAATAAACAATTCGCTTTAGAATAATCAAGATGAGTTTTCCACTCACCTACTTTTGATTGTCCAAATGAGTAAAAAATGAAAGTCCAAAAAAAGAAAAAATAATATTTCATATTCTATTGTATAGTAAAGATATAACGTATTGATTAAAAAATTAATATTTTTGCTTTCATTTTGGCCCCGTAGTTCAACTGGATAGAATGACAGATTTCGGCTCTGTTGGTTGCAGGTTCAAATCCTGCCGGGGTCACGATTAAATTTTCTCTTATTTATTGATTTTTAAACCACTATATTTATATAACTAAATACTATCACTATGAAGAAGTTACTACTAGTATTAATTATTCCTTTTTTGAGCGTAGGGCAAAACATCAAAAATGTCAGCGAGTTAGATTTTAAAAAATCAAAAAATATAGTTAGTGTGAAAGAAAAAAAATTCTTACCAAGCTTTATTTCCTTATATAGTTATGATTTAGAAAAGGAAACTCCATTATTGAGTATTAAAACCAAACAAGAAAATATGTTTACAATTATGGAAAACAAAAGTGATTGTACTGACAATTTTACTTTGATAGAATTAGCTAATTTTTTTGATCTTGATTATTGGTTACTTTTAAAATCTAATTTAGATGGCGGATCACAATCTATATTAATTAATAAAATTAATGGAACTGATTGTTACCTCGGTTATTCGGGTTATATGAAAGAAAATATTATGAATGACTTGATTTTTTTTTCAAATAATTACTTTATTATTTCTTATAATAATGGTTGTGATGAAATGTATGGTTGTGATATTGGTTTTGGTTTATTTAAAATAGAAGACAAAAGAATTAAAAATATTTATTCAACAAATAAATGGTTCTCAAGCTCAATCAAGTGGATTTCAAATAATGAAATTAAAATCGTCGCAACTTCTTTAGAATTAGTCTATGATGAAGATAGTGACACAGAAACTGAAAAGAAAACAAATAAATATTTACATATTTCAGAATTCTAAAACCAGTATATTTATATAACTAAATAATATCATTATGAGGATAATAACACTATTTGCTATATTATCAATTTTTTGTTTTACAGTAGTAATATCACAAAGCATTCCAACAATTTATGCTTCAGGTGGAATGTCACCAAGTGATTGGGAAAAATATGTACAAGAGGCTATAGAGTCGTATGATAAAGACGGCCCAGCCCTTCAGAATTATGGCATTATAGATAATCCCTGTGCACAGGGATTAATGGTTCAAAAAGCATCTTCTACACTTGAGCCTCAAGGTAAAAATAATTATTCAATAGAAAATATTAATGACTACAATCACAAAACAGCTTGGGTTGAAGGAAAATCTGATTATGGAATTGGTGAATTTTTTATTGTAGAATCTATCGCAGTTAATATTATTTATAATGGTTATCAAAAATCTAAGTCCAGTTGGGTCAATAATTCCAGAGTCAAAAAATTTAAAGTTTTTCAGGACAATAAACCTCTTTGTTATTTAATGCTTAATGATGTTATGGGTGGGCAATATTTTGATTTACCTGAAAGTGAATTAGAACCAATATATAAATTTGAAATAGTTGATGTATACAAGGGGGAAAGGTGGAATGATGTTGCCATAACTCATATTGACTTTCAGGCTTGTTGCTTATTGGGAGAAAGTAAAGTTTTTAGTTTAGAAGAGAATTCAAAAAACATATCCAAGCTGAATGAAGGAGATTTCATAAGCACAATTGATTTAAAAAGTAAAAAAACCTCATATGTTAAAGTAAACCAATTATTTCAACAAAATCATCAAGTGCTTTTAGAGATTATAACACCTGAAAATAATATTAAGGCAACAAAAGACCATCCTTTTTATATAAGGGGTTATGGCTTTATTTCTTTGAGAGAATTATTAAAGAAAAAGAAATTAAAGGATTTCAGTAGTCTAAATAATAAATTTGAAATATTGGTTTGGGACTCATTAAAACAACAGACTAAATATAGTATTATTTCGGAAATTAATACAATTAAGGGGGATTTCACCACCTACACCATTTTAGATATTAGTGATGGCTCTAATTACATTGCAAATGGATTTATTACTAGAACGTATTAATACCTTAATAAAAAATAATCACATTGCTTAATTAAGGTCACAATTAACATTAATTATCTCTGTCTTCAAAATCTTCTTCCTCACTTTGACTTAGTTGAAAATAAATCAAATAGCTAAAGATGCCTAATAATATTATCCAGAAAATTAAGCTAAAATTCATATTATTTAATTTTTACAGCAGTTCCATAGGCCAGTATTTCTGCAGCACCTTGCGTTATTACTGACGTTGAAATTCTAATATTTATGATTGCATCAGCGCCTAATCTTTCTCCATCTTCAATCATTCTTTGTAAGGCCTGTTCCCTTGATTCTGCCTGTAATTTTGTGTATTCACTTAATTCGCCGCCAATTATATTTTTAAGTCCTGCAAAAATATCTCTACCGATATTTCTTGCCCTTACCGTACTCCCTCTTGCTATTCCCAAAATTTCCGATACTTCTTTATTAGGGATATTTTCAGTTGTAGTTACAATCATAGAATATTAGTTATTAAGTTATTATTGGTAAATATAGATTATATTTGTAATATGAGATTATATACATACATTTTATTATTGATTCCTTTCTTTACTTTTTCACAAATACAGATCAATGAATTTTTTGCTGATAATGGAGAATGTTGTCTTGATGATTTTGACGAGCCAGAGGACTTTATTGAAATAATAAATTTATCTGCCGAGGATTTAGATTTAGCTGGTTATTATTTTGGTGATTTAAATGGGGGAACTGTAATTGCTGATACTGATCCAGGTTTAACAACTATACCTAGTGGAGGCCTAAAGGTTTTGTGGTTTGATGAGGATTTAGACCAAGGCTTATTACACATAGATGCAAAACTAAATAATTCTGGAGAAAGTATCATCTGTATTAATCCAACTGGAGACACAATTATAAACATTTCTTATTCAGAACAATACGAAGATATTTCTTTTGCATCATTTCCAGATGGTCAAGTATATGATATCGGATGGGATCTGACGATGTGCCCATCCCCAGGTGAAAGTAATAATTTTTGTCCAATGATTGAGGGCTGTACAAGCCCTAATGCTGATAATTATAATCCCGAAGCAAGTATTGAAAATGGGACATGTATTTTTAGTAATACTGAAGGTTTAATAATCAATGAATATGGAGCTTCTAATTGTAATAATCAAGGAAGTGAATGTGGAGATTACGAAGATTGGATAGAGTTATATAATAATTCAGCTAGTTCAATTGATTTAAATGGTTTTTATCTCAGTGATAAAATATCAAGCCCAACAAAGTGGCAAATTACAGAGTCTCTTGTTATAGAGCCCTACAGTTATCAGCTCATTTACTTATCTGGCATAAATCAAATGAATGCTAACGGGCAATATGGAAATGCTCCACACACAAATTTTAAATTATCGCAAACACGAAGCGATGAGTACCTTGTTTTAACTAATATTGAATCACAAATTATTTTTTATTCTAACACAACCCCTAATCAACTCAACCACTCTAGAGGAAGGGTTACAGATGCGGCTGTAGACTGGGGGATATTTACTTCTCCATCTCCTGGCTCATCTAATCAAAATAGTAAGCCGGCGTATACTTCCGCTCCGATATTTGATTTCAGTCCGGGTTTTTATGAGGGTCAAATTGAGCTTAGTATCTCTACTGAAGACACAGGTGTTTTTATTTATTATTCAACTAATGGGGATTGGCCGACTGATGATGATGCTTTATATATTGAAATAGATACTGACGGTTCAATATTGCAGGGTGGTGACCCAATAATTATTAACGAGACCTCTGTTATCAGGGCTATAGTATATGATAAATTAAATAATAACTTACCTAGTTTTGTAGAAACAAATACTTATTTCATAAACTCAAGTCACACTGTTAATGTTATTTCAATTGCTGGAGATCAAGTCGATAATTTATTAAACGGAAATCAAATCAAGCCAATAGGTTCTTTTGAAATGTTTGATGAAAACGGAGATTTAATTGATGAGGCCACTGGCGAGTTTAATGAGCACGGCAACGATTCATGGGCCTATGCACAAAGAGGTTTTGATTATATTACCAGAGATCAGCATGGATATAATTACGCAATAAGAAATGAAATCTTCCGGGAAAAAAATAGAGATGAATTTCAAAGATTAATTGTTAAGGCTGCGGCAAATGATAATTACCCATTTACTGGAGGAGCCCCTGCTCACATAAGAGATTCGTATATTCAATCATTATCCCAGGTTGGAGATTTAAGGTTAGATGAGCGTACTCATGAATCATGTGTTTTATATGTTAACGGTGAGTATTGGGGTGTTTATGACTACCGAGAAAAAGTTGATGATTTGGATTTTACAGAACATTATTATGATCAAGGATATGGTAATGTTGATTTTTTAAAAACATGGGGTGGGACTTGGACTGACATTGGAGACAATACAACTCAGCAAGAATGGAATAATTTAAGAGATTTTATAGTAGATAACGACATGACCGATGCTGATAATTATCAATATGTTAAAAGCGTATATAACACGGGAAGCTTAATTGACTATTTTATTTTGAACTCATATGTTGTATGTATGGATTGGCTTAATTGGAATACTGCATGGTGGAGAGGAAAGAATCCTGATGGTGATAAAAAAAAGTGGCGTTATGCACTGTGGGACATGGATGCAACTTTTGGTCATTATGTTAATTATACAGGAATACCAGATACTGGTTCTGGCGCTGATCCATGTGATCCAGAACAACTAGGAGATCCTGGTGGCCAGGGTCATGTTCCTATTTTAAATTCTTTATTTGAAAATGAAGAGTTTACAGCGGACTATATTAATAGGTACGCAGATTTATCTAATAGTACATTCTCATGTGATTTTATGATTTATCACTTAGATAGTTTAATTGCAATAATAGAACCAGAAATGCCACAGCAAATAGAAAGATGGGGTGGTAATATACAACAGTGGCAAGATAATGTACAAGAATTAAAAGACTTCATACTGGAAAGGTGCTCTGATGAAATTGTTTCAGGAATGGAGGAGTGTTATGATGTAGAAGCAATTACATTAAATGTTATAATTGAGGGACAGGGAGATGTTCAATTAAATAGTATAGAGTTGACTCCAGAAAATACACCTTGGGAGGGAACATACTATTCAGGTGTTCCTCTTGAGTTACAAGCAGTGCCATATGAGCTTGTTAATTTCTATTGGGAAGTTATAGATGGAGATGCTTTTGTTGCCAATACTACAGATCTAGAGACCACGCTCTCTATGGTTTCGGGTCCCGTTACTTTAATTGCAAATTTTGATGCGTGTCAGTTAATTGAATCTGATTTAATTATTGGTCCCACTGAAGTAGAGGAGGGTCAAATATCTCAGTATAGCTTTTTCTCAGGGCAGCAAAATGAATTAGAATGGGAGGTCACGGGAGGTGAAATTTTATGGACATCTGGATTTGATAATACGGTGGCTATTATATGGGATATGGGAGCTACTGAGGGAGAAATTATAGTTGGTGCCGCTAATGAACTTGGTGAGATTACTTGCTTTACTACTACAATTACAATTAATGAGTCAACCTCAACTAACACTGGCTTGGATTCAGTGGAAGAGGTTTCATTTTTTGTTTTTCCAAACCCGATACATGGTAATAATCTAAAAATACACTCAAGTGTTCATTTAGATAATTGTAGAATTATTGATCAGTTAGGTAGGGTGGTCAAAGATTTTAATTTTAAAATTGTTGAGGGTTACCAAACAATTAATCTAGAGGGTTTGTCTCCAGGTGTTTATTTAATGGTGCTGTCCTCGGATATTGGGACCATGACCAAAACTATAAAAAAACTATAATTCACTGATTTACAACAACTTATATATAGTTCCACGTGGAACATTATCTTCCTAAATGAACTAAAAGAACGCTTATGTCTGAGGGTGAGACCCCTGAGATTCTAGAGGCCTGACCAATTGTTTCAGGCTTTCTTTCGTTTAATTTTTGCCTGCCTTCTGAAGAAATTGATTTAAGTTTGGTGTAGTTAAAATTCTTTGGAAGGATAATGTTTTCAAGTCTGGTTAATTTCTCAGCATTAATTTTTTCTTTCTCTATATATCCTTTGTATTTAGTGTTGATTTCAAACTGCTCTAGGGCTTCGGAGTTTTCGCCAAATGTCTTAAAAAAGTTTTTAAAGAATTCAGTTTGTTTCAAATCAGAAATTCCTATTTGTGGCCTTGAAATTATTTTCTCAATTTTTGTTTTTTGAGAAATTTCTGACTCCTTGTTTTTATTGAGAATGTTGTTTATTTCCTCCGGCTTAAATGAATTTGATTTTACTTTTTCTTCTAGATTGTTTATGTAACTTAATTTGTTTTGAAGTTTGTTAACTCTTTCTTTGGAGGCTAGCCCAAGCTTTTGAGCGATTGGTGTAAGTCTTATGTCAGCATTATCTTGCCTTAAAATAATCCTAAATTCGGCTCTAGATGTAAACATTCTATATGGCTCTTCTGTACCCTTAGTTATAAGGTCATCAATTAATACGCCAATATATGATTCGTTTCTTTTGAACACAATTGGATCCTTTTTATCAATTATCTGTGATGCATTAATTCCTGCCATCATACCCTGGCACGCCGCTTCTTCGTATCCGGTGGTTCCATTTATTTGTCCCGCAAAAAATAAATTTTTGATTAATTTTGTTTCTAGACTATGTTTTAGTTGTGTTGGTGGGAAATAATCATATTCAATTGCATAACCAGGTCTAAACATTTTAACGTTTTCTAATCCAGGTATTTCCTTAAGTGCTTTGTATTGAATTTCTTCAGGCAGTGATGTTGAAAAGCCATTAACATAAATTTCACAGGTTTTCCATCCCTCAGGTTCTATAAAAATTTGGTGCCTTTTTTTTTCTTTAAATCTTGTTATTTTATCTTCTATCGACGGGCAATATCTTGGTCCCTTTCCTTCAATTCTACCTTGAAACATGGGTGATCTTTCAAAACCCTTACCAAGAATTTGATGTACTTTCTCATTTGTATAGCACATATAACATGGTTTTTGTTTCTTTATCCTATATTCGTTCAGAAAGCTGAAATTGCCCACTTTTTTGTCTCCATTGTCTTCTTCTAATAGTTTGTAATTAATTGACCTCCCATCGATTCTTGGAGGGGTTCCTGTTTTCATTCTACCTAGTTCAAAGCCATGAGTTTGTAGAAAACCACTAAGGCCCAGTGAAGCCCTTTCCCCAGTTCTACCGCCCCCGAAGTTTTTTTCTCCAATGTGAATCTTTCCATTTAAAAATGTTCCATTTGTAAGTATTATGGTCTTTGCATTTATACTAATGCCAAGCATTGTTTTTACACCTACAGCCTTTTTATTTTCAACTATCAGTTCAGTTACCATGTCCTGCCAAAAATCTATGTTTTCTTGACTTTCCAAAAGTAGTCTCCATTCTTCAGCAAATCGCATTCTGTCATTTTGAGATCTAGGGCTCCACATTGCCGGCCCTTTAGATTTATTTAGCATTTTAAATTGTATCATGGTTTTGTCAGTAATAATACCTGACCCCCCTCCCATGGCATCTATCTCTCTGATTATCTGACCTTTAGCTATTCCTCCCATTGCGGGGTTACATGACATTTGCGCAATTGTTTGCATGTTCATTGTAACTAAAAGTGTTTTTTTTCCCAATTTAGATCCAGCTAGCGCCGCCTCACACCCTGCATGCCCCCCTCCTACAACAATTAAATCATATTTTGTTTTAAAAATACTCATATGTTTTCTTTTATAAATTTATTTTCTAATCTTCTCATGATTAAGGTCTCATTTTTTTTTTTGTCTTTGTAACCCATAAGGTGAAGAAGTCCATGAATCATGACCCTAGCTAACTCTTCTTTAAATGAAACTTTGTATTTCTTAGAGTTTTCCTTCACTCGTTCGCTACTAATAAATATATCACCTAAAATTAGACCACGTTCATTATATTCAAATGTTATTACATCTGTAAGGTCTTCATGTTTTAAGTATTTTATATTTAATTTTTGCAAATATTCATCAGAACAGAAGATAAATGAAATTGATTCTATTTTTTTTTTCATCTTCTTTGAAAAGTTAACAAATTTATACTTAGGTAAAATTCTGTTTTTAGAAAAGGTAACATCTTCAAAAAAGTATTTAATAGTATTCATTATAGATCTTCTTTAATTAATGAATTGAAGTAATTATCCACTTTTTCTTTGTAATAATTTGTAAGTGACGGCGGGTATGTATTTAGTAACTCTTTTTGGTATTTTTTTAGTAGTTCATACTTTAGAGTTAAATTTTTTTCTGAATTTGAACTAACTCCCTCACTTGATTCCCTTTCTTTAGACTCCCCGTCTTCTCTTAATGCGCTATCCAATTCAAGTAATTTATTCATAATTTGTTTCTGTCGTAGTAAAGTTTCAATTGTAATATTTTTATTTACTATGTCTTGTTCAGTTTTTTCCATATTTTCAATAGCATTTTTTAAGTTATTAATATCTTCTTTTTTATCTAAACTATTTTCAAACTCTTTCAGGGCTAACCGAATCCTTTCTTGTTTGGCAAGCATTTCTACAAGTTCTTTTGAAAAACCTTGTTCTGAAGGACCTGGGCACTCCCCCCTTTGCATTTTTTCCATATGTTCCTGAAGTTCTTTCTGCATTTTTTTTAAATCACCTGGTTTGGGCTTACCGTTACCTGGTTTTTGACATTCTTGAGAGCTTGGTAGATCGGAGGATAGTTCTTTTTGTATTTGTTCTAGTATTTGTCCTAGTAACACAGCTAAATTGTTAGCTGATGTCATTACATATTGTTGTTTAGCTGTTCCTTTAAAAGTTTCCCTTTCTCTAAAATAATCAATAGCTTCATTTGTTTTTTCTTGAATAATTCCTATTTCTCTGTTTACAGTTGCTGAAATTTGAGGTATTCTTTTGCTTAAAGCAAACAAAGAGTCTTCTATAACTTTTGCATCATTTCTTAAATCACCTTGTTTGTACATAAGCTGTATGTATTGAGGGTCATTAGAGTCCATATCATTCATTTGTACCATTAATTCTTCTTCAGATTTTGAAAAGAAAATTAAGTTTTCTAAAATCTGTCTTAAGGTTTCGATATTTTCCATTTGTTGTTCAATCGACTCTTCTTTTTGTTGTTCTTTAAGTTTATTTTTAAGTGTAGATAGTTGGTCAGCAGATGATTTTTGAGACTTAGATGCCTGTTTTTTTCTTTTTTTATTTATTTGATCAAGGCTATTTTCCATTGCTTCTTGAATATTTTTTTCAAGATCTTCAGTGTCTAGTGGTGCTGTTTTGTTCAATTCTTTTCTAAGCTCTTTAAGTTTTTCAAGCTTTTCTTTAATATTTTTAAACTTTTCAACATTAGCCTCTTGCTTCATTTTTATTTTACTGAGATCAGAATTCTTTTCAATAGTTTTATTTGACAATTTTTCTTCCATATTTGATAAATTATTTAATTCATCTATTACTTCTTCAAGTTTTTTTTCAAACTCAAATTGTTTTAATAATTCTAAATTTCTATCAATTTCTTTCTCAATATCTAAATTTGATAATTTTAATTGTTCAATTTTCTCTTGAAGTTCTTTTTTATTAATATTTTCAATTGAATTTTCTAACTCTTCAAATAACTCTTTCATTTCTTCAGGCATTAGTTTTTGAAAAAGTTCTTCTATAAGCTTTTGTTTCTCAAGTAATTTTTCGCTTATGCTTTGAATTTCGTTTCTTTTTTTATTGCTGGAGTCTATTTTTTTATCAATTTCTTTCAGTTGCTGTTCTAATGATTGGTAATTTTTTAATAGATTTTCAATTTTTGCTTTTGTTTTCCAGTCCATTTTTTCATCAATGAGTGCTTTTTCTATATTTTCTATTTCTTTAGATAAATTTTCAAGAGCGGTTAATTGATCTTCAAGCTCTTCTTCTATTTTTTCATTTTCCTGGTCCAGTTTTTCTAACACTTCGTTTTTGGAGGGCTTTTTATAAATTAATTTTTTAGAACGAGTTTTTTTATAATTATTTATTTTATCGTTATCATAAACGGTGAAGTAGTATTCTAATTCTCCCCCTGGCTTTAAGGGAAATTTATTAATATCAAATGCCTGAAGAAATGTTTGGTTATTGGAATTATACTTTATTTTAATTTTTTCATTAATAATTGTGTCTTCATCTAGATTTTTAATTTGTGCTGTAAAAATTAACTTTAAAAAACCGTAATCATCTTGTATAGTACCTGACACTAGTCTTTTTAATGGCTCGATTGTATCCATTAATTCATCAATAGAAATTGCAGGGTAGCTATCTTTAATTACATCTACATTATAATAAAGAGAGTCTTTAAACGATGTATGAGAGTTTGATGTGCTGACAACGTATTTAAAAGGTTCAACAACTTGCATTTTATATTGAGTTAATCCTGTTGAATCGGGTATTAAATTTATTATTGAATCTCTTATACTGAGGTTTAACATATTGGTATTAATTGTTTGAAAATCCCAAGTTACCACACTACCCTCTGGAACAGAAAGAGACCCTGTGTTTTTGTATTTTTTCACATTTTGTTTTGTGTGTTTGGGAGGAGAAACAGTAACCTCCATTATATTTAAAACTGGAATAGGCAGGGTGGTTAAATTATAAATGCTTGATCTTACTTCTTCAGAGTGTAAATAAAATGAAATATCATCTTCTACATCTTTAAACTCATAATGAAAATCTCCATTTCCGGATGAATACATTTTATAATTATTGTCGTTATAATTAACAAACACTTTTTCAGGTAATTTTTTTCCAACTGCATTAACTTCAATTTTAAAATTATTTTTTTCAAGAACTTCAAGTTTATTGTTTTGTATAATAAATTTAAAAGGTGGTGGTGGTGAAAATTCTGAGTTATAGTTTATTATTCTATTAGACGCTTGAGAAATAAATCCGGTATTTCCTGAAAAAAAAATAATTAAAATAAAAATTATGGGAAAGCTGGATATTTTTAGATAATTTATTGTTTTTCTCCAGTCGATTGCGCCTTTAAATGAATAAGATTTTATTTCTAAATATTTTTTATCAATACTAGCGTTAATAAGTTCTCTTGAGTTATAATCAAGTTCGTTTAGTTCAAGTATATTTATTAGCTTATCTTCTATTTCAGGGAAGTGTAGGCCAATTAATTTAGCTACTCTTTTATTTTCATCAGATGAATTTTTTGAGAGAAATAATTTAAAAATTGGAATAATGATAAGTTTGAAAATTAAAATTGTAGAAATTGACAGATATGTCCAAAAAATAATTTTCCTAAAAGTTGAGTTTAAAAAAGAAAAATATTCTATTATGCAAATAATAATAAAAAACACTAAAAGAACGGAAAGACAGGATACTAACCCTCTAAATATCAAATTTCTGTGATATGATCGAGAAAACCCTTCTAATCTATTAATTACTCTGTCAATCGATTTGTTCATTATGTAAAATTACTAATATTAACATTATAATTTTATAACTAATTTATATTTTAAATATTTAAGTTTTATTTTATTTATTATATGTTACACCAAATATAATTAAGACTTATATTTGTTCATTCTATTTAATATTTATGAAAAAAAAAACTAGAGTTCGATTTGCGCCAAGCCCAACAGGCCCCTTACATATGGGGGGCGTAAGAACAGCGCTTTACAATTATTTATATGCAAAAAAAATGAAAGGTCAGTTTATTCTACGGATTGAAGACACTGATCAGTCTCGTTATGTTGATGGTGCTGAAAAATATATTTTAGAAAGCCTTGAATGGTGCGGATTAAAATTCGATGAGGGTCCTCATTTAAAAGGTAATTTTGGCCCATACAGACAGTCAGAAAGAAAAGAACTTTATAATCTTCATGTAAATAAACTCATTGATTCAGGGAACGCATATTATGCCTTTGACTCAGAGGAAGAGTTAGAAGAGATGCGTTTAAATTTAAAAAAAGCCGGTTCCCAGTCTCCACAATACAATCATGTTTCTAGACAAAACATGAAAAATTCACTTACACTTTCTCATGATGAAGTTAATAGAAGATTAGAAAAAAAAGACCCTTATGTTATAAGAATCAAAATGCCTAGAAATAAAGTCATAAAATTTAAGGACAGTATTCGTGGCTGGGTATCTTTTAATACGAATCATTTAGATGACAAAGTGTTGTTTAAGTCTGATGGTATGCCGACATACCATTTGGCTAACGTAGTAGATGATTATTTAATGAAAATAACTAATGTAATTAGAGGGGAGGAGTGGTTACCTTCAGCACCGCTTCATGTATATTTATATCAAGCTTTTGGTTGGGACAAGGATATGCCGGAATTTGCCCACTTGCCTTTAATTTTGAACCCAGAGGGAGACGGTAAGTTAAGTAAAAGAGATGGTGATCGACTGGGCTTTCCAATTTTTCCTATAAAATGGAAAAACAGTCAGACTAAAAAATTTATTCTTGGTTACCAAGAAAAAGGTTTTTTTTCATCTGCATTTATTAATATGTTAGCTTTTTTAGGATGGAATCCAGGAAATAATAAAGAAATATTTTCTTTAGAAGAATTAGTTGAAGAATTTAGTTTAGAAAGAGTGGGAAAATCAGGGTCACGGTATGACTATCAAAAAACAAAATGGTTTAATCAACAACATTTGAGATTAATGTCAAATAAAGAAATTTATGAAAACATTGATTTCTCAAAAAAAATTCAAAAAAGCGATGAATATTTACTTAATGTGATTGATCTTGTTAAAGAAAGATGCATTTTTTATGAGGATATAATAAAAGAATCTGACTATTTATTTAATGTCCCAGAAAAATATGATGAAATTTCTGTTCAGAAAAAATGGAACAAAGAATCTGTTGCTCATTTAAAGAAACTAAAAGCTAAATTCAAGTCTTGTGAAGATTTTTCAAAAGAAAATTTAGAACAAATTTTCAAAGAATATTTAGCTTCAGAAAATGTAGGCTTTGGTAAAGTTATGCCTGCTTTAAGAATTTCTATAACAGGAAAAATGCAAGGCCCATCGATGTTTTCAGTAATGGCATTATTAGGTCACAAAGATGTTTTAAATAGAATAGATAAATCAATTTCAACTTTAGGAGATGGGTAGAATAATAATAAGAGACGTTAAAACGTATGCTTTTCACGGGTGCTTACCTGCTGAAAAGAAAATAGGTGGAGTTTATAAAACAACGATTTGGATTGATGGAGACTTTACTGAATCAGAAAAGGAAGATGATCTGACCAAAACTGTAGATTATGAAAAGGTAACTTCGTTAATTCTGGATGAAATGAAACAGTCATCTGACCTTATTGAGCATGTTGCTCGAAGAATTTTAAATAAAACATTTTCAACATTTTCAAATATTAAAAAATTAAAAGTTAAGATAGTTAAAATAAAACCACCTGTGAGCGCAGATATTCCTCAAGTAGAATATATTTTAAAGAAAAAAAGATAATTAACATTTAAGTGGACTATTATAATATTTTATTATGTTTGCAGCCTAAGGTCGGATGGCCGAGTGGCTAGGCAGTGGTCTGCAAAACCATCTACACCGGTTCGAATCCGGTTCCGACCTCTTTTTTTTCTAATTCGAAAAACTTTATCAACAAGTTTTCAACATTTTTTTTGTATTTACCATATATTTTTTAGAAATTTAATAAAACTGTGGAATGCCCCATTTTGTACAATTTTTTTGCATTTCCACAATAATAACAGATTTAAAATAAATAAACCAACCCCCCTTTTTAGGGTGATACTCCTAGAGTAGCCTTGGGCTTTGGTTATTTTTTTTTATTAAAATTTAATAATTAGTAGCTATGAAAAAACAATTATCAATCCTTAAAATAATGTTTGTGGCATTATTTTCAATATTTTCTTTATCAATTATTAATGCACAAGATTTTGACTTTACAGTTACTGACGCAAATATGACAGTACAAGTAAGTGCTGAAATTTGTAGTTCAGTTATGGATGAGGGAGATTTGTTAGGTGCCTTTTTTACACATCCCGATGGATATTTACAATGCGCAGGTTATCAAACTTTCTTAGGAGATCAATTAGCAATTGCTGTTATGGCTTCGGAATCAGGTTTGTTCAATGGTTATGCCCCAGGTGATGAGTTTCAGTGGGCCATATTTGATCAATCTGAAGGAACTACAGTGCTTTTAGATTCAGAAATGAACTCGAGCCCTCCTTTCTCGACAACTTATATTGCAAACGGATTTGGTCAAATATTATCACTCTCTGTTTCTACAGGTGTTGATTGTGAAGATTCTGATTCAGTTTACGGAATGTCGTGTTCAGTTGCTGTGGGTGCCCTAGGCTGTAGTTTTGATGGTGGAGCAGGACCAATTTCTGACTTTTGTCCAGTGACATGTGATACTTGCGATGGGGGATCTGCCCCTGTGCCAGGTTGTACTAACTCTTCTGCAATTAATTATGATTCTTCCGCTACTGAGGATGATGGTTCATGTATAGTGATTGGTTGTACTTGTGAAATTGCGATTAACTACAATGCAGATGCAACTCTTGATGATTCATCTTGTGTAGTTCTTTCAGGATGTGCTGATCCAACTGCAGAAAACTATTCTGGTGACAATTGTTCTTCCAATGACCCAATAAATAATATTTGTGAATATGCCCCTGTGGATGTGTCTATAGGTCCATTTGAATATGAAATTACTGACGCAAACATGACTGTGCAGCTTTCAGGTTCTGCAGCTACATGGAATGGTGGATCCCCGCCACCAAACGGGTCTTTAATTGGAGCTTTTTTTACTAATAACGATGGAGAATTACAATGTGCTGGTTATGCAGAGATGACGGGTGAGGATCAATATGCAATTGCGGTTTGGGCTTCCGAATCTGGATTAGATAATGGTTTTGCCGCAGGTGAAGAGTTTACATGGATATTATCATACGGTGGAGAATCTTTCATAGCAGATTCTTTCGTAATGAATTCTAACCCACCTTTTTCAACGACATTTGTTGCCAATGGTTTTGGACAAATATTATCTGTTAACTTTTCTGGTGAAATTTCTGAAATTTCCGGTTGTACAGATAATTCAGCATGTAATTATAATGCTGATGCAACCGTAGACGATGGTTCATGTACTATGCCAAACGAGTGTGGCTCATGTGATGGTGATTTGTCTTGCTTAGGCTGCACAGATGCTACAGCATGTAACTATGACTCATCTGCAACGGAAGATAATGGTACTTGTACTTATGCAGACTCAGGCTATGACTGTAATGGTGTTTGTTTAAATGATGTTGATGGAGATGGAGTTTGTGATGAATTTGAAGTTGGTGGTTGTACAGATGCTACAGCATGTAACTATGACTCATCTGCAACAGACGACAATGGTTCTTGTACTTACGCTGATTCAGGCTATGACTGTAATGGTATTTGTTTAAATGATGTTGATGGAGATGGAGTTTGTGATGAATTTGAAGTTGGTGG
>CAYSYA010000003.1:148286-150058 GCA_964435285.1 uncultured Flavobacteriales bacterium
TGGTATTTGTTTAAATGATGTTGATGGAGATGGAGTTTGTGATGAATTTGAAGTTAGTGGTTGTACTAATGAATTAGCAATTAATTATAATCCATTAGCTACTGATGAAGACGGCACATGTACTTATGATTGTAATTTAGTTGATTTATTCTTTACATGGGATGCTTATGTAAACGAAAATCAATTTACTGTTAATGATTTATCGGGCTCACTTATTCTATCTGGTAATGCAACAGAAACAATTTTTTCAGATTGTTTGAACCCTGGAGTTTATGTAATTAATATTACAGACTCATTTGGAGATGGTGTAATAAATGGAAATGTTTTAGTTACTGATAACGGTGAAGAAGTTGAACTTTATCCATCGTCCTCATTTGATGGGACTTGGTCTGAAACTTCAATATACTTTGCAATAGGTGGTGCTGAAATAGTTCCCGGCTGCATGAACCAGGACGCAGAAAATTATAATGCTGATGCAAATATTGATTATTTACAAGAGTGTGAATATCCTTTGGAGGCGGGACCTGATTGGGTTGTGGTTTCAACTGACCCTTCTAGTTCTCATATTATTGGTCTTATGCCTGGCTCAAACTTTTCTATAGATGGTGTAGAATTAACAGCAGGTTCCTATATTGGTGTATTTTACACTGATGACAATGGAGATTGGGCTTGTGGTGGATTTACTGAGTGGGGCGGCCCAGGTTCGGTTGGTGTAATTTCAGCTCAAATGGATGATTCTACTACTGACGAAAAAGATGGTTTTTCAGAGGGAGAACCTCTACACTTTAGAGTTTGGTCACAAGATTTTGTTTGTGAATATAGTGATGCAACAAATTCAGTTTATTCTGAGCAAGATTTCTTCTTTACTTCTGATGACGGTTTATTTACAACTAATGGAATTTCTGGTTTAATGGGATTTGATGTTGCAAATCTTACAATTTCAGAGACACATTCAGATTATACCGGCTTTGGAGTTTCATGTAATGGAGCCACAGATGGATCTATTGATGTTACAGTATCTGGTGGAACAGCACCATATTCATATATTTGGTCTAATGGGGCCACTTCAGAAGACATTTCTGATCTTGGGGCAGGCACTTATTCAGTAGTTGTAACAGACGTTAATGATTGTTCGGTTACTATAGAAGTTGTTATTACTGAGTCAGAATCGATGGCTATTTCAGAAGTCCACTCTGACTACACTGGCTTTGGAGTTTCATGTAATGGGGCAACAGACGGTTCTATTGATGTAACAGTAACAGGGGGTACAGGAAATTATACTTACGCTTGGTCAAACGGAGCAACAAGTGAAGATCTTTCTGAAATTGGAGCTGGTACTTATTCAGTGGTTGCTACTGATGAGAATGGTTGTTCAGTTTCAATTGAAGTTGATATTATTGAATCAGATGAAATGGTTATTTCAGAAACTCATTCAGATTACACTGGCTTTGGTGTTTCAGGAGCAGGAGCAACAGACGGCTCTATTGATGTAACAGTAACAGGCGGTACAGGAAACTATACTTATGAATGGTCAAATGGTGCATCTACAGAAGATGTTTCTGAGCTTGGAGCAGGTACTTATTCAGTTGTTGTTACTGATGAAAATGGTTGTTCAGTTTCAATTGAAGTTGAAATTACTGAACCAATTGGAATGGAAATTTCAGAGACTCACTCTGACTACACTGGCTTTGGAGTTTCATGTAATGGAGCAACAGACGGTTCTATTGACGTAACAGTAACAGGAGGTACAGGAAACTATACTTACGCATGGT
>CAYSYA010000004.1:0-147183 GCA_964435285.1 uncultured Flavobacteriales bacterium
TAACTGACGATAACGGTTGTCAACAAGATATCACAGTTGAAATTACTGAATCAGAAATTCTTGAAATAAACTCTTATAATATTATTAATGTTAATTGTTCAGGAGAACCGACAGGTGAAATAAACATAACAGTTAACGGTGGAAATGGAAATTATTCTTATTCTTGGTCTAATGGAGAAACTACCGAAGATCTTTCCAACCTAACTGTGGGAACATACTCAGTTATTATTAGTGATGAATATTGTTCACCCATTGAACAATCCTTCGAAATTATTGAGAATGAAGATATAACAATTAGCGTTGAAGACTTCTTCAATCCATCAGGCTGTAATGGAAATGATGGTTTTATAAATTTAATTGTTAATGGTGGAACTGCTCCATACTCAATGATTTATAACAATTCATCACCTATTATAAGTGAAAATGGCTTATTTAACATATCTAATCTTGAGGAAGGAAATTACAGTATTATTGTCACAGACTTTTACAACTGTGAGCCAGTAGAAATTTCACAAGAACTAATTGCAGATGACCCTTTGACTGCCGTAGAAACAATTTCAAATGTTTCTTGGTATGAAGGTAATGATGGTTCTATTGATATTCAAGTTAGTGGAGGAACATCTCCGTACGAATTTACATGGTCAAATGGAGATATTACAGAAGATATTAGTAATCTTACTGCTGGTTTTTACTCTGTTACAATAGTGGACCAAAATGATTGCGTAGTTAATTTTGATTTTGAAGTTACTGAACCGGAATTTTTATTTGTTAATCTGTCTTCTAACTCAACTAATTGTGGTAATTATCAAATATCATGTAATGGAGACGAAACAGCAAATATAAATGTAAGCTCAGGAGGAGGAACACCATTTTTTGACTCTGAAGGAAACGCATATTACCAATATGAATGGAGCGAAGAATTACCGAATGGAGAATCACAAAGTGGAATTATATTTGCTGGAAATATTGAAGATTTCTTAAATAATTTACCTTCAGGATCTTATACTATAACAATCGAAGATACCAACTCAAGTTCAAATGGTCAGTATGCCGAGGATACAATAATTATAGATGAACCGGAACCTCTCGCTTTTTCAAATATAAATCAAATTGATGTAGATTGTTTTGGTAACTCGAATGGATCTGTTGATGTTGATGTTTCTGGAGGATGTGGTAACTATATTTACGAATGGTCAGGAAATAATGGCTTTACAAGCAACTCGCCTGATATTTCAAATTTAGAAGCTGGTATATACTCTTTGTTAGTAACAGATGAGAATCAATGTCAAATTGATACTACCATATATATAACTCAACCCTCAGGAATTTCACTTACAAACTTAGAATTATCTAATTATAATGAATTTAACATCTCATGTAGTGAAGAGTCTGATGGATTCATAAATGTAACTATTGAGGGGGGTGAACCATTTACTGATGAAAATGGAAATAATTTTTATGAGTATAGTTGGTCTAATGGTGAAATAAGTGAAGACGTTTCTAATTTATCTGCTGGAATTTATACTCTTACTGTTATCGACTCATCTGAATGTCCTCAGACTTTTGAATTCGAATTAATTGAACCTGAGCCAATTAGTGTTACTTGTAACAGTACTGATGCGACATCATGCCTCTCTAATGGAACAGTTTCAGTAAATATTTTTGGAGGAGCACCACCATTTAATTCTTTATGGTATATTGATGTTGACGGGGATGGTATATACAATTCAGATATTGATGAACAAATTGACAATACCAACGTGCCGTCAGGAATATATTTTGTTGAATTAACTGATTCTAATAATTGTGTTGTTAACTTTAGTTGTTCTGTTGGCCAAAGTGACGATCCTATTGTAACTGTTACTTCATTTAATGATCTTGAAGGGCCAAGTTGTTCGGGACAAGCCTCTGTTGTTTTAAATGGTGGAGGTTGTGATGAAGGTTCATTTGATGAAGTCCCTCCTGCTCCATTTGGCTATTTAACTTGGTATGAAGACCTTGATGGTGATGGAATTGGTGACGGTAACCCAATTGGTTACGGTGATCAAAACCCAATTACATTGGAAGCAGGAAATTATACTGCAGTAATTCAGGACATATGTGGTTGTTCAACTGAAGAAGCATTTACAATTGAAAGCTTTGACGCATTAGTTGTCAATTCACAAACTTCAATCGACTCATATAATGGATTTGCTGTTAGTTGTTGTGGGGCATCTGACGGATTTATCAATTTAGATGTCACTGGAGGATCTCAAACTTCAAGTGCAAACGGTTGTAATATGTATACTGTGGAGTGGTTTGAGGATTTTGATGGTGATGGTGTTCTAGATTCAAATGAAAATATTATTTTAACACAAACTGGAGGAAATCCTGTAAATCAAGGTGGCAATACTATTTATGAATATAATATTGAAGATTTAAATCCAGGTATCTACTCTGTAATAGTAACTGACTGTACTATCACCCAATGTCCCGTTGTTGAAACATTTAATTTATTACAAGAACCAACATGTATAGAAATATCAGACTTATTTGTATACAATATGGATTGTGATTCTGAACCTGTCATTCCTTCAAACGCTGAACTTGAAGTTATAGGGGGGACAGGTAATTATTCTTATAGTTGGGAAAATAATAACACAGGACAAATTGTTGGTATAGCCGAATCCGTTAGTAATATTCCCCCTGGAGAATATACAGTGACCGTAACTGACGACAACTCTCAATTTAATGACTGTGTTGCTGAAACTTCCTTTATAATTGAAAATGTGATAGGTTTTGACTACCTAGCAAATGGCGAACTTGATGTTGATATAATTCTTTCTGATTTCTCATATGGAAATAATATTCCTTGCTTTGGAGAATCAGGTTATGTTGAAGAATTTATTTTATACTCTAACGGGCAACCAATATATGAAGAAGATGGAATTTATATAATTAATTGGGGAGAAATTAATCCAAATAATTTGGTTGCTGGTACTTATTCAATAAGTGTTACAAATACATCAATTAAACCACCATGTACAAGCTTGCCAATTCAGTTCACAGTTAATCAACCTGATCCTTTAGAAGTTATTGTTCCTGATATTTCTACGTGTGCAGATTGTCCTGGAATTGCTACTGCTAGTATCTCCGGTGGAACACCTCCATATTCTGATGTTTGGATAAACACTACAACTGGTGAAGAAATTGATGAATTAGATGAAAATAATTTAAATGGTTTTGGGATTGGAGAAAATGGCTTTATAAATGTTTTAACTCCTGGATCTTATGAAATTCAAATAACTGACTACAATGGATGTCAAAACTCTTGGGAGTTTAATGTATTTGATAATCCTGAACCTATAAATTGGGCCAATATTAATAACACTGATACTTGTGTTCCTGAAAATTGTGATGGTAGTGCGGAATTAGAGATTGATTTTGACTTGACTGCCGATGCCACATATATTCCATTTTGGTTTAATTGTGAAGGTGAATCAATAATGGAAAATGTAAATGAAAATAATCCATTTTTAATTGAAAACCTTTGTCCAGGAGAATATACATGTCAAATATTTGATGGTTCCACTAACGAAGTTCATTCAATTTGTTTTAGTATAGAGGCGGGTAATTTTGAAGTAACTCTAGATGTTGAAAATGTTCAATGTTTTGGTGAAAATAATGGTTCTATAAATGTTGAAATTAATGGTGGTACTCCTCCTTACACTTATGAATGGGATAACGGAGAAATAACTCAAGACATAGAAAATTTAAGCCCAGGTTGGTATACTATTACAGTTATAGATAACTTAGACTGTGTTGTTCAAGAATCAGTGTATGTAGAAGAACCATCAGCTCTTGATATAAATTATCAATTATTACCATTAGAATGTGGCGATTGGGATGTTTCTTGTGTAAATAGTTGTGATGGGTCGATGCAAATTAATGTTCTTGGGGGAGAACCTCCATACAATTATGTTTTGATTCAAAACAATTTAGAAATTAGCGGTACTACAAACTCTGAGGTATTTATTATTGATCAAATTTGTGAAGGAGATTGGATATTTGGTGTTTATGACTCAAATGGATGTACAAATCCAGAGGGTGCAATAAATTTAACATTTGATGCTCCTCCTGAAATGGAAATAACATATTGGGTTGGAGACGTTAGTTGTTATGAAGAAAATGAGGGTAATATTCAAGATGGGTGGATAACTGTAAGTGTTAATGGGGGAATACCTTTTTCAATTGGGCCAGATGGAATTGAAAATACAGAAGATGATGAAACATATTATTCATTCGAGTGGTTTGGAAATAATGGATTTAATAGTAATTCTCAAAATATCTACAATTTATTTTCTGATAATTACACTTTAAATGTAAATGATTGCAATCAAAATGTTGATTGTGTTGTTACTGAATATATTGAAGTTGATTCACCTCCAGACTTACAATTAGATTGTTCTACTGTTAATCCTTCTTGTATTGATGCTAATAATGGAGCAGTAGTTTTGACAGTTACAGGAGGGAATTCTGTTGGAGAAGAATACTATTATTCAATAAGAGAGAGTTGTTGTGATGATGGAGGAGAATTAATTCCTTTTGAAACTGAAGGAAATCAAATAACTATTGAAAATCTTGAAATTGGTAACTACGAAATAATTGTATCAGATCTGTTAGGATGTGAAGAATCATGTTCTGTTACTTTAGAATCATTCAATGAAAA
This sequence comes from uncultured Flavobacteriales bacterium, assembly GCA_964435285.1. Taxonomy (GTDB): domain Bacteria; phylum Bacteroidota; class Bacteroidia; order Flavobacteriales; family TMED113. The sequence goes on from CAYSYA010000004.1 coordinate 4,709, forward strand.
TTGTCTTGAAATACCAACTTTAATCACCCCTAATGGTGATCAAATGAATGATACATGGTTTATTGAAAATATAGATAACTTTTACCCAAATGCTCAAATAAAAATTCATAATAGATGGGGACAACTGATATATGAGCATAAAAATGGAAATTATTTAGAAAACATGTGGAACGGAACATTTGAAGGTAAAAATTTACCAATGGGAGCTTATTATTTTATTATTAATTGTAATGATGAAACTAAAAAAACAATGCATGGAGCTGTAATGATTAAAAGATAACTAAATGAAAAAAATATATATACTTATTTTTATTGCTTACTTACTCCCTAATGGATTGACTGCTCAACAGTTACCATTATATAGTCAATATATGTTTAATCCTTATTTAATTAATGCAGCTACTAGTGGCACTAATGATTACTCTATGTTATTATTAAATTACAGAGATCAATGGTCAGGTTTTGGTAATGGCTCTGTTAACATGATGCAAGATGGTATTGACCCTGCCCCTAAAACATATTCTTTATCCTTTGATAAGGGAATAAGTAATCACAGCTCTTTTGGTTTTTATATTGGTCAAGATCAAACTTTAGCAATAAAAAATTTAAGCTTTCAAGTTACTTATGCGTATAGATTTAAGTTTAGTGAAAATTTAAATTTATCATTAGCTATAAGCCCAGTTTTCAATTCAATTACCTTAAATAATGGAGAATTATGGGCCTATGAAGAAGACATTATTTGGGATGATGCAACTATTGAAAAAGGAGCAAATCTGGATTTTAATTTTGGGGCATACTTTTTTAATGACAGATTTGATTTAGGATTTTCTATCGCAAATCTTGCAGAAACAGAATATACTAGTATTGGAAACAATATTTTAGGAAATGACCCTCAATACTACTCAAATGGAACTGATACCGTAAACAGAAGAATACAACATTTATTTTTACATTCTTCTTATGATTTTCAATTTGATTGGGCTCACTCTCTTTCAATTGTTCCATCTTTTTTAATAAAATCTACGTGGGTAACTAAACCACAACTAGATTTAAATATTAAGTTTATTTACTGGGACTATTTTTGGATAGGAACGTCTTATAGAACTAGTGACAATGTTGTAGCTCCTATGCTAGGAATTAACTCAGAAAATATTTTTCTTGGTTATAGCTATGATATATCCAACTCTGAACTTTCATCTTTTCATAATGGAACTCATGCAATTAGTTTAGGTATATACTTTAATGGAAATAATCAGAATAAATACGTAAGGAAACGAAATAGATTCTCTGAAATTAGACAAAATAAACCAGGGGGTTGGTTATATTGGTACCGAAAATCAAAATGGTGGTAAACAATACAAATTTTTTATTTGACATAGATGGTACTTTAACACCAAGTAGGTCAGTAATAGATAAAGATTTTAAAACTTTCTTTTTAAAATGGATGGAAAATAAATCTGTTTATCTAGTTACTGGTTCAGATAAAGAAAAAACAATTGAACAAATTGGAACTGAAATATGGAGTAAAGTAAAAAAAAGTTATCAGTCTTGTGGAAATGCTGTTTACCAAAAAGGAAATTTAATTAGGAAGCTAGATTTTAATTTAGAAAAAAACCTTCAAGATTTTCTAAATAACCAACTAAATAAATCTGAATGGAAAGAAAAATATAGCTTGCATATTGATCAAAGAATTGGACTAATTAATTTTTCAACTATTGGAAGAGAATGCCCAAAAGAAGCAAGGGAAAGATATTTTAATTGGGATAAACAAAAGAATGAGAGAAAAATGATCTGTGAAAAAATTGAAGAAAAGTTTCCTTTATTAGAGGCAAGTGTTGGTGGTGAAATTTCTATAGATATTTATCCTAAAGGGAAAAATAAATCTCAAGTTTTGGACGAAATATATGGACCCGTTGTTTTTTTTGGAGACAGATGTGAAAAAGGTGGTAATGACTACCCCATAGTTAAAAGATTAGAGACAGAAATAAACAAACGGAATTACACAATAAATAATGTTTCAAATTTTAAAGAAACATGGGAGATTCTTAAAAAAATTTAACTTAAAACTTCTTTTACTTTCTGAGCTGCTTCATCAAGCATTATGACTGAATGAACCTTCAAACCACTTTCATCAATAATTTCTTTAGCTCTCACAGAATTTGTTCCTTGTAATCTTACAATGATTGGAATTGATATATCTCCAATATTTTTATATGCATCAACAATACCCTGAGCTACCCTATCGCATCTAACTATTCCTCCAAAAATATTAACTAAAATAGCTTTAACATTTTGATCTTTTAAAATAATTCTGAATGCATTCTCTACTCTTTTAGCATCTGCGGTTCCTCCTACGTCTAAAAAATTGGCAGGATTTCCTCCTGCAAGTTTAATAATATCCATGGTAGCCATTGCTAGGCCAGCACCATTAACGATACAGCCAACATTTCCATCTAATTTAACATAATTCAAATTATGAGCTGAAGCTTCAACTTCAAGTGGATTCTCCTCTCTTTCATCACGATAATCTAAATAATCGGCATGCCTAAACATAGCATTGTCATCAAGTGTTACTTTAGCATCTACAGCAATTATTTTATTATCTGAACTTTTTATTACTGGATTAATTTCAAATAATGAAGCATCAGATTCAATATATGCATTATATAAATTTTTTATGAATAACTTCATTTCATTGTAAGCTTCACCAATAAGTTCTAAGTTTCTGGCAACTTTATCACATTGGTCCTCAGTTAAGCCCGAAATTGGATCAACTTGCTCTTTAAATATTTTCTCGGGTGTTTTTTCAGCTACTTCTTCAATATCCATTCCTCCCTCATTAGAATAAACAATCATATTTTGACTATTTGATCTGTCTAAAAGAATTGAAACATAAATTTCTTTTATTTCACTATCACCAGGATAATAAACATCCTCAGCAATTAAAACTTGATTAACTTTTTTACCAGCACTGCTAGTTTGAGGTGTGATTAGGTTCATTCCTAATATATTACTTGCATGTAATTTAACCTCCTCTATGTTTTTAGCTAATTTAATGCCCCCACCCTTTCCTCTTCCACCCGCATGTACTTGAGCTTTAATGACAAAAAATGAAGTTCCAGTTTCATTAATTAATTTTTGTGTGGCAGAGGAAACTTCATCAACTTTTTCTATTATTTGTCCACGCTGAATTCTAACACCGTGACTTGAAAGTATTTCTTTTGCTTGATATTCATGTAAATTCATAATGATAAATATAAGATGAACAAAAATAGTTTTTTTAGTTAAAATATCTACTCTTTAAATTATATTTATACAATAAAATGAAAAAAGTAATTCTACTATTTTTTATAATGTCATTTATTTTGTTTTCACAAAATAAAAAAGAAGTTTCTGCATATAGAATTCAAACTCCCCCAAAAATCGACGGTGTTTTAGATGAAAAGATATGGAATAATTTAAGTCCAGCTAAAGAATTTATTATGACTGAACCTTATAATGGAAAATTAGAAAGAATTACCGAAAAAACAGAAGTTTTAATAGCTTATGATGACAATGCAATATATTTTGGAGTAAAATTATTTGATAAAAATGCACATTTGATTTTAGAGGAATTTGGAGCCAGAGATGATAAAAATAAAAACGCAGATATGTTTGAAATATGGCTAAATCCATTTAACGATGGATTAAATCAATTTAATTTTGGAGTTACTGCAGCTGGAGTACAATTTGATGGCATATTTAACGGTCAATCTTTAGACATGAATTGGAATTCTGTTTGGCAAAGTGAAATAACAAAAAATAATAAAGGTTGGTTTATAGAAATGAAAATTCCTTACTCTGCTATTAGATTTCCTAGTAAAGATATACAAGAATGGGGATTAAATATGGTTAGAGGAATAAGAAGATATAGGGAATTTTACTCATGGAACTTTGTAGATATTGAACAAGAAATTAAATCAAATCAAGACGGCACTTTAGTTGGAATAAAAAATATTTCTCCACCTCTAAGATTATCATTCAACCCCTATACAAGCTTTTATTTAGAAAACTATGAAAAGGAATCTGAAACATATGTAAATGGTGGTTTAGATTTGAAATATGGAATAAGTGAAAATTTTACTTTGGACATGACCTTAATTCCTGATTTTGGCCAAACAAGAAGTGATGATTATGTTTTAAATACTTCTCCTTATGAAATTAGATATGATGAAAACAGACCCTTTTTTACTGAAGGGGTTGAATTATTTAACAAAGCAGGTTTATTTTACTCAAGGAGAATAGGTCAAGTACCAAACATTGAAATAACTGAAAATGAAGAAGTTCTTAACACCCCAAGTTCTATTGGAATATTAAATGCTACTAAAATTTCTGGAAGAAATAAAAATGGTTTAGCTATTGGAATATTTAATGCAATTACCAACAAAACTTACATAACAATAGAGGACAGTGAAAATAGAAGAGAAGAGTTATTACAACCACTAACTAATTATAATTTATTTGTTATTGATCAGTCATTCAATAAAAACTCAAGCATTACATTTACCAATACAAACGTAAACAGATTAGAGGAAGGATTTAGAAGTTCTAATGTTAGTTCTCTTTTACTCAAGGCTGTAGATAAAAAAAATAAATTTGAATTTGGATCAAAAATAAATGTTAGTCAAGTTGAAGAAGAGAATGAAAAAAAAATGGGATTTAATTCTTCTTTATCTTTCAAAAAAATTCAAGGTAAGTTTAGATATAATTTAGGAAATAATATAGAAAGTGATAAATATGATCACAATGACATGGGTTTTCTTTATGATAATAATGAAATTTCTAATTTTTTTTCCATGGGCTATTATATTTTTCAACCAACAAAATTAATGCTAAAAAGTAGTTATACTTTAGAGATGGATCATGAAATGCTATATAATCCAATTGCATATAAAGAAGTTGCTATTAAAGGTCAAGCTAATATGATTTGGAAAAATCGACTATCAACGGGATTAAGCTTAAGATATAACTTTGAAGAAAATGACTATAATGAAGCCAGAACTGTGAACCGAGTATTTATTAGACCGCCGAAATTTAATTCCTCTTTTTACAGTTCAAGTGACTACAGAAAAAGATTTGCTCTTGATACAAGAATTGGAATAAAATATACTAATGAAAACCAAAATAATAAACTCTACCTAAGGTTATCTCCAAGATTTAGATTAAATGACCACATATCCGTTATTTATGTTTATGTTCAAGAAAATGAAAAGAATCAATATGGGTATATAAGTGATGAGGGGGAAAATATTTTCTTTTCTAGAAGAAATCAAATAACCTTTACAAATAAACTTCTTGTTGATTTGGCAATAAATAAAAAAATATTTACAAATATTATAATTAGACATTACTGGTCAAGATTTGAAAATAAAGATTTTTATACTTTAAACACCGACGGAACTTTAAATAAAGAAAATTCGTCACACTTTGATTCAGATATAAATTTTAATTCCTGGAATATTGATTTAACTTTTTCATATGAGTTTTTACCTGGATCATTTTTATCATTTGTCTGGAAAAATCAACTTCTTGCTGAGACGAATGCTTTAGAAGACAGTTTCTACAACAATTTAATGAATACATTTAACTCTCCCATGTTAAACTCTTTTTCAATTAAAGCTACATATTTCTTAGACTATAATAACTTAAAACGAAGGAAGTGATCGAATTACAAAACATATATAAATCTTATAATCAAGTATATGTACTTGATGATATTAATTTTAAAGTAACAAAAAATGAAATTATTGCCATTGAAGGTAGTTCAGGAGCTGGAAAAACAACTTTATTAAAAATCATTGGCAAAATTGAAAAACCTGATGCTGGAAATATAATGTTTAAAGAAAAAAATATTACAAAACTTGATAGCAAAAAATTACAGAAATTTAGAAATAATAATATTGGTTTTGTATTTCAATTTCATCATTTGATGCCAGAATTTACTGCATTAGAAAATATATGCATGCCAGCTCTTCTTAGCAACAGAGACAAAATTGAGACTCAAAAAAAAGCCTTAGAGCTAATGAATTTTTTAAAAATAGAAAAAAAACAAAATTCTTACCCTGATTTTATGTCTGGAGGTGAAAAACAAAGAGTTGCGATCGCTAGAGCTTTAATTAATAATCCTGATTTAATATTAGCTGATGAACCATCTGGTAATTTAGACACAAAGCAATCTAAAGAAATTTATAATCTATTTAATAGTTTAAGAAAAGAATTTGATCAAACATTTATTATCGTAACTCATGATAAAGAACTATCTAAAATGTCAGACAAAAAAATTGTTTTAAAAGACGGAAAAATAATATAATATGACTTTCGAAAGACCGGAAATATTATTTTTTTTACTACTCCTAATTATTCCTATTCTTATTCATTTATTTAACTTAAGTAAATACAAAAAAGTATATTTTTCTAATATACAATTACTCAAAAAAATAAAAACAGAAAAAAAACAAATATCAAATCTCAAAAAATTAATTCTTTTATTGTCAAGATTAATTTTATTATCAGCATTGATTTTGGCTTTTGCAAAACCATTTATAAAGAATAAAAATCATTCAGATAATACTTATGAAAAAATAAGTATTTACATAGACAACTCTTTTAGTATGTCTCACAAAAATAAAATTACGTTATTAGAAGAGGCAAAAAATATAGCTAAACAAATTATCAATAACTATAATGATGATATTAAAGTAAATGTTTTATCAAATAACTTTGAATTTAAAACTGAAAAATTTTTCAGTAAAGAAAAAAGTCTTAAAATAATTGAAGACATTCAATTATCTCCTTTTTCAATTGATGTATGCGAAATAATTAAAAGACAAAACAGAATCTCAAATCACGACTCCCTTGTTAATATTTATCTAATCTCAGACTTTCAAAAAGATATTTCAAATAAAAGCAATGAATGTGATGATTTTTTCAATAATAAAAATTTGATAAAACTAAATCACTCAAACAAAAACAATATTAGCTTAAACTCTTGCTATTTGAAAACCCCTTTTAGAAAATATGACCAAGAAGAGGAGCTTATTATTGAAATTGAAAATCATGGTAGTGAAAAGAAAAAAAACATCTTACTTCAATTATTTGTGAATGAAAAGAAAAGAGGATTTTTAAATATTGATATTGAAGGTAACACAAAAATTAAAAAAAATATAAAATTTAAAAACTTAGAAAAAGGAAATGTTAATGGAAAAATAGTTATTGATAATGACGATTTTAAATATGATAATAAATTGTTTTTTTCATATGAAGTTAAAGAACAGATAAATATTTTAGCTATAACTGAAAACAAATTAAATAAATCCATAAAACAAGTATTTAATGACCCAATTTTCAAACTTGAAAAGTATAATAAAAAACAAATCAATTTTGAAAAAATTCAAGACTATGATTTAATTGTTTTTGATCATTTAACTACAATTCAAAAAGGACTTTCTTCGTTCATAAAAAAAAATTTGATTACTGGAAAAAACATCATTGTATTCCCAAATAAAAATATAGACATTAAATCATATAATGATTTTTTTAATGAAATAAATGCTGAAAAGATTATACAGTGGAAAAACAAAAAAAATGAAATTAATAATATAAACTACGATCATTTGATTTTTCAAGATGTATTTAAAGAAAAAAATGAGAAAATAAAATTCCCGTATAGTAAGGGTTATTATGAATTAAAAACAAATAAACTAAAACAAAGAAAAAACATTCTTAAGTTTTTTAATAATGAACCATTTTTTTTAGAATATAAAAACTTTAAGGGCAGTTTTTATTTATGTACTTCACCTTTGGATATTGATATTTCAAATTTTACAAAACACGCTCTATTTTTACCAATTATGTTCAATGCTTCACTTAGCTCTAGTTCTTCAAATTTATATGAAACAATCAATCAAAACTTAAACATAAAATGTAACGATTGTTCATCACAATCAAATATATTATTAAAAAAAGATAACGATTTCGAATTCACACTAAGTAACAAATTAATAAATAAAAACAATTATTTAGAAATTGGAAATACGGTTAAAGAAGAAGGAACATATGATTTATTTTGTAAAAAAGAAATCAAAAAAATTAGCTTTAATTACAATCGAGATGAAAGTAACATAATTAATACAATCTCAAATCCTTATGTTACAAAATTGGAAAACTCAAATGATACAATTGAAAAAATTGAAAAGATTACAGAAAAAAGAAAAAATTTAATATCTTATTTTATTATTCTTGCAATTATTTCTTTTTTATTTGAAACTTTAATTTTAAAATTTTGGAAAAACTAAATTACATATTAAAACAAGTAAAAATAATAGATCCAAGATCTAAGTATAATGGGAAAATCAGAGATATTTTAATTGAGGGGAGTAAAATAACTAAGATTTCAAAAAAAATAAACTTTAAGAAAGAATTCATAGAAATCAAAAAAAAAAATTTACATATCAGTCCGGGTTTTTTTGATTTAAATACCCGAATTGGTGAACCTGGATATGAATATAAAGAAGACAAGGAATCTGGTTCTAATTCATTAAAAAATGGTGGCTACACTGGTTTTGTTTATATGCCAAGCACTAAACCCCCAATCCAAAACTCATCTGATATTAATTTCATAAAAAATCTTTTTGAAAAAAAGATTTTAGATGTTTTTCCTACTGGCTGTATTACGAAAGATATGAAAGGACTTGAAATTACTGAAATGAATGATATGAGAAAAGCTGGAGCAATTACCTTTACGGACGACCTTAATTCAATTGATAACCCTAAGGTAATGAGCATAGCTTTAGAATATTCAAAACTGTTCAATAATCCGATTTTTATCTTTCCATTTGATAAAAGATTATGTGTTGACGGACAAATAAATGAAGGTAAAATAAGTACTTTACTTGGAATCAAGGGAATACCTAATATTTCTGAAGAAATTAGAGTAAACAGAGATATTGAGTTAGCAAAATATAATGATGGAAGGTTGCATTTTTCTACAATTTCTTCTTTTAAATCTTTACAATTAATAAAAAAAGCCAAAGAAAATAAAATACACGTATCATGTGATATTCCAGCATATCAACTAATTTTAAATGATGAAATGATTTCTGAATTTGATCCTAATTTAAAAGTACTTCCACCAATAAGAAATAAACTAAATCAAAAAAAACTAATTCAATCAATCAAAAAAGGTATGATTGATGCAATATCTTCTAATCATCATCCTGTGGAATTAGAAAAAAAGAAATGTTCATTTAAAAATTCTGAATTTGGAATGATTGGACTAGAGACATCATTTTCTATTGTAAACACAGTACTAAAAAATGTAATTAAACTAGATAAACTAATAGAGTTAATAAGCATAAATCCTAAAAAAATACTTAATATTGAATGTCCGAAAGTTGAAGAAAATGAAAAAGCCAATTTGACACTTTTTGACCCAGATAAAAAATGGGTATTTAAAAATTCTGATATTAAATCTAAATCAAAAAATAGTCCTTTTATTAATTATAAATTTACTGGTAAAACTTTGGGGATAATTAATAACGGGATTCACTATTTAAATGACTAAAAAAAATAATAAACACCAAACTGTAAATTAAAATAGTTAGACTTAGTTATATTAAGCATTGAAATTAAATTATTTGTGTTAATGCTCACCAAATAATTTTTAAACTTTCTAGTTATAGACAATTTAAAGTTATCAAAACTATATTCATTAATGTTGTATGCTAATTTCAGTGAAGTATTCTTTTGAATATATTTATCTAAACCAAAAAAAGCATAATGTCTAAATTTAAAACTTAAGTTTTGAACCAGTTTGTAGTCAATAAAAAAATTAGTGGATAAATTAAGATTATAAATTGACATAAATCTTATCCTCATTGGAGTATAAGAAAAAAACGAATTACTTGAAATATTATTTAAAGCAAAAGTACTTTCTAAACTATCAATAGTAGTGTTTATTTCTTCTGTCAAAATTTGATCCATGGTATAATTTACACCATTAAATAAATAATCACTTTCTGAACTGTGTTGTGAAGTTCTTTTATTCCAATAAATAAAACCTAAATTATGTAAATCAAATAAGAATTGAAATTTTCGAAAACTGTAATTTAATCCAAAATTGAAACTTAATCCAGGGTTTGAAATACCAAATATATTTGCTCTTGAAGATTCAAATAAAATATCAGTTTGAATTTGAGAAGAATATGGGGTAGTTGAATTTGTATAACTTTGTAAAGAAAAATTACCTTTATTTAAATCAAAATAATTTACACCATGTAGTAAACTAACTCTTAATCCGTACATTAAATTTTGTGAAAGATCAGATGAATATTGAAAAAACAAAGAGGAATACTGAAGAAAAGAAAAGGTATTATTATTAAAGTGAATAATTTCGTCAGCAAATTGACTGTTTCCATTCCAAAATAAATTAATAATTTGGCTTGATAAGTCTAAGTCAAAATACGATGAAAATTTAAAACCAAATGCACTGTAAGATTTTATTTTTGGGATTCCAAAGTATAATAAATTATTTTCAGAATAAAAATTAAATGACAGAGGTTTATTTCTTTTTACGTAATCAGTAAAATCAAAAGTTAGAACTGCATTGTTAAAGTCTGAAAACTCAGAGAAACTATTGTTTATCAAAAAATTAAAATCATGATTAGTTATTAAAGGCAAACCTATTATAGTATCCCCTGAGCTATATATTGTTGTCTCATGGGGTATATTGAGATTAAAATTTGACTTATTTTGACAATATAAATTGAAACTAAAAAAAAGAACGAAAATAAGTATATAATTATTCATCAAAATCTAATTTAATTCTCATTCCAATATTAACTAAAAACTCATAGTCTGAGTACAAACGAATTGATTGATTTTCGTCAGTATTTAAAGTTACATCTAACACTAACTCATTACTTTTTGAAAAATTTATAATTTCTTCTTGATTTAAATCTAATTGATTCTCAGAAAAAAAACTATCAATTAAATAACCATCTTGATCAATTGTTCCTGAAGAAAAATTAGCAATCTCTAAAGTGTCTAAATTTAAATTAGAAATAGAATCTCTCAAAAATAAATCTAATTTAGTGTCTAGAGGAAATCCATTATCAATGTTCATAATAAGAGATAAACTTTCAATTTTTTCAACATTTTCTAATTCATCAATTACTATTGTATCTTTTAAACTTATATTTGCTATATTCAGGCTCATTGGAAAATCTACCTCAACACCCAAAGTCATTTTACTATCTGAACCAATAAAATTAACTGATTGTGAATTATTACCATTTAAATTTGCTGAACCAAAGTATTCTATTTGTTGAGGTGGTAATGCAATTATTTCATCAATTGAAGAATTATTTTTATTATAATTCCATATTTGTTCAATTGTATCACCAAAAGAATTAGGTGAGTCAATTACCTCATTGAAATTAAATATCGCATTTTCCAAATTTGGAGAAAATGCATTCAAACCAGCGTTAATAGTAGCACCTACTCCAACAGAATTAAATACTCTGATAATAAACTGAGGATCATCAAGTATAAGACCGCTATCAAAATCATCAAAAATTTGTAAATCGATGTCAACAATATCGCCACCTAAATCAATTTCATAATCACCAAAGTTTCCATCAGCAAACTCAATGGTTAAATCAGAAAATGAAAAATTAATGTCAGCAAAATCTTCATTAGTTAAAGTAATTAAATCACTTCCACTATTTAAAAACACAGAAAAAATTAAAGGTATTTTATTATATGGCTGATTAAAATCGGTAGTTAAATCAATAACTAAACCAGAAATATCTATCTCACCTGATGAAGGTTCTGAACCAGCAAAGATAGTTTGTTGTGATTGAAATGAATTTTCTCCCAATGACGCAGATGGTAAACTTAAATTAAAGGTAATATTTGAATTCAATGATGAGGAAATATCATACAATATTTTTCCAGTTTTAAGTTCTAAATTATGAATTTGCTCTCCATTTTCAAGATCTAAATCTATCATTGTTTCATAATTTGTTAAACTTTGATTATCAAAAGACATAGTAACACTAGAAACTATTATATTATCAATCAAAAAGAATATCTTAATTCCAGTATCTGGAGTTAATATAAATTGAGACATTGGGTCAACTTCTTGAAGTGTAAACTGAATGAAATTTGCAATGATATTATTATCAATGGAATACCCGGACAGGTCTTTAGATACATAATTTGTCTGACCAACTTCAATATTGTTAAATTGTAACAAACCAATATCATCTATACCTGTTTGTAAATCAACCTCAATATTTTCAATATTAATTGGTAAATTATTTTGAATACCTATACTTAAATTACCGGAGATGAATGAAATTTCACTAAACTGATTTAAATTAAATTCAGATTGTCCTAGACCATCAAGCTCGCTACTTAAAATATTAAAAACTCCACCACCAACTTGTTGTTCATCAGGAAAAGGAATTTGAATTCCTGCAGCTTCTGCAAAGAATTGGATAGTGGGATCACTTGATAAAACATTCTCAAACGTGTAATCAATATCTTCACTGAAATTATTAATATCTAACTCATTAAAATCATAATGTTCAGAGATTCCTTCTTGGTTTGAAAAATCAATAAGAGAATCAGTTGAAAAAGAGAATACATTATCATCCCTGTATGCTAATCTTATAAAATTATCTTCGTCATACACAACAGATCCCTTTTCAGGAATTAAATCAGCTAAAGTTAATTTCACATTTGTTAATGGTATTACAAGTTCAGGGCTCCAATTATTTGTTTCAATTAAATCCTTATTACAAGAGTTTGAAAATAATATTAAAATAAATAATATAAATGGTAGATATATTTGTGAAGTTTTGAATCTCATTATACTCTTTATTAAAATAATAGTAGTTAAATTTACCTAAAAAAGATAACTTTTAGTTATGATTGAAAATATAATCAATAATAAAGAAAATATGTTTTTTCTAATTGCTGGCCCTTGTGTAATTGAAAATGAATATGAAACATATGAAATAGCAGAGAGAATTTTAGAAATTTCAAAAAGACTAGATGTCCCGTTTATTTTTAAAGCATCATACAAAAAAGCAAATAGAACAAAAATTGATTCCTTTACAGGTTTAGGTGATTTAAAAGGACTTGAAATTCTTCAAAAAATTTCTAGAAATTTAGAAATACCTGTTACAACTGATGTACATACAAAAGAAGAAGTACTTACAGCTTCAAAATATGTTCAAATGATTCAGATTCCAGCATTTTTATGTAGACAAACTGAAATTTTAACTCAATCTGGAAAAATTAATAACTATATAAATATTAAAAAAGGTCAGTTTTGTTCAGCTCAATCTGTAAAATATATGATTGAAAAAGTAAAAAGTCAAGGAAACAAAAAAGTGATTGTAACTGAGAGGGGGAATTCTTTTGGATATCAAGATTTAGTTGTAGACATACGAAATATACCAATTATGAAGTCATTTGGAGAAAAAGTTGTGCTTGATATAACTCATTCTCTTCAAAAACCTAATCAGGTATATGGTGTCACAGGTGGTACACCTGAATTCATAGAAACCTTAGCATGTGCTGGAATTGCATCAAAAGTTGATGGTATATTTTTAGAAACTCACCCTGAACCCAAAAAAGCATTATCTGATGGAAGTACCATGCTACCATTAAATAAACTAGAAAGTTTAATTAAAAAACTAAAAAAAATTAGGTGCGCCATTAATTAAAAATTTATTTGTAATTGATCAAACGCTAAAAAAACATTACTAGGTAATTTTTTTTGAACTTCATTATGAAGACCTAAATTGTGACTTATATGAGTCAAGTAACTAAATTTAGGTTTTAAAAACTCTATCAATTCTAACGCCTGATTTAGATTAAAGTGAGAAATATGGGGCTTAATTTGAAGGCAATTGATTATTAAAACATCTAAATTCAATAGCTTTTCCATTTCCTTTTTATTAATATTATTAGCGTCAGTTATGTAAGCTAAATTAAAAACCCTAAATCCAACAACTGGTAATTTATAGTGCATTACTTCAATGGGAGTAATATTGACATTAAAAACTGAGAAATTATTTGATTTTTCTATAATATTAATGTCAAATTTTGGTTTTCCAAAATAATCTTCTTCAGAAAATAAATATGAGTAATCTTGTTTGAGAGCATTATGAACTCTTTTCGTCAAGTAAATAGGAATTGACTTCTTGTTCATATAATAAAATGTCCTTAATTCATCTACTCCTGCAACATGATCTCTGTGTTCATGTGTGTAAAAAATTGCATCCAATTTATCAATCCCAGCTCTTAAACACTGAATTCTAAAATCTGGGCCTGAGTCAATTAAAATTTTTTTTTTGTTCAATTGTAATATTACAGAACTCCTTAGTCTGTTATCTTTTTTATTTTTTGATTTACAAACTTGACAAGAACACCCAATTACTGGTACTCCTTGAGAAGTTCCTGTTCCAAGAAAAATTAAATTTCTTTTCATAAGAATAAAATTAACTTTTTATTAAATTTTAACAAACTTGTTTTTTAACTTTAAGAAATAGTAAAAAAAAGTAAATGAGAAAAGTTACTCTTTCTGCTAACCAAAAAGCACTCAGCTTAAATTTAGACCCAAATATTTACGGAACTTTTTCGGAAATTGGTGCTGGTCAAGAAGTTGTTAGACATTTCTTTAGATGCGGTGGAGCATCAGGTACCATTGCAAAAGCAATGTCTGCCTATGATATGGATGTAAGTGATGCTATTTATGGAAAAGAAGACGATAAAAGATATGTCTGTGAATCAAGATTAAAAAAGATGTTAAGTAGAGAATACCTTTTACTTGAAGAAAGACTAAGTAGAAAAAAACATCCAACTAAAACTTTTTTTTCGTTTGCAAATACAATTGCTACAACAAAATATAATAATAAAACACCTGGTCATGGTTGGATGGGAATTAAATTTCAAACAAAGGCCAGAGAAAAGTCAAGCGAAATAATTTTACATTTGAGATTACATGACAGAGAAGCTAGAACACAACAAGAATGTGTGGGGATTCTCGGAGCTAATTTAATGTACGCTAGTTTTAATTTTCACAATGATCCAAAAAAATTAATTAATTCATTATATGACAGTATTTCCAAAGATCAACTTGAGATAGATATGGTTCAAATGAACGGAGAATTATTTAGTCATATTGACAACAGACTCTTAAGTTTATATCTTGTAAAAAATAAAATGACCGAAGCAGTAATATTTAGTCCAGAGGGAAATAGTTTACAGCCCTCAGACATTCTTCATAAAAAAAATATTCTAGCAATAAGAGGAAGTTTCAGACCTGTTACAAAGGTTAATATTGATATGATAAAAACTGGATATAATTTATTTAAAAAAGAAAAAAAAGTAAATGAAAAAGATCTGCAGGTATTATTTGAAATAACACTAAATAATCTAGCTACAAAAAAAAAACAGGCCATTAATAAAAATAATAATCTTGAAAATATCAATGTAAAAGCTATAAAAGATCAAGATTTTTTAGACCGAGTTGATGTACTATGTTCCATTGGTCAAACAGTTTTAATATCTAATTACGGCAGATATTATAAATTACTAGATTACTTTTCAAGATTCACTGATAAAAGAATGGGTATTATTCTTGGTGTTATGAATTTAAAAGATATTTTTGATTATCATTATTACGATCATCTTGATGGCGGTATTTTAGAAGGAATTGGAAAAATGTTTAATAATGACTCAAAGGTCTACGTATATCCATATAAAGAAAATATTAATAGTGATTTTATCAACTCAAAAAATTTAAAAATACATAAAAAAGTTAAAACTATTTATGACTATTATATTTCAACAAAAAGAATTATAGATATTGAAAACTTTGATACTAATGTATTAAGTATATTTTCTCACAAAGTTTTACACATGATAAGAAATAACAAAATTGGTTGGGAGAAAATGGTTCCAAATTATGTCGACAATTTAATTAAAGAAAATAACTTATTTAATTTTAGAAAAAAATCTAAAAAGACAAAATAAGTAACCCTAATAAATTAATAATAAAATATATTGCTATTGAAACAGCTCCTTGGTAATCTTTTGCTAGTCTTTGACCAAAAAAAAGAGATAATAATGTACAAGAAGAAAAGAAGAAACCCCAAAATGGTAAATACTCATGAATTGGAATAATTAAATGTATCAAGGAGAGTAAACAAACTATAGCTGTTGTAATCTCCAATAAAGTCAAAGTAAATAATAACACAGGTACTTGTGAACTGAAAATTGTTTTACTAAAATGTTCCTTAATCCAATTTAACTCAGTGTTCCAATTAAAAATTTTATCTAATCCTGATTGTAAAAAAAGAATAATAAAAAATAAGTAAATACATAATAAAGCAAAAAATGAAAATGAAGAGTTTAATATGAGTTCCATAAATATTTTTTTTTTTAATATAAGAATTAACTATTGAATCATCAAAAGCTATTAACATAGTGTTAATAAAAAACATTTCAAATTTTACTCTAAAAATTAAAAAGTTTGTACTTTTTCAAAACTTACATAAATTTTATTTGAATTATGGGAAAAATAGTTGCAATTGCTAATCAAAAAGGTGGAGTTGGAAAAACAACAACATCTGTTAATTTAGCTGCATGTCTGGCAGTTTTAGAAAAAAAGGTGCTACTAATTGATGCTGACCCGCAAGCAAATGCAACCTCAACATTAGTACTAAACCCTGAAATAGAAATTGGAACTTATCAATTAATTGAAGGTCAAATAAAAGTTGAAGACCTAATAATTGAAACAACTTCTCCCAATTTAAAAATCATCCCAGCAAATATTGATCTTGTAGGAATTGAAATAGAATTAGTTGATAAAGAGAACAGAGAAAAAATGCTATTAAATGCATTAGAAATTGTAAAAGATAATTATGATTATATCTTTATTGATTGTCCTCCTTCGTTAGGTCTAATTACTTTAAATTGTTTAACTGCAGCTGATTCAGTAATAATCCCTATTCAATGTGAATATTTTGCACTTGAAGGCCTAGGAAAACTTTTAAGTACAATAAGAAAAGTACAAGAACTACACAATTCGAAATTAGATGTTGAGGGAATCCTGCTTACAATGTACGATTCAAGGTTGAAATTATCTAATCTAGTTATTGAACAAGTTAAGTTACACTTTCCAGATATTGTTTTTAATACAATTATTCAAAGAAATGTTCGTTTAAGTGAAGCTACTGGGAATTGTAAATCAATTATTAAATATGATGCTACTAGCAGAGGGGCGATTAACTATCTCAACTTGGCCAGAGAATTCATTGACAAGAATAAAATTGAAATAACTGAAAAAAATTTAGATTAAAATGGCAGAAAAATTATCACCACTAGGAAGAGGAGTAAATGCTTTATTTTCTAAAATAAAGTCTAATTCATTTGCCACGTTGGATATTAATCAAATTAAACCCAACCCGTACCAACCAAGAACAAATTTTAATAAAATTGAATTAGAAGAATTAGCAAATTCTATTTCGGAATATGGTGTTATTCAACCAATTACAGTTAGAAAAATAGAAGAAAATAAATTTCAAATTATATCTGGAGAAAGAAGATATAGAGCTTGCAAGCTAGCATTAGTTAAAAAAGTTCCTGTATATATTAGAGAAACTGAGGACAATAAAATGCTAGAATTAGCATTAATTGAAAACATACAACGTCAAGACTTAGACCCAATTGAAATAGGAATTTCATATCAAAAGTTAATTGATGAATTAGGTCTCACACAAGAAAAATTAGCCAAAAAAATTGGAAAAAAAAGATCAACAATAAGTCATTACTTAAGACTACTTAATCTTCACCCCATTATTCAAGCTGGATTAAGAGACTTTATGTTAACTGTCGGTCATGCTAAATGTTTATTAAGTATTACTAACCATAATACCCAATTAGATATTTATAATAAAATTATTTCTAAAAATTTATCTGTCCGAGAAACTGAAAAAATAACACAAACTAAAATCTTTAAGAAAGAAATTATAAAAAATAAAAAAGTTATTTCAGAAGAATTAAAAAAAGAAGAAGAAAATTTACAAGAAAAATTAGATGCCAACGTACAAATTAAATCTTTTAAAAACGGCTCCTTGAATATTCAAATTACTTGCAACTCACAAGATGAATTAATGAAAATTATCAATGTACTTAAAACCTAAATTACTTCTAATATTACTATTATTTAATACAAATTTATTTTCTCAGAATAATAAGCCACAAACATCAGCAATTTTATCAATGGCTTGTCCAGGGCTTGGGCAATTTTATAATAAAAAATATTGGAAAACGCCAATAGTTATTGCTGGAATAGGTAGCGTTATTTATGCACATAATTTTTATAATAAAAAATTTGAAAAATATAAAAACGCCTATTTGATTAGAACAGATGGTGATGAATCTACAATAGATAATTTTTTAAATTACTCAGAAAATGGACTTATTACATTACAAGATTACTATAGAAATCAAAAAGATTTATCAATTATAATTGGTACTATTATTTATCTTTTGAATATAGCGGATGCATATGTTGATGCCCATCTTTTAGAGTACAATGTTAACGATAACCTATCTTTAAAATTTGAACCATTTTATAATAATCAACAAAACTCCTTTCAATTAATTTCATTAAAATTAAATTTGACAGAATAATAATATATTTTTGTAAAAAAATAATATGAATACAAAACTAAAAAATATCATTTTTTTTATAGCCAGTTCTATTTTGTATGTTTTGTTTATATATTTTTTAGTAGAGATAACTAATCTAAATGGTTTTAAATGGTTCTACTTTGGCTTACTTTGTATAATTGATCATTATTTTTTTTATTTCATTAATTGGACTCCATGGAAACAAAAAAAAATAAAAGAAAAAAAAGAAAAGAATAAAATAATTGAATGGCTAGAATCCATTTTTTTTGCAATAATTGCAGCAACTTTAATTCATATTTTTTTGATTCAGCCATATGTAATCCCAACCTCATCTTTAGAAGGTACATTAATTAGAGGAGATTTTTTGTTTGTTAGTAAATTTAATTACGGTTCAAATGTACCTAATACCCCTCTTTTTTTGCCTTTTATGCACAATAAATTACCATTTACTAAAAATAGCCCATCATACTTAGATTGGGTTCAGTTAGGTTATAACAGATTACCTGGTTTTCAAAAAATAAAAAGAGATGATATTGTAGTGTTCAATTGGCCTACTGATAACTTACAAAAAAATATGCCCTTTGATAAAAAAACAAACTATGTTAAAAGATGTACTGGAATTGCAGGTGACACTCTAGAAATTAGAGATGGAATGTTAGTTATTAATAATGAAATACAAAAAAATCCCAATAGAGGAACTATTCAACATGCTTATTGGATTGAGTTTGAAAAAGATAATCATTTAAAGTATCTAAAACCAATTGGAAAATCTATTGAAAAGAAAGTTATTGATAGAGCTTTTCAAAATAACTATAATCTAGAAGTTGCACTAATCTGGCCTCCTCTACTAACTAATAATGGATACAACCTGAATTTGTACAGTAACATAAATGATATGATTGTTCATGGAACAGAGGAAGAAGTACTAAAACTAGTACAAGAAGAGAGAAAGAAAGGCTATAAAGCAAATATCAATTATAAGAGAATATCACAGGAATTAATAGATTCTATTGGGGAGAAATTTCCGTTTTCTGTTTATGGCTATAATCAAAATACATATACTGACATTCTTACAAGAAAAACAACCTCATTATTTCCTTACAACTATAAACATAATTGGAATTATGATAATTACGGCCCTATATATATTCCAAAGAAAGGGGATGAAATTATATTGAATGAATTTAATTTGGCTTTATACAAGGACGTTATTGAAAATTATGAATCTTATAAATTAAAATCATCAGATTCTACTTACACATTTAAAATGGATTATTACTGGATGATGGGAGATAATAGACACAATTCTCAAGACTCTAGAGCATGGGGGTTTGTTCCCGAAAACCATATTGTTGGAAAACCTATTTTTCTTTGGCTTAGTATTGATTTGGGAGCAAATAAAATTTACAATAAAATTAGATGGAAAAGAATGTTCAAAACAATTCATGGTGAAGGAGAATCAAGGTGGTATTTACCTTACTTCATTATATTGTCAATAATTATATATTTTAGAAAAAAAATATACTTTTTCAACTCAAAATTCAAAAAGAAAAATTCTTAATTGAAAAAAATTGACTATATAATTTTACCTAGTTCTTACCTACCAAGTTCTGATTACTTTACTTTGATATTAAAGTACGATAATATTTTGATTGAAGTAAATGATTTTTACTTAAAACAATCAATACGAAATCACACTATTATTTTAGGGCCTAACGGAGATCAAAAACTGACAGTTCCTATCCAAAGAAAAGATAAGTCAAAAACAATATTTAAAAACTTAAAAATCTCAAATGAAAAATGGAAAAAAAAACAAATACAAAGTATTAAAACAGCATATGGAAACAGTCCTTTTTTTATTTATTATATAGATGATATTATTGAGTTAATTAATCAAGATTCAAAAACGCTTCTTGAACTAAATCAAAAATTTTTTAATTATTTTATTAAAGAATTCAAAATTAATAAAAATATAAAATTGACAAATGAATACATTAAAAATTATGGGGAGAATTACGTAGATTTTAGATCTAAAAAAATTGATTTAGGTACTAAAAACTCTATAAATTACATACAAACGTTTTTAAGCTCTAATAATAATTTAAAAAAATACTCAGTAATTGATTTGTTATTTAATCAAGGAAATAACAGCATGGATATTCTTCTCACTAACATGAAAAAAAACAAATAACTATATTTAATAAAATTGTAAAGATGAAAGATTTAGTTTTTAATAAAAACGAAGACAATATGAACTTATTGATTGGTGAATTAAAGCATCATTATTTAAATTCTACCAAGGGTGGTGGTAGTGAATCAGTGAAGAAACATAAAAACAAAGGAAAACTTACAGCAAGAGAACGAATAAATTTACTTATTGACTCTAATGAAGACTTTCTTGAAATTGGATCTTTAGCAGCTATGGGAATGTATGAAGATTTTGGAGGGTGCAACTCTGCTGGGGTAATAATTGGAATTGGAACTATTCATAAAAAAAAATGTGTAATTGTTTCAAATGATGCTACAGTTAAAGCAGGCGCATGGTTTCCAATGACAGCAAAAAAAAACCTTAGAGCTCAAGAAATAGCAATTGAAAATAAATTGCCAATTATTTATTTAGTAGATAGCGCAGGAATTTTTCTTCCACTTCAAAATGATATTTTTGCTGACAAGGAACATTTTGGTAGACAATTTAGAAATAACGCAGTATTATCATCAATGGGTGTGCCACAAATCGCTGCTATTATGGGAAGCTGTGTAGCAGGAGGAGCATATTTACCCATTATGTGCGACGAGACTATAATTGTAGAAAATACGGGGAGTGTTTTTCTTGCTGGATCTCATCTTGTAAAGGCTGCAATTGGTGAAGTTATAGATAATGAAACACTTGGAGGAGCTAAAACACACTCTGAAATTTCTGGTACAGCTGATCATAAATGTAAAAATGATGAAGATGCAATTTCACTAATACGTGATTTAATTGAAAACACATCTGATATAACAAAGGCTGGCCTATTAAGAAAAGAGAGTAAAAAACCTTTAAAAGAAGAAAAAGAAATTCTAGGTATTTTACCAATTAAAAGAGATAAACAATATGATATGAAGGAGATAATCTATAGATTAATTGATGATAGTAGATTTATTGAATATAAAAAGGACTATGGAAAAACTATAATTTGTGGTTACGCTAGAATTGATGGTTGGGAAGTAGGAATTATTGCAAATCAAAGAACTATTGTAAAAAATGGAAAAGGTGAAATGCAAATTGGAGGAGTTATTTACTCTGATAGTGCAGATAAATCTGCTAGATTTATTATGAATTGTAACCAAAAGAAAATTCCTTTAGTTTTTTTACAAGATGTTACAGGATTTATGGTCGGGTCAAAATCTGAACATGGTGGAATCATTAAAGATGGTGCAAAAATGGTAAATGCAATGGCAAATAGTACTGTGCCAAAATTTACAGTAATTATTGGTAATTCATATGGAGCAGGAAATTATGCTATGTGCGGAAAAGCATATGACCCTAGGCTTATTGTTGCATGGCCAACTGCAAGAATAGCTGTTATGGGAGGAGAGCAAGCATCTGATGTTTTATTAAATCTTGAAAAAAATAGACTTGAAAAGTTAGGAGAAAGAATTTCTGAATCAAAGAAAAAAACTCTTAAAAAACAAATCAAAAAAAATTATGATTTACAAACATCCCCGTATTACGCAGCATCCAGGCTTTGGATTGATCAAATAATTCATCCCTTAGACACTAGAAAATATATATCAGTAGGAATTGAGGCAAGTAATAATAATAAGTTAAGGGAATTTAAAACTGGAGTTTTTCAGACTTAATATTTAATTAGCGTATTTCTAAATTTGTATATTTACAATCGAAATTTTAAATATGATTACAGTTCAACTACCAGATAAAACAAGAAAAGATTTTCCTAGAGGAACAACTTCTTTAGACGTAGCTAAAAGTATTAGTGAAGGACTTGCTAGAAATGTTTTAGCAGCCGAGATTAATGGAATAATTTGTGATGCAAACAGTAATTTGAGGGAGGGAGAATTGTTAAATCTTAGACTTTTAACCTGGAATGATAGTGAAAGTAAATCTGTTCTTTGGCACTCATCTGCTCATTTAATGGCCGAAGCTCTACAGTTCTTTTATCCCGGTGTTAAATTTACAATTGGACCATCAATTGAAAATGGATTCTATTACGATGTAGAACTTCCTAAAAACCAAAGTATATCATCTGATGATTTTAATAAAATAGAAAGAAAAATATTAGAACTAGCGTCTCAAAAAAATAAATTTATTAGAAAAAAAATTTCTAAAGTCGATGCGATAAATTATTATAAAGAAAAGAACAATAAATACAAATTAGAACTGATTAAAGATTTAGAAGATGGGGAAATTACATTCTATACACAAGGTGAATTTACAGACTTGTGTAAAGGACCACATATTCCTAACACAGGGGTCATAAAAGCAGTAAAATTATTGAACGTTGCAGGAGCATATTGGAGAGGAGATGAAAAAAATACACAACTTACAAGAATCTACGGAATTTCTTTTCCTAAGAAAAAAGAACTAAATGAATACTTAGAATTATTAGAAGAAGCAAAAAAAAGAGATCATAGAAAAATTGGAAAAGAAATGGAATTATTTACTTTTTCAAATAAAGTTGGGCAAGGACTTCCACTTTGGCTCCCAAAAGGAACTATTATTAGAGAAGAACTAACTAAATTTATGAGAAATTTACAACTAAAACATGGATACAGTTCTGTAGTTTCTCCACATATTGGTAATAAAGAACTGTATGTTTGTTCTGGTCATTATGACAAATATGGTGAGGATTCTTTTCAACCAATTAAAACCCCTTCTTCCAAAGAAGAGTTTTTTTTAAAACCTATGAACTGCCCTCATCACTGTGAAATTTATAAATCTTCCCCTAAATCTTACAAAGACTTACCGATAAGGTATGCAGAATTTGGAACTGTTTACAGATATGAACAAAGTGGTGAACTACATGGCTTAACGAGAGTTAGAGGATTCACTCAAGATGATGCTCATATTTTTGTGACAGAAAATCAATTAGAATTAGAATTCAAAAAAGTAATTGATATAGTATTATATACATTAAAAGTATTAAAATTTGATGATTATACTGCCCAAATATCCCTCAGAGATAAGGAAAATAAAAGTAAGTATATAGGAACTGAAAAAAATTGGGATTTAGCTGAAAACTCTATTATAAATGCTGCAAAATCAAAAAAATTAAATACTGTTATTGAGTATGGTGAAGCTGCATTCTACGGACCAAAATTAGATTTTATGGTAAAAGATGCAATTGGAAGAAAATGGCAACTTGGAACAATACAAGTTGATTATAATTTACCTGAAAGATTTGAATTAGAATATATGGGAGCTGATAATAAGCTACACCGACCAATTATGATACATAGAGCTCCGTTTGGCTCTCTTGAAAGATTTTTAGCGATTTTAATAGAACATACAGGAGGAAACTTTCCTTTGTGGCTTATTCCTGAACAGGTAGTAATTATTCCAGTCAGTGAAAAATTTACAGATTATTCCAATAAAATTTTAAAATTGATGAAAAATTACGAAATTCGCGCACACATTGATGTTAGATCCGAAACTATCGGTAAAAGAATAAGAGATGCTGAAATAAAGAAAATACCATATATGGTAATTATTGGAGAAAAGGAATTGAAAGAAAAAAGTATCTCTGTTCGAAAGAGAGGAAAAGAAGATTTAGGCTCAATGAGTTGTGAAGATTTTAATAATTTCATTACAAAAGAAATTAATAAAGAACAAGAAGTTTAATTTAAAATAATTTGTTATAGCTTTTAATAGAAGAAGAAAACCTTACAGAGGTCGAGTAAAAAAAGAAAATCCACATAGGATCAATGAAGAGATATTGAGTTTCAATGTCCGTTTAGTAGGAGATAACACAGAAAATAATATATCAAATACTAAAAGAGCTCTTCAGTACGCAAAAAGTATTGGTCTTGATTTAGTAGAAATTTCTCCTAAAGCTGACCCACCTGTCTGTAAAATAATTGATTATCAAAAATATTTATATAATCAAAAAAAGAAACAAAAAGAATTAAAAGCAAAAACAACTAAAGTTGTAGTCAAAGAAATAAGATTTGGTCCAAATACAGACGAACACGATTTTAATTTTAAACTAAACCATGCAAAAAGATTTTTAAATGATGGTTGCAAATTAAAAGCTTACGTGTTTTTTAAAGGAAGACAAATCATATTTAAAGATAAAGGGGAAATGATTTTACTTAAATTAGCCCAAGAATTAGAAGAAATTGCTAAAGTAGATCAACTTCCAAAACTTGAAGGAAAAAAAATGAATATGTTATTAACACCATTAAAATAATTAGCTATGCCTAAAATGAAAACAAAATCAAGTGCTAAAAAACGTTTTTCTTTAACCGGAAGTGGAAAAATTAAAAGAAAGCACGCTTTTAAAAGTCATATATTAACTAAAAAAGCAACAACAAGAAAAAGAAATTTAACTAAGAGTGGACTTGTTCATGATGCAGACACTCCTAATATTAAAATTCAACTTTGTAAATAATATTATTAACCATGTAATTTAGCTTATAAGAGTTTGTTAAAAACCGCTAATTACAAAAAAATTAAATAAAATGCCAAGGTCAATTAACTCTGTAGCTTCTAAAGCAAGAAGAAAAAAAATTTTAAAACAAGCAAAAGGTTATTTTGGAAGACGAAAAAATGTTTATACAGTTGCAAAAAATGCAGTTGAGAAAGCATTATCATATGCATACCGTGATAGAAAAACTAAAAAACGTAATTTCCGAGCTCTTTGGATTCAAAGAATCAATGCAGGAGCTAGAGAACATGGAATGTCATATTCTCAGTTTATGGGTCTTCTTAAAAAAAGCAATATAGATTTAAATCGAAAAGTTTTAGCAGACTTAGCTATGAATGAACCAGAGGTGTTCAAAACAATTATTGAAAAAATTAAAAAATAAAATTATTTATTAATTTTTTCAAGTTGAATTCTAGCGTCTTCAAACCCAGGCTCTAACATTAAACAAAATTTATAATCTTCAATAGCTAATTCTTTTTTATTTAAAAGAGAATAAGAATAAGCTCTGGCAAAGTAAGCCTCCAAGTATGAAGCGTCCAGGTTAATTGCTTTTGAAAAAAAATCTATTGCTGCGCTCGTTTCATTTTTCATCAGATGGCAAAATCCTAAATTATAATAAGGTTCTTTTCTTTTAAAAAGAGCTAAAGCATCTTGATAATTTTTTATTGCTTTATCAAATAATTTTTTCTTCTGATAGTACATCCCTAAACCATAAAAAGCAACGTAACTAGAGTCTAATTTTAAGATTCTTTTATAATAAATTTCAGATTGAAAATTAGTATCATATAATTGAGCCAGTTCATTCATAACTCTAATATTTTTAGAATCTTTTTCTAATAAATTCTTATATAAAATAATTGCTTCATTTTTTTTATTTATCTCAACTAACCTTTTAGCTTTAAAGTAAGAAGCTATTTGATTATCTGGATTTAAAATAAGGGTTCTTTCTAATATGTCATTACAATCATTATTTTTTAAATTTTCATAACCACAATATAAAGCAATTAACTTTTCATGACACACTACATCACTTGAATCAAGACGCAAACAACTCTGCCAAGAAGACTCAGCAATTTCAAAATTATTTAATAAGAAATAAATTTCTCCTCTTTTTTTTAAAACATCTAAATCGGTTGATCTTATATTAAACAAACTATCTATATAATCTCTGGCCGAATCAAACTTTCCTTTTTTTAAAAAAGTATCAAAATTATTTTTTGTTATCTCGATAGAATTTTTACTATCAAATAAAGTTTTATTGTTTTTAACACAACTACTTAAAAAGAACAACATAAAAAATAAAAAATTATACTTCAATACTTATAAATTATTCAATTACTTCTTTTACTTTAGTTTCTAATTCAGACATTAATTCAGGATTATCAATTAATAAATTTTTAACTGACTCTTTTCCTTGACCTAATTTTGTTCCATTGTAACTGTACCAAGAACCACTTTTTTCAATAATATTGTTATCAACCCCTAAATCAATAATTTCGCCAGTTTTTGAAATACCTTTACCATAAACTATATCAAATTCTGCCCTTCTAAATGGGGGCGCAATTTTATTTTTAACAATTTTAACTTTGGTTCTATTTCCAAGAATTTTTTCACCGTCCTTTAATTGAGTACTTCTTCTAATATCAATTCTAACGGAGGAATAAAATTTTAATGCATTACCACCAGTTGTAGTTTCAGGATTACCAAACATAACTCCTATTTTTGATCTTAATTGATTAATAAAAACACAAGTTGCTCCTGTTTTACTAATACTGGCTGTCATTTTTCTCAAGGCCTTAGACATTAATCTTGCCTGAACACCAACTGAAGCATCACCCATTTCACCATCAATTTCACTTTTTGGTGTAAGAGCTGCTACTGAGTCAATAATAATTAAATCTATGGCACCTGATCTTATAAGATTATCCGCTATTTCTAGAGCTTGTTCTCCATTATCAGGTTGAGATATAACTAAATTATCAATATCAACACCTAAATTTTCAGCATAAATTCTATCAAAAGCGTGTTCCGCATCAATAAAAGCTGCAATACCTCCACTTTTTTGACATTCTGCGATTGCATGTATTGTTAGTGTAGTTTTACCAGATGATTCTGGACCAAATATTTCAATAATTCTTCCTTTAGGAAGACCTCCAACACCAAGAGCAGCATCAATAGAAATTGAACCTGTTGATATTGAATCAACTTTTTCAATAGTCATATCACCTAACTTCATAATTGAACCCTTTCCGTAGGTTTTGTCAATTTTTTCCATAGCAAGCTTAAGAGCTTGTAATTTTATATCCTTATCTTTTTTCATAATTATAAAATTTGTTCTGTGTGATTTTTTGTGTTCACTTTTGTAATTATTTTATCAATTAAACCATTCTCATCAATTAAAAAAGTTGTTCTATGAACTCCATCATATTCTCTTCCCATAAACTTTTTAGGACCCCAAACACCATATAGTTTACAAATACTTTTTGATTCATCGACGATTAAATCAAATGACAAATTATATTTAGAAATAAATTTTAAGTGTGATTTCTCACTATCAGGACTAACTCCCAAAACTATAAATCCATTCTTTTTCAAATTATCAATATTTTCGGATAAATTACAAGCTTGAGCAGTACATCCAGGAGTATTATCCTTAGGGTAAAAATATAAAACAACTTTTTTTCCTAAAAATTGAGTTAATGAAATATTATTTCCGTTTTGATTTTTAGCAGAGAAAATTGGTGCCTTTTGACCTTCTTTTAGTTCTAACATTGAAAATTATTTTTAACTAATTTAATTAAAAAATAACTTTATTTAATTTTATTAATTGACTTGTTATTAACAATGCTACAAATAGGACAATTACTAGAATTGTGAGTTCTTGCAGGACAATATTCTCTACCAAAAAAAATTATTTGTAAGTGTAATTTACTCCACAATTTTTTTGGAAAAATTTTCTTAGAATCCTCCTCTATTTTTTTTACAGTCTTACCTTTGCTCAAACCCCATCTTTTGATTAAACGAAATATATGAGTGTCAACAGGAAAAGCTGGAATATTAAATGCTTGACACATCACAACAGATGCAGTTTTGTGACCAACTCCTGGTAAAAACTCTAAATCTTCAAAACTTTTAGGCACCAATCCATTATGTTTTTCAATTAAAATTTTTGATAAATTAAAAATAGCTCTAGATTTTTGAGGGGACAGTCCGCATGGTCTAATAATTTGTTTTATTTCATCAATTGTTAGCTTTAACATTTTTTTAGGAGAGTCAGCCTTATTAAAAAGAACTGGTGTTACTTGATTTACCCTCTCATCCGTACATCTAGCAGAAAGCAAAACTGCAATTAAAAGAGTATATGGGTCCTTATGATTTAATGGTATTGGGGTAGTAGGATATAGCTCTTCTAATTTTGAAATAATGAACTGTACCTTATCCTTTTTATTCATAAGTTCTCTTTCTTAAAATAAATTAGCATTTAGTTCAAAATAAATAATTTTGATTTATCACTTAAAAAATAGGCACTCTTAGAATAATCTAGAATATTTTTTTTTGTTTGTTCTTTTGATTTATTGTTTAAAATTATTTTTTTTTCTAATAAATCTAATTCGTTACTCAAAAAGATATTGAGAGTATTTATTTGATTTTTTGTAAAAATTTTTTCCATAAGCATATATTTTACAACTTTAACGTTATTACAAAAAAAATATTATCAATTAAATTGTTTAAATTTATAATGTAGTTTTAGTCTAATTATTTTTAAAGTTTTTTTATGAGACCCAAAATACTCATATTTTTGATTCTATTATTTTCTTCTATTTTTTCACAAAAATTAGATTCTAGCAATTCTATTGAAAAAAATAACCTAAATAAAATTTCTTTAAATAACACCTCTTCTGAATTTTATATTACTTTAGAAGGTAACTCTGATTTGAATCTTTGTTTTGGTGATCTAAAGGGTCGAATTGCCTGGATTCCACCTGGAATATCAGGGGGAGTTCCTTTTAACAATCTTGATGAAATTAATGAAGCAATAAATAATGGATATATCACTGAGAACTCTCCAATTGTTGACCCACTATCTTCTGGTAATTATTTCATAGGACCATTTATTTTTTCAGATGACAACTGTGATGGAGAATTTAATGAAAATGAAACTCAAATGAACAATATTAGTGAATTACCAGCTGGATGTTATTTAGTTTATGTAATTGATGCACTAGGAAATCAAAGTGAAATTAATAGTATTACAATCTCTGAACCCTCAGAAATTTTATCTTTAATTCCGATTATTAATAATGAATGTTCTAATCAAAATAATGGATCGATTTCTGTTGAAGTTAATGGAGGAACGCCATTTAATGTTGGTGATGAATATATATATGAATGGAGTGGTCCAAATAACTTTTCATCAAACTCAAAAAACATTTCCCAACTTTCCTCGGGAAACTATACTTTATTAGTTAAGGACTCAAATAATTGTATGAAATATTTTGAGTTTGATGTAGAATCTATAGAATGCAGTTTTAGTCAAACTATTAATTTAAATGAAGGCTGGTCTATTATCTCTACATATATAAACCCTGAAAATACAAATATTGAATCTGTATTTAGTTCCGTTGTTAACGATATAGAAATAATAAAAGATGAAAATGGAAATGTTTATTGGCCTCTTTTTGGTTTAAATTCTATAGGAGATTTAATTATTGGAGAAGGCTATCAAGTTAAAATGAATTCTTTCAACCAAATAACAGTTGAAGGAAGTCTGATTCCCTTTGATACACCGATTTCATTTGATGAAGGATGGAACTTAATTGGCTATTTACATCCAGAACAAGCTAACACAGTTGAAATGATGAATTCTATTGTAACAAATGACGGCCCTTTGAGAATATTAAAAAATGGATTAGGTAATGTTTATTGGCCAGAATTTGGATTGAATTCAATAGGAAATATGATTCCAGGACAAGGATATCAAATCAAAATGGAAAACACTACTCAATTTTCTTACCCATCTATAAATACTTGGTAGAAATCTAAGACAAAAAAATTATATATTTAACTAATACTAACTCCTTTTTTTTGAATAATCTTTCTCAAGTTAATTATTGCATAACGCATTCTACCTAAAGCAGTATTGATACTTATATTACAATTTTCAGAAATCTCTTTAAAACTCATTTTTGAATAATACCTCATTTCAAGAATTTTTCTCTGCTCAATTGGTAATTCCTCTTTTAATAATTTAATTTGATTTAAAATTTGTTCTTTAACAATTTTTTGTTCAATATTTAATTCTCCGTTTCCTAGAATATCAAAGACATTAAAATCATTTGTAGGTTTTATAAATCTTCTTTTCTTTTGTTTTCTAAAATAATCCATAATCAAATTATGAGTAATTGTCATTACCCAAACAATAAACTTACCTTGCTCATTATATTTTCCTTGTTTTATAGTATTAATGACTTTAATAAAAGCATCCTGAAAAATATCTTCAGCCACCTCTACATTTTTAACTTTAGAAATAATAAATCCAAAAATTCTTGATCTATGTCTATCAATAAGAACATTTAAAGCGGATTCGTTTCCATTTATATAAGAAGATACTACTTCTTTATCATCTATTTTTTTTGAAACAAACATATCTATCTTTTATTAGTTAATAAATTATTTAACAAGTAGATATGTTTCGATAGGCAATTATTTTTTTTCTAAATTACAAAATTTTAAAAACTATAACAAATTCTATATTTAAAAAAAAAAATTTATTAATAAATTTACAGATATGACAAAATTATATTTTATTGGTGTAATTATTTTATTAACTGCAATAATTTCAAATACAATTGCAGGATTCCTTAATTTAAACACTTGGTATAACTTTTCAAATATAATTATAGAAAAAGGAAGCTTTATTGAGGCATTAAAATCACAAAGTATAAAAGATATTTTTTGGCTATTTTTTATTTATCCTTTATTGCTAGGATTTGGTTATTTAATTTCTGAAAAATTATTTAATATTATCTCTTAATGAATCTAAGTAAAAAAAAAACATCTATTAAGGATAATATTATTGTAAAAGGAGCAAGGCTAAATAATCTTAAAAATATAAATGTCACTATCCCAAGAGGAAAATTTGTTGTAATTACTGGACTTAGTGGTTCTGGAAAATCATCTTTAGCATATGATACAATTTTTGCAGAGGGTCAAAGAAGATACCTTGAGGGACTTTCATCATATGCTAAACAATTTCTTAACAAACATAAAAAACCTGAAGTAGATTATATTAAAGGTATTTGCCCAGCTATTGCAATTAATCAAAAAAATAATATAAATAATCCAAAGTCAACAGTAGGTACAGCAACTGAAATTTATGATTTTATTAAAATTTTATTTTTTAAACTTGGGAAAATTTATTGTCCATTAACTAAAAAATTAGTTAAAAAAAATTCTCCTAAAGATGTAGTTAATTATATAAATACTTTAGAAATTGGCACAAAAATATTATTGACATTTCCAATAGAAAATTGTGTCAAAGAGCATTATAACCAAATAAAAAAAATAGGTTTTTCAAGAATTTTAATTAATAAAAAAATTGAAAGAATTTCTGAAATAAATTTTAAACATATAGAAAATAAAAAAGTTAATATAATTGTTGACAGGCAAATAGTAAGAAGAGAAAAATCTATTGAAGACTTAATTACAGAATCATGTGAAATTATTTTCAATTCTAGTTCTGGCATCTGTGAATTATTCTCATCTAATGGAGTTTTATTAAAACGATTTAACAAAAGACTCGAAATTAATGGAAAAATAATTGACACGCCAAATATCAATACTTTTAATTTTAATAGTCCATATGGAGCTTGTGAATTATGTCAAGGTTATGGTGACATTCTTGGTGTTGATGAATTAAAAGTAATTCCGAATAATGAATTGAGTCTACAAAATGACGCGATTTTACCTTGGAAATATCCATCTACAATTAAGTGGAAGGAACAGCTCATTTCGTTTGCAAAAAAAAATAAAATATCAATTGAAAAAAAATATTCTGAACTAACTAGCGATGAAAAAAAATTAATTTGGAAAGGACACAAAGAGTATAAAGGAATAAACGATTTTTTTAAAATGGTTGAAAGCAAGTCTTATAAAATACAATACCGAGTAATGCTTTCAAGGTACAGGGGGAGAACAACTTGTCCAAATTGCTCAGGTGGAAGACTTAAAAAAGAAAGTGAAAATATTAAATTTAAAAAATTCAATATTCAAGATATTTGTAAAATGTCAATTTCTGAATTAAAATTATTTTTTCAGAATATTAAGTTAGATAAACATGAGAGTAAAATTGCAAATAAAATTTTTGAAGAGATTAAATTAAGATTGAATTTATTAAGTGATTTAGGACTTGAATACTTAACACTTAATAGAAAATCTTCCACTCTTTCTGGCGGAGAAACACAAAGGATTAATATTACCAAATCCCTTGGTGGAGGACTAGTTGATACACTTTACGTTTTAGATGAACCTAGCGTTGGCTTACATGATAGGGATAAAACAAAACTAATAACTGTTCTTGAAAATTTAAAAAAAATTGGAAATACAGTATTAATCGTCGAACATGATTTAGATATAATAAAATCATCGGATTACGTCATTGACTTAGGTCTAAAAGGAGGTGATTTAGGTGGAAATGTGATTTATTCAGGAAATATTAATTCTAAAATTAAAAGCCAAAGTTACACTAAAAGATATATTGATAATGAATTGAAAATTGATTGTCCAAAAAATAGAAGATCAATCGGTAAGTTTATATATTTAAATGGAGGATCAAAAAATAATATTAAAAATTTAAAAACTAAATTCCCAACAAATGTTTTAACAACAATAACTGGAGTAAGCGGTTCAGGAAAAAGTACCCTTATAAGTGAAATTTTCGTTCCTGAATTTACAAAATTTATCAATAACCAAAAAAGTAATATTTCATTTGAAAAAAATACATTTACAAATATTGAATTTGTCAAACAAAGTTCTATTGGAAAATCAAGTAGATCTAATTTAATAACATATATAAAAGGATTTGACGAAATAAGGAAATTATTTTCAGAACAGAAACTTGCAATAATAAATAAAATGACTCCTAAATTTTTTTCGTTTAATACTGCTGGAGGAAGGTGTGAACATTGTAAAGGAGATGGATTTATTTCAGTTGATATGCAATTTATGTCAGACATAAAAGTTAAATGTGAAAATTGTAAGGGTAAAAGATATAAAGACGAAGTATTAAATGTAAAATTTAAAGGAAATAATATATATAATATATTAGAAATGACTGTTGACTCGGCTCTTAATTTTTTTACAAAAGAAAAAAAACAAAATATTACAAGACATTTAAATACTTTAAGTAAGGTTGGATTAGGTTATGTTAAACTAGGACAAAATTTAAGCTCTCTTAGTGGAGGAGAATCACAACGATTAAAACTTGGCTCTTTTCTAAATAAAAAAATAGAAAATACAATTATGATTTTTGATGAACCTACCACAGGATTACATATTCATGACATCAAAAATTTATTAAAATCTTTAAACGAGATATTAAAGTTAAATAATACCATAATTGTTATAGAACATAATATGGAAATTATAAAAACATCAGACTGGATAATAGAACTTGGACCAAGCGGAGGTAAAAATGGAGGAAAAATAATTTTTGAGGGAAGACCTGAGAGCATGAAGAAAATTAAGACACACACTTCTAATGTTTTAAAAAAATATTTAAACTAGTTGTGTCTTATAGTATTTCCAATAAAAACCTTTTTTAAAAATTAGTTCTTCATGAGTGCCGTGTTCTATAATTTTACCATCTTTCAAAAAAATAATTTTGTCAACATTTTTTATAGTTGATAAGCGATGAGCAATAATAATTGATGTTTTATTTTTAATTAAAAACCTAATTGACTTTTTTATCAATTCCTCTGTCTCTGAATCCAATGATGAAGTAGCTTCATCAAAAATAATTATTGGGGATAAACTAATATAAGTTCTTATAAATGATATCAATTGTTTTTGGCCACTGGATAAATAAACACCTCCTTCTCCTATATTATAATCTAAACCATTTGGAAATGAATTAATAAAATTTGTCAATCCCATTTCCTCTAAAATAAAATTTAGTTCTTTTTTTGTTTTTTTTGTAAAAAAAGTAATGTTTTTAAATATTGTTTCTGAAAATAAAAATGTGTCCTGTAAAATAAGCCCAATATTCTTTCTTAAAATGTTAATATCTAAATTTTTAATACTTTCTTCACCAATTAAAATGTCTCCATGTTTTAATTCATAAAACCTAGTTATTAAATTAATTAATGTTGACTTACCAGATCCTGTTGGCCCTACTATAGCTAGACTTTTCCCAGAATCAATTTGTAGATTTATATTATTTAAAACTAACTCATCTTTTTTGTAAGAAAAACTAACATTTTTAAATTTAATATGTTTTGAATAAAATAATTCATTTTTATCACCTGTTATTTTTTCTGAATTATTGTTTGAGTTTATTAACTTGAATACTCTTGAAAATGCTACTGTACCCATTTGTAAAATGTTAAACTTATCTGCCATTGACCTCAAGGGTCTAAATAACATATTAACTAGTAAAATAAACGATATCAACTGACCTAATGTTGTATTAAATTGACTAAAATCAGAATTATTTGAAAAAATCATAAAGCCCCCATACCAAACAATTAAACCCATAGAAATGGCTGAAAAAATATCAATTACTGGTAAAAAGATTGAAAAATACAATACAGATTTAATGTTATAATTAGTGTAATCTTTATTAATATTTTTAAACTTCTCTTCTTCTTTTTTTTGTTGATTGAATATTTTTACAATATGAATTCCTAAAATATGTTCATACACAAATACATTTAATTTTGAAATCTCAGCTCTTATTCTTTCAAAAGTTTTTTTCATTAACTTTTGAAAGATAATTGTTGAAAATATAAGAAAAGGGAAGAAAGAGAGACTAACAATAGCTAGTTTCCAATTACTAAAAATCATCCAAGAGACTATAATTAAAATCTTAAAAATATCACCAAAAATACTTAAAATGCCCTGAGAAAACATTAAGCCTACAGCTTCAATATCAGAAATTACTCTTGTTATAACTTTTCCTATTGGATTATTATCAAAATATGCAACTTTAAAATTTAAAATTTTATTAAATAAATCATTTCTAATATCCTTAATAACTAATTGGGCTATGAAGTTAGATTTATAAATAAAAAAAAATTGAATAAATGCTTCTAGAAATAAAAACAAAAATATAATTAACATGAATGAGAAAAAAGAAATAGAAAAATTATCTACAAAAAAACTTGTTACAGCATTGTGATTATTTGATGAAGGAGAAATATATATATCAAAAGCTAATTGAATTAAAACCGGTCTGGCAGCTGAGAAAATTGAAAATAAGATTGATGAAAAAATTGTAAAATAAACACTCCATAAATACGGATTTATAAATTTTAAAGATTTAATGAAATTTTCTAAATCAAATATCTTTTTCATTTAAAACAATTTTTTGGATATTCTACGTTCATAAGATATAGACCCCAGGGAGGAACAGAAAAACCTGCCATAGACCTGTCTTTTTTATCAATAATTTTAATTAAATCATTTTTAGTTATTTTTTTGTTAGAAAATTCAATTAAAGTCCCGACGATTGATCTTACCATATTGTGAAGAAATCTATTGGATTTAATTTTAAAAACATATATATCTTGACTACGATAACAAATTGCCTCTGACACATTACAAATCTTATTTTTAACATCTGCTTTAGCTTTACAAAATGAGGAAAAATCTTTCCTACCGATCAATAAACTTGCGCCATAATTAAATAAATTTAAATCTAATGACTTAATAAGATACAATGATCTTTCAGATAAAAAAGGATTTTTTCTATCTGTAATCCAATATTCATAAGTTCTAGAAATAGCAGTAAATCTAGAATGAAAATCTGGATTTACTAAATAAATATTTATAATTGAAATAGATGATGATAAAAATTTATTTAATTTAAATTTTAAATCTTTTAAATTTATTTTTTCATGAAAATCAAAATGACAAAAGAACTGTTGTGCATGCACGCCAGTATCAGTTCTACCACAACCAATTAAATTTATTGGATTAGATAATATAATTGATGTTTTTTTATTTATCTCACCTTGAACTGTTGGTTTATTAGGTTGAACTTGCCAACCAAAGTATTTTGCACCGTTATATTTTATTTCAACTAAATATCTATACATTAGATAATGAAATTTACATTAAAATTATAAATTAGATTTAGTTATTTAATTTAAAGAATGAAAAAAATTTGTATAATTTCAGATTCTCATGGCTATATTGACGCTAATATTATTAATTTTTTTAAAAATAGTGATGAAGTATGGCACGCAGGAGATATAGGTGAAATTAACATTATTGATAAAATAAAAAAACATGTTACTCTCAAAGCTGTACATGGAAATATTGACAACCATTTAATAAGAAAGGAATATCCAGAGTATATTTTTTTTAAATGTGAAGAAATTAAAGTTCTAATTATACATATAGGTGGTTATCCAGGAAAATACACAAAAAAATCATTAGAATTAATTAACCAACATAAACCAGATATTTTTATTTGTGGTCATTCTCACATATTAAAAGTAATTTATGATAAAAAATATAATTTAATTCATATTAATCCGGGAGCAATTGGGAAATATGGAATCCATAAAGTACGAACATTAATAACTTTAGAAATAGACAAGAGTAAACTTTTAAATATGAAAGTAGTAGAATTTAAAAGATAATTATCTAATCATCCCATCCCCTCTTACTAATTTCTCATCATTTATTATACTTTCAATAGATAAATAAATTAAAAAAGAACAAATAAAAGGATTGAGAATCGCGGCATATAATAGAAGTTGCATTATTATTGAGGACATAGATTTCAACAAATAATTTAAAGAAAATGAAAAATAAATTATAGTATATAAACAAACTAATATACTAATCAGTAAAGAAAATCTACATAAGTAAATCTGAATTTTTCTTTTTTTAAATAAAAATATTGTAGCAAAACAAATTACAAAAATGAGTATTGGAAAAATTGATGTTAATGAAAAAATAGGTTTTGAAAGATTTCCTAAAGCTTTGTTAAGAATAAAAAATCCTTTTTCATAATACTCAAACCCAAAAAACCAATATAAAAAATAAAAAAGACTTACAATTAGAAGGTATATACTTTGAACTCTTTGAATCATAATTTTTTTTTTTGAAAATATGAATTTTTTTAGATATAGTAGTAGTATTTACAATTATTTATTGTAACATTGTGTCACATTAACAGAAATAGTTAATTTTTCTAATTTAATCATCCTTGATATTTTAAAAATAATAAACCTAATTTTATGTATGATATATCACAATTAAAAAAGATGTTACTTCCGGAATTACAAAAAATTTCCGAAGAACTAAAAATATCTAATTTTAAAAAAATTAAAAAAACTGACTTAATCTATGAAATTTTAGATAAGCAATCAGTAGAAAAAAAACAAGAAGAAACTCTAAAAATAAAATCTGATAAAAAAGAAAGATTCTCCAAAAACCCTTTCAGGAAAAATAATAAAATTTCAGAAGATCAAAAGAGTAGTTTTGTTCATAACAAACAAGTTAGGAGAAAAGAGTATGATTTAGAAGGAATAATTACAGGTGAAGGAGTACTTGAAGTAATGCCAGATGGTTATGGCTTTATAAGATCCTCTGATTATAATTATTTAAACTCTCCTGATGATATTTATGTATCTCAATCTCAAATTAAATTATTTGGATTAAAAACTGGAGACACGATTTCAGGTCAGTTACGACCACCTAAAGAAGGTGAAAAATATTTTCCCCTAGTTAAAGTAGAAAAAATAAACAATCTTGACCCAAAAAACGTAAGAGATAGAGTTTCATTTAAACATAAAACACCTCTTTTTCCTGAAGAAAAATTTGAACTTGCAAATGCAAATAAAACAATCTCTACTAGACTAATTGACTTATTTGCCCCCATAGGAAAAGGTCAAAGAGGATTAATTGTAGCTCAACCCAAAACAGGTAAAACAATTTTATTAAAAGAATTAGCAAATGCAATCACAGCATCTCATCCTGAAGTATATCAAATAGTATTATTAATTGACGAAAGACCTGAAGAAGTGACTGATATGGCCAGATCTGTAAAAGGTGAAGTAATTGCTTCAACATTTGATGAACCTGCAGAAAGGCACGTAAAAGTTGCAAACATTGTTTTAGCAAAAGCAAAAAGATTAGTTGAATGCGGTCACGATGTTGTGATTTTACTTGACTCAATCACTAGACTTGCAAGAGCATACAACACAGTTGCTCCAGCAACTGGAAAAGTTCTTTCTGGTGGAATTGATGCCAACGCATTACATAAACCTAAAAGATTTTTTGGTTCTGCTAGAAATATTGAAAACGGAGGATCTCTTACTATAATTGCAACTGCATTAGTTGAAACTGGTTCAAAAATGGATGACGTTATCTTTGAAGAATTTAAAGGTACTGGAAATATGGAATTACAATTAGATCGAAATATTGCAAACAGGAGAATCTATCCTGCTATAGATTTAGTTAACTCAGGTACAAGAAGAGAAGATTTACTTATTAGTAAAGAGTCATTGCAAAGAATTTGGATTTTAAGAAAATATTTAAATGACATGAAACCATTAGAAGCAATGGAATTTATAAAGGATAGAATAAGTAAGACTCAAAATAATGAAGAATTTCTTATTTCAATGAACGGATAACCTGTTTAAAATTGACTTCCTGAAAATTTCCGGAACTCATAAGTAGTAAATTTGTTTTTAACCATTTAATTTTTCTTATTTTTTCTTTTAAATCATTTTTAT
Source organism: uncultured Flavobacteriales bacterium (assembly GCA_964435285.1). Classification (GTDB taxonomy): domain Bacteria; phylum Bacteroidota; class Bacteroidia; order Flavobacteriales; family TMED113. Next base: position 44,076 of record CAYSYA010000004.1, read on the forward strand.
CAGTAAAAACAAGAACGTTCTTGTGGTCTATTTTGTTCATTACATCTTCATAATTAAAGGTATGCATTCCCCTTTTTATTAATTCTTTCTTTGAATAAAAAATCCAAACAAAATCTGCTTTTTCAAAAGTATTTTTATAACGAACTAAAAATTCTAAAGTCAAACTACTAAAAGTATATAACTCTAAACACGCAATTAAATAATTTTTTGGAAATAAATCTTTTAATGCTGAAACTGAAGCTTTTACTTTTGAGGGAGAGTGAGCAAAATCTCTGTAAATTTTAGAGTCAGAATTAATTTCATAAAATAACTCGAGTCTATTTTTTGCTCCTGAAAACGAAGAAATGGATTTATAAAATAAATTATCTGACAAGCCTAATTCATTACATATTTTTCTAGCAGCTTCTAAATTATAAAGATTATGTTCGCCAAAAATAGACAATCTATAAAAATTATTATTATTATTTATTTCTACTTTTCCAGCATTTATTTTATATGCAGGTAAAAAATATTTTTCGTGGTGGCCTGGAAAAAATTTAATAATGTTTTTTAAATTACTGTCATTATTTACAAAAAAAAGTTTAGTTTTTTTACTACAAGAAACTAACAAATCAATAAAAGTATTCAAATAAGATTTAAAAGTTGAAAAAACGTTCACGTGATCCCAAGAAATTCCAGAAATAACTAATAAATTAGGACTGTAATGTAAAAATTTTGATTTATTATCTAATTTGGATGATAAATACTCGTCTCCTTCAATTATAATTATTTTACTGTCAGATAACTTAACTAAGTTATTAAAACCTTTTATTTTTGCTCCTACTACATAATCAAATTGAAAATTATTTTCTTTTAAAGCATACATTATCATCGAAGTTATTGTAGTTTTACCATGACTTCCTGCAATAACAATTCTTTTTTTATTTCTAGATTCATTAGCAATAAACTCTGGGAAAGAAAATATTTTAATTTTATTTTCTCTAGCCTTAATTAATTCCGGATTATCAATTTTAGCATGCATACCTAAAATCACAAAATCTAAATCATTTGTAATTTTTTCTGGAAACCATCCCTCTTCTGGCAAAAGACTTTCTTTTTTTAGATTATCTTTTGATGGACTATAAAACTTGTCATCTGATCCAGTTACATAATAACCTTTTTGTTTTAAAGAAATAGCTAAAGCATGCATAATACTCCCACCAATAGCAATAAAATGAACTTTCATAACTATAAATATAGAATTAAAGTTCATACAAATAATAGATATTATTTTTTTAATATTGTACTGAAAAAATTATAATGAAATTACATACAATAAATACCGGCCTTTTTAAATTAGATGGTGGTGCTATGTTTGGTGTCGTTCCAAAATCTATTTGGAGTAAAACAAACCCGTCGAACGAAAAAAATATGTGCCCATGGGCAATGAGATGTTTATTAGTTGAAACTAGTAATAAATTAATTCTGATTGATACAGGAATAGGAAATAAACAAAGTGAAAAGTTTTTTTCTCATTTTTATTTACATGGTGATTATTCTCTTGAAAAATCAATAAATAATAACGGATTTTCAACTGATGATATTACTGATGTTATTTTTACACATCTTCATTTTGATCATTGCGGAGGTGCTGTTAAGAAAACCGGAAAAGAATATTCATTAACTTTTTCAAAAGCTAAACACTGGACAAATAAAAAACATTGGGATTGGGCAATGAATCCCAATAACAGAGAAAAAGCTTCGTTTTTGAAAGAAAATTTTGTCCCTATTAAAGAAATGGAAAAATTAAATTTTTTAGAAGAAGGAGTCTTTAGTAAAAATATAGAAATTAAATTTTTTCATGGTCATACTGAATCTCAAATGATTCCATTTATTCATACTAATAAAAAAACTATAATTTTTTGTGCTGATTTACTACCATCAACAGGTCATATTCCATTACCATACGTTATGGGTTACGATGTAAGGCCTCTAATTACCTTAAATGAAAAAGAGAAGTTTCTTAATGAGGCTTTTGAAAAAGAATACATACTTTTTTTAGAACATGATTATTACAATGAATGTTGCAAAATAGGAAAAAATGGAGACAAATTTATTGTCAAAGAAACAGGAACGTTAAATGATTTTTTAAATAATTAATTTTTATTCCAAATATCAATATCTAATAAAAAATTATCAATAAATTTAACTAATTCATTGAATTTTTTTGGAGCCTTATATCTTGCTTTTACCTTATGAAAATCACCATTATAATTTACTTCAATAATGACAGATGGTAAATCAGATACTCTAGCATCATATAATTCATCAAATGAAAAAAAATCAGAACGACGAATTAAATCTTTAATAATTGCAACTTTCTTTTTATTAATTTGTGTATTATAAATACCTATTTTATCCACAAATTTCAAACCCTCGTAGGTAACAAATCCATTTTCATAAAAATTTACTTCAAAGTATGGACATTTTCCATAACAAGGTGTCTTTCTCATTTTTAAAAAAGGTTTATCTTTTTTTTCAATAATTGGATTATTTACTGAATCGGTAGAATATTTAATAGAGTTTTTATTTTGGATTAATCCACAGCTAAATAATAAAAAAAACAAAAAAGAAAAATAAAGAAATTTATTAATCATCTTATTACCTTCTTTTTTTTCTTTTTTGTTGCTTTGCAATTTCTTCTAGCTTTTTTTGAAAATTAGATTTTTTTATTGGTTTAGTTTTATTTGCCTGTAATTGAGCATATAACTGTTTTTCATCTAAGGTTCTCTTAATGTATAATTGTTGGAAAAATGTTATAATATTTGCTAATAAATAATAATAACTTAATCCCGAGGAATAACTATTCATTATAAAAAAGAACACTACAGGCATTATATACATCATGTATTTTAACTGGGGCATCTGATTATTAGTTGGTTGCGCATTAAACTTCATTTGTACTAATGTAGAAATTGACATTAATAATGCAAATAAACTTAAATGTTCAAATACACCTGGCCAAAAAGAAAACTCAAGTACCGAATCATATGTAGATAAATCTTCAGCCCAAAGAAAAGATTGCTTTCTTAATTGAATTGAAGATGGAAAAAATTTAAATAATGCAAATAAAATTGGAATTTGCAATAACATTGGAAGACATCCTCCTAAAGGACTAACTCCTGTTTTTTTATAAAGATCCATTTGAGCTTTTTGTTTTTCCATTGGATCTTTGTCCTTAAATTTTTCATTAATTTCATCAATTTCAGGCTTTAAAACTCTCATTTTAGCCATTGATACATATGATTTTTTTGTTGGTATATATAACAACATTTTAAAAACAAGAGCTATAACTAAAATAATTAATCCATAACCAAGGCCTTGATTTTCTAAAAAATCAAAAATTGGAATGACTAAAAATTGATTAACCCAACCAAATATTCCCCAACCTAATTCAACCAAATTATCATATGAAGCGCTTTCAGAAGGGTTTTCTAAATTTTTTAAGTAATTATAATCATTTGGAACAAATAAAAAAGAAAAATTAAAGTTATTATTAATTTTTAATTTAGTTTGCATATTCTTAACAACAGAGGAATCAATATCGCTTCCTTTAATTTTCATGTAATCAACTATAAAGCTAGAATTGGAAGTTAGAATTGTTGAAAAAAATTGTTGTTTGTAACCTATCCATGAAATAGGGTCTGACTCATCATCAACCTTATCATCTCCTGAAAAAGATAACTTTTTATACTTACCTTGATTAGTTGAATAAACTAAATTACTTGAGTTTCTTTCAGATGTAAAGCCTGAATCTAAGTTTTTTTCTTGTCTAGGAGCATTTACCTCCCAGTATAAGTTTAAATTACGAGATTTTTCTAACCCAATTATTTCAAAATTTAATTTATCTTCATCTAGAGTATATTTGAAAAAATAATTTTCTTTAAGATTTTTATATAATATCATATTATCAGAAACCTCATGCAAAACAAAAATATCATTATGAGATTCAAATTCGCTAGAGTTTTTTTGTCCTTTAACTAAGTTAATCGTAGGGTTACCTGAGTTATCTTTTGAAATTAATTTAACAGGAATTTGACTATCTTCATTTGATTCATAAGAAAGATATTTAAACTTAGAATTATCATTTTTTAATTTTGTAATTAATTTAACATCTTTAAAACAAGCACATTTATTAGAAAATTCAATTTCAAGTTTATCATTTTTTAAAATGGTAATTGACTCCTCTATATCAAAAGTATCTTTAAATTTATTTTCTATTCCTAATAATACATCATCTTCTTTATTAAAATCATTTGTTTGTACTTCTTCATTTACATTATTATTTTCTTCATTTTCTAAATTTTCAAATGAGGGTTGCATCATTAAAACGAGCAAAAACCCAATTATCATAAAACCTATAAAAAAATTAAAATCAAAGCTTTTTTGTTCCATATTATTTTATTTAGTGATAGTTGATTTTATAAAACTTTTAAATAATGGATGAGGATTAATAACAGTACTTTTATACTCTGGATGAAATTGAACTCCTACAAACCATTTATGGTTTTTAATCTCCAGAATTTCAATCAACCCAGACTTAGGATTAATTCCAACAAACCTCATATCAGATTTTTTAAAATTATTTAAATACTCATTATTGAATTCATATCTATGCCTATGTCTTTCTTCAATTTGTTGTTGTTTATATGCTCTATAAGTTTTAGAATTTTTTACAACATCGCATTTATACGAACCTAATCTCATAGTTCCACCTTTATTTAATAAAACTTTTTGTTCTTGCATTAAATCAATTACTGGGTGTTTAGTTTTTGAATTAATTTCGGTAGAATGAGCTGTTTTTAAACCTAATACATTTCTTGCAAATTCAACTACAGCCATTTGCATACCTAAACAAATACCTAAAAAAGGAATATTTTTAGTTCTCGCATACTGGATAGTAATTAACTTACCATTTACACCTCTTTCTCCAAAACCAGGGGCAACTACAATTCCTTTACAATCCTTAAAAATTTTTGAAGCAGATTTTAATTTAACATCTTCTGAGTGAATCCATTTTATTTCAACTTTACAATTATTAAAAACACCACCATGTATTAGAGCTTCAGAAATGGATTTATAGGCATCCTTTAACTCTACATACTTACCAACAATTGCAATATTAACTTTTTTAGTTGGATTTTTTAATCTAGTTAAAAAATCATTCCACTTTCTAATATTTAATCTTTTTGGTTTTTTTAATTTCAATTTTTCTAATGCAACAAGATCTAACTTTTGTTTTGCTAATAATAAAGGAACATCATAAATTGTTGACGCATCAATCGATTCTATAACAGAGTCAGAACTTACATTACAAAAAAGTGCAATTTTATTTTTCAAATCATTTCCTAAGTTTCTTTCTGCTCTACAAACTAAAATATCAGGTTGTAAACCTAGTTGTAATAAACTTTTGACTGAATGCTGCGTAGGCTTAGTTTTTAATTCTTCAGTTGCATTTAAATACGGAACTAATGTTAGATGAATAACAATTGCATCGTTTCCTTTTTCAAACTTCAACTGCCTAACTGTTTCTATATATGGAAGTGACTCAATATCTCCTACAGTACCTCCAATTTCTGTAATAATTACATCATGATTTTTGGTTGCTAATGATGTAATTCGATTTTTTATTTCATTAGTCACATGTGGTATAACTTGAACGGTTTTACCTAAAAAATCTCCTTTTCTTTCCCTCTTTATTATTTTTTCGTAAACACTTCCTGTTGTTACATTATTTTTTTTTGTCATTGGCACACTCAAAAATCTTTCATAATGACCTAAATCTAAATCTGTTTCAGCGCCATCATTAGTAACAAAACACTCACCATGTTCATATGGATTTAATGTACCTGGGTCCACATTCAAATACGGATCTAATTTTTGAATTGTAACTTTAAGACCTCTTCCTTGTAATAATACAGCTAATGAGGAAGCAACAATTCCTTTTCCTAAAGATGAGGTAACACCTCCTGTAACAAATATATATTTACAATTAGACATAATCTAAATTTAAAAACTCCAATTAAAACCAATATTAGGCATTATTGGAAGTTGATTAATCCTTACTGCATTTATCCTATCATAGTAAAAAATATTCCCCCTATCATAAAGATTTGTCACTCCTAAAGAAATTTCCATTGATGTACTATTTTTTAAATTAATTTTTTTGGTTAATGATACATCTAACCTATGATAATCCGGAAGCCTACCTTCATTTAAATCAGAATAAATAATCCCCAAATCACCATTTTGACTAACAAAATCTGAGAGATTAATATTTGACAAATCTAAATTTTCATAGTATGCTTGTGTTTGAGTAAAAGGAAATCCAGATCCATAGTTCCACCTCAAGTTAAAATCCCATAGTTTCTTTTTATCAATCACGTAAGAAAAAACCATATTAAAATTATGTGTTCTATCATAATGAGGAGAATACGTTTGGACTTCATCTTCTCTATTCACTATACCGAATGAATATACTGTCCAAATACTTGTTTTTTTTGTGTTATATTTCACAAGAATATCAATTCCTTTAGCTTCTCCTTTTTCGATCATAAAATCTTTTTTTAAAAAATCTGGTTGATCAGCAAATTCAGGAATATCTTCATATATTTTATTTCTATTAATTCCTATTAATTGATTAAATTTTTTGTAATAACCCTCTATATTAATATTTAAATTATTCAATAAATCATATTCTAAACCTAAAACATAATGAGTTGCCGTTTGTAACAACGAATTAATTTCATTGTTTTGAAAAGTGTTTGGAATATTATCAGTACTTGATAAAAATCCTGTAAATAAACTAACTACGTCTGAGTCATCATTTGTAGAAATTAAATTTTGTGAAAATGTTCCCCCAGAAGCTTTGAGTCTAGCTTTTTCAGTAAGATTATATTTAATTGATAATCTAGGTTCAAACCTATTTTCTCCAAGAGAAGTATAATTCTGAAACCTAAATCCTGGATTAAAAACAAATCTGTTTTTGGAAAAATTATAATCAATATATGCCGCAAAATCAGTTGAGTGATCGGTCTGTGAAAAATAGTTATTATTATTAATAACATCTAATAAAGTACTATATCCTGAAACCTGTAAACCATATCTAATCTCACTCTCTTTAGTCATAAAATACGTAAAATCTAAATTCAAATTAAATCCATTAATTTGACTAGTCAAATCATTTGTTTCTGTTCTTTCATTAATATTATAATTGGAATATGCAATTTCTCCCTCAATTAACATTTTGGCTGAACCGGGAACTAAGACAAAATTAGAACCAAGTCCATATGTTGTCCATTTTAACTGAGTTAAATTATTGTAATCTACTTCATCTAAAAAGTTAAAACCGTATAAATTAAATTTACTACCATTACCTGAAAAAATTGACATTTTACCATACAAATCAGTGAATGCATAAGGTAATCCATTATCAGAAATGTACGAGTAGAAATTTTTTGAAGTCTTATCCAAATAAGAACTTCTTAAACTAAGAATAGCAGAAGATTCCACATTCTTATTAGAGCTTCTCATAAAAGGACCTTCAATAAGAACTTTAGAACTAAATGTATTTGCAGATAACTTACCACTAATTTTTTTTTTGTTACCATCTCTGGTTTTTATGTTCATAATTGAAGAAATTCTCCCACCAAATTTAGCTGGAAAACCACCGGTAAATACATCAGTTTTTTTAATCAAGTCACTATCAAAGACAGAAAAAAAACCAATTGAGTGAAATGGATTATAAATAGTCATACCATCTAACAATACCTTATTGTGAATAGGGGCACCTCCTCTTATATATAATTTACCTCCTTGGTCTCCAGTAAAAACTACACCTGGTAGAATTTGTAAAAATTGAGCTAAATCTACTTCACCCCCTAAACTAGGTAGTTTTTCTAAATTTTTACTAGTTAATTTAATAACGGAAGAATTAACTAAATTTTTATTCTCTGATTTTTCAGTACTCAAATCAACAGCATCTAGTTCAAAATTTGTTTTACTTAAATAAATTTTTAAAACAGGGGGCTTCTTACCGTAAATAATATTTATTGGAATACTTTTTTTTTCGTATCCAATAAAATCAACTTCAATAATGTAGTTACCCTCTGGAATATTTGGAAAAATAAAATATCCATTATCATCTGAGACCCCTCCAATGGACAATCCTTTAAGAGAAATATTAGCAAAAATAATAGGCTCAGAAGAGGCCTCTTCATATATAAAACCTCTAATAGTTTCCGTTTGACAAAATAACAAAACTGGAATTAGAAAGCATAAAAGAAAATTTATAGTTCTCATACTGCTCACAAATATATAATCTTTATGAAAACTAAAAATGTTTATTGATGAATAATTCTAAAAATTAATTGATTCAAATATTTTGGATTTAAATTATCTGAAACAGGAATACCTTTAGACGCAAGGTCAGCATTTTTTAAAAAACTAATAATTTTTATGCATTTTTCAAAAGTATAGTAATCGTGTGCTGATTTGTACATTGAATAAAAATATGGATTGATTTTTAATTTTGATGACGCCGAGAATTTTGTTTTATCATGTAAAGAATGAAAAACCAATACTTTTGAAAAAAAATTATATAAAGATGATATGATAAGTACAATTGGAAATTTGTTATCAATTAAATAGTTGATTATTCTTTGAGATTTAATTAAATCATTAGATGCTAATGATTTTTGTAACTCAAAGGAATTAAAATCTCTACTAATTCCAACATATTTTTCTATATCCGTTTCACTTATTTCTTTTTTTGATAATGATATTGTCAACTTGTCAATTTCATTTGTAATTTTTTCTAAATCGTTACCTAAATACTCGGATAATATAACACTAACCTTGTTATTCGATGTATATCCTTTCTCTTTTATATAATTATTTATCCAAGACGGAACTTGATTCTCAAAAAGTTTTTTGCTCTCAAATAAAGTATAATTTTTTTTACTTAATATTTTGAACCAATTTTTATTTTTTAAAGTTTTAATAGACTTCCAATCTTTATTAATACATATAGCTAAAATTGTTGAATTTTGAGGAGCTAAAAAATATGATTCTAGTAAATCTATTTTTGTTAAGTTTTCAGCATTCTTTATAATAATTAACTGCATTTTTCCAGAAATTGGATATGATTTTAATTCGCATAATAAATTATTCATATCAACATTCTTGTCGGCATAAATAATTTTTTCGTCAAATGCTTTACTTTCATTGGGAACAACATTTTTTTGTAATGACAAACAAATTTTATTTATAAAGTAAGGTTCATCCCCAAATAGTAAGTATATAGGAGAAAATGATTTTTTATTAATAAGATCAATTATTTTGAAATAATTCATTTTAAAAAAATACTATTAATTTTAAAAAAAAGATAAAACTTAAAAATTGAAATACACAACTAAAACAAAATATATTAATAATAAAGAGTATATATATGACCCTACTAGAAAAAAATATTTAATTAATTCTCCTGAAGAATGGATTAGACAAAATTTTATTGAGTATTTACATAATAAAAAAGGATTTCCAATATCATTAATGGCTACAGAAAAGCTAACAATAATTAATAATCAAAAAAATAGATCTGATATAGTTTGCTTTAATAGACAAGGTAAACCAATTTTATTAGTGGAGTGTAAATCTGAAAAAATTATTCTAGACTCAAATGTTTTCGAACAAGCACAAAATTATAATTCAGTTTTAAAAACAAAATATATATTAATAACAAACGGTAAAAAAACCATATGTTTTTATATTGATAAGAACCAAGCTAAGTGTTTAAAAAAAATACCGAACTACCATGAAATTGAAGATTTAAATGATTAAAAATATCATTTAAATAGAAATTGTTTAATATATAATATTAAATTTGAAAGCTCAAAACAGTAATTAAATATGAGTTTTTTAGATCAAATTTCCCCAATTGACGGCAGGTATGGAGAAAGAACAAGAAAATTATCGATTTTTTTTTCCGAAGCAGGACTTATCAAATATAGAATTAAAATTGAAATCTATTATTTTCTTGAACTTTGTAAAATTATTCCTTCTTTAAAAAAGATAAATAAATCTGATCTAAAAAAAGTTGAATCTATTTACTTAAAATTAAATTCATCTGATATAAAAAAAGTCAAAAAAATTGAAAAAAAAATTAATCATGACGTCAAAGCAGTAGAATATTTTATTAAAGAAAAAATCACAAAAATTGGTTTAGAAAAATATAAAGAATTTATTCATTTTGGACTTACATCTCAAGATATTAATAATACCGCCACTCCTCTTTTATTTAAAGATAGTTTAAATGAAATTATCTTTCCTCAAATTGAAGAATTAATTAAAAAAATTGAACTTTTAGCAAGAAAATGGAAAAGTATTTCTATGCTAGCTAGGACTCATGGTCAAGCAGCATCTCCTACTAAATTGGGCAAAGAAATGAAAGTTTTTTCAGAAAGACTTAAAACACAATTTAATTATTTAAAAAAAATACCTCACTCAGGAAAATTTGGTGGGGCTACTGGAAACTTAAATGCTCACTATGTCGCCTTCCCTAAGAAAAACTGGCATTCTTTTTCGAAACAATATTTAAAATCTTTAGGCCTTTCCCGTTCTTACCCAACAACTCAAATAGAACATTATGATAATTTATCAAATCAATTAGATACCATTAAAAGATTTAATACAATTTTAATTGATTTAAATAGAGATTTTTGGACATACATCTCAATGGATTACTTTAAACAAGTTGTAAATAAAAAAGAAGTTGGTTCATCAGCGATGCCACATAAAATCAACCCAATTGATTTTGAAAACTCTGAAGGAAATCTAGGATTAGCTAATTCATTGTTTAAACATCTTTCAGAAAAACTACCTATTTCAAGATTACAAAGAGATTTAACTGATTCAACAGTTCTTAGGAATCTTGGTGTTCCTATAGCACATAGTTTTATTGCTTACAATAATTTACTAAAAGGACTAAATAAATTAATAGTCAATGAAGAAAAAATTAAAGAAGATTTAGATAAAAATTGGTTAGTAGTTAGTGAAGCAATTCAAACAATATTAAGGAGAGAAGGTTTTAATAATCCATATGAACAACTAAAAAATCTTACAAGAAATAATAAATACGTAGGTGAAAAAGAGATTAAGTTATTTATTAATTCATTAAAAATTAATAACAAGCTTAAAGATGAGTTAATGAAAATTAAACCAGATAATTATACTGGTAAATCTTAAATTAATTTATTGAACTGTAGTGTTCTAAAATATAATCACCTATAGATAAACAAGCAGTTGCCGCAGGTGATGGAGCATTTAGAACATGAATATTTTTATTATTTTTTTTAATTCTAAAGTCATCTATTACTTCACCGTTATTTCCTAATGCCATTGCTCTTACTCCAGTTCGGCCTTCAATAATTTCATCTATAGTTAAAGAAGGCATCATTCTTTGTAACTGTTTTAAAAAAAGTCTTTTTGAATAAGAACGTTTTAATTCATTTAAACCAAATCTCCAATGTTTGAAAAATAATTTCCAAATAGGAGGATAACTTAACGAATCAAGAGTGTCTTTTATATTAAAATCACTCTTTTTATAACCCTCCCTTTTAAATGTAAAAACTGCATTTGGACCACATTCAACACTTCCATCCGTCATGCGAGTAAAATGAACACCTAAAAATGGAAACTCAGGATTTGGCACTGGATATACTAAATTTTTAATTTTATGTTTAGCATCATTATTTAGTTGGTAATATTCCCCCCTGAAAGAAACAATTTTTAAATCTAAATTAAGATTATCTTTTTTTGCTAATCTGTCGGAGAATAACCCTCCACAAAAAATAAAATTTTTTGCAGTAAAAACCCCTAGACTTGTTGAAATAGAGTTTTCATTTATTTTTTCAACTTTACAATTATTTATAATCTTACTTTTACTATTAATTTTTAAAACCTTTTCCCTTAAACATTTTGCTACTTCTCTATAATCAATAATTCCCGTTTGCGGAACCCAAATAGCAGCCTTACCATGTATAAATGGTTCTATTTCCTTAATTTCATTTTCATTAATAATTTTTAAATTACTTAAACCATTTTTTTTTCCTCTTTCTAATAAATTAGGAAGCTGTGCTTTTTCTTTTTCATTTACAGCAACTACAATTTTACCACAAACATCATGTTTTATATTATTCTTTCTAGCAAATTCTACTAATTGTTCTCTTCCATTTACACAATTCTTTGCTTTATATGAACCAGGTTTATAATATAAACCTGAGTGTAAAACACCAGAGTTTCTCCCACTTTGATGTAATGCTAAATCTTTTTCTTTTTCAACTAATAAAATATTTTTTTTGTTGAATTTTTTTTGGAATTTATAAGCAACAGATAGACCTACTAAGCCTCCTCCAACAATAATTATGTCAAAATTATTATTCATATTAATCTACATTTAAAGGTCTAAATATAATATAACCTATAAGAAAAAAAAGAATAACAACTAATAACCCCATTTGCGCAGAATAAACAGACAATAAAGCAAAGAGAAAAGGTCCTAAAAAAGCTGTAGCTTTTCCAGTAAATGCATAAAATCCAAAAAATTCATTTGTTTTTTCTTCAGGTGTAAGTCTAGCCATTAAAGATCGACTACATGATTGGCTTGGACCTGTCATAATACCAATTAAAATACCCGCCAACCAAAATATACTTTTTCCTATTAATATATTATTAAAGTATGGTGCAAAAAAAGCTAAGGTGACAGCAAAAAACAAAGTAATTATACTAATTTCTATACAGAATTTAGGACCTAAAGAATCTTCAATTCTTCCAAAATAAAATGAACCTAAACAAGCAAATACATTTAAAACAATTCCTAAAATTAAAGTTTCTGTTAAAGTAAAATCTAAAGTTTCTATTGCATAAGCCCCACCCAATGCAAAAATTGTAATCAAAGCATCATTATAAAATAATCTTGCAACTAAAAATCTTACAATTTTTTTATATTTTTTTATATCATTAAAAGTATTAAATATGGCTGAAAATGACTTTTTAATATGTTTTTTTGTTAATTTCTCAGATTTTTTTTCTCTTACTAAATAAAAGGCAGGTATGCTAAAAACACAGAACCAAACAGCAACAAATATGGTTGAAAATCGGACAATTTTTAATTCTAGGTCAATAAAATTTATTAAAATCATTGGTAAAATTATCATTAAAGAAAATAGAAAAATTAATGATAATAAGCCTCCAAGAAAACCCAGTCCCCACGCAAATCCTGAAATTTTGCCAAAATTTTTTTTTTCTGTTATTTCAGGCAGATATGAGTTGCAAATAACACTACCTAATTCAAATCCAATATTTGCAATAATAAAGTATACAAAAGCTGAATAAACATCTCCTTCTTTAAAAAAAAATAAGCAACCTGTAGCAATTATGCAGGTCCAAGTTGATAATATAAAAAAGAACTTTCGAAAACCACCTGTATCAGAAATTGCACCAATTATAGGAGAAATAAAAGCAACAAAAATAGCTGTTATTGAAATAGCTAAGCTCCATAATCCTATACCATTAATTTCATCTGAAGCACAAATTACATCAGTAAAAAAAGGAGCATATAAAAAAGTTATAATTATTGTTGTAAATGGTTGATTTGCAAAGTCATAAAATGACCAAGCAATTACTTCTCTTTTATTTTTTAAGTGATTAAAAAAAGTAAAGTTTTTATCGAAAAATCTAGCGAAAAATCTAGCGAAAAAAACTGAAAAAAATCTCATTTTATAAATTTTGAGATTTAATTTTATTTAATGCAGATCCATATTTAAACCAATCTATCTGAGATTCATTATAGGTGTGATTTACTAGTATCTCAACAGACTGACCATTAGCATGATTAATTTTAACTTTTAGATTTTTATTAGGAGCAAATTCATTTAAATCAATGAAATCAAATGAATCATCTTCTAAAATTTTATCATAATCTGACTCGTTACTAAAAGTTAAAGCAAGTACACCTTGTTTCTTTAAATTTGTTTCATGAATTCTAGCAAAAGACTTAACAATAACTGCACAAACTCCTAAATGTCTTGGCTCCATAGCAGCATGTTCTCTGGAAGAACCTTCTCCATAATTATGATCTCCAATTACTACGGAAGATATTCCTGAGGACTTGTATGCTCTAGCCACTTTAGGAACTTCATCATATGAGTTATTTAATAAGTTTTTTACACTATTTGTTGCTCCTCCAAAGGCATTAACAGCACCTATTAAACAGTTATTTGAAATATTATCTAAATGCCCTCTATATCGTAACCAAGGACCAGCCATTGAGATATGGTCAGTTGTACATTTTCCAAAAGCTTTAATTAGTAATTTAGCATTTACGATATTACTTCCGTCCCATTCAGGAAAAGGATTTAATATTTGCAATCTATCAGAATCAGGATTGACAACAACTTTAACATTAGAACCATCTTTAGAGGGCTCTTGGTATCCATTATCTTCTACAGCAAAGCCTTTCAATGGTAACTCAGATCCATTTGGTTCACTTAACATAACATCTTCTCCTTTTTTATTTCTTAAAGTATCGGTGATAGGATTGAAGTCTAACTTTCCTGAAATCGCAATTGCTGCAACTATTTCAGGTGATGTTACAAAAGCATGAGTATTTGGATTACCATCAGCTCTTTTTGCAAAATTTCTATTAAAAGAATGGACGATGGAATTCTTTTCTTTTTTTTCAGAGCCAGCTCTAGCCCATTGCCCAATACATGGGCCGCAAGCATTAGTAAATATTTTAGTTGAACCAAAGTTCTTGAAAATATCTAGCAAACCATCTCTTTCAGCAGTATATCTAACCTGTTCGGATCCTGGGTTAATACCTAATATTGCTTTTGGCTTAACTCCTTTTGAAATGGCGTCATCAACAATTGATGCTGCTCTAGTTAAATCTTCGTAAGATGAATTAGTACAAGAACCAATTAAAGCCCACTCAATATCTGTCGGCCAATTGTTCTTTTTTGCCTTTTCTTTCATTAATGATATAGGAGTCGCTAAATCTGGAGTAAATGGTCCATTTAAATGAGGTTCTAACTGACTCAAATTAATTTCTATAACTTGATCAAAATAGTCTTCCGGATTTTGATAAACCTCTTCATCCCCAGTTAAACATTCTTTTATTTTATTTGCTTCATCTGCAATAATTGATCTAGAAGTAGCTCTTAAATAACGTTCCATACTTTCATCATATCCAAAAGTTGAAGTAGTTGCACCAATTTCAGCTCCCATATTACAAATTGTCCCTTTACCAGTACAGGATAGTGATTTTGCACCTTCTCCAAAATACTCAACAATACATCCAGTTCCTCCTTTTACAGTCAAAATTCCTGCTAATTTTAAAATAACATCCTTTGCTGAAGCCCATCCAGATAACTTTCCAGTTAATTTAACTCCAATTAATTTAGGAAATTTAAGTTCCCATGGCATTCCACACATTACATCTACTGCATCAGCGCCACCAACACCTATAGCAATCATACCTAAACCTCCGGCATTAACTGTATGAGAATCGGTACCTATCATCATTCCGCCAGGAAAAGCATAATTTTCTAAAATAACTTGATGAATAATTCCAGCACCTGGCTTCCAAAATCCTATACCGTACTTATTACATACTGAACTTAAAAAATTAAAAACTTCATTATTTTGGTTTAAAGCTTCTTGTAGGTCTTTATCTGCCCCAATTTTTGCTTGAATTAAATGATCAGCATGTACAGTTGATGGAACTGCTACAGACTTTTTACCTGCTTGCATAAATTGAAGTAATGCCATTTGTGCAGTAGCATCCTGCATTGCAACTCTATCAGGATTGAAATCTACATAATCAACTCCCCTATTAAAATCTTTTTTTTTTTGATTTTCAGATAAATGAGTAAATAAAATTTTTTCAGATAATGTTAATGGTCTTTTTACAATTTTTCTGAAAACAGAAATATAATCTGGATATTTAGAATATAAATCTTTAACTAACTGTATATCAAACGGCATTTTTAATATATAATATTTTTATTTATTCAAAAATTATTTTTCAGCAACAACCTCAAAATCAATATTAGCACTTACATCTCTGTGAAGCCTAATTTCCGCACTATATGAACCAATTTTTTTAATATTAGAAGAAGGTAATAACTTAATGTACTTTTTATCTATATCAAAACCTAACTTGGATAAGGTTTCTGAAAAAATGCTATTATTAACTGAGCCAAATAAACTAATTCCATCTTCAGAAACTTTAGCTTTAATTGAGACTTTAGTTTCACTTAATTTTTCACTAAGTACATTTGCCTCTTTAACTAATGACTCTTCTTTGTGACTTCTTTGTTTAATATTTTCAGCTAAAACTTTTTTTGAAGAACCGTTTGCTGCAACTGCTAAACCTTGTGGAATCAAATAATTTCTAGCATAACCATTTTTAACATTTACAATATCGTCTTTAAAACCACAATGTAAAACATCTTTTAATAAAATAACCTCCATACTTTTTTTATTTTAATAGATCAGAAACGTAAGGCAATAAACCTAAATGTCTAGCTCTCTTGATCGCAAGGGCTACTTTTCTTTGAAACTTTAATGAGTTTCCAGTAATTCTCCTAGGCAAAATCTTTCCCTGTTCATTTAAAAAGCGTAATAAAAAATCTGGGTCCTTGTAATCAATATACTTAATTTTCATTTTTTTAAACCTACAGTATTTTTTACCGGTTTTTACATCCATCTCTACTGGAGTTAAGTATCTTAACTCAGATGTGTTTTCGGTTTTTTCAAGTTTAGTTTCCATATTTCCTAACTAATGTTTATTTTTTTTTATCATCTTTTTTTTGCAATCTCTCTCTTCTTTTTTCAGCATATGAAATTGCATGTTTATCTAATTTTACAGTCATCCATCTCATTACCCTTTCATCTCTTTTAAAATTCAATTCAAAATCTGAAATGAAATTTCCATCAGAGGATTTAAATTCAAACAAAAAATAGAAACCAGATTTCTTTTTTTCAATGGAATATGCTAATTTTTTTAACCCCCAAGATTCTTTGGATATGATATCAGCTTTTTTAGATATTAAAAAATCCTCGTATTTTTTTGCTGTCTGACCCGCTTGTTCCTCTGATAAAACAGGATTGACAATAAAAACAGTCTCGTAATGCATCATTGTTAATTACTTTTTAAAATTAAACCTCATTTATAAGAGGTCGGCAAATGTAATCAATATTAGACTAATAAACAAATAAAATATTCTAAACAACTATTGAAGAAGTTGTAAAAATATTTTTTATTAATTTAGAGACTTAAAATAATTACAAAATATTATTCTATCAATGTCCCAGTATTTAGTATCAGCAAGAAAATATAGACCAACAGATTTTTCTAATGTTGTTGGCCAAGCTCACGTTACTAAAACTCTTGAAAATGCAATAAAAAATAATCAAATTTCTCATGCTTATATTTTTTGTGGACCTAGAGGCGTTGGAAAAACATCTTGTGCTCGAATATTTGCAAACAGAATAAATGATATTAGTGAAGAAAACAAACAAGATGGAGCCTTTAACATCTTTGAGCTAGACGCAGCATCAAACAACAGCGTTGATGACATTAGAGATTTGGTTAATCAAACTAGAATCCCTCCTCAAAAAGGAAAATACAAAGTTTACATCATTGATGAAGTCCATATGCTATCAAAAAGTGCATTTAATGCTTTTTTAAAAACCCTTGAAGAACCTCCTAAATATTGTATTTTTATATTAGCTACTACAGAAAAACAAAAGCTTATTCCAACTATTTTATCTAGATGTCAAATATTTGAATTTAATAGAATTAGTTTAAATGATATAATTGTTCATTTATCATCCATCGTAAAGAAAGAAAATTTAAAAGTTGAAAAAAGATCTATTCAGTTGATTGCTGACTCATCTGATGGAGCACTTCGCGACGCGCTATCAACATTTGATAAAATTATAAGTTTTTGCGGGAAAGAATGGAAACATGAAGATGTAGAAAAAATATTAAACTCACTTAATGCAAATAAAACTATTTCATTTATTGAAATGATTCTTAACCAGGATATATTTAATACAATCATAGAGTTCGATAAATTATTAAGTCAAGGCTTCGAAGGTAAAGATTTAATAATATCATTGACAGAGTATTTTCGAAATATAATGTTATGTAAAAATCTAAAATCTATTGAAATTATAAAGTGTGAAGGAGAATTAAAAACAAAACTTGAAGATTTATCAAAGAAAATTACCACAGAAAATATTTTAATTTATTTGGACATTTTAAACGAATGTCAAAAACAATATTCAAATAGTTTTAATCAACGATTTTTAGTTGAACTATGTCTTATGCAACTTTGTTCTCAAAATAGTTTTGATAAAAAAAAAAAAATAATTATCTCTTCCCCTGATTCTTTTAATTTAAAAACAAAACAAAATTTTGAGAGAAAAGAACAAAAAATAAATAATTTAATTGAAGAGCCTAAAGTTCAAAATGACAGTGACACTGTTACTAAAGAAGAAAATTTAAATGAAAAACTTAAAGTTCAAAATGACAGTGGTAATAATACTAATGAAGATGACTTAACTCATAAGTCAATTTTAGGTACAACAATTAATGATTGCTTAAATGATGTTGTTTTTGAAAAAAATGAAATTAAAGAAACAAATAATAATTTAGAAAATTTAGTTAATTTAAGCGAAGAGTCTTTATTACCAATATGGAAGAACTTATTAACCAAATTGAAAAAAGAAGGAAAGCCAAACTTACACGCCACTTTGAACAATCAAAGACAAAATAAAATTGAAAATAGTATTTTGGAATTAAATGTTCAAAGTGAAGTTCAGAAAAAAGAAATATTGGATAACCAAAACATGATTATAGATTATTTGAAGGATAAAACAAAAATAAATTTTTTAAAAATTGATGTTAAAATAAGCAAACTAAAAGAAGAAAAAGTTTTATACACTAATGAAGATAAATTAAAATATATATTAGAAGAAAATCCAACAATAGTTGAATTAATCAAAAATTTAGATTTAGAAATTAAAGAATAAATAAAATGCAAAAAAATAAAATTAAAGTAACTAACCCTGTGGTTGAACTAGACGGTGATGAGATGACCCGAATAATTTGGGATTTTATCAAACAAAAATTAATTTTTCCATATGTTGAATTGGAAATAAAGTATTTTGATTTAGGTATTAATCATAGAGATTATACTAACGATCAAGTTACGATTGATGCAGCTAATGCAATTAAAAAATATAAAGTAGGCATTAAGTGTGCAACAATTACTCCTGATGAAGAAAGGGTAAAAGAATTTAATTTAAAAAAAATGTGGAGATCACCCAATGGAACAATCAGAAATATTGTTGGCGGAACTGTTTTTCGTGAACCAATAATTTGTAAAAATATTCCAAGACTTGTACCTAATTGGACAAAACCAATATGTATTGGAAGACATGCCTTTGGAGATCAGTATAAAGCAACTGATACTGTTATTAAAGGATCAGGTAAATTATTTATGAAATTTAAAGGGGATGACGGAACTGAAAAAAACTGGGAAATCTACGAATATACAGGAAAAGGAGGTGTTGCTATGAGCATGTATAACACTGATGAATCTATTTACGGTTTTGCTAGATCTTGTTTCAATAAAGCAATTGATAAAAAATGGCCATTATACTTATCAACAAAAAATACAATTTTAAAAGCATATGATGGGAGATTTAAAGATATTTTTGAGGAAGTTTATGAAAACGAATTTAAATCAAAATTTGAATCTTTAAATCTAATTTACGAGCATAGGCTTATTGATGATATGGTTGCTGCTGCTCTAAAATGGAACGGAGGATTTGTATGGGCTTGTAAAAATTATGACGGAGACGTTCAGTCTGATACTGTTGCTCAAGGATTTGGGTCTTTAGGATTGATGACATCTACTTTATTAACTCCCGAGGGAGACGTCATGGAAGCAGAAGCCGCACACGGAACTGTAACACGTCACTTCAGGCAACATCAACAGGGAAAACAAACTTCTACTAATCCAATTGCTTCCATTTTTGCTTGGACAAGAGGATTAAGTTTTAGAGGAAAATTAGACAACAATGTTGAATTAATGGATTTTTGCTCAACTCTGGAGAAGGTATGTATTGAAACTGTAGAAAATGGAATAATGACTAAAGACTTAGCTCTTTGTATTCATGGAAAAGATTTGAATGAAAAACATTATGTTAATACTGAAACTTTTTTAGAAAATTTAGACAAAAATCTAACAAAAAAAATGCAGTAAATGAAAAAAACCATTTTTTTCTTTTTTTTGTTTCCATTGTTATTAATTTCTCAAGATAATAGAGGATATATTGTTAATGTTGGAGAAAAAGCCCCAGAGTTTTTTATAAATAACAAAAATTTTTTGACAGAAAATAAAGGTAAGGTCATTATGTTACAATTTACTGCGAGTTGGTGTTCTGTATGCATCAAAGAAATGCCACACATAGAAAATGAAATTTGGCAAATTCATAAAGAAAATAAAGATTTTATTTTAATAGGATTAGCAAAAGATACAGATAAACATCCTCAAAAGGAGAGAGAAATTTATCAAATGACTGAAAAAACAAAAGTTACATACCCGATATATACTGATGAAAAATCTGAAATATTTAATCTATTTGCTGAAAAAAAAGCTGGAGTAACCAGGAATGTAATAATTGATAAGAAAGGTAATATTGCTTTTTTAACTAGACTTTTTGAAAAGCAAGAATTTGATGAAATGAAAAATGTAATTGAAAAATTAATTAAAAACTAAAAACCATGAATAAAAAATATTTAACCATTTTTGCCTCTATTCTAATGATATCTTTTTATGCTTGTGACAAAGACGAAACATCTGAGCCTCAAAATAATGATATTTTAGGTTGCACTAATATTGATGCATTAAATTATAACCCAAATGCAAATATTGATGATGGAACATGTATTATTCTTGGTTGTACTGACGAAAATGCAATAAACTTTAACGCAGAAGCAACAGATGATGACAATTCTTGTGAATATTCAATTAGCTCAATGCTTAATGGTAATTGGAATATCGTTCTTTTAAATTACGAAACAGAAGTAGACTTGTCATTTCTTGAAACTGTTATTGGATTTAATATTGGAACTCAACAAATTTCTGGTCAAGCTGAAGATGCAGGGTATTTATATTTTAATTCTGATAATTTTACATATGAAAGCGAACTTGACTTTAATACAGAACCATTCCCTATTCTAACATTTGAAGCTCCATCAATTCCATTCAATTATTCAAGTTTAGGGTCATGGATTTTAGAGAATGAAGAAACTGATATTATTTTAACTGATCAAAACACAAATCAACAAGATAATTATGAAATAATTTCTATTAATGAAGAATCTGCTTTTATGAACGGAACAGTAAATATTTCACAAGATATAATGGGTTTTGAAATTGATTTTGAAATTGATGTGCAAATGCAGTTAGTTAAGCAAAATAATTAATTATCGTTATAAAAACTTAACATATCTTTAACAATTAAATTAAAGGAAAATTTTGAATTTAATTTTTTCATGAGATTCTCATAATCTTTTTTTAGAGTATTTATACTCTTTTTATTCAATGATTTTTCTAAGCAAATTATTAAATTTTCAGAATTGAAATCTCTCTGAATTAACTCGTCAACAACTGATTTATTTAATATTATATTAACCAATGAAATATATTTAGTCTTAACAAATTTTTTTGCGATTTCATATGAAATGAAACTTGTTTTGTAACAAACTATTTGAGGAAGATTGAAAAAAGCCGCCTCTAAACTTACAGTACCTGAAGCTACTACACAAGCGGAAGAATAACTCATCAATTCATAGGTCTGGTCAATTACTAAATTAACTTCTTTGTTTTTTATTATTTTTTTATAAATGTTTATATCAATATTTCCAACACCTCCAATAATAAATTTATAATCTCTAAAATGTTTTACTAATTTTAGCATTTCAGGTAACATTTTTTTTATTTCTTGTTTTCTACTCCCTGGAAATAGGGAGATAATTTTTTTTTTGTTTTGATTAATATATTTTCTTTTATCTATTATCTGACTTAAAGGGTGCCCGAAGTATTTTACATTGTAATTTTTTGACTTAAAATATTCTTTTTCAAAAGGTAATACTGCATACATCCTATCAACATATTTTTTTATTTTTTTAATTCTAGGTTCATTCCAAGCCCAAATTTGAGGAGCGATGAACCAAAAAACTTTAATATTTTTTCTTTTTGCATATTCAGCTACCTTTAGATTAAATCCTGGATAATCAATTAATATTAAAACATCCGGTTTTGTTTTGTTTAAACTAAATTTTACTAATTGAATATTATAAAGTACCGTGAACAAATTCTTAAAAACTTCCCAAAATCCCATAAATGATAATTTATTTAATTTTCTTATCATTTTACCACCCTTTAATTCCATCTTGTCTCCTCCCCAACAAATAAAAGTAGCATTAGAATCATGATTTTTAATTGATTCCATTATATAAGAACCATATAAGTCTCCTGATTTTTCGCCTGAAATTATATAATACCTCATTCACATATATTTATGTATATAATAAAATAAAAGTAAAAAAGTAGAAAAAAGTAAACCTCTGCCTATTTTTTCGTAATTAAAATTAATCATTAAGATTCTAAAAATTGGCAAATTAACTAAACAAGTAAGAACAAATAAAGTGGATTCTTCAAAAAAAAATAAGCCTTTAGAAATTAAACTACTTAAGATTAAAAATAAAAAAACAGGAAATATTAAACCTAGAATTGCCCCAATAAAAAAATTATCCTTTAAATAACTCATTCTCTAATTTTTTATTTGATTTAATGAAATCATAATTAGTCATATCAATTTTAATAGGAACTATTGATACATATGAGTTTTCTAACGCCCATATATCAGTATCATTGGAATCTTCCTCAGCTAAAAAATGTCCTGTAATTGAACATTCATTTTCTTTGCCTATGGAAGATATTTTTTCAATCCACTTTCCTTTACCTTGTCTACACAACTTTACACCTTTAATTTTATCAAATTTAATGTCAGGAAGATTTATATTGAGAGTAACCCCTGTTTCAATTTTATTAATTAAAAAATATTTAATCATTGAAAGTAAGTAATCTTGATATGAATACATGTCAATTTTGTTTGAGTAATTAAGATGAGAAATAGCAATAGAATTAACGCCTAAAATTGTACCCTCAATTGCAGCATGAAGAGTTGCAGAATATAAAGTACTAATAGAATAGTTTGCACCATGATTAATTCCCGAAATACACAAGTCAGGTTTTTCTTTACAAATTCTATTGATTGCTAACTTAACACAATCAACTGGTGTTCCTGAACATGAGTACTCAGAGTAAAATTCACTATTTATAATTTTTTTAAAAGTTATTTTTTCCTCAACTGTTATAGCATGAGACCTACCAGATCTATCTTGAGTCGGGGCAACAACATAAACTCTAGCTAATTTTTTGCATAGTTTAATTAAAAATCTTAATCCAGGAGATAAAATACCATCATCGTTAACTAATAAAATCAAAGGCTTCTTTTTCATTATTTTATTTTAGTATTAAAAAAATCATCCCAAAATGTAAAAGTAGTTGCATAATTCCCATTCAAAACTTCGTGATGTTTATCATGATGCTCCGACTCTCCCCAAAATGGAATCCATTTTGAAATTTTAGATTTAAATCCCGAATGCACATCTAATTCATGAATATTTCTAATTATTTGGTATAACCAAAAAGCATAAATGTTCACGGGGTTAAAAAAACTTAAAATTAGCATTCCAAGAAATGGACCTATATAACCACTCAACCACTCCAACGGATGAACATATATATACTCTAGGGCTACCGGAGTTATAGCCCTATGATGAATACTATGAACTTTCTTCAATATATATTTATTTTTATGCATTAATAAGTGTAAAAAATAAAAATAAAAATCATCTATCACAAAAATTACAAATAGTTGAACAATTATTAAAATTGAATCATCTATTAACACACTATAATTAATTAAATCAAGAAAATAATATAAACCAACACATGAAATAATAATTAATAAAAATATATTGAATAAAATTAAAGGCAATCTTTTATAAAATGTAATTGGTTTTATTTTTCTTTTTTGAATTTTAAATTTTTCTAAAAATTTTAAATGAATGGTAGCTAATGAAAAGATAAATCCAACAAGATTACAAGTTAGAATTATTAAAACAGTATAAAAAATAATATGTATTTTGTCCATTTAAAACTATGTTAGATTAAAATTATGAAAAAAATTTTCTTATCTAAGGATACGCCCATTCATTGTTTAATTTCTTCTGAAGCAATTATGTTAGATGACCATATTGAAGGATACTTCAATCATGGAATTAAAATAAATGAAGGAGATGTTGTTGTTGATGTTGGTGCAAATATTGGCGTTTTAGGGATTAGGCTTTCAAAAAAATATAAGAATATAAAAATTCATTCTTTCGAACCAATTCCAAGTATTTTTAAAGTATTAAAAAAAAACAGTAAACTAAGTAAAAATCCTTTTTTTAAAGTTTATGAAAATGGGTTAGGAGAAAAATCAGAAAATAAAGAATTTACATTCTTCCCTAACAGCCCTGCGCTATCTACTGCAGATCCTGAAGTTTGGAAAAAAGAAAAAGATTCCCTGGTTAATGCTGTCAAAGGCAGTATAAAAAATGCTCCAAAAAAATTTTGGTGGGCAAAGTTTGTACCCTCATTTTTAGCTCCAATGTTTACAAAATATTTAATTAGTAATAGAAAAAAATTTATTTGTAAAATAATTACATTATCCGAATTTATTGAAAAAGAAAAAATTGAAAAAATAGATTTTTTAAAAATAGATTGTGAAGGATTAGAATGGAAAGTTTTAAAAGGAATCAACTATGAGGATTGGAAAAAAATAAATTCATGTGTTATTGAAGTTCATGATGTTGACCAAAGATTAAATAAAGTATTAAAACTTTTAAAGCATCAACAATTTAATGTAGTAATAGAAAAAGAGAGATCTTTAAAACAAACTAAATTAACAAATGTGTTTGCGGTCAAAAAATAATTAATCTGGAAATATTTTACCTGGATTCATAATGTTATTTGGGTCCAATAATTTTTTAATTCTTTTTTGAAGGCTAATTGATTCTTTAGAAAATGGAATATCAATATAATCTTTCTGAACTAATCCAATCCCGTGCTCCCCAGAAATTGTGCCACCTAGACTAACACATAATTTAAATATTTCTCTTATTCCTTTTTTTATAATTGTGCTCCATTCATAATTTGATAAATTATCTTTTAAAATATTTACATGTAAATTTCCGTCTCCGGCATGACCATAACATACTGATTTAAAATTGTATTTTTTTCCTATTATTTTCACCCCTCTAATTAGTTCAGGTAATTTATCTCTAGGAACAACAGTGTCTTCTTCTTTGTATATTGAAAAAGATTTTACAGCTATAGCAATATTTCTACGAACACTCCATAATTTATTTTTCTCAAACTCACTTTCTGCAAATAAAACCTCACCACAATCATACTTGCAAAAAATTGTATTTAAATTTTCTGCATTTTTAAATAACTCATCATGATTATTACCGTCTAATTCTATAAGTAAATAAGCATCATGTTTTATACAAAATGGTATTTCACATAAATTATACCTTTTAACTAACTCAATAGAAGATTTTTCCATGAATTCGATACATGATGGAAAAATACCATCTAAAAAAATTTGGGACACAACCTTACAAGCTGCTTCAATTTTTGAAAATGGAACTAACATTAAAATATTTTTTTTTGGAAGAGATAATAATTTCAAAACTGCTTTTGTAACTATTCCTAAAGTACCTTCACTACCTACCATTAATTGGGTAATGTTGTATCCAGTAGCATTTTTCAATGTATTAGCTCCAGTCCAAATAATTTTTCCATCAGGAAGTACCACTTCTAAATTTAAAACAAAGTTTGATGTTACACCATATTTTACTGCTCTAGGCCCCCCAGCATTCAGTGAAATATTGCCCCCTAAAGTGCAACTTCCTTTACTAGCTGGATCCGGAGGGTAAAATAAACCATATTTAGAAATTTCATTTTGAAATTCTTCATTAATTAAACCTGGTTCCACAATTGCTTGAAAACTTCTTGGATTAATATCAAGTATCTTATTCATTTTTTTAAAAGACATACTTACCCCACCGTGTAATGGTAAAGCTCCACCACTTAAACCGGTAAGAGCTGCTGATGGAGTAATCGGGATAATTTTAGCATTACAATATTTAACAATTTTTGATACTTGATTAGTGTTAGTAGGAAATAAAACAACTTCAGGAAGGTAATTAAGATCTTCAGTATGATCACTTGAAAATTCATCTAAACCCTGTTTAGAGATTATATTATTTTCACCCAAAATATTTTCAAAAAAAACTATATCATCTTTATTTACCTTAGAATATTTCAAGTTATAAAAAATTGTTAATCAAATTTAATTAATTTAGTTAATCAAATTAATACACTATGAGAAGCTTTGTAAATTATATTATTATTTTTTTAATTCCTTTTTTTACTCTAACTCAAGAGCCAAAAAAATTAACGATAGAAGATATTTATTTTAGTAATACATTTAGCCAAGATTGGGTTTGGGGTCTAAACTCTATGAAAAATGGAAAAGAATACACTGTTATAGATTATATAAAAAATGATATTTCAATAGATAAATACAGTTATAAAAGCGGAAAAAAAATAAATTCTATTTTAAAATCATCAGAAATAGATAGTTTGAAATTTGATGGTTACAAATTCAACTCAAATGAAGAAAAATTATTATTAAAGGTAAATACTGAATCTATTTATAGATACTCTAATAAAAGTTTTATTTACGCATTTGATATAAAAAGCAAAGAATTAATTAAGATCTCTGATGAAAAAATAAGCTTAGCAGATTTTTCTCCAAACGGAAAAATGGTTAGTTACGTGTTTGATAATAATTTATATATCTATGAATTATCTTCAGGAAAAACAACTAAATGTACAACAGATGGAGTAAAAAATAAAATTATTAACGGAGCAACAGATTGGGTCTATGAAGAAGAATTTGCAATAGTTAAGGGTTATGAGTGGTCACATGATAGCAAATTTTTAGCCTACTACAAATTTGACGAATCAAATGTAAAAGAATTTTCAATGGATTTATTTAATCAAAATCTATACCCAACTCAAGAAAAATTTAAATATCCTAAAGCTGGGGAGGAAAACTCTAAAGTTTCCATTCATATATTAAATGTAAACACAAAAAAAAGCTTTCAAGTAAATGAAAATGATTTTGAATATACTCCTAGAATATATTGGACCAAGGATTCAAAAAATTTATGTGTTTTTAAATTAAACAGACACCAAAATCATCTCAAGTTACTTTTTACTAACCCTGAAAGTAAAAAAACAGTTTTAATTTATGAAGAAAAAGATAGTAGATATATTGATATTCATGATAACATAAAATTTTTAAATACTGGTTTTATTTGGTCCAGTGAAAAAGATGGTTTTAACCATCTATATAAATTTTCATATGATTCTAAAAAAATGTTTCAAATAACATCTGGTGAATATGAAATCACAAAATTTTATGGATACAATGAGTCTAAGAAAATTTTATATTATCAATCTAACGAAAAATCACCTTTACAAAAACACATATATTCTATTAATATTGATGGAACAAATAAAAAACTTTTATCAAATGGAAAAGGAGTAAATAATGCAAATTTCAGCACAACTTTTGATTACTTTATAAATACTAATTCTACCGCCAATCAACCTAACTATATAACTCTAAATAATAAAAAAGGGAAACTAATTAGAGTTATAAAAAATTCTGAAAAATTAATTCAAACGTTATCAAACTATGAATTATCAAAAAAAGAATTCTTTTCATTTAAAACAGAATATAATATCAATTTAAATGGTTGGATGATAAAACCTCCTGATTTTGATTCAAATAAAAAATATCCTGTTTTAATGTATGTATATGGAGGTCCAGGAAATCAACAAGTATTAGACAACTGGGGTGGGAGAAATTATATGTGGTATCAATATTTAGCACAACAAGGAATAGTGATTGTCTGCGTTGACAATAGAGGAACTGGAGGAAGAGGTGCTGATTTTAAAAAATGTACATATAAAGAATTGGGGAAATTAGAAACTGAAGATCAAATTGCAGCAAACAAATATTTAGCCAGTTTAGACTATATTGATCAAAATAAAATTGGTATATGGGGTTGGAGTTATGGTGGATATATGTCATCATTATGTTTATTAAAGGGAAATGAGATTTTTAATTTTGCTATAGCAGTCGCTCCTGTTACAAATTGGAGATTTTACGATACTATTTATACAGAAAGATACATGAGAACTCCTCAAGAAAATCCAGACGGTTATGATCTAAATTCCCCTATTAATTATATTAAACAATTAAAAGGTAATTATTTACTTGTTCATGGATCTGCTGACGATAATGTACACTATCAAAATTCTATGGAAATGATATCTTCATTGGTAAAAGAGAATAAGCAATTTGATCTTTTTATATACCCTGACAAAAACCACAGCATCTATGGTGGTACAACAAGATTGCATTTAATGACAAAGATTACTGATTTTATAATTAAAAATCTTTAGATTTGAAATTCGAATACTAACAAAAACTGAAAAATATGGGACAACTTATTCTTTGGACAACTATTACTGTTGTAGCAGTACTGGTTGCAAAATGGTTTATAAATAAAGATGGACACCCTAAAGCACTTTTTTATTTGTTTTTTGCAGAAATGTGGGAGCGCTTTAGTTTTTACGGCATGAGGGCGTTATTAGTGTTGTACATCATTAAAGATTACATGGAAAGTGTTGAAAATAATGAAGAAATTGCATATGGTATCTACGCTGCATATGGTGCCTTAGTCTACGCCACACCTCTTCTTGGTGGATTCATTGCTGATAGATTTATAGGTTACAGAAAAGCTATTATGCTTGGAGGAGTACTTATGGCTATTGGTCACTTCTTTATGGCATTTCCAACTGATATATTCTTTTATGGTGCCTTAGGTTTACTTATTGCAGGTAACGGTTTTTTCAAACCTAATATTTCTTCACTTGTTGGAGCTTTATATAAAGAAGGAGATATTAAACGAGATTCTGGATTTACAATTTTTTATATGGGAATTAATCTTGGCGCTGCTGCTGCTCCATTTATTTGTGGTTATATAGGAGAAATGTGGGGTTGGCACTATGGATTTAGTCTTGCTGGTTTAGGAATGTTAGCTGGTGTTATTGTATTTTGGGATGGTTTAAGAAAAGGCGTTTTTGGTGATAAGGGACTTCAACCAGCTGAATATGTTGAAAAAAAGTTTTTCAATTTCAATATTGAAAAGTTAGTTTGGATTTTTGGGTTCTTAATTGTTCCTATTTTTGCATACTTAATTGTTTTAGAGGCTGGAGGAAATTCATTTTTAGGAATGATTATTAATATTTTACTTGCTGTATCTATTGGTTATGCACTTTACTTAATTTTTGATTTCTACAAGAATGGTCAAGGAGAGGCAGGAAACAAAATTGGTGCAATATTAATATTAGCTGTACTATGTGCTATATTTTGGGCATGCTTTGAACAAGCAGGTAGTTCTTTAACTGTTTGGGCTGATAAGTGTGTTAATCTCACCCTTCTAACTGCTACACAAACAAATGGAATTAACCCTGCTATAATTATTTTAGCGGCTTTTCCATTTGCATTATTATGGCAAAAACTAGATTTATGGGGCAGAAATCCAAATACACCAAAGAAATTTGCTTTAGGCTTAGCATTCTTAGGTCTAGGATTTTTAGCTTTTGCATACAGTATACACTTTATTAATGATGCTGGAAAACTACCATTTGGAACTCTAATTATTGGTTGGTTATTAATTACAACTGGTGAACTTTGTTTATCCCCAATAGGACTAGCAAAAGTTACTCAGTTGAGTCCAAAAAAATCAGTTGCTTTTTTTATGGGTCTATGGTTTTTATCATCTACAGTAGCTCACTATATTGCTGGCGCACTTGCAAAGTTAACTACAAGTGGTGAAACAACAGGTTCTGATGGTATTTTGGGAAAATTAAATAACATGTTTTTTTCTGGAGTAGATCCTGAAGGAGTTGGAGTAGCTGAAGCTATGGTTTACAATGATTTATTTGCAAAAATTGGATTTGTTACAATAGGAATTGCAATAATTACGTTATTAATTTCTCCGATAATTAAAAAATTAATGGGTAATGTTCACTAATAACTTATATAAATTATTAATACTTACTGTATTTATTTGTTTTAATTCTTATTCACAAAAGGAAGGTTGGTTGACGGGTTTTCCAGAAGTTTTTGAAAAGTCTATAAAAGAAAAAAAACCTATTATGGCCAATTTTACTGGTAGTGATTGGTGCGGTTGGTGTATTAGATTAGATAAAGCTGTTTTTCAAACTGATGAGTTTAAAAAATGGGCAAAAGATAATGTGATTCTCTTAGAACTAGATTTTCCTAGAAGAAAAAAACTTGACCCGACCCTGGAAGCAACAAACAATGAATTACAAAATATATTTCAAGTTAGAGGATTTCCAACTGTATGGCTTTTTAGTGTAACAAAAACCGAAGAAGGTAAATTTTCAATTAACGCAAATTTATCTAATCCATTTCAAAAAATGGGATATATGGGAAGCGCAAAAGACTTTATTTCTAAAGCAGAATATATATTAGAAAAAATGAACGAAGTATATTAGTAAGTAATTAATGTCAAATAAAAAAGGAGCCACAGGCTCCTTTTTTATTCAGGGTGGCTAATGGGATTCGAACCCACGGCCCTCGGCACCACAAACCGATGCTCTAACCAGCTGAGCTATAGCCACCATAATTCTGAATTGCAAATATAATAGAAAATGTTATTGTAACTTAACATGTTTTAAAAAAACAAAATGAATAGAGTAAAAAATAAAATACTAGATTCTGAATTCAAAAAAAATATAGTTAAACTAACTACAGGTTTATCAATTTCCCAATTAATACCAATCTTCATAACTCCCATATTAACACAATTTTTTTCACCAGAACAATTTGGTGTATATGGCCTATTTGTTAGTATTTATACTATTCTTGGTGTTATTTCATCAGGAAAATATGACATGGCTATCATGTTGCCCAAAAACAAAAAAGATTCTATAAATATATTGGTAATATGTCTTGTATTTTCTTTGGTTTTTTCATTATTGATATTTATTATACTTTTTTCTTTAAAAAATTTATTATTTGAAATAACTCAGTTAGATTTATTTGGTAGATATTTTTGGATTATACCTTTTTCTATTCTATTATTCTCAATTAATCAATCATCACTAGTTTGGTTCAACAGAAACAAAAAGTATAATATTATAAATGAGCACAACTTATTGAAATCGTCGTCAAACTCTTTTTCATCATTTATTTTGGGTATTAAAAATATTTCCTTTGGTCTTGTAATTGGAAACGTAATTTCATTGTTAATGACATCACTATTCAATATTTTAGATTTACTCAAAGAAAGAAACTTTTTATTTATAAGTATAAAAGGAATAAAAAAGAATTTTTATTTGTATATAAATTTTTTAAAATACTCAACTATTTCTAATTTATTCAATTCTTTATCTGGCTTGGGAATGACTTCAATTATTGTATTTTTTTATGGAGCTAAAACCGCAGGCCTATATTTCTTAGCTGAAAAGCTAATAGCAATTCCATTGTCTTTTATAACAAACTCTATTTCTCAAGTATATTTTCAAAAAGCAAGTATTCTATTTCACTCGGATAAAAGTGAACTATTAAAACTTTCTAAAATCATTCAAAAGAAAATATTTTTAATTTTATTTCCTTTTTTATTTTTAATGAGTTTCTTTGGAAAAGAAATTTTTTTATTGTTTGGTCAAGACTGGGAAGGAGCTGGCGAAATACTAAAGTACTTTAGTGTATATATTTTATTTAAAAATATATACTCACCAATAAGTACCATAGGAGACATCTTAGGAAAACAAAAACTATTACTTTTTTTTAACATTAGCCTTTTTAGTTTTCAGTTAGCATCTTTCTTTTTTTTAAAACAAAATAATGACATTAAAATTGCTTTATTAACAGCATCTTGCTTTGGAGCAATTCATTATATTTTTTTAAGTTTATACATGATAAAATCAATTAAATAAATGAAAAAAATATTTAAAAAATTTTTGATAATCTTTGATGATAAAATATTTAGGATAATTGTCAAGTTATTTTATCCAAAATATAAAAGACCGAGAAATGGGTATGTATATAATTTCCAAATAATTCATAGGTATCTATTTATGCAAAAAATTATTGGCTTCAATAGATCCGTTCCATGGCCTGTTGACTTTAGAAGTAAAATATTAGGCCACGAATATATTAAAAAAGGTATAATGTGTGACCCTGGTGATAATATTGGAATTTATATTAACGCATACGGTGGTCTTATAATTGGTGATAATGTAAATATTGGTCAAAACACTGTAATTACAACTACTAACCATGATATTTATGACCACAGAAAATTATCAAAAAATAAAATGGGGGTAATTATTGGAAGTAATGTCTGGATAGGTGCTAATTGTTCTATTGTTGCAGGAGTTAAAATTGGTAACAATGTAACAATAGGTGCTGGTTGCACTATTAGAAAAAATATTCCTTCAAATACAATTGTAATTCATAAAGAATTGCAACTTAAATTAATTAAAAAAAGAAAATATAATTGGGACTATAAAAAAGAAGTTTTAAACTAAATTAAATTATTAGTACTTTTACATAACGAAAAATAACCATTTAATCCATTTACTATGAAAAAAACACTACTTTACTTTAACACATTTTTAATTTTCTCTATTACTTTCTCTCAAGTAAATATTAAAGATGTACAAGCTCTAAGTAATATAAATAATACTACTATTTATGATATAAATAACTCCTTGTCTATGGGGGGTGATAGTGTTATTGTTCTTTGGGAAGAAGATTTTGCAAATCAAATACCTGAAAATACTTCTGTCGAAAACATTGGGGGGTATGGAGACTGGATTTGGTCCACTGAGTCCACTCAAGGGCAATGGGGAACAAATGCAGGTCTAATAGAATCTCCAACTGTTGATAACGGCTTTATGATTTTAGATGCTGACTGGTTTAATACTTATCCTAACAACGGAGTTGAAGATGGTGCTGTTGGTGAAAACGCAGTAAATGCAAGTATGACAATTGGCCCAATTGATCTATCTAGTTCTGAAACAAATGCTTTAGTATTACAATTTTATTCATACTATAGAATTTGTTGCTTTGCTGCTGGAAACGGAGCAAATGATTTAAATGTTTACATAAGTACTGATGAAGGATTAACTTGGAATGACTTAAATTATATCGAAGGTGATATTTATGAAACTAATGTTGGAAAACAAACCTTAAGTCAAATACCGTTAGGTGGTTTTTCTCCAAATGTTGAAAGTGTTCATTTTAAATTTGAGTGGATTGGTACCCACTATTTTTGGATGATTGATGATATTTCAGTTATTCAACAACCAGCTTATGATTTAAAAATGTTATCATCATGGTTAACTATGGAAAATCCAGCCGGAATAGAATACTATTCAATTCCTGAAAGTCAAATGCCAAATGAGATGTTGTTTGGAGCTGAAGTATATAACTATGGATATAACGATGAATTTAATGTAAAACTTGAAGGTATAATTGATGGTACAAATTTAATGACAGATATAACTTATGATACTATCCAAAGTGACTCAACTAGATTTGTTGAAACTGGTTTTTTTGACATTAGCTCTTTGACTACAGGGGATTATACATTTACGAATACTATTGAATCTAATGGAGATGATGTTCTAATTTCTGACAATTCAAAAACTAGACAATTTGTTATTTCAGAAAATGAATATAGAATCGATGGTCTTTACGAAACATATGACTATATGGGAACAGGTTGGCCTGGAGGTGATGCACAATCTGATGGAATGAGATTTGCAAATTATTTTGATATTAAAGAATCTGCAACATTAACGTCAGCAAGAATAGGATTATTTACTAACGCTTTTTCAACTTCATTAGGAGACTTTCAAACCACATCAGGGGGTGAAGTTATTTTCTATTTGTGTGATACTACAGGTCTTTTGGATCCCGCTGTAACAACATTAGATATGGATTTTGGTGGAGTGATTTGGGAAAGTGATTTCATCATGGTAGAAGAGTGGATGGTTGACGAAGGTTTTGTAAGCGTTGAAATTCCTGAAATTCCCTTAGAACCAAATGCATATTTACTAGTTGTAGAATTATACAGCAATGGACTTGAAAGTGATATTATTCTTCTTGACGACACTACTGTACCTCAACCTTGGTTCGCATCAATGTATTGGAGTACTGAAGATGCGACTTGGTATTCCAATGGTAATGCTATGGCAATTCACATGGGTATTAATGGACTTAACTATGCAAATACTAAAGAAGAAAGCTTGTTATCTGGAGTTGAAATTTTTCCTAATCCAACTAATTCATTAATTAATATTTCTAGCAAAGAATTACTTAAAGGAAAAACAACAATTTCAATTTATAATATTATTGGAGAGACTGTTAAAACTTTGACCCTAAATAATTTAGGGGGATCAGAAACTATCAATATAGATGATTTTCCATCCGGAAATTATATTATAAAAGTTTCAAATGAAGAAAGAACAATTCATGAAAAAATTGTTAAAGAGTAGATGGTCATATTAATTTAAATAAAAAACCCTCCAAATGGAGGGTTTTTTTTATTCTTCAAAATAATCTTCAGGATTTCGAATTAAAAAATCAATTTCTTCGTCAATAACCCTAGATAAAAAAGTTCTAATTGAATGAATTTTTTTTTCATCTGTGTTTTCTATAGAAACCAAATAATCTAAAGCTTTGTTAATTGTTTTTTCATGATCTGCAAGAATTTCTTTCTCTCTAGATACTCTAATTCGATTTAAAATGTCATCCATCAATAATAAAATTTGGGTTTAAATAAATATATAAAAAATATTGTAAGAAGATTTATTTTTTTGCTTTAAAAGACCAAGTAATACTAAATTCCGCAACACAAACTCCGTTCAAATCAAATCCTTTAGAATTAGTAGTTATAACTTCACCCCTATTGCTATTAATGGCATTATCAATTACGTTTGATATTTCATTACCATTTTCACATATAAACTTAACTTTAGTAGTTGCTTTCTTATAGAACTTAGATTGCATTTCAATAACTAACATTGAAATTTTTTTATCTTTTTTATAAACATGCATTAATGCAAGTATGCCAGTAGATAATTCAGCGGCCATAGAAAGTACAGCAAAATAAATTGAATTAAATGGGTTTTTATTTAAAAAATTATAAGGAGCCGTAACAATTGCTTTTTGAGTATCTATTTCTTTAATCTTTAAACCAGCAAAATATGCTAAGGGTAGCTTTGAAATTAGAAAGAAAGAAAATTTCCAACTTTTAATTTTATTTATAAAAACTTTAATTCTTTTAGATTCAACATCCATTTCTACTTAACTTTAATTAGTCCTCATTTTTCACTAATTTAGCAAAAAAAATATAACATCATTTTTTGAAAAAATCAGACGATATTAATTTAACATTTGAAGAATTTAAATCTTCTATTTTAGAGGATTATAAAATTGCAATTCAAAGTAGACACGCAAGCTTAATTGGAAGAAAAGAAGTGCTCACAGGAAGAGCAAAATTTGGGATTTTTGGTGATGGAAAAGAGGTTGCTCAATTAGCTATGGCTAGAGTTTTTAAAAAAGGAGACTTTAGGTCTGGTTATTATAGAGACCAAACATTCATGATGGCTAAAGGCCTACTGACAATTGAATCTTTTTTTGCTCAATTATATTCAAATACTAACTTAGAGCATGAACCTGCATCAGCAGGTAGACAAATGAATAGTCATTTTGCCACTAGAACAATTGATGAAAAGGGAAACTGGAAAAATTTAACAAAAGTCTACAATTCTTCTGCAGATTTATCTCCTACTGCGTCTCAAATGCCAAGACTTTTAGGTCTCGCACAAGCATCTAAAATCTATAAAAACTTAAAACTTAATTCAACCGAATTTAGTAATAATGGAAATGAGATTGCTTTTGGAACTATTGGAAATGCAAGCACCTCAGAGGGACTTTTTTTTGAAACAGTTAATGCGGCAGGAGTTCTTCAAGTTCCAATGATTATATCTATATGGGACGATGAATGGGGTATTTCTGTTTCAAGTAAATACCATACTACAAAAGAAAATATATATGAAGTTTTAAAAGGATTTGAAACTTCTGAAGAAAAGAAAGGAATTACATTACTAAATGTTAAAGGATGGGATATTGAAAATCTTTATAAGACTTATGCTGAAGCAGAAGAAATTTGTAGAAAAAAACATGAACCTGTAATTATTCATGTTGAAGAAATGACACAACCTCAAGGCCATTCAACATCAGGTTCACATGAAAGATATAAATCCAAAGAAAGATTAGAATGGGAAAAAGAGTATGATTGCATAAAAAAAATGAAGGAATGGATTTTAAAAAATAAATTCTCAAGTATTAAAGAACTAGAAAAGATAGAAGAGGACTCAAAAAAAGAAGTTACTATTCAAAAAAATAAAGCCTGGAAAAATTTTATTGACCCTATTAATATTGAAAGAAATTTGACATGTGAAATTCTTGAAAAGAACATCAATGAAAATACCGGAGAAATTAAAAAAATCTACGATAATTTATTAAACGACAATCCTGTTTCTAGAAGAAATATTATTCAATCATTGAGAAATGCAATATTTTTCACAAACAAAAATATGAGATCTGAAGTTTCTAAGTGGTTAAAAAAACTCCAAGAAGAAAATAAATTAAGATACAACTCGTTCCTTTATAGTAACTCTGAATTTAAATTAAGTAATATCTCCAATATATTTCCAACTTACTCAGTAGAAAAAATTGTTGATGCAAGAATTGTATTGAGAGACAATTTTGATTCGCTTTTAAATAAATACCCAGAACTTTTAATTTTTGGAGAAGATTGTGGAAAAATTGGAGACGTCAATCAAGGACTAGAAGGATTACAACAAAAATATGGCGAAGAACGTGTTTTTGATACTGGCATTAGAGAAGCAACAATAATTGGGCAAGGAATTGGAATGGCATTAAGAGGCCTTAGGCCTATTGCTGAAATACAATATCTAGATTACTTACTTTATGCAATTCAAATTTTGAGTGATGATCTTGCCACCTTACAATATAGAACTTTTGGTGGGCAAAAAGCACCATTAATTATTAGAACAAGAGGTCATCGTCTAGAAGGAATATGGCACTCAGGATCTCCAATGGGTGGAATAATAAATTTATTGAGAGGAATAAATATTTTAGTGCCCAGAAATATGACAAAAGCCGCAGGATTTTATAATCTTTTACTAAAAGGAGATGAACCAGCAATTGTTATTGAATGTTTAAATGGATATCGTCTAAAAGAAAAAATTCCTGAAAACTTAAGTGAATTCACAACCCCTGTTGGAGAAGTTGAGGTAATTAAAAATGGAAATGACATAACCCTAGTTACTTATGGATCATGTTGTAGGATTGCATTAGAGGCAGCACAAAAATTAGAAAAAATAAATATCTCAATTGAAATAATTGATATTCAATCTTTAATTCCTTTTGATATAAATCACGATATCTTAAATAGCTTGAAAAAAACTAATAAAATTATATTTCTTGATGAAGATGTTTCTGGAGGAGCATCAGCCTATATGATGCAAAAAGTTATAGAGGAACAAAACGGATATAATTATTTAGATTGTAAACCAAGAACTATCTCAAGTAAAGATCACAGGCCAGCATACGGCGATGACGGAGATTATTTTTCTAAATCAAATATTGAAGATGTTATTGAAACGTGTTACTCTGTTATGAACGAAGCTGATGAAAGTACCTATCCAGAATTATAAAAAAAATGATTAGTACTGAGAAAGAAAGTCTATATAATAATCTTGAAAAAATGTCTTTTCTGGAAATTATTAATTCTATTAACAGAGAAGATCAAAAAGTATCTATAGCTGTAAAAAAATCTATAAATAAAATTTCATTATTATCGGAAAAGATTTTCCAGAAAATTAAAAATGGAGGTAGACTATTTTACATTGGTTCTGGAACAAGTGGAAGGATAGGAATTTTAGATGCCTCAGAATGCCCACCTACTTTTGGTGTAAAAGAAAATATTGTTATTGGAATTATTGCCGGGGGAGATAAAGCAATACGCAATGCAATTGAGAGTGCAGAAGATAATACAGAATCAGGATGGGAAGATTTAAAAAAATATAATATTAATAAAAAGGATGTTGTTGTTGGTATTAGTGCATCAGGAAACACCCCATATGTTTTAGGTGCTTTGCGAAAATGTAATGCTCACAATATTGTCACTGGCTCTATTACTTGTAATGAAGTTAATCCAATTTCAAAAATATCAAATCATGATATTAGAATAATTTTAGGCCCAGAGTTTTTGACGGGTAGTACTAGAATGAAAGCTGGAACAGCTCAAAAAATGTGTTTAAATATGATAACAACTAGTGTATTTATTAAGCTTGGACATGTTTTAAATAATAAAATGATTGATATGAAAATAAATAATCAAAAATTAAAACAACGTGCTTTAAATCTTATTCTTGAAAATACATCATTAAATAAAATTAATGCTGAAAAAATGTTAGATAAGTATAAAAGTGCTAGAATTGTTATTGAAAATGAAAAAAAAATATGATAAATAAAAAAAAATTACAAAGTGGTTTAAAAATTATTGCATTTATATTTCCATTTATTTTTATTGGCCCCTCACTTTTTTTGAGAGGAAGTATGAGTGGCTTTGAAGATGTAGATTCAAAAAACTTAATTTTTTTAATTAGTGGAGGGATTACAATGCTTTTTGCTCTTCTTGGTCTTTTTGTAGGACTTAAAAGAATTCTTGATGCAATATTTGATAAAAATTCTAACGAATAAAAACTAAATTTTTATTATCAGATTTTTCAATTGAAAATTTATAATCAAGGCCATTAAATTCTTTTAACTGCTTTAAAGTTTCTATTTTATTCTTTAAAATAAATGAAGCCATTGAACCTCTAGCTTTTTTTGCAAAAAAACTAATGACTTTGTAAGTTCCATGTTTCTTATCAAGAAATTTGGGTGTAATTATACTTTTTTTAATTTTTGATTGATTTACAGAATCAAAATATTCATTCGAAGCTAAATTAATTAAATACTCATTTTTACATTCAATAAAATTTTGATTTAACTTATCAGTTATTTTATTGTCCCAAAACTCATATAGATTTTTTCCTTTGTTAGTTTGTAATTTAGTTCCCATTTCTAATCTATATGGCTGCATTAAATCTAGAGGCTTAAGTAAACCATATAAACCTGAAAGTATTCTTAAATGGTTTTGAGAATACTCAAGATCATCAGTTGAAAAATCACTAACATTCAGTCCTTTATAAACACCGCCAGTAAAACATGATATAGCGTGTCTAGAATTACTAGTATTAAAATCCTCATCCCAAGCTTTGTATCTATTGTAATTTAATTCAATGAGTTTATTACTTATTCCCATTAATTTACCAATTTCATTTTTTCCCATATTTAGCAGTTGATCAACTAAGATCTTGCTTTCGGAAATAAAAGTTGGTATAGTACTTATTTTACAATTTAACTTTTTTTCAAAGTCCAAAGATTTTGCAGGTGACAATAATATTAGAAACATATGATTTTATGGTTGGAAATTTGTGTTTTGGATGAAATCTTCATCCGATAAAGTTAATAAAAAAGCTTTTAAATTATTTTTTTCTTGTTGAGTAAGCATTAATCCAGTTTGGCCCGGTATTCCATAGGGGTTTGTATTTATGTATTTCATTAACGGATCAACTGTTGGTGAATAAACACCTCCAGAGTTATAATGATCTATAACTTCGTCTAACGAATTAAAACGACCATCATGCATATAAGGTGCGCTAAACTCAACATTACGTAATGTTGGTGTTTTGAATAATCCTTTATCTAAATCATTTCCAGTTACTTCATATAAACCCAAGTCAGTAAAAGTTTCATCAAGAGCATTATTATGGAAGGTGTTGTCCATAAAATTAATGTTTCCATGACAATGAAAACAATCTCCTCTTTCAGTAAAAAATATATTTAATCCGTCAAGTTCTTCATTCGTAAACATCACTTCTCCTCTTTGAAATTTATCATATCTTGAGTTGTAAGAAATCAAAGTTCTTTCAAACTGAGCAATTGCTTTAGCAACATAAGAAGAATCAATATGATCAATATCAAATGCTTGTTTAAAAAGTTCTCTATATTGGCTGTCTGCATTTAATTCATCTTCTACTTGATCCCAAGAATTTGCCATTTCAATTGGATTGGTAACGGGTTCAAATACTTGACTCTCTAAACTTGAAGCCGAACCATCCCAGTTAAATGAGTTGTTCCATCCTATATTTACTAAAGAAAATGCATTTCTAAATCCAAAATCTCCATTAACCCCAATACTATACTGATTTGGATCAGAAAATGAATTTTCTTGAATATGACAAGAAGCGCAAGAAATGGTGTTGTTAACACTCAGGATGGGGTCAAAAAATAATTTTTTACCTAAAGAAACACCCTCCTGGGTAAGTAAGTTATCTTCAGGGATAATCATCTGAGGAAAAACATCGGTTGGATAATTCAACGAATATGGAGTTGTTTCAAAATCATGATCGTCTCCATCTGGGTTACAAGAAAAAATAAATAATAAAAAAAATAAATACTTTTTCATATAATTTTAATTATCAGAAATTGTAAAAATATCATCCAACATATTTACTTGAATTATTGATTGAGCTTCTTCATTATTCATTATAGCAGAACCATAATAATTAAAATCATAAATAGGATTATTATAAATATTATTAATATTCATATTTATATTTATTCTAGAATTATCTTCAGTGGGTTCAATGTCAAAAAAATAGTCGACCGAGTAATCATTAGAATTTAAGCCCCCTGTATGAGTATTATAAAATTTTTGTTGTCCATAGTTATCTAAATACTTTCCTTCTAATTTCATATAATGGTAGCCGCCTCCCATGGTATTAGGCCATAACATTAAGTCATGAAAATTACCACTATCATTCAAGTATAAATTTGTTAAATTATTTTCTTGAGAGAAACCAAAAGTAAACGAAATAGAAACACAGGGGCTAGTAATGTTAATATTATTTAAATTAAAATTGATATCATCGTTTAGATTAATGAAATAATAGTTATCTAAGTTTAGAATATCTCCATTTTCTAGGTATAAAGTCAGATCTGAGATTACATACAAAAGTCTTTCTATGCTATATGAGTTGCCTGCCTCATTTTGATAAATTAAATTATTAAATTCTAATTCATTTTGATCAACGAAATGTCTAAACTGTATGTCTATCTTTAATTCATTATCTGTTTCACAAGAAAAAACAAACAATAAAGAAAAAATAAATATGTGGAAAAATCTTATTTTTTTAAAAATCTTCATTAAACAAAAATAGTTTATTTTTAAATATTATTTAAAATATGTAATTCATGAAAAAAATTCTTCTTTTTCTTTTTTCCTTTTCTTTTCTCACTTTTTCTCAAAATATTTCTCCTTCTCTACAATCAAAAATATCACAAACAAAAACAAAAGAATATATTCCTGTAATTATAGAGCTAAATGAAAAAATTGATTTGCATCAATTAAAGGTTGATTTTGAAATTGAAAAAATTAAAATAAAAGACAGAGCTAGCATCCTCGCTAAAAAACTGCAAAATAAATATAAAAAAAGCCAAGAGGAACTACTTAAAAAAATTACTCTTTACCCAAATGACTACAAAGATTTACATCAATTTTGGGCAGTAAATATGATTTATTTAAAAGCAACACCTAGACTTATAAAAAAGCTGGAAAATGATATTCTCATTAAAAATATAGATATTGAATTAGGAAATATGCAGATTATTGAATCTAAAAGTAACCCTCAACATGAACTCATTGGAGGTAATGGAACCGAACCAGGAATTGAAGCAATTAATGTACGTCCATTATGGGAAATGGGCTATACTGGTAAAGGAACTTTAGTATTTAATTACGATACTGGTGTTTGGCCAACTCACCCTGCCTTTTCAAATAGATTTTTTGGTAATTTTTATCCAATGGAACAATGTTGGGATGGGTACTTTAGTGATACCCCAAACGGATTTAATGATCACGGGACTCACACAATGGGAATTATTGGAGGATTAATTTCTGAAACTAATGATACAATAGGTTCTTCTTTTGAATGTTATTGGATAGCTAATGATTATGTCACATCCACTGTCGAAGAATTACCTCCAGTAGTTGAAATGGTTACTTCCTTTGAATGGTCATTAAACCCTGATGGAGATTTGTCTACTTCGTTTGATGTACCCGATGTAATTAATAATTCATGGAGATGGTACAATCCAATTGACACCGTGCAATGCGAAGGTTATATTGTTGAGCTAATGAACGTAATTGAAACAGCTGGTATAGGAAATATTTTTTCTGCTGGTAATGATGGTCCAAATAATGCAGGGGTAAAAGCTCCACAAAGAATAAACACAAATGTAGTAAACACATTTTGCGTTGGTAGTATAAATGCTAACGCAGAGGATTTAATGATAAGTACTTTTTCAACTAGAGGACCAACTCAATGTCCAAGTGAAGGGGGTTCGTTAGAAATATATCCTGAGGTTTCTGCTCCCGGACAAGCTGTAAGATCGGCATCAGGAGAAAATGGATTTGATGTAAAATCCGGAACTTCAATGGCCGCACCTCACGTTACAGGATGTTTTTTATTGTTAAAAGAAGCTTTTCCTTTTCTCAGTGGAGAAGAAATTTTATTAGCTATATATTATACTGCAGTTGACTTAGGAGAAGAGGGTGAAGATAATATATATGGTATGGGTATTATTGATGGCTTGGCAGCATTTAATTATCTAGCTGAGATGTACGATCCAGTATTACCTGACAATAACTCTGACGACATCTCTATAATTCAGATATCTAATATCCCTGATAAAATTTCATGTCAAAATTCTTTTGAACCAATAATTAAAATCAAAAATCACGGCAACTCAATTATTGATGGAATAAAAATTTCTGTAATTAATAACGAATCAATTATTAATGAATTTATTCTTTCTGAATTATCAATTGGTGCTGATGAAGAATTAGAAATTAACTTAGAATCAATTGACAATTATAACTATGGAGATGTTGAATTGTGCTTTAAAGTTGAATCGCTAAATTTTATTAATGAAATTGATTATCATAATAATCGAAGAATGGTAAGATTTAAACATAAACCAATTTTTGAATTACCTTATTTCGAAAACTTTGAACTTGGAATTGATTTAGACCATTGGAATATTATTAACTCTGACTTTAGTAGAACTTGGAAAACAATTGAAACATCCGGAATAGAAAATAGTGATAGTTCAATGTATGTTAATTTATATGGTTACAATCCTAGAGATGGAC
Source organism: uncultured Flavobacteriales bacterium (assembly GCA_964435285.1). Classification (GTDB taxonomy): domain Bacteria; phylum Bacteroidota; class Bacteroidia; order Flavobacteriales; family TMED113. Next base: position 87,913 of record CAYSYA010000004.1, read on the forward strand.
AAAAAGATGAATTAATTTCTCCTGTAATTAATCTTTCAGGTGATTCTATTAATTTGAGTTTCTCTGTATCATATCAAAAATATACAAATTCATCTAAGCAAGATACTTTACAAGTTTTTATTTCTACAGATTGTGGTGTTTCTTTTGAAAATATAATTTATGAAAAGGGTGGAGATGATTTAAGTACATGGGAAGTCGAAACTGAAAATTTTATTCCTATTGAAGAAAGTCATTGGAGAACAGAAAGTATACAACTCAATGAATTTGCCGACCAAAAAGTGTTATTAAAGATGGTAACAACTAATTATAGAGGAAATAATATTTTTATTGATAATATAAATCTTTTCAATGAAAATGAATTAAATATTATTAATGTTTCTAATAGCAAAAATAATATTTACCCAAATCCAACAAACGGAAAAATTAATATTGATTTAAATGATAAATCGATTGAAAGTTTTGTTATTATAAATTCATTAGGGCAAATTATTATTGAAAAAAAAGTATCTAATTATAGAATTACAGAAGACTTGAGCAAACAGCCTAAAGGTATTTATTATATAAGTCTATTAGGAAATGAAAAAAATCAAATTAAACAAATTATTATTTTATAAACTCATTCAAAAACCCTGAAACTTTAACCTCAATTTTTTCAGAAATATTATCTTTTAAAAGCTTGGGGATTTTAATTTTAAAATCATCAGTTTCAACATAAAACATGGTAAAAAAACGTATTTTTTCATCTTCTAAAGAAATTAAAACTTTAGTTTTTAGCTCTTTTTCTTCACCATGTATATTTATTAGACCCTCTATTATAACTCCCTGATTTATTATATCCATAAATTGTTCATCAATAATACTACTATCATTATTATTTGATTTTTTATTTAATTCTTTTATTATTTTCTCAATTTCAGATTTTAGGTTACTTGATTGACCTTTATAAGTTGAATTAGGAAACTTATCAGAATTCATATATTTATCATTAAAGTGAGTTTGCATTAAAGACCTCTTGAAATTAAATGACTTAATAGGTAAACGAAAAAAAAACTCTCCTGTCTCAAGATCTATTATCCCTTGTAAATCACTAGATGATGCAGTTATATTCTCTAATGGAGCATTGGAAAAAAAGCTTGTCTTCGAATCAGAAACTTTATATTTTTGACTTAAACATAAAATTGGTATAAATATTAAAAATATTATTCTTTTCATTTTAATGTAAATTCTCTACTAATGTTAAAACCAAAATGTAATCCTCCATCTCCCCAATTTTCATTTGTTTCTGTTAAAAATCCAACTTCATACATTGGAAGTGAGTTTGTTAAATGTAATTGAAAAACGTGACCACCAGTTTCAATATCAAAACCAATAGAAAAGGAATTAAAAAATTGATCTTGATTTATTGTCACTCCATCTTTTTCAGTAATTCTATAAAAGTATTCAAGGTTTAGTGAAGTACTTTTAGTGATATTATATTTTAAAGCTGACCCAATTAAATAAACATCGTTAAAAAAAAATGGCGACTGTACCATGTTCCTGTGAACAAATGTTGGCATTAATTGAATTGATAATTTTTCATTTATTTTTGAAGCAATTAATAGTTGATTACAATATGAAACTCTTCCCCAAAAAGGATAATTTTCTTGGTTTTTTCTCAGACTTTCAATAGAAAAACTACTAAAAAAAACCAGAGACATTGGAATGTTATTTTTTTTACTTTGCTTAAAAATAGCGTACTTTAAAAACCCATCATAATTTTTTTTATAACTACTTCTACCTATTCCTAGCATTATACTATTAGATAAACCATACTCTAAACCCATCCGAATTGTAGCTTGGTCTAGACCAAATAACTCATAAAAACCTGTATTTAAAGCTCCAAAACGATGAGAAATCCTTACGTCTAATGCACCTGGAGCAAACATTTCTATTGAGTGCCCATTTATTACTCTTGTAGACATAAATGTTGATGTAGTATAATAATTATTTTCAACTGGATCTAATAAATTCTCTAAATCACTTTGAGAATAAGTGAAATAAAATGAAAATAAAAAAAGCAAAAGTTTATTCAACCAATCCATTGTCTACCCAATTTTTAAATTGTAGTTTTTCACACTCAGTTAAAGGCTCCATACCAACTGGTGGCATTAGATTATTATCAATTTGAAAACATAAGTCATAATTTAAAATACTACTATAAGAGGACAAATTCACTCCATGATTATTTCCTGATTGAGAATGACAAGCAATACATTTATTTTCTATTAAAGTTGCAATTTGGTTGTTATAAGAAATATTTTCAAGTTCACAGTCTTTTGTAGGAAAAAAAAGAGTGAAATCTGTATTATCCCATTCACAATTAAAGTTTGTAAAATAATCCTCTTGATTATTATTTGTACAACTAATAAATATTAAAAAAATTAAATAAATACTAAATCTGTTCATTTATATAAATTTTATAATTTTTAATCATTATTAAAATTAAACAATCTATTTATTGTTTTCAATTATATAATTAATAACCTTTTGAATTAAATGTAATCTATCTTTTCCCCTAACATTGTGAGCATGATTAGGATATATGAAAAAATCTATTGGAATATTTTTTTCAATACAATTTTCTATAAATTTTAAAGAATGCTGAATAACAACTACATCATCCAATAAGCCATGAATAATTAACAATTTTGAATTTAAACTTTCAACCTTATTATTTAAATTAGTTTGTTTAAAACCTTCATGATTTTTATAAGGGGTTTGCATATACCTTTCAGTATACATTACCTCATATAAAGACCAATCCATAACTGGACCTCCTGCAACTCCACAGGTAAAAAATTCTGGGTATGTTAGCAATAAATTTGCGGTCATAAATCCTCCATAACTCCATCCATGTAAAGCAATTCTATTTGAATCTACATAGTCTAAAGATTTTAAAAAATTATATCCAACAATTTGATCCTTCATTTCAAATTCTCCTAAATTTTTAAAAATAACTTGCTCAAATTCTTTTCCTCTATTTTCCGAACCTCTTCCATCTACAGTAAAAATAATGTAATCTTTGTTTGCTAAATAATACATCCATAATGGTGAATTTGCTAGCCAGGAATTGGTAATTAATTGAATTTGAGGGCCATTATAAATATAAATCAATACCGGATATTTTTTATTTTCATCAAAATCATATGGCTTAATAATTCTAGAGTTAAGAAAAATATTATTGTCAGTTGGGATTTTAACTAACTCAGTAAGTCCTATTTTATATTCATTTAATGGATTTTTAGATTCCAATAATTTATGTACTTCATCACCCTCTGAATTTATGATTTGTATAATTCTAGGTAACTTTAAATTAGAAAATTCATCAATAAATAAATTTCCACTTGGACTCATTTTAAATTTATGAAAGCCAGGGAATTTTGAAGATATTTTTTTTTGAGCCTTTTTATTTTTTTCGTCTAATGAAAAACTATAAAGATGCACATCAAGTCCGTCTTCAGAAAAAGCAGAAAAGTAAATTATATTATTTTTGAAGCCAAGATATTCCTTAACAGCTAAATCACCATTTGTTACTTTTTTAATTAACTTTCCTTTTTTGTTATATAAATATAGTTGGTCAAATCCATCTTTCTCTGACCTCCATAAAAACTTTTCATTATCTAAAAAAATAATTGGATGTAAAGGATGAACGTATTTATCATCTTTTTCTTCAATGAGAGTCTTTAAAAATAAACCTGAATTTGCATCATATTTATTTAATTTTAAATGATTTTGGTCCCTATTTAAAACAGCTACGTAAATGTACTTTTCAGATGGACCCCAGCATATATTCGTTAAATAATAATCACTTTCACTATAAGTCTCTAAATAAATAGTTTTATTTTTATTAACATCAAATATTCCAACTTCTACATACTCGCTAGAATCACCTGCCATTGGATATTTAATATGTTTAATTTTAGATGTCGTGTCTGAAGAAATTAAAAGAGGGTAAGTATCAACTTTTTTCTGACTATTTTTATAGAATGCTAATTTGTTTCCATTAGGAGACCAAAATGTACCTTTATAAATTCCAAACTCATACCTATGAACAGGTTTTCCAAAAACAATATCCTTCTCAAATTTATTCACTTGTAAATTTGTGTCAATACTAGAAATAAATAAGTCATTTTCAATTGTGTAAGCTAAAAGATTCCTCTTAAAATTATAATCTTTATTAGCAGCTTTTATATCATAATCAAGATATAAAACTGGTTTTCTTCCTCTTTTTGTGTTAAATAAATATATTTGATTTTTATATTCAAATTTAAAACTATGATTAGTGACCCACTTAATGTCTGGAAATTCAGTTAAATCATCAATATTTAATTCCCCAATACAAACCTCATCAATTAGATTATTTTTTTCATTAAAAATTAATAAACAATTATTTTTTTTATAGCTATAAAAGTCTTGAGATTTTTGCCATTCAAGATTTGAAAGATTCTCAGGATAAAAATCGGTCCATCTTTTTAAAACAGCATCATTTAATGTTAAATCATTTTGTGAAAAAAGAAAAAAACAAAAAAAATATGATAATAAATAAAAGAATTGCTTGAGATACATAAGACAATGATACAAAAAAAAAAAAGCCAATTTTAAATTAATTGGCTTTTTTATTTAAGTGGAGAATGTCGGAGTCGAACCGACGACCTCCTGCGTGCAAGGCAGGCGCTCTAGCCAGCTGAGCTAATCCCCCATTTATTTTAAAGTAGTCTCGGGCAGACTTGAACTGCCGACCTCTACATTATCAGTGTAGCGCTCTAACCAGCTGAGCTACGAGACTTCAAAATTTATTTACAAAGAGCAAAAAAATGTTTGCTAATATACAACCATTTTTATATAAAACAACTAATCTTTAAGGTGTAGTTGTGGATATAGGTAAAACTTTACCATTAAAAAAGTCACCCCCTTTCATTGAAAAGTCAAAAATAAAAGTAGCCATCTCTTCCGGGGAAAGAGGAGCCTCATACCCAGGAAAGGCCTTTTTTAACATATCAGTTTGAACAGCACCTAATGCCAAACAATTAAATCTGAGTTTTGACATTTTAAATTCTTCAGCTAGACACTCTGTTAATGTAATTAATGCTCCTTTGCTAGGGCTGTAAGAAGATAAACCAGGAAATTTTACACTACCGTTTATTCCTCCAACACTACTAATAAAAACAATATGAGCTGTTTTAGTTAAATTTGAAATTATTTTTTGAGTGATAAAAAAAGGAGAAAAATAATTAACAGTAAAAGAGTTAATTAAATCTTCTTTGTTCATATCTATAAAATTTTTTTTTATTAAACTCCCTCCATTATGAATTATAATGTCAATTAACCCAAACTTATTTTTAATATTTGATACCAAAGTTTGTATTTTATCTAGTTCAAGTAAATTAAAGGACATAATTTGACAAGGAAGTTCAGAATTTATCTCTTTTATCTCTTCTTTGATTTTTTTTAATTTTTTCAGATCTCTTGCAATTAAAAATAAAGCATGGTTTTTTTTTGCAAAAAATTTTGCAGTTTCATATCCAATACCTCTACTAGCACCTGTAATTAAAACTTTTTTCATAATATTTTTAATCCATCTAAAATTAACTTTTTTAAATCACTTCTTATTATTGATAAATTTTCAAGATAATTTTTAATTTTCTTATAAAGAAATTCATCAATTTTTTTTGCAATTTCACATATCTCTAACAAAAGTAACCATTCCTGACTTTTGGTAGATTCCAATTCTTCAAATATTAATTTAATCCTATCATAATTAACGTTAGAAGTTCTAATTTTTTCAACTTCATTGTATAACTTATGAATTTTTATATCAGATTCTGAATAATTAGCTTTTATAGTTTGAGATTTATAATCATATTTTTTTTCAGGAAAAGATTTTTCGTCAGCTGGACCCGGATAACAAGAAATAATCTTCTCACCGATTATGAGATCATATTTTCCCCAACTTTTTTCAAATAAAATATGATTTTTATATTTAATTTCACAGTCATCAAAAGAAATCAAAATAATATTATTGTTATTATCAAATGTAAAATTCTTGATTATTCCATTTAATAATAATCCAGATTCATATTCAAATTCTATTTTTTCATTTTTTACAATTCCCTGATTTTTGGCCTTTTCTAAATTAAAATTATTAAGCTCAAAATTAATAACTTTACCACATGGTGCACCAAACCCTTCTTTATGAAAATCTATACCTTGATTTTTTATTTCTTTAAATTTTAAAGCTAAAGAGGTTGCTCCTTCTGTCTGAATATACACACATTGTCCATTATTACTAGTTAATTTTACAAATTTTCCTGAGATCTGAATACCGCTATCAAATTCGCAAGTTGAAATGTCTCCTGATTTTATTGCTTGATTAATTCCATATTCTCCGCCTTTTTTAAAAGCCATATTTTTAGAAAACTCCTTCAATACATCTATTAAATACTCAAATGATGGCGTTACAAATAATTGAGGTTGAGGTTTAGTAATATCAAAATTAACTTTACTAGAATCAATACTGTATATCTTTTTTTTGACTTTTTCACTCATACACCAAACGCTTTCCCCTATTGAAGATAAAAGACCTGCCCCGTAAATTTTAGGATTATCTATAGTACCAATTAATCCATACTCTACTGTCCACCAATGTAAATTTCTAATCATCGACATCTCAGATAACTTTTCTTTACTAGCCTTTTTTTGGATTGAGTCAACAACTCTTTCTGCTTCTGTTATTAAGTTACTAGATACTCCTTTGGCCTCTTTTAATATTGATAAATTACGTATTGCTTCAAATAGCTTTAAATCAGTAGATGAAGAAAATGCCTTCGTTCCAATTTTACCAAATAACTCTAGATAGTCAGAGTATTTTTTATTTGGAATAATAGGAGCATGACCAGCTGCCTCATGTAATATATCAGGAGCTGGAGTATATTCAATATGATTTATTTGTCTTATATCCGCAGCAATTACTAATACTTTATGAGATTGAAACTCCATAAATGCTTTAGGAGGAATAAATCCATCAACACAAACTGCAGCCCAACCAACTTTTTGAAGAATTCTATTCATCCCATATAAATTGGGAATCCTATCAATCGTAATTCCCGCTTCATTTAATCCTTGAATATAATCACCGAAAATAACTTTTGGTAAATAATCCATGTTCTGTTTCATTACATATCTCCAAACTGAGTGATCTATTGGTGTATATTCACTGTAATCTTGATCAACTATATATTGAATTAGATGATCTGGTAAATTTTTTAGGTGTTTATTTGTTGAAAAAAAATCGTTCATATGTTTTGAACTAGCCATAATATAAATTTTCTTTTAAATCATTAGCAATGGGTTTTCCAACATAGTTTTTAAAGTTTTTAAAAATTGAGCTCCTTGGGCTCCATCAACTATTCTATGGTCAGATGATAAAGTTACCTTCATCACATTACCAACTACAATTTTTTCATCCTTAACAACTGGTGTTTTTTGTATGGAACCAATGGCTAAAATACATGCGTCTGGAGGGTTAATTATTGCTGTAAATTCATCAATTCCAAACATACCCAGATTAGAAACTGTAAATGTATTTCCATTCAATTCTTCAATAGAAAGCTTTTTATTATTAGCTCTATCTACAAAATCTTTAATTTTATTCGAAATATCTAAAATATTGTGTTGGTCAGTATTCTTAATAACGGGAACTACCAATCCATCATCTACTGCGATAGCAACTCCAATATTAATATCCTTATTTTTAATAATTGAATCATTTCCCCAAGAAACATTTATATTTCGGTGTTTAGATAATGAAAAAGCTACTGCTTTAATAATAATATCATTAAAAGAAATTTTAGTTTCTAAATTGTTAATTAAATTTTTTCTTAATTCAATTAAACTGTCAACATTAATTTTTGTAGTTAAATAAAAGTGTGGAGCAGAGAATTTAGATTCAGATAACCTATTTGCTATTGTTTTTCGCATTTGAGATAAAGGATGTTGTAAAATTGACTTATCAACTTGAACTATTTCTTCAACTTTTTTAAGATTAAATTGTTCAAGATCTCTTTTTATAATTCTACCATTTTCACCTGTTCCTTGAATTAAGTTTAAATCAATTCCTTCTTCTTTTGCGATTTTTTTTGCAAGTGGTGATATTTTTAGTCTTTTTTCATTTTTATAGTCATCATTAGAAAAGGATTGTTGACTTGGTTCCGATTTTTCTAAAAAGGATGCGATTTCTTCTAAATTATCATCTTCATTATTTTGTGTATCTTCTAAGTTTTTTGAATCACTATTTTCTGTATTTAGTAAACTTGAAATATCTTCATCTTTTTGCCCTAAAATTGCTAGAATGGAATCTACTGCCGCCGATTCATTCTCATTAACCCCTATATAGAGCAAATGTCCTTCTTGAAAGGATTCAAATTCCATAGTAGCCTTATCTGTTTCTATATCAGCCAACAAGTCACCTTCTTTTATTTCATCTCCAACTTTTTTGTGCCATTTAGATACAACTCCCTCAGTCATTGTATCACTCAATCTAGGCATTTTGACAATTTCAGCCATATTTATTCCTTTAAAAAATTATAATCTCCTTGATAAATTCCTTTAAATAAATCCTCAGGTTTTGGAAATGGAGAATTTTCAGCAAAATCAACACATTCTTGAACTTTACTTTTTACATCATTAACAATTTCTTCAACATCTTTTTCTTTCAAAAACTTTTTTTTGTATAAAATATCAAGTACATAATCAATAGGATCTTGATTCTTATATTTTGCAACTTCTTCTTTAGTCCTATAATGTTGAGCATCTGACATAGAATGACCTTTGTACCTATATGTTTTGATTTCCAAAAAAGATGGACCTAATCCTTTTCGCGCTCTATCAACTGCTTTTTTAACTTCTTTAAAAACAACTTCAGGCTTCATTCCTTCAACAGGCCTACAAGGCATTTCATAACCCAAACCTAATTTCCAAATTTCTGAGTGATTAGCAGTTCTTTCAACTGAAGTTCCCATAGCATAACCGTTATTTTCACATATAAAAACTACGGGTAATTTATGATTCATTGCCATATTAAATGTCTCATGTAAAGATCCCTGACGAACAGCTCCATCTCCCATAAAACATAATGTTACAGCTTTATTTTCATTGTACTGATCAGCAAAAGCAATTCCTGCCCCAAGAGGAATTTGACCTCCAACAATACCATGTCCTCCAAAAAAATTATGTTCCTTCGAAAACATATGCATTGAGCCACCTTTCCCATTTGAACAACCTGTAGACTTTCCAAATAATTCAGCCATTACATATTTAGGATCAAGACCCATAGCAATTGGATGAACATGACATCGATAAGCAGTAATCATCTTATCGACTTCGGAATTAATAGCATGAGAGCAACCAGCTAGAACGGCTTCTTGACCGTTATATAGATGTAAAAAACCTCTAATTTTCTGTTGAATATACATTGCAGCTGCTTTTTCCTCAAATTTTCTCCATAGCAACATGTTTTTATACCAGTCTAAATATATTTCTTTACTTACAGAGGCCATACTATTTAAAATTTATTAATTCAAATATATGCAAAATGATTAATGTAATTTTGATTTTTAATTACTTTTGAAGTATAAATTCAATACTTTAGTAAAGTTGATGCGTAGCATGAAACCCCTTCTCCTCTACCTATAAATCCTAATTTTTCACTTGTAGTAGCCTTAATATTAATGTTTGAAACTGGCAGATTTATACATTTGGAAATCTGTGATTTCATTTCTGGTAAATAATTATTTAGCTTTGGAGTCTCTAAAACAATTGTTAAGTCTATATTTTCAATTGAAAAACCCTCTTTATAAATCATTTCAAAGACCTCTTTTAATAAAATTTTACTATCAATATTTTTAAATTTATTGTCATTATCTGGAAAAAAATGACCTATATCTCCTAAACCTGCCGCTCCTAATAAAGCATCACATAACGCATGAATAACAACATCTCCATCTGAGTGAGCTACAGTCCCTCTTGAAAAAGGGATTAATACTCCACCTAATATTAACGTATTATTCTCTTCTAATCTATGAATATCATATCCGTTACCTACTCTAAATTTCTTCACTTTAAATTTGGTGTATTTGATTGATTATTTCTTATTTCAGATTTTTGACGATTTGATTTAAATAAATTTTCACTATTAAATGAATCTAAGTTAAAAACTAAAGAAAATCTCATTGTATTTTCAAGTGGACTCCTCACACTAGAGTTTGCAGGAATTAAATATGCAAAATCAATTTCAAATACATTTAATTTCAAGGAGGAACCCAAAGTAAAATATTTCCTATTTCCTTTGTTTTCATGTTCATGAAAATACCCAAATCTAAATGCAAACTGATTATCATACCAATATTCAGCCCCAAAAGAATACATTAACTCATTTATTTCTTCTTCTAAACCACCTGGTGCATCAGAAAAAGATTGAAAAATTCCTTGAACAATTCCTACATTTGGATTCTGCCCAGCTAATATATGGTGCTCTGGGCTACCTAATTGAACAGGGTTACCATTTATATCTACTGGTTGACCATCAGAATCTATAGCATAAACAGGCGGTGTAGGAACCAATAATTTATTTATATCAAAAGCAAACATTATCTCATTATAATCATCGATTTCCATACTTACTCTACTACCCAATCTTAAATTCATAGGTAAAAAATCTTCATCTCCTGATTCAGTATATGAGATCTTACTTCCAATATTAGAAATATTTAAACCCAAGGCCCACTGAGAATCATATCCACTAATTTCAAATGTTTTACTTTGATAATAAGTGCCAAGATCAACCGCAAATGATTTTCCTGCTTCTGTTTGTAATCCCTCTACAAAAATACCGCCAGTTAAATTAGAGTAAATATACTTCATCACTAAACCCGCAGAAAAATTATCCGATAGCTTCATTGAATATGCTAAGTCAAAAACATACTCATTAGGATCGTATTCTCCAACATATTCACCTTGATCGTTAGTGAACTGAATATTACCTAGGGAAAAGTATCTCATTCCAGCTGCAACAGCGCTTATTTCGTTTAATTTATAATAACCTGTTATATGTGATAATGAAATGTCAGGAACTAATTTACTTAGCCAAGGAGTATATGAAATGGAAAAAGACCCACCTGATGGTAAAAAAGCTAATTTTGCGGAATTCCAATGAATAGAATGAACATCCGGTGATGTAGCAGCACCAACATCACCCATTGCGCCAGATCTAGAGTCAGGGGAAATAGTCAAAAAAGGAACAGCAGTTGTGATAGTATTTAGATTTTCATTATAATTTTCTAATTCATCACCCAAAGATGTTTGAGAAAAAACACTTTGATAAGCAAATACAAATACAAAGAGAAAAAAAGTTTTCATTTATTTATTTTTTCAAATTATTATAAAACAACGCGGAAATTAGTTTAATATTACTAGTTTTTCAAATTTTTCAACTTTTTCTCCACTTTCACTAGACTTAACTAATATTTTATAAACATAAACTCCTCTACCTAATTTATCACCATAATCATCTAAACCGTCCCATGAAATAGTTTCGTCTCTAAAACCACTATTAATTATATTAGCCTTCAGTGTTTTAACTAACTTTCCACTTACAGTAAATATCTGAATCATGACATCTAAATACTCGTTAGGTCTGTTATGTTCAAATGAAAATTTTGTGAAATTTGAAAAAGGGTTAGGATAATTTAAAAGGTAATTTAAAGTCATTTCCTCAGATTCAGAAACGACAAATGATAAATCTTTTTCATTAGAATTGTTGTAAACATCCCAAACTTTTAAATTTAAAACATGTACTCCATCAGACAAATTAGCTAAGGAATACCTAACAGTTCCTGACTGAAATGTATTTAAATCAGCCTCATAATAATTATTAAGAATATACGGTTGATTGGTCAAATTATCAATTATTGCAACAATATCGTGTCCTATTCCGGTTCCAACAGTATTGATTCCAGAGTTATCAAAAACTTTTGCAATTAATTCGGGAGAAGAGTTAGTTAGACCACCTGAAACAAAATTTGTATCATTCATAAATAATTCAATAGATGGCCCGATATCATCATATGAAGCATTTGAGTTAATTCCTCCTATTATTAAATCTTCATAGGATCCTGATGCATCAATACTCATTGATTCATCATGTGCATAATAACTTAATTTTGAAAACCCATATTGGAACGGATTGTCCTTTGGCACTATAAACTCATACTCAAAATTAGATTTTTCGACATCAACTTTTCCCTTGTATATTATATTTTTTTGTAAATCAAACTCAAATGGAGTTTCTAAAAATCCGTTGTTATTAAGCGTTTGAAAATTATTTGATTTTCCAAAAACAGTAACAAATAGTTTACCGTCAGTTAGCTCACCCTCAATTTGCCCTGTAATTTTAACTTTACTAAGTGCATTAATTGTATCTGCTGGTATAAAATTGTTTTCTTTAGATGTTTCATCAATAACATAAATATTGTTTGTCAAAATATTATATTTAGGATAAGGAATTTTCAGGGCGGGATCTCCAATTAAAGCAAACTTTCTTTTATTCACTGTATTACCTAAAGAAGGGTCGTTCTTTGCCTTTTTCATAATTTCACCCATTGTATTATTAGTAGATGAATCCAAAATATAATTATATAATGAATTGGTAATATAATAAGCACTACTTTCATTGACTGTTCTTGAAGTACTAAATAAAGAAATCGCACCTCCTCTTGAATTTAACAGTAATAATTCACCAGCAGAAACTCTTTCAGGGTCATCAAACCTTGAAAATTCACATGTTGCAGTCACAAATACTGGTAATTTGTCAAAATTTTCAAAATTATTTATTTCTGAAAGTCCTAAAATTCTTTCAGAAGCCCACCCAACTTCTCCTCCATGACCAACATAATTAATTATTAGAACCCCTGAGTTAATTAGTTCAACAATTTTTTTATTAACATCAGGGTATCTTTCTCCACCAGCAGTTGACTCTTGTTGAAAAGCATCAGAATAAATTTTATCTACATTTACCCAAGCATAATTTGTATCAACTTTCACAGCAAGAGCATCGGAGTGAATCAATAAGTTTTCTTCCCACCCTTGATCTACGTCGTCAGAAACAAAACAAACTTTATTTTTCCAATCTCCATAACTATTTGTTGCATAATTTATTATTTTATCTACCACGTCACTTGCTTCTTGATTAGTAGTAACAGTTAGCCTTCCTATTCCAATATCAATTAAATCGTCTACTAATGTGCTACTAGAACCCTCTAAAACATCAAGCATTCCGAAAAAATCATCTGAACAATATGATAACTTTATATTATCAGATCTGTATGATTGAAAAGTTGGTACAAAATTAGTATTTGGTGATTTTATGTTTTTGAAATCAAAAGAAGCGTCTCCAAACAGTAATAAATTCTTCACTGAATTTTTATTATATAACATTCTTACAAAATCTCTTATAGCTACTGGATCTTGAGAACCAGAACTAAACTCATTATAAATTTGTTCTGTAGTAACTACTATGACGTTAGTACCGTTCATTTTAAAATGAAAATTCCCTAATCTTTCAGCTTGATTTAAAAATTCAGGGTGAGAAACTATTACTAAATCTGCTTGACTAAAATTATGCAAATTTTGATTCATTACTTGAGCAAAAAATTGAGGAGTTTCAAGATTCTCAATGTTTTTTAAACAAATAAATTGTGATAAAGTATCAATATTTACAGCAAATTGTAAATCTAAAGGATCATTAACTGAACTATTTAAATTATGTTGTTTAACATTTAAAGGATCTGTTACATTAAAAACATATTCAGTATCGTCTGGAATATTAAAAATTGTTATTCCTCCATCAAATTTTTTATCGCGAAAAATAAGTTGATTTTGAAAATTTGCCCATTTTAAACTTCTCTTGTAATTTATTTCTAAATAATCAAGCCAAGCTAGTGCAGAAGGATTTCCATTATTTCTATAATTGACAATTACCTCTCCATTCCAATCTTCAATTGAAAATTGTGTATTTAAATCAATAATCACTGAACCTTCCGAATCTTCAAAATAATAATCATCAGATGTTTCAGGGGGAACATCTAAAGTAAAGAATGTTGTTTGATTATTAAATTTAAAATCGAATTCTGTATTAATTGAAGACCTTGCTGCAACTCGGGCTCTAAAAGATATGCTATCTAAAATCTCTCCCTCAGCTAGATCAAAAGAATACAAGCTATTACTACCAAAATATTCTCCAAACCACTGCTGGCCTGTACTTACTAAATTATAATTTTCGCTTTCATGAAAATTATAATCTACAAAAGAACTTACGTAATTTTGTTTTTCGATTGGAAAACTCAAAATTTCTGTGTTACTAATTGATTGAATTTGAATATTTTTCGTTGGATTGTTATTTATAGTTAAAAAATAATGGGTGTAATTTGAATAAATATTTTGAGAATGCATGTAGTGATTTGATTCTGTATCATAAGACCAAATATTTGGATTTTGTCCGAAAAATAAAATTTGTTCATCTTCTTCAAAAACGTTGTCATCATCTCCCACAAATTTTATAGCTAATTGTTCTAAGTCATCTATTCTAAATACATAATTTTCTTCTGGAAGCATTCCTGCAGGTCTTCCATAAATTTTTATATTTTTTGGATTAACTGATTGAATATCTATACCAATTGATTCTAAAAAGAGTTTGTCAATTTTATAAAATCCATCTTCTTGAACTCCTAGCTTATACCATGTTCCAGAGGATAAAACAGAGTTACTTTTATATTCCGTTCTGCTTTTATTCTTTAAGTTTTGTTTAGGAATTATATTTATTTGAAATGATTTTAAAAAAAATGTGTTTCCATTTCTCATAATATATGGAAATATTTCAACTGAAGCATAATTTTTTTTTTCTAACTGGCTTAAATTATATTCAAACTTTAATTCATTAGGAATGTCACATTCTAAATTATGCTCATCTATTAAAACTAGTTCCTTTTCTGAAATTTTGACTTCAAAAAAATCATGAATTATTTCAATCCTTTCAAAATATGACATACAAGGATTATCCTCTTTATATATTGAATTAGTAAAATTTTTATCCAATTTATTTTTTTCACTTGCTAAAAATTTTATTTCTCTGTTAAAAACCTGAGAATGCAAGCTGCTTGAAGTCAGTATTATGAATAATAAAAGTAAGCGCATTTATATAAATTATTATTACTTTAAACGTTATTAACCTAGTTGTATTTTACAATTTACACAAGAAAGACACGAAAATAAAAAAAAATAACATTTTCGTTCTTGTATTAATTTTGTATAATTGTTAATTACTTCAAATATCCCAAATGAAAAAAAGTATTTTTATAATATTAAGTTTCTTGTTTTTTTCTCCTTCTTTTGGTCAGGATCCACATTTCACACAATATTATGCAAATCCGCTTTTTTTAAATCCAGCATTGGCAGGTGGTGAATATTGCCCTAGGGTTATTACTAATTACAGAAATCAATGGCCAATGATGGCAGGAAATTTTGAAACCTACAGCGCATCATTTGATTTAACTTTAGAACCTATTCATGGAGGTCTTGGTCTATTAATTTTACATGATGATGCTGGAAACGGAACTATAAAAAGTACATTCGCAAGCTTAATTTATTCATATCATACTAAGATTTCAAGAAAAATTGACTTATTAACTGGTTTTCAAGTTAGTAGCCATCAAAGAAGTTTAGATCCTAATTTATGGTTCGGTGATCAGATTGATGAAATCTATGGTTTTGTTTACCCAACGCAAGATGACATTGTTAATGGTGGAATTATTTCTAAAAGTTACTTAGATTTTTCAATAGGAACATTAATTTCTTCTAATTCATTTTTTTTAGGACTTGTTGCTCATCACTTAACAGAGCCAGAGGAAGCTTTTCTTGCGGCAGGAAAGCTATCCATGAAAAAAACTATACATGGAGGAGCCGTAATCAAAATTAATGAAGCTGTTACACAAACATCTGGACTACTATCTGGTGACACTTACATTATTCCAAATTTTTTATTTAAAACACAGGCTCAGACAGAGCAAATAAATATTGGCACAACTATTACTAATAATATTTTATCCGGAGGTGTAGCTTATAGAAGAAGCTTTACAAATTCTGATGCATTACTTTTAGTTTTAGGATTTCAAAAAGATGCATTAAAAATTGGCTATAGTTATGACTTTACTATATCTAATTTAACCAGTAGTACTGGAGGTGCACATGAGATATCACTAAGGATACAATTACCATGTATCCCAAAAAAGATTATTCTTAATCCAATAAAATGCCCTAAATTTTAATAATTTTAGTAAATTGTGTGCAATATTGGATTTAACTTATTGTTATATAACATATAAATGACGGAAAAAATGAAAAATTATAACTTAATAATCAGTCTAATTATTATTTCTTTTATCTCATTTAGTTGCTCAAGTAGTCAACAAGGGCCTAAGTCGGGTAAAAAAGCTTCATCAAGTAAAACTGGATGGCATTATAATGATAGAGACTTTGGTGGATTTGAAGTAAATTTAAAATACAAGGGCTTTCAAGCTCCTGTTCCTGGAATGGCCTTTATTGAAGGAGGAACATTCATGATGGGACAAACTGAAGAAAATATTATGCAAGATGGTAGCGCAACCAGACCAAGAGCTGTAACTGTTACATCTTTCTGGATGGATCAAACAGAAGTAACAAACGTTGACTACAGAGAATATACAGATTGGATGAAATTAGTCTTTGCAAATGGTGGAGATGGGGCGCCAGCAAGAGAAGAAGAAGAGTTTTTTGTATTATATGATAGAAGCTTGCCTGACACAACTGTTTGGAGAAGTAGATATGGTTATAACGAACCAATGGTAGAAAATTATTTTCGTCATCCTGCCTATAACAACTACCCCGTAGTTGGTGTTAGTTGGGAGCAAGCAATGGCTTATTGTGAGTGGAGAACAGATAGAGTCAATGAAAAAAGATTATGCGATGAACTAGGAATTGATATGGAAAAATACAAATTAGATGGTGGAGGAAAGGATGATCCAGACAGATATTTTAGTACAGAAAGATATTTAAAAGATCCGGAATATGATTTAGAAAATTATAAAGACAAAAAAACATCTAAGAAAAAAGAGGCTGCTGGAAAAAATCCAAAAAGAAATTTAGCTTCTAGAGAGGGAAAAAAAGGAAAAAAAGGAAAACAAGGTTACAGAAAAATTAGAATCGAAGATGGTGTATTCGTGCCAAAATTTAGACTTCCAACTGAAGCGGAATGGGAATATGCGGCATTAGCTCTAATTGGAAACTCTCACGAAGATTACGTTAGAGAGAATAAAATATATCCTTGGAACCGACACTCAGTAAGAGATAATATAAAATCAACTCAAGGACAAATTTTAGCAAACTTTAAAATTAGTCAAGGTGATTATATGGGTTATGGAGGATATCACAACGATGTAGGTAGTTTAACTACACCTGTTAGATCTTTTATGCCTAACGATTTTGGATTATATGATATGGCGGGAAATGTGGCAGAATGGACTTTAGATGTATACAGAAGAGAGACTGGAAAACTTGACGATGTAAACCCTCATAGAGGAAATGATTGGAAAGATCTCGTTTACAGGGACGTTGATGGTTCATCTCAACCAGAACCATTTAGGGTTAGTGACATTGATACTGAAGAATTAGCAAATTCTTATGGATATGAATGGAATGAAGAAAATGGAACTGTACAATACGGCTTAAATGTAAGTCCAAATGATTTTGTAAAAGTACCTGTTGACTACGAAGGAGTAGCATGGAAAATGGACCCAACTATTTCTAATGAAGAAAATACTAATTATGACGAATTATATAATTCGGCTAATTCTCCAAGAAGAAATTATAATTCATCAAATAATGCAGGTGACAGAGATGGTCAAGGTGATGGAGGAGGATTATATCAAAATGGTTCTTTTGGCGAGTACTCTTATGGAAGAAGCAGTTTAGTGAATAACTATACTAGAGTTTATAAAGGAGGGGGCTGGAAAGATGATGCATATTGGTTATCTCCTGGAGCAAGAAGATACTTAAACCAAGATTTAGCAGCAGAATTTATTGGTTTTAGATGTGTTTTGGATCATATGGGATGGGAGTCAAGTAAAGACCAAAAAAGACCAAGAACAAAGGCAAAGGTTAAAAGGAAATAAAACTTATTTAAAGGGTCTAAATAATTAGACCCTTTTTATTTTTATCAACACAAATGAATATTGATTCTCTATATTCTGAATTTCAAAAAAATAATAAAATTTCAACAGATACAAGAAAATCTGTGGAAGGAAGTGTGTTTTTTTGTTTAAAAGGACCTAATTTCAATGGAAATAAATTTGGAGAAGAAGCCTTAAAAAAAGGAGCTAAAATTATTGTAACTGATGATAAAAAATATGCAAATAAAAAAAATTTTTATTGGGTCAATGATACATTAAAATGTTTACAAAAATTAGCAGCTAAACATAGAAAAGAATTGAAAATACCTGTCGTAGCTATTACAGGAACAAATGGCAAGACATCTACAAAAAATTTAATTTATGAAATATTAAATGAAAAATATAATGTAATAAAAACTACAGGTAACTTAAATAACCATATTGGATTACCTCTCTCTATTTTATCAATAGATGAAACTCATGAATTAGCAGTGTTAGAATTTGGAGCAAGTAAACTAGGTGATATTACAGAACTTTGTGAGGTTGGACAACCTAATTTTGGTCTCATAACTAATATTGGAGAAGCTCATTTAAATGAATTTATTAATGTTGATAATATTATTAAAACTAAAACTGAACTTTGGACATATCTTGTTAATAATAATGGCACAATTTTTTTAAATAGTAATGATGAAATTTTAAATAAAACACATAAAGAGAATAAGTTATTCTCAATGTATAATAAATTTATTTTTTACAGTGAAAAAGAAGAAAAAATTAAACTTAAATCCTCCTCACCTTTTTTAAAAATAAATTGGGATAACCAAACATTAAATACAAAAATTGTTGGAGAGTATAATTTAAATAATATTATTGCCTCTATTGCAGTTGGCAAGTTCTTTAATATAAAAAAGGAAACTGTAATCCAGGTTTTACAAAAAAACTCATTTGAAAATAATAGATCACAATACATTAAAACAAATTCAAATGAAATTATTCTTGACGCTTATAATGCTAACCCAACTAGCATGAAATATTCTATAGAAAGTTTTATTAAAATAAAAAGTAAAAGAGAAAAAATTTTGATTATTGGTGATATGCTTGAGTTAGGTAAAAAAACAAAGCAATATCATAACGAAATAATTGATTTAATTAAAGAAAATAATTTAAATAATTGTTTTTTTGTAGGGTCGATTTTCAACCAAATAGATTGCAATTATAAAAAATTTGAAAATAAAGAAAAATTGGAATCTTTTCTTAAAAGAAGGAAATTAAAAGATAGTATAATACTAATTAAAGGGTCTAGAAAGATGAAACTTGAAACACTCAAAAAACTTTTATAATCTAGCGCCTTCTCCCTCTTTCTTGCATTCTTCTTTGCCTCCTACTTAATGGAGTATTGTTACCTGAAGAATTTGTTTGGTTTGAAAAGTTATTTTTTTGTGAGTTATTTATTTTTAGTTCCTGACCTCTCTCAGCTTTTCCAAATTGTGTTTGTAGCTTAGCTTCTGAAATATTTTGTTTATTCCTTGAAGGTAATTGTGCTTTAAATAAAAAGGATATTATATCTAAATCTATTTTATTTTGCATTTTTTTATACAAATCAAGTGACTCAAATTTATATATAAGTAACGGGTCTTTTTGTTCATATACCGCTCCTTGAACAGATTGTCTTAAATCATCCATCTCTCTTAAATGTTCTTTCCAGTATCTATCAATTATTGATAATACAATACACCTTTCAAAATCTTTAATTATACTTTCCCCATTTGTATTATGGGACTCCTCTAAATTAGAAATCACATTTAATCCTATTACTCCGTCAGAAAAAGGGATTATTATATTTTTGTAATTATTACTTTCATCTAAATATATAGAATTAACAACTGGGAAAGAATCTTCTTTAATTTGTTTTATTTTGGACCTATAACAATTAAAAACATATTCATACATTTTTCTATTTAAAATTTCGATAGATTCAGTTTTAAATTCTGATTCGTTAAGGTTAAGTTCTAAAGAAAATATTTTTAGAAAGTCATTAGAAAAATTTTTATAATCTCTTGAATCATTATAATTATTTAATAATTCATATAAGGTTTCAGCAAATGAATTATATATATCTAAAGATAATTTATCACCTATCAAAGCATTCCTTCTTTTGCTATAAATTTGTTTTCTTTGCAAATTCATAACATCGTCATATTCGAGTAATCTTTTTCTAATACCAAAATTATTTTCTTCAATTTTTTTTTGGGCCCTTTCAATAGACTTTGTAATCATTCCGTGTTGAATAACCTCACCTTCTTTATGCCCCATTCTATCCATTAATTTAGCTATTCTATCTGAGCCAAAAAGTCGCATTAAATTATCTTCTAATGAGACAAAAAACTGCGATGAGCCAGGGTCTCCTTGTCTACCTGAACGTCCTCTAAGTTGTCTGTCAACTCTCCTTGAATCGTGTCTTTCAGTTCCTAATATTGCAAGACCTCCGTTCTCCTTTACACCATTAGCTAATTTAATATCTGTCCCTCTACCAGCCATATTAGTTGCAATAGTAACGGATTTAGACTCTCCTGCTTCAGCAACAATATCTGCTTCTTGTTTATGTAATTTAGCGTTCAAAACATTATGTCTAATATTGGATTTTTTTAAAACTCTACTAATTAACTCCGAAATCTCAACAGAAGTTGTACCTACCAAAACAGGTCTATTTTGATTATTTAAATCAATGATTTTTTCAACAACTGCATTGTACTTTTCCTTATTAGTTTTATAAACAAGATCGTTTTCATCACTTCTTAATATGGGTTTATTAGTAGGTACTTCAACAACATCTAATTTATATATATCCCAAAATTCACCAGACTCTGTTGAAGCAGTACCTGTCATCCCTGATAACTTGTTATACATCCTAAAAAAATTCTGTAGAGTTATAGAAGCTAATGTTTGAGTAGCTGCTTCTATCTTACAATTTTCTTTTGCTTCAATTGCTTGATGAAGACCATCAGAGTATCTTCTACCGTCCATAACTCTTCCAGTTTGCTCATCAACTATTTTTACTTTATTTTCCATTATTACATATTCAATATCCTTTTCAAATAAGGTGTATGCTTTTAATAATTGATTTAAAGTATGTATTCTCTCACTCTTTATAGAAAAATCTTGAATTAACTTATTCTTCTGGATTTTAGTTTCTTCTTTATTATCCAAAAGTTCAAGTTTTGCGATTTCTGCACCAATATCAGGTAAAATAAAAAAATCTTTGTCCTCGGAAAAATTTGATAAAAAATCAATTCCTTTATCAGTTAATTCTGTAGAATTATTTTTTTCATCTATTGTAAAAAATAAATCATTATCGATAATGTGCATTTCTTTTCCTTGATCTTGTAAATATTTATTCTCTGTTTTTTGGAGTAATGTTTTTATCCCGTCTTCACTCAAAAATTTAATTAAAGATTTATTTTTTGGAAGCCCTCTGTATATTCTTAATAATTTAACACCTGCATCTTTGTCTTGATTATTTGATAATAAATTTTTAAGATCTGAAAATTCTTTACTAACAAAATCTTTTTGCGCTTTAACTATTTTTTCAACAAGAGGTTTTAATTTTTGGAACGCCTCATTACCTTGATGTTTCACAGCTCCAGAAATAATTAAAGGAGTTCTTGCATCGTCTATTAAAACCGAATCTACCTCATCAATAATTGCAAAATTTAGTTTTTTTTGAACTAAATCTTGTTTTGAACTAGCCATATTATCTCTCAAGTAATCAAATCCAAATTCACTATTAGTCCCATAAGTTATATCTGCTTGATACGCTTTTCTTCTAGCCTCTGAATTAGGAGTATGATTATCAATACAATCAACACTTAACTGATGAAATTCAAATAAAGGACGCATCCATTCAGCATCTCTTTTAGCTAAATAATCATTTACTGTAACAACATGAACTCCAAAAGACGATAAAGCATTCAAGTAAATAGGTAATGTAGCAACTAAAGTTTTTCCTTCTCCAGTTTGCATTTCAGCAATTTTTCCCTCATGTAAAACAATACCTCCCATTAATTGAACATCATAGTGAATCATGTCCCATTTTTTAGAAACACCTCCAGACTTCCATGTTGTTTTCCAAATTGACGTATCTTCTACGACCTCAATATATTCTCTTTCTTTCACTAATTCTCTATCAAAACTTGAAGTAGTAACTTTTATTGAATCATTTAAAAAAAACCTCCTAGCTGTTTCTTTAATTACGGCAAAAGCCTCTTCCTTGATACCATCAAGAACACCATCAACTTTTTTTAATATTATTTTGTTCAATGATTCAATTTCTTCATAAACCAAATCATCTGGATTTAATAAAAATTCTTGAGAATTTATCTTTTTATGTAATTTAATTAAATCATTATTTTCTGATTTAATTGACTCTTCAATTAATTTCTTAAAGGACTGAGTTTTATCTCTAAGTTCATCATTTGAAAGATTTTCTAATGTCTTAAAATATTCATTAATTTTTTCAGCAAAAGGCGCTAGTTTTTTAAAATCACGAGATGATTTTGTTCCAAAAAGGTTAATAATGGAATTAAAAAAAGACATACTATAAAAAATTAATATTCTTAATATTCTTCTTCATTCCAAAGAAAATCTTCTTCGGAAGGATAATCAGGCCAAATGTCTTCGATACTATCATATATCTCAATACCCCCATCTTCGAGGGCCTGAAGATTTTCAATTACCTCAGCTGGAGCTCCTGTTCTTATTGCGTAATCAATCAACTCGTCTTTATTGGCAGGAAAAGGTGCGTCACTTAAATATGAAGCTAGTTCTAAAGTCCAGTACGACATAACATATTAGTTTATTTTGCAAATTTACTTTTTTTCATCACTTATGCAAACGTTTTAATTTAATTTACTTTTCCCAAAAAAGTTCATTCTCATTAAAATTATATAGAACAAAACGTGCAGCAACAAATAAAAAATCTGATAACCTATTTATATATATTAATAAATTGTTATCCAATTTCTCCTTTTCATTAAAAAATGTAATTCTTCTTTCCGACCTTCTACATATTGCTCTTGCAATTTGAAAATGAGAACTAATTACATTTCCCCCAGGCAATACAAATCTTGTAATGCTTGGAATTTTATTTTCTATTTCATCAATTATGTTTTCTAAATTAATTATCTCTCTTTTTGATATTAAAAATTCTTTATTTTTTTTTCTTTTTTCTTCGGTTTGCGCAAGGTATGAACCAATATTAAAAAGTTTATTTTGTGATTCAATTAGAAAATTATATAAAAATTTAATTTTTTTTATTTCATCATAAGATCTTAATAGTCCGAGATAACTATTTAGTTCATCAATTGAACCATATGCTTCGACTCTTATATCATGCTTATTAATTCTATTTTGACCAATAATTGAAGTCTTTCCTTTATCTCCTAATTTCGTGTAAATTTTATAAGTCATCTTGAAATATTTTTTTTGGTTTTTCTAAAACATTAGGTTCAAAACCTATTTCTATTTCTCCGGAACTTATTTTAATAACATCTTTATCAATTTTTTTAAATTCAGATGATGCCTCATTATACTGATTGACAACAGTACCAAGATTCTTTCCAAGTCTCTGAATACAATTCTCGTATGCTTTTAGATGATTAGTTAAATTAAATAAATTCTTTTTTATAATTTCAATATTAGCTTCCATTTTCAATTCATTTAATGCCTTTAATGCAGTTTGTAAATATGGAAAAAGTGACATTGGAGAAACTATCATTACCTTTTTGTTAAAAGCATACTCAATTAAATTTGTTGAATTAACTTCTAAAGTACCAACTTTATTACTTAATAAACTTTGATACAGACCATCAGCTGGTATAAACATAAACGCATATTCAGTGGTATTTTCGTTTGGCCTTATATATTTAGCAGTTTCGTTGATTCTATTTTTAATATCTTTTTTAAATTCATTTTCAAAATCTCTTTTTAAAGTTGAATTATCTTCATCAACCATTTTATTATAATTTTCTAAAGAAAATTTCGAATCAATAGGAACAATGAAATTATTATAAAATAACACTGCATCTACTTTATCTCCATTTTTAAATGAATATTGCATTTGATAATGATCAGGGGGTAGCACATTTGCTAGTAAATTACTAAGTTGAATTTCTCCAAAAATACCTCGTTGTTTGGGATTTTGAAGAATTTTCTCTAAACTTTTCATTTGTTCTGTAAAACTTAAAACTTGTTTATTTGTGATTTCTAATCCTTTCAGTTTTTCTGAGACTCTAGTTATGATAGTTGTAGTATCTGTAAATTGCTTTTGTAGGCTATCTTTAGTGTGCTTTTGAAATGCATCCATGCCCTTGTGAATACCGTCTAATTTTTCTTGAATTTCTTTTCTATTTTCTCCACTGAAAGACTCAACGCTTTTTCTCATTTTCTCTATATCATCTCTTAACTGTTTGTTCATTTCAAATAAAAGAGAAGTAGTTTCAGTTGATTTAGGCTTTTGTAATTGAACATAAAAGTAAATTGCTATTAATAAAATTAACAACAATATGATTAACATAAGATACTCCATAATAAAATAATAGGGTTAAAAAAGAAAGTGCGGATAGAGGGAGTCGAACCCACACGCCTTTCGGCACTAGATCCTAAATCTAGCGTGTCTACCAGTTCCACCATATCCGCATTTCTAATAATTAACAAATCTATAATTATTTAAATAGAGGACAAAAAATAGAAATGGTTTATTTTAATTAATAATTTATAACTTACATAAATTAATCTTATTTATATGTTTAATAATGCTGAAAATTAATCCTAAAAAAACTGAAACTAAAATTGTACAAGAATACCTACTTAGCTCAGTAGGCCCCAGACCAATTGCTTTAGCTAGCACAATTGATATAAAAAATATACCTAATTTAAGTCCATTTAGCTTTTTTAATGTTTTTAGCGGAAATCCACCAATTTTAATTTTTTCTCCAGCAAGAAGAATTAGAAATAATACTGAAAAAGATACTTTAAGAAATTTGAAACAAGTAAAAGAGGTTGTAATTAATATTGTTAGTGAAGATATAACAAAAAAAATGGTAAAATCCAGTTTAGATTATGACAGTGATATAGATGAATTTCGTGAGTCAGGGTTGACTCATCTACAATCAGATTTGATAAAACCATTCAGAGTTAAAGAATCACCTGTTCAGATGGAATGTAAAGTAAATAAAATTATTAGCTTAGGAAATAGCGGTGGATCAGGAAACTTAATAATTTGCGAAATATTATTAATTCACATTTGTGAAAAAATACTAGATAAAAAAAATAGAATAGACCAAAAAAAAATTAATTTAATTGGAAGGTTAGGCTTCGATTGGTACATAAAAAGTTCAAATGAATCACTTTTTGAAATAAATAAAAATAATTTATAATATGAATACATTAATAATTAAAGGAAATATTACTTCCATTTTTGAAACCGAAACTATCTCTAGTAAAGATGGAAAAACATGGAAAAAACAAAATTTTATTATTAATACAGGAGCGCAATATAATTCAGAAATTTGCTTTCAACTTTTTGGAGAAGAAAGAATTGAGATCCTAAAAAATTTCAAAGTAAATGATCATGTTGATGTTTACTTCAACTTATATTCAAAAAAATTTAATGATAGGTACTTTCATAATATCGATGCATGGAAAATAGAAAAATCAGAAAAAGAAAAAAACAATGATATAGATAGTGAAAATAATCCGTTTTAATAATGACTTTAATTAAATTCATTGAAAATATTTTTCGTCATCTTTTCCCTTCTCCATTTACAATTGCTATAATTTTAACTTTACTAACTGTTTTTCTTGCATTATTTTTAAGCTCAGAATCAATCAATAATATTATTATAAGTTGGGAAAAAGGACTTTGGAATACAGGTCTATTAGCATTTACAACCCAAATGATGCTTATGCTTGTATTAGGTCACGCTGTTGCTCTTACTAAATTGGCAACCAAAAGCATTTCTTTTATAACAAAATTTTGTAAAAATACTTCTAACTCAGCTGCAATAGTTTCTTTTTTTTCAATAATAGTTAGTTTCTTCAATTGGGGTTTAGGCTTAATTTTTGGTGCTATATTAGCAAGAAAAGTTGGAGAAAAATTTGCCAAAGAAAATAAAAAAATTAATTACCCCCTAATTGGTGCCTCGGGATACTGTGGCTTAATGGTGTGGCATGGTGGGCTTTCAGGTTCTGCTCCATTGAAAATTGCTGAAAAAAATCATTTTAATGAAATCATTTCAAATGAAAATCTAATTTCAGTACTTCCTGAAAATATAAATTTTAGTCAGACTGTTTTTTCTAGCATGAATTTTTTTGTAAGTATTTGTCTATTAAGCTTAGTGCCTATTATTTTTTTTATACTAGGTAAAAAAATAAAAAAAGATAAAGTATTAAAGATTAAAATTAAATCTTTAGATAATAGCTCATCAAAAAACCCAAGCGATACATTTGCTGAAAAAATCGATAAATCTAATATTTTTGGAATGACAATTGGTGGTGTCCTTATTTTATTATCTATATTTAAAATTATTTCTAGCTCTTCCTTTGATTTTATAAATCCTAATTTCATTAATTTATTTCTTTTAGGAATTGCAATTTTTTTTCACTCAAGTATAAATAATTTCTTATCATCAATCAATATTGCTATTAAAGGAGTTGGAGGAATATTAATTCAATTCCCTTTATATTTTGGAATCATGGGAATAATTACTTCCTCGGGATTGGTTAATATATTTTCCGATTTTTTTATTTCAATTTCAACAGAATTTACTTATCCAATATATACAATGATTAGTGCTGGAATTGTAAATGTTTTTGTTCCCAGTGGAGGGGGGCAATGGGCTGTACAAGCACCAATAATTTTACAAACTGCTCATGAAATAGGAGTTTCATTTGAAAAAACAATTATGGCTTTTGTCTATGGAGATCAATTGACAAACATGCTACAACCTTTTTGGGCACTCCCCTTACTTGGAATTACTGGATTAAAGGCTAAGCAAATATTACCTTATTCTGTTTTAATAATGATTGCTGGTTTTTTAATATTTTTAACTGGTATTATTTTATTTTAACATCCAAAATATCTCTCATGTAATTTCCTAAAGACATAAATGATAATACAATTAATACAATACAGATTCCTGGAAATATAGCACTAAAAGGATTATCAATTAAAATATATAAATAATGATTTTTGATAATTGAACCCCAAGAAGGTATTGGGGGTTGTATACCTAATCCCAAAAAGCTTAAACCTGACTCTAATAGTATTGCTGTTGCAAAATTAGCAGTAGAAATTATTATTAGTGGATTGATTACATTTGGTAAAATATGTTTAATAATTATTCTATAATCATTATAGCCTAGTGACTTGGCCGATGTAATAAATTGCTTAGAATTAATTTTAAGAACCTCTCCTCTAGTTACTCGGGCAACCTCAACCCACATTGTTAATCCAATTGCCAAAAAAAGTTGCCAAAATCCTTTTCCTAAAACAAAACTAATTGAAATTACCAATAACAATGTTGGTATAGACCAAACTACATTAATTAACCATTGAATGATATAATCAATTTTACCTCCATAGTAACCTGCAATCAACCCAAAAAACAAACCTATTATTAGAGAAATGATAACTGAAAAAAAACCTACAGACAATGATAAACGTGAACCTAAAATTATTCTACTCATTAAATCTCTTCCATACTTATCCGTTCCAAGCAGAAATTTCTCTTTATAAACAATTTCTTGATTTAATTTTAATATTTGATTTAAAGAAATTTTTTTAACATTATTAGTAACATTATTTAATCCGTACTCTAAATAGAAAATTGAATCATTTTTTAGTTTATAATATTCGATAGGAATTTTTTTATATTTCAAAATTTCTCCAAAAAACAATTTATTTAAGAAACTTGATTTATTTGCTATATTTTTTTTAACAAAGAGATAATTGACATGAAAACCTGGTGGTTTATTGGCTAACGATAATTCTATTTCATTTGAGTTACTTGTGTTTTGTGGAATAATGTAATATGCAAAAATTGAAATAAAAATAAATATGGAAATAATTATTAAACTAAATGTAGGGATTGATATATACTTTAATAATTTATAAATATTTCCAAATAAAGATTTATATTGTTTTATCATCAATTTAAAGTTACGATATAGATTTTCATATTTAATAAAATTATAATGAATTCAAAAAAAACAAAAATAATTTTAGGAATTGACCCAGGCACAAATATTTTAGGATTTGGCATAATTAAATTAGAGAATAATAATATGAAATTATTAGAACACAATATTTTATTATTAAATAAAATAAAAAACTATGATTTAAGATTAAAAAATATTTATGATAACATTAACTTGATAATACAAAAATTTAATATTGACGAAGTTGCAATAGAAGCTCCATTTTATGGAAAAAATATTCAATCAATGCTTAAGCTTGGTAGAGCTCAAGGTGTTGCAATAATTGCTTCAATTAATAACAATAAAAAAGTATTTGAATACGCTCCAAGAAAAATAAAACTTTCAGTTACTGGTTCAGGTAATTCTTCTAAAAGTCAAGTTGCATCTATGCTAATCAGTATGTTAAAAATTAAAGAACCATCTTCCCATTTTGATGCTACTGATGGCCTAGCTGTTGCTGTTTGTCATGCCCTACAAAATAATCTATCAACTACAAAACAGTCAAAAAAATCTAAAAATTCAAATTGGTCAGAGTTTATTAGGAAAAATCCAGATAGGTTGACTTAATACTTTAATTCTTCCTTTATTTTTGTTGCAAAAAAATTAATTTCTTCTTTAGATGTTATTATTTTATTATTGAAATTCATATCACTTATTTTATTCATAGGAACTAAGTGGATATGGGTGTGAGGAACTTCAAAGCCAATAACAGAGATTCCTATCTTTTTACAACCTAATGCTTTTTTAATTGCAATAGAAATTTCACGAGCAAAAGAAAATAATCCATTATATGTATCCTCTGGTAAATCTAAAATATTATCAATTTCTAATTTAGGAACAACCAAAGAGTGTCCATTCTGAATAGGAAAGGCATCCATAAATGAGATAAAATTATTATTTTCTTTAAGAATATTAGCAGGTATTTCTTTGTTTATTATTTTTGAAAAAACAGAGCTCACTATCTCGAAATATCAATAATTTCAAATTTTAATATACCAGTTGGTATTTGAATTTCAACAGTATCTCCTTTCTTCTTAGTTAATAATCCCTTTCCTATAGGAGAGCTAGCAGAAATTTTACCTTCTGATAGATTTGCTTCAGTTTCCGAAACTAAGGTATATTCAAATAACTGATCAGTATCTAAATTTTTAATCTTTACTGTACAGTATAATAAAACTTTAGAATCATCTAATTTAGAGGTATCTATAATTCTTGCATATAGGAGTTTTTCTTCTAACTTTGATATTCTCATTTCAAGTAGTCCTTGGGCCTCTTTTGCAGCATCATATTCTGCATTCTCAGATAAATCACCTTTATCTCTTGCTTGAGCAATTTGATCTGATATTTTTGGTCGTTCTACGTTACATAAATTATCTAAATCAGATTTTAATTTATCAAAAGCTTCCTTACTGTAATAAGATATCTTACTCATAACTATATAATAACTATTTTTTTGAATTAACTAAATTTACAAATCAATTCTTGCACCCAATGTATGGACAGAACTTAGTGGATTAGCAGCTCTAAATGAATAATCTAAACTGAAGCTTGTTTCTCCACTAATTGGAATATCAAAAGAAAAACCACTTGATAATCCAGTAAAGGCAGTTGTTCTCCCTTGATTAAAGTCATTGAAAATTCCATCTTCAAAAGTATAACCAAACCTTAATGCTAGATAGTCCTTAAATGAGTATTCGGTTCCTAATAAAAATTGATCTTTAGCAAATGAGTTAGAAGTGAAATTTAAACATAACAACAGGGAATGAGTATCGTTAAAATAAAAATCGTACGAACCACCAATATGTAATAAAGCAGGAAGCTCAAAGTTTTCTGACCTTATCTCAAAAGTTGATTCATAACTTTCTCCCATTAAGGTAACATCATCACCGTCACCATTAAAAGCCATACCAGTTCCAATATTTTTTAAAGCTATACCAAATTTTGCTTGATTTCTGTCCCCTGTTTCATAATGAATACCTGTATCAAAAGAAAAACCATTTGCTGCAATTTCTGCTGCAGATTCGGAAATTAACCTAAGAGTAACACCCCCTGAAATACGATTTGTAAATTTTTTTGCATATGATAATCCTACATTCATAAATTGAGGAGAAAATGTTCCTAGTCCACCATTAGGATTTTGTTCGGTTGTCCTAACAATTTCACCGAAATCTAATGACATAAAAGAAATACCCATAACTCCTGTATCACCAACTTTTTGACCAACTGCAAAA
The DNA here is from genome assembly GCA_964435285.1 of uncultured Flavobacteriales bacterium. Taxonomy (GTDB): domain Bacteria; phylum Bacteroidota; class Bacteroidia; order Flavobacteriales; family TMED113. Next base: position 118,691 of record CAYSYA010000004.1, read on the forward strand.
CTGCTTATAGAAATATCAGCAAACCAAGAAGCATGGGAAAACATTACTTCAGTTGAATTTGTACCTGTTAGTCCCGCAACATTTAAAAAAACAGATTCAATTCCTCTAATAGATGCAGTATTAGAACTTGCTAAACCTGAACTCCTAGCCCATGGATTAATCAAAAGTTCATATGCACCAGCTTGACCAATACGTTCTTCACCTTCTGACTGTGAATAGCCAAACTCAAAATTGCATATAGCAAATACTAAAAAAAAGACTTTTACTAATTTATTTATTTTTATCATAATTATATTTTATATAAACTAATTAAAATGTATTTAAATCTATTGGTCTCATTGTACCAAACCATTTTATCACTTTTTCTCCTATTCCTGGTGCATCCACATGTATTATATATAAACCTGAAGCTATAGGAATACCGTACATATTCTTTAAATCCCATTCAAACTCTGTAGTTTCAGCATCTTTTGATACTTGATTAATTAAAGAACCATTTATAGAGTATATTGATATTGTACACTCTCTTGGGAGATTGATGATTTTAACTCTATTATCAAGTTGACTAGTTTCGTAACTTGAAATTCCATTATAAGGATTTGGTACAACATTTACCATTTCTAATCCATTCTTTTGAGTTTGTTTATCATTCTGAACAGTTAAAATTTGTTCAGTATTAAACCTATACTTAGGAAAACCATTATTTTCAGAAGTATTTCTAGAAGAATATTTCTCTATTACTCTAACTTTAAAGCCAAAGTCTGACCAATCAGAATTAATATCAATTTCTGATCCCAAAAGAGGCATAACCCATGTAATTTTAGGTATCAATTTCTTTTTTCTAGAAGCTAATCCCCAATTGTCAAATAAATCTTTATTTGTATTTAATGACTCATCGTCTCCTTGATATGGTGTATTTAGAATATAAACCCAGTGTTTACCACCCATACATAACTCATCGGATGATACCTCAGAGAATGTGCTCCAATCAGCAGTACCAAGATTAACACCTACTATACTTTGGTCAACCCAAATTTCATCAGATGGATTAAATATCATATCAGCACCGTTCTGATTGGGAAAAGAAGAATCTTCAGAAAACATAATATCTAACCTAATTCCTTTTGAAACATCTATGGCATAACCTGGAAACCAACCCCAACCTGTTCCAGTTCCATCAGGGTTTCCATTTTTATCTACTGACTCTGAAGTTCTTAAATCCCATTTTTTTGCACCCCCTATTCCATTAGGAGATAATGAACCATTATCTTCAATTATTTCTTCAGCCATTTCTATTATTGGAACTCTTGTCCATAATGATTTATCCGATGTAAAAATAATATCTACATTATTTAAACTATCCAAAGAACAATCAGTTTTAAAGTCTTTAAAGGCTGGGCCACATCCAATAGTATCTCTAAAAGTGAAATCATTAGCTTCGTATTCATGCTTATAATCAGTAGATAATAATTTGTATGGTGAAATAATACCACCAGTTAAAACCTCAAATACTGCATTAGGGTCTTCAGGAGATGAAGGAGATCCAACATCGTTATAAATACTATATTGACCTAAAACTGGATCAGTATCAGAAAAAGATGTTGTTCCTGAACGAATCCAATCAAAAGCATTTAGAATAGGAATAAATTGTGGAAAACCATCAATATCTCCAAATGGTGCTAAAGGAGTTTCTTCAATGTCATTTATAGGATCAATGCTTAAAAATCCTTTGTTTAAAGCTTGGTTAGAGCTTGGGCTATCAACATTTTTTAAAGTAATTCCTAAGCCCCACTCAGGAATGACCTGTTGAACCTGTTCAGACATAGAGTTAGTAGATGAAATAGTCATACTCTCACCATCTTCAATTTTTGTTAAATCCCAATTTGCATCTAATAAAATACCATCTTCAATTATAACATCCTTCATTTCAAAAATAAAATCTGCATCTGGTACAGACAAGGGATCAATAACTGAGATGTCTATTGGGCCTCTATCTTGTAAGTAAAATAATGAATCAACAATATTATTATTCGCTATTTCATATCTGTTATCTTCAGTGATATCTAATATAAAACCTCCATTTCCTGACCCTGAAAGACCAATAATAGATGGCCTAACACCATACTCGGCGTTAATTAAATTACCTGTAGATTCAGTTTTGTGAGGAATACCTGTATAAGTTTTAATGTTCTTTCTTCCTGCTAGATAAGGTTTCTTTTGACCTAATGAGCTTGCCGCATATGGATCTGAGTTATTAAAAGGAGTGTCTGCCGCATATTTTATATAATCATTATGAGCATATGCAACAACCATAAAATAATATGGCTTATTATTAACTAAATCTGTGTTTCCAGTGGCAAACTTGTCTTCAGTAATGCGGATTGAGTGAGATAGACCCTGATTATCAGCTCCCAAGGTCATATTTTGAGGAACAAATACATTTGGTCCTACAGATTCATCCAAATTATAGTTGACAAGATCTGATATGGGATCTGGATTATCTCCTGCTTCAAAACTAACTATAGGCTGACCATTTTCGTTAGTTGATCTATAATTTTCAATATCACTTTGAAATACCATATAGGCTTTATTTGGATCATATAAATCGTTAACTGAAACTTGGTCATCTTTTAACTGAAAAACTTGATATCCCTCGAATCTATAGTTACGGTCAATAGGAATATCTTCATAAACTCCGTCTCCATCTAAATCAGCTAAAACATCAGAGATAAAAGGATCTTCTTCCATATAAGCACCTCCAAAATTATTAGAGTTTTCGGAGTATGTAAGATTTAAAATTAGTTCTTCATCTAACTCTACTACTTGAACATCAGGGGCGCTTGGACCATCAATTACTTCAAAACAAATATCAAACAATGTTTGTGCTTTCCTATCAGCTAATTTCATTTTTTCAACAGAGGCAAAATTATTTCCCTCAGAAGCTCTAGCCCATACAACACCTATAGTAATATAATTTACAGCCCCTGGTTCTAAAGAGAAGGGTCCAGCTGACTGTAAAAATCTTCTGTCAGCAGGGTCATTTCCTGCAGTTATCTCAGTCCAAGGTTCAGTAAAGTTAGGATCGGTATCATCCGGGAACATAAAATTACATCCTGGATTTCCTGATTCCCATCCAGTACCACCATAAGTCATTGGATTTCCGTCTTTCCAAATTCCTTTAAGATAGTTGTAATAATGAATTGCATCTTCTGGGTTACCATGATCAGAAAAATCATTATTATAATAAACAAATTTAGACATTATAATTTGTTCTCCGGCCTCATCAATTTCACCATCACCGTCATTATCTATTCCATCGTTACTATCTGCAAGTGGTCCTCTAAAAAAATCTACTCCAATAGCAGGTGGAGGGTCATCAGAATCATAATTATATCCAGATGCGCCATCGTCTTCAGCATCTCCATTATAACAATAACCAAGACCTAATCCAACATCACAACCTACATAATCATCTTGATAGTTACCCAAGTCAGGATCAACCCACTGACCAAAATATGTTTCATTTAATGTTTCAGTGGACCTATTCATTATTTTATAACTATAAAAAGTCATGTCATTAATTTCATCATTTGTGGAGAATCCAAAAGCCTGCGCCTGAATTTCTAATCCGATAGCAGATTCAGAACCTGATTCAGTATGAATGTTTCCGTTGTCGTTAAAAACCCACCAAAGAGTTTGATCACCAAACAAAACATCGTCAGTTTTACAATCTGAAGTTCCTTCTAGGTCATATCCCGGATAATCCACACCACTTGTATAACTTCCATCTCCATTTACATCAATAAAAGGGGCTAAATAATCAAAAGTTCCATCAACATCAATTCTACTAGCCGGCCAGTCATTTATAATTGCAGGTTGTACATAATCATCAAATTCTGACATATCGCAACCAGGTTCAGATATACAATTTAAGTATGCAACATAGTCTTCTACTTCTTGTCTAGTTATTTTATAATGTTGGTCATATTCGGCACAAACAGAGGCAGAAACAGAACCATACTCACTGCTAGTGTTATCTGCATTAAGTGGTCCAGGCCAGAAATCATTACCATCTTGACGATAAGTCATAGCCGCTACTTTAAGATTATCTTGATCATCTAAACCACCGATCCATAATGCTCCAGCAAACATTGAATGCTTATCACTTCCGTTTGGTATTTCATAAACACCATCATTTAAATCCCACCACATATCTCCACCTGTCATGATTAATGTTTTAACATTATTTACATTTAATTGTGTTTGAGCAGTAGCAGGCAAACATCCAGCTGAAATTACTCTTAAAGGGTTTGAGTTATTACTATTTGGATTTGGAATATTTTCTTTTGCAAAGGTTACATTTGAAAAGAAAATTGCTAATATCGTTAAAAAGATTACATGTTTTTTATTCATAAAAATCATTAATTAAAAGTTCATTGTTAAACCAATTCTTATTGTACGAGGTCTACTAAAATAATTTGGATTAATAATAGAGGCAGCGTATTGATCAGAAAATGCTACAGGGTCAAGTTGTTGTTGAACGTATGCCTGACCTTCAGCAGATGTTAGATAGCCATCATCATCAGCATTTCCAGTGTAATCGTAAACAGCTATTATATTGTCTGCGTTAAATAAATTTTGAACCCAAACATAAGCATTCATTCTTAATTTTCTTTCGTTTCCTCCAACTTCTCCTAGTGAAAAAGAAAACTCTTTGTTTAATTTCAAATCAGCTCTAAAAGACCATGGTTTTCTTGATCCATTTACACTACCTTCTAAAGTTGTTTGAATAGGGATTCCAAATTGACTAGTAGTAGCATTAGTTTGTTGACTATATGGTGTTCCTGAACCAGCAGTTAAATTTAAATTTGCACCAAAATTTTGAAGTATTTTTTTTCCAAACCATATAGGTCCATTATAATTTGAACCAGAACCATATCTAAAGTCAAAATTACCATTTAAACTATGTCTTTGATCAAAATCTAAAGGCAAAGTAACTCTTAAATTAGGAAATCCAGCCTGAATAATATTTTCAGCAGTTGTTGAAGATGAACCTGTTCCATCCGCAAATTGTAATGTGTAGTTTGCGTTAAATGATAAATTTCCAGTTTTTCTTAATTCATAGTTAAAAGAAAAACCCTTAACATTTCCAAAGTCAATATTGTTGTAGTGAGTATATGAAATTGGATACGCATAATTTACTCTTTCTTGCTGAACCATGTCCTTTAAATTTTTATAAAAAGCTGAAATTTGTAAAGCAGACCTTTCATTTAAAGCTTGTTTAAATCCAACTTCATAATCAATTGTTCTTTCCATTTTCAAATTTGGATTTTGAACATCCCCTGCTCTAGAAGCTAAATATAAAAAGTCATAAGGATTCATTCTTGAACTACTAGAAGGCCTTTGAGTTAAAATATCATAATGAGCAAAAAACATTGCTTGGTCTGAAATAGGAAAATTAAAAGAAATACGAGGCTCTATCATAACTTCAGGATTATAGTCTTCAAAAGCATCGCCTGTTAAACCTCCATTTGGTTTTGAAACATGGTCAGGATCTTCTAAAAAAGGTATAACACCACTACCTAAATTTAGAACTGAGGGGTCTGATATTGGAAGACCTGTAGCATCATACCAATTATCACCATCTCTATATCCCGTAATCTGATTTTGATCAGTTATTGAGTTTGCATAAACAACAAAATCATCTCCAATATTAGAAGGATGTGAGTATTGACCTGTTGAAACATCTAAAGTAGCATTAGGATTTAATGAGGCATCAACTTGTTGTACTGTTTTAACAGGTAATAAAGAATATTTATCTTTTAAAACCTCTTGGTTTGCATCGTACCTAGAAACACGAACACCAACATTAAAAACTATATCATCAAAGAAAAATTTATCTTGAATATAACCAGCAGTATAAATTGGTTCAAATGGAGAAATTCTTCTACTAAAATTACCATTTGCATCAGTCTCATTCAAGAACTCGTCAAAAGAAACCCTAGAACCTGTTACTGGATTTCCTTTGTAATCATACCCATAATAATATACAGGTAAATTTCCATTGTCCATTAATTCATCAGCGCTAAACATATCAAGAGATAATTCATTAGGGGTAAATTGATCTAAATACACCCATTCATTATCAGGAATATTATATTGGCTTCTTATATTTTGACCAAATGTTGAATATTGTTCTTGAGAAACAAGATACTCGCTAGAAAAAATTAAAAAATCTTCTCCGTACTGATTTTGTATTTGATCATCTACATAGTACACTTTATTTTGAAGATGTTGATTAGCTAATTGCCTACCTAAATTCCACAGGTCTGGACCCCAAACTCTATAAAAACTTGTTTTGTTTCTTTCGTATTCAAAACCAAATTCTAAAGCATGATTACCTATATCAGCTGAGGCAGAACCAGTAAAACCAAATCTATTTACATCAATATCACGAAAAGTATACGCAACTTCACCTGAGTTAAGCCAAAGAGAATAAACATAAGGAGGTGTATCTCCGTTTCTTAAACCACCCCCAAACATTATATGTTCCATTGAAGGATCTAGATTAGGAAGATAAGAGTGAAAATAATTAATATATTGTTCAGTATAATTTGCCATTAGTGGATTTTCATCACCTGGCTCAAAATCATATGTAATATATTCTTCTAAAATAGCTCCAGTATGCGTTTCAAAAATAGTATCTCCATTTTCTTGAATAACTCTTATATCCTTAGTCTCCCATCTAAATGGACTGCTTTCATATTGGTAGTTCATTTGAGGAATAAACTTTCCAACATAACCATATGCAAAATAATTATCTCCGTGCCTTGGATCTTGTAATAATTCTCCACTTTTTGAATAATTTGCCTGAAGAGTATAGAACACATTTTTAAGAGAACTAGTTGCATCATCGTCGCTTAATTTGTGCTGCAGACGTGCATAGATGTTTAAATTATCGTCAACAAACTCATAATTGGAATCATAATTTAATAATATTCTTCTCCAAGAAGAAGACATTTCATGTTTGTTGGAAAAAGAACCTCCAAGTGTTAGATTAATATCTTCACCTAATCTGAAATCTAATTTACCTTGTAACTTAATTTCATCTCTTCCGTTATTAGGTTTTATATCAACCATTTCCCAATCAGATTCTTTTAAAAACTCAGCTCTATTTACAGAGTAAACAGTTGAAAAATCAAGATAATTTGGAATTCCAACAAATTGGGAAGGATTTTCCTGAATGTCATTAAAAATATCTGTTTTTAAACTAGGTATACCTACAGCTGAAGGATCATGATCTTTAGCAAAATTATATTCACCCGTGATTAAATAACCAATAATTGGTGTTTTATTTTCATCTTTTTTTCGAAGTATTGGCCCTGAAGCGTTGAATGATAATAAATTGTAGTTGTATGGGTCTGTTAAAGAAGAGGATATTAATTCAACCCCGGCTCTTGTTATACTAGAAGGACCACGAGTAGTTACACTTACTATTCCCCCTGTCGCATCACCAAATTTAGCTGGTAACCCCCCAGTTATCACAGTCATTTGATCAATTGCATCTTGAGGGAGAATATCATTAATGTTACCCGTTATTTTTATACCATCAACATAATAGTCCGTTGATGAAGATCTACTTCCTCTTATATTTAAAGCCTCACCTTCATCTGACTGATAAATACCAGCTGTTGTAGCTGCTACCGACTGAACATTTCTAGTTGGTAAAGCAGTTATTTGTTCTTTAGTTTTAACAGCACCAGATTTGTCTGGGTCTATTAAAGGCACTGAACTTTCAATAATATTTACGGTACCTAATTCTGTATTTTCTGGAAGTAACTCAAAGTTTCCAGCAGTAATTTTATTTGGTGAAATAAGAATATTTTTTACAATTGTTTTTTGATACCCAATAAAAGAAGCCTCGACTGTATACTTACCTGGTGGAATTGGCTTGATTGTGTAATATCCGTCCATGTCAGTTGACGTACCATCAATTATAGCTCCGTCCTGAAGAAGAGCAATATTAACCATTGGTATAGACTCGGCATTAGTACCATCAATAACTCTCCCTTTTAACGTTCCACTTTGAGAAAAAGCAAAAGAAAAAGAAAGAAAAAAAAGAACGAAAAATATATAACTAAATCTAATCATTTAAGTATTTTTTGGTATAACTGTGATTTTTTGTAGGTTAAATATATGTATTTTAATTAAAATTATCATATAATTAAGGAGTAATTAATTGAGAAGCTGTTAAATATGAAAAAAATAATTTTATTAATAGTTCTTTTTCATTTTGGTTGTGAAAATGAAGTCTATGATTTTCCTCAAGTTGATGTCAACTTAAACTTGTATATAAATAATCCTGAATTTTTTAATATTGAAGCACCTGGTGGATGGATTTACTTAAACGGTGGTGTTGCAGGAATCTTATTATATAGAAAGAATTTATATGAATTTATTGCCTACGATCGAGCAAGCACTTATAACCCTGTAGCAGATTGTGGCATAACGGTTGATTTAGACAATATTATATTAAAAGACCCATGCTCAGATTCACAATTTTTAATTACAGACGGTTCAGTAATACAGGGACCGGCTAGCCAAGCATTAAAAAGATATAATACAAATCTCTATGGAAATAATTTATCAATTTACAATTAATAACGATAATAATCTGGTTTGTAAGGACCTTCTTTTTTAACATTGATATAGTTAGCCTGATCATCATTTAATTCTTCTAACTCTACACCCAATTTGTCAAGATGAAGTCTAGCAACCATTTCGTCAAGTTCTTTAGGTAAAGTATATACTTTATTTTCATACTTTTCACTTGATTCCCATAATTCAAGCTGAGCTAGAACTTGATTAGTAAATGAATTAGACATTACAAAAGATGGATGTCCTGTTGCGCAACCAAGATTTACAAGTCTTCCCTCGGCTAATAAAATTATTTCTTTTCCATTGGGTAAAGTATAAATATCAACTTGGGGTTTTATTTCATCTTTTTTAAGACAATTTTCATTTAACCATTTTACATCAATTTCATTATCAAAATGACCAATATTACATACAATCGTTTTATCTTTCATTAATAGAAAATGTTCAGCAGTAATGATATCTTTGTTTCCAGTAGCAGTTATAACAATATCACTTTTTGGTATTGCATTAACCATTTTCTTTACTTCAAACCCATCCATTGAAGCCTGCAATGCACATATTGGGTCAATTTCAGTCACAATCACTCTACAACCAGCACCCATTAATGAAGCAACTGAACCTTTTCCCACATCTCCGTAACCCGCAACAACAGCGGATTTTCCGGCTAACATAATATCTGTTGCTCTTCTTATTGCATCGACAGCTGATTCTTTACAACCATATTTATTATCAAATTTTGATTTTGTAACAGAGTCATTGATATTAATTGCAGGAAGTGGCAAAGTATTATTTTTCGCTCTTTCATATAAACGCAAAACCCCAGTTGTAGTTTCTTCTGATATTCCTTTAATTTGCTTAACTAACTCAGGAAATCTATCTAAAACCATGTTTGTCAAATCCCCACCATCATCAAGTATCATATTTAGTGGTTTATTACCATTGAACGCGTGTAATGTTTGTTCAATGCACCAGTCAAATTCTTCTTCATTCATTCCCTTCCATGCAAAAACAGGTATACCTGCTTTTGCTACAGCGGCAGCAGCGTGATCTTGAGTGGAAAATATATTACATGATGACCATGAGACTTCAGCCCCTAAATCCACTAAAGTTTCTATTAAGACAGCTGTTTGAATAGTCATGTGCAAACACCCAGCGATTCTAGCACCTAACAAAGGCTTACTATTAGCATACTTTTCTCTCAACATCATTAGGCCTGGCATTTCTGCCTCAGCTAACTTAATTTCTTTTCTTCCCCAATCTGCTAGGGAAATATCTTTAACTTTAAAATTCATGTTTTCTGTTTTTGTGCTCATATTTTTATTATAAATTGTACACAAATTTAATACATTAATTTTGAAATCTGTTAACTATAATGCCATTATTAAAAATTATAAATAAAAAAAAATTTAATTACGGTATATGGAAAATAACTGAATCCGTTGAAGAACTTTTAAATAAAGCTGATTTTAATAACATCGAAATAAAATATTTTGAAAAATTTAAAAATTTGGACCGAAAAAAACAATCTATAACTTCAAGGTTAATTTTAAATGAACTTTGTAATAAAAAAGTAAATGTTTGTTATAATAAAAATGGCGCTCCTGTTTCTAATGAAATAAAAAATATTTCAATCAGTCACTCCAACAAACTATCTGTTGCTTTAATAAGTGATAACTTAGTTGGTATCGATATTCAAAAAAAAAGTGAAAAAATACAAATTATTCAAAAGAAGTTTATTGCAAAAAATGACTCCAATAAGTCATTTAATGATTCTTACTTCTTACACTATATTTGGTGCTCAAAAGAAGCTATTTTCAAGACTCTAAATGGACTTCCTTGTTCTTTTAAAAAAAATATTTTTTTAAAAAATTTAACCAAAAAAAAAAGCTTAGGTCATTACCAATCAGTCAATAAAAAATTAAAATTTATTATTTATCATGAGATGTTTGAAGATTATTTCATATCTATAGCTTATAAAAATTAAACAAATGTTAGATTACGTCATAAATCACATATACGAATTTTTTGGTGTATTATTCAGTATTATCTACGTTGTCCTTTCAATTAGACAAAGTATTTATTGTTGGATTGCATTAATTATTGCGGCAATAATTAATGGATATGCTTTTTTCTTAATAGGATTACCGTTACAATCTGTAATGCAAATATTTTTTATTGTTGTCGGCATATCAGGTTTGAAAAACTGGTCAAGTATTAATACTAAAAAAATATACGTAGTTACTAGAAATTTTAATTTTCATCTTTATGTAATTCTTATAGGCTCTATACTAACTATTGTATTATTTAAATTTTTACAAAGTAGTTTAATCTCAAATTCACAATTTTTAAGTAAGGAACCATTCTTTGACGCATTGATGTTTATGTTTAATATTATACCCATGTATATGACTACCAAAAAAATATTAGAAAGCTGGTTGTACTTTATTTGGATAGATGTTATTAGTGGATTCTTTTATCTACAAAGTGAAGACTACTTTTATTGCTTTCTTTTTTTCTTTTATATTCCTTTTGCAATTCATGGATACTTGACATGGAGAAAAGAACTAAAAATCTCATGACAAAAAAAATTGTAATTACAGGTCCTGAATCTTGTGGAAAGACAACGCTAGCAAATTCCTTAGCAGAAATATATAATTGTAATATTGCACATGAATTTGCTAGAAAATATTTGAAAAACTTAAATCGAAAATATGTATATGAAGATTTACTAAAAATTGGAAAAGGACAAGAAAGGGAAGAAAATAAAATACTAAAGCTTGAAAAAAAAATTATGCTCTGCGATACTGGAATCCATACTATTAAAATTTGGAGCATTGATAAATTTAAAAAATGTGACCCCTGGTTTTATAATAAAAAAGAAGATTACGACCACTATTTCATCTGTTACCCTGATATTCCATGGGAAAAAGATACCCTGAGAGAAAACCCGTACGACAGGAAACGAATTTTTAAACTTTATTTAAACGAGCTTAATAATAAGTCTTACACAATAATTTCTGGAAGTGAGATTAATAGAATTAAACAAGCACAAAAAATAATAAATAAATATATTTTTTAATAAAAAAAATTAGTTTTGTACTTATGGTTAGGGGTGCTTAATTTTAAAGCTGAGAATAAACCCATTGAATCTGCTAGGTAATTCTAGAATTGAAATATTAACTTTAAACAAACCAAAATGAAAAAATCTTTTTCAATTACTTTAATTTTAATTTTACATTTTTATTCATTCTCTCAGGAAAGTGAATTAAAAAATGATACAACCTTTTTAAATAAAATTGATTTAATAAGTAATAAAATCCAAACAACTTATCCTTCAACAAAGAAAGATATTAATATAGAAAAACTTAATGAAAAAAATCTAGGCCAAGATATTCCATCTTTATTAAAGTATGAACCTTCTATGATTTTTAACTCTGATGCTGGAAATGGTATTGGCTACTCCTCATTGAGATTGAGAGGAAGTGACCAAACAAGAATTAATGTGACTATTAATGGGATTCCCCTAAATGACTCTGAATCTCAACAAGTTTATTACGTTGATATTCCTGATTTATTTTCCTCAGCATCATCTATTCAAATTCAACGAGGAGTAGGTATTTCTACAGTTGGTAATGGTTCATTTGGTGGCCAAATTGACATTTCAACAATGTCATTAAATAAAGACTCTTACGGAACTATTGATTATAGTTTTGGTTCATATAATTCCAATAAAACTTCGATTGGGTTTGGAAGCGGCTTAATAAAAAACCGAATTACTTTTGATGGTAGAATTTCAAAAATAAAAAGCGATGGTTATATTGATAGAGCTTCTTCAGACTTAAAATCATACTATTTAGCCACTCAATATAACAGTAAAAAAACTTTAATTCAACTAATCTCATTTGGGGGTATCGAAGAAACTTATCAAGCTTGGTATGGTGTACCTATTTCATATTTAGATGACATAGAATTGAGAACATACAACCCTTACAACTACATCAATCAAATTGATCATTACGAACAAATTCATCATCAAGCACATATTCACCATTCGTTTAATAATAAATTAAAAATCTCATCATCTTTTCACTACACTCACGGAGAGGGATACTATGAGAGTTTTGATAATGGCTTTTATGGTGATGGAGTAGAAATTGGAAATTATATAAATGCTTTTTCTTATTTAATCAACCCATCTGACAGGGCTGATATTGTTAACAGAAAATGGTTGGATAATGATTACTACGGACTTATCATAAAATCTGATTATAAAAATGAAAATTTTTCCAATATTTCTGGTTTTTCAATAAATAAATATGATGGAAACCACTTTGGTAAAGTTGTTTCAATTAATGATGAAAATTATAAGGAAAATGAATACAACTACAATTCTGTTCCTATTTCAGATTATTACAGAAACTTAGGTAATAAAATTTCAGGAAATATATATTCTAGATCTACTTTGAATCTTGGCTCTTTTTTATTATGTGCTGATTTACAAGTTCAAAAAATTGATTACCAAATTGAAGGAACTACTGATGACCAAATAGATAATTATGAAAATTTATATTACAATAATAATTGGACCTATGCATTTTTTAACCCAAAATTGGGATTAACATATACAAAAAATGATAATCACAAATTATTTGGATCTTTTTCTGTTGGTAATAGCGCACCAAATAGATTTGATTTGATTAACAACTCTAATCCAAAATCTGAAAGATTGTATAATACAGAGATTCAATATTTATTTAAGTCTGATAAAATTATAATTAATACGGGTTTTTATTACATGGATTATAGAAATCAACTAGTCTTAACTGGTGAATTAAATGACGTAGGTGCAGCAATTAGAACGAATGTTGACAAAAGTTACAGAATGGGCCTGGAAGTTTTAAGTAAAATTAATTTTGATCCAATTATATGGTCATTCAATTTAAATATTAGTGATAATAAAATTGATTCATTTAATGAGTTTATTGATAATTGGGAATCGGGTGAACAAGAAATAACAAGTCACAATAAAACTTCAATTGCTTTTTCTCCTAATTTAATTGCAAGCTCTTCACTAAACTGGGAAATATTTAAAAATAAATATATGTCTTGGGGTTTAAATTTTGATTCAAAATATGTAAGTCGCCAATTTTTAGATAATACCAATAATGTTGATAGAGAGTTACCTGGTTACTCTGCTCATGATTTATCATTACATGTAAATTTAAAAAGAAATGATTCTCAAGAATTAAAAATTAAGTTTCATGTAAAAAATTTATTTAATAGTCTTTATTCCTCTTTTGGTTGGACATATCCATTTATTTCTCCTGTAGATTATATTGATTTTACTGACCCATATTTAACCACTGAAGATGATGAAGATGGAGTTTATAATGGTACTCAAGTTTACAATCAAACAGGTGTTTATCCTCAAGCAACTAGAAACTATATGCTTGGAATTCAATTGAACTTTTAAGTGAAAAAAATAGACTATTACAAAAAAATTAGATACGAAAAAACTCTTAGGTTTTTACAAAAACACGTCCCTAAATCAAAAAAAATTTTGGACTTAGGTACAACCAATGATTTTTCTGAAATAATGAAAAATGCTGGCTATAAGGTTGAGAATACCAATGGAGAAAATTTAGATGTTGACTTTAAAATAGTATCAGATTCCGAGGCTGATATAGTTACAGCATTTGAAATTTTTGAACATATGCTGGCTCCTTTTAACTTATTAAATTCAGTCAAAAACAAGAAGCTTATCGCCTCTGTTCCTCTTAAACTTTGGTTTGCTAATGCATATTGGAATGAAAATGATGATTGGGACAAACATTATCATGAATTTGAGCCAAAACAATTTGAATTTTTATTAAATAGAACAAACTGGAAAATAGTTGATTCTGAAAAGTGGAAATCTTTCAATCCCAAAAAAATTGGAATCCGACCTATTTTAAGACGTTTTTATAACAGATATTTTATTGTATACTGTGAAAAAACCAACTTACTTTAAGAGTTATAAACCTAATAATTATTTTTAATTATATTTACTTTAACTTAACCCCATTCTATTATGAACAAATTAAATATGTTTTTTTTAATTTCATTTTTACCCCTCTGTATTTTTTCTGCTGAATTTAATCTTAAACCAGAAAAGAAAAATATTAGCCCTATTGAAAGAATTGGAGGTGGCTGTAGCGCCCCTTCATCTTCAGCTTACCTAGATATTGGTAATGTTAGAGCACTTGTTCTCGGAGGAGGTGATATGTGGTGGGATCTATCTGCAGCTCAATATGAAATTCCTAAAGACGGTAATATTCATTCTATTTTTGCGGGAGCTCTATGGATTGGTGGCTTAGACGATGTAAATAATTTAAAAGTTGCTGCAATGACTTACAGAACAGCAGGGGTAGACTTTTTCCCTGGACCTTTGAACGGTAACGCTGAAAGTGATGTGTATGGGGCAACTAATGTAGATGTTTGCAATGAATATAATAATCACTGGTCAATAAAATTGTCTGATGTGGAAGCTTTTAATGATTATACTAATTGTGTCAATAACCCTGATTGTAATGAACTAGAAGTTTATCCAAATTATGAAGTTCCTGATGTAATTAATAATTGGCCTGCATCAAGATTAAATATTGATGGCACATATGACTATATGGCTCCATTTATAGATTTGAATGGAGATGGTGAATATAATAACGGAGATTATCCGGCATATAATATATCTGGAGATTTAAATTGTGCTAATGATGATATGTTATTTGGAGACCAAAGTATTTGGTGGGTTTTTAATGACAGAGGAAATTTTCATGGTGAAACTGGTGGGGCAGATATTGGACTAGAAATTCAAGCTCAAGCTTTTGCTTACAAAACTGTAGATGAGTTAGGTGACATGACATTTTACAGTTATAAAATTATTAATAGATCTACAGAAACTTTAAATGAAACATATTTTGGGCAATGGGTAGATCCTGATGTTGGTAATTATCAAGATGATTATATTGGTTGCGATGTTGAACTTGGTCTGGGATATTGTTATAACGGTGATAATATTGATGAAAGTGATGCTCTTCAAGGAGTAAATGGTTATGGTGAAAACCCTCCAGCAGTTGGAGTTGATTTTTTTAGAGGACCATTAGCAGATCTAAATGATGGTATTGACAATGATAGGGATGGTGAAGTTGATGAAATAGGAGAGCAAATTATTATGTCGAAATTTGTTTATTACAATAACGCTGCATGGGACACTGATATTTATGATTGGAATAATGATCCTGTTTTTGCAATTGATTATTATAACTATTTAAAAGGAGTTTGGACTAATGGCCAACCAATGACTTACGGTGGGAACGGTGGAGATGCAACAAATCCAGAATGTGATTTTATGTTTCCTGGAACATCAGATCCAAATTTTGAAACTAATTGGGATGAAACAACAGCTGGAAATACACCTTCTGATAGAAGATTTATTCAATCTGCTGGCCCATTCACATTAGAGCCTGGAGCAGTAAACTACATCACTACAGGGGTGGTTTGGGCAAGAGCTGAAACAGGTGGACCATTAGCTTCTGTTCAAAAGTTAAAAGAAGCTGACCAATTAGCTCAAACATTATTTGATAATTGTTTTGATATAAATTATTTTGTTTACGGTTGTACTTGTGAATTAGCAACTAATTTTAATTCGGAAGCTAATGTAGATAATGGAACTTGTAACTACCCTGATGGGATATTTGAAGATTGCCAAAATAATTGTATTTATGGTGATGTAGATGGGGATGGAATTTGTACTGGAATTGATAATTGCCCTGACATAAATAATGCTTCTCAGTCTGACAGTGACTCAGATGGAGTTGGAAATGCGTGTGATAACTGTGTTCAAATTTTCAACCCGGACCAATTAGACTCCGACAATGATGGCGTTGGAGATGCTTGTGATGAAATATCATTAGATGAAAATAATGAGCCAAAAACAAAAATTTTTCCTAACCCTTTAACAGAAAGCACAATTATTAGTTCTAACATCAAAATTGAAAAATTAAAAATCTTTAATATGAGTGGAAGATTAGTTAGAAATATAAATTTAAATAACTACGAATTTGTACTTAACAAAGGAGATTTGAATAACGGTTTGTACTTTATTGCATTTGTAAATAATAACACTGTTTTTAAAATTGAAAAATTAATAATTGAATAACAATGAGAAAATACCTTAATCAATTTATAATTTTATCTATTTTGTTCTGGATTTCTTATCCTTTGGCTGATTTATTTGTTAGTGGAAAGGGAATACCTAGTGTTGATATTTACCTTGATTTTAAGTTAATAGTGAAATCACTTGTTTTTGGCTTAGTATATACTGTTGTTTTTAATTTAGTATTAAAAAGATAAAATCTTTTTAACCAATTCCTTGTCTTTTTTTAGTTGACTTTTTAATTCTTCGGGAGATTTAAATTTTATTTCATCTCTAATTTTTTTCTTAAAAAATACTTTTATTTGTTTTTCATAAATTATAGATTGAAAATCAAAAATATTTAATTCAATAGATAATTTTTTCTCATCAAAAGTTGGATTAAAACCAATATTTAACATGCCTTTATATTTTTTATTTTCAAAGTAAACATTAACCGCATAAACCCCATTACCTGGAATTATTTTATTTTTATTTCCTACAATAATATTTGCTGTAGGAAAACCTAGACTTCTACCCACACCCTTTCCATGAACAACCTCCCCCTCAAAATGAAATTCGTAACCTAATAAATTATTGGCTAATTCAACGTTACCTATTTCTAAAGCGTTTCTAATTTTGGTAGAACTAACTACAATACCATTTAACTTTAAGGGGGGAACTTCATGAATCTCAAAATCATACAATTCTGCATATTCACTCACTTGTTTAATTGAAGCCTCTCTGTTTCTACCAAAATGATGATCATGACCAACAATTAATTTTTTAAGACCAATTTTATTTTTCAAAATATCCCTGATATATTCCAAAGACGATATTCTTGAAAATTCAAAACTAAATTCTTGTATTATTACATGATCAACTTTATAATTAGAAATTAACTCTATTTTTTCATCAAAAGTATTAATGAATTTTATAGTTTGGTCTGGAAATAAAACTTGTCTAGGATGTGGAAAAAAAGTAATTAATACACTCTCTTGTGAAGAGTTTTTTTTTGTTAGTTCATCTAAAATATGTACATGCCCTCTATGTAAACCATCAAAAGTTCCTGTGGTGATAACCGCATTTTCTAATTTATTAAAACTATCTAAACCTTTGTATATTTTCAATGAAGATTTGCTAAAAAGTATATTGTTCAAAAATAAAAAAATAAAAACATAAAAAACTTTGTTTTTATATTTAATAAATAATTACTTTTATGCGTATTTTAAAAAAAATTAACATTTAATCTCATATATAAGATATGTCTGCAAAAAAAGGAAAAATCTCTCAAATAATTGGCCCAGTAGTTGATGTTACTTTTAACGAAGAAGGTAACGACCTACCTAAAATTTATGATTCATTAGAAATTATAAAAGACTCTGGAGAAAAAATTATTGTTGAATGCCAACAACATATTGGTGAAAACTCAGTTAGAGCCATAGCAATGGACTCAACCGATGGTTTAAAAAGAGGAATGGAAGTTATTGCAACTGGAAATCCTATTTTAATGCCTATTGGTGATAATATTAAAGGAAGATTACTAAATGTTGTAGGAGATGCAATTGATGGAATTGGTCAATTATCTAAAGAAGATGGTTACCCTATCCATAGACCAGCGCCTAAATATGAAGAACTATCTACAAATACAGAAGTTTTGTTTACAGGAATTAAAGTAATTGATTTAATTGAACCTTATGCTAAAGGTGGAAAAATTGGTTTATTTGGTGGAGCTGGAGTTGGAAAAACTGTATTAATTATGGAGCTAATTAATAATATTGCTAAAGGGCATGATGGTCTATCAGTTTTTGCTGGGGTTGGAGAAAGGACGAGAGAAGGAAATGATCTTCTTAGAGAAATGATAGAGTCTGGAGTCATAAAATATGGAGATGATTTTGTCAAAGAACTAGAAAAAGGTAATTGGGATTTAAACAAAGTTGATAAATCTAAATTGAAAGAATCACAAGCAACACTAGTTTTTGGTCAAATGAATGAGCCTCCTGGAGCGAGAGCAAGAGTAGCTTTATCAGGACTAACGTTAGCAGAATACTTTAGAGATGGTGGCGCAGATGGTGATAGTGATGGTAAAAAAAGTGGAAATGATATTTTATTTTTTATTGATAATATTTTTAGATTTACTCAAGCAGGTTCAGAGGTTTCAGCACTTCTTGGTAGAATGCCCTCTGCAGTTGGATACCAACCAACTCTTTCATCTGAGATGGGAGCTATGCAAGAAAGAATAACATCTACAAAAACAGGTTCAATCACATCTGTTCAAGCAGTTTATGTTCCTGCAGATGACTTAACAGATCCTGCACCCGCAACAACATTTTCTCACTTAGATGCAACTACCGTTCTTTCGAGAAAAATTGCTGAGTTGGGTATATACCCTGCGGTTGATCCTCTTGACTCAACATCAAGAATTTTAAACCCTGAAATTTTAGGAGATAAACATTACAATTGCGCACAAAGAGTGAAAGAAATCCTTCAAAGATATAAAGAGCTTCAAGACATCATTGCAATTTTGGGTATGGATGAATTATCAGAAGAAGATAAAACTGCAGTACATAGAGCTAGAAGAGTAGCAAGGTTTCTTTCACAACCTTTTCATGTAGCAGAACAATTTACAGGTATACCCGGTGTTTTTGTAAGTATAGATGATACTATAAAAGGATTTAATATGATACTTGACGGTGAATTAGACCACTTACCCGAAGCAGCATTTAACCTGGTAGGTACTATTGAAGAGGCTATTGCCAAAGGTGAGAAAATGATAAATGAAGCTAAATAAAGTATGAAATTAGAAATTTTAACTCCCGAAACAACTTTATTTAATAATGAGGTAAGATCTGTTCAGGTTCCTGGTAAATCAGGGAGCTTTGAAATGTTAAATAACCATATGCCAATCGTTTCTTCTTTAAATGAAGGAGTGATAAAAATTATTGATACTAACAATCAAAAAAAAGAGATTACAATATCAAGCGGAGTAATTGAAATGAAAAATAATAAGATAATTATTTTAGCTGAATAGGTTTTGTATAAAATTTTATTACCTATTTTATTTGTTTTTAATCTTCTTTCATCGCAAAATAATTATTTAAATTTTTTTCTATTAAACTACCAACCAGATGAAGGACATTTTATTTTTCAAGATTTAGATTCAAGTCCTCTTTGCGATGCAATTGAAGAAGTGACACCAGGAATCTTCAATCAAAATTATTCTCATGTAGGAATGATAATAAAAAAAAATAAAAATTATGAAGTACTTGAAGCTTATGTGAATGGAGTAAAAACTGTTCCTTTAGAAGAATTTATACAAAGAAGTATTACTAAAAGTGGCATTCCAAAAATTACAATAGCGAAAATTCATCCTTATTATTTAAATGAAAATAAAGACTTAATCAAAAGAGCAATTGAAAAATCAAAAAATTATTTAAATAAAGAATATGACATGAATTTTTTGATGAATAACGATTCTTATTATTGCTCCGAATTTATCTACGAAATTTTTAATGGAGATACTTGTTTTTTCAATCTTTCCCC
Organism: uncultured Flavobacteriales bacterium; assembly: GCA_964435285.1. GTDB lineage: Bacteria > Bacteroidota > Bacteroidia > Flavobacteriales > TMED113. The sequence goes on from CAYSYA010000004.1 coordinate 139,065, forward strand.
AATGACATATAAAAAATCAAATGGAAAATTTCACGAGATTTGGATTGAATACTTTAATGAAATAAAAATGGATATTCCAGAGGGTAAACCGGGCATCAATCCTGGAAAAATGACTTTAAATAAAAACTTGAAATTTATTTTTAACTACAAAAAACCATATGATTTTAATTAAAAAATTAAAATTAATTTTTAGAATCAAAGAAAATAGTCACTGGCCCATCATTAGTTAAATTAATTTTCATATCCGACCCAAAAGAGCCAACTTTTACCTTATTTAAATCATAAGATTTTTTAAGTAAATTAATAAATTTATTATATAACTGCTCTCCATTCAGAAATGAAGAAGCTTCATTCCAAGAGGGCCTATTTCCCTTTTTCACTTTTGCAAATAATGTAAACTGACTTACAATTAAAATCTCTTTTTTTAAATCAAGTAAACTAAGATTCATTTTTTGATTATCATCATTAAAAATTCTTAAGTTAATAACTTTTTTGATTGTCCATTTTAAATCATCCTCAGAATCAAAATCTGAAAATGCAACAAAAACTAATAACCCTTCTGAAATTTTACTAATTATTTTTCCATCTACCTTAACTGAGGAATCTATCACTCTTTGAATTAAAACTCTCATAACTTATTTATTATTTTTTTATTTTCGATAACCAATACTTTCTTCTAACATGTTTAAATAATTTAAATATCTTTTTTTAGAAATTTTCTCTTTACTTAATTGCTCTAAAATTTTACATTTAGGTTCATTCACATGTAAGCAATCTTTAAACTTACATAAATGAGATAATTCTTTAAACTCAGGAAAGTAACTTGCTAAGTTATTTTTTGAAATATCGACTAAACCAAAACCCTTTATCCCAGGACTATCTATTATAGAGGCGTTATAGTCGTTTAACATCAACATTTCAGAAAAAGTTGTAGTATGTATTCCTTGTTTATGTTTATCGGAAATTTTTTTTGTTTTTAAGTTAAGGTTTGGGGATAATAAATTAATTAAAGACGATTTGCCAACGCCAGAATGACCTGAAAATAAAACAGTATTATTATATAAATATTTAGTTACGGATTTAATGTTCTTATTTTTTAAAACTGAAATTGAAATACATTTAATCCCAATTTTAGTATAAATTTTTTTGTACTCATTCTCCAATAATTTATCTTCTTCGTTATAATTATCGATCTTATTAAAAATTAAAATAGTTGGTATTTTATATGCATTTGTAGTAACTAAATACCTATCTATAAATAACAAAGTTGTTACAGGATGCTTAATTGTTACAATCAAAAATGCATAGTCAATATTAGATGCTAAAATTTGTGATTTATAAGACAAATTAACGGACTTTCTGACAACATAATTTTTTCTTTCTATAATTTTACTAATCACCCCTTCTTCTGTGTCATCAATTAAAGTAAATTCAACTATATCTCCAACTGTAATTGGATTTGAAAATTCACTTTTTTTCATAATTAATGAATTTTTTAATTTACAATAATACAGCTTGTTTTTTTCTAAAACTGAGTATCGATGTTTTACACATTTTATTACTTTTCCTTTCATATATTTAAATGAAGTTATAAAAAAAAACTATATTGTTTTTTATCTAAAAAAACTAAAATTTATATTTAAATATTGTATTTCAAATAATTATGTCCGTTAACATTAAAAATATTTCTAAATTTTATCACAAAAAGAAGGTTTTAGATGAGATAAGCTTTAACCTTAAAGAGGGAGAAATTGTTGGTTTTTTAGGACCAAATGGAGCAGGAAAATCTACTCTCATGAAAATTATTTGTTCATACATAAAACAAGATTCTGGAAGAGTTTTAGTCTATGGAAAAGATACCTTGAGTGAACCTAAAAAAATTAAAAAAAATATTGGTTATCTATCAGAGAATAATCCTTTATATGAAAATATGTACGTTAAAGAGTTTTTAAACTTTATTAAAAGTATTCACAAGAGTAATATTTCTAATTTAAATAATGTTATAAAACTAACTGAAATAAACGATGTCCTAAATAAGAAAATTGAAACTTTATCAAAAGGATATAGACAACGGGTGGGTATTGCTCAAGCCTTAATACATAATCCAAAATTAATTATTTTAGATGAACCCACATCTGGATTAGACCCTAATCAATTAATGAAAATAAGAGATTTATTATTACAGTTATCTCCAAATAAATGTATTTTATTTTCATCTCATATTTTAAATGAGGTTGAGTCTTTGTGTGATAGAGTTATCATTATTAACAGTGGTAAAATCATAATGGATAAATATAAATCTGAATTAACAACTTCAATAGAAGAAACTTTTAAGAAGTTAATAAATACGTAAATATTATTTATATTTGCTAGCCCTAAATTAATTACATTAATGTCTTATAAATATCTTTTTACATCCGAATCAGTCTCTGAAGGACACCCAGACAAAGTTGCAGATCAAATTTCTGATGCTATTTTAGATGCTCATTTAGCAATTGACCCAAATTCAAAAGTTGCTTGCGAGGTATTAGTTACCACCAATACAATTATTATCAGCGGAGAAATAAAATCTAAAGCAAAAATTAATTTTGAAGAAATAGCAAAAGATGTTATTAGTTCAATTGGATACACCAAAAAAGAATACCAATTTTCTTCTGAAACTTGTAAAATCACAACCTATATCGACGAACAATCTCCAGATATTAATCAAGGGGTTTCTTCTGATAAAGGTTTATATAAAGAAGAAGGTGCAGGTGATCAAGGAATTATGTTTGGATACGCAACCAACGAATCTAAAACATATATGCCAATTTCGCTAAATTTATCTCACATTATTTTAGAAGAATTAGCTGAAATAAGAAAAAATCATGAGTTGATGCCTTATTTGAGACCTGATGCAAAATCTCAAGTAACAATTGAATATAATGATGACCACTCACCAAATAAAATTCACACAATTGTAATTTCAACCCAACATGATGAATTTGATAGTGATGAAAAAATGTTAAAAAAAATTAAAAAAGATATTTTAGATATTTTAATACCTAGGGTTAAAGAGAGAATATCATTAAATGAACAAAATCTTTTTTGTGATGATACAATCATTCATGTTAATCCGACTGGAAGATTTGTTCAAGGTGGCCCTTTTGGCGATACTGGATTAACTGGTCGAAAAATTATTGTTGATACATACGGTGGAAAGGGTGCTCATGGAGGTGGTGCTTTTTCAGGAAAAGATCCTTCTAAAGTTGATCGATCAGCTGCATATGCTTGTAGGCATATCGCTAAAAATTTAGTTGCTGCTGGAGTTTCTCAAGAAATATTGGTACAAGTTTCATATGCAATTGGAGTAGCTAAGCCTATGAACATTTATGTTAATACCTATGGAAAATCTAATTTAAAATTAAGTGATTCTGAAATAAGTAAAAAAATAGAAAATATTTTTGACTTAAGGCCTGCATCGATTATTGATAGATTAAAACTAAAAAACCCAATTTATTTTAAAACTGCTGCATATGGACATATGGGTAGAGAAAGCAAAAAAGAAAAATATACTTTAAGAAAACAGCAAGTCGGAAAAAACAACCAAAATTTAAATTGTGGATGTAATCAAAACCCATGTATAACATTTAGTGATGATGATTATATTCAAAAAAATGTTGAAATTTTTCCTTGGGAGAAATTAGATTTCGTGGAGATTATTAAAAGGCATTTTAATATATAAATTATTTTTTTCTAAAAAATAATTGGATAGGTATTCCTGTAAAATTAAATTTCTCTCTTAATTTATTTTCTAAAAATCGTTTATAACTCTCTTTTATATACTGAGGCAAGTTACAGAAAAAAGCAAAGGAAGGTCTTCTAGTTGGTAACTGTGTTACGTATTTAATCTTAACTCTTTTTCCTTTTGTACTTGGAGGTGGATTTTTTTCGATTATTGATAACATGTAATCGTTTAGTTTACTTGTGCTTATTTTAAAAGATAGTCTTTTATGAACATCAACAGCTGACTCAATTGACTTTAAAACTCTTTGTTTGTTTAAGACTGAAATGAAAATAATAGATATATCAGTAAAGGGAGCTATTTTTTCTTTTATTTTATTTTCTATAATTATTTTTTCTTCCTTTTTATTTTTAATTAAATCATACTTATTAATTAATAATACAACCCCTCTTTGATTTTTAGTAATTAGGCTGAAAATCTTTTGATCTTGATTTTCCATTCCAGTTTGAGCATCAATCATCAAAATACAAACATCTGAGTTTTCAATTGCTCCTATTGAGCGAATAACAGAATAGTACTCTAAATCTTCTTTTACTTTTGACTTTTTTCTTATTCCTGCTGTATCAACTAAAATAAACTCTTGATTATACTTTTTAAAATAACTATCTATAGAATCTCTTGTGGTTCCTGCTTGATTAGTTACAATATTTTTTTCATCATCAAGCAATAAGTTTACAAGAGATGATTTACCAACATTAGGTCGACCTACAACACAAATTCTAGGAAAATCATATTCACTTGTCTCATTAGTATTATCTAAAAAAGAAACAACATAATCCAAAAGATCACCTGTTCCAGCGCCATTAATTGCAGAAATTGAGTAGAATTCACCAAAACCTAAATTATAAAAAACAGGGGTGTCATAGTTTTTAAAAGTATCGTCAACTTTATTGACAACTAAAATTACTTTCTTCTGAATTTTTTTTAGGTATTTCGACAAATCAGAGTCCAACTTTGTTATACCCACACTTACATCAACAACAAATAAAATAACACTAGCTTCATTAACTGCGAATTCAACTTGTTTGACTATTTCTTTTTCAAAAATATCATCAGAACCTTTAACAAACCCTCCAGTATCAATTAAGGAAAAATTAATCCCATTCCAATCTGACTTTTCATAAATCCTGTCTCTTGTAACACCGCTATGATTATGTACAATTGATTTTTTTCTTTGTACAAGCCTGTTAAATAAAGTTGATTTACCAACATTTGGTCTTCCTACTATTGCTACTATATTTGCCATATTAATTTAAATATCCCAGTTTTTTTAATTGTTGTTTTTTCTTTCTCCAATCTTTTAAAACTTTTACATTAAATGTCAAAAAAACTTTTTTATTTATGAAGTTTTGAATGCTTTTTCTTGATGAAATTCCCAATGACTTTAAGGCGCTTCCTTTTTTTCCAATCATTATAGCTTTTTGAGATTCTCTTTCTACGTAAATTATACAACTAATATCAACTATATTTTCTTTTTCTTTATACTCATCAACTACAACTTCACTTGAGTATGGTATTTCTTTTTCATACCTCTTGAAAATTTTTTCCCTAATTATTTCTGAGATTATAAATCTTAGTGTTCTATCCGTTAATGAATCTTTTGGAAAATATGGGGGAGAAATTGGTAATACCTTTTTTAATTCTTCTAAAACATTATCTAAATTATATTTATTCAGAGCAGAAATAGGGAAGATTTTGTAAGGTTTATATTTCCTTTCCCAATAATCCATTGCTGACTTAACATCTTTTTGAGCCATTAAATCAACTTTATTAATAAGTAAAAACAACTTTAATTTAGTTTTAATAATAGAATTTAGAATAGCTTCGTTTAAAATATCTTTTTTTTCATTACTTACTATATAAATTATAATATCAGAGTCTTGTAAAGAATTTTTTACAAAATTCATCATGGCATTTTGTAATTCATATTTAGTATTAATTATTCCAGGAGTATCAGTAAAAACAATTTGAAAATCATCTTCGTTTAATATTCCTAATAACCGATGCCTTGTTGTTTGAGCTTTTTTAGATATAATTGAAATGTTTTCTCCAATTATTTTATTTAAAAATGTAGACTTCCCCACATTTGGATTTCCTATAATAGTAACAAAACCAGATTTATGCATTTTTAAATATTTAGTTCAAAATTATAAATAAATAAATAGTAAAATAAATTTTAAATTATTTATATATTTGCACTGCGGGGTAGAGCAGTTGGTAGCTCGTTGGGCTCATAACCCAAAGGTCGCAGGTTCAAGTCCTGTCCCCGCAACTATTAAAACCCTTCTTTTTTGAAGGGTTTTTTATTTGCAGCGATTTTTATTGCTTTTTGGTGAACGTTAATTCTAGATTTTGTTTTATGACTTCTACTACCTGCAAAATGTAAACAAACGTGTCCCGACATTCCATTATTTTTTACAAAATCTCTATTATAACCTGTTCCGTACCCCCCGGTCCTGTTCTCAACCATAGATAAAAATGGAGCATGATCTAACCCAGCATGTGGCATATTATGGATTGAAGCAGCCACCAAACTACCATCTGGCATTTGAACTAAAACTGGCCTTGGTTCCCAACTATCTCCTCCCCATAAAGTCGAAGACTTTAATTTATCTAAAATTGAAGAAGGTTCAACATCAGCATGTAAACTATTTATAACGTCTTTATTAACTACTGTTACCATCCACGTTAATCCAGTTTCAAAATCAATAATTTTTATATTTGGATGATTATCTAACTTGATTTTTATTTCATCCCAATAAATATACTCTCCAAATATTTTTACTTGACAATTTGATTCAAAAGTGAAGAGAAAAATTAATAATACAGAAAATGTGAATTTCATTGGTAAGATTTAATTTTTTTTTGAACAAATAAAGCAATTAATGAAAATAGTGGGGCAAATAAAACATCAATACTATAATGAGCTCTTTGTAAAACTAAAAAAGTGGCTATTAAAAATGTAATTAATAAGAAAAAATATTTAAATCTTTTTTCACTATAAAGAATGGAAACTAAAAAAAGATTGGCAGTGTGTCCAGAAAAAAACAAATCATGTTGATTATATAAACCCGTATTTTCATTTAATTGATATATAAATGTATTTAAAAAAGGATCTTTTAAAATTATCATATTAGGATCTGAATCAAATCTAAAAAAGTACAAAGTGATAGCTCTCAAAAATAAAAGTATGACTACTACTTGAAATAATTTAATTATGACTGAAGGTTTATTTGCATTATAGAAAAAAAAGAAAAACATAGAACCATAGGTCATTAAAAATATGGGTATAGAAAAATCAATTGGATTTGATAAAAAAAAAGGATCATTAAACACTCCTAAATTATGGTCCCAGTTTTCTACAAAAACTAAATATTTTCTAAAGGCATAAGCAGTACAAATAGAAATAAAAAAAGTAAATACTAATTCATTAAAATTCTTTCTATTCGTTAAATAAGTTTTCCATGAACTATAAATATTTAAAAAAAAAAACATGAAGAAAAATTTATCTATGTAAAAAATTTAACAATTTAAATGGTAAATATATGACCACTGCGTGTATAAAAACTGCACCTAAAAGTATTAATAAATAAGACGGCCATGGTCCAATAACAAATGGATTATCAGCTAATGGTAAAGCAAGTAAATACATAAAATTAGCCGTCGGTGAATCTAGTGTTGGGGGAAGAATGTAACCAAAAGAAATATAATTAATTGAAAAATTTGCTAAAAACACAATCACAATTATATCTTGAAGTCTTAAAAAAGAATGCCACCATGACATTATTCTTGGCTTCATACCTAAAATGAATATAAAATAAAATGGACTCACTAATAACCATCCATGACTAAAGAAAAAATCAAACATATATATAAAGTCATTTCCAAAGTTTAATTGAGGAGTTAATAGTGCATGTAAAGCACCTGGCATACCAATAAACAACATTAATTCAAAAGCCCATTGCTTTTTAGTAAATAAAATGTAAATAGTATTGAACCACATTAATGTACATAAATGAAAAGGCATAGATTCTATAGCTGTCCAAGTTCCATTTATCAGTGAAATTATTTGAAATATAAAATATTCTCCTATTAAAAAAAAAGCAAAATACTTATTAAACTTGTTAATAAATTTAATGCTAGAATTTTTTAAAAAAACCATTAATAGGATTATAAAAAAAAAGGTGATTCCGTTAGCAATTAACCACTCTGATGATAAAAATTCTATAGTGTATTTAGATAGTAGAGTCATATGTAAATTTATAAAAAAGCCCTGAATCTTCAGGGCTTTTTTAATCTAGTTTTATTTAAAACTATTCTTTGATGTATACTCTC
>CAYSYA010000005.1:0-23563 GCA_964435285.1 uncultured Flavobacteriales bacterium
CGCGACCCCCTGCGTGACAGGCAGGTATTCTAAACCAACTGAACTACCAGACCGTTTTCAAAAGCAATACAAATATATATGAAAAAATACTTATTTGATACCATTAATTAAAAAAAATTAACCAACTAGAGCTTCAATAGCTAAATCATAAGATTTCAAACCAAATCCACATATAACTGCTTTACAAGCTGAAGATAAAATAGATTTACTTCTAAAATTTTCTCTAGAATATATATTTGATATATGAATTTCTATTACTTGACATGAAATTGCATTTATAGCATCTAAAATTGATACTGATGTATGAGAGTAGCCACCAGCGTTAATTAATATTGCGTTATATACACAATCAGAGGACTGAATTTTGTCAATAATTTCACCCTCAATATTACTTTGAAAATAATCAATACAATGATCAGAGAATTTATTTTTAATTTTAATTAAGTATTCTTCAAAACTAACTTTACCGTAAATATCAATCTCTCTTCTACCTAATAAATTAAGGTTAGGTCCATTTATAATAAGGATTTTCATAATATGTTTACTATCTTATACTAAAGATAAAAAATGGATTGGAACAAAGCTATAAAGAAATACTATATATATTTATCTATTGAGAGAAGTCTTTCTAAAAACACTGTAGATGCGTATATTAGAGACATTAATAATTTGGCAAAATTTTCAAAAAAAAAACCTTTAAAAATTAAAAGAGACGACATAATAAACTATATTAATTTTTTAAATATCAGTAAAAAATCTGCAAGAACTCAAGCAAGAATTATTTCAAGTATCAAAACTTTTTATAATTATTTAATATTTGATGAAAAGATAAACCAGAACCCTAGCTCAGAAATATATTCACCAAAACTAGAAAAAAAACTTCCAATAGTATTAAGTACAGGAGAAATTGATAGAATAATTAGTAGTTTCGATTTAAGCAAAGAAAATGGTGAAAGAAATCGAACAATAATTGAATGCTTGTATTCCTGCGGCCTCAGAGTTACAGAGCTAGTTAATTTGAAAATATCAGAAATTAACTTTATTGATGGATACATCAAAATTATCGGTAAGGGAAACAAACAAAGAATTACACCAATAAATAAAAAATTATCAACTTATTTAAAATATTATATTGATAATATAAGATCTAAGCTTAAAATTGAAAAAAGTAATTCTGATTATATATTTTTAAATCGAAGAGGAAAAAAAATAAGTAGAATTTTAGTTTTTAATATCGTAAAAACAGCTTGTCAAAAAATAGGAATAAAAAAAAATATTAGCCCTCATACTTTTAGACATTCATTTGCAACTCATTTAGTAGAAGGTGGAGCAGATTTGAGAGCTGTACAAGAGATGCTAGGACATTCAAACATAACTACAACAGAAATATATACTCATTTAGACACAAATTATTTAAAAGAGGAAATGGTAAATTATCATCCTAGGTCATAGAAAAATTATCAGTTAATTCTGATACAACTTTTGAAAGAGGTCTAATTGCCTTTACTCCCTCTAGTGATGGCCCTGCACACCAAACAGTTTTATATGTAGCTGCAAATGCTGAATTTTTAAACATTTTTGTTCCTTTAGACCATCTAAACATTTTAAAATATTTTTTTAACCATTTATTTTTAAATAAGAATCTTTCAAATTTATTTGCCTTTAGTGGTAAACTCTGAACATAAGGAGTATTAATGATTGTGCATTTTGAACCACTTATTCTATCAGTTACAACAATATCACTTGACCCATAATCAACAATTGCTTGCTTGTATTCTTGTGAAACGTCAGATTCATAAGTAGCAATAAAAGGAGTTCCAATTGAAGCTCCTGATGCTCCTAATTTTAATATTTTTTTTAATTCTTTGTAACTTGAAACTCCACCAGCAGAAATAATAGGTATTTTACAATTTTCAACCAATAAAGGTATCAACTTTTCAGGTGACATAGGACCAAGATGTCCACCCGCTTTATTATTTACAGCAATTATTGCGTCCGCACCTAACTCCTCTACTTTTTTTGCATACTTTAAATCAACAACGTCACAAAAAACTTTAATACCATGAGACTTGCAATTGTCAATTACTGTTGAAGGATTTCCAAGAGAAGTTATAATGTAATCAACTTTATTATCAATACAAATTTTTAATTGCTCTAACATTTTAGTATTGAATTTATTTACAATTAAATTTACACCCAATGGGCCATTAGATTTCTTCTTAATCTCTATAATTGCTTTTTTTAATTCATCAATTGTTCTATAATTTAAAGCTGGAACACAGCCTGTAATACCAGAGTTACTCGCCTCAATTAGCATTTTTGAATTTGATACTAAAAACATTGGAGCAACTATTATTGGAAAATCAATTCCAAGCATATTAGTTAAATCATTGGAAAACTTTTTTTTTTTCATTTTTTATATTTTAAATAATTTTTTGTTACCCAATATTTATATCCTAATAAAACAAATTGAAATTTATTAAAATTTTGCATTTTATATTTGTATAATTTGGGAAGAAAAAATTTATTAATTGACGATAAAAAAAAGAAAAAATAATACATAAATTTTATATTTTTTATATTTACAAATCTAAAAAAAAGAAGAAGAATATGGAATTTCTTGTTGATAATTATTTAATTGAATTTTTTCTTTCAATTAAAAAAATTGGAGGAGAAAAATTTGGAGTTGTACTAATGGCTTTAGTTGGTGGATTATTTACGTGGATTCTAACTGCCATAGGCGCCTCATTAGTATTTTTTTTTAAGTCTACCAATAGAAAAATACTTGATATGTGTCTTGGTTTTACTGGTGGAGTTATGATAGCGGCAAGTTTCTGGTCTTTGTTATCACCTGCTATTGAAATTGCTGAAGTGCAAAAATTAGAAGGTATTTCATCTTTACCAAAATGGCTTCCTCCTGCAGTTGGATTCTTTTTTGGCGCTTTATTTATTTACTTTTTAGACAAAAAAATACCTCATTTACATTTATTTGATGATATAAAAAAAGCTGAAGGACCAAAAACTGACTTAAAAAAAACTGAACTTTTAATTTTAGCAATTGCATTACATAATATACCTGAGGGCTTAGCGGTTGGAGTTGCATTTGGAGCATTTGCTCATCCCGAATTAATGCAATTAACAGTTCCTGGTTCTTCTGAAGCCTTATTTACATTAGGACCAGCAATTGCCCTTGCTATAGGTATGGGCATACAAAATGCTCCTGAGGGATTTGCAGTTTCCATGCCTTTAAGAAGAAATGGAATGAGTAGATTTAAATCTTGGCAATGGGGGCAACTATCTGCTATAGTGGAACCAATATTTGCAGTTATTGGCGCATTACTTGTGATAAATATGTTTTTTATTCTCCCTTATGCTTTAGCATTTGCAGCAGGTGCAATGATATTTATTGTTGTAGAAGAAGTTATTCCTGAAAGTCAAAGTGGAGGAAACACAGATTTGGCAACTATGGGTTTAATTATTGGATTTATAATTATGATGATTTTAGATGTTTCATTAGGATAAAAAATGAAAAAAATTATTGAAATAAAAAATAAAAAAGCATCATTTTCTTATGCACTAACAGAAAATTTTACAGCAGGTATACAACTCAAAGGAGGAGAAGTAAAATCAATAAGGAATAAAGAGGTGAAAATTAGTGATTCATTCTGTATTATTTTAAATGATGAAATTTGGGTGAAAAACATTTATATTTCGAAATATAAGCATGATACTTCTGAATTACATAACCCTAATAGAAATAAAAAATTATTACTGAATAAATCTGAAATATCTAAAATCATTAAATCTATTAATGAAAAAGGAGCATCTCTTATCCCAACTAAACTATTTATTAATGATAAAGGATTAGTAAAAATTCAAGTTGCAATAGGAAAAGGAAAGAAAATGTATGATAAAAGAGAAATTATTAAAAAAAGAGACATCGAAAAACAAATTCAGAGGGAAAAAAAAAGGGAAAACTAAGTTTTCCCTAATTTAGTGAGTAGCGATTATATTTAAAAGTAAAAATTCATTCTTATTGTTCCTGTCCCACCCTCTAATAAAAAATTAATTTGATTTGATACAGATAAAACTGGACCGTAAGTATATTCCGCACCAATGGCAACTTTAGATGCAATAAAATACTCACAGCCAATAAAAATACTTGCAGATATTGAAGTTATAAAGTCTTTTTCGTCATCTTGATCTACATAATTCATACCTACGAAACCTTCATAACCGTAAAAACCTTGTAATCTTGTCTTTCCTTTTCGTTTTTCATAACCATAACCTATACCAAACTCCAGCTCTTCAGAAACAGAGTTGAAAAAAGCACCCATTTTGTACCTATTAGCTACGTTATCCTCAACCATTCTTTTAACATATATAAAGGTACCTTGATGAAAAGATATATCAACAGAATTGTAATCTCCAGAAAAAATATTACCTATAAAACTAATCATAGAACCCGCATCGGTTCCAATAGACCAATCTCCTTTTTGAGGTAATATTGGAAATCCATTTTTATTAATTATTTCTTGTGAAAAAATACTAGACGAAACTAGAAGAAAAAAGACAATTAATTTTTTAAACATAATACAAAATTATTGTTTTAAAGTCTTTAAAAAATAAATTAAAAATTAAATACCAACAAAAAATTGTTAATATGAAAAGGAGGGGCATGTACCCCTCCTTTTTATATATAATTTGATTTAATTAAAAAGTATATCTGAATGCCCAAGCTAACCCTAAAGTATTTTGAGCCTCATTATTTCCAATAGTACTATAATCTGCACCTGGCATATTTAATTTTATCATAGGTTCAAACCATAACCTATCTTCAAAAGCAAGTTTCAAAGAAACCCCACCTGCAAAATATACATCAGGATCCATGTCTGTAACCATACTAACCCCAGCTTCTACAAACATATTATCTACAGCATAGTACCTCATAGCTCCTCCCCATTCAAAAGTTCCTTCAACATCTTCGAGGTGAATGTGAGTGCTTCCATCATCCATTAAATGAATTTCTTCTTGTCTGTGTTCCATTCCCATATTAAAATTAAAACTCAACATTAGACCATCCATGATAAAGTAACCAATATTCGCATCAGCGTTAGGTGATGTAAAATCAGAACCTGCACCGAAAGACCATTGTCCGGAATTTTGCGCATAAGAAATTGTCGCAATCATTAAAGTAACGACTAACAATGTTATTTTTTTCATAATTAAAAATTTAAATTAAACAGAACGAAAGTAACTTAATTAAATCTTTATGAAAAATTAAAAAAAAAAAATTCTACACACATAAATGTTTAAAAGATTTATTAATAAAAAAAAGGGATCAAATGACCCCTTTTTTTTATTAATTGATATAAGATTATTATAGAGTAAATCTAAGACCCCAAGCTAATCTTGGTGTAAAATCTTGAATATCATCTAAAACAATCATAGGCTCAAATTGTAATTTCCAAATACCTAAATCTTTAGTCCAACCTAAAGCTGCACCAATATTGTACTCAGAATCACCACCTTCTACACCAGTTGCAGTAGTAGTAGCTTGAAGGAACATGTTATCACATATACCATAATACCTAGCTCCTACTGTAAAATTATCCCAGTCAGACATACCAAGAGATACCATAATATCATCTGTCATGAAATAACCTAAGTTAGCTTCAGTGTTCATAGGTGTTCTTAAATCAAGGTTGTCAATTGCGAAACTCATTGAACCTTGTTGAGCAAACGAAATTGTTGCTATCATTAAAGTAGCAACTAATAATGTTAACTTTTTCATAATAAATTTAATTTTTGTTAAACTGGGTGCAAGTAAACTATAATTGATTTTTTTAGAAAAGAAAATATTCAATATTTTTAAACATTCTAATGTTAAAATAATATTAAAAAAATATTAGATTATTTATTTTAACAGATAAAAAATAAAAATTTACTAATAAAAAAAAGGGGTCAAATGACCCCTTTTTTTTATTAATTGATATAAGATTATTATAGAGTAAATCTAAGACCCCAAGCTAATCTTGGTGTAAAATCTTGAATATCATCTAAAACAATCATAGGCTCAAATTGTAATTTCCAAATACCTAAATCTTTAGTCCAACCTAAAGCTGCACCAATATTGTACTCAGAATCACCACCTTCTACACCAGTTGCAGTAGTAGTAGCTTGAAGGAACATGTTATCACATATACCATAATACCTAGCTCCTACTGTAAAATTATCCCAGTCAGACATACCAAGAGATACCATAATATCATCTGTCATGAAATAACCTAAGTTAGCTTCAGTGTTCATAGGTGTTCTTAAATCAAGGTTGTCAATTGCGAAACTCATTGAACCTTGTTGAGCAAACGAAATTGTTGCTATCATTAAAGTAGCAACTAATAATGTTAACTTTTTCATAATAAATTTAATTTTTGTTAAACTGGGTGCAAGTAAACTATAATTGATTTTTTTAGAAAAGAAAATATTCAATATTTTTAAACATTCTAATGTTTAAAATTCAACTCTTTTCTCTTAACAACGGAACAAATTTAAAGTCCCTGTATTCAGAAATTATTTCATGTGAATCTTTATTTGTTTTAAGAAAAACAGTCATTTTTTGCTCTTTAACTCCAATAGGAATAACTAAAATTCCACCAATAGATAATTGTTCAATAAGAGCAAAGGGTAACTCAGGAGCTCCTGCTGTAACAATAATTTTATCAAAGGGTGAGTGGTTTGGAAGACCTAAATAACCATCACCGTAAAATAAATTCACATTACAATTTAAAATTGATAAATTTTTTTTAGCATTGATATGTAGATCTTTAAATCTCTCTATTGAATAAACTCTACAACCTATTTTACTTAAAATTGCAGTTTGATAACCTGAACCTGTTCCAATTTCTAAAATTTTATCACTCGGCCTAGGAGTTAAAAGTTCGGATTGAAAAGCTACAGTATAAGGGTTAGAAATTGTTTGATCACAACCAATTGGAAAGGCATTATCTTTATATGCAAACTCTAAAAATGCAGAGTCCAAAAAAAAATGCCTTGGAACTTCAGCCATAGCATTTAAAACATACTCATCCCTTATATCTCTAGCCCTTAACCTACTTACCATTTTTGACCTAAGGCCCTTTTCTCTAAAAGTATCTATTTTTTTCAATATTTAAGAATTAAATTAAAATGATTGAACAAATAAATTTATTTTTGATTGAAATATAAAAAAAATGTTAAAAATTGGCATAATTGGAACCGGATACTTTGGTGAAATACACATTAGAGTACTTCAAAAATTAAAAAATAAATTTAAAATTATTGGCTTTTTTGATATTAATAAAGAAAAATCCAAAAAAATTTCAAAGATTTATAATATTCCTTTTTTGCAATTAGATTCACTAATTAATAGATCAGACGTAATTAATATTACTTCTAGTACAAATTCTCACTTTAGATTAATCAAAAAAGTTTTAAACTTTAAAAAACATGTATTTGTAGAAAAACCAATGTGTGAAACTTTACATGAAATTAAAGAAATAGAAAAAATAAAAAAACAAAATAATACTCAAATACAAATAGGTTTTATTGAAAGGTTCAATCCTGCATTTTTAAGTGTTAAACAATTAAACATAAAGCCTAAAAAAATAAAAGCTATAAGAAGAACTATATTATCAAGTAGAAATAAAAATAGCTGCATCATAAAAGATTTAATGATACATGATATTGATATAATAAATTCATTTATTAATAGTTCTATTGAAAAGATTAGAATTATCAATAAAAGAAAAAATTATATAAAATGTAATTTGATTTTTAAAAATAAAATTATAGTTGACTTGACTTCTGAAAGAACTAATGCAAAGAACAAAAAAATTGTAAGAAAAATGAATATAGAAACTAATGATAAAAAAGAAATAGAAATTGATTTTATGAGAAAAAAAAGTAGCATAAATTACCTTAACAAAAAAATACATCTTACTTCAAAAGACAATAATCAACTGGAGGAAGAAATGAAATATCTTTATAATTGTATTAATAGTGGAGAAGAAAATTTAATATCTACTAATGAAGCGAAAAACTGCAGCATTATTATGCAAAAAATTGAAAATGCCTAATGAAAAAATTTATTATACTTTTTTTACTAATAATTTCTTCCTGTGAGAGAGAGGCAGAAATAGCAACATATTTTTCAATAAATAATTTTTCATTTTATGATTTAGAAGGCCAAATTAATGAAAGTACTGAGACTACAGCTATTTCAGACGGTTGGGTAACAATTAATGGTAATTTTTTAGGAGCTTTTGAAACTCCTTCTAAAATTCCAATTATAAATATTGAGGATAATAATGAAATTAGAATATCTCCTGGAATTAAAGAAAATGGTATTTCCGGAAGTAGAATGATCTATCCATTCTATAACATATATGAAGTCAGTATTGATAATGCATTTGAAGAAGAAACCATAAGTATTAGCCCTGAAACGAGCTACAAAGAAAACACAAACTTTAAGTTTTTAAACCAAGGTTCTTTTGAAATAGGAAATATGCTTCAAGAAACTGAAAATAGTGACACTATTCCTTTAATTCAAAGTAATGAAGTGTTTGATGGTGAAAAATCATGTGCTATTTGTATTAACAACTCAAATAATATATATCAAGTAATTACAATTGATGAATTATTATTTAACAGTTTCCCAGAGTATATTTTTTTAGAAATGAATTTTAAGTCTGACATAGACTTTAAAATCGGTCTTATTAGAAATAATAATATTGAAGATAAAATTGAACACATGAAAATTTATAAATCTGAAAACTGGAAAAAAATTTATTTAAATTTAAGCTCCTTAATAATTCCAAATATATCTAATTCTACATTTCAAATTTATTTTGAAAGTGAAATGACTTACAATAATTCTCAAGGCTGTACATATTTAGATAATTTAAAAGTCGTTTATTAATGATTAGAAGAATTGAAACTATAAAATTTATTTTCTTTGATATCCTCACCTCAGTTAACAGTTGGATATTATTTTTTATGTTTAGAAAAAAACTTGAAAAACAAACTTTTGAATTCCTAGATCCTTCTTTAATTAAAGGCTGTATTGTTATTTGTATTTTTTGGATTTCTATTTATACTTTATCTGGAAAATATCAAAATGTTCTTAGAGTGTCTAGACTAAAAGAATTTTATAAAACCATAAATCAAACAATCATTGGTTGTATTATTATTTTCTTTATTTTGATAATAGATGATATAGAGTATCAAACTAATTACAACTATTATTATAAGTCTATTTTATTTCTATTCACAACACATTTTACCCTAACTTTTCTATTTAGGTATGTTTTAACTCATAGAATCGTAAAAAAAATAGAAAAGGGGGACATAGGATTTTCAACAATATTAATTGGCTCATCAAAAAAAGCAATTAATATTTATAATCAAATTATGGACTTACCTAAATCTAGTGGTTATAAACTTATAGGTTTAGTAGAAACTTCAGGAGAAAAAAATAATTTTTTCTCTAAAAAGTTAAAAAATCTAGGCACGTTATCAAACTTAGATCAAATAATAAAACATAACCAAATTGATGAAGCAATTATTGCACTTGAAAATGAAGAATTTGTTTTAATTGAAAAAACTCTATACGAGCTAAATTACCAAAATATAATTGCTAAAATTATTCCAAATAAAAGTGATCTAATTCTAGGAAATGTGAAGATGTCGTCTATTCATGGAATTCCATTTACTGAGATACACCCTTCATCAATGAATCTATTTGAATCATTTATCAAAAGAAAATTGGACATCATTATTTCATTACTCGCGCTTATAGTTCTTTTTCCAATATTTATATTTAATGCTTTTATAATAAAATTATCATCTAAAGGACCTGTCTTTTATTCTCAAGAAAGAGCTGGAAAACACAGAAAAATTTTTAAAATAATTAAATTTCGATCAATGTATATTAACGCTGAATCTGAAGGAAAACCAAAACTAACTCAGGAAAACGATAATAGAATTACTAGTTGGGGAAAAATAATGAGAAAATATAGAATTGATGAACTTCCGCAATTTTATAATGTTTTAAAAGGGGAAATGTCTCTTGTTGGCCCAAGACCTGAAAGAAACTATTTTATTGAAAAAATAATAAAAAAAGCACCTCATTACAAATTAGTTTTTAAAATTAGACCTGGAATAACATCTTGGGGAATGGTGAAATATGGTTATGCTGACAATGTTGAAAAAATGATCGAAAGATTAAAATATGACATAATTTATTTAGAAAATCTATCTATATTTAGCGATATAAAAGTTCTTGCATACACTTTGATTATCGTATTGCAAGGTAGAGGAAAGTAAATTATGAAAAATATATCTGTTATAGGATCTGGAACAATGGGTAACGGAATAGCGCATTGTTTTGCTCAAAAAGGATTTGAAGTCTCTTTAGTTGACATTTCTATAGAAAATTTAGAAAATGCAAAAATCAAAATTTCAGAAAATCTTGAAAGATTGGTTAAAAAAGATAAAATTTCAAATCTAGATAAGGAAAAAACCTTGTCAAAAATATCATTTTATAGTGATATGAAAAACTGTGTAAATAATTGCGACCTTATTATTGAGGCTGCAACAGAATCAAAAAAAATTAAATTAAATATTTTTAAAGAATTAGATTCCATTTGCAAGCCTGAAGCTATTTTAGCCAGTAACACGTCTTCCATTTCTATCACTGAAATTGCTTTATCAACAAATAGACCTGATAAAATCATTGGAATGCATTTTATGAATCCTGTACCAATAATGAAATTGGTTGAAGTCATAAAAGGTGAACAAACATCTAAAAAAACATTTGACACTATCATGGATTTATCAAAAAAGCTAGATAAAATTCCTGTATTTGTAAATGATGCTCCAGGTTTTGTTGCAAATAGAATATTGATGCCTATGATTAATGAAGCAATTTTAACTTTAGAACAAAAGGTTTCTGGTGTTAATGAAATTGATACTGTTATGATGTTAGGAATGTCTCATCCAATGGGGCCACTATTTTTAGCTGACTTTATTGGATTAGATGTATGTTTATCAATCTTAAATGTTATGTACGATGGCTTTAAAGATGAAAAATATATGGCCTGCAATTTACTCAAAGAGATGGTAAGAAATAATGAATTAGGGGTAAAGACTGGAAAGGGTTTTTATGACTATTCAAAAGGGATGAAGAATAAAGAGGTTTCTTCAAAATTTTTATAACAGTTAATTGATTTCTTTATTAATTATTTTTTCAATTATAAAATCCTCTTTATTTTTTTTTGGATCATACTTTGATTTTATATCACCATCATATAATAATGCTAAATTTTGCCACCAAAACGCACTCCATTTTCCCTTATATTTTTCTATGATATCAAATACTGATATGCCAAATTCTCTGTAAACTAATTTAGATAAAATAACACCCTCTTTTCTTGTTAAAGACTTTATTTCAATTAAAAATTTATCCATTAGTACTTTTTTGTAATTTCTAATAAATTTTTTTTTATGTTTTTTTTTTGATTTAGTCAATAGTTGCGAATCAATATTAAAAATTATATTGTTAATTGTATCTAAATAGTGGAATACTTTTTTTACTTTTCTTTTATAATAAAAATACTCTTTAGATGAATACTGAATTTTATCTGATAACTCCACTTCATTCAAAATAATACTATTATCAAAATCCTGAGAATACAAAGATGAGAAGTTGAAAAAAATTAGCATTAAAGTATTTATTAAAAAAAGCTTATTATATTGAATGAAATAGAAATCCATATGTTAAAAAAAATACTTGATAAAAGTAAGCTAATTTCTTTAGAAGAAGAAAGCCATACATATACACTTTTAAATTCAACAATAGAATTTAAAAGTGTCACAGAGTTTATTCATTCATTTTTCAAACCCTTTGATGAAAAAAAAATTGCTAAAAAACTTACTCAAACTAGTCTAAAGTATAAAGGCATGAGTGTTGAAGAATTAATTGGCAGTTGGAATAAGAGAAGAGATAGAGGAACTATAGTGCATAAACAAATAGAAGATTATATTAATTCAAATTTTATAATTAACGAGTTAGAATTTAACAACATAGACCCAAAAGCTCTCCAAGGAATAAACTTTATAAAAAAAAAATGTTTGAAAAAAACTAATAAATTATTTTCTGAAGTAATGGTTTACTCTGAAGAACTAAAACTTGCTGGCACTATTGATTTAATTATATATAATGAGGAAAAAAATCATATTTCACTAATTGATTGGAAAACAAATAAAAAAATTAATAAAAGCTCATTTAACAACCAAAAAGGAACTAAATTCCCCTTAAATAATATGGATGATTGCAACTTCAATCATTATAATCTACAATTATCAATGTATCAATATATTTTAGAAAAGTATTATAATGTAAATGTTAATGGTCTATTTCTTGTTCATTTAAATGAACAAGACTATAACTACAAAAATTATATCTGTGAATACAAAAAAAATATGATTATAAAAATGATAAATGGACTACTAAATATAAAATAATTACTAATAATGAAAAAAAATCTAAAATTCATTGAAAGACTAACTAGCGAAATAGAAATACTAGAAAATTTAATTGATAGTGAAGAATTGGAAGACTTTGGACGTATTGGAGCTGAACAGGAATTCTGTTTATTAGATGATAATTATAGAGCTAATCCCATAAATAAAAAAATACTTAAAGGTATTCATAATGATGGGTTCGTAACAGAAATTGCAAAGTTCAACATGGAACTCAATTTAGAACCATTGGAAATTAACAAAACTTGTTTAAGAAGACTAGAAAAAAACATTCTTAACAAAATGAGAGTAGCAAGTAAATTTGCTTCGAAATTTGATACCAAATTAATTTTAACTGGAATTTTACCAACAGTTAGAAAATATGATTTGAGATTTGATAATATCACAAATAACCAAAGGTATTTTGAACTGTGTGAATCAATTAATAAAATCAGGGGAGAAAATTATAAGTTAAGAATTAGAGGAATTGATGAATTAGTTTTTGAACATGATTCTCCTCTTGTTGAAGGATGTAATACTGGATATCAATTTCATCTACAAATTGGACCTAAAGATTTTTCAAGAATGTATAACATCTCTCAATTAATTTCAGGACCTGTTTTAGCAATAAGTACAAATTCGCCTATGTTATTTGGAAAGAGATTATGGCATGAAACTAGAATAGCTGTTTTTCAACAATCTACTGACACAAGAGTTATAGGAAGTTATCATCCAGGAACACTTCCAAGGGTAACATTTGGAAATCAATGGATTGACAAATCAATTATAGAAATCTTTAAAGAAGATATTATAAGGTATAAAATTTTATTAAAATCATTAAAGAAAATCTCCAAATTAGATTCAAAAAAACCTAAACTTGAGGCCCTATCACAACACAACTCAACAGTTTATAGATGGAATAGACCATGTTATGGAATCTATAATAACAAACCTAGTCTACGAATAGAATCTAGAATGTTTCCTGCTGGACCTACAATTGTTGATGAGGTAGCAAATTCAGCTTTTTGGCTTGGTTTAATGATGTTTTATAAAGAAAGTAATATTTCTAACATCTCTGAAGTCATAGAGTTTGATGATGCTAGAACTAATTTTTATTCAGCTGCTCAACAGGGAATAGATTGCACATTTAAATGGTTTGATGGTAAAAGAATTGATGCAAGAAAATTAATTTTAAATGATCTAGTACCTAAAGCAGCCATTGGATTATCAAATATTAACATAGACCCTAAAGACATAGATAAATACTTAAATATAATTAAAGACCGAGCACTCTCAAGAAAAACTGGTTCTAGATGGATTATAGATTCTTTTGACCTTTTGTCTAAAAAAGTATCAAATCAAAACGCTTTAACTACAATAACATCAGAAATAATTGAAAAGCAGAAAAAAAATATACCTGTTCATAAATGGGAATTAGCAAAAAATAGTGTTTTAATTAATAACCCCTCTGAACTCCTTGTTGAAGAATGCATGGATAGGTATATATATTCAGTTGATGAAAATGAGTCTTTTTCTCTTGCAATAAAAATTAATGAGTGGAAAAAACATGACTATATTGTTGTTGTTAACATAAATGGTAAAATTACAGGCGAGCTCACAAAAGATATTTTAGAAAACAAAAATAACATTCAAAATAAAAATAACATTCTTGTAAAAGACGTAATGAAAAAAAATCCTATATGTATTGAACCTAACGAAAATATTTCCAACGCAATTAAATTAATGAAACTAAAAAAAAGTGAAATGATTCCTGTTCATGAAAAAAAATTATTTATTGGGATGTTACAAAAGAAATATTTGTTAAAATATGAATTTGAATCTCCTAAATTGTTAAAAAAACAAGAGATATTAGCATTTGAAGACAGGATATTAGGAAACTACCACTCAGGAGAAAAAGGTAAAACAATAGTATTTATGTGTGGAATTCACGGTAATGAATTATCAGGAAAAAAAGCACTTAAAAAAATATTTTCATATTTAGAAAATAATAAAATTGATATAAGGGGTAATATTATAGGAATTCAAGGAAATTTAAAAGCTATTGAAAAAAAAGAAAGATATATTGACATAGACTTAAATAGAATTTGGACAAAAAAAATAATAAATGAAGTTAAAAAGGGAAAAATAAAAGATGTGTATGAGTATAAAGAATTAATTAAAATTCATGATATAATAGATGTTATTCTTAAAAAGAAAAAAAAGAAAGATGTTATTATAATTGACCTGCACAACACTTCCTCTGCAAGTGGTTTATTTACAGTTATTAATAATACTAAAGATTTCAAATTAGCTTCTGCTATTCAAATACCTGTTATTACAAAATTATTTAACAAAGTAAAGGGCTCTTTTTCTCAATACTATAATTCAAAAAATATTTCAACTATTGTTTTTGAGGGTGGTGCTATAGGGGATCCGGCTTCAATTAATAATCATGAAATAGGGATTTTTAAAATTTTAGAAAGCTGCGGAGTAATTAAGAAAGAAGATACTCCCAATTTTATTATAAATCAATCTATCTCAAAAAATAAAAAGAGTTTATATAAAGTAAAGTATATTCATTTAATATCAGAAAGTGATAATTTTTTAATGAAACCAAATGTTATCAATTTTCAAAATATAAAAAAAGGAGAAGTATTGGGTAGTGATAAAAATGGGGATGTCAAATCACCATTTGATGGCAAAATACTTATGCCTTTATACCAAGAACAAGGTAGAGAAGGGTTCTATATAATTCAAAATGAAAATTAAAGTTAATTTATTTTTCATTTTGAAACATAATATTTGCTAAATCAACTAGTCTATTTGAATAACCATATTCATTATCATACCAACCAACTATTTTAATCATATTATCTAAACAAAAAGTCAATTTAGAGTCAAAAATACAAGAAAACGGGGAAGATATAACATCGACTGAAACAATAGGATCTTCGGTATAAGAAAGAATACCAGAAAAAGTATTATTAGATTCTTTTTTAAATAAATTATTTATTTCAGAAACCGATGTTTTATTTCTTACAATACAAGTAATGTCAGTTAAGGAGCCATTTGAAACGGGAACACGAATTCCACACCCACCTATATTCATTTTTGGAAATATATTACTTAAAGCTTTTGCTGCTCCAGTGGTAGTTGGGATAATTGAGTTAGGCGCTGACCTAGCTCTTCTCAAATCATGATGATTTGAATCGTGTAAATTTTGATCAGTGGTATAAGAATGAACAGTTGTAACATACGCTTTCTCTATATCAAAAGAATCATTTAGAATTTTTATCATTGGTGCAGCACAATTTGTTGTACATGAAGCATTTGAAATAATTAGATCCGATTTATTAATAATACCACCATTAACACCTAAAACAACGGTCTTTATAGACTTATCTTTTGGGGGAGCTGACAGAATGACTTTCTTTGCACCTGACTTAATATGTTTTTTTAAATATGGACCAGTTAAATACTTACCTGTTGCCTCAATAACTAAATCAACATTATATTCTTTCCATGGTATTAATTCAATTTTAGAGTAGTTTATAACGGGAATTTTTTTTTCTCCAATAATTAAATTTTTTTCATCATGTGATAATTTTTCAGGAAATCGACCGTGAATTGAATCATATTTTAATAAATGACTTAAAACTTTTAAATCACTTAAGTCGTTAATAACTACTATTTTAAATTTTTTATTATTAAAGATAGACCGAAAAAAAGACCTACCTATCCTACCAAACCCATTTATAGCAACTCTTATCATAATTATTTAAAATAAATGCTTTTCTGCGTGATACGATGACCTTACTAACGGCCCACTTTCAACATACTTAAAGCCCATTTCTAATCCTCTTTCTTTGAAAAAAGAAAATTTTTCAGGTTTAATAAATTTACTTACTGGGAGATGTTTTTTCGTAGGTTGTAAGTATTGACCAAGTGTTAATATATCTACACCAACATCTATTAAATCCTTCATAGATTTTAAAACTTCTTCATCAGACTCACCTAAACCAAGCATAATTCCAGATTTTGTTCTTTTAATACCAGATTTTTTCAAATAATCAAGTACAGATAAACTCCTAGCATAACTAGCTTGAACTCTAACATTTTTAGTTAATCTTTCTACTGTTTCCATATTATGTGAAACAACTTCTGGGTGAACTAGTATAATTCTATCTAAATTTTTTTTATTTCCTTTAAAATCAGGAATTAGAGTTTCAATAGTAGTTTTTGGAGATAATCTTCTTATCGCCTCAATTGTTTGTACCCATAAAATGGAACCACCATCATCCAAATCATCTCTATCAACTGAAGTAAGAACACAATGTTTAATATTCATTAAAGAAACAGAGTTTGCAACTTTTTCAGATTCAGACCAATCTACATTTTTTGGTTTCCCCGTTGAAACAGAACAAAATCCGCATGATCTGGTACAAATATTTCCTAAAATCATAAATGTAGCTGTACCAGCCCCCCAACATTCACCCATATTAGGACAATGACCACTTTCACAAATAGTATGTAAATTATGCTCATCAACTATTGAACGAAGTTTTGAGAATTTTTCTCCTGTAGGTAATTTGACCCTAAGCCAATTTGGTTTTTTTTTAAAAATTGGTTCTACTTTAGGTTTTGAAACTTTTTTTTTCAAGTCGACAACGTACCAATCATTAGAATTCTCCGGATTGTTCATAGATTAAAAATAAAGCTCATTTAGTAAATAAAAATTATTTTTTTTCGTTAAGAGTTTATGTTCTCTTTTTCAACATCATTCCCATTAGATAATCCTGGGCAATTTGCTGTAATACAACAAGATTGAAGAAATAGAATAAAAAGTAAAGAAAAAAAGAAAAGAAATTTTTTCATTATAATTAATTTTATATTTCAAATTTAATAATTTTTTAGTTAAATAAATTCTAAAAAGATTCAAAACTTTAAAACAGTACATGATTTTAAAAAAAATTTTTTTTCTATTAATTTTAAATAACTTAATTATTTTTTCAAATAATTTAAATATCATAGAAGATTCACTAATTAATCAAAATGATTATAAGTGGATTATATCAAATTTAAATGATTATGAAGTAAATAAAAAAAATGAATTTGAAAAAAAAGAAATTGATTTAGTTTTATATAGTATTGCAAAAAAATTAGAGAATATAGGATATCCATTTGCTGTTATTGAATTTAAATATGACTCAATTATTAATAAAAATATTTACGGCAAAATAATCTGTAAAAAAGGTAGATTAACAAATATTGACAGTGTTGCAATTAAAGGTTATAACAAGTTCCCAAAATACTTAATTGAAAGAACTTTAGACTTGAAAAAAAAAGAGCCTTATAGTCAAAAGAAAATAAGTAACATTTCTAAAAAAATATCAGAAAATAATTACGTAAATGAATTCAAAGAAAATAGTGTTTTATTTAACAAACAAAAAACAATATTATTTATTTATTTAGAAAAAAAAAACAATAATACAATTGATGGTTTTTTAGGCTATAATAATGAGAATGAAAAAAACGAATTATACGGAAAAATAAACCTTAAATTAACAAACTCATTTAATTTATGGGAGAAAATAGAACTGAATTGGAATAAAATGTCTGACAGAAACCAGGAACTTTTAATTAATTTGAGTTTCCCTTATTTCTTAAACTCAATTTTTTATTTAGAAACAAAATTTAAAATTTTACAACTTTACAACTCTTATATTAGTAAAAAAATAAATTATAACTTAGAAATAAGAAAAGTTAATAATTATTTCAAAATTGGATATATAAACAATATATCCAATAGTTTAACTAACAATAACAACTTAATTCAAGATTATAAAAGTAATTTATTTTTAGTCAATTGGACTTTTTTAAAAAATAATTTTTCTAAAAAAAATATTGATTTAAAAGTAAATAATGAATATACAATTGGAGTTAATAAAAATTTTAATCAAAAACAATTTCGTCAACAAATTAATTTTAAATTAAAATTAAAATTACCTGTTTTTAAAAACAATATTTTTTATCTAAGCACTGAAAACAATCATATTTTTGGAGATGAAATTTTAGAAAATGAAAAAATTGGAATAGGGGGAGTGAGTAGTTTAAGAGGATATATTGAAAATAGTTTTTTTAGTAAGTCATTTAATATTTTAAATATAGAAAACAAATATTATTATAATAATAACTCATATTTATCTATTTTTTGTGATATTGGAAAATTATATGATCTAAATACAAGCATTTCATCATATGGATTTGGAATAGGTTTTGATATGGAAAAAGATATTTTTATAATAAATTATGCTGTTCCCACTTATAGTAATAGTTTAGATTTTAATAACTCAAAAATACATTTTAACTATGTATTAAAATTTTAATAATGAAATCAGAAAATAATAAATTAAGAATATATGGAATAAGACCTGTAATTGAACTTTTAGATAGTGAAAGAGAAATACAAAAAATATATATACAAAAAAATATACAACACGAAAAAATAAAAGAAATAGAGACAAAAGTTAAAAATAAAAAAATTGAAATAAAATACATTCCTGTTCAAAAATTGAATAGATTGACTAAGAAAAATCACCAAGGAGTTTTCGCTTTCTGTTCACCAATTACATTCATTGAATTTGATAATTATTTACCTCAATTATTTGAAAAAGGGGAATCTCCAATTTTTTTTGCTTTAGATGGAGTTACTGATGTTAGAAATTTTGGTTCTATTTGTAGGAGCGCTAAAGTATTAGGAGCTCATGGTATTATTATTCCAAAAAAAAAATCAGCAGAAATTAATGAAATTTCGATTAAAACATCCTCCGGAGCTTTAACTAAGTTACCAATATGCAGAACTGAAAGTCTTGAAAAAACATTAATTTTTGCTAAAAATAGCGGACTTAAAATTTGTTCTCTTTCTGAACATGCTAAAAAGTCAATTTATAAAACTAGCTTGAAAGAACCATGTATTTTAGTACTTGGATCCGAAAAAGAAGGTGTTTCAAATAAATTAATTAAAATTAGCGACGAACTTATAAAAATCCCAACAAATGGAGATATAATATCACTAAATGTATCAGTCGCCGCAGGTATAATTTTGTCAGAATTACAAAGACAAAGATTTTAAGTAAATTTCTTTTTTATAATTTCCGTTGGCATTGACACGGGTCTTTCAATTGGGCTACCCAATGCTCTGTTCCATATTAGTTGAGATAATATTCCCAATGAACGAGAAACACCAAATAAAACAGTGAAGAAGTCATATTCTTTCATTCCATAATTAAGCAACAAAACACCGGAATGAGCATCAACATTAGGCCATGGATTTTTGACTTTTCCTGTAGCATCTAATATTGGAGGAACAACTTCATAAACCTTACTTACTAAATCAAATAAATCATAATCATTTAAATATTTTAAAGCAAAGTTTCTTTGAGCTATATATCTAGGATCCGTTTTTCTTAAAACAGCATGACCAAATCCAGGAATTACCCTTCCCTCAGATAGTGTTTTTTTAACGTAATCAGAAACTTGTTCTTTTGATGGTATTTCATTATTATAAAAATCTTTCATTTTCAATAACCACTTTACAACTTCTTGATTTGCTAAACCATGAAGTGGACCAGCTAAACCGTTCATTCCAGCAGAAAAAGATAAGTAAGCATCACTTAATGCTGAACTAACTAAGTGAGAAGTATGAGCTGAAACATTACCACCTTCATGATCAGCGTGAATTGTTAAATATAATCGCATTAATTCATGAAAATTTTCATCATCAAAACCTAACATGTGAGCAAAATTTCCAGACCAATCTAAGTCTAAATTAGGAGCAATATGATCATTATTTTTATAAACTCTCCTGTATATATATGCAGCAATTCTAGGTAAAGTAGCAATTAAATTCATTGCATCTTCATAAGATGAATCCCAATAATCTGTTTTTCTAACACCATCATTATATGCTTTCATAAAACAGCTATCGCCTCTTAATGCTAATATTGCAGCTGAAAATTGAGTCATGGGGTGTGCATCCTTAGGAAATGAATCTAGAACTGAAAAAACATGTTTAGGTACATTAGATCTTCTCTTCCAATCTTGTCCAATTAACTTTACATCATTTTCATTAGGAAGCTCACCTAGTAACATTAAATAAAATATCCCCTCAGGCATTGGTTGCTTCCCCCCATTATAAGTAGGAAGTAAATCTAATAATTCGTCGAGAGAATACCCTCTAAATTTAATACCATCTTCTGGGTCTAATTTAGAAGTTTCTGTTACCATACTAATCATTCCTCTCATTCCAGAGTATATTTGACGTAATTTAATATCTCCTATCACTTTATCACCATGATTTTTGATTAGTTGTTTAATTTCTTCTCTAGCAGGAAGAATTTTATTTTCAAATTTTTGTTTTAAATTATTTTCCATTTTTATTTACAGTATTTTAAATTTTTTCCAGAAAAAAAAGCTTTAGTAGATAAACTCTCTTCAATCCTTAATAATTGATTGTACTTCGCAACTCTATCAGATCTTGAACACGAACCTGTTTTAATTTGAGAACAAGAAAAAGCCACAGCTAAATCTGAAATAAAAGAATCCTCAGTTTCTCCTGATCTATGACTCATTACAGTAGAAAAGTTATTTTTTCTTGCAAAATTTATAGTATTAAACGTTTCTGTTAAAGTCCCAATTTGATTAGGTTTTATTAAAATTGAATTAGATGAATTTTCTTTAACCCCCCTATCTAGTCTACTTAAATTAGTTA
This sequence comes from uncultured Flavobacteriales bacterium, assembly GCA_964435285.1. Lineage (GTDB taxonomy): Bacteria > Bacteroidota > Bacteroidia > Flavobacteriales > TMED113. The sequence goes on from CAYSYA010000005.1 coordinate 21,329, forward strand.
CAAATAAGTCATCACCTACTAACTGAATTTTATTTCCAATTTCTTTATTTAATAAATTCCAACTATCCCAATCGTCCTCATGTAATCCATCTTCAATTGAAAATATTGGATATTTATTTGTCCAACTTTTCCAAAAATCAACCATTTCTATAGAACTCAATTTTTCTCCACTATTAAATTTATACTTTCCATCAACAAAAAATTCAGAAGATGCTGCATCTATAGCTAAAAAAATATCAATACCTGGTCTATACCCAGCTTTTTCAATAGCTAATAAAATCAAATCTAGGGCTTCTTCATTTGATTTAAGATTTGGAGCAAAACCTCCTTCATCTCCAACGTTTGTTGAAAGACCTTTGGACTTAAGTACATTTTTTAAATTATGAAAAACCTCCACTCCCATAAATAGAGATTCCTTAAAACTAGTTGCTCCGACTGGTGCAATCATAAATTCTTGAATATCGACTAAATTATCGGCATGACTTCCTCCGTTCAAAATGTTCATTAATGGAACCGGTAGTTGAAAATTAGAAGAGTGTGAATTAAAGGAAGCTAAATACTCAAATAAATATTGTTTTTTTGTTAAAGCTGCTAATCTTGAGACTGCAAAAGAAATTGGTAAAATAGAATTTGCTCCTAAAACAGATTTATTTTCAGTTCCATCCAACTCACACATTTTTGTATCAATACCTTTTTGATCAAAAATATCAAACCCAATTAACTGATCTCTAAGTCTGTTCTCAATGTTCTTTATTACTTTTTGCACCCCTTTTCCCATTAACATATCACCTCCATCTCTAATTTCAATAGCTTCATACTTTCCAGTTGATGCCCCAGAGGGAATAGATGCACGAGAAAATAATGAATTAGAGAAAACATCTACTTCGACCGTTGGATTACCTCTTGAATCAAATACTTGTCTGGCTTTTATGTCCTTTATTTTATAATCCATTAATCAATATATTTATCCATATTAGAAACGAATTGATCAAATAAATACCTAGAGTCTTGAGGACCTGGTGATGATTCTGGATGATACTGAACAGAAAAAAAAGGTTTATCAGTAAACATAATACCTTCAACAGTATTGTCATTTAAATTCCTGTGAGTGATGATAATGTTATTTTTTCCATTCAAACTATCTTCATCTATAGAAAAACCATGATTTTGAGAAGTAACTTCACATTTTTTAGTATTTAAATTTAAAACTGGATGATTGATTCCTCTGTGACCATTATGCATTTTATATGTCTTTAATCCACTAGCGAGAGCTAACAACTGATGACCTAAACAAATTCCAAAAATCGGAATATTTTTTTGAAGAATTATTTCTATATTTTTAATTACATTCTTCATAGATGATGGATCACCAGGACCGTTAGAAAAAAATATACCTGTAGGTTTCCAATTAAGTATTTCACTAGCTTCAGTATCAAATGGAAAAACTTTCATATATACCCCTCTATTTTCTAGACATCTTATGATATTTTTTTTAATTCCAAAATCAAATACAGCTACTCTATATTTTGAATTATTTTCTCCGATGTCATAGGGTTCTGAAGTAGAGACAAAAGAAGATAAATCTAATCCTTTCATGGAAGGTGCTTTTTTTAATTCCAATTTTAAAGATTCTATATTATTTACGTCAGAAGAAATCAAAACATTCATAACTCCTTTATCACGAATATAACTAACTAAAGATCTAGTATCAACTTCAGAAATTACAAAAATATTTTCTTTTTCAAAATAATCTTTAATGTTACCATCGGAATAATGCCTTGAGTTATCAAGATTAAAATCTTTGCAAATTAACCCAGCAATTTTCATGGAATTGGATTCAACTTCACTTAAATTATAACCATAATTACCAATATGAACATTTGTTGTAACAACAATCTGACCATAATAAGATGGGTCTGTGAAAACTTCTTGGTATCCAGTCATTCCTGTATTAAAACAAATCTCACCAAAAGAAGTTCCTTTTTTACCTGCACATTTTCCATGAAAAATGGAACCATCCTCTAAAATTAATACTGCGTTGTTATCTTCTTTTTTCATATATATTTTTTTTTAAAAAAAAGGACAAAACCTAAGAGGCTTTGTCCTTAATAAAATAATGTAATTAATATTTATTTAACTACTATTTTTCTTCAGCCTCTTCTTTATTTTCTTCATCTGTTGAACCTTCTTCTTCAGTAGGTGCCTCTTCAGTAGGTGCATCTTCAGTAGGTGCCT
>CAYSYA010000005.1:23663-138855 GCA_964435285.1 uncultured Flavobacteriales bacterium
CTTCAGCAGGTGCCTCTTCAGCAGGTGCCTCTTCAGCAGGTGCCTCTTCAGCAGGTGCCTCTTCAGCAGGCGCCTCTTCAGCAGGCGCCTCTTCAGTAGGTGCCTCTTCAGTAGGTGCCTCTTCAGCAGGTGCCTCTTCAGCAGGTGCCTCTTCAGTAGGTGCCTCTTCAGTAGGTGCCTCTTCAGCAGGTGCCTCTTCAGTAGGTGCCTCTTCAGCAGGTGCCTCTTCAGTAGGTGCCTCTTCAGCAGGTGCCTCTTCAGCAGGTGCCTCTTCAGTAGGTACCTCTTCAGTAGGTGCCTCTTCAGCAGGTGCCTCTTCAGCAGGTGTATCATTATTTGATGAAGTTGAAACAGATTTAGATTCCTTTACTTTTGAATCTAAATTTTCACTATTATTTGAAGATTTAGACGATCTTCTAGATCTTCTTGTTTTCTTTTTATCTTCTTTTTCAGAGTTATAAATTTCATTAAAGTCAACTAATTCAATAAAACATATCTCAGCTGCATCACCTAATCTTTTTCCTAATTTTATAATTCTTGTATAACCCCCTGGCCTATTTGAAACTTTTTCTGAAATAACAGAGAAAAGTTCAGAAACAGACTTTTTATCTTTTAATTTAGAAAAAACAACTCTTCTAGAATGTGTGGAGTCATTTTTACATTTAGTGATAATAGGTTCAACATACCTTTTTAAAACTTTCGCCTTAGCAACAGTAGTTTTTATACGCTTGTGAATAATTAAAGAGCAGGCCATATTTGAAAGCATAGCTTTACGATGACTTGCTGTTCTACTCAGTGATTTATTTTTATTTCTGTGCCTCATTTTTTTATTCTTTTTCTAATTTATACTTTTCTAAATCCATACCAAAGGATAAATTTTTATCTTCAACCAAAGCATCTAGTTCAGTTAATGACTTTTTACCAAAATTTCTAAATTTCATTAAATCATTCCTATTATAAGAAACTAAATCCCCTAGTGTATCAACTTCAGCAGCTTTTAAACAATTTAGAGCACGAACTGATAGATCCATGTCAACTAATCTAGTTTTAAGTAACTGCCTCATATGTAATGATTCTTCATCATATTCATCTTCCTTAGAAGAACCATCTGTTTCAATGGAAATTCTTTCGTCTGAAAATAACATGAAATGATGAATCAATATTTTAGCTGCTTCAGTTAATGCATCTTTTGGTAAAATAGAACCATCAGTAAAAATTTGAAAAATTAACTTTTCATAATCAGTCTTTTGTTCTACCCTGTAGTCTTCAATAGAATATTTAACATTTTTAATTGGAGTAAATATAGAGTCCATTGGTATAGTTCCAATAGGTGCATCCATTTTTTTGTTTTCCTCCGATGAAACATACCCTCTACCCTTTTCAATACATATTTCAAAATCTAATTTAACAGATTTGTCCATAGAACAAATATGAAGATCTGGGTTTAAAACTTGAAATCCAGAAATAAATCTTCCAATATGACCAGCATTTACTGATTCTTGATTTGAGATTGAAACTTTAACAATTTCAGATTCAAATTCTTCAACTTGCTTCTTTAGTCTAATTTGTTTTAAATTTAAAATAATTTGAACAACATCCTCTACCACACCATCAATTACAGAAAATTCATGATCAACACCATCAATTTTAATTGAAGTAATTGCATAACCTTCTAAAGAAGATAATAAAACTCTTCTCAAAGCATTTCCTATCGTAAGACCATATCCAGGCTCAAGTGGACGAAATTCAAAATCACCTTGCGATTCGGTGGATTTTACCATAATCACTTTTTCTGGTTTTATAAAATTTAGTATCGACATAATATTAATTTTTTATTTAATTTTTTATTTACTATTTAGAATATAATTCAACAATTAATTGTTCTTGTATATTTTCTGGTATCTGATTCCTTTCCGGAAGATTTAGGAACTTTCCATTAAAACTATCTGGATTCCATTCCAACCACTCAACCACATCTCTATTTAAAGATAAAGAATTAGTTATACACTCTAATGACTTAGATTTTTCTCTAACAGAAATTATATCACCAGGCTTCAAAGAAAAGGAAGGTATATTTACAACTTCTCCATTAACAGTAATATGTTTATGTGAAACAAGTTGACGTGCTCCACTTCTAGTGTTTGCCATCCCAAGTCTAAACACTGTATTATCTAATCTAGACTCACAAAAAGCAAGTAAAGCTTCACCGGTTACTATTTTACTCTTTGATGCCCTTTTAAATAAGTTGGAAAACTGTTTTTCTAATATACCGTAAGTATACTTTGCCTTCTGTTTTTCTGACAACTGAATTGCATATTCTGATTTCTTTCCTCTTCTTTTTGATACACCGTGTTGTCCAGGTGGATAATTTTTTTTCTGAAGATATTTATCTGGCCCAAAAATTGGGTCTCCAAATTTTCTTGCTATTTTTGTTTTAGGTCCTATATATCTAGCCATAATTTTATTCTATTATTAAACTCTTCTTCTTTTTGGTGGTCTACATCCGTTATGCGGAGTAGGAGTAACATCTATAATTTCAGTAACTGATATTCCAGCTCCATCAATAGCTCTTACAGCAGATTCTCTTCCATTTCCAGGCCCTTTTAAATACACCTTGACAGAACGAATCCCTGCATCAAAAGCTACTTTTGCACAGTCTTCTGCAGCAACTTGCCCAGCGTAAGGAGTATTCTTTTTAGAACCTCTAAAACCCTGTTTTCCTGCAGATGACCAACTAATGACTTCACCAGAGCTATTAGTCATTGAAATAATTATATTATTAAATGTAGAACTAATATAAGCATAGCCATTATTATCTACTCTTACTTTTCTTTTCTTTTTACTTTTTGTATTTGCCATTTAAAAATTATTTAGTTGCTTTCTTTTTATTCGCAATTGTTTTTTTCTTTCCTTTCCTTGTTCTCGAGTTATTTTTAGTTTTTTGTCCTCTAAGCGGTAACCCTAGCCTATGTCTAATTCCTCTTTGACAACCAATATCCATAAGCCTCTTGATACTAAGCTGAATTTCTGATCTAAGTTCACCTTCAATTTTATATTCATCAGAAACTATTTTTCTAATTGCTGTTAATTCTTTATCAGTCCAGTCTTGAACTTTTTTATTTAAATCTACCTTTGCTTTAGATAAAATCTCTTTTGACCTACTTGGTCCAATACCGAAGATGTAAGTTAAACTAATTACTCCTCTTTTATTTTTTGGTATATCAACACTTGCTATTCTAGCCATAATTAAATATTTATTATTATCCTTGTCTTTGTTTAAATCTAGGATTTAATTTATTAATCACATATAAACGTCCTTTTCTACGAACTAATTTACAATCTGTACTTCTTTTTTTAATTGAAACTCTTTTTTTCATAATTCATTAATATCTAAATGTAATACGTCCTTTAGTTAAATCATATGGTGACATTTCTAATTTTACTTTATCACCAGGTAATAATCTAATATAATGCATCCTCATTTTACCTGAAATATGTGCAGTAATTACATGCCCGTTCTCAAGTTCAACTCTAAACATTGCATTAGACAATGATTCTTTTATAATTCCATCTTGTTCAATTGAAGCTTGTCTTGCCATAATTTTATTTATTTAAAGATTCATCAATTAAATTAAATGGTGATAATATCTCCACTCCTTTATCAGTTATAGCTACTGTATATTCAAAATGAGCAGATGGCTTACCATCCTTAGTTTTTATTGTCCATCCATCATCTAATGAAACTATTTCTTTGTCACCATAATTAATCATTGGTTCTATTGCAAGAACTAAACCTGGTTGAATTAAAATACCCTCTCCTTTTTTTCCATAATTAGGAACTTCAGGTGCTTCATGTAAATTAAACCCAACTCCGTGTCCTACTAATTCTCTCACTACACTAAAACCAAAAAATTCCGCATAATTTTGAATTGTAAAACCAATATCCCCAATATATCCACCAACATTAACTGCAGCTACTGCTAGGTCAAGACATTTTCTAGTGACTTCTAAAAGTTGCTTTTTTTCGTCAGAAACCTCTCCTACTTCATAAGTAAATGCGCAATCACTGAAATAACCATTTTTAATAACACCGCAATCTATTGAAAGAATAGTACCAGATTTAATTTTTTCATTATTAGGTAAACCATGAACAACTTCATCATTTGGTGAAACACATAAAGTATTAGGAAAATTATTATATCCTTTAAAGGCTGGAACTCCACCATTTTCTCTGATAAATTCTTCAGCTTTTTTATCCAAAAAATCAGATGAAACTCCCGGTTTAATTAATTTTGCAATTTCAGCGTGAGTCCTAACCAGTAAAGAAGAACTTTCCCTTATTCCGTCTATATCTTTATTTGTTTTTAACATAATCATATCGCTACATCATAGATTTTCCTTTAATTCTTCCACCTTTCATTAATCCATCATAATGTCTATTTAATAAATAACTTTCAATTTGTTGTAAAGTATCCAGAACAACACCAACCATAATTAACAGAGACGTTCCACCGTAAAATAAAGCAAATTGTGGACTCACCCCCAACATTCCAGCAAATGCTGGTAATATAGCAACAAAAGCAAGAAATAGGGAACCAGGTAATACTATCCTAGACATAACAGAGTCTAAATACTCTGCAGTCTGCCTTCCAGGCTTAATGCCAGGAATAAAGCCACCATTTCTTTTCATATCATCTGCCATTTGAGAAGAGTTTACAGTTACCGCAGTATAAAAGTATGTAAACGCAACTACCATCCAGAAATAAATGAAATTATACCAAAATCCAAACATTGAGTCAGGTGAAGCAAAAGTAGTATACAACCACATAGAAAAATTACCGGTTGTATTTGGATCTGGGGCTCCACCAAATCCAGAGAATGTCATAGGCAAAAACATCAAAGCTTGAGCAAAAATAATAGGCATTACTCCAGCAGCATTGACTTTTAATGGAATATACTGCCTAACACCCCCAAACTGCCTGTTTCCAACGACTCTTTTAGCAAATTGAACTGGAATTTTTCTAGTACCTTGAACTAACAAAATAGAAATAAGTATTACTAGAAGTAAAAATAAAACTTCAATCAACATCAAAATTAAAACCCCACCTGTTTCTGCGAGTTTAGTTGTAAATTCTTGAACAAATGATAAAGGAAGAGCTGCAATAATACCAATCATAATCAAGAGAGATATACCGTTACCAATTCCTCTCTCCGTTATTCTTTCACCAATCCACATTGCAAATAAAGTACCAGTAATTAAAACAATATACGAAGTCCACCAAGCAGAAGAAGTCATTTGAATCCCATAAGCTGATAATGCAGTTAAATAACCAGGAGCTTGCACAGCGCATATTGCAATGGTAAGGTACCTAGTAAGTTGATTGATTGTGTTTCTTCCGCTTTCTCCTTCCTTTTGTAATTTTTGAATATATGGCAAACCAATACCTAAAAGTTGAATTACAATTGATGCAGATATATATGGCATTATTCCCAAAGCCATAATTGAAGACTGTGAGAAAGCTCCCCCAGTAAATAAATCAAGAATACCTAAAAGTCCTTCTTGGCTTTGCTCAGTAAAATTTTGTAATGCCTCTCTGTTCACACCAGGAAGTGTAACAAAAGCACAAATACGGTAAATTAAAACAAAACCAAGTGTAACATAAATTCTTGATCTAAGCTCTTCTATTTTAAAGATATTTTTTAATGTTTGCAATAGCCCTTTCATTAATCAGAAATTAAATTTGTTTTACCACCATTTTCCTCAATTAACTTAACAGAAGATTTTGAAAATTGATGAGCAAAGATTTCTAATTTAGAATTAAAGTCTCCTTTACATAAAATCTTTACCTTTTCGTCTTTATTTATTAATCCTAATTTGATCATAAGTTTTAAATCTAACTTATCAGTTATTTTCTTTTCATCAATCAATTTTTGAATCCTACCAAGATTTAATGGAGAAAACACTTTCTTATTTGGACTAAAAAAACCAAATTTTGGCACACGCCTTTGAAGCGGCATTTGACCTCCCTCAAAACCTATTTTTTTTGAGTAACCAGAACGAGATTTTTGTCCTTTATGACCTCTACCTGCAGTAGAACCACCAGAAGCTTGACCTCTTGCTATTCTTTTTCTGTTTCTTACCGAACCTGTGCTTGGTTTTAAATTTGATAAATTCATAATTATTTTATTTCTTTAGTTTCAACTAAGTGCGAAACTTTTTTAATCATACCTATTATTTGAGGAGTAGCCTCAACTTCTACTGTTTTGTTAATTTTATTCAAACCCAAAGCAATCAATGTTCTCTTTTGATTTTCAGGTCGTCCAATTTTACTTCTAAGCTGTTTTATTTTAATTTTTCCCATCTTTTTATCCATTAAATACTTTTTCTAAACTTATTCCTCTAACTGCTGCGATTTTACTAGCACTTCTTAAATTAATGAGCGCTTGAAAAGTAGCTTTAACAACATTATGAGGATTTGAAGATCCTTTAGACTTTGATAAAATATCTTTAATACCTACACAATCCATAATCGCTCTCATTGCACCACCTGCAATAACACCTGTACCACTGGAAGCAGGTCTCATAAAAACAGTTGCACCACCAAACTTACCGTTTTGCTCATGGGGGATAGTTCCATCAATAATTGGAATTCTCATTAAATTTTTCTTTGCATTTTCTAAACCTTTTGCAATTGCAGATGTTACTTCACCAGCCTTTCCTAAACCATACCCAACTACACCATTTTTGTCACCAACTACAACAATTGCTGAAAAGGTAAATGTTCTTCCTCCTTTAGTTACTTTTGTTACTCTTTGAATACCGACAACTTTTTCTTCTAGCTCTAAACCACTCGGTCTTACATACTCAATAATATCTTTATATTTTTTCATAAAAGTTTAATTAAAATTTTAATCCTTCCTTTCTAGCACTCTCAGCTAATGATTTAACTCTACCATGATATAAATATCCATTTCTATCAAAACAACATTCTTTTATTCCTTTAGATAAAGCTAATTTTGCTATATTTTTTCCAACTTCTTCTGATTGTTTAACCTTATTTCCATTATTTTTAAAAGATTTTGCAAGAGAAGATGTAGAACAAATTGTTTCACTAGTTTCATCATTAACAATAGACGCATAAATTTCTTTATTGCTTCTGAACACAGTTAGTCTTGGCACTTTACTAGTTCCAAAAACAACCTTTCTTATTCGATTTTTTATCCTAAGCCTTCTATCTTTTTTTGTTAATTTCATAAATATAATTTTAAGCTGTTGTTTTTCCTGCTTTCCTTCTAACTCTTTCACCTACAAACCTTATTCCTTTTCCTTTATAAGGATCGTGCTTTCTAAAAGATCTTATCTTGGCACAAACCTGACCCAATAACTGTTTATCATAAGACTTTAATATTATCTTTGGATTAGAACCCTTTACTGTTTCTGTTTCCACCTTGACTTCTGGGCAAACTTCAAAAACAATATTGTGAGAATAACCTAAGGAGATGTCTAATTTTTGACCTTGGTTAGATGCTCTAAAACCAACACCATGTAATTCAAGTTCTTTAGTATAACCTTTTGATAGCCCCTCAATCATATTAAAAACCAGAGACCTATACAAACCGTGTTTGGATTTAATTTCCTTAATATCGGAATTTCTTTTAACTTCAATAATTGAATCTTTTACAATAAAATCAAAATCTAAACCTACATTTAAAGACATTGATTTTCCATTGCATGAAACAGTTACAACACCTTCTTTAAACAAGAAGTTGACATTTTCAGGGAGCTCTATAATTTTTTTTCCAATTCTTGACATTTTTCTTTTTATTTTAATAAACTAAACATAAAACTTCACCTCCAACATTAGTTTTTCTTGCTTCTTTATCAGTCATAACACCTTTTGATGTAGAGACAATAGCAATTCCAAGACCATTTAGAACCCTAGGTAAATCATTTTTACTAGAGTAATTTCTCAACCCAGGCTTACTAACTCTCTTTATTTTTTTAATGGCAGGAATTTTTGTTACCAAATCATATTTTAAAGCAATTCTAATAATACCTTGATTTCCATTATCTACAAATTTATAGTTCAAAATATAACCTTGATCTTTTAATATCTTAGTTATATCCTTTTTTATGTTTGAACTAGGTACATCAACAACCTTATGCTTTGCCATGTAAGCATTTCTGATTTTTGTTAAATAATTTCCTATTGAATCTGTTATCATATTAATTTAATTTTACCAACTTGATTTTTTTACTCCAGGTATTAAGCCTGCATTAGCCATTTTTCTGAACAAAACTCTAGAAATTCCAAATGTTCTCATATATCCTTTAGGTCTTCCTGTAATTTTACATCTATTGTGTAATCTGACAGGGGAAGCATTCTTTGGAATGCTTTGGAGACCTTCATAATCACCAGCTTCCTTAAGCGCCTTTCTTTTAGCAGCATATTTAGCTACCAATCGTTGACGTTTTACTTCTCTTGCTTTCATTGATTCTTTTGCCATAATCTATTTACTTTTTTTTGAATGGTAAACCAAAACTTTCAAGTAAACTTCGTGCGTCTTGATCAGACTTTGCCGAAGTAACAAAAGTAATGTCCATTCCTGTTATTTTTTTAACTTCATCAACTTTAATCTCAGGAAAAATTATCTGTTCTTTAATTCCAACAGTATAATTTCCTCTTCCATCAAATCCTTTGGGATTGATGCCTTGAAAATCTCTAATTCCAGGCATCGATATAGAGATTAATCGATCCAAGAATTCATACATTCTATCTTTTCTTAAGGTAACTTTAACTCCAATTGGCATACCTTTTCTTAATTTAAAATTTGCAATATCTTTTTTTGATTTTGTGATAATTGATTTTTGACCTGCAATTTTTGTCATTTCAAGATTAGCTTGTTCAATCATTTTTTTATCAGAGACAGCAGAACCAATACCCTGACTTAGACAAATTTTCTGTATTTTAGGGACTTCCATAACATTATCAAAATCTAAATCTTTCAATAATTTTGGAATAATTTCCTTTTCATATTTTACTTTTAATCTTGGTTTCATCTTATTTTTATTTTACTAAATCTCCTGTAGTTTTAAAATATCTTTCTTTTTTTCCTGTTTTCTTATTAATTCTTTTTCCAATTTTGGATGGTTTTCCTTTAGAATCAACTAACAATAAATTAGAAATATCAATACCTGCTTCTTTTTTGAGAACACCACCTTTAGGGTTGTCTTGATTAGGTTTAGTATGCTTAGATACTAAGTTAACTCCTTCAACAATTGCAATATATTTCATTTTGTTAATTGAAATAACTCTACCTTTTTTTCCCTTATCACGACCAGTCATGATTTGAACATTATCGCCTTTTTTTAAATATGTTTTTTTCATTTTTCTTTATTATAAAACTTCAGGTGCTAATGAAATTATTTTCATATATTTTTTTTCTCTTAACTCTCTAGCAACAGGGCCAAAAACTCTAGTGCCTTTCATTTCATTATTTGTATCTAATAAAACACATGCATTATCATCAAACCTGATGTAAGAACCATCTTTTCTTCTAATCTCTTTCTTTGCTCTCACTACTACTGCTGTACTTACTTGACCTTTTTTTACAGTTCCATTTGGAGTTGCTGATTTTACAGTAACAACTATCCTGTCCCCTAAGGAAGCATATCTTCGTTTTGTTCCACCTAAGACGCGAATACATAAAACTTCTTTAGCTCCAGTGTTATCTGCAATATTTAATCTTGATTCTTGTTGTAACATGGTTATTTAGCTTTTTCTATAATTTTAATTAATCTCCAACACTTATTTTTACTTATCGGTCTTGTTTCCATGATTGATATTCTATCTCCAATATTACACTCATTATTTTCATCATGAACAAAAAACTTGGTTGTTTTTTTTATAAACTTTCCATAGATCCTATGTCTGATTCTTCTTTCCACAGAAACAACTAGTGACTTATCCATAGAATTACTAGTAACAATACCAATTCTTTCCTTTCTAAAATTTCTTTTTTTTAACTCCATTTTAAATACTTATATCTCTATTTTTTAATTCTGTAATCATTCGAGCAATACTCCTTCTAGTAAATTTGATTTGAGAGGGATTTTCAATTTGCGATACAGAGTGCTGTAAACGCATTTTTTCATACTCAGAACGTGTATCAGTTAACTTTTTTTGTAACTCTTCGTTTGTCATTTCTTTATAAATCTTATTACTCATAATCAAATAAATATTAATTTTTTACGTAATCTCTCCGTACAACAAATTTTGTTTTTATAGGGAGCTTCTGAGAGGCAAGTCTTAAAGCCTCTTGAGCAACTTCAAAAGAAACACCATCTATTTCAAACATAACCCTACCTGGTTTTACTACGGCTACAAAATGCTCAGGAGCACCTTTTCCTTTACCCATCCTAACTTCAGCAGGTTTCTTTGTAATAGGCTTATCAGGAAAAATTCTTATCCATAATTGCCCTTCTCTCTTCATATATCTAGTTGCTGCAATACGAGCAGCTTCAATTTGTCTAGATGTCATCCAACATTCTTCTAATGCTTTAATACCAAAAGAACCAAAGTCTAAATTACTTCCCCTGTGAGCAAGACCTTTCATTCTTCCCTTTTGCATTTTTCTAAATTTTGTTCTTTTAGGTTGTAACATATTATTTTACTTTTTTCTATTATTCTTTTTTCTTCCAAGATTTAAAGTTTCAATAGGTGTCAAATCTCTTTTCCCATAAACCTCGCCTTTAAATATCCAAACTTTAACTCCAATTATTCCATAGGTTGTTAGAGCCTCTTCGCAGGCATAATCAATATCAGCTCTAAATGTATGGAGTGGTATTCTACCTTCTTTCCAACTTTCTGTCCTTGCCATTTCAACTCCATTAAGTCTTCCAGCAACTTGAATTTTAATTCCTAAAGCTCCCATTCTAACTGAGGATGAAATGGCCATCTTAACGGCTTTTCTGTAGTTAATTCTACCCTCAATTTGACGTGCAACATTCATCGCCACTAAATATGCATCTAATTCCTGTCTTTTAATTTCAAAGATATTTAACTGAATATCTTTTTTTGTTAACTTTTTTAATTCTTCCTTTAATTTATCTACCTCTTGGCCTCCTTTTCCAATAATTATACCAGGACGAGCAGTACTAATTGTAATAGTTACTGACTTTAATCGCTCAATTACAATTTTTGACACACTAGCTTTTGAAAGCCTTGCTCTGATATATTTTCTAATTTTATAATCTTCTGAAAGTCTATCACCAAAATCATAACCCCCATACCATACTGAGTCCCAGCCCCTAATAAAACCTAATCTATTTCCTATTGGATTTGTCTTTTGTCCCATATTTTTAATTTGTTTTTACTTCTTTTTGTTCAACTTCATCAATTATCATTGTAACATGATTTGATCTCTTTCTTATCCTATGCGCTCTTCCTTGAGGAGCGGGTTGGATTCGCTTTAACATTCTTGCTGAGTCAACAAAAATTTCTTTTACAATAAGATCAGTACTTTCAATATTTTTTTCTTTATTTTTTTCTTTCCAATTTGCCATACAAGACAATAAAAGTTTATACATTCTTTTAGAGACTTCCTTGGAATCTGTTTTTAAAATATTTAAAGCAATATTTACGTCTATACCTCTAATTTGATCTGCAACTAATCTCATTTTTCTAGGAGAAGTTGGACACTTCATAAGCTTTGCAAAAGCTAACTTTTTATTAGCTTCTTTAATTAACTGTGCTTTATTTTTTTTTCTAACTCCCATTTTATTTTATCTTTTATCTCTTTTTATTACCTGAATGACCTCTAAAATTTCTTGTAGGAGAAAATTCTCCTAACTTATGACCGACCATATTTTCTGTAATAAAAACAGGAATAAATTGCTTCCCATTATGAACGGCAATAGTTTGACCTACAAAATCTGGAATAATCATTGAAGCTCTACTCCATGTTTTAATAACAGTCTTTTTATTTGACTCGGTTGCAATAGCAACTTTTTTTGCCAATTTAACACTCACAAATGGTCCTTTTTTTAAAGATCTTGCCATAGTTTATTTTTTTCTTCGTTCAATTATAAATTTATTAGATGCCTTTTTCTTTTTTCTAGTTTTAAAACCCTTCGCTGGAACTCCAGTTCTAGACCTAGGATGACCCCCAGAAGACTTTCCTTCTCCACCACCCATAGGATGATCTACTGGGTTCATTGCAACACCCCTAGTTCTTGGCCTCCTTCCTAACCATCTACTTCTTCCAGCCTTTCCTGACTTTTGTAGGTTATTTTCTGAGTTAGATAAAGAACCAATTGTGGCTAAACAAGTTGATAAAACCATTCTAATCTCACCGCTTGGTAATTTTAAAGTGACATATTTTCCTTCTCTAGCAACTAGAGTCGCAAATGAACCTGCACTTCTTGCAAACTCACCACCTTTTCCAGGAGTTAACTCTACATTATGAACGGCTGTTCCTAATGGAATGTCAGATAAATATAATGCGTTTCCGACATCAGGAGATGATTTTTTACCAGACGAAATTGTGTCACCTACTTTCAAATCTTTTGGACATAAAATATAACTTTTTTCACCGTCAGCATAATAAACTAGAGCTATTCTTGCACTTCTGTTAGGGTCATATTCGATGGTCTTTACAATTGCTGGAATATCAGTTTTTTGTCTTTTGAAATCAATGATTCTATATTTTTTCTTGTGACCACCACCAATATATCTCATTGTCATCTTCCCATCTTTATTTCTACCACCGCTCCTTTTATTTACAGCTAACAAACTTTTTTCAGGTCTTGAAGCAGTAACATCAATTGATGTAACAACTTTAAAACGTTGGCCAGGAGTTGTTGGATTTAATTTTCTTGTTGCCATTTTAATTATTGTAAAAATCTATATTATTATCTTTTTCTAATCTAATTATCGCTTTTTTAAACGAGCTCGTCTTTCCTTTAATTACACCGGTTTTAGTAAATCTACTTTTTTCCTTACCCCTATATATCATTGTTCTAACTGATTTAACTTTTACATTGTAATTAGCTTCAACTGCTCTTTTGATCTCAATCTTATTAGCCTTTTTATTAACCACAAATCCATAATCATTTAGGGACTCTGTCTTTTGAGTCATCTTTTCTGTTACTATAGGCCTTATAATTACTTTCATTTTATTTATTTTAATAAATTTTCAATGTTTTTTATAGCAGCTTCTGTTATAACTATTTTACTAGCATTCATCAAAGAGAATATATCTAATTCATGAGAATTAATTACACTAACTTTTCGTAAATTTCTAGAAGAAAGAAGCAAATTATCATTCTTTTTTTCAGAAATCAGTAAGGATTTATTCATGTTAATACCTAAATCAGAAAGCATTTTTATACATCTTTTAGAGTTTGGCTTATCAAAAAGAAAATCATCTAAAATCAAAATACTTTTGTCTTTAAATTTTGAACTTAAAACAGTTTTTTTAGCTAATTTTTTTACTTTTTTATTCAATTTAAAAGAGTAATCTCTAGGTAAGGGACCAAAAGTTCTACCACCTCCTCTAAATAGAGGTGATTTAATACTTCCTGCTCTCGCCGTACCTGTTCCTTTTTGTTTTTTTATTTTTCTAGTACTTCCAGTAATCTCAGATCTAGGTTTAGCCTTGTGAGTACCCTGTCTATTGTTAGCCATATATTGTTTTACAGCTAGGTAAACAACATGATCATTTTGATCTGATTTAAAGATTTTATCACTAACAGAAATCTCTCTACCTGTTTCTTTACCTTCAATATTTAAAACTTTTAACTTCATAATTAACTATTTAGTTATTTCAACATAACTATTATTAGGGCCTGGAATAGCACCTTTTATTAATATTACATTTCTATCAGCTAGAATTTTCATAATTTTCAAGTTCTGATAAGTAACTCTTTTACCACCCATTCTACCTGCCATTCTCATTCCTTTAAATACTCTGGCAGGATAAGAGGCAGCACCAATTGAACCAGGGGCCCTCATTCTATTATGTTGACCGTGTGTAGCATCACCAACACCTCTAAAGCCATGTCTTTTTACTACACCTTGAAAACCTTTTCCTTTACTTTTTCCACTAACATCTATAAAATCTCCTTCATTAAATAACTGACTAGCTGTAAGAATATCACCAACTTTAATATCTTTAACTGTTGTATTACCTTCTTCATCAGCTTCAGAAATAGCGAAAGATGGAAACTCCTTGTAAACTTTTTTAGGACTTGTATTCGATTTTTTTAGATGACCAATCTCTGATTTAGTGGATTTCTTTAAACTTTTATTTTCAAATCCTATTTGAACAGATTCATATCCATCCTTTTCCTCAGTTTTTAACTGAGTAACAACACATGGACCAGCTTCAACCATTGTACAAGCTACATTTATACCATTTTCATCAAAAATGCTAGTCATTCCTATTTTTTTTCCTATAATTCCAGCCATTTTATTTATACTTTTATTTCTACTTCTACTCCACTTGGAAGTTCTAATTTCATAAGCGCATCAACAGTCTTATTAGCATTTGTTGCACAAAAAATATCTAACAGCCTTTTAAACGAACTTAGCTCAAATTGTTCTCTTGCTTTTTTATTAACATGAGGAGACCTTAAAACTGTAAAATGTTTTTTGTGAGTAGGAAGTGGAATTGGGCCACTAACAACTGCACCCGTTGGTTTTACTGTTTTAACTATTTTTTCAGCAGTTCTATCAACTAAATTGTGATCGTATGACTTTAATTTTATTCTAATTTTTTGACTCATAACTTTAAGCCTCTATTTTTTTAACTTTATTAATAACTTCTTGTGCTATATTTTTTGGAGCTTCTTCGAAATTAAAAAACTCCATTGTTGATGTTGCTCTACCTGATGTTATTGTTCTTAAATCAGTTACATATCCAAACATTTCAGATAAAGGAACTTTAGCGTTAATTATAGTGGCACCGCTTCTTTCGTTAGTACCTTCTATTAAACCTCTTCTCTTGTTCAGGTCTCCAATAACGTCACCCATATTTTCTTCAGGTGTAACAACTTCTAATTTCATAATTGGCTCTAATAAAATAGGGTTACATTTAGGAAGAGCCTCTTTAAAAGCCAATTTAGCACATATTTCAAATGATAACGAATCTGAATCTACAGCATGATATGAACCATCAGTTAATGTAACCTGCATAGAGTCCATAGCGAAACCTGCCAAAACACCATTTCCCATAGCTTGTTTAAAACCTTTTTCAACTGAAGGTATATACTCTCTCGGTATATTACCACCTTTTATTTTATTAATGAAAACAAAACCAGGATTTTCAGCATCATTATTTGGTTCAATGGTAAAAACGATATCAGCGAATTTTCCTCTACCCCCAGTTTGTTTCTTATAAGTTTCCCTATGTTCAGTAGAACCCGATATAGCTTCTTTGTAATTCACTTGAGGGGCTCCTTGAGTACATTCAACTGAAAATTCTCTTTTTAGTCTATCGATAAGAACCTCAAGATGAAGTTCACCCATTCCTGAAATAATAGTTTGTCCAGAATCTTCATCAGTTTTAACTTGAAAGGTTGGATCTTCTTCCGAGAGTTTTGCTAAACCATTTCCTAATTTATCTAAATCTGCTTTAGTTTTTGGCTCCACGGCAATACCTATAACAGGTTCAGGGAATTCCATTGACTCTAAAGAAATTGGTGCATTTTCTGCACATAATGTATCCCCTGTTTTAATATTTTTAAAACCAACAGCAGCGCCAATATCTCCGGCTTCAATAACATCAAGAGAATTTCTGTTATTTGAATGCATTTGGAATATCCTAGAAATTCTTTCTTTTTGATCTGACCTTGTGTTTAAAACATAAGAACCTGCATTTAATTTTCCAGAATATACTCTAAAAAAACATAATCTTCCAACAAAAGGATCAGTAGCAATTTTAAAAGCTAGCGCACTAAATGGTTCATCGTTTGATGGACCTCTTTTAATAATCTCTTCTGAAGAAGGTTTTGTTCCCTCTACCTCACCAACATCAAGAGGACTAGGTAAATATAACATTACATTATCAAGTGCAGTTTGAACACCTTTATTTTTGAAAGCTGACCCACACATTAAAGGAGTGACTGACATATTTAAAGTAGCTGTTCTTAGAGCCCTTTCAATTTCACTAGGAGTAATAGATTCAGGATTATCAAAATATTTTTCCATTAGGGCTTCATCAGATTCAGCAACTGCCTCAAGCAATTTTTCTCTCCATTCACTAGCATCTTGCTTTAAATCATCAGGAATATCTAGTTCTTCAAATGTCATTCCTAAATCTTCCTCATTCCATATGATTGCTTTCATTTTTATTAAGTCAACAACTCCTTTAAAATTATCTTCAGATCCAATTGGGATTTGAATAGGTACTGGATTCCCATTTAATCGTTCTTTAATTTGATCTACACATCTAAAGAAATCAGCACCAATTCTATCCATTTTATTAACAAAACCAATTCTAGGTACCTTATACCTGTCAGCTTGCCTCCAAACAGTTTCAGACTGAGGTTCTACCCCACCAGAGGCACAAAATAAGGCAATAGCTCCGTCTAGAACTCTCAATGATCTTTCTACTTCAACAGTAAAGTCAACGTGACCTGGTGTATCAATAATATTCATTTTAAACTCCTCTCCTCTAAATTTCCAATTTGTTGTAGTGGCAGCAGAAGTTATAGTTATCCCTCTTTCTTGTTCCTGTTCCATCCAATCCATAGTAGCAGCTCCATCATGAACCTCACCAATTTTATGACTCAAACCTGTGTAATATAAAATACGCTCAGTTGTGGTAGTTTTACCAGCATCTATGTGAGCCATAATTCCAATATTTCTAGTGTATTTTAAATCTCTTTTTGACATTGTAATTAAATTTTAAAATGAGAAAATGCTTTATTAGATTCTGCCATTTTATGAACTTCAGTTTTTTTCTTATATGCTCCACCTTCTTCATTAAATCCAGCGATAATTTCTGCTGCTAATTTTTCAGCCATAGTCTTTCCATTTCTTTTTCTAGAAAAATTTATAAGCCATGACATTCCCATTGAAATTTTTCTTTCAGGCCTAACTGGCATAGGAATTTGGAAGGTAGCACCACCCACTCTCCTACTTCTCACCTCAACTTCTGGCATAATATTTGAAAGTGATTTTTTCCAAACTACTAATGGATCTTCATCTATATTTTCATTTTTTTTCACTAAATCTAATGCATTGTAAAATATCTTAAATGCTTTTTGTTTATTGCCACTAATCATGAGACAATTAACAAATCTAGTAACCAATGTATCTCCAAATTTTGGGTCTGGTAATAATATTCTTTTTTTAGCTCTTGACTTTCTCATTGTATGATATTATTTTATTTTTTTGGTTTTTTAGATCCATATTTTGACCTCCTTTGATTTCTACCCTCGACACCAGCTGTATCAAGCGCACCTCTAACAATATGATACCTAACACCTGGAAGATCCTTTACTCTACCCCCACGAACAAGTACAATTGAGTGCTCTTGTAAATTATGCCCTTCACCAGGAATATATGCATTAACTTCATTTCCATTTGTAAGTCTTACCCTAGCAACCTTTCTCATTGCCGAGTTAGGTTTTTTTGGTGTTGTAGTGTAGACTCTAGTACAGACACCTCTCCTTTGAGGACATGTATCCAAAGCACCAGACTTACTTTTACTTTTAAAAACTTTCCTTCCCTTTCTAATTAACTGTTGTATTGTTGGCATTATTTAAAATTATTTTTAATTAGCTAAACCCTCATAAAAAAGCATAGGCCTCCCTAAAAGGTCTGCAAATCTATAATTTTTAATCTTTATATCAAACCTTATTATTTCTTTTTTTAAAAAATATTTACTAGCTAACTACTCAAGCCATTGTTTTCTAGCTACTTATGATTTTTAAAAAAAACTAAAATATTATTAATTAACAGATTAAATAAAAAGAATTTATATTTAACTATTAAAATTATTTATGGAGCAAATTAAATTTCTAAATAATATACAACAAGAATGTGTAAAAAACACTGAGGGACCAATGATAATTATATCTGGTCCTGGTTCTGGAAAAACTAGAGTCATCACTTCTAAAATTGCTTACATATTAAATAAAGGAGTTAATCCATATAATATTTTAGCCCTAACATTTACTAATAAATCTGCAAAAGAATTATTAAACCGCATTCAATCAATTTCTTCAAATGTATCATTGTGGAAATTATGGGCAGGCACATTTCATTCAATGTTTGCAAGAATATTGAGAATTGAATCTGAATTCATTGGTTATAATAACCACTTTACTATTTTAGATAATGAGGATTCTAAATCGATGATAAAAAGAATTATTAATGACTATAAGCTCGATAAAGAAAATTACAGACCAAATGGTGTTTTTTCAAAAATATCTTTATTAAAAAACAATCTTATTGACCCAAATGAGTATGAAAAAAACTCTGAATTTATTAAAAACGATGAAAATAAAAACCAACCTAAATTTATAACCATATACAAGACTTATATCAATAAGTGTAAACAAAATCAAAATATGGATTTTGATGACTTATTAGTCAATACACTCGATTTATTTAGAAAAAACAATAGTATTTTAGAAAAATATCAAGAAATTTTTAAGTATATACTAATTGACGAGTTTCAAGACACAAATATTTTACAATTAGAGATAATCAAACTCCTAGCAAAAAAAAATAACAATTTATGCGTAGTTGGTGATGATTCGCAAAGTATTTATTCATTTCGAGGGGCTAACATAAATAATATATTAAACTTTAATATGTTATATCCTCTTGCAAAAATTTTTAAACTAGAGGAGAACTATAGGTCTACAAAAATTATTCTTAAAGCTGCTAATAGTTTAATTTCTCACAATGAACAAAAACTTGAGAAAAAAATTTGGACCAATAAAGAAAATGGAGAAAAGATAAGTTTAAATTTAGTGGATTCTGATAAAGCAGAAGGGTTGTTAATAGCAAAAACAATCAAAGAACTCTCCCCCTCTAAAAAATTTTCTGATCATTTAGTGTTATTTAGAATGAATAGTCAATCAAGAGCTATAGAAGAGGGACTAAGAAGATTAAATATAAATTACAAAGTTTTTGGTTTATCCTTCTACAAAAGAAAAGAAATAAAAGATGTTTTAGCATACTTGAAATTAATTACAAATAAACTAGATGACGAGTCTTTAATAAGAATTATTAACTACCCAGCAAGGGGAATAGGGAAAACTTCAATTGAAAGAATAAGAGAATATGCATTCGAAAATAATATTTCTTTGTGGGAAGTTATCTCAAAAATTAAAAATATAGATATCAAAATTAATGAAGGTTTAAAGGGAAAAGTATATGATTTTTTTAATTTAATTAAAAGTTATTCATCAAGAAGTTTTGAAAATGCATTTGACTTGTCAATATCTCTAGTGGAAGATTTGAAAATCATTGAAATATTATCAAATGACCAATCTGTTGAAAGCAATACAAAAATTGAAAATATTAGAGAATTACTTAATGCAATAAAATCATTTACTGAAGAAAATGAAAATATTACGATAGCTAATTTTCTAGATCAATCAGTTCTTGTAAATGAAAGTGATAATGTAGAAAATTCTAAAAATGACGACTTCGTGTCATTAATGACGATTCATCAATCGAAAGGATTAGAATTTTCACAAGTTCATATAGCTGGAATGGAAGAGAACATTTTCCCTTCTCAGCAATCTATGTTTTCAAAAAAAGATATTGAAGAAGAAAGAAGATTATTATACGTAGCTATAACTAGAGCTAAAGACAAAGTTTATATGTCTCATTGTAAATCAAGATTTAGATTTAATAACTATGTATCCAATGAGCCAAGTAGATTCATTAATGAAATAAATGAAAATTGTATTGAAAAAAAAGAAACCAAAAACGATATAAGTGCTTACTCCATCCATAAATCTTTTAAGAGAAAAACAAACGTTAAAAACTTTGAATTTAAAACACCCAAAAAAAATTTAGTTAAACTAACAAGATTTAAAACTTCAAAAGAAAATATAAAAACGAAAAATTTAAATGTCGGCCAACTCATCTTACATAATATATTTGGTAAAGGAAAAATTGTCTCATTAACTGACTCGGACGAAAAAATGGAAGTTGAATTTGAAAATAAAAGCAAAAAAACAATTTTAGTTAGATATGCTAAATTTGATTTAATTGATTAAAAAAAATTATATTTACGATAAATATCTATACTACTCTTAAAATCCAATCATCTATTATGAAATATAATACTGAACTATCAAAACTTATTATTCCAGAATACGGAAGACATATTCATCAAATTATTGACTCTCTATCATTAATTAAAGACAGAAAAAAAAGAAATGAACAAACAGAAATTGTGATTCAAATTATGGGAAATCTAAATCCTCACTTAAGAGATGTGAATGACTTCAAGCATAAATTATGGGATCACCTTTTCATTATGTCTGATTATAAACTTGACGTTGACTCACCATACCCTATTCCAGTAAAAAAAGAAAAAAAAGAAAGACCCGCCAAAATAAATAATACACAAGGCACCGTAAAATACAGACATTATGGAAAATTTGTAATTGATATGCTCAAAAAAATATCTGATTTAAAAAATGAAGAAAATAAAAATTATTTAATTATTTCTATTGCAAATCAAATGAAAAGGTCTTACATAAATTGGAATAAATCAAATGTTTTAGATGATGTAATTTTTAGCGAAATTGAACAAATTTCTAATGGAAAAATAAAAATTCCAGAGAACACTGTTCTCGATAATATCCAAATTTATCAAAAACAAAATAATCACTATAAAACCGGTCCCAGAAAAAAATTAAATCATAGACCAAAAAAATTTAAGTAAAAAAAATGAGTGGCTTTGAAATAATTGGAGGAAAAAGTTTATCCGGAACGATAACTCCTCAAGGTGCAAAAAATGAAGCTTTACAAGTCATTTCCGCTTGTCTACTCTCCAGTCAAAAAATTGAGATTAAAAATGTACCTGAAATAACTGATGTACTTAATCTTATTAAACTACTTAAAGTAATTGGAGTAAAAATTAATAGAAAAAATAAAAATCACTTTATCTTTCAAGCAAAAAAAATAGATACAAACTATTTTAAAAATGAGAAATTTATAAAACTTAGCTCAAAAATTAGAGGATCTATTATGATTATGGGGCCATTAGTATCAAGATTTGGCAGATCTTATGTTATTACCCCAGGAGGAGATAAAATAGGGAGAAGGCCTCTAGATACACATTTCATAGCTCTTGAAAAATTAGGGGCAATTATTAAATCACAGAAAAAAAACATCTTCAAAATAGAGGGAAAAAAGTTAATAGGAAAAGAAATTTTATTAGAGGAAGCCTCTGTTACTGCAACTGCAAACATTATTATGGCTGCAAGTTTAGCAAATGGAATAACAAAAATATACAATGCGGCTTGCGAACCATATATACAACAATTGTGTAGAATGTTAAATAACATGGGGGCCAAAATCACTGGTCAAGGAACTAATTTAATTCAAGTAGAAGGAGTAAAAGAATTAAATGAAACAAAACATGAAATTTTACCTGACATGATTGAAATAGGTAGTTGGATTGGCCTTGCCGTTATGACTCAATCTAACCTTACGATAAAAAATTGCTCAATAAAAAATCTTGGAATTATACCTAACGTATTTAAAAAATTAGGAGTTAAGCTGAAAATAAAAAATGATGACATTATAATTAAAAAGCAAAAAACACATGAAATTCAAACTTTTATGAATGGATCTATTTTAACAATTTCTGATGCTCCATGGCCAGGATTTACCCCTGACTTAATCAGTATTATATTAGTGTTAGCTACTCAAGCAAAAGGAAGTATACTTATACATCAAAAAATGTTTGAAAGTAGATTATTTTTTGTTGATAAATTGATTGATATGGGAGCTAAAATAATTTTATGTGATCCACACAGAGCTACAGTTGTAGGTATTGATAGAAAATACCCACTTAAGGGAACTACAATGAGTTCACCTGACATTAGAGCTGGAATTGCTCTGTTGATTGCAGCCTTATCTGCTCATGGCAAGAGCGTTATTTTCAATATTAATCAAATTGACAGAGGATATGAAAATATTGTGGAAAGATTACAACAAATTGGAGCAAAAATAAAAAGAATATAAATTTTCAACATGACAACATGTCATAATTATTGATTTGGCAGAGATTTTGCTTTATATATACTATAATTATTAGAACAATGACAAAAAAAAAGAAAGTACTTAAAAAAGATGTTAGTCAAAAAAAAATTGAAGAACTACAAAATCAAGTTAATGAAGGAAATGAAAAGTACCTCAGGTTATTAGCTGAGTGGGAAAATTATAGAAAAAGAACTCTCAAAGAAAAAACTGCTTCAATTGATTATGGAAAAGAATCAATAATTTCTAAAATCCTACCTATTTTAGATGACTTTGAAAGAGGTCTTAAAGCAAATGAAAAAAAAGATACTGGCAGTGGTTTTCAATTAATTATTCAAAAACTATTTGATGTGTTACAAAAAGAAGGATTAAATAAAATTTCGGTTAACTCTGGTGATGAATTTGATGTAAATCAACATGAAGCAATTAGTCAAATCCCGACAAAAAAAACAGAGTTAAAAGGAAAAATTGTTGAAGAAATTGAATCAGGATACACATTCAATGAAAAAATCATAAGATTTAATAAAGTTGTAATTGGAAAATGATGAATAAAAGAGATTACTATGAAATACTTGGGTTACAAAAAAATGCGAGTGACCAAGAAATAAAAAAAGCTTATCGGAAATTAGCAATTAAATATCATCCAGACAAAAATCCTGATAACAAAGAAGCAGAAGAAAAATTTAAAGAAGCAGCAGAAGCATATAGTGTTCTGAGTAACGATGAAAAAAGAAGAAGGTATGATCAATTTGGTCATCAAGGAATTGGCGGAAATAGCGGATTTAGCGGGGGAATGAATATGGAGGATATTTTTGATAGTTTCGGTGATATTTTTGGTGGATTTTCAGGATTTGGAGGAAGAAGCAATAGTCGCAACAGAGTTTTAAAAGGTTCTAATTTAAGAATTAGACTTAAACTAAACTTAAAAGAAATATGTGAAGGGACTACAAAAAAAATTAAAGTAAAAAAATTAGTTCAATCCAAAAATATATCATTTGAAAATTGTGATATGTGTAACGGAAGCGGGCAAATTACTAGGGTTACAAATACCATTCTTGGACAAATGCAAACAAGTTCTGTTTGTCCTAAATGCTCAGGTAAAGGAAAAGTAATAACAAAAAAACCTATTGATTCTGATGAAAATGGCATGATAAGAAAAGAAAGTTTGGAAGAGATTGAAATTCCAGCTGGCGTTTCTGAGGGTATGCAGTTAAAAATACCAAGCGCAGGTAATGAAGCTCCGTTCGAAGGAATTAATGGTGATTTATTGGTTTTAATTGAAGAAGAAAAACATGAGGATTTAATAAGAGATGGAGTCAACATTCATTATAACCTTTACATTAATATTTCTGAAGCAGTATTAGGAACTAAAAAGCAAATACCTACAATTGAAGGAAAAGTCGAAATCAATATTCCTTCAGGTATTCAAAACGGAAAAATACTTAGACTTCAATCAAAAGGTGTTCCAGATATAAACGAATATTCTAGAAATAGAGGTGACCTACTAGTTCACATTAATGTTTGGACTCCTAAAAATATAAATTCTCATCAAAGAAAATTTTTTGAAGAACATATTACAGCTGAAGAGTTTGAGCCTAAAGTAGATAAATCTGAAAAGTCTTTTTTTGAAAAAATCAAAGAAATGTTTAACTAGAATGTCTAAAATTGGCATCATAGATATTGGGAGCAATACATTTAATCTGTTAATTAGTTGTGTAACAACTAAAAAATCCATTTTTCGATGCGAAGATTTCGTTGGAATTAGAAAAGGAACAATTGATGGATTTATTCAAGAAAAAACAATATCAGATTCTATTAAATTAATAAATAAGTATAAGAACAAGTGCAAAAAACTAGATTGTAAAAAAATATATTTAGTTGCTACTGCATCACTGAGAGAACCAAAAAATAATTTGGAATTTTTAGATAGATGTAAAAAAAAAACAGGTCTAATTATTAATATTATTTCAGGTATCGAAGAAGCTAAATTAATTTTTCATGGTATTTCAAATAATATTCATAATCTTAATAATTATTTAATTGTTGATATTGGTGGAGCAAGTACTGAGTTTGTAATTTGTAAATATAAAAAAGCGATTTATAAAAAAAGTTTTTCATTTGGTAGTCAGCTATTATTACAAAAATTTAAGCCAACTTCACCCATTAATAGTCAGGATTTATTTAAGATTAATAGCTTTTTCAAAAAAAAATTAAAAAACTTATTATTAGTTGTAAAAAAATATAAAATTATAAATTTAATTGGTTCTTCAGGTTCCATTAATTGTTTAGCTAACATTCAATCATTGAATGCAAAAGCTGAGAAATTAGACTATTTAAATATTGAACAATTTACTCAAATTACATCACCAAAGATTCTAAATAGTACAATTGAGGATAGAAAAAAAATACCTGGTCTCGTAAAAATGAGAGCTGAAAATATAATTATTACAATTATTTTAATTAATTTCTTAATAGATGAAGGAATTAAAAATGTGTATACATCAAAGTTTTCATTAAATGACGGAATTTTTTCAAACATTTTAAATAATACAATATCATGGCAAGAATCATTATTATAGAAGATGAGATTTCAATTAGAAATGTCTTAAAAAATATTTTAGTAGATGAAAATAAAAATTATAAAATTGATGAAGCCTCAAATGGAGAAGAGGGCTTAAAAAAGATATTTTCCGAAAATTATGATTTGGCTTTATGTGATATAAAAATGCCAAAATTAGATGGAATTGAAGTTTTAAAAAAAGCTAAAGAACTTGATTATCATCTACCCTTTATAATGATTTCAGGGCATGGAGATTTAGATACAGCTGTTGAATGTATTAAACTTGGTGCTTACGACTACATCGGAAAACCACCTGATCTAAATAGATTATTAACAACAATTAGAAATGGCTTAAATAATAAAAATTTAAATCAGGAAAACATATTCTTAAAAAAGAAAGTTAAAGATAAATATCAAATGATCGGTGAATCAAATGAGCTGAAAAAAATTGAAAAAATAATTGAAAAAGTTGCAGGAACAAATAGTAGAGTATTGATAACAGGAGAAAATGGAACTGGTAAAGAATTAGTTGCACATTCTATTCATGAAAAGAGTAATAGATCGAAAATACCAATGATTGAAGTCAATTGTGCTGCAATTCCTTCAGAGTTAATAGAAAGTGAGCTTTTTGGACATGAAAAGGGTTCTTTTACATCTGCTAATAAACAAAAGAAAGGAAAATTTGAAATCGCAAATGGCAGTACAATTTTTTTAGATGAAATAGGTGATATGAGTTTATCAGCTCAAGCTAAAGTTTTAAGGGCACTTCAAGAAAATAAAATTACAAGAGTTGGTGGCGAGAAAGAAATTGAAATTAATGTTAGAGTACTTGCTGCGACTAATAAAAATCTTGAAAAAGAAATTCAAGAAGGAAGATTTAGAGAAGACTTATTCCATAGATTAAGTGTAATTAAAATACACGTCCCCTCATTAAAAGAAAGGAAGGAAGATATACCATTATTAATTGATTTTTTTTCTAAACAAATATGTAAAGAGCAAGGGATAAAAACTAAACATATTGAATCAGAAGCGATTAAAAAACTTATGGAAAAAGAACTCTCTGGAAACATACGACAGTTAAAGAATATAGTTGAAAGATTAATTATATTATCGGAAAATAAAATTACAGTTAATGACGTTATGCTCTATGTTTAATTAAAGCTCCCCATCTCTAAGAACTGCAGATAAATTTTTATTAAAACTATCATAAATATTCCTCATTTCATTATCTATAAATTGATCTGTTAATGTAGCATTATCATTTTGAAAGATAAAACCCATAGCATAAGATTTTTTACCTTTTTCAATTTTATCTCCTCTATAGACATCAAATATTAAAACTTCTCGCAGCACATCAATAGAAGTTTTAAAAGCTAAGTTTTTTAATTGCAAAAAGGATATTTTCTCGTCGACAACAAGAGCCAAATCTCGTCTGACCTTCGGAAACTTAGTAATACTATTAAACTTAATATTCTCAATAGAAATCAAAGAAGTAAAATAAGACCAATCAATGGAACAGTAATAAACATCTTGTTTTATATTAAAATCTGAGACAATTTTTTTAGAGAGAAGACCTAATTTAGCAGCAATATTATTACCAACTTTATATGAAATTATATTATCAAAAAAATCATTATAAATATCAGTTGATTTAATATTATTTTTTTCAACTTCAAGAATATAATTTATATCAAATAAATCAAACAATTTTTCAACCAATCCTTTAACATGAAATACATCTAATTTTTCCGCTTCTTTATTCCAATTCTCATTTAAATAATTTCCTGAGAAAAAAATATTTAATTCTGGTTTTTCATAAAATTGCTCACCATTAATATAGACGTTTCCAAATTCGTATAATAATAAATTATTGTTTTTTCTGTTAACATTATAACTTACAGCCTCTAAACCGCCAAATAAAAGAGTAGGACGAAGTACATTCATTTCAGAACTTGAAGAATTAATGATATTAATTCCTAAGTTACCCATATTATATTTGTCTAATATTTTCAAACTAATAAGTGAGTTCGTTTTTATTTCAAATAAACCATTATTTGACAAGAAATTGGAAGTGATTTTTTTAACATTGTTTTCAAAATAAGAGTTCTTATTTTTTGAAACAGGTAAAGAAATATTTTTGGCATTTTCTATTTTTTCATAACCATAGATTCTGAGGATTTCTTCAAAAACATCAACATCTCTTATCACATCAAACCTAAAGCTTGGAACAGAGATGGTACATCCTTCAACCAAAGCACCATTATTTAAAATTTCAAAATCTAAATCAAATAAAATTTTTTCAACTATTTCTTTTGGAATGATTTGACCGGTAATTTTATTAAATTTTTTAAAAGACCAATTAATTGTTTTTTTTGAAGTATAGTTTTTATTTGAACAAGAAACGATTTCAGAACTGATTTTTGATTCTGGTAGTAATTGTTTTATTAAAAGAGCAGCTCTTTGTAATGCATATACACAATTATTATAATCCACTCCTCTTTCAAACCTATAAGAAGCATCCGTTTGAATAGAATGTTTTTTTGAAGATGATCTTATTAAAGAAGAGTTAAATGAAGCTGACTCTAAAAAAATATTTTTTGTCTCAGAAGTAACAGAGGATTCCTTTCCTCCAATTATTCCTGCTAAACAAAGAGGTTTATCTGAGTCCGAAATAATTAAATCATCATTTAATTTAATGTCTTTACCGTCTATTTTTGTAAAATTTTTTAAATCTTGGCTTTTTTTAACAATTAATTTATGATTAGATATTAAATCATAGTCAAATGCATGTAATGGATTTCCTGTTTCAAACAACACGAAATTTGTTACATCAACAACGTTATTAATTGGATTAATCCCAATAGAGTTTAATTTTTGTTTTAACCAAATGGGAGAATCTTTAATCGTAACATTTTGAATTGTTAAACCACTATAGAAAAGAATAAAGTTTTCATCCTCAATTTCTATTGAAAATGGTAAGTTTTTATTGTCAAATTTAAAATCTAAAATTGGTTTTTTTAAATCTAAATTGTAGCCACTAAGGTTTATAACGGATTTTATATCTCTACAAACTCCAATGTGACCAAATGCGTCTGTTCTATTTGGAGTTAACCCAATTTCAAAGATATAATCTTGTTTTAAATCAAAATACTCTTGAAAACTTTGACCGACTTTAAAATTTAACTTTTTATCAAGCTCCATTATTCCTTTATGACTATCTCCAAAACCAATTTCGAACTCAGAACAAATCATTCCTTCAGAGTATTCTCCTCTTATTTTTGCTTTTTTAATTGTAAAAGATTCATTATTTAAATTAGTTATAGTAGTTCCTACCATTGCCACAACTACAAACATATCTTTTTTAATGTTAGTTGCGCCACAAATTATATTTTTAGAAGAACTTCCTAAATCTACTTTTGTAATTTTTAATTTATCTGCGTTAGGATGTTTTTTGCAATCTAAAACTTTACCAATAACCAACTTATTAAATGATTCAAAATCATGAAATCTTGGTGACATCTTTTCCACTTCAAGACCAGAGTTTGTTAGTATATTAGATATTTCTTCAGGAGAAGATTTAAAATCTAAATAATCTTTTAACCAATTGTAAGAAACTTTCATTTAAAATATTTGTAGTAAATGTAAAAAATTAATCAATCATAAATAATTTTTTATGAAATTCTTGCCCACTTTATTTGTTCCGAATAATTTTTTATAAAATATTTTTTAATCATTTTATTTTTTGGATTTATTAATTCCTTATCAAATTCTAATAACTTATTAGCACTTTTTCTTGCTTCAACTAATATTCCAGTATCTTTTACTAAGTTTGATATTTTTAAATTTAATAATCCACTTTGTCTAGTGCCCATTATATCTCCCGGCCCTCTTAATTTCAAATCCGCCTCAGAAATATCAAAACCATTAGAGGAATCTACCAAAACATTTATTCTATACTTAGCTTCATGACTTAATTTATATGGAGTTTTTAAAATGCAATATGACTGTGTATTTCCTCTCCCCACCCTTCCTCTTAGTTGATGTAATTGAGCTAAACCAAAACGCTCAGCATTTTCAATTAACATAATTGATGCATTTTTTACATCTAAACCCACTTCAATTACAGTGGTTGATACTAAAATTTGACTTTTCTTATTTAAAAAATCCTCCATATGTTGATTTTTCTCCTCAGCTTTCATGTTTCCATGTAGCATAGAAACAACAAAACCAAATCTTGAAAAATAATTACTTAAAAAATTATATCCTGAAAATAAATTTTTATAGTCTAACTTTTCGCTTTCTTTAATTAAAGGATATATAACATAAACTTGCTGACCTAATTCAATTTTTTCTTTTAAAAAAGACAAAACACCCTCATTATCTTTATCGTACTTATGCACTGTTTTTATTTCTTTTCTACCAGGGGGTAATTCATCAATTACTGAAACGTCTAAATCACCATAAAATGTCATTGCTAAAGTCCTAGGTATTGGGGTTGCAGTTAATACAATAACGTGAGGATCTAATATGGATTTTTTTGATAATTTTGCTCTTTGTGCAACACCAAATTTATGTTGCTCATCTATAACAACTAAACCTAAATTATTAAATACAACAGAATCTTCAATTAAAGCATGTGTTCCAATAATTATATCAGTCAATCCATCTTCTAGATTTGTTAAAATTTTCTTTCTTTCAGATTTTTTAGTTGCACCAGTTAATAATGAAATATTTAATTCTAAATCTTTACAAATAGTAAAAAGTGTCCTAAAATGTTGAGAAGCCAAAACCGATGTTGGAACCATCAAAGCCCCCTGGTAACCATTATCAACACACATCATCAATGACATCAAAGCAACAACTGTTTTTCCAGAACCCACATCACCCTGAATCAACCTGTTCATTTTATAACCACTCAATACATCCTTTCTGATATGTCTCATTACTTTTTTTTGAGCTTCAGTTAATTCAAATGAAAGAGATTTAAAAAAAGAATTGAATTTATTTCCAATATTTTTGAATAAATAAGATTTAATTTTTTTATTGACGGATTTATTAGCTAGAATTGAAAGCTGTAAAAAAAATAATTCTTCAAATTTCATTCTAAAGATTGCTTGATTTAATTTTTCTTTGCTTTCTGGAAAATGTATGTTATTTATTGCCTCAGATCTTGAAATTAATTTGTACTTGTTAATAATATCCAATGAAAAATTTTCTAAAATTTTGCCCTTCAATTTTTCTAGTGCCGAACGAATTATTTTTTTTATTAGTTTCGTTTGAATGTTATTAACCTTAAGCTTTTCTGTAGAACTATACATAGGCTGGAAACTAGTAGAAAAATCAGGATTTAAATTTTCAACTAATTCCATTTCTGGATGAACAAAAGAATAAACCCCATTAAATAAGTTTGGCTTACCAAAAACAACGTATTTTTTTGAAATTTCAACAAATTTTTTAATCCATGAAATTCTTTTAAAAAAAATTAATTTTATTTCAGATTCATTATCATAAAATAAAACAATTAATCTTTTCTTTCTTCCAAAACCTTCTTCATTAATTGATTTGACAGTACCTACTATTTGTATATCAAGACTTGTACTATTAATTTGATTGATTTTATGAAAATTGGTTCTATCTATATATTTATAAGGAAAAAAATATAGTAAATCTTCAAAAGTCTTTATTCCTAATTCCTCATTTATAATAGAAGCTCTTTGGGGACCTACTCCTTTTAAATATTCTATAGAAGAATCAATCATAAAAATTAGTCAATTTTTTTTGACAGAGAATTATTATATTTTTCTTTTAAAACATTAATTTTTCCAAAATCAATGTCATCAATAAGGACTTTTTCTTTACAAACAAAACCTAATTTATAAAAAGGGAATTTTGAATTCTTCAAGATTTTTTTGAAATCTTTTTCTTTTTTTGGGTTAATAGACACTAAAACTCTGCTTTGAGACTCTCCAAATAAATATGCATCTTGTCTTAGTAACTGATCTGTATACACCTCACATCCTAAATTTCTAGGAATTAAACTTTCAACTAGTGCAGTAAACAATCCTCCTTCTGAAATATCATGAGCAGACTCTAACACCCCTCCTTTAACTAAGTCTTTCATAACTAAGTGTAATTTATGCTCTATTTCTAAATCAAAAAATGGAACTGGACTTTCTTCGATGTTTAATATATTCACAAGGTACTCAGATGAAGAAATATCATCTTTAGATGGACCAAGTAAATAAATTATATCTTTTTCATTTTTAAAATCTAAAGTTGTAAAATGCTTTTTTTCTTCCATTACCCCTAGCATCCCAATTGTTGGAGTAGGAAAACAAGGTTCAACACTTTTATTTTTACTTGTTTGATTATAAAAACTTACATTTCCTCCAGTAACTGGGGTTTTAAACTTTTTACAAGCATTAGACATTCCCTGAATTGAACCAACAAATTGCCAATAAACCTCAGGATCATATGGGTTTCCAAAATTTAAACAATTTGTTATGGCAGTAGGATTTGCTCCAGAACATATGATGTTTCTTGCCGCTTCAGCGACCGCTATTTCACATCCAACTTTAGGATCAGCTTTTACATATCTTGAATTACAATCAACAGAAAATGAAAGGCATTTATTTGTTCCTTTTAAATTAACAACAGCAGCGTCTGATGGATTATTAGTAGTCATATTAACAGTACCAACCATTGAGTCGTATTGTTCATAAACCCATTTTTTAGAACAAATATTTGGCAATGAAATGAGTTTATGAGCTACATTAACAATATCGTAAGGAATGGCAATGTTATTTATATCAAACTTCTTTAACTCGTTGTAATAAGAAGGTTCTTTATAATCTCTTTTATAAACTGGAGCCCCTCCACCCAAAACCAAAGCCTCTGCCGGAACATTAGCAACAATCTTATTATTGAAAGAAAATATTAAATCAGTTCCATCAGTTACAACACCAACTTTTTCACAATTTAAGTCCCATTTTTTAAATATATTTTTCACTATTTTTTCTTTACCTTTTTTAACAACCACTAACATTCTTTCCTGCGATTCAGATAAAAGAATTTCAAATGGTTTCATATTCTTTTGTCTAGTTGGAATTTTATCCAAATTAATTTTCATTCCACATCCTCCTGAGGAGCTCATTTCTGAAGTTGAACAAATAATTCCAGCTGCTCCCATATCCTGCATCCCTATTATAGCGTCTGTCATACTTAATTCCATCGTTGCTTCTAATAATAACTTTTCTTGAAATGGATCTCCAACCTGTACTGAGGGAATATCATCAGCAGAATCTTCGGTTAAATCTTTTGAAGCAAAAGCAGCTCCATTAATACCATCTTTTCCAGTGGAAGAACCAACAATAAAAACAGGGTTACCTTTTCCTGAAGCTGTAGCAGAAATGACATTTTTAGTATTTACTACCCCAGCAGAAAATGCATTAACTAAAGGGTTAGTGTTATAACTCTTATCAAAATAAACTTCACCACCAACAATTGGTATTCCAAATGAATTTCCATAATCACCAATACCTTTAACAACACCTTTCATTAACCATTTAGTATGAGGTAAATTAATATCACCAAATCTTAAAGAATTTAATTGAGCAATTGGTCTAGCTCCCATTGTAAATATATCTCTGTTAATTCCCCCAACGCCAGTTGCCGCTCCTTGATAGGGCTCTAAGGCAGATGGGTGATTATGTGATTCTATTTTAAAAACACATGCTAATCCATCTCCTATATCAACTAAACCAGCGTTTTCTTCCCCTGCTTCAATTAAAATTTTTGAACCTTTTTTGGGTAATTTCTTTAACCAAAGTATAGAGTTTTTATAAGAACAGTGTTCAGACCACATCACTGAAAAAATACATAACTCTGTATAATTAGGTTTTCTATCTAAAATATTACAAATTTGATCATATTCTTCAGACAAAAGACCCATTTCAACAGCATCTCCTAAATCAGCATTTTTTGGCGTATATTTTTCCATTTATATTTGAGAAATTGATTAACATAAAAAATGAATATAGAAATAAAAATTTAACTTTTAAATTTTTATTTTCTTAAATTGTAAACATAACCCAAAATTTATTTTAAATGGAAGATTTAAAAATATTTAATCTTGACAGAAGGTATGCAAATTTATTTGATAAAGAAGATATGATTGCAGGAAGAAAAAATGGTAAATGGAAAAAATACAGTTGTAGTGAATATATTCAAACTTCTGATGCTATTGGTAGCGGCTTATTAAATCTAGGAATTACAAAAGGTGATAAAGTATGTATTATTTCTAGTAACAGAACCGAATGGAGTTTATGTGATATGGGAATTAATAAAATTGGAGCAATAAACACCCCCTTGTATCCAAATTCAACCAGATCAGATTACAAGTATATAATTAATGACTCTGAAGCAAAACTAATTTTTGTAGAAAATGAAGAAATATTTAAAAAAATTGATGGTCTTGAAAATGAAATTCCTACTTTAAAATTTATTTTTTCTTTTGATGATTTAGTTAACGTTAAAAACTGGAAGGAATTAGTTGAATTAGGTATAACAAATCCTCAGGCTGAAAAAATGAATACTATTCAAAATTCAATATCTGATGATGATTTGTTTACATTAATTTACACCTCTGGTACTACTGGAAATCCTAAAGGAGTTATGATTACTCACTCTAACATAATTAGCCAAATATCTGCATTAAAAGATGCTCTTGATTGGAACTCTAATGATAGGGCTGTAAGTTTTCTTCCTTTATCTCATGTATTTGAAAGAATGGTAGAATATTTTTATATGTTTAAAGGTGTTTCAATTTATTATGGAAGTATTGAAACTATTGGAGATGACTTAAAATTGATCAGGCCTACATTAATGCCAACTGTTCCTAGATTACTGGAAAAAGTATATGACAAAATCATGACTAAAGGAGAATCTTTAAATGGAATAAAAAGAAAATTATTTTTCTGGGCTGTTAACCTTGGACTTAAACATGAATACAATGGAAAAAATGGAATTTGGTATGAAATTCAGTTAAAAATTGCAAATAAATTAATTTTCAATAAGTGGAGAGAAGCGGTTGGAGGAAGAATAAGAATGATTATTTCCGGTTCTGCAGCTTTACAAGAAAGACTAGCAAGAATTTTTACAGCAGCAAAAATGCCTGTTAGTGAAGGCTATGGATTAACTGAAACATCTCCAGTTGTATCAGTCAATTTTGCAAATTCAAAAGATGCTTGTTACGGAACAGTGGGACCAATTATACAAGGCGTTAAAGTTAAGATTAATCATGAAGATGGAATGAGAGTTGGAGAGGGTGAAATACTAGTAAAAGGGGCAAATGTAATGCTGGGATATTATAATAAGCCTGATGAAACAAAAAAAGTAATTGATAATGATGGCTGGTTTCACACGGGTGATATTGGAACATTAATTGATGGAAAATATTTAAAAATAACTGATAGGAAAAAAGAAATATTTAAAACATCAGGGGGGAAGTACATTGCTCCTCAAGTTATGGAAAATAAATTCAAACAATCTATTTTCATAGAGCAACTTATGGTTTTAGGAGAAAATGAAAAACATCCTGCAGCATTTATAGTTCCTGACTTTCAATACCTAAAAGATTGGTGTAATGATAATGAAATTATATTTACTAGTTGTGAAGAGATTATCAGAAACCCAAAAATTCTAGAAATATTTGACAAAGAAGTTAAAAAATATAATGATCACTTTAGTCAGTATGAAAAAATAAAGAAATTTGTTTTATTAGGAAAAGCATGGTCTCCAGAGGGTGGAGAACTCACAGCAACATTAAAATTAAAAAGAAGAAATATCTTAGAGAAATACTCGGATTTATATTTGAAAATTTTTGAAAAAAATGTATAAAATTAATAAAGTAGCTATTATCGGATCTGGAATAATGGGCTCCAGAATTGCTTGTCATTTTGCTAATATTGGAGTAGAAGTTTTACTACTTGATATTATAAATAAAAATGTAAAACTGGATGAAAATAATAAAAATTTTAGAAACAAGATTGTTAATGATTCACTTCAGAATACTTTAAAATCAAAACCATCACCTATTTACTCTAAAAAATTTATAAATAGAATTCAAACAGGAAATTTAGTTGATGATTTAGAAAAAATAAGTGATGCTGATTGGATTATTGAGGTAATAGTTGAAAATCTTCAAATTAAAAAAGAATTATTTGAGTCAATAGACAAGTATAGAAAACATAACTCTATTATTAGTTCAAACACATCAGGAATCCCAATTAATCAAATGATTGAGAAACGAAGTGAAAATTTTTGTAGCAATTTTTGTGGTACTCATTTTTTTAATCCTCCTAGATACTTGAAGCTTCTTGAAATTATTCCATCAAATAAAACTAAAAAAGATTTAATAAATTTTTTATTGTCTTATGGAGAAAAATTCTTAGGAAAAACTACAGTTCTCTGTAAAGACACACCTGCATTTATTGCTAACAGAATTGGAATTGCTGGTATAGCATCTCTTTTCAAAATAATTGAAGATCTAGAGCTTTCAATTGAGGAAGTTGATTCTCTTACCGGACCAATTATTGGTAGACCAAAATCCGCAACATTTAGAACTTGTGACCTTGTTGGACTTGATACACTGAATAATGTTGCCAAAGGAGTTTATGAAAACTGTCCTAGTGATGAAAATAGACATATTTTTAAACTTCCTGACTTTATCAATAAAATGCTAAAAGAACAATGGCTGGGAGATAAAACTAAACAAGGTTTTTACAAAAAAAGCAGAGACGAAAACGGCAAAAGACTAATTTTATCTCTTGATTTAAAGACCTTCAAATATACAAAAAAGAAAAAAGTTAGATTTGAATTAATAAGTAAAGCAAAAAAAATTAGCAAATTAAAAGATAGATTAAAAATATTAATCAATGAGAATGATAAAGCATCTTTATTTTATAAAAAAATGTTTGCTATTATGTTCTCTTATGTTTCTAATAGAATCCCTGAAATTAGCGATGAAATATACAAAATAGACGCTGCAATGTGTGCTGGTTTTGGATGGGAATTGGGTCCGTTTGAAATTTGGGATGCAATTGGTATTCAAAAAGGAATTGATTTGATCAAACAGGAAGAATTAAAAATTCCAAAATGGTTAGAAAAAATCGATAAAAACGCTACTCTTTACTCAATTAGCAAAGGAGAAAAAAATTATTTTGATGTCTCAGACGAAAATCATAAAAAAATTCCAACTTTAAATAAATTTATTAATTTAAATAATATTCGTTCTAACTCCTTGATTTGGAAAAATGATGGAGTTTCCATTTTAGATATTGGAGATAATGTTATGAATATCGAATTTCATACAAAAATGAATAGTATTGGTGAAGACGTAATTATTGGTGTTAGGAAAGGAATTGAGATTGCTGAAAAAGAATTTCGTGGAATTGTAATTGGAAATCAAGGTAGTCATTTTTCTGCAGGTGCTGATATTAGTATGATTTTTACTTTAGCTGTCGAACAAGAATATGATAAATTAAATCTTGCAATTAAAACATTTCAGGATACATCTATGTTAATCAGATATTCTAGTATTCCAATAGTAGTTGCCCCTCATGGTTTTACTTTTGGAGGTGGTTGTGAGTTCACATTACATGCAGATGCAGTCCAATGCGCTGCTGAAACTTATATGGGACTTGTAGAATTAGGAGTTGGTCTAATTCCAGGTGGAGGTGGAACTAAAGAAATGGCACTTAGGGCCTCTGACGCTTTTTACGATGGAGATATTGAATTGCCAAGACTAAAGGAATATTTTCTTAATATTGGACAAGCTAAAGTAAGTACTTCAGGGCAAGAAGCATTTGAATTAGGTTATTTAAGAAAAGGATACGATAGCATTAGTATTAACTCTGATAAATTAATACAAGATGCTAAAGAAAAAGTTATGATAATTGATAATCAGGGATACACAAAACCTATAAAAAGAAAAGATATTAAAGTTTTAGGTAATCAAGCTTTGGGAATGTTTTTAGTAGGAGCAGATAGCTTTAAAGAGGGAGGCTATATAACAGATCACGAAAAGTTAATGTCTAAGAAATTAGCACATGTTTTGTGTGGGGGGAATTTATCATCACCAACTTATGTATCTGAACAATATTTATTAGATCTTGAAAGAGAGGCTTTTTTATCATTGTGTGGAGAAGCTAAAACCCTGGAAAGAATCAAGTATATGTTAGAAAATGGAAAACCATTAAGAAATTAAAAATGGAAGTTTATATAGTACAAGCATACAGAACAGCTGTAGGGAAATCTAAAAGGGGTTCTCTAAAATTTACAAGACCTGATGATTTAGCCGGGCAATTAATTAGTAAAATGTTAAAAAAAATACCCAATCTTGATAAAGAATCAATAGATGATGTAATTGTTGGGAATGCAACACCAGAAGCGGAACAAGGATTAAACATTGGGAGACTTATTTCTCTTATTGGTTTAAATACGGTTAAGGTTCCTGGTATGACGGTTAACAGATTTTGTTCATCTGGTCTTGAAACTATTTCAATTGCAGCGAGTAAAATTCACGCAGGAATGGCTGATTGTATTATAGCAGGTGGAGTTGAGACAATGTCTCCTATTCCATTTGGGGGTTGGAGAATAGTACCTAATTATAATGTAGCAAAAAAAAATCCAGACTGGTATTGGGGAATGGGTACAACTGCTGAAGCAATTGTAAAAAAATATAAAATAAGTAGAGAAGACCAGGATGCTTTTGCTTTTCAATCAAACATGAAAGCTGTAAACGCCATAGAAAATGGTTTGTTTAATCAAGATATTATTGAATACGATATTCATGAAACTTATTTAGATGAAAACGAAAATAAAAAAACAAAAGTTTTTTCAATTAATGAAGATGAGGGACCAAGAAAAGACACAACCATTGAAAAACTATCTAAACTAAAGCCTGTGTTTTCTAAAAATGGAACAGTTACAGCTGGAAATTCATCACAAACTTCAGACGGAGCAGCATTTGTTACGTTGATGTCAAAAAAAATGGTAGAAAAATTAAATATTCAACCTATCGCTAAAATGCTCTCTTATGCTGTCTGTGGAGTTGAGCCAAAACATATGGGAATTGGACCAGTGGAAGCAATTCCTAAAGCCTTAAATCAAGCTAACCTATCAATTAATGATTTAGATTTAATTGAACTTAACGAAGCGTTTGCTTGTCAATCTTTAGCGGTAATAAGAGAGGCTAATTTAAATCCAAATATCATTAATGTAAATGGTGGAGCAATTGCTCTAGGTCATCCTCTTGGTTGCACTGGAGCAAAACTAACTGTTCAATTAATTAACGAATTAAGAAGACGAAAACAAAAAATAGGGATGGTAACAATGTGTGTTGGTACTGGGCAAGGTGCTGCTGGAATTTTTGAATTACTAAATTAATTATATGAAAACAAATTTAAAAGGTGGTGGTTTTTTAATCTCTGAAACAAATCCTGATGAAATATTTATAGTAGAAGAATTCAGTGAGGAAGCTAAGATGATGCTCGAAGCAACAAGGGAGTTTAATGAAAAAGAAATAAAACCTAATATTTTTGAATTTGAAAAGAAAAATTACAAACTCACTGAAGATTTGATGAGAAAAATAGGTGAAATGGGTTTGCTAGGTATTACTGTTCCTGAAAAATATGGGGGGCTTGGAATGGGTTTAAATATTTCAATGCTAATTTGTGGAGAAATTAGTAGCTATTCTGGCTCAATTGCAACAGCATACGGAGCACATACTGGAATCGGAACACTTCCTATTCTTTTTTATGGAAGTAATGAGATAAAAGAAAAATTTTTACCTAAAATTTGCTCAGGAGAATGGATGTCATGTTACAATTTAACGGAACCAAATGCTGGATCTGATGCAAATTCAGGAAAAACAACAGCAACTTTAACAAGTGATGGAAATAGTTATGAAATTACTGGTCAAAAAATTTGGATTAGTAATGCTGGATTCGCTGAGGTTTTTATTCTATTTGGTAGGATTGAAAATGACAAAAATATAACTGGCTTTGTTTTAGAAAAATCTAAATCTAATGGAATCAATTTAGGAGAAGAAGAAAATAAGCTTGGACTTAGAGCATCATCAACAAGACAAGTGTTCTATGAAAAAACTTTGGTCCCAAAAGAACAGATGCTAGGAAAAAGAGGAGAAGGTTTTAAAATTGCTTTAAATTCCCTTAACGCAGGAAGAATAAAATTAGGTGCAGCAACAGGTTCAGCTGCTATCAAAGTTATAAATGAATGTATATCTTATTCAATTGAAAGAAAACAATTTGGTAAGTCTATTTCTAATTTTGGAGCAATCCAAGAGAAACTTGCAATTATGGCTTCATCTATTTATACTACAATGTCTGGATTATACAGAGCAGGATTTAATATCGAAGAAAATACAAAAAGATTAGAAAAAAATGGCGTTGGAGTTTTCGAATCAAAAAAAGATGGAATAATTGAATACTCTGTTGAGTGTTCTATTATTAAAGTACATGGATCGGAGGTTATTAGAGATGTTTCAGACGAGGCAATACAAATTTTTGGAGGAATGGGCTTTTCTGCAGAGTCAATAGTAGAACCTGCTTACAGAGACGCAAGAATATCGAGAATCTACGAAGGAACTAACGAGATCAACAGAATGCTTATAGTTGGTATGTTAATAAGAAAGGCTCTTAAAAAAGAAATTGATTTATTTTCTCAAGCAAAAAAAGCAGGAAAAGAATTGACAAGTATTTTTTCATTTTTTAAAAAAGAAAAAATCAGTGGAGTTTTAGGAAAGGAAAAAGTTATTCTAAAGAATGTAAAAAAATTAATATTAATTCTTCTTGGAAAGTGTAGTCAAGTTTATAAAAAAGAACTTGAAAACGAACAAGAAATAATGATAAACTTAGCTAATATGATCATTGATTTATACATGTCTGAATCTTGTTTATTAAGATCAGAAAAATTAGCATTAAAGAACGGAGAAAATAACTGTGAAATTCAGATTTTAATGACTAAAAATTATATTTTAAAAACCTTGGAAACTTGTTCGAATTCAGGATTTGAAATAATTCAAGCACTTCCATCTTCATCAATTGAAAAGAAAATACTACTTAAAGGACTTAATCGCCTAACAAAAAAACCAGACTACAACATTAAAGAAATCAGAAGAAAAATTTCATCAGATTTAATTAGCAATAGAAAATATAGATTTAATATTTAAAATCTCAATCCAATTGATTGAAAGATAACCCATGGTCTGTAGTGAGGAAATTGATTTGAATCTCTGTCAATATATGATCCTGCACTGTATGAAATATCAAATTTATAAATAAGGCGACACCTAAACATATATTGCAACCCAGCATGTAACCTTCCAAGTAAGTAATATTCAGAATACCAATTATCTAAAAAAATATTATTTTGAAATATATATTCATAAGAATATTTTACCTCGAATCCCAAAGAAGCTCCAAGGTATGGTCTCATAACCCCTCTGTTTCCTAAAGGAAATAAACTCACCCCGCTCCTTAATCCATACAATTGAACATCATCATTAAAAACTGGTGCCGATAACCACACATCAAATGAAACATTTTCAGTAAAATACTGCATTCCAATATTGAGATCTGATAATTGCCAAGAATCATAATCATAAATACCTGTAACACTATAATAATACTCAGAAAAATTAATATGCATGGCTAAATTTCCGTACTGCTTTTTACACCTAATTAAATTTGAAAAAGATCTATTGATGGAATTTGTTAGATTAAACTTATTAGTTCTTCCATTTGATTTTGATTTATCATCTGGGCAATTACAGTCCTCTTTTTTTTTACTTCTTTTTAATAAAACAGAGTTGAATAAATCCTTTAATTTACTAACGTCACGAGTTTTAGTTTCAATTTTATTTTCAGGATTATAATATTTTTTTGGAGAATAATCTTGAGAGTAAATTATTTGAAAACAAATAAAAAAAATAAAAAATAATCTCATCACTAAATATTATAAATTTGCTCTATTAAATAAAGTAAGTACCTTCTATGGTCTTTTGTCTTTTGATTACCATATCTGAGCCCTAAATTATTCTCTAACCAAACTAAGTTATTAAAAACAGTAGATTTAGTAAGATTATCGTAGCTAGACTTTTTTAAAATTGAAATTAAAGTAGATACATACTCAACTTGTAAATTCATTCTTATCAAGCTGACAGATTTATTTATATCAGATAAAAAAATCGCATTTGTCAAATCTTGAAGAAAATTATTTAATTCGTACTCGTTTCCATAAAAACTACTATTACTAATTCTTTTTAAAACATTTGGATGTAATAAATGAGTCAATACTTTTTTTTGACCGTACAAAACAAGTGAAAGAAGTTTAGGGTCTTCACCTGTAGATTTAAAATTAAAACCTCTTCTTTGTGATTGTAAAAATGGGTAAACTTCATCAAATGCCATTAATTTCTCATTACTAAAAGCATATTTTGATAAAGCCTCAATTGATTTTTTTTGTATTGCAAGCGGGACAGCAGAAAATGGTTTATTATTATTTTTTTGACCGATAAACGACCTATCTACGTAAACACCACCTATTTGTCTTGAAATAATATCTAAACATGTAAAATAGTTACTTGTTAGAGAATAATAAGCTCGTTTTAAACCTTCGTATGTTTCTCCATCATTGCTATACTTTTCTTTTAATTTTGGCAAAAGAGAATTAATAAGTTCCATTCTTTCTATAGAATGTTCAATTGGATCA
The DNA here is from genome assembly GCA_964435285.1 of uncultured Flavobacteriales bacterium. Taxonomy (GTDB): domain Bacteria; phylum Bacteroidota; class Bacteroidia; order Flavobacteriales; family TMED113. The sequence goes on from CAYSYA010000005.1 coordinate 65,259, forward strand.
CTTGTCAAATCATTTATCATGGCATTAGGATCAATCCCTTTTCCTGGTGATCTCATGTCGTCTGCATCATTGGCAAAAGAATGTTCTGGAAGTATTGATCTAGATAATATCTTTTCCAGCCCTTCTTTTTCATTGTTTTGGAATGATTTATAACCAAATTCAATAGCCCAATTATCATACGGTCCTGGCTTTATATCATAAAAAAGACTTTGGTTTTTTGAGTCTACAGAAATATTTATTGCAGGATATTCCATTACAGAGGAACATAAACCCTTGGACTCAACAATTTCTTTATTTTTAATCTCTTTATTTGATAATAGAGTACTTCCTTTAAAATTATGATTTAAACCTAAGGTATGTCCTACCTCATGTAAAACTAATCTATATAAAGATTGTTTTACCATTTCTTTTTTCATTTCATCACCAAGATTTAATAAATCGACACAATTTGAACCAAAGACTGTTTGTTTTTGAAATTCTTGAGATGCAGAACAATAATGCTCATCATATAAATAATTTGTTTGGTTATCGTCAAAAAGAAAGTCATACTTAATACGATTTGTAATATAAACCCATTCTAGCATTATATCAGCACCTAAAATTTCTCCAGTTCTGGGGTTTACAAATGAGGGACCATACCCACCAAACGGAGGGTTTGGAGATGAAGTCCATCTTAAAACATTATATCTAATATCTCCGGCATCCCAATCAGCTGAATCAGGTTGAACTTTAACTTCAATCGCATTCTTAAAACCTGCAAACTCAAAGGCTAGATTCCAAGATTCAACTCCTTCTTTAATTATGTCTCTAAATTCATACGGTGTTGTGTTTTCAATCCACCAAGTTATTGGTTTAATGGGTTCTGATATTTTTTTTGAAGGATCTTTTTTTACAAGATTCCATCTATGTATCATGTCTTTATAATTTATTTGATCAATACTAGTCATATCATTTGTCTGGGTATGAAAATACCCAATTCTAGGATCATCGTATCTTGGTACATAATTATTATCAGGAACTTTAATTAAACTATGTTGGATTTTGATTGTAACAACTCTTGAATCAGTTACTGCTGAACTTCCTCTTTTTGAAGGATATTTATTTTCATAAACATAATCAACAATAACATCAGTATTCTCTGGATAATTATTTATTTCACTGTACCTGGTTTTATCTTTACTTAACGATCCCAGTTTGAAACCTTTATACCATGAAGGGTAAGATGACTTTACTTGCTGAAATGATTCAGTTAAAAATAATTTATCAGCATTAATTAAAAATCTAGTACTATCATCATTTGAAGCAATTATTTCCTCAGAAATAACTAATGGGTCATTAATATTTGCTTTTGATGATTTACTCAAAGGGCTTGATGGATCAAAGTAGTATTTAGTGTTTTCAACAATAAAATCAATTTTATTAAAATATTTCTTAATCTTAATTATTTTTGATCCTCTAAATCCTCCCCTAAAGTTCCATGAGTCGACAACTCCATCTTCAACGTAACTAAAGTAAATAAATTCATCATTTATCTGATTTTTATCAATTTCAATGAATGACTTTCCATCTTTTTTTGACTGATAAATACAAAAAAGACCATCATATTTAATACAATCTTTTGTTTTCTTAGCAATTGAGTTTTCAGATTTAGATTCTTTTAACTCTACTTTATTTTTATTGTTTTTTTTCTTTTTAAAAAAACCTTGAGAATTAGCAGAATGAATATTTAAAAAAAGAATCGAAATAAAAATAAAAGTGAGTTTTTTCATATAACAATTTTAAAATTTAAACAAAAGTAATCATTTTAGTAAATTATAATGAAAAAACAGAAATATGAATTTTATAAATTCTGAAATTGAAAAATATTGTCTAAAATATAGTAGTGAAGAATCTTCAATTCTAAAAAATTTATCTAGAGAAACAAATCATAAAATTTTAATGCCAAGAATGATGAGTGGTCACTACATGGGTTTACTTTTAAAATTAATTGCAAGTTTTAAAAAACCAAAAAAAATTTTAGAAATAGGAATGTTTACAGGATATTCAACTATCTGCCTAGCCAATGAGTTGACTGAGGGGGGAGAGCTACATACCATTGAGAAAAATGAAGAAATAATTGATTTTGCATCAAAATATTTTATTGATAGTAAACTACAGGATAAAATACATATTCATTATGGTGATGCAAAAAATATTATACCAAAAATTAAATCGAAATTTGATTTAATTTTCATTGATGCAGATAAAAAAAACTACTGCTTATATTATGATTTATGTATAAAAAAATTAAATAAAGGAGGTCATATTTTAATTGATAACGTACTATGGAGTGGAAAAGTTATAGAAAAAATAATGGATAATGATAAAGAGACTTTAGAAATCAATAAACTAAATAAAAAAATTAAAGAAGATACGAGAGTTGAAAATATATTATTACCCATAAGAGACGGATTAATGATTTGTAAATTAAAATAAAGTGGATAAAATATACTTTTTTTGGTTTACCTTAATTGTCTTGTGGAATTTTGGATACCCTCATGCCACTCCACTATTAGATGTTTTAATTGCTGTTTTACTCTCAATAATCACATATTTTTTAAAAAGGAAAAAATAAACTTTGTAAACGAAAAGAGCAATTAAATAACCTAATAAAACACCAAAAATAACATCTAAAGGAAAATGTTTACCTACGTATATTCTGCTATAGCAAATTAAAGTAACCCAAATAATTAAAATATCTTTGATCCAAATTTTTAAGTTTGGTATAGTAAAAAACAAAATACTTACAATTGCAGATGTACTAGAGGCGTGACCTGAAACAAAACCATACTTACCACCTTTATCAACTAAAATTCTACATAATTCAGAAATTTGCGGATCCCAACATGGTCTTAGTCTTTGGAAAAATTCTTTAAAAACATGATAATGAATTAAATCAGTTATTAAAAAAGTTAACAAGACGCATAAAATAATAAGTTTAAATTTTTGTTTTTGAAATATAAAAGCAAGTATAAAAACAGTGGGAACTGTTAATAATGCCATTGTTTTATGATTTGTTATAAAAACAAAAAAATCATCAAAAAGAGAATTATTTTTATTAAGAAATAAAAATAAATTTTTGTCAAATTGAATTAGACTATCAATCATGGCTAGGATTTAATAAGGACCAAATTTTATCTTTTAATTCAACTAATCCAAAATTAGAAATAGAAGAAATAAAAATAAATGATATTTTATCTCCTATTTCATTAGAGATTTTTTTTATGAGTCTTTGATTTCCTATGTCACATTTAGAAATTACCAAAATCCTTTTCTTAATAAGCATATTTTCATCGTAGCTTTTTAGTTCATTTAAAAGAATCTTATACTTCTTTAATATGTTTTTTTCATTTATAGGAACCATAAATAATAAACATGAATTTCTTTCAATATGCCTAAGAAATCTATAACCTAATCCTTTTCCACTACTTGCTCCTTCAATTATACCAGGAATATCAGCCATAATAAAAGAGTTTTCGTCTCTATAATTTACAATTCCTAAATTTGGAACTAAAGTAGTAAATTCATAATCTGCTATTTTTGGCTTAGCAGAAGTTAAAACAGAGAGAAGAGTTGACTTACCTGCATTTGGAAATCCTACTAAACCTACATCTGCTAATACTTTTAATTCAAAGGAAAAATAACCTTCTTTACCTGATTGACCATTTTGTGAAAATCTTGGAGTTTGCCTAGTTGGGGTTTTAAAAAACGCATTTCCTTTTCCTCCTCTACCTCCGCTTAAAAGAACAAATTCTTGTTTATCGTTTTCAAGTTCAAATAAAATTTTATTGTTATCAATATTTTTTATGACTGTTCCTAAAGGAACATCAACATATATATCTTTTCCTTGTGCTCCAGTACTTAAACTTTTCCCTCCTCCTGAACCGTGTTCTGAAATAATATGTTTTGTGTACTTCAAATGAAGTAGGGTCCATTTGTTTCTATTTGCTCTGACTATAATATGCCCCCCTCTTCCTCCATCTCCCCCATCGGGACCTCCTTTGGCAGTGATTTTATCTCTTCTTAAGTGAGCTGAACCATTTCCACCATTCCCAGATTTACAAAATATTTTTACATAATCGACAAAATTACTTTTTGAACTTAGCATGTTTATTAACTAATTCTTTAAATTATAAGAATCAATTAAAGAAAATATTTTTTCCTTAACTTCTTGAATTGATGAAGTTCCATCAACACTATAGAATTTATTTTGAGCTAAATAATAATCTTTAAGTATCTCTGTTTGTTCCTTATAAATTTCAATTCTATTAGTAATTATTTCTTTGTTCTGGTCATCTTTTCTATCACTACTCTCTCCCCTTATCAAAAGCCTTTTTATTAGTTCAGATTCTGGTACTTCAATACATATCATTAGAGAAATTTCTTGATTTAACTTTAAAAGTAATTGATCAAGAGATTGTGCTTGTTTTATTGTTCTTGGAAAACCGTCAAAAAGAAAACCATTCAAATTATTAATACTCCTCATTTCTTTATTAAGCATACCAATAGTAACAGAGTCTGGTACTAATTGGCCCTTTTCGATAAAAGATTTTGCCTCTAAACCTAAATTTGTTTCATTTTTAATGTTATATCTAAAAATATCACCTGTTGATAAGTGTTTTAAATTATATTTACTAACCAAAAATTCTGATTGAGTTCCTTTACCACAACCCGGAGGGCCGAAAATTAAAATATTTAACATAGCTATAATATAATTTGACACAAGTTAATAATTAAAAAAAATAAAATAATTTATTGTGATAATATATTTTATTCACTTAAAAGTTTATTTTTACTTTCTAAATTATATAATCAATACAAATATGAAAGCAATAGTTAGTATTATAATGGGTAGCACATCAGATTGGCCGGTAATGAAAAAAGCAGCCGATTTTTTTGAATCAATGGAGATTCCATTTGAAGTCAATGCTTTATCTGCACATAGAACCCCTGAAGAAGTTGAAAAATTTGCTAAAAATTCAGTAGAAAACGGAATTAAAGTTATTATTGCTGGAGCAGGTATGGCTGCTCATTTACCTGGTGTTATTGCCGCAATGACTCCTGTCCCAGTTATTGGAGTTCCTATAAAAGCTTCTTTAGATGGTTTGGATTCTTTACTTGCAATTGTTCAGATGCCCCCTGGAATACCTGTTGCAACTGTTGCTATTAACGGAGCGTTAAATGCTGGAATACTAGCTGCACAAATGCTAGCAACAAATGATAGAGAAATTTTTTCAAAAACTGTCGGGTATAAAAAAGAATTGAAAAACAAAATCGTTAAGGCTAATCAAGATTTAGAAAAAGAAAAATTCAAATTCAGAGTTTCATAAAAATCTAAATTCCACTTAATTTAATTGCGATTGCTAAAAGAAGAATCCCAAAAACTCTTCTCAGTATCTCTATTCCTACAGGGCCTAACAATTTTTCAATAGGAATTAACATTTTCAATACAATATAAATAAATACAACATTTATGATTATACCTAAAAAAATTTCTATAAAACTATAGGCTTCAATGGATTTTAAAGACAACAATGTTGTCAAAGTACCTGCACCAGCAATTAAAGGAAAAGCAATAGGAACAACGTCACTTACTTTTTTGGCTTGTTTTACAGGCTTAAAAAGTTCTATGTTCAAGATCATTTCTATTGCAATTAAAAAAATAACTATTGCTCCTGCTATAGAGAAAGATTTTAAATCTATTCCAATTAATTTTAATATTCCTTCTCCTGTAAATAAAAAGATTAACATAATTAAAGTAGAAATCCAAGTGACCCTTATTGCGTTTATTTGACCTGTTTTTTGCTTTAAACTAATTAGTAAAGGAATATTACCTAATATATCAATTACAGCAAAAAGAGTTAATGTAATAGTTAATAAATCTGTGAATTGAACCATAAACTTTATTTTTTGCAAATCTATAAAGATTTGTTATTTGTAATAATTTTTATTCCTATTTTTTTTAAATCACTCCAAAACTGTGGATAAGATTTTGACACCACATCATAATTATCTATTTCTATTTTTTTAGTTAATATAACCAATGGGGAAAATGCTAAAGCAACTCTGTGATCAAAGTAAGTTGTTATAGAAGAAAATTTTAAATCAACTCCCGAAGTATCTAAAAAAAATATATTATCCTTTATTTTTACACTTGCATTAAATTTCAAAAGTTCTTTTTTAATTACTTGTAACCTGTTTGACTCCTTGTAATTAAGAGAATTAATACCTGTTAATTTTAAATTTATTCCAAGACCTAAACATGTTACTACGTATGTCAAAAATAAATCAGGATTATTGCATATATCCCACTCAATTAGTTTTGGCTTAATAAATGAACTGACTTTTGTAATTAAAACTTCTTTTTTTTTAAATGTAGTTTCAACCCCCAATAAACTGAAAAACAAAATCAAATTTGAGTCTCCTTGTAAACTTTCTTGATGAAATTTAGAACAAGTAATAGTTGTATTTTTTGAAAAAGAAACTATTTCATATATGTATGAAATAGATGTCCAATCTGATTCAATATTTAAATATGGTTTTTTATACCTCCCCTCTTTAATTATTATTGAGTTACCAATATTTGAAATATTAATACCACATTCCCTCATCATTTTTAGCGTCATATCAAAATATGGCTTTGAAACTAAACTATGTTTAATTGTTAATTTTAATCCCCCAGAAATAAATGGTGCGATTAAGGCAATACCTGATGCAAACTGGCTTGTTTTATTTGAGTCAATAATTAAATGTCTGGTTTTAAGCTGCCCACCTTTAATAATAAGAGGAATGTTAAAGTCTTTTTCAATAAATTTAAAATGAACTCCTAGTTTTTTTAAAAAAACTATTAAATCTTTAATGGGTCTCTTTTTTAATAAAACATTTCCTTTTACATAATATTCATTATGTCTTGTCGACAAAAGACATAATAAAAATCTCAAAGTTGTTCCACCTTCCTTTACATTAATTAATTCATCATTTGAACTTAATATTTTATTTAATGTTAAAGTATCTCTTGAGTTTGATAAATTTTTAATTTTTTCATTAGTAATGAATGAATTTATGATTAGCGCTCTTTGAGAAATACTTTTTGAACCACAAATATTCAATGTGATTTTTGATTTAAACGAATGAAATTTTAGAGTACAACTATTCATTTATACTATTAAAATAATTTAGAGATTCTTTAACTTGTTTTTCGTTTATACAAATATCGTAAATAGGCTTTCCAATTTTAGATATACTTGTTATTTTAATTTCATCATTTTCTTTTTTCTTATCACTTAATATGTATGACAAAATTTTATTTGTACTGTTAAGTTTGGGAAGAGAAAAATTATTAAGTAAAGTTTTATTAATCTCTATGAACATTTCATCAGTTAAGTGAAATAATTTATTAGTAATGTAAGATTCACATATTATACCAATTATTACAGAAATACCATGATTAAATTTTGGATTGTCTATATTAGCTGACTCAATGGCGTGACCAATTGTATGACCAAAATTTAAAATTTTTCTCTCATTAATATCAAAAGGATCTTTATTTACAAAATAACTTTTAATTTTTGCACACTTATAAATTATGCTATCTAATTCATTATTTAAACTAGGATTATTTTTATAATTATTTTTTAAAAACTCCCATAAATCTTTATCCTCAATTAAAGAATATTTAAATATTTCACCATAACCAGAAATTAATTCAGATTTACTTAAAGTTTTCAGAAACTCTGGGATAATTAATATAAACTTAGGATTATAAAAAGAACCTAATTTATTTTTAATTCCATTAAAATTTACTCCTGTTTTTCCACCAATTGAAGCATCTACTTGAGATAATAAAGTTGTAGGAATATTTACATAATTAATTCCTCTGTTATAAATTGATGCTAAAAATCCTCCAATATCAGAAACAACACCTCCACCTAAATTTATTAATAATGATTTATTTTCAGCTTTATATTTAACTAACAAACTTGATAAATAAGAAATAGTTGAAATTGATTTAGTTAATTCTCCATCTTTAATCTCAAGTAATATAAAGTCGTTTAGGGAGGGGAAAAAACTCAGGAATTTATCTAAACAATATCTTTTAGTATTTGTGTCGACAAGAATAAATATTTTTTGATTTTTAAAATCATTAAAAAATAATTGAGCCTTCGGAATTGAATCCTCATTGAATAAAATATCAGAACTTTTCAAAAATTTAGTATTGTTTAAAACAAAACTAAATATAAATTGCTCAACAAAAAAAGAGCTTTAATCTTGTTTTATATATTTGTACTAAATTATGTTTGAAAACACTGAAATATCTTTCCAATCTAAAACTGATCGTGATTTAAAAAAATCTATTAAACTATTTAAATTACTTAAAAGAAATAGTCTTGTTAAAATCGGTAAAGTTCTATTAAACATAGCGATTTTCTTAAAAATTCCGATTAACTCAATTATTAAAAAACTTTTTTTTAAACAATTTTGTGGAGGAGAAAATATTGATGAATGTCATAACTTAATTGATGAACTATCAAGATATAATATTAAAACAACACTTGATTATTGCATTGAAGGAAAAAATAATGATGAATTAAAAATAAAATCATTTAATGAAATTTTAAATACAATTGAAGAAAGTAAAGAGAATATAAATATACCTTTTTGTGTTTTTAAAATGAGTGGTGTTATAACACTTATAAATGAATCATATGTGACTGACTTATGGTGTAAAAAAAATACAGAAAAAATAAAAACTCTATTTTATAAAGCAGCAAAATATAATACTCCAATTTTAATTGACGCTGAGGAAAGCTGGATTCAAAATGGAATAGATAAAATAACAGAGATTTTAATGAAAGAATTCAATAAAAATGAAGTTATCATCTATAACACTATTCAACTATATAGAAAAGATAGACTACACTATATTAAAAAACTTCATCTACAAGCCAAAAAGGAAAATTATAAACTTGGGCTTAAATTAGTAAGAGGAGCGTACATGGAAAAAGAAAGAAAATTTGCAAAAATAAATAAAACTATTTCACCAATTCATGAAACAAAAGAGGATTGTGATAGAGACTTTAATAATGCGTTAAAATATTGCGTTCAAAATATAAATGATATTTCAATTTTTGTTGGAACTCACAATGAAGAAAGTTGTATTTATTTAACAAAATTAATGGAAGAAAATAATATCAGAAAAAATGATGATAGAATCTATTTTTCTCAATTACTTGGAATGAGTGACCACATAAGTTATAATTTGGCAAGAAGTGGATATAATGTGTCAAAATACGTTCCTTTTGGACCTATAAAAGAAATGATTCCTTATCTTATAAGAAGAGCAGAAGAAAATTCATCTGTTAAAGGACAAACCTCAAGAGAATTAAAACTAATTCAAAAGGAAATAAATAGAAGAAAATCTATTTAATTTTTAGTTCAATCAATTTGATGTTTTTATCACATTTTTCTAAAACAATTTGACTGATTACTGTTGAATTATTGGGAACTAATAAATATTTAAAACAAGGCCTTCTAGACAAAATTTTTAAATCTGAGTTCCTAATTATATTTTCATAAAATAAACTATCAGTTTTATTTAGATTTAAATGTGACTCAAATTGTTTTTTTAAGTTTTGATTATAGGATAACATGTTGATTACTTTGTCATGACCTTTAAAGTACCCAATATAACCTTTCTTTAAATTTGAAATTTTTTCTTTTGGGAAAATTGATTTTATAAATAAAATACCAATTAATGTTCCGAAAATAAAAAAAAACAACCTGAATTTGAATGACATTTACTTTATTACTTTAAAGTTTTATATGGTAAATTATACCATTCTCCAATTACTTTATTTGTTAAATTTCCATTAATAACATAAACACCTTGTGAAATATTTTCATTTTGAACTATAGTACTTTTAACACCTCCAAAATTTGCAATATTCAATAGTAAAGAAGAAAATATGTTACTAAAAGCAAACGAAGCAGTTCTAGCCATTCTTGATGGTATATTGGGAACACAATAATGAATTACTCCATGCTTTTCAAAAGTTGGATTATTATGAGTTGTCGGCTCTGAAGTTTCAAAACACCCACCCCTATCTATACTTACATCAACAATAACAGACAATGGTTTCATCATTTTTACCATATCTTCTGAAACTACGCAAGGGGTTCGTTCATCTTTAACTCTTATAGCACCAATAACTACATCAGCTCTTCTTATAGCTTTTTGTAAGGCCTTGGGATGAATCATACTTGTATCTAATCTTTCACCTAATTTATCTTGAATTCTACGAAGCTTGTGTAAGGATGTATCAAATATTTTGACAGAGCAACCTAAAGCTTTTGCAGACCTTGCAGCGAACTCTCCTACTGTTCCTGCGCCTATGATTAAAATATTTGTTGTACTAACTCCAGCAATTCCACCTAAAAGAAGACCCTTTCCCCCGTTAAAGTTACTTAAACATTCTGCAGCTATAAGAACAGATGCATTTCCTGCGATCTCACTCATTGATCTTACTACAGGGAATATACCTTCTTGATCTTTAATATAATCAAATGCAATAGCAGTAGTTTTTTTGTTTATTAATTTTTGAAAGTATTCTTTTTTTTGAAGTTTTAATTGAAGAGAAGAAATCAAAGTTTTACCATTTTTCATCATATCAAGCTCCTCTAAATTTGGAGGAGATACTTTTAAAATAATATCTGACTCAAATACCTCTCTGGCATCATTAACAATTTGAGCACCTGCCTCACTGTATTCTAAATCTAAAAAACTACATGAAATACCTGCACCACGTTCAATAATGACATTGTGACCATGATTAACTAATAATGCAACAGAGTCTGGAGCTAAAGAAACTCTTTTTTCTTGTAATAAAATTTCTTTGGGAATTCCTATTGACAATTTTTTTTGATCATTAGTTTTTTCTAACACTTCTTCTTGTGGGAGGTGGAAGCCAGATTCTGAAAATGATAAATATTCTTTTTCCATTGTGTTTATAATATTGTTAACTGACGCTTGTTATTTTGAATTTTTAAATTCAAAAATAAAACGTTATCATTTAGCAAAGGTAAAATTAATTTTGGCCATTCTATAAAACAATAGCATCCAGAGTCTAAATATAAATCTGTTCCAATATCTAAGGCTTCTTGAATTGTATTGATTCTATAAAAATCAAAGTGAAATATTTTATTTCCTTTATTATCTAAATATTCATTAATAACTGGAAAAGTTGGGCTAGAAACATTATCAAGTACATTTAAGTAATTGCAAAAGTTTTTAATTAATGTTGTTTTTCCTGAACCTAAATCACCGTAAATCGCAATTATTTTATTTTTGTAGGTTGACAAAATGAAGGAAGAAACTTTAACTAAATCATCATGTGAACAAATATTGATTACTTTACTCATTTTTTTTATTTAAATGTACAAAAGGAATTATCATCTCTTCTAAAGAAACCCCTCCATGTTGAAAAGTATTTTTATAATAATTTGCATAATGATTATAATTATTTGGATATGCAAAAAAATAATCAACACTAGCAAAAACATAAGAAGAAGATAAGTTATTTTGAGGTAAATAAACTTCAGATGGTTTTTCAATATGAAAAACATTTTTTGTATCAAAAGTCATTCTTCTGCCATTTTTATACCTCAGGTTTGTTGAAATATCTCTTTCTCCAACAATTTTTAAAGGATTTTTTACGTTAATAGTTCCATGGTCAGTTGTTATAATAACATCTGCATTCTTATTTGATAAAATTTTAAGTAATTCAAATAACGGTGAATTTTTAAACCATGTTAAAGTTAAATCCCTGTAAGATTTTTCACTATCTGCTAACTCTTTAATCATTTTAACATCTGTCCTAGCATGAGATAAAAAATCAACAAAATTATAAATTATTACATTTAAATCATTCTTCATAAGTTCATCAGATCTTTCAACTAATTTTTTTCCCGAATCAGAGTTTAAAATTTTATTATAAGTCAGTTTATATGATTTTTTTTCTCTTATTAAAAGTTCTTTGATTAACTCTTCCTCATATAAATTTTTACCTCCTTTTTCAAAATCATCAACCCAGTATTGAGGATAGTATTTTTTTATTTGGGATGGCATAAGACCAGAAAATATTGCGTTTCTTGAATATTGAGTTGATGTAGGTAAAATACTAGAAAAAGTAGAATCTTCAAGAATTGAAAAAAATTGTTCAACTAATGGTTTTATTAACATCCATTGATCTAATCTAAAATTATCGATTAAAATAAAAAATAATGGTTTATTAGAAATTATAGGAAATACTTTTTGAACTAACAGCTCATTGGAAAAAAACGGTCTTTTATTTTCATTTTCATTGAACCATAATTTATAATTATTTTTTATAAATCTAAAAAAGGATGTATTTGCTTCTTTTTTTTGCATTAATAGAACCTCAGAAATTGATTCCTCACTTAATTTATCTAAATCTAATTCCCAATTTATAAGATCCTTATATACAGAAGACCAATCTTGAAAATTATTAGCTTGATTGATTGACTGAGAAATTAGTGAGTAATCCTTTCTGTAATCAGTTTGAACTTTATTATTAATTAGTCGGTCAACATCTAAATTTCTTTTAATGGATGATAAAATCTGATTTGGGTTAACTGGCTTAATCAAATAGTCAGTTATTTTTCCACCAATTGCATCCTCCATAATAGATTCCTCCTCGCTTTTTGTAATCATTACTACAGGAGTATTTATTACTTTTTTAATTTCAGATAAAGTTTCTATACCACTTAATCCAGGCATGTTTTCATCAAGAAAAATTATATCAAACTGATTGTCTTTTAAAATATCTAACGCATCACTACCATTAGTAACAGATGAAACAACAAAACCCCTTTCTTCTAAAAAAAGTACATGAGGTCTAAGTAAATCTACTTCATCATCAACCCATAATATTTTAAAATTTTCCATTTTATTTCTGTAACTAATTTTGAAGTTATAAATTTATGCTTTTCTTTGATAAGTGAAAAAGACTAAAAACAAAATATTAAACGATCCTATTTACGGTTTTATTACAATTCCAAGTGAATTAATATATAAAATAATTGAACACCCATATTTTCAAAGACTTAGAAGGATATCTCAACTTGGTCTTTCGTATCTAGTTTTCCCTGGAGCTCATCATACTAGATTTCATCATGCTATTGGCGCAATGCATTTAATGCAAAAAGCTGTTAGAGTATTAAAAAGAAAAAATATTAAAATATCTGAAGAAGAAGAAGAAGCTTTATTAATTGCTATTCTCCTTCATGATATAGGACATGGCCCATTCTCTCACGCATTAGAACACAGCTTAGTTAGAAATATTTCTCACGAAAATATTTCTATTCAGTATATGCATAAGTTAAATAGAATATTTAAAAATAGACTTTCACTTGCAATTAAAATATTTCAAAATAATTATAAAAAAAAATATTTACATCAACTGATATCTAGTCAAATTGATGTTGATAGGCTAGATTACCTAAATAGAGACAGCTTTTACTCTGGTGTTGCTGAAGGAATTGTTAACTCGACCAGAATTATAGACATGTATAACGTTTATAAAGGTCAACTGGTAATAGATTATAAAGGATTATATACAGCCGAAAAATTTTTACTTTCTAGAAAATTAATGTACTTACAAGTTTATATGCACAAGACTGTTCTATCTGCAGAACATACTCTTATGAACATCTTAAAAAGAGCTAAATATCTCACAAAAAAAAAACATAAAATATTCACTACAAATAATTTAAAAAAATTTTTGGAAGACAGTATTGACATGACTAATATGAATAATCTAAATAAAAACTTAGACTATTTTTCACAACTAGATGATTATGATATTTTGATTTCAATAAAAGAATGGCAAAAAAATGATGATTTTATATTATCAACTCTTTCAAAACAAATCATTGAAAGAAAATTACATAAAATAAAAGAAGTTGAATCCAATGAAGTAAGTATAATATTAAAAAGAATTAAGGAAAAATTATCAAAAATACATCATACTAACAAAACAGATTTAAATTATTTGGCCTTTCCAATTCGAACCAAACATAAAATTTATACTCCAAATAAAAACCCTATATACATATTAAAAGAAAAAAATCATAACTATGTTCTAAAGGGAATAGAAAAAGAATTAAAGTTTAATAAAAACCAAAGCACAATTATTAAGAACTTTATTTGTTATCATCCAAGTTTAAATAATTTATAACAACTATGAGGTTTTCAGTTAAAGAAATTTGTAATAAAATTAATGGAATTGGTTATGGAGAATTAAATACTATTATTAATTCATCTTCAAATATTGAAAAAACCATTAATAATTCCATATGCTTTTTAAATAACATCAGATTCGAAAAATTAATTTTCTCCAATGAGTTTAAAGCTTCAGCTCTAATTATTCAATCAAGTTTAATTAAAAAGTTAAGTTTACCTATTGACAAAATTTTAAATAAATCTAATGAACTCAAAGCAATAATTAGTGTTAGTAACGCAAAAGAATCTTTCACAGTTCTATTAAATTTATTTGACAAAAAATCAATTAATATTGGTATAGAAAAAACTTCTTTTATTTCAAAAAATGCTAAAATTGGTAAAAAAAATTACATTGGTGCATTTTCTTACATTGGAAATGAAAGTGAAACTGCCGAATCAGTTCAAATCTTTCCAAACTGCTATATTGGAAATAATGTCAAAATTGGAAGTAATACTATTATTTACTCAGGGGTTAAGATTTATGACAATACTGTTATTAAGTCAAATTGCATTATTCACGCTGGAAGTGTTATTGGTGCTGATGGATTTGGGTTTATTAAAAAAAATTTAAAAAATATTAAAATTCCTCATCTTGGAAATGTGATAATTGAAGAAAATGTAGAAATAGGAGCAAACAGTTGTATTGATAGAGGAAAAACTCATTCAGATAGTACAATAATAAAAAAAGAAGTGAAAATAGATAATTTAGTACAAATAGGTCATAATGCCGAAATAGGAGAAAATACAATGATCGCAGGTTGTACTGGTATTGCTGGTTCGGTAAAAATTGGTAAGAATTGTTTAATTGGTGGAAAAGTTGCAATTGCAGATCACGTAAATATTGCTGATGAAATTAGAATCGCCGGAAATTCAGGAGTTACAAAAAGTTTTTTTAAAAAAGGTATAGTTATCCAAGGCCCAATTGCATTTGAAAAAAATAAATTTCAAAAATCATACATACATTTTAAAAACATAAGCAATAACAAATAAGCGAATTTATGTTTCAACAAACTATTAAAAAAAATATTCAAATAAAAGGAGTAGGATTGCACAATGGTAAAAATGTAACTTTAAATATAAAACCTGCAAAAGTAGATTCAGGGATATATTTTATTAGAACCGATAAAAATACTGATTTAATAATTAAGGCTTCAGTTGAAAATATTTTTTCAACTCAAAGATCTACTTGTTTAAAAAAAAATAATATAGAAATAAGAACCACTGAACACTTTCTAGCAGCATGTTGGCATTTATCAATTGATAATTTAGAGATTGAATTAGATAATGATGAGCTTCCAATTTTAGATGGAAGTTCAGCTGTATTTGTTAACATGTTAAAAAGCGCAGGAATAATTAAGCAAAATAAATACAGAAAAAAATATAAAATAAAAAACTATATAAAAGTTTCAGATTCTAAAACCGGATCTTTTATTGAATGTATCCCATCTGATAAATTTGAAATAACTGCAACTATAGATTATGAGTCAGAGATTATAAAAAAACAAATATATAATTTCAAAGAATCAGATGATTTTGAAAAAGAAATAGGTTTGGCTAAAACTTTTTTTGTCTTGAAAAGCAAATCAAATTTAAAAGAAATAAAAAATATTAAAGGAGGGAATTTAAAAAATTCATTAGTTTACTTAGAAAAAAATTTGGACAAAAAAGATATAATTGATTTAAGTATTGACATGAATCAAAAAATCCTTACAAAAGGATTAATAAACAGCGAAGTAATTACATTCGATGATGAATGTGTAAGGCACAAAATATTAGATATTATTGGTGATATTTCTCTTTTACAACAAAAAATCATTGGAAAAATTATTGCTTATAAACCTGGTCATTCAATAAACATAAAACTAACACAAGAAATAAAAAAAAATATGGACAGAGAACGTAAAGGAATTCAAAATTACAATTTAGACAAAAAACCTTTAATGGATATTGAAAAAATTAAACAAATACTTCCTCATCGAGAACCATTCTTATTAATTGATGAAATTAGAGAATTAGAAGATAACTATGTTGTTGGCGTGAAGTATGTGAGAGAAGATGAAGACTATTTTAGAGGTCACTTTCCAGGTGAACCAGTTATGCCAGGTGTATTACAAATAGAAGCTATGGCTCAAACTGGTGGAATACTTGCTTTAAATACTGTGCAAGATCCAGAAAATTACCTAACATATTTTATGAAAATTGACAATGTTAAATTCAAACAAAAAGTTGTACCTTCGGACATCTTAATTTTTGAACTAAATCTTTTATCTCCAATTAGAAGAGGTATATGTCATATGCAAGGAAAAGCATACGTTAATAATAAAGTTGTTATGGAGGCAGAATTAATGGCAAAAATAGCTAAAGATGATAAGTAAATATAGTCTTATAAATGATAAATCTCAAATAGGAAAAAACCTAAACATTGATGCATTTTCAGTAATTCATGAAAACGTTGAAATTGGAGACAACTGTTGGATTGGCTCAAATGTCACCATTTTTCCAGGTGCAAGAATTGGAAATAATTGTAAAATATTTCCTGGATCTGTAATTTCAGGTGACCCCCAAGATTTAAAATTTAAAAATGGAAATACATTAACTGTTATTGGAAATAATACAATTATAAGAGAATATGTTACTATTAACAGGGCAACTATGGCAACAAAAAAAACCATAGTTGGTTCAAATTGTTTTATAATGGCATATTGTCATGTTGCTCACGATTGTAAAATTGGTTCTGATTGTGTTCTTGCAAATGCTGTAAATATTGCTGGTCACGTTTCAATTGAAAATAATGTTACTATTGGTGGTTTGACAGCAATAAAGCAATTCACAAAAATAGGACAACATTCAATGATTTCAGGTGGAAGTTTAGTTAGAAAAGATATACCTCCCTATATAAAAGTCGCTAAAGAACCATTAAAATTCTTAGGTATAAATATCGTAGGATTAAAGAGAAAAGGCTTTTCAGAAAACGATATATACTCTATTAAAAATATTTATAGAAATATTTTTGGAAGTGGAAAAAATATTTCAGAATCGTTAAAAGAACTTAATGAAATTAAGTTAAATGATAAAGAACAAAATATAATTGATTTTATAAATAACTCAAAACAAGGAATAATTAAAAACTAATTTTATGGCAAGTACAGCAGATTTTAAGAACGGTTTATGTATAAAACATAATAATGATTTATGGAAAATTGAATCTTTTCAACATGTTAAACCTGGGAAGGGACCGGCCTTTGTCAGAACTAAAATTAGAAATTTGAACACTGGAAGAATGTTAGAAAATACATTTACTGCAGGCGTAAAAATTGAAGTAATTAGAGTTGAGAATAGAAGTTCACAGTTTTTATATAAAAGTGGAGACACTTACCACTTTATGTATCAAAAAACATTTGAACAAATTCAAATTCCTGAAAAATTAATTAATGCCCCTAAGTATTTAAAAGAAGGCAATCTGGTTGAAATAATGTTTTATACTGAAGAAGAAAGACCTATTGCTTGTAATTTACCTTCAAATGTTATTTTAGAAATAAGCAACACAGAACCAGGAGAAAAGGGAAACACTGCTACTAATGCATTAAAACCAGCTACTCTTGAAACAGGTGCTGAAATCAAAGTTCCTTTATTTATAAATACTGGGGATAAAATAAAAGTTGATACTTCTTCAGGCCAGTATATGGAAAGAATCAAGTCCTAACTTTTTTCATTTCGATACTTACTATAATAGCCACAAAAAACCATAAAGGTATTGCAGCTTTATCCATATCTAAAAAATTATTGAAAAAACCATGAATAAAGTAAGTCATAAGTCCAATTATACTGCCCAATAAATAAATTTTAAATAACTCATTTTTTTCATTGTTATAAAGAACTATTCCTTTGTAAAAAATAGTAATTATTAATATAAGAAATAGAAGCAAACCTATTAAACCTGTTTCTGATAAAGCTCCCAAATATTCACTATGAGCGTTACCCATATCACCACTATTTGTACTTATTATAGTTTTATCTTTATGATTTTGAAATACTCCGTAGTGAAATTGATAAGTTCCTGGTCCATATCCCAATATTGGTTTTTCCTTAAACATACTTATTGCACATTTCCATCTGTTGATTCTTTCCATATTAGAAGCATCAGATTTTATATTATAAATTGACTGAATATGTTCTGTAAAAGAAGAAGAAGAATCTTGTTTATTCTCAGTTAATATTGAGAAAACATCAGATCTAAAAGGAAATAAAATTATGAGTAATAAAAAAATAGATACTATAAAGTGCTTTGGTTTAAATTTAAGTCTTATTAAAAATCCTAAAATTACTGCACCAAATAAACTAACCCATGCGGCTCTTGTATAAGAGTAAATTAAAGCAATTAAAAAAAGTGAAAAACAAAAAAAAGATATAAGCCTAGTTACTTTATTAATTTTTGAAGATTTAAAAAATAAAAATAAAATTGGGATAAAAAAAGCTAACATAGCTCCATATGATGTATGGTCATCAAAAAAAGGAGTAACTACCCAGTTAGATGATGGGCCACTAAAGTTGTATGATGAATGTTTAATTAATGTATGGATTATGACAATTGAAAAAGATAGACAATACACCAAAATAAAATGGGTGATTCTTTTATGATTTTCATAAAATATTAAAGAAGAAAAGACAAAACATGGAATCAAAAACCAGATTCTTGTTAAAAAGAGTTTCAAAGAAACTAAAGGCATCGTGGAAGTAATAGAACAAACTAACATCCAAACTAAATAAGCTAATAAGAAGAATGTTATTTTATTAGTAAATATTTTTTCAAAAAAGTGAGGAGTGTAAATAATTTTAAAAAAAACTACACAGGTCAAAGCAAATAACAAGAACTCAGTAGGAAAGGAAATATCAGTATTTTCAACAAAAAAACCTAACTCACCAAGGCTCAACGAAAGTGGGGCACATAGAATTATTAATATCAATAACTTATCTAATCTAAAAGAAAAAAAAGTTACTAAAGAAATTATAATTGGCATCGAAATTAACCACCACTTTCCATCTTGTAATTGACTAAATAAAAAAAAGCCAAATAAAATAGTAAAAAAAAAGACTATTGAATTTTGAATTAACTTATTTGTCATTTTTTTGAATATTATACAATTCAATACAACGCAAAATAATTATAGAAGCAATCAAAATTGAAAACGTAGAAAGAAAAACAACTAACCATCTAATAGGAAAGGATTTTTTATCCGCTGGATATGCCTTATTTATAATAAACATATTTGTAAGTTCATAATCGGAATCAATTTGAATTAAATCACAAACATTATTTACTCTATTTAATTCATCTTGAATTTCAATTGTTCTTCTAAATAATAAATTATGTTCAGTAACGTGATCTGAAATAATTTCTAGTTCTTTTTTAATCAACCGAGCTCCCTTATTATTACTGTTAGCTAAACAAATTGCATATTGTTCAGTTAACCGTTCAACTTGAACCTCTCCATAAATTACACCTTTTTCTCTTAAAATATTTAAAGAATCGTTTACTTGAATCATTTGATTCTCTAAACTTTTTGTTCTTTCTTCACATATAAAATAAGCTTTTTCAGAACGTTCAGTTTTAATTTTTTTAATTGCAACATCAACTAAATCAAGGCATTTATTTGCTATATCAGCTGCCATTTTTGGGTTTTTATCAAGAACCTCAATCTTAATAGAGCCAAAAGGAGTTTTTTTGAATTTAACTTTTTCATCAAATGCTAAATTCATCCAAGTTCTTGAGTATGGATCATTCTTACTAATTTCATAGTGACTAAATAAATTAAATATTTTAACTAAAGAATCCTGAACCATATCACTGTTGAAGATTTGTAATAACTGCTCAGTTGTTTCTTCCTCTCCAAATTCTAAAATGTCTTTTTTATATGGATTATCTTCAATCAATAATGCTTGTGAGATAGAATTAGTTGTAGTAGGAAAAATAATGGCTGAAGACTTGAATTTTTCTTCCATGAAAAATAATGCGACAATACTTGAAAAAAATACTGATAAAAAAACAATTATAATTAATTTAATCTTGTATTTAAAGCAAAAAGATATAAGGTTATTTATATTAAAAATTGAGTTATCGTTAGTCATAGTATTTATTTATTTATTGTAAAAAACATTTCTCAGATAATTAAATCTTATCATCCCAGTAAAAAAGGACCAAATTATTGATAATAATCCGAATAAACATATATTTACATACCATTTTTGTGAAAAATTAATCAAAAGATAACTTATAATTATTAATCCAATAATAAAGAAAAATAGAGGCTCTAAAACAAATTTCAAATTACTTAATTTAAATATACGTACACAAAAATATAATTGGATTAAAGCAGTTAAAAACTGAGTCAAAAAACTAGAAATTGAGGCTCCATAAGCACCGTGAGAATTAATTAAAAAATAATTTAATATTATATTAATTATCATTCCAAAAAAAGCAATTTTATTTAATAAGTATAGATTCCCATTTGCAGTTAACAATGTACCAAAAATATATGTACAAGAAATAAATAAAAAACATAGCATTAAAATTGGAAAAATATCAAATGATTTATTTAAATAAACGTCAACATTATCAAATTTACCAAGCCCATATCTAAATTGAATAATTTCTTCTCCGTAAAAAAATGAAATAAAACACAGAACTAGCGCAAATGATATTATGATTTTAAAAGAAATTAAAACAAGTTCAGAAATAGACTTCCTATTTTTAAGCAATCTTGAGAAGATAGGTAAAAGTAATACTGCAAATAAATAAGAAATCATATTTGAGGCTTCAAAAAATCTATACGAACCGGCATATACACCAGCTTCCGATGGACCTTTAATAAACTCAATCATTATTACATCAACCCTATAATAAATTGTCATTAAAAAAATCAATAAAGCATAAGGAAAACTTTTTTTGAGTATTGCTAAAGAAAAAACAGTATCCCATTTAAGATTTAAATTTCCAGTTTTTTTAATTATGAAAAACAAAGAAATAAATACTGCGAATAAATATGAGGTTGTTTGAGCATATACAAACCACATAATTTCAAAAGGAGATGAGTTCAAATTACCCCACAACAATAAAGAACAAATCAATATCAACAAAAATCTATCTAAAACTGAAATTATACTATCCTTAAAAAATAAATGAAGGCCAGCTAAATTTGACCTTAAATACAATAAAAAAACTGCTAGGAATTGATTGAACAATAAAAAAATTAGAATTTTAAAATCATAATCCAGATAATATCCTACACAACTTACAATTAAAAAATAAAATAATCCTAACAATAATTTTAAAGGAATAATTTTTGAAAGATGCTTTTTAAGCAAAAAACTATGTTGGGATATATTTTTTACATTGTAATTATTAACTCCAAAATCTAAAAATATATTTAGAAGAAATGTTAAATTAATAATTGAAAAGTAAACCCCATATTCAAATTCACCCACTCTGTTAATAATTTCAGCATCAATTCCTAAAATATAAAATGGTTTAATTATTAAATTCAAAAAAATAATTAATACTAAATTTGAAAGAAATTTTTTTTTCATAATATAATAGACAAATAAGTCCTAATATTGTTTAAGAGAACGCAAAATAATCATTTATCTTGCAATAATATCAAAAAACATGAGAGTCGCAGTTAATACTAGGTTGTTAATAGAAAATGAATTGGAAGGTATTGGAAGATTTACTTATGAAATATTAAAGGAGTTGTGTAATCAAAATCCTAATATATATTTTGATTTTATTTTTGACAGACCTTTTTCAAAAAAATTCTTATTCAATAAAAATGTAACTGGCCACGTCCTAAGACCAAGAACTAGACACCCTATTCTGTGGTACTATTGGTTTGAAGTTAAAATTCCAAAACTTTTAAATAAAATTAAACCAGATATTTTCTTGTCTATGGACGGTTTTCTTTCTTTAAGAACGAATATTAAACAAATTGCCGTGATTCATGACATTAATTTTGTACATCATCCAAGCAACCTACCTTTTTTTCATAGAAAATATTATCAGAAATTCTTTCCAAAATATGCACATAAAGCTAATTCTATAATCACTGTTTCTAATTATTCAAAAAAAGATATTGAGAAAAACTACAGTATTCATCAAGATAAAATAAATGTTATTTATAACGGTGTCAGTAACTCATTTAAACAAATAGATGAGAAAAAAAAACAAATAATTAAAAACAAATACTCATCAAATTTTGATTATTTTATTTTCATTGGCTCCATCCATAAAAGGAAAAATATCACTAATCTAATAGCAGCATTTAATTTATTTAAATCAAATTCTAAATCTGAAACCAAATTACTTTTTGTAGGTAAAAAAAGATGGTGGGAAAAAAAGATGAAACAAACATATCAAGAAAGTAGTTATAAAAATGATATTTTATTTACTGGCTATTTGAATGACGAAGACCTTCCTTTGGTTCTTGCTTCTGCAAAAGGATTATGTTTTCCATCACTATTTGAAGGCTTTGGACTTCCAATCATCGAAGCAATGAAATGCGGAGTACCAGTTATTACATCAAATATTAGCTCAATGCCTGAGATATGTTGTGAGGCAGGATTAAAAATAAATCCCTATAAAGTTAATGACATAGCAAATGCACTTAAAAAAATTGATGAAGAGAAAGATGTTAGAGAAAAGTTAATCAAATTGGGACTTGAAAGAGCACAAATGTTTTGTTGGAAAAAGGGTGCAAAAAAATTAACAAAAATTCTTAATCTTTGAAATTAAAATTTTATAACAAAAATTTACTCATTTGCGGATGTGATGAAGCTGGAAGAGGTTCACTGGCAGGACCTGTATTTGCTTCAGCAGTTATTCTCCCAAAAAATTTTTATCATCCATTACTAGATGACTCAAAAAAAATATCAGAAAAAAAAAGAAATATACTTAGACGAGTAATTGAAAAAGAAGCTATAGCATGGTCAGTTGCA
The DNA here is from genome assembly GCA_964435285.1 of uncultured Flavobacteriales bacterium. GTDB lineage: Bacteria > Bacteroidota > Bacteroidia > Flavobacteriales > TMED113. The sequence goes on from CAYSYA010000005.1 coordinate 88,585, forward strand.
AAAACTTCACCTAAAAGAATTGACAAAATAAACATTCTTAATGCATCCATAGAAGCTATGCACAAGAGCATAAAAAAAATTAATCATAAAATTAATTTATTGTTAATTGACGGCAATCAATTTAAACATTTTAAAAAACTAAATCATAAATGTGTTGTCAAGGGCGATGCAAAATACATGTCAATCGCTTCTGCTTCAATTTTAGCTAAAACTCATAGAGATGATTATATGAAAAAAATAAGTGATGATTTTCCGTTTTATAATTGGAAGAAAAATAAAGGATACCCAACAATGGAGCACAAATTACAAATTAAAAAATTTGGATTATCCAAGTATCATAGATTAACATTTAAATCAACTTAATTTTTTTTATTTTTCAAGTAAATGATATCTCCTTTCCTCACCTCTCTATCTGTAAATAGCGGGTTTTTTTTATAAATAGAAGATAACTTTACAGCATATAGTTGAGATATTTCCCAAATAGTTTGACCACTCGTGACAACATGAAAGGAGGGATTAGAATTTCTTCTTCTTTTGGGTTTTATATATATTCTTTGATTTTGATTTAAATTAATTACGGTTGAGTCATTAATGTCATTAAACTTAAGTAGCTCAGAAACCCAAATCCCAAAATCATCAGAAATTGATTTATAAGAATCATTGGAATTAGAAATAATATAAGGAACGTTATTATAAGTTTCAATTAAATATTTTAACACTGGTTTTTCAGTGGAATTTTTTGACAGAATTTTTTCATTTTTCTTTTTTTTATTTTTTTTCAATTTATCAAAGTCATATAAATAATACTTTTCTATTACTCTAATTAAATTATTAGCATAATTAGGATCAGTAGCATAACCTGCTTTTTTTAATCCTTTAGCCCAACCTTTGTAATCAGTTATATTTAGAGAAAATAGTTCACTATACCTAGGTTTATTTTTAAGAAACAATGAATGATCTAAATAAGATTCTGAAGCTGACTTATATTTTCTGAAACATTCATTTTCTTCATCATCATCGTAATAAGACCTCTCACCTTCCCAATCTCTATGACACTTAATGCCAAAATGATTGTTTGACTCAACTGCTAAATCACTTTCACCAGAACCAGACTCCAAAATACCCTGAGCTAAAGTAATACTGGCTGGAATTGAATAATCAACCATATGTTCAACTGCTAAATCTTTATACTTCTGAATATATAATTCTACTTTGTTTAAACTTTGTGCAAAAACTACAATTGGAAAAAAAAATAAAAGTAAAATGTAATTCATAAATCTATTTATTAATACCATGAAGGCCTTGAAGACCGCCAGTATGTATGACTAATATACGTGATTCTTTTTTTATTTTTTTTTTTGAGATCATGTCAAATAGACCAAAAAATAATTTTGAAGTATAAACAGGGTCTAGTTCTATTTTATATAACTGTGCAAAAGAATCAATAAATTTAATTAAGTCTGTGTTCACTTTTCCGAATCCTCCAAAATTATAATCACAGTTAATTTTCCAATTTATTTTTGAATTGGTGTTTTTACTTATAACATCTTCTAATAATTTCGAATTTTTAAATGATGAAAAACCTAAAAAATTTTGATGATCTTTTAATGACTTAATCAATCCTACTGCTGTACATCCAGAGCCGATTGAACAACAAATAGTGTCAAAATTTCCATCAACTTCGTTCATAATTTCCTCACAACCTTTTATTCCAAAATTATTGAACCCTCCCTCTGGAATTATAAATATTTTTTCATGTTCTTTCTTTAATTTATTAACAACTTTATTATTAAATTTAGATTCCCTGTATACTTTTCTACTTAAAAATTGTAGTTCCATCTTATTTTTAACACAAAATGATAGAGTAGGATTATTTCTGTAGGAAGGATCTCCTCTAACAATACCAATAGATTTAATATTCCTCAAATTTGCTAACCAACTTAAAGCATGTAAGTGATTTGAATAAGCTCCTCCAAAACTTAAAATAGTATCAATTTTATTATTAACTAAATATTCAAAATTATATTTCAATTTCCTCCATTTATTTCCTGAAACAATTTTGTGAATTAAGTCCTCTCTTTTAATAAATAGTCTAATATTATACGGATTGTTAATTTTTAAATTAATTTCTTGAATTGGTGAAGGTATTTGAAATAACATTATAACTTTTATTAATTTTGTTAAAATTTAATAATTTATTTTACACTTGAAAAGATTTTCAAAAAAATACAATTTAAGTTCAGATGAATATTATTATTCAAAGGAAGGATATATTATATTTACAGAAAAATACTTATTGAATAGAGGCTACTGTTGTAACAACGGATGTAAACACTGTCCATATAAAAAAACAAATGAAAAAAAAACAACAACTTAAAGACATCTGTAAAGGGATACCTAAAACTTTACCAAAAAAATATATTTATAATAAAAATGAGAATCATGCTCCTCACAGAAAAGATATATTGACATTTGAAGAAAAAAAATTAGCGTTAAAAAATGCACTAAGATATTTTCCAAAAAAACATCATAAAATATTAATTAGAGAATTTTATAATGAATTAAAAAAATATGGAAGAATTTATATGTATAGGTTCAAACCCTCTTATAAAATAACTGCTGAAAATTTAAATGCATATCCACATAAAAGTAAACAAGCTGCAGCTATTATGATGATGTTGAATAATAATCTTGATGAAGCTGTTGCACAACACCCATCAGAACTTATAACATATGGTGGGAATGGTTCAGTTTTTCAGAATTGGGCTCAGTACAGATTAACTATGAAATATCTTTCTGAGATGAATGATATGCAAACATTAGTAATTTATTCAGGGCATCCAATGGGTTTATTTCCTTCACAAAAAAATTCTCCGAGAGTTGTTGTCACTAACGGTATGATGATACCAAATTACTCGAAGCAAGATGATTGGGAAAAGTTTAATGCTCTCGGAGTTACTCAATTTGGACAAATGACAGCAGGTTCATTTATGTATATAGGACCTCAAGGTATAGTTCACGGTACAACTATAACAATTCTAAATGCTTTGAGAAAGATTAAAAACAAAAATAAATGGAAACTATTTTTAACATCAGGTCTAGGGGGTATGAGTGGAGCACAACCTAAAGCAGCAAAAATAGCAGGTATAACTAGTATTACTGCAGAAGTTAATAAAAATGCAATTCAAAAAAGGTTTGAACAAGGTTGGATAGATGAAATTATAGATAATATTGACAGACTTGTCAGAAGAATCGAAGAACTAAAACAAAAAAATGAAATTTCATCTATTGGTTATCATGGAAACATTGTAGAAATTTGGGAAGAATTTAATAAAAGAAAAATTTTTATTGATATTGCTTCTGATCAAACTTCATTACACAATCCGTGGTCAGGAGGATATTATCCTATTTCTTTATCATTTAAAGAGGCAAATAAAATGATTAAAGAAGCTCCTGAAATATTTAAAAGACATGTTAAAAAATCTCTTTTAAGACAAGTCAAAGCCATAAATAACCACACAAAAAAAGGAACTTATTTCTTTGATTACGGAAATGCCTTTCTTCTAGAATCTGGAAGAGCTAAAGCAAATATTTTTCAAAAAAATGGGATGTATAAATACCCATCTTATGTTCAAGATATAATGGGTCCAATATGTTTTGACTATGGATTTGGCCCATTTAGATGGGTATGTGCATCAAATAGAAAAAAAGATTTAAAAATAACCGATCAAATTGCAATTGATGTCTTAAAAAGATTACAAAAAAAAGCTTCCAAAGATATAAAAGAACAAATGCAAGATAATATAGACTGGATTATTTCTGCTCAAAAAAATAAATTAGTAGTTGGTTCACAAGCTAGAATATTATATGCAAATTGTGAAGGTAGAATAGAAATTGCTAAAGCTTTCAATAATGCAATAAAAAAGAAAATAATTGGTCCTATTATTTTAGGAAGAGATCATCATGACGTAGCGGGAACAGACTCTCCTTTTAGAGAAACTTCTAACATATATGATGGCTCTCAATTCACATCAGATATGGCTATCCACAATGTGATAGGTGATAGTTTTAGAGGAGCAACGTGGGTATCCATTCATAACGGAGGAGGTGTAGGTTGGGGAGAAGTAATCAATGGGGGATTTGGGATGCTTTTAGATGGAAGTAAACAATCTAAAGAAAACTTAACAAACATGCTAAATTGGGATGTAAATAATGGTATAGCTAGAAGGTCTTGGGCAAGAAATAAAGGGGCAATTAGTACTATAAAATTAGCTATGAAAGAAAATCCACTTCTAAAAGTTACTATCCCAAATATAGTTGATGAAGGTATAATTAATTCTCTAAAAGAAAAGAATTAATTTTTTTGATTACATCTGGTACTTTGTTAATTTTTTTACCAGATGCAGTCGCAAAAAAATCCTGTCCCCCACCAGAACCATCTAAGTCTTTAGAAAATTCTTTTATAAGATCATTTGCATTCCAATTTTTTAGCTCAATAAGATCTTTAGAAATTCCAAGATTAAAAATAACTTTATCCTCATGAGCTGAAAACAACGCTAAAAACAAATTACTAGTTTTGTTAAGGAGATTAAATGAGATTTTTTTTAACATTTTAGGTGACATTTCAGAAGAAAAAATTAAAACATTTATTTCTTTAATTTTTACTATAGACTTCAACAGTTTTTCTTGAATCAAATCTGATTCTCTAGATTCTAAAAAATCAACTTTATCTTTTAATTTTTTATTCTCTAAAATTAAATTCTCAACAGCTTTAATGGGGTTTTGATAATTTTTTACAATCTGCTTTATTAAATTAAAATCTTTAGCAATAGACTCAAAATAGGAAATAGCATTAATACTAGTTATAGCCTCAATTCTTCTAACTCCAGAAGCAACTGAGCTTTCGGAAATAATCTTAAATAACCCAATCTCATTAGTATTTCGCACATGTGTTCCTCCACATAATTCAACTGACTCACCATACTTAATAACACGAACTGACTCGTCATACTTTTCTCCAAACAAAGCCATCGCTCCAATACTCTTAGCATAATCTAATGAAACATTTAACATTTCTTCAAGTTTAATTCCTGATAAAATTTTTTGATTTATATTATTTTCAATAATTTTTATTTTGTCTTCATTTATTTTTTCAAAATGAGAAAAATCAAATCTTAAATGATTATAATCAACTAATGAACCCTTTTGCTCAACGTGAGAGCCTAGTAAACTAATTAATTCGCTGTGTAGCAAATGAGTGGCCGTATGGTTTCTTGAATTAAGTTTTCTCTTATTTATATTAATTTTAACTAAATAATCTTTGTCCAAATTTTTTGGCAACCTTTCAACTAAATGAAGTATTAAATTATTCTCTTTCTTTGTGTTAATTATTGAAATTTCACTGTCATCTAAAAATAGTGAACCTTGGTCACCTACCTGTCCTCCTCCCTCAGGGTAAAAAGGAGTTTGATTAAAAACTAAATGGTAAAATTTCTTGTTCTTTATATTGACTTCTCTATACATTAAAATTTTTACAAGAGACTCGTATAGTAATGGATCTTGATAGCCCAAAAAACCTTTTTGATCTTCCTTAGATAAAATAATCCATTCTTTTGATGAAAAATTTGCAAATGATTTTGATCTTTGTTTTTGTTCATTTAGATACATTTTATAATCCTTTTCTGAGAAGGATTTTCCATGTTCCTTAAAAATGACTGCTGTTAAATCTTTTGGAAAACCGTAGGTGTCATATAGTTCAAATACTTTTTTTGAGTCAATAATATTTGAATTTGACTTTTTAATTATTTCCTGAATTAAACTTGTTCCTTTTTCCAACGTTTTAAAAAAGGTTTTTTCTTCCTCATTTATAATATTTGAAACATATTTAATTTGTGTAGAAATTTCAGGAAAAACTGATGAAAATTTATTAAACACTATTTCAACTAAATGACACAAAAAAGGTGATTCAAAATTGAGAAATGAAAAACCGTATCTAACGGCTCTTCTAAGAATTCTTCTAATTACATACCCAGCCCCAACATTACTTGGTAATTGGCCATCTGCAATAGCAAAAGAAACAGCTCTAATATGATCCACCACCACTCTAATTGCAATATCTTTTTCTTCTTCTTTTCCGTAAATGAAGCCAGATTTTTTAGAAATTTCATTAATTAAATCTGAAAAAATATCAGTATCATAGGTTGATTTTTTTTCTTGAAGAACCATGGATAATCTTTCAAAACCCATACCAGTATCAACATGTTTTTTTGATAAATTTTCCAACACTCCACTATCTTTTCTATTATATTGCATGAAAACTAAATTCCATAGCTCTATAACTTCTGGGTGATCTTTATTAATTAATTTTTTTCCATCAATTTTTTTCCTTTCGTTGATATCCCTTAAATCTATATGTATTTCTGAACATGGACCACAAGGACCAATATTACCCATTTCCCAAAAATTATATGATTTTGAACAAGCAATAATTCTATCATTCGAAATAATAGAAGACCAAATATTTCTTGATTCAATATCTTCTTCAAGATTGTCAGATTTATCACCAGCAAAAATTGTTATATATAGTCTATCCTTATCAATTTTTAAAACGTTAGTTAAAAACTCCCATGACCACAAAATAGCTTCTTTTTTAAAATAATCTCCGAAAGACCAATTCCCTAACATTTCGAACATGGTATGGTGATATGTATCGTGACCCACTTCTTCTAAATCATTATGTTTTCCAGAAACCCTTAAACATCTTTGTGAATTTACTACTCTTTGGTACTTTGCTTTTTTATTATCTAAGAATAAATCCTTGAATTGATTCATTCCAGCATTTACAAACATTAAGGTTGGATCGTCCTTAATTACCAAAGGACTTGATTTAATAATTGAATGTCCTTTCTCTTTAAAAAAAGCAATAAAACTCTTACGTATATGTTCAGATTTCATAATTGATACTAAGGTAAAAAAATAGGTCTATAAAATAATTTATATAAATTTGCATTCTTTTAAACACGTTGTGTATTTAAATTTAATTAAATATTATCAGAAATGATAAAAACAAAATACTATTACGATAAAGAAACTTTGAGTTATAAGAAAGTAAAAAACTCAAAATTTGGTTTTTTAAAAAATCTTTTGATTTTATTCATGCCTGTTTTAATTATGAGTACGGGTTTTAGCTTTGTAATTTTGTCTTTTTTCAAAACTCCAAACGAAATACTACTTCAAAAGGAAATAAATCAATTAACTGCTGAGTTCAAAAAAATTGAGAATAAAATAATTTCTACAGAAAAAACTTTAAATGAACTGTCAGAAAAAGATGCGAAAATCTATAGAATAATGTTAGATGCTAGTCCAATTAGTGATGATGTTAGACTTGCTGGATTCGGAGGGGTTGATAAATACTCAAATCTTGAAAAACTACATTCTACTGAAATGATAATTGATATTTCAAAAAAAACAGACCAACTGATCAAAAAATTAGGAATTCAATCCAAATCTCTTGACGAATTGTTTTCTTTAGCTATTGAACATAGTGAAAAGATTCAGTGTATTCCTGCTATCGAACCTTTATCAAAAAAAGATTACTCAAGAATTTCATCTGGATTTGGCCCAAGAATTGATCCTCATTACAAAATAAGAAAAATGCATACAGGTACTGATTTTGCTGCTCCTACGGGAACACCAGTTTATGCAACAGGAAATGGAAAAATAATTGAGGCTGTTAATAGATCAAGAGGAGGATATGGTAAATTTATTGTGATTGATCATGGGTATGGATATAAAACTCAATATGCTCACTTAAGTAAGTTAGCGGTAAATACAGGTCAAAATGTAAAAAGAGGAGAATTAATAGGATACGTTGGAAATACTGGAAAGTCAACAAGCCCTCATCTTCATTATGAAGTTAGAATAAACAACAAAAAAGTTAATCCAATTGATTATTTTTACAATGATTTAACAATTGAAGAATATGATCAAATGCGCAAAAATTATTCGCAAAAAAACTAATTACTTAAATAGAAAAAAAAAATTAATAGAAACAAATCTATTAATTCTATTTTTTTTATGTAACTCTGTTTTTTTAAACGCACAATCATCTTTTGACACTACACAAATAGTTGAAGATAATTCTATTTCAAAAAAAATTATAAAAATTACAGCTGTTGGAGACATCATGTTTGGAACTAATTTTCCAGCAAAAAAATATTTACCTAAAAATGAGGATTGTATTCCTCTGATTGAAAATGTTATAGAATTTTTTAATAATTCCGATATTATTTTTGGAAATCTTGAAGGCTGTATATCAGACAATGCTCCTCCAAGAAAAAGATGTAATGACCCAACAAAATGTTATTTATATAGAATGCCAAAAAAATTTGGTAATTGTTTAAAGTACGCAGGATTTAATCTAATTAGTTTAGCAAATAATCACACGTGGGACTTTGGTGAAGAAGGGGTCGAAGATACAAAAAGCGTTTTAAATTCATTAAATATAAATTACGCTGGACTGGACTATAAACCTTATACAATATTTGATTTAAATGATAGTACAAAAATTGGCTTTTGCTCATTTGCTCCCAATTATAGAACACCATCATTACTAAAAATTGAAAAAGCTCAAGAAATTGTCCAAAATTTATCCAAAAAGTGTGATATAGTAATTGTTTCATTTCATGGTGGTGGTGAGGGTTCTAAATTTCAAAATGTAACTAGAGAAACAGAGTACTGCTATGGAGAAAACAGGGGAAACGTTTATAAATTTTCACATGCTATGATTGATGCAGGTGCAGACGTTATTATAGGTCATGGTCCTCATGTAACAAGAGCAATTGATATTTATAAAAATAAATTTATTGCATATAGCTTGGGTAATTTTTGTACCTATGGTAGATTTAATCTCTCTGGGTCTAAAGGAATAGCTCCAATTTTACAATTAGAAATTTCAGATAAAGGTGAATTTATTTCCGGAAAAATTATTCCAATCAAGCAAATAAGCGGGGGCTATGTATATCCTGATAAAGAAAAAAAGGCAATTAAAAAAGTTCAAGACTTGACAAATATCGACTTTCCTAATCATAAAATTAATATTGATGATGATGGAAATATAAGTATAAAATAAATGCAAGAAAATAAAGAAACAAACGAAAAAATTTATTATTCAATTGGAGAAGTTTCAAAAATAATTGGAATATCAACTTCAAAAATAAGATTTTGGGAAAAAGAATTTGACTCAATTAAACCAAAGAAAAATAAAAAAGGGAATAGAATTTTTAATAAAAAGGAACTTAATAAGTTAAAATTAATACATCATTTATTAAAAGAAAAAAAATATACAATAGATGGCGCAAAGAAAAAAATGAGAAAAAACCCTGAAAAAACTGAAACTCACCAAAAAGTAATTGAAAATTTAAAAAAAATTAAAGCTGAATTAATTGAAATAAGAAAAAACTTAAACTAAATAGTTTAAAATATAATCACTAATTGCATTTTCAACTTTAGTAAATTTTTTCATGTAACCCGTTCCTCTAAGCTTACTAATATCAGCTCTTGTGTAATTTTGATATTGTTTTTTTAATTTAGGAGGCATTTCAATGTACTCAACAATTTCTTTCTTTTCTAAAGATTTAAAAACATAACTAATTAAATTATTAAAACTAGTTACCTGGCCTGAACCAACATTGTAAATTCCAGATTTGACATTGTTGATATATAAATAATAAATGACACTAGTTACATCATCTATGTAGACAAAATCTCTACATTGATCACCATGAGGAATACTTAAGTCATTTGATTTAAATAACTTCATTTTATTTGTTTTAATGACTTGGTTAAAAGATTGAAAAACAATTGATGACATTGGTCCTTTTTTTGATTCATCAAATCCAAATACATTAAAAAACTTAAGACCAAACCAAATTGGTGGAGTTTCTTTTTCTGAAAGAACAAATTTATCAAATTCATGTTTGGACTCAGCATATAAATTCAGTGGTTTATAAAAATTAATTTTTTTATGATCATCTGAAAATCCAAAACTTCCATCTCCATATGTAGCAGCAGAGGAAGCATAAATAAGTGGTATTGAAAAACTGACACATTTTCTCCAAACTTTAATGCTATAATTTAAATTATATTTATCTAGCTTATCTTTATCATTAAATGTTGTATCAGTAATAGCTCCTAAATGAAAAATAAAATCAATATTATTTTTGTTTTTGTCTATGAAAGAAAATAAATTATCTGTTTCAATAAATGTTGAATTCTTAATTTTTTTATTGTTTTTGAAGTCACATAAAACAATTTTAAGGCTTGTTAAAACCTCAATTTTTTTTAAGAAAGAACCAGCAATAAATCCAGAAGATCCAGTAATAATAATCATTATTCAATAATTGATTTATAGTATAAATATAGTTAGTATATTTGAATACTTTTTAAAAAAATATATATGGTTTATATAACAAGAAGAGAGCGATTTTCAAGTGCTCATAAATTAGAAAATAAAAATTTTAATAAAGAAGAAAATACTAATATTTTTGGCTCTTGTTACAATATGCATGGTCACAACTACGAATTATTTGTAACAGTAAAAGGAAAAGTAGATAAAGAAACTGGTTTTGTAACTAACTTAAAAGACTTAAAAAAAATATTAAAGTCATATGTAATTTCAAAACTTGATCATCAATTTATTAATGATGTTAGTTTCATGAAAGGGAAAATTGCTTCAACTGAAAATGTTTGTATTGCAATTTGGAATGAACTTGAAAAACCAATTAAAAACAAACTAAATTGTAAATTATTTTGTGTAAAAGTTTTAGAAACAGAAAATAATATTTTTGAATATTTTGGAAAATAAAAAAAAGATGAGTTTAATAGAAAAAAATTACGATTCAGAATACAAACCAAGTAAAAGTGAAGTTGAAAATTTTCCTGACTTACAGAATGGACCATCTTCACTTATCAAAGGAGCAGAAGTTGGAATCCAACATGTGGGAGTACATAATTTTAAACTTCCACTTAAATACAAAAAAAAGAACGGCGAAGATATTGAATTAGAAACAAAAGTTACAGGTACTGTTTCTTTAGAGGCTCATAAAAAAGGTATAAATATGTCCAGAATTATGAGGACATTTTACGAGTTTAAAGATGAATATATAATTGAAAAATTGGAAGATATTTTATTAAAGTATAAAAATGATTTAAGTTCATTTAATGCAAAAATTGGCCTACAATTTTCATACCCTATTTTACTACCCTCTTTAAGGTCGAATAATATAGGATTTCAATATTATAGAGTGTCATTTGAAGGACAAATCGATAAAAAAAGTAAGTTCAAAAAAATTATTCATTTCGACTTTGTATACTCATCTGCATGTCCATGTTCTTATGAATTGGCTGAATATGCTAGAAAACATAGAAATAAAGCAACAGTAACTCATTCTCAACGTTCAGTAGCTAGAATTTCTGTAGAATTTGATAAAAATTTATGGATAGAAGATTTACAAAAAATATGTGAAAAAGCGCTTCAAACTGAGACACAAGTAATTGTAAAAAGAGAAGATGAAATGGCATTTGCTGAGTTAAATGGATCATATTTAAAATTTGTTGAAGATGCCGCGAGATTATTATATGAAGAATTGATTAAAGATAATCGAATTAAAGACTTTAGAGTAATTTGCTCTCATCAAGAGTCTTTACATTCTCATGATGCTGTCTCTGTTATATTAGCTCCAGAAAGTAAATTTAGTAGTGAAATTTCACATGAATTTTGGTCTTCCTTAATTCATGCATCTTAAAAAAATAATTAAAATTTTATTTTATGAAAGCATATATTTTTCCTGGTCAAGGCTCTCAATTTCCTGGAATGGGAAATGATTTAAAAAACTTAACGATTGCAAAAAATATGTTTAAGGTTGCAAATGAGATCTTGGGGTTCAATATTTCTGAAATTATGTTTAACGGTTCAGTTGAAGAATTAAAACAAACAAATGTTACACAACCTTCAATTTATATTCATTCAGTAATTCTAGCAGAAATAATAAAACAAAAAAAAGAATTTTCTCCAAATATGTTGGCAGGACATTCTCTGGGGGAAATATCAGCCTTAACAGCAGGAGAAGTTTTAACATTTGAAGATGGATTAAAATTAGTTAAAATTAGATCTCAAGAAATGCAAAAAGCTTGTGAAAATAAAAAATCAACTATGGCTGCTATTCTTCAGTTAGAAAATACTAAAGTAGAAGAAGTTTGTAATAGTTCTGAAGGAATTGTAGTTCCTGCTAATTATAATTGCCCAGGTCAAATTGTGATATCAGGTGAATTTAAAGCAGTTGAAGAAGCTTGTGAAAGATTTAAACAACTAGGCGCAAGAAGAGCTATAATTTTGCCAGTGGGTGGTGCTTTTCATTCTCCATTGATGGAGCCTGCAAAGAAAAAACTTGAACAATTTATTAACTCTACAAATTTCAATAATCCCATCTGTCCTGTGTATCAAAATGTAAACGCTAAACCAGTAACTGAACCTGAAAAAATTAAAGAAAATTTAATACAACAATTAGTTTCACCAGTTAAATGGGAACAATCAATCAATAATATGATTAATGATGGTGCTAAAGAATTTTTAGAAATTGGACCTGGTAAAGTATTACAAGGATTAGTAAAAAAAATTAACCCTGAACTTAATACATTTTCAATTTAAAAATGGACTTAAATCAGCTCTTTAATAATCAAAAACAACTGTTTCTAAATAAAAAAAAAACAGATCTTAGGGAAAGAGTACAAAAAATTAAAAAAATAAGACAATGGCTTAAAAAAAATGAAAATTTAGTTATTGAGTCAATTTTAAAAGACTATAATAAACCCTTAGTAGAGATTTATACAACCGAGTTCAAACCCTTAATTGCTCATATTGATTTTACACTAAAAAATATAAAAAAGTGGTATGAGCCTAAAAAGATTAGGACACCCTTTCATCTTTTGGGGACTAGCTCTAAAATATTACATGAACCTAAAGGAATTTGCCTTATTATTTCCCCATGGAATTATCCATTAAATTTAACATTAAACCCACTTGTTTCTTCAATAGCTGCAGGGAATTTTAATTTTATTAAACCATCGGAATTTACCCCTAATACAAGTGAATTAATATATAAAATGATCAATGAGATATTTTTAGAACAAGAAAATATTGTGGTTTTAGGAAACGAAAAAATTGGTAAAGAATTAACAAGACTTCCCTTTAATCATATATTTTTCACCGGCTCACCAACAGTTGGAAAAAAAATTATGAAAGAGGCAAGTCAAAATTTATGTTCAGTTACATTAGAATTAGGGGGAAGAAACCACACTATAGTTGACCAAACTGCTGATTTAAATGATACTGTTGAAAAAATTATTTGGTCAAAATTTTTGAACGCTGGACAAACGTGCATTGCCTGTAATCATGTATTTATTCATAAAAATATTAAACATTTATTTTACAAAAAATGTTTAGACAAAATAAAGACACTTAATACTGAAAAACAAATTACTCAAATAGTCAATTCTTTACACCATAAGAGAATTATAAAATTAATTAATGACTGCTTAGAACACAGTGGTGAAAAAATTCATATTAATCAAAAACTGTCAAATCAACTCATCCCCGTATTTGCGATTAAAAATGTTAGTATTAATAACCCAATATTGAATGAAGAGATTTTTGGACCAATTTTACCAATTATTGAATATGAAAACATAAATGAAGTAATAAATTATATAAAAACAAAAGAAAAACCTTTGGCTATTTATGTATTTAGTAAAAATAAATTGTTAACAGATAAAATAATTCAAGAAACTAGTTCCGGGGGGGTTGTTATAAATGACTGTATTATTCAATATATGAACCCAAACTTACCTTTTGGTGGAGTTAATCACAGTGGCATTGGTAAGTCAGGAGGTAAAAGAACTTTTGTTAACTTCTCTAATGAAAAATCTATTTTATTTCAAAAACCTGGGTTTTCAATTGCTAAATTATTATACCCTCCATACACAGATTTTAAAAAAACCATAGCAAAAAAAATACCTTGGTTTTTTAACTAATTTTTTTTAAATACCAGTCAACAGTAGTTTCAAGAGCTTTTTCAAAAGTTGTTTTTGGTTTCCAATTTAACTGATTCATAATTTTTGAAGAGTTAATTGCATAACGAAAATCGTGCCCTGGCCTATCATCTACAAATTGAATTAAATTTTCAGAATTTTTTAAATTAGTTTTTTTATCAATCAAAGAACATATTTTTCGTATTAATTCTAAATTATTCCTTTCATTATTTGAGCCAATGTTATAAGTTTCCCCATTTAATCCTTTATGGAATACTATATCAATAGCATCTACATGATCCAAAACAAAAATCCAATCTCTTACAGCTTGACCATCACCATAAACAGGTATTTTTTTATTTTTTACGATATTATTAATTGTCAGTGGTATTAATTTTTCATGATGTTGGTTAGGTCCAAAATTATTTGAGCAATTTGAAATTATATATGGGATATTGTAAGTATTTCCATATGCTCTTATAAAATGATCAGCACTTGCTTTAGATGCTGAATATGGTGATTTGGGAGAATATGGCGAATCTTCTAAAAAATAACCTTCTTTACCTAAAGAACCATAAACCTCATCAGTGGAAATTCCGTAAAACAAATAATTTGAAGCAGCTTTGTCCCAATTTAACCTTGCTTCTTCTAATAAGTTGATGGTTCCTAATATATTTGTTTCAACAAAAAGTAACGGATTTTCAATTGAATTATCAACATGAGATTCTGCAGCAAGATGAATAATAGAGTCAATTTTAAAATCCGTAAAAATTTTATTAATAATTTCTCTATTTCTAATATCTCCCTTAATAAATTTGTAATTAGAATTTGATTCTAAATCAATTATAAATTCATAATTTGAAGCATATGTTAAATTATCAATATTTATGATAAAATAATTCTTATAACTGTTTACAAATTTTCGAACCAGATGAGAACCAATAAATCCCGCTCCTCCTGTTATTAAAATATATTTATCAAAATTCATAGTTAATTATCAATAATTTTCAAATATAACATTTATTATATCGTTAATGTTTTTGTTTATTCAGTGTATATTTACATTTTTTAAATTTATATGCAAAAAATAATTTATATTTTATTACTAGTACCAACAATTATTTTATCACAAAAAGATGATAAAAAAGTATCTTCTACAATGTTTTCAGTAGACTATGCTTATCAGTTTCCAGAATTTGATTTAAAAGATAGATTTGGTAATAATTCTTCAATTGGAGCCTCATTGATACAAAAAAATAAAAATGATATATTGATTTCTTTGTCTGGGAAATGGATATTTGGAAATGACATAAGGGAAGACAATATTTTTGAATTAATAGATGGAAATAACGGTGATATAATAAATATTAATGGTCAAATTCCAATTATTAGATTATTTGAAAGAGGTGGTCAATTCCACATTAATTTTGGAAAAAAATATAATTTGAAAAATTCAAAAACTAAATCAGGGATAGTCCCATCTTTTGGTTTGGGATATGTGTATCATAAAATATTTATTGAAACTTTATTAGGTGAAATACCTCAATTAAATGAAGAATTAATAAAGGGATATGATAGATTATCAGGTGGCTTTTCATTTAAGCAATCGCTAACTTTCATGCACTTATCAAAAAATAACATGAAAAACTTTAATATTGGCTTAGAAATAATTGAATGTTGGTCAAAAGACTTAAGAATTAATAATTATACAAATAATTCCGTCCCAAAAAAAAGGTTTGATATGTTTATTGGTTTAAAATTTGAATGGATTGTTCCTTTGAAAAAAAGAACAACTTCTAATTATTATTATTTCTAATAAACTTATGCTCTCCTTCTACAACATATTTTTAATTTTTTTTTTCAAAATTATAGCTCCTTTTTTATCAATATTTTCAAAAGAAATAAAAGTTTGGAGGACTGAACAAAAAAAAATAAAGAATTTTTCGTTAAAATATAATGCAGATCCAACAATATGGTTTCATTGTTCTTCGGCAGGAGAATATGAACAAGTAAAGCAAATAATTAATTATTTTGAAAAAAAAAAAATAAAACTAATTATTACATTTTTTTCTGTAAATACATATTTACAATTCAAAAATAAAATAAAGCACCCCTGCTCTTTATTTCCACTCGATACTAAAAAAAATATAAATCACTTCATTGAAAAATTTAATATTAAAAGAATTTTTGTTGCGAAAAATGAAATTTGGCCTAATTTAATTTATATAAGTGATAAAAAATCTATCCCTATATTTCAATTAGGTGCAAAAATAAATGAATCAAAAATTAATAATATACTCTACGGAAAAATTTATGCTAATATTTTAAAAAAAATAAATTTAATTTTTGTTCAAGATGAAGGTTCTAAAAAAATACTTAAAAAAAAGAATATTTATTCATTAGTTAGTGGAGACCCAAGAGTTGATCAGGTTTTAAATTATAAAGAAAAAAAATTTAAAGACTTATTAATTGAAAAATTTATTGATAATGAAAAAGTTTTTATAGCAGGTAGTACAGATTTAAATGACCTCAAAATACTTATCAATTCAATTAATAATAATTATAATTATAAGTGGATTATTGTTCCTCATGAAAATTCAAAAAAAGAAATTAAAGAAATTTCAAAAAAAATAAATATTAATTGGTGTTTATACTCAAAACCAAAAAATTTAACTAAAGCAAAAATATTAATTATTGATAAAGTGGGAATTCTAAAATACATTTATAAATATGCTAATATTGTTTATGTTGGTGGAGGTTTCTCAAAAGGAATTCACAACTGTTTAGAACCTGCAGTTTTTGGAAAACCTCTAATTTTTGGAAGTAACTATTATAATTTTCCTGAAGCAATTTATTTTATAAAATCAAAAGTTGCTTTTAGTATTAAAGATAAAACTGAATTTGAAAAATTATTGAGTAACGAAAAAATTGATTTTGAAAGAGTCAGAAAAAACTCCAATAAATTTTTTGAAATTCACAAAGGAGCTTCTGAAAAAATCACATCGGTTATTGAAAAATATATCAATTAGTTTTTTGTATCTTTAGGTATAATTTTTGCATACAATAATATATAACTCAAAAAAAAAAATATGAAAAACATTACATTAACAATTTTTCTTTTATTGGTAACCCCTTTATTTTTATTTAGTCAAGCCGATATTGTAGGTGGAGATGATGCTAATATTTCTGATTATCCATATCAAGCTGCAATGCTTAGTACTGGTGGTTGGGGTGGAGGTTATGCATATTGCGGAGCCTCTGTTATTAACGAATATTGGGTATTAACAGCTGCTCATTGTATGGTTGGCGAAAGCGCAAACAACACTGCAGTAAGAGTTGGAAATAGCAACAGTTATGCTCAAGGTGGACAAACATATGATGTTGCAGAAATTATTTCTCATCCAAATTATAATAGCAACACAATGAATAATGACATTGCTTTGATTAGACTTGAGAATCCAATTCAATTTAGCAATAATGTACAACCAGTTCTACTTGTATGTGATCAACAAGTAGAATTAGGAGTTGAAGATATTGGACAAATGTCATGGATAACTGGTTGGGGAGAAGATGAAGGTACTGCAAACAATCCAAACCAATTGCAAGTTGTTGATGTTCCAATTACTGCAACTTCTAATTATGGAGGAAATCAAATTGACGCTGATATGATAATGGCTGGCTATAATAATGGTGGTTATGATTCTTGTCAAGGGGACAGTGGAGGACCAATGGTTGTTTTAGCTTCTGATGAAACTACTTATTTACAAGTTGGTATTGTTAGTTGGGGATATGGGTGTGCTGAAGCGGGGTACCCGGGAGTTTATGCTAGGGTTTCATACTTCCTTGATTGGATATGTACTAATACTAATGGAGCTGTTTGCCCAAATGAACAAGAATTTTGTAACGAAAATGCCATTTTTGGTTGCACAGATCCAATTGCTGAAAACTATAATTTAGAAGCAAATTTTGACGATGGTAGTTGCGAATATATACTTGGATGCACTGACAATACTGCAAATAATTTTTCTCCAATTGCCACTCAAGACGATGGTTCTTGTCAATACTCTTGTGATAATAATGTTTCCTTATTTCTTGTTATAGATTGTTATGGTGAAGAAATTAGTTGGGATTTGACTAACGATAACGGTGTGACAGTAGCTCAAGTTTCTGAGGGCACATACCCTGGGGGAAGTACTACAGATACAATGGAAGAGGGAGGAAGCACTCAACAACAAGAAATATGTTTAAGTGCTGGTTGCTACACATTTACCATATCTGACAGCTACGGTGATGGCGTGGGAGGATCAGAATTTAGCTGTGGAATTGACGGAACACCTTTTACAATAACTGACCAAAATGGAGAAATATTATTTGAAGAAAATAACCCAGTTTTTGGAGATTGTGAAGCTGGTGGTGAAGATGGACCATGTTCCGCATCTTATTCATTTTGTGTAACTGCAGGCGAACCTGTTTTCGGTTGTACAGATCCATTAGCCTCTAACTATAACTCTGAAGCCAATACGAATGACGGATCATGTATTTATGAAGGATGTACAGACGAAAATGCTTGTAATTATAATTCTTTTGCAACTAATGATGATGGTTCTTGCGAATATTCCAGTTGTGCAGGTTGTACTGATGAAAACTTTTTAGAATATGATCCAACAGCATTAATAGATGATGGAAGCTGTATCACATTAATAGTTTCTGGATGTACAGACCCTATTGCCTTAAATTTTAATGAATTAGCAAATTCTGATGATGGAACATGTGAATACCAGGAAGGATGTACTGATCCAAATGCAGAAAATTATGATTCTAATGCAATCCAAGATGATGGGTCCTGTATCTATCCTTGGGAACCTTGTGAAATCTTACAATGGTCAGAAAATTTTGAAAGTTATAATTCATCCAATATTGACCCTCAATCAACTGACTGGGTAGGTTGGGATAACATAAATTCTGGAGTTGATGTAACAGAAAACTTTGGATTCAGTAGTAATCAATCCATTCTAGTTGAACAAAATGATGATGTGGTTCATATTTTTGATGGAATTAACGCTGGAAGTGGAGAAGTGATTTTTTGGATGTATATTCCATCTAGTGGTGGAGCTGGAGCATATTATAATATTTTACATGGATATAACACCCCAAATGCAGGACAAAATAGTATTTGGGCCCATCAAATAATGTTTGCATCGGCTGAAAGTGGTGAACAGTCAGTTTTAGATGCAGCAGGATATGCTGCTGTCTCATTTGATGCGATTTATGATACTTGGGTTGAAGTAAGACAAGAAATTGATTTAGATAATGATTATACTACTTTGTACTATAACGGACAAGAATTGTATTCATGGCAATTTAGTCAAGACGCTGGTGGAGAGCAACAATTAAATGTTTTAGATGCAATTAATTTCTTTGGTACATGCGGAGGAGCTGGCTGTACCGCTATGGCTTATTATGATAACATAGAAATGTGTGGTGATTTTAAAGTTGAAGTATTTGGATGTACTGACCCATCTGCCGTAAACTATAATCCAAATGCCACAAGTGATGATGGCTCATGTGTTTATGACACTTCAAACATTGAAGAAAATAATATTTTAGAAATGAATCTATTTCCTAACCCAAATAATGGTTCATTTAGTATTACACTAAATGATAATTTGCCTTCATTTAATTTAAGTATCATAAATATTTTAGGACAAGAAGTGTATACACAACAAGTAAAAAACTATTCAATAAATTCAAAACAAAACATAAAAGTTGACTTAGTAAAAGGAACTTATATCTTTAATTTGAAAACCGAAGGAAATTCAATTAAGATTCCTGTAATTATTGAATAATATAATTTGAGTTTATAAAAAAAAGGGAGGTTAAAAACCTCCCTTTTTTTTGTTTAATGCATTCGATCACCTCTTAATTCAAGCTTACTCATTAAATCTTTTTCAAATTGGAGAAAATCTTCCCATCTTTTTTTTACATAAGAATCATTTTGATAAAGCTTTGCTAAATCCATAAAAAGTCTATAATGACCAGCTTCAGAAACCATAAAACTATGATAAAACTTCTTTAAATATGGGTCATCTAAACCTTCAGATAATAACTTAAATCTCTCGCAACTTCTTGCTTCAATTAAAGCATTAGTTAATAATTTATCAACTAAAACTATTTCAGTTTTTACGCCTTTTTTTTGAAATAACATTAATTCCTTTACATATTCATCTTTTCTAGGTTTACCAAGTTCAAATCCTCTTTTATGTATTTCATTTAAAACTAAAGAAAAATGATCCCACTCTTCTCGAACTACAGGGGTAATCGCCTCTACTATAGGCTTTAAATATGAGTAAGTTACAATTAAAGATATACAAGATGTTGCAGCTTTCTGTTCACAAAAAGCATGATCTACTAGAATGTCTTCTATACTTTTTTCAGCTAAATTAACCCATCTGGGGTCAGTTGGTAATTTTAAATGAAGCATTAATTAAAGTGTTATTATAATCTAATAGTACTCAGAAGACACATTTGTAATATTAAGAATGTCCAAAGCAAGAACCTCATCTACAGATGTCATCTCACCCTTGATAGTTACTATACAACCTTCACCACATCCTAAAATTCTCTTTTTATTTTCTGATGTTAAATTATTAATATTAATACTAATAACAGGTTTTTGTTCAGGGAATTGATACATAAACATCATACTAATATCAATACCACTAACTCTTCCAAATAGATTTATTTTTTTTCCTTTAAGAAAATCTACTTGATAATCTATGACATCAATTGCCCCCATATTTTTTGCTTCAGAAATTGCTTCTTGGGCAGGGTTTCCTATAAAACCGCCGCTCGAAGAATCATACGAACCACATGAAAATAAAAGAAAAAGGAACGCAATTAAAGGAAAATAAGAATTTTTCATAAGACAATATTTTAATTTATTTATTTTAAAATTAAAAAAACAAATATTAATTGTTACAAATAATAAAACATATTTATAATTTTAAAATAAATAAATTAAAATAGTATCATTATGACAATAAAAGAAGTTCAACAAAAAATTGATGACTGGATAAAAAAATATGGAGTCAGATATTTCTCTGAATTAACAAATATGGCTCTTTTAACTGAAGAGGTTGGTGAACTATCTAGACATATAGCAAGAATATATGGAGAACAAAATTATAAAAAAGAAGTAGACGGTAAAATGTTAATTAAAGAGGAAATTGGGGATATTTTTTTTGTTTTAGTATGCCTATGCAATCAAATGAATATTGACTTGAAAGATTGTTTGTTAAATTCTCTTGAAAAAAAAACTGGAAGAGATTCAGAAAGACATTTAAAAAATAAAAAATTAACTAATGGATAGAATATTTTTTTTTAGCTAATCCATTATCATAAATATCAATGTAAAATCCATTTGATTCATTTATTCTTCTCCCTAACAAATCAATTTTGTGTATTATTTTGCTATGATTAAAATGGTCTTCTTCAAAAATATTTAATGATGGGGAATTATTTATTATACCTGGCCTTGAGATTTCTAATACAGTTCTCATTATGTTTATTTGACCGTTTGTAAATAGATTTTGACAAGCACCTGGACTATAGTCCATGAAATTTTCAACCATATCCGGTAAATCATTACCGGACTGACCAAAATTATCGCCTGCACATGTATTTTTATTTAAATCACACTCATATCCAGCTTGATCAGACGCGTTGGGGGTATCTTCAATCCCATCATCTACTGAACATCCATCATCACCAAAAAATGCGAGAGCATCTCCCCAAATATGTCTCAGGCCTAAATAATGAGCAACTTCATGAACAGCTGTTCTTCCTAAATTATTCTCTGACATTCCATCCTCATCAGCAACTGAATTATTTCTCCCTACAGCAGTATAATGAAGAACTACTCCTTGTACACTTTCTTCATTACTAAGCATATCAACAGGCCAATCTGGAACAATATCATTATCTAATGAAGCTAAAGCTTCATCAATATTTGTTGGCGGATAAGCATATCCATAAACTTGACCAAGTTCTAAACCTAAAACATCAAGGACGCCTATGTTGCATATCCAAATATTCAAATATTTATTAGTGTCCCAAGCATCTGAACCATCAGTGTTAGAAAATTTAACCTCATCTAAAGTTATTTCATTTGAAAAAATATCATCAAACATTAAAAATTCAGATCTTTCTGTAAATTTTCTAACAATTCCATTCGTAACATTTCCATTTGGATCTACATTGGCTAAAAAAAATTCAATATTAGGGTCACCAGCAAATTCTAAAAACTCATCTCTAGTATTTACAGCATTTTCATTTAATCTCCTATAGTCTTCATTTAAAACATCTATTTGAGACTCTAAAACCGAATCTGGAAGATTCTGAGATTCTTGGTTATAAACAACATGAAAAACAACTGGTATGTAATAAGTTTCTTGAGATAACGGATGACCTAAATCAATTACTTTTTGATACAAATTTTTATATGCTAACTCATAATTAGAGTTTTGAAGAACTTTTTTCTGAACAACATAATCATAAGCACAGTTTTGACAAAAAACATATGAAGCTAAAAAAAACAGTAAAGAAATATTTAACCTCATGAGATAAAAATTATAGGACTATAAACATAGTACCCAGGGCGGGACTTGAACCCGCACGGACATTACTGCCCACAGGATTTTAAGTCCTGCGTGTCTACCAATTCCACCACCTGGGCATCTACATTTTGAGCGAGTGAAGGGATTTGAACCCTCGACCCCGACCTTGGCAAGGTCGTGCTCTACCCCTGAGCTACACTCGCATTCAGAGTCGACAAATATAATGACTTTTTTATAAGAAAAGAATCAAAAAACTATTTATTGTTTTTATTTGGTTTAATTTTTTCTTTAATACTATTTAATTTCATTAGTGCTTCAACAGGGGTTAAGCTATTTATATCTGTATTTATTAGTTCTTGCTTAATTTCTTCTAAAATTGGATCATCTAACTGAATAAAACTTAGTTGCATATTTTGTTTTGTTTTATTCATTTTTTTTGAACTTCTGTGGCTTTCTAACCAATCCAACATTTCATGAGCTTTATTTAAAATAGATGGGGGTATTCCGGCCATTTTTGCAACATGAATACCAAAACTATGATTGGATCCTCCTTTTTGTAATTTCCTAAGAAATAAAATTTCATTATTTTTTTCTACAACTGAAACGTGATAATTTTTAATTCTTTGAAATTTGTCAGTCATTTCATTTAATTCATGATAATGAGTAGCAAATAAAGTTTTTGGCTTAAAGTTATCATTATGAAGATATTCTGCAATTGCCCACGCAATAGAAACTCCATCAAAAGTACTTGTTCCTCTTCCTATCTCATCTAATAGAATAAGACTTTTTTCAGATAAATTGTTTAAAATACTTGCAGATTCATTCATTTCAACCATGAATGTAGACTCACCCTGAGATATATTATCAGAAGCACCTACTCTAGTAAATATTTTATCTGTTAAACCAATGACAGCTTCATCACAGGGAACATGACAACCTATTTGAGCCATTAAAACAATTAATGCAGTTTGCCTTAATATGGCGGACTTTCCTGACATATTTGGACCAGTTATTATTATTATTTGTTGAGATTTATTATCCAAATAAATATCATTAGGAATATACTGCTCACCATTTGAAAAAGTATATTCAATTACCGGATGACGACCATTTTTGATGTCAATTTTATTATCATCAGTAATAATTGGCTTGATGTAATTATTTGTTTTTGAAACAATAGCAAATGACAAAAAACAATCGATAGTAGCTAATAATTTTGCGTTATTTAAATAAATAGAAATTGATTTTTTTAAAGAGTTTATTAAATCATCATAAAGTTTTCCCTCTAGCTCTATTATATGAGTCTTAGCATTAATTATTTTAGATTCCACTTCTTTAAGTTCTTCAGTTATATACCTTTCAGCACTTACTAGAGTTTGTTTTCTAATCCAGGATTGAGGAACATTTTCTTTATACTTATTTCTAACTTCTAAGTAATATCCAAAAACATTATTGTAGGAAATCTTCAATGATGAAATACCTGTTCTTTCAACTTCCCTGTTCTTAATATCTTCTAAGATTTTTTCAGATGATAATGTAATTTCTCTGTATTCATCTAATTTTTGAGAAAATTTTTCTTTGATTACCCCTCCTTTTGAAAGTAAAACTGGAGCGTCATCATTAACTTGTTTCTCTATTTTAATTACAATATTTTCACAATCATCCAATTGATTTATCAAAAATTCAAATGGTTTATTTAATTTTTGTTTTTTAGAAATATTTTTAATTGAACTAATAATTTTAATTGAATTTTTAAACTGAATTAACTCCCTTGGGCTAATTTTAGATATTGAAATTTTAGCTACCATTCTTTCTAAATCTCCAATATCTTTAAAGAAAGTGCTTAATTCATCTAAAGAAGACTCATTATTGATTAAAAATTTAACAATATTTTGTCTTTTTTCAATTTCTTCTTTTTCAATTAAAGGAAAAGACAACCATCTCCTAAGCATTCTAGATCCTATTGGTGAAAAAGTTTTATTTAATACTTCAAATAAACTTTTTCCATGAGGATTTAAGGAGTGTAGTATCTCCAAATTCCTAATAGTAAATTGATCCATCCATACATAATCATCTCTATCAATTCTTTTTATATTAATGATGTGTTCTAGTTTATCTAATTGAGTTTGTTTTAAATAATATAAAATTACTCCTGAAGCAATTAGCCCACTAGTTAATTTTTCAACGCCAAATCCTTTTAATGAAGACGTATTGAATTGAGTTTCTAATTCCTCTTTTGCAAAATCAAGAGAAAATAACCAATCGTCAACTGCATAAAAATAAAAACTAGAAGTTATTTTATTATTAATATTATTTTTTAATTTTTTTGGAATTAAAACTTCAGTTGGAGAAAAATCAACAAGTAGCTTATTGACGTAATCTAAAGAGCCTTCAGCTACAAAAAAAGAACCTGTCGAAACATCTAAGAATGATACCCCATTTAATTTCTCATCAATATAAACTGAAGCTAAATAATTATTTTTCTTTGCATCTAAAATTTGATCATTTAATGAAACACCAGGGGTTATTAGCTCTGTAACGCCTCTTTTAACTATTTTTTTTGTAGCACTAGCTTCTTCAAGTTGTTCACAAATCGCAACTCTTTTACCAGCTTTAACTAATTTAGGCAAATACGTATTTAAAGAGTGAAATGGAAAACCTGCTAATTCAACATTCGATGATCCATTTGCTCTTTTAGTCAAAATAATACCTAATATTTTAGATACCTCAATTGCATCATTACTAAAGGTTTCATAAAAATCCCCGACTCTAAATAAAAGTATTGCATCTGAATACTTAGATTTAATAGAAGCATATTGCTCCATTAGTGGAGTTTGTTTTTTCTCTTTCATACCTAAAATAGAAATAAGGGTGTTTATTTTAATTGTTTAAATTATTAAATTTTAATTATTATTATATATGATTTTATAACAAATGAAAAAAAATATTGTCATTCTAGATAATCTAAGAAGCCTAAATAATATTGGCTCTATTTTCAGAACTTGCGATGCTCTAAAGATTAAAAAATTATTTTTATGTGGAATTTGTGGCACTCCCCCCAATAGAGAGATTAACAAAACAGCACTAGGCTCTACAGATTTTGTAGATTGGGAATACAAAAAAAATATTCTTGATGTTATAAAAAAATTAAAGGATGACAATTACAAAATTATTTCCATTGAACAAACAAAAAAAAGTGTAGAGTTAAATAATTTTAAAGTAAGTAAAAATGATAAAGTTGCTTTTATTTTTGGGAATGAAGTGAAAGGAGTTTCTTTTGATGCAATAAACAGTTCAGATTTAGTAATAAAGATTCCTCAATTTGGAAAAAAAAAATCCATGAATGTTTCGGTATGTGTTGGAGTAATATTATGGGATATTTTTTTAAAACAAAATTAAAATAACTTAAATTCAACTATTCTATAACTACCTAATTTTTTTTCTTTTGATTTATTTGTGTTTATTTCCAATCTGTTCGAATCTACTCCAAAAATATTTATCAATGCATTAAAGACAGCTTCTGCTCTTTTGAAATCTAAATTTACGTTATAAGATTCTTGATCGTTAAAATCAAAATAACCAATCACTTTAACTTTATATTTGTCATTCTTTCTTAAAACAGAAGAAACAACCCTCATTCTATCTAAATTAGATTCGTCAATTTTACTACTATTTGGTTTAAAAAAAACAAAAGGTAAAACTGCATTTTCACAATTTATTGATTGGCCTTTATCGTTAACACAAAAACCATTTTTTGTATTCAGCTCTAAATCAAAATTATTAGGGATTCCATCTCCATCATCATCAATCTCTCTACCATTTTGATCAACTAAAGAACCTAAAGTTGAAAAAGAATCGTCATCAATATGGTCTGGAACACCGTCCTTATCTATATCTAAAGAACGGCCAGAATCATCAACAGGTATTCCTGTTGGTGTATTTTGTTCTAAATCAAATTTATCTACTACCCCATCATCATCTGAATCTATCAACAATTCATCATTCTTACCATCAATAATTTGCAAAGTCTCATTTGAAATACTTGAATCATCCTTATTATTAATTTTTTGAAAGGCACACCCATTAAAAATTAATATTATTAAAAAAAAAAATATTTGAAAATTAGAAATTAAAATCATTAAACAAATATATTAAAACTAAACATGAATTAAAGTTGTTGTTTTTTCTACTATTGATTTGTCTTTACAATCTTTCAAGATTTCCTTAATTTGTTTATTTGTTACAGGACAAATAAAATTTGGAGATAACTCACTAAGTGGTACTAGAATAAAATTTCTCAAATTAATTCTTGGATGAGGAATGACTAATTTTTTAGAATTTATTATTTCTGATCCGTAAAATAAAATATCAATATCTATTATCCTAGATTCATATTTATTTTCATTAGGCTTAAGCTTTCTGCTTCTACCCATTTGCTTTTCAATCTTAATTAACTCATTCAATAAATCAATTGGCAATAACTTTGTTTGAATTTCAACTATGAAGTTTAGGAAATAATCGGCTGTAAATCCCCATGATTGTGTTTTATAAAAATTTGATATTCTGATAATTTTAGAAATATTAGATATTTTTTTTAAGACTAATTTGCTATTAGAAATTCTGTCTCCTTTATTAGTACCAATAGATAAATATATATATTTGTCCATATGAAAAAGATAAAAAAAATTATTAGACGAAAAAAAAATTATACATTTTTAAAAAATATTCTTAGCTCTGCAATTGGAACAACAATTGCTGTAATGATTATTTTTTTTATGATAATATCAATCATCTTTAGTTCTATTTCAAATCCAAAAAATAAAATAGAAGGGAAAATAAAACCTAATAGTATTTTGAAAATTAAACTTAACTACCCAGTCTATGATAGTCAAAATACTAACTTCAGCACAAATAATATTTTAACTAATATAGATAATGATAAAAACAGTCCTTTAAATCTATATAGAATAATAGACGCAATAAACAAGGCTTCAAAAAACAAAAATATAAATGGAATTCTGTTAGATCTAGATGAATTTGTAGGACCAGGTGGTTGGTCTTCTTTAAAAGAAATAAGAGATGCTTTAGTTAGATTTAAAAAATCTGAAAAATTTATTTGGTCTTATTCCAAAAACTTAAGTCAATCAGCTTATTATCTTGCTTCTGTTTCAGACTCCATAATTACGTACCCTCAAACTGGAGTCGATTTTAGAGGCTTAAATATGACCTCAATTTTTTTAACTGACTTATTTTATGAAATTGGTATAGAACCTGAAATTATAAGGAGTGGTAAGTATAAAGCAGCTGTTGAGCCGTTTATTTTAAAGAAAATGAGTGAAGAAAATAAAGAACAATCTGAGCTATTATTAAATAATATTTGGAATGAGGTTATCAAGGATATTGGAAAAAGTAGGGATTTAAAAATTGAAGAATTAAATTTAACTGCAAATCAAGGTATTCATAATTGGAGTTTAAATAAAAATTCAATTTTAATTGATACACAACAATATCCACAAGAATTCATTAAATCTTTGAAGAAAAAAATTAATCCTAAAAAAAATGATATTATAAATTTCGAACAAAAAATTTCATTTGTTTCGTTAAATGATATTTTAAAATCTAATACTGAATTTATCTCTAAAAATAAAATTGGGATTATTTACGCTGAAGGACAAATATCTGACTCAGATAATGATCAAATTAGTCCCCAAAGTCACAGTAAAATAATTAGAGAATTAAAAGAAGATGAAAATATTAAAGCAGTTGTACTTAGAGTAAATTCACCAGGTGGTAGTGCATTAGCTTCTGATATGATTTGGAATGAATTAGAAGAATTAAAAAAAATAAAACCACTCATAGTTTCAATGGGTGATGTAGCTGCTTCTGGCGGTTATTACATCTCATGTAATGCAGATAAAATATTTGCATCAAACAGTACAATTACAGGATCAATTGGTGTTTTTGGTTTATTTTTTAAAATTGAAAATTTACTTAAGAATAAAATGAATATACACTTTGATGAAATCAATACAAATAAATACTCAAATTTTGGAAGCATATATGAATTATTTGATAACAGTGAAAAAGAAATGCTTGGGGATTTAATTGATCAAACATACGATACATTCTTAAGAAAAGTATCCAATGGAAGAAATAAAAATATTAAAGAGTTAAATGATATTGCACAAGGAAGAATTTGGAGTGGAATCGAAGCTAAAAAAATTGGGTTAATTGATGAAATTGGAAACTTAAATGACGCAATAAATTATGCTGCTAAAGTCACTAAAGTTGAAGATTATATGATAGAAGAATACCCAAAGAAAAAAGATTTTTTTCAAATTTTATTAGAGGACATACAATCAAACTATAAACTACACGATAATTTACAACTTTATGTGCAAAATTGGAAGACAGAAAAATTTAGAAATCTTATTAAAAATTACGAAGGTATACAAACAAGAATTCCTTATGAATTAAATATTGAATAGAATGAATTTAAAAAATCAAGCACTATTAATCTATATTTTATTGTCAGGGATTTTTATTTCTTGTCTAATCTCATGTAATTTGATTTTTTTAAAATTTTTTAGCTTAAAAATTAGCTTCCTAAATATTACATTCACTCAGTCAGTTGGATTAATTGCTTACCCAATTACGTTTCTTGTCACTGATATTGTCTCTGAGATTTACGGGAAAAAAAAAGCAAACTTTTTAGTTATTTCTGGAATAATTTCAAGCATAGTTGTTTTATGTTTAATTTTTATAGCTGACTTTTTACCTGCGGCAAATTGGTCAATTCCTGAAAATAAGAAAGTTGATGATGAAATATTTCATTTAGTTTTTGGTCAATTTGGAATTGCAATGGCAGCTTCATTGTTTACTTATCTTGTTTGTCAATTAATTGACATAAGAATTTTTCACTTTTGGAAAAAACTAACAAAAGGAAAGCACCTTTGGCTTAGAAATAACTTCTCTACCATTACTTCACAACTTGTTGATACATTTCTAATTTTATTTTTGTTAATGTCATTGAGCCCCGAAGAAGGCCTACAAAATTGGAGTGATTTAAAAAAGCTTTTTTTTAATGGGTTTTTATTTAAAATATTGGTAGCCCTTATTGATACTATACCGTTATATTTATTGGTTAACCTTTTAAGAAAAAAATTTAACTTAAAACAAGGGGAAGAAGTTAAGCTGTAGAAAACTTAACTTCAAAACCCGTGTGTTTTCGCATATTAAAAACATAATCACTTTCAAATATTAAATACTGTCCTTTTATTCCAACTAATTTTTCTTCAATAATATTTTGTTTCTCTAAAGAAATACTTTTTATTTTTTTGGGGTGATTAAATAAAGGAAAATTAATTTTTTTGAGATCATTTTTTTCTACTAAATAAGGCTTAAATTCATTGTCAACTAAAGAAAAGATTTCTTGTTTTTTTTGAATTAAATCAACACTTTTTATTTCTCCTTTCAACATTTTAATCCATGAAGTTTTATCTGCTAAAAATTGCTTTAAAAAAACTTCCATTTTTCCAGCCAGATACCTATTTGGTGTTTCTGCAATGACAATTCCTTCAACAGCGCCTTGATCAATCCACCTCGATTCAACACTATTTTTTCTAGTCACACCTACTTTTACTCCACTTGAAATAGAAATATATACAACATGAGGTTGTAATTGAAATTTTTTTTCCCATGCTAGATCTCTTTCTTCAATTCCTAAATGAGCTTGACATAATTCTGGCTTAAAAATACTTGGTGATGCTTGAGGCAAGCTCCAAAAACAATCATAACAAAAATTTTGTCTATAAAATTTTTTCATTTTTTTACCACAAAAACAAAATACATTTCCTGACCAAATAAATGACAATTTTTTTCCAATTAATTCATTTACCGATTTCCAAGATTCATCAAAATAAAAATAGTATTCTACTGGGCTACTATTTACAACTTTCATTTTATCAATTAATATGTTATACATTTTGATTTTGTAATTTTATAATTATTAATAATTTCAATAAGTGAAATATAATATAATTAATCCTATAATATCTTGGGTAATTAAAAAAAGAATTAACAGAATTAATAATTTTGTTAAGTTTCCAATAAAAACTCAAAAAGAATTATTAAAATATTTAATTAAAAAATCAGAGAATACAATTTGGGGGGAAAAGCATAATTTTAAAGAAATCAAAACATATAAAGATTTTAATAAAAATGTTCCTGTTCAAAGTTACGAAGACATAAAATTAAATATTGATTTAATTAAAAAAGGAACTGAAAATTTATTTTGGCCCACCAAAATATTCTCTTTTGCAAAATCTTCTGGGACCACAGGAGATAAAAGTAAATTTATACCTATTACAAAAGAATCCTTAAATAAATGTCATCTAAGAGCAGGCCAAGATTTACTTTCTATTTACGTTAATAACTTCCCAAAAACTAAAATATTTTCAGGTAAAAGTTTGATGATTGGTGGAAGTAATGAGATTGAGAGAAATAGTAAAATATCTTCAGGGGATCTTTCCTCAATATTAATTGACAACTTACCAATATGGACTCAATTAATTAGTACCCCAAAAAAAGAAATTGCATTATTATCTAATTGGGAGGAAAAGATTGAAAAAATTATTTCTGAAGTTATTTATCAAGATGTTAGATCGATCTCAGGGGTCCCCTCATGGACAATTCTTCTTTTAGAAAAAATTCTAAAAAAAACTAAGAAAAAAAAAATCATCGAAATCTGGCCTAACTTAGAGTTATTTATGCATGGAGGAATTAGTATCGAGCCTTACAAAAACTCTTTTGAGAAAATTATAGGAAAAAATATAAACTATATTGAAATATATAATGCTTCTGAAGGATTTTTTGCTATACAAAATAATATTAATAAAAATGATTTACTGTTAATGCTTGACTACGGAATCTTTTATGAATTTATCCCTATTGAAAATAATAAAGAAACCACATCAATAATTCCTTTAGAAAAGGTCAAGAAAAATAAAAACTATGCAATGGTAATTTCTACTAATGGAGGACTTTGGAGATATAAAATTGGAGATACAGTAAAATTCACTTCAATTAATCCTTACAAAATAATTATTACAGGAAGAACAAAACACTATATTAATGCTTTTGGTGAAGAAATAATGGTACATAATACTGATTTAGCAATTAAAATTGCTTCTGAGGAAACTAATTCAGTTGTAAAAGAATACACAGCTGCACCTAAATTTTTAAATAATCATTCAGGTTGTCATGAATGGATTATAGAATTTGAAATAGCTCCAAAAAATATAAATAAATTTATAACAATTCTAGACTTAAAATTACAAGAAATAAACTCTGACTATGAAGCAAAAAGATCAAAAGATTTATTACTTAAAAAACCAGAAGTTCATATAGCAAATAAAAATTTTTTTTATGAGTGGTTAAAAAAAAGAGACAAATTAGGTGGTCAAAACAAAATTCCAAGGTTACAAAATAATAGAGAAAAAATTGATGAATTATTAAATTTTTTATGAAAAAAAAAATATTACTTATTTTACTTATTTTATGTAACTATGTTTCTGCTCAGAAATTAGAAAATGTTAAGAAGATTAACTATTTGAGTGTTGACCCATTTGAAAACGTTTATTTATGCTATCCCGAAAAAATTACAAAAATTCAAAAAAAAGATGGAAAAAAAATAGATTTTCATTTTTCAGATTACGGTCAACTAACAAAAATAATTACTAAAAACCCATTAAGAACTACTCTCTTTTTTAAAGAATCTCAAAAAATTATTTTTTTAGATAAAAATTTAAATAAATTAAATCAAGAGATAAGGATTCAAACCATTAATAGTAATATAATTTCAGACATTGACACACATTCTAATTTAGTTATTCTTTTATCTCAAAATAGCTCTGAAATTTGTATTTATGATATAAAAAAAACAAAAATTATTGATTGTAATAATAATTTAAATATTGGCAATCATCATTTAAAATTATTTTATCATAAAGGTTTCATTATGATAACTAATAACTCTGAAATTCTTTATTTAAATGAAAACTTAATTGAAAATAAAAAATTAAAATTGCGTAACTATGATAGATTATTTTTTAATAATAATAACGTTTATATAATTATTAAAAATAAACTATATAAAACTTCACTTGAGAATTTTAATGAATTTTCTTTTTTAAAGAACTTAAATAAAAATGATTTGATATTTATTCAAAATAATTTTTTATTTGAAATAAAAAATGATTTTCTTTGGATAGATAACTTAACTACTATAGAATAGCAATTAAGTAATTATAAATTAATTTAAAAATAAAAAATTATGCATATAGGTATAGCTGGTAATATTGGAGTAGGTAAAACAACTCTATGTAAAATGTTAGGAAAACATTTTGGATGGAAACCATCTTTTGAAGCTGTAGATAACAACCCATATTTAAACGACTTTTATTTAGATATGCAAAGATGGTCTTTTAACCTACAAGTTTTCTTTCTCAATAGTAGATTTAGACAAATTAAAGAAATTGCTGACTCTAAAGAAACAATTATACAGGATCGAACAATTTATGAAGACGCATACGTCTTCGCTCCAAATTTACACGCTATGGGTTTGATGTCTTCCAGGGATTATGAAAATTATTTATCCCTCTTCTCATTAATGGAATCTTTTGTGAAAGCTCCTGACCTTCTAATTTATCTCAGATCATCTGTTCCTAACTTAGTTAATCAAATTCAAAATAGAGGAAGAAATTACGAAGAAAGCATAAGGATTGATTATCTAAATAGACTTAATGAAAGATATGAAGCTTTTTTTTCTGATTATAAACATAACTTCGTAACTATTGAAACTGATAATTTAAATTATGAAAAAAGAGAAGAAGACTTTGAAAAAGTATTACAAATAATTAATAAAAATTTAAAATTATAGATAAAGTACTTTTTTTACTTTTTCAACAATTGTCTCAACTTTTGGTAAAAACTCGGTTACTAAATTCGGAGCATAAGCCATTGGTACGTCAGCAGAACATATTCTGCTTATGGGCGCGTCTAAATAATCAAAAGCATTTTTCTGTATGTGATAGGAAACCTCAGATGATACCGAAGCAAATGGCCAACTTTCTTCAACAACAATTAATCTGTTAGTCTTTTTAACAGAACTCAAAATTGTTTCATAATCCATTGGTCTTATTGTTCGTAAGTCAATTACTTCAACCGAAATATTTTCCTCTTCTAATTTTGATGCAGCTTCAAATACAGTTTTCATCATTTTTCCATATGAAACAATTGTCACATCAGTCCCTTCATTACAAACTTTAGCTTCCCCGATGGGAATAGTGTATTCTTCAATAGGGACATTCATTTTATCTCCGTACATTACTTCGGATTCCATAAAAATGACAGGATTATCATCACGAATAGATGATTTTAGTAAACCTTTTGCATCGTATGGATTTGAGGGAACAACAACTTTTAAACCCGGACAATTAGCAAACCAATTATCAAATGACTGAGAATGTGTTGCTCCCAGTTGTCCTGCAGATCCGGTAGGACCTCTAAAAACTATTGGAACATTGAATTGTCCTCCAGACATTTGCATCATTTTTGCTGCATTATTTATTATTTGATCGATACCAACTAAAGAAAAATTAAACGTCATAAACTCAATAATGGGTCTTAAACCATTCATTGCTGCACCAACCCCTATCCCTGAAAATCCTAGCTCTGAAATAGGAGTGTCAATTACTCTCTTTGGTCCAAATTTATCAAGCATACCTTTAGATGCTTTATATGCACCATTATACTCCGCAACTTCTTCACCCATTAGGAAAACTCTTTTATCTAGTTCCATTTCCTCACTCATAGCTTCCATTACAGCTTGCCTAAATTGTATTTCTCTCATTTTATTTTTTTTTATTTTTTAAAGATAAAATTATTTAAATAATTTACCCTAAATAATTTTAAATATCCTAACTTTGAATTTATGGAAATAGTAGTCTGCATTAGTGTTGTTCCTGATACAACATCAAAAATAAATTTCACTGAAAACAATACAAAGTTTGATGAAAATGGTATAACATTCATTATAAATCCTTTTGATGAATTTTGTCTAACAAAAGCTATTTTTATTAAGGAACAATTTGGGGCAAATATTACAGTTCTAAATGTTGGCGGGAGTAACAATGACCCTGTTCTAAGAAAATCATTAGCAATTGGTGCTGATAAAGCCGTTAGAATTGATACAAAAAATCTTGACGCCCTATCGGTATCAAAACATTTATCAACGTATATTAAAGAAAATAACTTTGATATAATTTTTTGTGGTAAAGAATCAATTGATTATAACGGCGGAAAGGTACCTGGTTTTATTTCCGCAATTTTAAATATTCCATTTGCTAATGCATGTGTTGGAATGGAAATTGAAGGTGAAAATGTTATTGTGAAAAATGAAATTGATAATGGCATTCAAATATGTAAATCAAAAAAGCCTATTGTAATTGCTGGACAAAAAGGCTTAGTAGAAGAAAAAGAACTTAAAATTCCTTCAATGAGAGGCATCATGATGGCTAGAAGTAAGCCTTTAGATATCATCCTCCCTAAGGAAGAAATAAAAAATAATCTAGATATAACAGAATTTAAATTACCTAAAGGAAAATCGGAATGTAAAATGATTGATTCTGATAATATTTCTGAACTAATATCGCTATTAAAAAACGAGGCTAAAGTATTATAACATTATGAGTATTCTTATTTTTGCAGAAACATGGAATGGAAAACTAAAAAAATCATCTTTTGAAGCTATAACATATGCTAAAAAATTAAGTGATAACTTAGAACTTAAAACTCATACAATAATTTTTTCCAAATTAGATGATAATATTAAATTAATTGAAGAATATGGTAGTGATGAAATTATTAAATATGATTCAATTGATTTAGAAAGTATTGAAAATGATAAATTAGCTCACATAGTGACCAAAACAGCTGAAAAAATAAGTGCTAAATACGTTATCATTTCTAATACTAGCAGAGGAAAAAGTATTTGTTCAAAAATTGCAATTGATACTAACAGTTCATTAATAACTAATGCTATTGCTCTTCCCAAAGAATACAAGCCAATAAATATTAAGTGTAAAGCATTTTCTAGTAAAGCGTTTTCTTATTACAAAAGTACAGCAGAAAAAAATGTAATTACTATACTACCCAATTCAGTTGGGTGCGAAACAAACACAAGTACTGCAAAAATTAAAGAGGGAGATTTAGATCTTTTAAATTTTGAATCTAGTACTGAAATTTTAAGAGAAGAAAAAAATAGTAATGAAATTTCATTAACAGATGCCGAAAGAGTTGTTTCAGCAGGAAGAGGTCTTAAAGCTCCTGAAAACTGGAAAATGATTGAAGAACTTGCAAAACTAATAGATGGTGGCACCGCTTGCTCAAAACCAGTTTCTGACATGGGATGGCGACCTCATTCTGAACACGTTGGTCAAACTGGAATAGCAATAAATCCAGATTTATATATTGCGGTTGGTATTTCTGGCGCCATACAACATTTAGCTGGTGTAAGTAACTCAAAAAAAATCGTCGTTATTAATACTGACCCAGAAGCGCCTTTTTTTAAATCTGCTGATTACGGTATTGTTGGTGATGCTTTTGAAGTGATTCCAAAAATGATTGAAGAGATCAAGAAAATTCAAGATTAAATAATATATCGTAATATTTAAAACCATTTATGATTAATGGAATTGATAAAATTAAAAATAGTTGGATATTCACATAGTGAGTTTCAGCAAGGAGCATTTGCATTAATATTAAGAGAAGAGGAAGGAAATAGAAATTTATCTATAGTTATTGGTTCTTGTGAAGCTCAATCTATTGCAATTGGCCTTGAATCAATTAATGTACCCAGACCTCTAACTCATGATTTATTTAAATCATTTTCTCGAAAATTTAAAATTGAATTATCACATATATATATTCATAAAATAATTAATGGAATATTTCACTCATACTTATTTTTTGTAGACCAAAATGGCAAGGAAGAAAAAATTGATGCAAGAACATCTGATGCTGTTGCATTAGCTATAAGATATGAAGTTCCTATTTTTACAAATGAAAAAGTAATTAAAGCAAATAGTTCTGATAAAATTTCTGATGAAAAAATAAAAAAAAATAATAAATCTAAATCTAAACCTAAATCAAAAGACTATTCAAATTTTTCCATTAATCAACTAAAAGATAAATTAAAAAAAGTATTATTACTAGAAAATTATGAAGAAGCAGTAATAATTAGAGATGAAATTGAGAAAAGAAAAAAATAAATATGGAATTTTTAGATGTAAATAATATTTTAAGAGGACTAATTGGGATAATTTCTATTTTAGGAATTTGTTATTTATTTTCATCCAATAGAAAACAAATTTCATGGAAATTAGTTTTTTCAGGTCTTTTAATACAATTGATTTTTGCAATTGGAGTTTTAAAAATCAGTTTAGTTGGATCTTTTTTTAATTCAGTTAGCAATGTATTCATTGAGTTATTAGAATTTACTAAATCAGGTGCAATTTTTTTATTTGGTGAAACTCTTGTCAATGATAACAGCTTTGGCGCAACTTTTGCGTTCCAAATTCTTCCAACCATTGTTTTCTTTTCTTCTTTAACAAGTGTTTTATTTTATCTAGGTATCCTTCAAAAAATTGTTTACTTTTTTGCAAAAATTATTAAAAAATTAATGAACCTTTCGGGGGCAGAAAGTTTAGCAGCAGTAGGTAATATATTTTTAGGACAAACCGAGTCTCCTCTATTAATTAAACCTTATATTCAACGATTCACACAATCTGAATTGTTATGTTTAATGGGAGGGGGAATGGCAACAATCGCTGGTGGTGTTTTTATTGCCTTCATTGGTATGCTTGGGGAAGAATACGCCCCTCATTTATTAGCTGCATCTGTAATGTCAGCTCCAGCAGCTATTGTAGCATGTAAAATACTAATTCCTGAAAATTCTGTACCG
The DNA here is from genome assembly GCA_964435285.1 of uncultured Flavobacteriales bacterium. GTDB lineage: Bacteria > Bacteroidota > Bacteroidia > Flavobacteriales > TMED113. Next base: position 126,307 of record CAYSYA010000005.1, read on the forward strand.
AATCAAGAAATGAAAATATCAAATGAAACACTTGGCAGTAATTTGTTTGACTCAATAACAATTGGAACTGTTCAAGGAATAAAACTAGCAGTAAATGTAGGAGGAATGCTACTTGTTTTTGTTGCATTTATAGCTTTAATTAATGCTTTATTAAATTTATTAGGTTCTATTACTGGGACGAATGAATTTCTTTCTGCTAATAATGAAATTTATGATAAGTTATCGTTAGAATTAATATTTGGATATTTATTTTCACCAATTGCATGGTTAATTGGTATACCATTTCAAGATATATTATTAACTGGTCAACTGTTAGGAGAGAAGACAGTTGCTAATGAATTCATTGCGTATGAATCTTTAGGTAAAATGATCAACAGTAATTTACTTACTGAAAAATCAAGGATCATGGCCACATATTTTCTTTGTGGCTTTGCTAATTTTTTATCAATTGGGATACAAATTGGAGGAATTTCAGTTCTGGCTCCTAATAAAAGAAAAGATTTAGCTAAATTAGGAATAAAAGCATTAATTGCTGGGACAGCAGCATCATTATTAACCGCTGTAATTGTAGGTATTTTAATATGAATTCTTATTTAAAACTTATGAAAAATGTGCTAGAAAATGGCACAAAAAAAAATGATAGAACTGGCGTAGGAACATTAAGTATATTTGGCGCTCAAATGCGTTTTGATTTAGAAAAAGGTTTTCCTGCTATTACTACAAAAAAATTACATTTAAGATCTATAATATATGAACTTTTATGGTTTTTAAAAGGTAGTACAAATATTAAATATTTAAAAGATAATAACGTCAGAATTTGGGATGAATGGGCAGATGAAAATGGTGATTTAGGACCTGTTTACGGTCATCAATGGAGAAGTTGGTCGTCAAATGATGGAATAATAATTGACCAAATTTCAAATCTAATCAAAAACATAAAACAAAACCCCAATTCTAGAAGATTAATTGTTAGTGCATGGAACGTTGGTGATATTCCAAAAATGGCCCTACCCCCTTGTCACTCTTTTTTTCAATTTTATGTTTCAAATAATAAATTATCATGTCAACTTTATCAAAGAAGTGCAGATGTGTTTTTAGGCTTACCTTTTAATATAGCTTCTTATTCTTTACTATGTATGATGATCGCCCAAGTTTGTAACTTAAATGTTGGAGATTTTGTTCATACTCTTGGTGACACACACCTTTATTTAAATCATTTGGAACAAGCTAAAATTCAATTAAAAAGAACACCCAAGAAATTACCAACTATGAGAATTAACCCAAAAATTAAAAATATTAATGATTTTAAATTTGAGGATTTTGAACTAGTTAATTACAACCCTGATCCTCATATAAAAGCATCAGTAGCAATTTAAAAATATTTTGAAAGTAAATTTAATCGTAGCTGCTTCTGAGAATAACGTTATTGGCGTTAAAAATGACTTGCCATGGGACCTTCCTAATGATATGAATTTTTTTAAAACAAAAACTAGCGGTCACTGTGTAATTATGGGAAGAAAAAATTACCTATCAATTCCTGAAAAATTTAGACCATTACCAAATAGAACAAATATAATTCTGACTAGAAATACTGATTTCAAAGCAGAAAAATGTGAAATATTTAATTCACTTGAAAAAGCACTTAATTATTGTAAAGAAATTGGTGATGAAAACCCTTTCATAATTGGTGGAGGACAATTATATAAATTCGCAATTAAAAATAAACTAGTTGATATAATTTACTTAACAAGAATACATGCGAACATAGAAGGAGATACTTTTTTTCCAAAGTTAAATTTAAATGAATGGGAAATAATGACGAAAGAATTTAATAAAAAAGATTCAAAACATAAATTTGATTACACTTTTTTAAAGTTTAAAAAGAAATTATGAATTCTTTTTGAAAAGAACTTCATCAATCATACCATATGACTTTGCTTCAGATGAAGTCATCCAATAATCTCTATCAGAATCTTTTTCAACTTGATCAAAACTTTTGTTCGAATGTTTAGAAATTATATCATATAGTTCTTTTTTTAACTTTTGTATTTCTTTTGCAGTAATTTCAATATCAGAAGCTTGACCTTGAACTCCACCAAGAGGTTGATGAATCATTACTCTCGAGTGCTTTAAAGCAGATCTTTTACCTTTTTCTCCAGCGCATAACAAAACAGCAGCCATAGATGCCGCCATGCCTGTACAAATAGTTGATATAGGTGGTGTCACTAATTGCATAGTATCATATATACCTAATCCAGCATACACCTGACCCCCTGGAGAATTAATATATAAGTTTACTTCTTGTTTACTATCAGTTGACTCTAAAAAAAGAAGTTGAGCTTGAATTATATTAGCCACATAGTCATTAATGGGAACGCCTAAAAAAATTATTCTATCCATCATTAACCTAGAAAAAACATCCATCGTAGCAACATTCATTTTTCGTTCCTCAGTAATTGTGGGAGAAATATAATTTGAATACATCGAAGAATATGTATCTAGAGTTAAGCTATTTATTCCTAGATGTTTAGTAGCAAACTTTTTAAATTCATTTGTTTGTGACATAGAGTAAATTTTTAAGCTAATTTAGTAAAATCATCCAAAGAAATAGACTTTTTAATAATCTTGGTCTTGTTTTTTAAATGCTCAATGACTTTTTTGTTGATAATTTGATCTATAATTCTTTGTTTTTCTTCTTTATTTTTTAATAAGTTATTAGCAAACTCATTTAACTCATTATCATTTTTAGTCATTCCATACTGTTTAAATTGCAAACCTAAAATAGACTTGGATTCCTCTAAAATCAATTCTTCTGAAATTTCTATTTTATCATCTGTCATAATCTTTTCCTTAATCAACTCCCATTGAAAGGATTTTTTATAAGACTCGTATTGCTTTTCTAATTCTTTTTCTTCCATTTTTTTCTCAGCATTACTATTTAACCATTTTTTTAAAAAATTATCAGGTAATTCAATTTTTGAATTTTCAATTATAAAATCTAATGAATCTTTAAAAAATTTATTATCAGAATGAGAGAGGTACATGTTTTGAAAATTAATCGATAGTTCCTTCCTCATTTCCTCTTCTGATTTAATGTCTTTTTCAGGAAAAGCTTTTTTGAAAAAGTCCTTATTTAAATCAGATGGCTCAGTTCTTTTAATTGACTGAATTTTACAAGAAAATTTATTACTTATATTATTTAATAATTGTTTATCAACTCCTAAAAAAGAAGCTAGATCTAATTCATTAGTAAATGCTTTTTTGGGATCAAAGTTTATAACATCTCCTTTTTTTGAATTTAAAACTTGTTTTTTAAATTTATCGTCCTCAATTTTTGAAACAAGAATAGAAGAACTATGTGAAATTATATCTTTATTTTTTTCTTTACTATCATCAATCTCATCAATCTTAACAAATAATACATCATCTTTTTTTACTTTATCTGGAAAAATGTTTTTTCCAAATCTCATTCTTAAATCTGAAATATTATCATCCAATTGTTTTTTATCAACCTTTATTTCGTAGAATTTTACATCTTTTTGTTTAGGGTAAACAATTTTAAAACTTGGTTTATATCCTAAATCATATTCAAAAACATAATCATCGTCTGAGGACCAATCAACTTTTGATTCTTTGGGTATAGGATAACCAAATATTGGTAACTTATTTTTCTGTAAGTAATCAGTAAGTTCTTTTGAAATGATTTTATTGATTTCCTCAACTTTAATACTCGTTCCATATTTTTTCTTAATTAAAGAAACAGGAACATTCCCAGATCTAAATCCTGGCATATTTATTTTTTTTCTATATCCTTTAATTGCATCATTAACTTGAGTTTGATACTCATCTGACTGAATATGAACTTTTAGAGTCCCATATAAATTATTTATTTTATCCTCAGTAATCTTCATTTTTTTTTTTTTTGAATGCCAAATATACATACTTTAAAAGAAAATATATTAACTATCTTTGAATATAAAATTTGAGCTATGAAATTAGATAAATGTTTAATACTTTTTTTCTTAACAAATTTTTTATTCAGTCAAAATATTGTTTGGGAAAATGATTTTGATTTTATTAAAAGTAACTCTTCTCCAAGAAGTATTGATTTAAATTCAGATGGAATTGAAGATATAGTTTTAGGAGGTGGTGTTGATGGTATTCCTAGCCCCTTTGGAGCTATGGCAATTAATGGGGCTAATGGGGAAATTTTATGGACTAAAGAAAACGGCAATGAATGGTTCTTGAGTGCTCAAAGCTATGATCAAAATGAAGATAATATTCCTGACATATTAATTGGTGGAAGGGACGCTGAACTTAAATTAATTAATGGATCTAATGGGGATCTTATTTGGGAATTTTGGGAAAGCGATGAAAATCCAAATGAATACGGTTGGTATAATTTTTATAATCCTCAAATTATTACTGATATAAATAATGATAACTACTCTGATATTTTATGCGCTAATGGTGGTGATCATTCTTTAGATGCAATTGAAACAGATAGGCCTCCAGGGCACATTATGATTTTAGATGCAATATCAGGAAATACACTAAAAAGTGCTGTTGTTCCAGACTCAAATGAAACATATATGTCTCCATTATTTTTTGATAACAAAATATTATTTGGAACTGGAGGTGAAACAATTGAAGGTAATTTATGGATGGCAGATTTTAATGATTTATTAAATGAGGACCTTTCAAATTCTATTCCTTTGATTTCTAATTTAGAATTAGGCATGATTGCTCCACCCTCTTTAGGTCATTTAAATAATGATAATATTCTTGATATTGTAGCCCAAAGTTTTGACGGTAAAATTACAGCAATTGATGGAAATACTTTAGAAATACTTTGGCAAGTTATAATTCCGGGAACAGAGAGTGCAGCATCTCCAATTATTGGAAATTTTTCAGGAAATGACCACAATGCAGATGTATTTGCCACATTATATGTAGGAGCAGAATCATCTTATTCTGATTTTTATCAATTAATGATAAATGGGAATACCGGAGAAATTGAATTCATGGATAGTATTGGTGATTTTAATTTCTCAACTCCTGTGGCTTTTGATTCAAATCAAAATGGAAAAGATGAAGTTTTAATTTCTGTAACAAACAATATTAATGGAAATTGGCAACATGAACTTGTACTTTTAGATTTTATAAATAATACTAATACCAATATATATTCAACAGATGGAGGAGACATTTGGTCTACTCCCTACATTAAAGATATTGATAATAATGGGTTAATTGATATAGTTTTTACAACTCAACTTGACAATCCATTTGTTAGTTCTGGTATAAGAGTAACAAGAATTGAAACAACTTTTACACCTCCACCATTTGAAATTGCCTGGGGAAGTTACATGGGAAATAACTATGATGGTATTTATCAGCTTAACTATGGAGATTGTAATGTTGACATGCACCTTTTTGCATTTCCTGGTACAGCTTGCCCGGGAGAAAATAACGGTTCAATTAATCTATATTTAGGACCAGATGGTCTTGGCTCCCCACCATATAGTTATTACTGGTCTAATGGGTCAACAACTGAAGACTTAGAAAATATTCCATCAGGAGAATACAGTGTTATCGTAATAGACTCCAATGGCTGCTCTGATACAATTTCAACTATTGTTCCAGAATATGAAAGTATTAGTTTTTCTCAAGCCCCATCATGCCCGGGAGGAAATGATGGTTGGGCATATATGAGTTCTAGTGGATGTTCTTGTAATTCCAGTAATTGTCAATTTACATGGTCTATTGGTGATTCAATAATAGTACAAGGAGATGGCAGCTCAACTGCAGAAACATATAAATATCTATTTAACTTAACGCCGGGAACATATACATCAACAATTACACATCCTGATGGTTGTATTCTTCAAGAAGATATCGTTGTTCCTGAAGCATCACCTTTATACTCTGATATATTCATAAATAATGACTGCAATCCAGAAAATGGTGTAATTGAAATCATACCATCTAACGATGATGTTACAATATTATGGGACCTTGGAAGTACTGAGTTTTTATTAGAAAATTTGATAGCTGGAAACTACACTGCTATTATTTCTGATTCTTTGTGCTCTGATACATTATCACTAGAAATTCCTGAGTTATTTTTAGATGAATGCGGAAACTGTGATGAAGACCCAGGAAATGATTGTATTTTAGGTTGTACTAATTCTTTAGCGTGTAATTATAATGAAATTGCTACTGATGATGATGGTTCTTGTATATATACAGATCAAATATGTGAATCTTGTGAAGATGGTGTCATAGTAGATAATGACTTTGATGATGATTCAATTTGTGATGATATTGATAATTGCCCTGAGGTTTATAATCCTAATCAAGAAGATTTTAATTCAGATAATATTGGAGATGCTTGCGATGGTATAGGATTACTTGAAAATCAAAATAGAAAAAATTTAATTAAAGTAGTTGATATTTTAGGTAGAGATTTTTCTTTAAAGACTAAATCAAATTTTTTATTATTCCTCTATGATGATGGTAGTGTTGAAAAAAAATATAAAAAATAAATGAAACAATTTGCTTTAATTTTAATCTTTCCCTTTTTTGCGACTTCTCAAAGTTGGATATTTTCAGGTTCTTATCCAGGAGATGCAAGACATCATCCTGTAACTTTTTCAAATGATAAATATGGTTTTATAATTGCTGGACAAAATGGTAATGGTCAATATCTTGATGACGTATTTAAGTACAACTCTGAACTTGAAAGTTGGGAACAACTAGACAACTTTCCTGGTGGCCCTAGAGGATATTCTTATGGAGTAGCAAATTCAACTCATGGTTATGTTGGTTTTGGAAGTAATGATAATGGATACCCAAATGATTGGTGGAGATATAATTTTGTAGAAGAATCATGGGAGCAATTGGCCAATTTCCCAGATCTTGGCCGAAATCATCCTGCTATGATAATAGTTGAAAATAAAGTGTTTATGGGCCTGGGGAGTGCAGACGGAGAGAATTTTGGTGATTGGTGGGAGTATAATATTCTTACTGATTCATGGTCACAAAAAGCAAGTTTTAATTTTGGTGATAGACATCATCCATTTTATTTTTCAATTAACAATACTCCTTATGTAGGCTTTGGTCATGGAGATTATATAAATGATAACATTACTATTTATAAAGATTTTTATAAATACGAGGCAAGTTCAAATCAATGGATTCAATTAAATGACTTTCCCTCTGAAGGAAGAGTAGCTGGAACACAATTTTCTTTTAACGGAAAAGGATATGTTTTGAGTGGTGATGGTGATGATCATGGCCCCCTTGATAGTGGTGAGCTTTGGGAATATGATCCAGAAAACGACAATTGGACTCAATTAACTTCGCATCCTGGTGGTGCTAGATGGGCACCAGGATCTTTTGTCATAGACTGTAATGTATTTTTAACTTCTGGTTATGAGGCAGAGACAGACACGTATTATAATGATATAATTAAATTAAAAATAAGTGAAGACTGTGGCTGCACAAATGAAAACGCATTTAATTATAACGATAATGCTACTTTAGATGATAATAGCTGTTGTTATGTTTCAGGTTGTACAGAAGAAATCGCTTATAATTATAATCCGGACGCTTGTTTTGATGATGGTAGTTGCACTCCAATTATTTTAGGTTGTAACAACCCCCTATCTTCAAATTATAATCCTGAAGCAAATTCGCTATCTGCTTTTGCTGGACCTAATTACATTGATTTAGGTCCTGGTGGTTATCATTATAATGATTTGTGGGATATGACATTTAACTGTATTGAAGAAGTAATAATTAAATCTATAGATTTATATGCTGAAAACTCTTTTAATACTACAGTCGAAATATTAGATGATAATAATAATCAAATTTATTCTCAAAATATTAGTTTGATTGAAGGCTTAAATCAAATTGAATTAAATTATTTAATAAATCCTGGTGATAATTATAAAATAGGTATTAATGGTGACAATCAGGGTCTTTATAGGAATAATAGTTTAGTTGAAAATACTCTACCATTAAATTTATTAAATATTATTGAGATAACATCTAACACAACTGATAGCCCATTAGATTATTATTACTATTTCTACAATTGGCAATTAGAAAAAGAATGTGATAACATTATTGACTTAAGTTGTACCGATGAATTGGCATGTAATTATTTAAACCCTATTTTCTTAAATGATTCTACTTGCTTATACCCTTTTGATGAATGCATTTCTAGTATATTGGAAAGTGGAGATTTTATATACGGAACCTATGATGAAAATTGCAATTGTATAGAGCAATCATCAAATATTTTAGAATCAAATCAATTCAAAAAAGTCATCAAAACAATTAATCTCTTAGGTCAAGAAAGTCATATAAAACACTTTTTGATACTGATTTATGAAGATGGAAGTGTTGAGAGAAAAGTTGAAATAAAATAATTATTTAATAACAGTTATTGGGATAACTCGAATATTACTATGTTCCTCAACGCTTAAATAATATAAACCCGGATTTTTATTTATACTTAAATTGATATTATGTAGCCCTGATGATAATTCAGTATTTAATAAAGATTCTCTTTTTCCAACATTGTCAATCAAATAAATTTCGACTAATCCATCCTCTAATACCTCTATATTAATTACTGTATTCCTTGATAGTGGATTAGGAAAACAATTTATAAAGGAGGGTTTTATTTGATTATTAATTTCTACAATTTCTCCCGAAATATTTATTCCATTAGTTTTATAATAATCAGTTCCCTCTAACCAATTAAGGACATTAATTTCTACTTCTTTTTTTTGGTAACTATCCCATATTATAAATCTAAAGGGCTCTAAGTCAACCATTCCATCTTTAACATCAGTAAATACATCGTCTCCCCAAACTGTAATAGCTAAATTATTATCTTCAAAAATTTGACGACCTACCAAATTATTTTGTGAATCAAAAACAGCGATTTCATCACCATATTTCATAAATGATTTTAAAACTTCATATGAAAATCCCAAAGTCATATTTTTGTCTGTAATTTTTGGCTTATTAAAATAAAAGCTATTTTCAAATGTGTAAACTGGCGCCCTCAAAGCTTCTTCAATTTGATTGTTTAAAAAAGTAAAATTAAAATCTGAATTTGATTTTATTGCATAGGCTTCTCCAGGTAAAAAATAATCAATAGTATTTATTGATAAATATGGCCAAAAAACATTTGCATTTTCATCTTTAACAAGTATTATATTTTCTATTACTGGAGCTAAAGATTCTTCAATTAATACAGGTTCATAATACAAACAACCTAAAATATTCCAATCTTCATTTATAGAAACAGTTGGATTAATTTGTTTATATCCATTAATAGTTAATGTTTGGTTTGTATTCATTTTTATTTGATAACCTTCACCATAATTATGTCCATTAATTCCATTAATTCCAAAAAAAGGCCAATAAACTTCTCCATATTGATCTTTAAGAATAACTACTTCTTCATTGATTTGAGAAAATATATCTTCCATATTAGTATCCATGGGAGATAAAAAAGTTGACCAGTAACTCCATCCTTGAGGTAAATTAATTTGCTGATTAAAAATTACACAATCAAAAGAACATACTAAATCAGCTGCAATATTTTGAAAACCCTGATGTAAATCATAATTTGATTGATTAAAATCATAAACTATAGCTTCGCCTAATGTAGATGAAAGAGTTTTATTATTTGAAAAAAAATTACCTGATGAACTAAAAACATTAGCATCCAAAGTTTGAGAAAAAATATAATTAGTTAGAAAAAATAATAAAAAAACAAAATTCATTAAGTAATTCATTGCTGTGAAATTGATTCTTGAATTTCTTGGATTAATTGGTTCATATTATTGATGTTATTTTGCATATCAGAAATTTGATTTTGCAGACTTATATTTTCGTAAATACTTTCTTCTAAAGCTAAAATTATCGAATTAATTAAATTTACTTGACTTTGTAAATTATCATTATTTGAATTTACAATTTCTTGAAGATTATAAAATGCATCTGAATTAAAGTTTACATTTTGTTGTAATAAAGTCACATTATCAATGATTTCATTTATTTCAGATTGAAAATAATTTATATTTTCAGTAAACGCTGAATTCATTTGAAGAACAATACCATCATCTTGCATATCAACGTAATTTTTAGTTGATACATTAGATGGTTCAATCGGATCAAAACTGTTAATTCTACCTTGAACATCTAAAATATCAGAATCAAATTGCATAAATAAATTTTCATTATTTATAAACTTAACTTCATTAAAATTAAACTTCAAAGTTGCATTGTCAGAACCAATATCAATATTGTCAGAATTTAAGTTAATTTCAGATGAAGAATTTATGTGAATTTTACTTTCTTGATTAACAGGGCTAACTATATTATTTTCTTCAGTCCATTTTTGATCACCTGATGAATTTGAAAAAAATGCGTATGGCACACTTAATAACTGTGTTTCCCCAAAATCCATAGGTGGGAGAGGTCCTTCATTGTCAAAATCAATATCAACGGTAATAAAAATAGTACCTTCTGTCCAATCAAAGTCAGAAAAAGATGAATTAGAATTATTATTACCTTGTCCAATAATTGTTGTAAAAAGTCCAAAATCATTAGTTTCCAGTTGATGACTTTCTTCCCATGCTACATTACCAGTTTCTAGTACAATTAATTTAAAAATTACAGTTATTGTTTGATTATCATATAAAACCCCATCAGCATCTCTAACCACTGCTTGGTAATTGATACCCTGAGGAGCTTGAGCAAATGCAATAGAGCAAATAATAAGAAAAAAACCAATAAATTTAGAATTCATAACTTTTACAATTAAAGTGCAAAAATATCTTATATTTGGATTATAAAACCTGTTAATTTTACATAGTTGTGAACAATCAATTATGAAAAAAGTTTACATTTTAATAATTAATGTACTAATTGATACTTAAAAATATAATAATGAAACAACTTCAAATCCCTTTTATTTTTATTTTTTCATTCTTCATTTTTTCATGTGAAGATGAAAAAAATGAAGTTTCTTATCCAAGTATAATTTTTGAAGCTCCTTTAATTGAGAGTTTTTTAATTGGTGAAGACATTAACATTTCTATTTTTGTTAACCACAATGAAGTAATTGATAATATTAAGTATTATGAAATATTTGACTGTTCTAATGATGATTTTGATTCACTTGTTTTACAAGAATGGGAAAATATTTATGAAAATGAATGGTCTTTTAATAAAGTAATTGAAACAACTAACTTACCTGAAAATACTTTATGCTCATGTACAATTCAAATTGAAGCCACTGATTTAAATAACGTAATGAGTCAAACAGAAATAATGTTAGATATCTCAAATTAAAAAATAGATTCCTAAATAAATTTTAAGACTTAATTATGAATAAAATATTATACATTCTTCTAAGCGTCCCGATAACGATTTTAGCACAGCAATTAAATACCGAAAATATTTTATATGACGGAAATAATAGAGAATACATAATATATATTCCTCAGAATTATTCCTCTTCAAACTCTGCACCAATATTATTCGCTTTACATGGAGGATCTGGTTACGCTGACGAATTTATGAACTATGAAGCTGATTTTAGAAGTATTTCTGATACTGCAGGTTTTATTTTGGTATATCCTCAAGCATTAGAAGATCCAAATGATGGAAATTCAACGAATTGGCTACACAAAGAACCCACTGATCACAAAGATATTTTTTTTATTGAAGCACTAATTGATTCCATTTCTACAAACTATAACATAGATGAGAATAGAGTGTATGCATGTGGTTATTCTCTTGGTGGAATGTTTTCATATGAACTTGCGTGCCAACTTAATCATAAAATTACAGCAATAACTTCGGTGGCCGGAGCAGCTTTTTTAGGAGCATTTAGTAGTTGTGAGTTATCACACCCAACAGCTGTTTTAAGTATTAATGGTACTGATGACGGAATTCATCCATATAGTGACACAAACGGTTGGTATTTCACTGTTCCTGAAATTAACAACTATTGGGCTACATATAATAACACAGATTTAAACCCAATAATTACTGAACTACCAGATATTAATAATACAGATGGTAGTACAGTTGAAAGATACTCATGGATTAATGGAGATGGATGTGTACATGTTGAAGAATTAAAAATAATAAATGGCGGTCATGATTGGCCCTCTCCTCTTTCTTCTTGGGGAAATCAAGATATTAATGCTAACAATGAAGTATGGAATTTTGTTTCAAAATTTAATATGAATGGATTAATTAATTGTAATTCTTCAAATAATCTTGAAATTGAAAATTCAACAAATAATAATCTTATTAGAATAATTGATTTATATGGAAGAGATTCAAAAAAAACATCTAATCAGTTATTATTTTATATCTATGAAAATGGAGAAAGCATTAAAAAATTTATCCTTGAATAATTAAGAATTATTATTTAAAATACATTTATTTTGGTGGGTCATACTGGATTCGAACCAGTGACTTCTACCCTGTCAAGGTAACACTCTA
>CAYSYA010000006.1:0-13614 GCA_964435285.1 uncultured Flavobacteriales bacterium
TGTGATATCTATAAAGCAACCATTTTCATCAGTAGCAGTTACAGTATAAGTTCCTACACCAATATCACTAAGGTCTTCAGTTGTTTCTCCATTAGACCATGAGTAAGTATAATTTCCTGTACCACCACCTACAGTCACATCAATAAAACCATCATTGCCACCGTTACATGTAACACCAAAGCCAGAGTAATCTGAATGAATTTCAGAGATAGTCATTTCTTCAGGCTCTGTAATTTCTATATCATTACTGGATTGAGAACAATTGTTTTCGTCAACTATATTTACAGAGTACTGACCTGGTCCTAGATTTTCAATATTTTGTTCAGTACTAGAAAATCCGTTTGGTCCTGTCCATTCAAATGAATATTCCCCAACTCCACCTGAAACTTCTAACTCTATGTATCCATCGTTTGCGCCAAAACATGAAATATTATATCCATTATATTCTGAAACGATAGCAATTGATTCGTTATTGGTTGCAGTTATTTCATCAGGTTCTGTTATTTCAACTTCTATTGAAATTTCACATAAATTTTCATCACGAACTACTACAATCCATGTGCCGGCACATAAATTATTAACATCTTCAAGTTGAGTTCCAGTCATCCATTCGTATGTATAATTTCCCGTACCACCTGTGACAGAAATATCAATGAATCCATCACAAGACCCATTACAACTAACTCCAAAACCATTATAATCAGAGTGAATTTCAGAAATGGCCATTGGTTCAGTTTCAGTTATTTCGAAAGTTGAAGTTTCAAAACATCCATTTTCATCAGTAACTGTAACTGTGTATGTTCCTGCTCCTATTTCAGATAAGTCTTCTGATGTTTCACCATTTGACCATGAGTAAGTATAGTTTTCCGTTCCACCAATTACAGTAATATCAATAAATCCATCTGTTTGACCATGACAAGAAACTCCGTAACCTGAATAATCTGACTGAATAGAGGATATTGTTATTTGATTTTCTGGTTCAATAATATCAACTTCAACGGCAATTTCGCATCCATTTAAATCTGTTGCCACCACAGTGTATGTTCCTGCTTCTATTTCATTTAAGTCTTCTAAAGTTTCACCATTTGACCAAGAGTAAGTATAATTTCCGGTACCGCCAGTTACAGAAATATCAATAAATCCATCAGTTGCACCGTAACAAGATACACCAAATCCATTATAATCAGAATGGACTTCAGAAATAGCCATCGGTTCCGGTTCAATAATTTCTAAGTCTTCAATAATAAATGGACAATCATTCTGATCGTTAACCTCAACAGAATACAATCCAGGAGTAAGGTTGTTTACGTTTTGATCATTAGAAAAAACATCTCCATTTTCATTAGTCCAGCTAAAAATATATGGGGGGGTTCCACCATTTAATTCTAGAGCTATGGAACCATCATTTGCACCATTGCATGAAATTCCAAAACCATTAAAATCTGTAATTGTTTCAGTAACAAATAGTGCTTGATCTGGTTCTGAAATTGTAAAATTTGTACCATCATTTACACAACCATTTGCGTCAGTTACGTGAATTTCATAATAACCCTCCGCTAAACCATCAGTAGTTAGTGTTACAGTATTTGATAAAACGGTTGTTGAATAATTTATTTCAAGTTGCTCTCCATTTTCATTAAACCATTCAATGGAGTAATTTTCAATTTCTCCTAAAATATCATTTGGACACCCTCCACTGATGTTAACAGTTAGAGAACCATCACTCCCTCCAAAACAACTTACATTTGTTTGAGAGCCTGTGACTAAAAGTTCTTCAGGTTCAGTTAATATTATGTCAACTGACTCACTACAGTAACCATCAAAAATAGTAACTAAATATTGTCCTGCGCCTACATTTTCAATTGTTGAAGAATTAACACCAAGTGGATTATTTATTCCTGTAGATGAAATAATATTTCCATTTTCATCTTCTTGTATTAAGTTCCAACTGTATGTGTATGAGCCACACCCTCCTTCGACATCAACATTAATAATACCATCAGTAGCTCCAAAACAAGAAACATTATATCCACACTCTTTTTCAATAGCAGAAATTTCATTTATTATAAGCTCATTTGGCTCAGTTAGAGATATAACAGTGGTTGTTTTACAATCTTCATCTTGACTCTGTAAATAATTTGCATTCCAAATTTCTAAAGTATAATCTTGTGCAGTTAAATTATCAAAAACAATAATTCCCCCTATGGCATTTGAATCGGATGCTGATGATTGTAAGTTTCCAGTATTATTATATAGTTGGTAAGTAAAAGGACCACCTTCAAGTTGATTCATTGATGAAACGTTAATAGAAATCGACCCATCATTTTCTCCAAAGCATGAAATATTATATGGATTACTATTTTCGTCAAAACAATTGTATTCAGATTTACTTACAATATTTTCAGCATTAATAATACCGTCTCCATCAATATCCTCTGTTAATTCAATTGGACTAGGTTCTGTTATTGTGAAAAAAGTTGTTTCACTTGGACAATTAGAAGAGTCTAATACGTAAATAGAATATGTACCTGCTGCTAAGTTACTTATATTGCTTATAGTGTTACCACTTTCATCTTCGATTACTACTTCATATCCAAATATTAAATCAGGACAATTATTACACGTAACAGGGCAAAATTCTGAAATTGGAGTTCCGTCGAAAGATACAAAATCACAACCAAGTATAGCTACTGCACCAACGCAACCACCAAAGCTTTGAACAAAGGAAGTATTATCATCCTCACATAATTCTCCGGGACATCCACCTGAAATATTATCAATAGTCACATATCCATTTTGATCGCCATAACATTCATTATCATCATCATTAACAGTATAATTTATTTCAATTGCTTCAGGTTCAGTTATTTCAATTACAGTTGTTGTGAAACAGTAATCTCCATCACCAACACCATCATTGTCAGAGTCAACACCACTTGGAGAGAATAAAGCTAAAGTGTATTCACCAGCACCAAGGGGGGTAGATATTACAATGTTTTCACCAAAATTATTAGCAAAAACAGGTCCCCATATTGGTGAGCTATTTTCAATATCTACGTTGGAGCCATTATATAATTCAAAAAAGTAATTTTCTAAATCATTATTGTTTGGAAGATTTACTGTACTGGTGGAGTCAGTCTCTTCAGTGAAAACAAAATTATAAAAAGTCCCCCCTTCAATAATTTGAGGTAAATCAAGGGTTATTTGAGAGTCATCATCTCCGTTACATGTAACATCATATCCACAATTTTTATAATCATGTATTATTTTATCTGTATCAATTTCTAAAGGCTGTTGTTCATATATAGTAAATGTAAATGCTTCGTTATTATTTAAAGCACATCCATTTTCATCAGTAATTAGAACTTCATAATTTACACCAATAACTGAACCTATTAGATTGCTCAGTTCACCCCCTTGCCCTGTAATACCCCATTCATTAGGCTCAATACTTTCGCCACTTGTTGTTCCAAGATCTTCGTAAAAACCAGTATTTGGATCTTGGAATGTCCACTCGAACTCAGCATTTGTTAAATCTAAACCGGTTTCTATGTCAACTATATTAACAGATATATTTCCGTCATTTTGTCCAGGGCAACTAACTTGAAAAATTGCGGAAGTAACTTCGTAATTTGAGAATATTTCAATTTGTTCTTCCCAGTCTTGTGAACAAGAAATGTCATCAGGGTTATCACAAACAACAATTATATTGATTCCCTGATTAGAAGCATCTTGTAGATATAGTTGGTCACCAACTTCAATCATATTGTTGTCAACAAATATTGTATATTGGTCATTGTCAGTACAACCCCCACCATTAACAGCATTAGCTGTAAATAAAGCAGGTTGACCAAAACAAGCAGGCATATCTAATGTATAATCAAATGAAACTGGCTCATAATCACTTGGAATTTCAAAACTTTGAAACCCATTTTCTGAAACAGATCCTATACAAACTCCTTCATCTGAACAAAGAATTGTTCCTGCTGGAATATAGAAATCAGTATTAGAGCAACCAGCTATAGTTGCATTAATTCTTAAAGTATAAGTAGTTCCAAATAATGAATTATCTACAGCGCCATCACCATCATTATCTAAACTATTAGTCGTACACTCTACAAGTAGTTCTTGAAGTCCTTGAACATTATAAAAATCAACTTCAGTTACATCTTCAAAGTTTGGAGTTAATGGAATTCCCCCAGAGCTATTTTCTAGATAAACAGTAACATTACTCATTTCATAGTTTGAAACTAAGTTAAATTGAAATAAACCCTGTTGAGAGGCACATGATGGTGACGCTAAACAAAAATTTTGAAGTTCAAGTGACCAATCAGGATAAGCAGAACATGCAGGGCTCGTTGTTTCTAAAGTCACAGAAGATTCAGATGGAGTGCAATATGTAGAACCTGTGGCTTGCTGTTGGGCTATTCCAGAAAAAGTAAATAGAAGAAATAGAAATAAAGTAATAAATAATCTATTTCTAAATGTTAATATTTTGAAGAAGTTTATCATTAATTAATTTTTTAAATAATAATTCTGTTTGTAATTATAAAACAAAAACTATACCAATTATTATTTATATCATTTCATTAAAAAAAATGAAAGAAATAACTAATGAGTAAAAGTAGTTAAAAATTTTTTAATAACAGATTTTCCCCATCTAATTCTGCGTATGAAAAATGTGTTACCCAATCTCCCAAATTAACATAACTTGAATTATGTGAAATTAGAATTTTTTTTGGTTGATGTATGTGTCCAAAAATAAAAAAGTCAATGTGGTGTTTTTCTAATTGTTTTTTACAGTAGTTGGTTAAATAAGTTTCTCCCAATTTTTCGTTGGATGGATTTTGTTTACTTCTACTTTGTTTAGAAAGAAATTGAGCTAATGATATTCCAATATAAGAGGGAATAAGACTAAATAAAAATTGACAAATTTTATTTGAATAAATAAATTTTAAGAATTTATATATTTTATTTCCAGATCCAAGACCATCACCGTGAGATAAATAAAATTTTTTACCGTTTAATTTTATGATTTTTGATTCTTTATAGATTTTTAGACCAATTTCGTTTTCCAAATAACCAAAGGTCCATAAATCATGATTTCCAACAAATAAATGAATTTTAATTCCAGAATCAGTAAGTTGAGCTAATTTACCTTTTAGTCTTTCATAGCCTTTAGGAATTACTTTTTTATATTCAAACCAAAAATCAAATAAATCGCCTAGAAGATAAATTTCTTTTGCTTCATTTTTAATTTTTTCAAGCCATTCACAAATTTTTTTTTCTCTTCGGATACTCTCTTCGTTATTTGGAGCCCCTAAATGAAAGTCAGAGGCAAAATATATTTTAGTTTTGGTTTGCATCTAAAATTTTTTCTAATTCTTTTTCTAAGGTTTTAATAGAAATTTTCTCTGCAATTATTTTACCATTTTTATCTATCAAAACAGCGTGAGGAATACTTCGAACATTATATAAATCAACCAAGTAAGTTCCCCATCCATTTAATTCACTAACATTAGTCCATATTAATTCATCTTCTTCAATTGCATTAATCCAGTCTTGGGAAGCTTTTTTTTGGCTATTGATTCCGTCCAAAGACACTCCTAAAATCTCAAAATCTTTAGTTCTATATTTTTCATATAGTTTAACAAGTGTTTTATTTGCGGATCTACATGGTCTACACCAAGATGCCCAAAAATCAATTAAAACAACTTTTCCCTTGAAGTCAGATAAAGAAACTATTTCATTATATATATCTGGTAATGAAAATTCAGGAGCTTGATTATCATAGTTCGATGTATTTCCACTTTGATTACAAGAATAAAATATAAATGATAAAAAAACTAAAATTTTTTTCATGATTCTAGGGCTTTTTTAATTAGTTCATTTAACGTTTTTGGATTAGCGGTTCCTTTAGATAATTTCATAGCTTCCCCCATAAATAAACCTAAAAGATTTTTATTTCCATTTTTATAAGCCAAAACTTTTTCTGGGTATTTATTTAAAGATTCGATTACATAACTATGTAACATATCATCATTTTTACTTTGAATCCAATTATTTTCCTTTGCTATTTCCTTGGGTGATTTTCCGATATTATTTGTCATAGCCGGAAAAATCTTTTGACTCATTATTGAATGATTTATTTCATCAGATTCAATCATTTCAGATAATTCAGCTATAAATTTAGGTTTAATTTTAAAATCAGCTATATCAATTGAATTTTCATTTAGATAACTTTTTACAACTCCCATTATTAAATTTGCTGCAGTTTTATAGTATTTAGTAGAATTAATCACTGATTCAAAATAAAGAGATAAGGATTTGTTTTCAGTTAAATTTTTTGCGTCATAAACACTTAAATCAAATTCGTTAGTATACTTTAAAAATAACTCGTTCGGAAGGCTTGGAATATTACTTTTAACATTTTCAATAAAATCTTTTGTTATGATAATGGGCTGAATATCTGGTTCAGGGAAATATCTGTAATCTTGAGCATCTTCTTTTTTTCTTAAAACAATTGTTGAGTTATTTTTTGCATTATATGTTCTTGTTTCCTGTTCTATTTTTTCACCCTTTTCATATGCAGTTATTTGTCTATCTTTTTCTAAATCTATTGCTTTTTGAACATTGGAAAATGAATTCAAATTTTTTATTTCAACTCTGTTTCTTAATTCTTTAGACCCCTTTAGTCTAACAGAAATATTTGCGTCACACCTCAAACTTCCTTCCTCCATATTTCCATCACAGATATCTAAATATCTAACAATTTTTCTTATTTCATACAAGTAATCATGAGCTTCTTTTGATGATCTAATGTCAGGTTCAGATACAATTTCAAGTAATGGAACTCCAGCTCTATTTAAATCAATTAAAGAATTGAAAGGATCAAGATCATGAATACTTTTCCCTGCATCTTCTTCCATATGAATTCTTGTTAAATTAATTTTATTTGAAACACCATTTTCATCATAAATTTCAACATAACCATTTTTACATATCGGAGTTTTATCTTGAGTTATTTGATAGCCTTTAGGCAAGTCTGTGTAATAATAATTTTTTCTAGCGTATTGATTTTCGGTGCTAATATCACATTTTAAGGCAAGTCCAAGTTTTACAGCATATTCAATTACTTTTTTATTTGGTTTTGGTAGAGTTCCAGGATGAGCTAAAGATATTGGACTTGTGCAATTATTAGGTTCGGCACCATATAAATTAGCATCACTACAATATGCTTTACTAGATGTAGATAATTGAACATGAACCTCTAATCCAATAATAGTTTCATATTTATTAGTTGATTCCATTTATTGCTTAATCAATTTTTTCACTAACAATTCATCATCAATTTCAAAATGCAAAAAATAAAAACCGGAACTTAATTTCAGGTTAGAAATTGTACTTTCATTAATTATATTTTTCTTAATAATTGATTTTCCGTTGACGTCAAAAATTTCTAATTTAATTTCATCAGTTAAATTTGAAAATGAAATTTTAATTTCATCACTAAATGGGTTTGGAAATACAGACAGTTTTTTTTCTAATAAATTTGTAGATGAATTCTGATTATCTAGAGGAGACAAGACAAATAAACCAGATTGCATGTCTGATACTAAAATATTCCCTGAGGGTAGTAAAGGGTAAACGCCCCAAGCACCTCTGTAACTATCATGATCTTCAGGCATATAAGTGTCAAAACTTCCAGCTAAAATTGGATTCGATGGGTCTGAGATATCCCATATAAGAAGACCATCATGATAATGAGAAACATACACATAATTTTCTTTAATAATTAAATTATGAGCTATAGATTCTGAGTCAATATTACTTAAGAAAGTTGTATTAACAGAGATTTCACTTGGGTTTGAGACATCACATATTTTCATTTCATAGCCATGATTTTCATCGGCAAAAATATAAGTTTCTCCGGAGCTATTTAGCCAACCTGAATGATTGTATCCTTTATCAGGATATTGAGTTAGAGAACCAATTACTTGACCATTTGATGGGTTAGAGAAATCTACAATATATAGACCATTTTCCCCCGCGTTGAGGTAGCCTATATCGTTTTTAACATATATATCATGAATATATCCCGCATCTTCAAACGTTGATAAAAAAACGGGGTTTTGAGGTTCTTCTATTGAAAATAAAGCAAGTTTATTCCATTCATTTAACACACGTCCTCCGCAAACATACATTATTGCACTTTGTTCATCGATAAAAATATTGTGAGCTCTTTTAATATATTCATCTGAATCATAAACAACATTAAATTCATTTGGTAAGCTGGAAATATCAATTATTTGAAGTGTACTTTCACCTTCATCAGCAACAGCATATAAATAACCATTATAATCATGGAAATCTCTATGCACAATTGCTGGGCTTGAATCAGCACCTTCAATATATGCAGCTAAATTACTATTTTCAGGGTTTGTGATATCAAAAATATGAGTTCCTTGTGTACTTCCAATAATGGCAAATTCATGACCATTTTGAGCAATACCCCAAACTTCATTATACTTGCATCCTACCCAGTTATCATCGCTTATACTTTCATCAGACCACTGAAAAAGTAATTCTAATCCATCTTGAGCCTTTACTGAAGTGATTGAGCAAATTAGTGTTATTAAAATTAAATATATTTTTTTCATAGTTTTTATATAAATTTAAGTATTTGTTTGTTAAAATTTTGTTTTTCATCATCATTAAAATCAAATTCAATTTTCAAATAAAATAAATTAAAATGACTACATAAATATTTGATATTTGATTTTGTTAATCTAAAAAAATCTTTTTCGGTTAAAATTAAATTTGTCGTTTCTTTTTTCACACCCTCAAGAATTATTTTTTTAATATCTTTTTCTTTGTAATAGTAATGATCAGGAAATTTATAATGTTTAAATAATACTTTTTTGGACTTTAAATAATTTTTTAAAGGATTTGAATTTCCAATTCCGGTCAGTAAGAAATATTTTTCTTTAATTTTTAACTTTTCATCTTTTCCAGTTTTTATATTTTTTAAATTTTTATAGACAATATGAGAAAAAAATAATTTTTGATTTGAGTTTAATGACAGTTGAGATTTTATTTTATTCTTCAATTCTGAAGAAATTTTTTTTGGGCATTTTGTTACAACAATAATATTTGCTCTTTTAGCACTAAGAATACTATCTCTGAGATTTCCTAAAGGGAAAAGCATATCATCTGAATATAACTTTTCATACTCTGTAACCAATATATTCAGGTCCTTTTCTATTTTTCTGTGTTGATGACCGTCATCAAGAATTACAGTTTTTATATTAGAGTTTTTTTCCAACAATCTTTTTACTCCCTCAATTCTATTCTCACAAACAGCAACTAATAAATCAGGGTGATTATGTTTAATTTGTCTAGGTTCGTCACCAATTTCATTAGACTTATGAGTTTTGTTTGAAATCATAAAACCTTTAGTTCTTCTTTTGTACCCTCTACTTAAAATTGCTATTTTATTGTTATTTAGTACTTTGATTAAATATTCCACTAATGGAGTCTTTCCAGCACCACCAATTTTTAAACTTCCAACACTAATAATATTTATTTTAAATTTTGTTTTTTTATAAATATTGAAGTCATATAGCAGATTTCTAATAAGAATAATACTCAAATGAATTATCTTCAAAATAAATAGTAAAGGGAATAGAATTATTTTTATTAAGTTCATTTCTATATAAAAATAGAAATGTAAGATTAAATAATCTTATTTTTACAAATAAACATAAGAATTGAATTAATGAAGTTAGAAGAAATTATTAACTATTTAGAAGAACTAATCCCTTTATCTTTTCAAGAAAGTTATGACAATAGTGGATTGTTAATTGGAGATAAAAACATGGAAATTTCATCTGCTCTTACTTGCTTAGACTGTACTGAGGATGTGTTAGATGAAGCAATAAATAATAATTGTAATCTTATATTATCTCATCATCCAATAATTTTCAATTCAATAAAAAAATTAAATAATTCAAATTTTTCAGAAAAATTAATATATAAAGCAGTGAAAAATGACATTGCTATTTATGCAATTCATACTAATTTAGACAATATTTATGGTGGGGTTTCTTTTACTGTTGCAAAAAAACTTAATTTATTAAACTCAAAAATTTTAAAGCCTAAAGAAAAAACTTTAACACAACTAATCACTTATTGCCCTAAGGAAGCTTTAAATTCAATCCAAAATGAATTATTTAAAATAGGTGCTGGAAAAGTAAGTTCTAAATACGATCAATGCTCTTTTTCATCTGAAGGATTAGGGGGATTTAGACCATTAAATAATGCTAATCCTGTTCTGGGAGAAATCAACAATAGAACAGAAATAGATGAGAAAAAATTAGAACTTATTTTCCCCACTCATCTTGAAAATAAAATAAAAAAAACTTTGTTTGAAATTCATCCATATGAGGAGGTGGCTTATCAATTTATTAGATTAGTAAATAGAAATTCAAATATTGGATCTGGTTTGATAGGGGAGTTAGAAAAAGAAATTGACGTATTGTCATTTTTTAATTTATTAAAAAATGAAATTCCTATTCACACAATCAAACATACAAAGTTTAGTAAAAAAAATAAAGTTAAAAGAATTGCGTTTTGTGGAGGTTCTGGTGCATTTCTATTAAATGAGGCTAAATCACAAAAAGCAGATATTTACATAAGTTCTGATTTTAAATACCACGATTTTTTTGAGGCAAATAATGAAATTATTATAGCTGATATAGGTCATTATGAGACGGAACAATTTGTTCCTAATTTAATTTCTGATATTCTAAAGAAAAAATTTCCTAAATTAGCGGTCATTTTAACACAAATTAATACGAATCCTATAAGTTATTATTAAATTATGGCAACTAAAAAAGTAGAATTAAAAGAATTATCGGTAGCTGAAAAGTTAGATCAGTTGGTCGCTTTACAAAAAATAGATTCCTCAATAGATGAAATAAAAATTTTAAGAGGTGAGCTCCCTCTAGAAGTTCAAGACTTAGAAGATGAGGTGGAGGGCTTGAATAAAAGATTAGAAAACTATCAAACAGAAACAGATGCAAAAAAAGAAGATATTACTAATCAAGGAGAAGTAAAAAAAGAAGCTGAGTTACTAATTAAAAAATATGAAAAAGATCAAATGAAAGTTAGAAATAACAGAGAATTTGATTCCATAAATAAAGAATTAGAATATCAGAGGTTAGAAATTGAGTTAGCAGATAAAAAAATAAAAGAAGCTGAGGATTTTATTGATAATCAAAAAGTAAGTATTTCCGCTACAAAAAATAAAATAAAAGAACGAAAAGAAATACTTAAAGAAAAAAAATCTGAGTTAGATGGGATTATTCAAAAAACAGAAAAGGATGAAGAAAAGCTTGAAAAGAAGAAAAATAAAATAAAGAAGCAAGTTGAAGAAAGATTAATTGTTGCTTATGAAAGAATTAGAACTAACTCTAGAAATGGATTAGCAGTTGTTGAAATTAACAGGGGAGCTTGTGGGGGATGCTTTAATAAAGTAACTTCTCAACAGGAAATGGAGGTGAAAAATAAAAAGAGAATTATTGTCTGTGAACACTGTGGAAGAATATTTTGTCCACCTTCTGAAGAATAAAAATAATTGAATTTTTTTTAGTATAAATAAACTTCTAATTAGTTTAAAACTTGTATCCGAAGGTAAATATTAAGTTTTGTACGGTTTTAGAAAGCTCTGTCGGAGATGAGTTATTAAACATAAAGTATTCTTCTTCTTCGAAGGAGTGAGTTAAAGCAAAATCAAAAAAATATTGATTTGATTTATACCCAATTCCAAAACTTTGGGTTACTCTTTCTTTATTTTCTTCAGTTGAATTACTATTAGTATAAGGACTTTCGTATATACCTAATCCAGCTCTTATGTTTATGTCTCCAAATCTCCATTCAGTTCCTAAACGAAAATTTGATGTTTTTTTGTAGAAATTCGAAATATTTGAGTTTTCTTCTAGAAAATTATAATAATCAGCACTTAGTTTTGAGCTACTGTAGTCAATTTGTTCAAATTCAAAATTGATTAATCCTCTTTTTGCAATAATTAAAGCTATACTAGAAATAGTTTTTGACGGTGTTTTTAAGGTGTAGTTTCCAAATCCATATGGTGACATATCGCTTATCATGCCCATATTTTCTTCAGTAAATATTGTCGTTAAATTACTTTCCCAATTTTCTTCTATTTCAAAACGTGTTTTTGAATGATAAGCAGCTCCTATACGTAAGAATTGAACGGGCTTTAGTATAAGTCCTAATTTATAATTCAACCCACCACCAATTACATTCAAATTTTGATTATAAATAAATTCATTGATATTTCCCCATTCATAATTTTCATTCATTTCAAATCCGGATTCTTTGTAAGAATTGAATTCATTATAATTAATTCCAACAAAGCCAAGTTGTAATCCTAAAAATAATAGGTCACTATAAGCGCTAGAGATACTAAAGCTTAACTCGTCCATATATCCAGATCTAGTAATAATATTTTGATGAAAGATATTTTCAGAATTAGAACTTATTGCAGATTCGTAGGTATTTATTTGATTTAATGTATCTATAAGAAATGTTGAATATGCTAGGTACTCAGAAAAAGGATTCAAATCTTCAATATTTGAGCCTTGTGAATTGTTTAAAAAGTTATAACTAATTGATTCATTTGAATTTCCTAGAATTACAAAATCTGAATTAAAATCTTTTAATCTATTGTAAGATAATGAAAAAGAAAATCGGTTCCATTTACTTTTGTCATCTCTCAAGGTTTTAACATATCCCATATTTTGAATATAGAAACTCGTTTTTTCACTTTGATAAGAATTGTTAAAATATTTAGATTCATACGAATTAATTCTAGAGTTTAATGAAAAGCCAACTTCGTCAGTTCTATATATAGCTAGTCCTGCAGGATTTACATGAATTGATGAAAGGTCAGCTCCTAAAGATCCAAATGAGCCGCCAACAGAGCTTAGTCTTGCGGTTCCTAGGTTCTCCAAATAAGAATATCTTAGTGCGTCAACATGATTTTGCGACAGGGATTTTAAACAAATTAAATATATTAAACAAAAAAATATTTTTTTCATAAACATTATGGTTTTCTCACTCCTCTAGAGGAATTTGATCTTGATTTAGATGAATTATTAAAACTATTTCTATTTGAATTACTATAGTTATTTCTGTTGGATTTATTATAGTTATTTTTATTTGAGTTAGTATATTTTTCTCTATTAGAATTTTTATAATTTACATTGGAGTTTTTTTGAATTAAATCATTAACTATTTCTTTGAAAACATTATTTCTTTTTTTGTTATTAGATTTATTTCTAAATGTTAATTTTTCAATAGATTGATTATTTTTTTTGTTAGATTCAAGTTTAATGTTTTGATGATGACCTGAAATTATATTGTTGGAAATAATTTTATTTTGGTTACGATTTTCGATGTTTGATGTTGTACTTTGGTTTGTATTTGTAGCATTTCTATGTCCATAATAAATATTAGTATTATCATCAATAACATAGTTATTATTGAAATAATGTAAATGGTGATGGGCATAAGAATTATATCCCCATC
>CAYSYA010000006.1:13714-123906 GCA_964435285.1 uncultured Flavobacteriales bacterium
CATAGTAGTTTGGATATCCCCATCCATAGTAGTTTGGATATCCCCATCCATAGTAGTTTGGATATCCCCATCCATAGTAACCTGAAAATCCCCATCCTTGGTAGCTTGAGAATCCCCAGCCATTGTATAGATTTGGCCAACCAAATCCATGTATGCCATGGTAATTGTAATAATGATTTTCCCATGGACTATAATAGAAATTATAGTCCCAATAATAGTCAAAGTAATTATTTTCAAATCTATCTATTTTATCAGAGTAACTAAATTCTTCATCATAGTAGAAATCAATAGATTCGCTATTTTCTATATTCTCATTCATACTTTTTTCAGGATTTTCAATATCAAGAAAGTCATAATTTACTTCACTGTCACTATAATAAATATCATCAACAAAGTCTTGGCTAACTAAAATAAATGGTACAATAATTAGACACAGTGTTTTAAAAGTCATATTGTTTAGAAAAAAATTCATAATCATTTAAGTTTTTATAATTGAAAATATATCTTTAATTAAAATTATGTTTTGTGTGTTTCTACAAAACTAATAAATGTAGTGCAAAAAACATACCAAAAATGTTGATATGGCTAAGAATATAACAAAAAAAACAATTAATTACTCTCAATGGTATAATGATATCGTTTTAAATGCAGATTTAGCAGAGACGTCTGCTGTAAGGGGGTGTATGGTTATTAAACCTTATGGTTTTGCTATTTGGGAAAGATTACAGTCTGAATTAGATAAAATGTTCAAAAAAACAGGCCATATGAATGCTTATTTTCCTCTTTTTATACCAAAATCTTTTTTTTCAAAAGAAGCTAATCACGTTGATGGTTTTGCAAAAGAATGCGCAGTAGTAACTCACTACAGATTAAAAAGCTCAGATTCAGGAATTATTGTAGATGAAGAAGCAAAATTAGAAGAAGAGTTAATTGTTAGACCAACATCAGAAACAATTATTTGGGATACTTACAAAAAATGGATTCAGTCTTATAGAGATCTTCCAATTTTAGTTAATCAATGGGCAAATGTTGTTAGATGGGAGATGAGGACAAGATTATTTTTGAGAACAGCTGAATTTTTGTGGCAAGAGGGGCATACTGCTCACGAAACTAAAGAAGAAGCTCTTGAAGAGACAGAATTAATTTTAAATGTTTATGCAGACTTTTTGGAAAAATTCATGGCTATTCCTGTAGTTAAAGGTAGGAAAACGGAGTCTGAAAGGTTTGCGGGAGCTTTAGATACATACTGTATAGAAGCACTTATGCAAGATGGAAAAGCTTTACAAGCAGGAACATCTCATTTTTTAGGACAAAATTTTTCCAAAGCTTTTGATGTTAAGTTTACTAATAAAGCTGGCAAGTTAGAACATGTTTGGGCTACGTCCTGGGGAGTTTCAACAAGACTAATGGGTGCCTTAGTCATGACTCATTCTGATGATCAAGGATTGGTTTTGCCTCCAAATCTCGCTCCTTTTCAAGTGGTTATAGTTCCAATCTATAAGGGCAAAGATGAGTTTGAAATTATTGATAAGTTTTGTTGTAATATTTTTAAAAATTTACAAGACGCTGATATTAGAGTTAAATATGATAAAAGAGATTCGTTTAAACCAGGTTGGAAGTTTAATGAATACGAAGTAAAAGGAGTTCCGATTCGAATTTCTGTAGGGATGAGAGACATCAAGGAAAACTCAATAGAAATTTTTAGAAGAGATACTTTTGAAAAAAGTAAATGTATTGAGACACAACTAATAGATACTATTTTACAACTATTAAAAGAAATTCAAGATAATCTTTATAAAAAAGCAAATATTTTTTTAGAAAGCAATACTCATGTTGTTGATGATTTTGAGAAATTTAAGGAAAAAATTAAATCCGGAGGTTTTGTTCTTGCTCATTGGGACGGTACTTCAAAAACAGAAAAAGAAATTAAGAAAATTACAAAAGCAACAATTAGGTGTATTCCATTTTCACCTGGTCAAAAAGGAAAATGTATACTTTCTGGTAAACCGTCTGAAAAAAGAGTTTTTTTCGCAAAAGCATATTAATTTGACAATAAATTTGTAAACATAATAAAAGTTATTAATTTTGCTGACTAATTTCTAAGGTCCGTTCGTCTAGGGGTTAGGACATCAGGTTTTCATCCTGGGAACAGGGGTTCGATTCCCCTACGGACTGCTTAATTATTATGAATTATGGCGAATCACAAATCTGCAATTAAAAGAACAAGGTCTGATTACTCTAAAAATCAGCACAACAAGTACTTACACAAAACTACTAGAAATGCAATTAAAAAATTAAAAACAGGACAAGTTGCAGTCAGCTCAGATGAAATTTCTAAAGTTTTTTCTTTGATAGATAAACTTATAAAAAATAACATTATACACAAGAATAAAGGAGCTAACCTTAAATCAAAAATTAGTAAGTTAGAATTTGATGCATCCTCTGCTGATAATACTAAAAAAAGTAAAGAGGAAAAGAAAAGTGTAAGAAAGAAAAATGAAAAAAAACAAGAAGGCGATAGCAACGCTAAATTAAATAAATCTGTTGAAGAAGTTTCTGCTGAAGAAGTTTCTACTGAAGAAGTTTCTACTGAAGAAGTTTCTGCTGAAGAAGTTTCTACTGAAGAAGTTTCTACTGAAGAACCTCTTACTGAAGAGGCTCCTACTGAAGAAGTTTCTACTGAAGAAGCTCCTACTGAAGAGGCTCCTACTGAAGAAGTTTCTACTGAAGAAGCTCCTACTGAAGATAATGAGTTAAAAAGTACAGATTCTTTAGAAAAAGAATAAACTTTAATGTTAATCGTTTATACTCATAATTTAACACCTAGAGTTAGATATGTATTTAGACAGATTTTTACACAAATTTTAGGTTTAGAAATATCATTCACTACTGACAAGGTTTCATTTCTAAATTCTAGTTCTCCAAAAATAAGCTATACACATTCACCAATAAAAAATGAGCTTTTTTTTCAATCGCACTCTATTTTATTTGAAAAAGGGGTAATTGAAAGAGAAATAAATGTCACTAAGTTTAATGACTTAGTTTGTTTTTTTTTGGTTAATAATTCTACATTTCCTTTTGATATATTTGGAGCTTCATTCTATATGTTATCTAGATATGAAGAGTACCTTCCTCACATAAAAGATGAATATGGTAGATTTGAAGCAAAAGAAAGCCTAGCTTATAAATCTGGATTTTTAGAAACTCCTGTTGTTGATCAATGGGCACAAATTTTAAAAATTGAAATTTTAAAAAAATACCCACTAGTAAGTTTTCCAAATAAAAAATTTAGATTTATTAATTCTATAGACGTTGATAGTGCTTTTTTATACGATGAAAAAGGTATTGTAAGGACTTTGGGCTCTACTTTAAAAGATATTTTTATTCTTAACTTTTCAAATTTTTTAAAAAGAGTAAAAGTAATTCTTGGTTTTGAAAAAGATCCTTTTGATAATTTTGAGTACATATTAAATCTTTCAAAAAAATATAATGTTGAAACAATTTTTTTTTACCTTCTTGGAGATTATGACAAACTTGATAAGTCAGTATCTTTTTCTAATAAAAAATTCCAATCAATTATTAAGTTTACAAATGATTATCACAAAGTGGGAATTCATCCATCATTTAAATCATTATCAAAAAGTAATTTATTACTAAAGGAAATTAAAAGATTAACTTCTATTATTCACAAAGAAGTATTATACAGTCGTCAACATTATTTAAAATTAGATGTTCCTAACATGTACAATAGTCTTCTAGCTAGTAGTATTAAAAATGATTATTCAATGGGTTTTGCATCAAAACCTGGATTTAGAAGCGGGACTAGTAATAGTTATTATTTTTATGATATCAATTCTGAAATAGAGACTAATTTAAGAATTCATCCATTCATGATTATGGACGTAACATTGAAGAATTATTTAAAATTAAATCCAAGAGAAAGTTTATTATTAATTAAGAAAATAATCAATGAAGTCAAAATTGTTAATGGTACTTTTACTTCTATTTGGCACAATCAATCTTTATATTTTGATGATGAATGGTCAGGTTGGGATTTAATTTATGAGAACATGTTAAAATACACTTCTAGTCTAGCAAATGAATAAGATTTATTATATAAAAAATATTAATATCAATAGACAAAAGTGGGATGATTGCGTGTCTAATTCAGTTAACTCTAGAGTATATGGTTTGTCATGGTATTTAGATATAGTTTGTAAAAATTGGGATGGGATTGTTATTGATGATTATGAAATTGTTTTTCCAGTCATTTTCAAAAAAATATTTTTTTTAAAAAAATTGTATCACCCTTTATTTTGCCAGCAATTAGGTTTTTTTTACAAAAATGAGAAAAAAATCACTAAAGATTTTATTTATTCATTTCACGATAAAATTTTAAGGTCATATTATAAAAATTTTACGTATCATTCTACCTCTGAATTTTTTATTTTGTCAAAAAAAACACTTTCTGAAAATTTAATTAATGACCTTTCTGTAATCAAGCGAAATAATTTTCAATTAAATTTAAATAGATCGTATGAAGAAATAAGTAAGGGCTATAATAAAAATACGATTAGAAATTTAAAAAAAAGTAAGAATTATAATTTTAAAATAATTAATAACCTTGAGGTTGATTTGTTTATGAATTTATTTAAAACAAATAATCAAATAAAAAAGTCAATAGGAAGGAACTTCTTCTTTAAAAAAACTAATTATTTAATTATAAGAAATTTAATTACTGAATGTTTAAAAAAAAATAAAGGAGAACTAATTGGAGTTTGTGATGAAGTCGGAGTCACAGTTTCTGCTGCTTTTTTCTTATCATCATTCAATCATAAAATCATGCTTTTTAATATTACTTTACCAAATTCAAAAAAAAGTCATTCAATGACATATTTAATTGATAGCTTTATTAAAATAAATAGTAATAAAAAAATTATATTTGATTTTGAAGGTTCTAATATAAAAGGAGTCAAGAACTTTTACTCTGGGTTTGGTAGTAAGAATAATCCATACTTTTTAGTTAAATCAAATTAACTTATTTTAATGAAGTACAAACATTTATTCTTTGATTTAGATAATACACTGTGGGATTTTGATTTTAATTCAAAAACAGTGTTAGGTCATATTTTTGATAAATTTAAATTAAAAAACAAAGGAATTCCTTCAAAAAAAAAATTCATAAACAGTTATAAAAAAATTAATGGTAACCTCTGGTTAAAATATAGAGAAGGATTAATTAATAAAAATATATTAAGGAGTCAACGATTCTTAAAGACACTTGAAAGTTTTAATATTCATGATAATAAATTATCTGAATTTATAAGTAATTATTATGTAGATAATTCTCCTCATCAAACTAAATTAATGGATGGTGCAAAAGATGTTTTGTTTAATTTAAGTTTAAGATATAAATTACATATTATCACTAACGGTTTCAAAGAAGTTCAGTATGTAAAACTTAAAGAGTCTGGTATATATAATTTTTTTGATAAAATAATAGTTTCTGAAGACGTTGGTGTTCTTAAACCAAATAAAAAAATTTTTAGTTTTGCAATAAATAAATCTGGCGCAAAAATTGAAAATAGTTTGATGATAGGAGATGATGATATTAGTGATATAAGAGGGGCTAGAGAATTTGGTATTGATCAGGTATATTTTAATTTTAAATTTTCAAATAAGAAAGTTCAAGCAACCTACATTATTCATTCTTTAAAAGAATTAGAAATGCATTTAATTTAATATAAAATAAAACAAAGGAGCTGAAAATAACAGACTGTCCAATCTGTCTAATATTCCTCCGTGGCTCATTAACAAATTGCCACTATCTTTTTTGTTGAATTTTCTTTTTAAAAGAGATTCTAAATAATCACCATAATTAGCAAGTATAGGAATTAAAATGGACAGTAAATATGAATTTATATTTAAGTTAAGTTTTAATAATGAAATCAAAATTGGCCCTATGATTAAGCAACTAATATGGCTACCTATATAACCCTCTAAGGTTTTATTTGGAGATATTTTTGATAATTTAATTTTACCAAAATATTTACCAATGAAGTAAGCGGACACATCGCTACACCAAATTAATAATAAAAGAAAAGTAAGTACTTGTTTTCCATCATTTAAATTTAATTTAATTAAGAAAATACAGTAAAATGGAAATAAAATAAATACAATTGTTATAAGTAATTTAAATAATAAATTTTTCGATTTTTTTGTAATTTTTAAAAACTCAATAAAAGATAAAATTAGTAAAATCGAAAGCCAGCAAGCTAAATAAATATTATTTGAAGTCTGAACTACCAATAAGAAAATTGACGCGTAAATGATTCCAACTATAATTCTATTTGATAATTCATTTAATGCTTTTGGCATATTTATGTCTTAAAATCCTCGATGATAATTACATTAATATTCTTTTCTCCATTTCCGATTGTTGATATATTAGATGGAATATTGTTTTTATACTTTTTTGTTAATGATCTCATAGCATCATTTATTCTTCGGACAATTTGAGAGGTATATGATATTATAATAAGCTCTTTTGGTAAGTTAGATATTTTTTTATTTTTTATTTGTTCAGAAGATAACATAACTTTTCCTTGGTCAGCAATAATAAATTCACAATTTGTAATAATTCCCTGGTAATTATTTTTATTGTCTAAGTTAACTGTTAAGTCATCTAAGTTAAATGTATTTTGCAATTTGTTATCAGAACAATACAATTTATTTATTTCTAGATGACTGATTAACTTCTCTAATATTTTTTTTAAGTTTTGTATGTCTTTGCAATAAAAAAATTTACCACCACTATTATTTAAATTTTTTGCAAAAATTACATCGACAGGGTCATCATTTGAAATTTCAAAAAGATTTGTAGATGGTAATTTTTTTTTTGAAAAAAGTCCTTCACTTATGTTTTTGAAAAATTTTTTAGCAGAAAGGGGAAAGGACATGTTTATTTCTTTTTAATTTTATTCACTCTTATTCTTTCAACTTCTTTCCATTTTCTTTTACCTAATATATTTTCTACATCTTGTTTGAAAATAACTTCTTTTTCTAAAAGTAATTCAGACAATGATATTAATGCTTTTTTGTGTTTAGTCAGTATTTTTTTTGCTCTGTTATAGGCTTCTGTTGTTATTTTTTTGATTTCTTCATCAATTAATTTGGCTGTGTGTTCACTATAAGGTTTTGTGAAAGGTGAATCTTGCCCAGATGAGTCATAAAATGTTACATTTCCAATTTTATCATTTAAACCAAAAAATGCGATCATTGCCCTAGCTTGCTTGGTGATTTTTTCAAGATCAGATAGTGCTCCAGTTGTAACTTTTTTAAAAATTAATTCTTCAGCAGCCCTTCCACCCATCGCTACACACATTTCATCAAAGATTTGTTCTTTAGTGGTTAGTTGCCTTTCCTCGGGTAGATACCAAGCTGCCCCTAGAGACCTTCCTCTTGGAACAATTGTAACCTTTAAAAGTGGAGCTGCGTGTTCTAGCATCCAGCTTACGGTTGCATGTCCCGCCTCATGATAGGCTACAGTTTCTCTTTCTTGTTTTGAGACTAGTTTATTTTTCTTTTCAAGGCCTCCTACTATTCTATCGATAGCTTCTAAAAAATCTTCTTTTTCAATTTTCTTTTTATTATTTTTTGCTGCATTTAATGCTGCTTCATTACAAATATTAGCTATATCGGCACCACTGAATCCTGGTGTTTGTTTTGCTAAAAAATCTAAATCTAGTTTTTTATCAATTTTTATTTTATTAGTGTGAACTTTGAAGATATCTTTTCTTTCATCTAGCTCAGGTAAATCAATATATATTTGTCTATCAAATCGACCTGCTCTTGTTAAAGCTCTATCTAAAATATCTGCCCTATTAGTCGCGGCGACAACAATTACGTGATGGTTTGTTCCAAAGCCATCCATTTCTGTTAGTAGTTGATTTAAAGTGTTTTCACGTTCATCATTTGCCCCAGTCATTTGGCTTTTTCCTCTCGCTCTTCCAATAGCATCGATTTCATCGATAAATACTATTGAAGGTGACTTGGTTTTAGCCATTTTAAATAAGTCTCTAACTCTTGAGGCTCCAACCCCAACAAACATCTCTACAAAATCTGATCCACTGAGTGAAAAAAAAGGAACTTTAGCTTCGCCCGCTACTGCTTTAGCTAGAAGAGTTTTACCAGTTCCAGGAGGTCCAACAAGTAAAACCCCTTTTGGAATTTTCCCTCCCAATGAAGTATATTTTTTTGGAGATTTAAGAAAGCTTACAATTTCTTCAACTTCTTCTTTTGCGCCTTCTAAACCAGCAACATCATTGAATGTTATTGTTTGCATTTTATCTTTATCAAATAATTGTGCTTTTGACTTTCCAATATTAAATATTTGCCCCCCAGCACCACCACTGCTCATTCTACGCATAATAAATATCCAAATTAAGACCATTATTCCGATTGGAATTAACCAAGAAAGCAAATCATTAGTCCAATTTGTATTTCTTTTTTCAGCAGTCCATGTAATGACATTTTCGGTATTAGTATTGTTATGGTTAATTATATTTTCTCTGAATGATTTGATGTCAAGAATTTCAAATTTATAGTGAGGACCTAATTGATTTAATTTTTTATCACTGTGAGAAGAGTTTGTTATCCTATTTTTTTTTATATAAACTTCGGCAAATTCCCTATTTATTATTTGAATTTTTTCAATATCACCGTCATTCAAAAATTTAAAAAATTTTGTTTCATCAATTGTTTGGTATCTTCCAGTAAATGAACTAAAAACTTGAAGTCCAATTAGACAAAAAATGAATATTAAATATATCCAATAAAAATTTATTTGTTTATTTTTTTTTTGTTTGCTCAATTTATTTAAGTTTTAATTGTTTTTATTTCCGCGTCTCCCCACAGCCCAGCTAAATCATAAAATTCTCTTGATTCTGGTTTAAAAATATGTATTACGACGTCCAAGTAGTCAAGTAAAATCCAATCAGTATTTAGACCTTCTTTTTGCCATGCCTTCAATTTTAGTTTTTCAATAGTTTTTTCTTCAATTCCTTTGGCAATAGCTTGAATTTGTCTGTTAGAATTACCACTGCAGATTATGAAGAAATCACAAGGTGAATTTTCTATTGATGATAAATTAATACTAATTATACCATCTCCTCCCTTTTCATCAATTGCATTTGTAATTATATCAATTTTTGTATTTATTTCTTTTTCAATAGAATTCATTTATTGTTTACAAATATTAGCAAAAATAAAACTTTATATTGTAACTAATTTTAAATAGTTAAATATTTTTTTTCTAAAATTAGTTTCAATGTTATTCGACAAAATAATTCATTTTAAAAAAATAGACTCAACAAATCTTTTTTTGTCTAGACTTTCAAGAAAACAAACAATTAAAGATAATTTAGTTGTTACAGCTGATTTTCAAACTAAAGGTAAAGGTCAGAGGGGAAAAAAATGGAATTCAATTAAAAAAAAAAATCTTTTATTTAGCCTTTACATAAATAATCATCATTTTGAATTAGAAAACAAGTCATATATTAACTCTATTACATTACTTGCTTTAGTTGCCACTCTGGAAAATTATATTAATAGTTCTGACATTAAAATTAAAAAACCAAATGATATCTTAATAAGAGGTAGTAAAATCTCAGGAGTGTTAATTGAAACAAAAATTTCAAGCAAAAAAATTAAATCAATTATTATTGGAATTGGATTAAATATTAATCAAAAGAAATTTCCCTTTGAAGAAAATAATCCAACGTCTTTATATAATCTTACTAACAAAGAAATAGATAAAAAAGAAGTTTTAAATATATTTTTAGAGAAGTTTGATATGCTTTATAACTCTTTTGTTAAAAAAGACCAAAAGAAAATAAATGAAAAATACTTGAATTATATTTTGTAATCTAGTACGACTTAAAAATTTGAATGCCAATTTAAAATATTTTCATATTCTTTGTCAGAGATATATTTACTTTTTTTAGCTTGAGTTATTAGCTCGTGAAAATTACACAATGATAAAGCTTTAATGTTGTGATTTTTCATTAAATTTTCTGTCTCAATAAAATTATAATTAAAAATGGAAATAATGCCAGTAATTTCGCAGTTTTCCTTTTTCAATGTTTCAGCAACATTTAAACTACTTTTTCCAGTACTTATTAGATCTTCAACAATAAGAACCTTACGATTGTTTCCAATTTCTCCTTCAATTTTATTTTGTCTACCATGTTTTTTATGTTGATCTCTTACATAAATAAAAGGAAGTTTCATTTTATGTGCTATTAATATTCCATGTGGTATACCAGCTGTGGCAACGCCGGCTATAAGATTAGAATTTTTATAATTTTCAAGGCAAAATTTAACTAATTCTTCTTGAATTGTGGATCTTATTTGAGGGTGTGATAAAATAAGTCTGTTATCACAATAAATAGGTGATTTTTTTCCAGAAGACCATGTATATGGATTTTTTGGATTTAATTTTATTGCGTTAATTTGTAAAAGTAGCTTAGCTATTAAGTTGTCTTTCATAATTCATTTATCATGGCGCAAATTTATAAAGTTTTTTTTAACAAAATTTCATTTGAAATAAAACCTTTTTCTGTGACTATTGACAAAACATACAATAATCTTATTTTTGATTGTTTTTTTGAATTTGTTAACGCATTAAATTTTGAGTTAAAAAAAAAACAAAAAAATAAAAAGAGACTTATTTTAAAATCAAAAAATATTGAAAAAGATTGGCGGTCTCTACTTGTAACTTTAAATAAGTTTGATTTAGTGATTGCTTCAGGCGGGATAATTCAAA
The DNA here is from genome assembly GCA_964435285.1 of uncultured Flavobacteriales bacterium. Classification (GTDB taxonomy): domain Bacteria; phylum Bacteroidota; class Bacteroidia; order Flavobacteriales; family TMED113. Next base: position 24,540 of record CAYSYA010000006.1, read on the forward strand.
ACAATTTAAATGAAAGTTTATTCATATATAGAAACGGTTTTTGGGATTTGCCAAAAGGAAAGGTAGAAAAAAACGAAAAGCTTGTTTATGCCGCTAAGAGAGAGATTTTTGAAGAGTGCGGCCTAAAAAATTTAGAGTACAATTCGTTTATAGCAAAAACCCATCACATTTATTTTGAAAATGGAAAAGGTAAGTTAAAAGAGACAAATTGGTTCTCTTTTTATTGTTATAATTCACAAGTTCTTAAGCCTCAACTTGAAGAGGGTATAACTGAAATAAAATGGGTACAAAAAAAATATTTACAATTTTATTTAAATAAGTCTTTTAGTTCCATTGAAGAGTTATTTAAATATTTTTTTAAATAAAGTTATTTGATTTTTAATTCATGAATTATTTCTTTTGGAACAAATTTTTCAAACGGACCTTTATTGATAATTAATTCTTTTACTAAACTAGATGATATTTCATTAAAGTTTTTACTACATGGAATGAAAATAGTTGTAATTGTTTTTTCTAATTCTTCATTCATAGTTGCTAGTTGTTTTTCAATTTCAAAATCATTTGAATTTCTTATTCCTCTTATTATAAATTTTGCTGAATTTAACTTACAAAAATCAGTAGTTAAAGTATTATATCTTGCAACTGAGATGTTTTTATTTTTGACAAATATTTTTTTTGTAAATCGAAGTTTTTTCTCAGTTGAAAAAAAACTATTTTTTTGAGTATTTTCCCCAATTCCAATTATAATTTTATCAAAAATTTTTTCAGATTTTTGAATTATATTTAAGTGACCTAAAGTTATTGGGTCAAAGCTTCCTGGGTAAACTGCAATTTTCATAATCTAATTATTTAAAAAACTAAAATTAACATCACCATACTTTCTTGATTTTAAAAAATTCTTATAGTTTTCAAAATTTATAAAATCAGAGTGTTCAATAATTACAACCCCATGTTTTGCAATTATTTGATTTTCAAATATAAGTTTTATAATTTTCTCATATTTGTCTTTTGTAAATTTAAATGGGGGGTCTGCAAAAATCACATCATAACTATCATCACAGCTATTTAAAAAACTAAATACATTAGTTTGTTTGATATTGATATTCATATTAAATTTTTCACAATTTTCCTTAATTAATTTTATGCATTTTCGATTTAATTCAACACTAGTAACGTCGCTTCCTCTTGAGTAAAATTCATAAGAAATATTACCAGAGCCAGAAAATAAATCTAATACTTTAGATTTCTCAAGATTATGCATATTGTCAAGAATGTTGAATAAACTTTCTTTTGCTCTATCTGTTGTTGGTCTTATATTAATATTTTTTGAAATATTAAATCTTCTATTCTTATATTTCCCGTTAATTATTCGCAATTTATTTGATTAAATAATTTTTGAAAAAAATGATTTGGAACTTGATTTAAAATATGGCTATAAGAATTTGAGTTTGAACGCTTAATTAATAAAACTTTTTTAATGTATGATTTTAAGTCGCCTATAACAGAGTTTTTTTCAAATTCACCAGATATTCTAACTTTTACTTCTCTTGAGTTAATGTCTAAAGTATTATAACAGTTTAATACGTAATATAAAAAATCATCTTTGGATCTAAATTCAAAATTATTATAAAAAACTAATTTTGAGTTTTTTATAAATGCAACATTGAAATTTTTTGTTGAAATATCTATGAAAAATTCATTACTATTTGAATGTTTAGTTTTTTGTAAAATATTTTCAATAAAAATAGTGGCACTGTGTCTAATTTTAATATTTTTTATTTTTTTTAAAATAATTAAGTGTTCTTTTGGGATTGAGTATATTATTACTGCGTTTAAGTGTTTTAAATTATCAACTAAAACTTCTTCATTTGAATCAATTTGGTTATTAAGTTCTAGGTATTTTCTTTTTAATTTAGAATCGTATAATGAATTTGGAATTATCGTACAAGATTTAAAAAAATAACTTATTGAAAATGAGTTAAGGTTCCATTTTAACTCCTTTGAGATATTAAATAAATATTTTAAGTTACTATTATTTTTTTCAAATATATATGAGTAAATACTTTGAAACTCATTTTTTTCAATATTATATAAAGAATACGAAAAAGAATAATTGTTGTAATCAGCAAATAATTTGAAGCATTGAGAGCTTTTTTTTGTAATTGATTTGTCTAGTAAAGAAAATTCTGATTTTATATTATTCCCAATTTCCATCTAAATTTACTTCATTTAAATCTCCTATTTTTAAAGGTTCACTAGAATCATAAGGGTTAGGGTCACTAACTTCAAAAACACTTATTTCAGTATTTGATTTAACTATTTTCTTGGCTGATAACTTAAACTTATTATCAGTAAATGGCACAAAAGCTAAATTTTCAATGTTATTTATTTTTAAAGAATCATTATCAGAGCAACAAACTTTCACCTTTCCTAGTTCTACTTTTTCAAACCAGCTTCTTTTCATCCACCCCTCATCTGTGTTAACTTTTATTTCTCCATTTGAAGTTTTATATGTTTTTTTTGTTTTTTTAATATCTTTTTCTTTCCAGCCGTTAGCTATCCATTCAGGGTTAATAATTATTTCACTTTTTTCAACATATTTAGAAATTGATATTGAATCATTTTTAGCAAAGTCAATAAGTTCTGAAAAGGTGTTAGCAAATCGGTTATCAGGTGAATTAGATTTATAAATGACTTGGAGGTCTCTAATGTTTAATAATTTATTTTTTATTGCATTATACCTTTTTGTTTTTTCTTTTTCGAATTTTACAGGAGCATACAGTTGCATAGTTAATTTTGTTCCACTACCAAGGTCTAGTAAAGCAATAATTATTAAAACTATTATAGGGTAACTTAAAATAGAAAAGTAAAATTCCCTGCTCTTGTTAAATAGTGGAGCTACTAAGTATTTGTCTAGTCTAAACAAGTTAGAGAAAAATAAAAAACCAAATATGATTAAAATTATAACAAAATAAATTTCAATGAATAAAGAAAGTGTCATGATATTAATTTTTAGATGTTAAATTTACAATTTATTTAATAAAATTCTTTATTTGTAACATTTCTAAATAAATTTGATGTTTTAAAAAACCAAATGATGAAATTCTTAATCTTAAAAATTCTAATAATTATTTTTACTTTTTCTTCATGTTCTAATTACAATAAAAAAAATAAAGATTTTGAAATTGTTAATGTTTATTCAAAAAGACATTATCAAGTAGACAAGGATCTTTTTAAAAAATTTGAAGAAAAATATGGTATAAAAGTTAATGTTGTGAAAGCAAGTGCTGATGAATTAATTGAAAGAGTGATAACAGAGGGAGAAAATTGTCCAGCTGATTTGATTTTTACTGTTGATGCAGGAAAATTATACAAAGCAGCAAGTAAAAATCTCCTTCAAAAAATAAATTCACTTGAAATATGCCCCACAATAAATAAAAATATAATAGATAAGAATAATTTTTGGATACCAATAACATATAGATCAAGAGTTATTGTTTACAGTAATGAGAGGGTAGATAAGTCAGAATTATCTACTTACAATGATTTAGCAAATGAAAAATGGAGAAATAAAATTTTAGCTCGTTCATCTTCTAACGCTTACAATCAGGCATTGTTGTCTTCAGTTATTGCTCATAATGGGAAAGAATACGCACTTGATTGGTGTAATAAAATAGTTGGCAATTTTAGTAGAAGTCCTAAAGGAAATGATAGAGATCAAATTAGAGCGATTGCGGCATCAGTAGGAGATATAGCAATTGTAAACTCTTATTATCTAGGCTTACTTAAAAATTCAAACGATAGTTTAGATAGGGATGTTGCTAACTCTGTTGGAATTTTTTTTCCAAATCAAAAAGAAAAAGAAAGCGGTGCCCATATAAATATTTCTGGAATGGGAGTTTTAAAGTACTCTCCTAATTACAATAATGCTATTAAATTACTTGGTTTTTTAACTTCAGAGTATGCTCAGGAGTATTATTCAAATAATAGTTATGAATACCCTGTTAATAATCTTGTTAAATTAAGTGGAACTATTGCTGAATGGGGTGAGTTTAAAATTGACACTTTGGACTTAAATTTACTTGGTTCTTTAAGGCAAGACGCTGTTAAAATTTTTGAAAAATCAAATTGGAAATAAATAAAAATTTTCCGTACAATTTTATTGTATTACTAATTGGGCTAGTAATATCATTACCTATTTTAATAATTTTTTTAAACATTTTTGAATTATCTGTAAACGATATTATCGATTTTGTTTCAACAAATTTTTCAAATTATTTAAATCAAACATTTATTTTAATTTTTTTAACAAGTCTATATTCATTAATTTTTGCAGTAATTCCCGCATTTTTAGTTTCATTTTTTAATATTAAATATAGAGAGTTAATCGATCTTTTTTTAATTCTTCCTTTATCAATACCATGTTATATATTAGCATTTACTTACTCAGATGTTCTCGGATTTAATGGCACTTTATATAACTTTTTGAACTTGTTTTTCAACTTTAATTATGATGTTTTAAATATAAATTGGTTATCCATTTTTTTAGCATTATCTCTATATCCTTACATATATGTTTCTTCACGAATTTCTTTTTCATTAATTGGCTCAACTTATATTAATTTGTCTAAATCCTTAAACTTATCAAAGTATTCAATTATTAGTAAGGTTATATTGCCCTTGTCTTTTTCTGGAATTTTGTCTGGGCTTACTTTGGTTATTATGGAAATACTTAACGAATATGGCGCTGTCAAATATTTTGGAATTGAAACTTTTTCGGTAGGTATATTTAAATATTGGTTTTCCCTAGATGAAAAAAACATATCAATTTTTTTATCATCTATTTTAATTATCATTGTTATTGTATTAATGATTTTTTCAAATTACATTTCTAAAAGAGAGGAAAAGGTTAGATATCATATAAAATCTAATTCTTCATATTACTTATTTGATAAATTAAAATTTAATATTTTAATTTATTTTTTCATACTAATGCCATTTTTTCTTGGATTTTTTCTCCCCTTATTTTTTATAATAATTAATGTAATAAAGAACTTTAATTTTTATGATTTTAAAGAACTATTTGGTTTAGTTTCTAATTCGCTAAGTCTTGGTATTTTTTCCTCACTTTTAATTGTTTTCATCTCTTTTTATTTATTGAATATTAAAAGAATTTTGAATACCAAGTACATAAAATTTATTGTAAAATTTATTACAACAGGTTATGCTATTCCAGGTGCTGTTATAGGTTTTTCAATTATGATGGCTATTAGATATTTTGATTCACAACTAACTTTCTTGATGGGTTCCATATACTTATTAATATATGCATATATCTTTAGATTTATTTCTGTTGCAATTTTTCCCATTCAATCTAGTTTAGAACGTCAACCTAAAATTTTCGACAAACAAGCAAAATCATTAAATGCAACTTATTTAAAAATTTTTCGAAGTATTACTTTTCCTTTAAATAAACACGCATTATTTTCTGCTTTTATTTTAGTTTTTATTGATATAATTAAAGAATTACCAATTACATTGATTTTGAGACCTTTTAACTTTGATACATTAGCAACTCAAACATATATTTACGCAAGTGAAGAGAAATTAGGGTTTTCAAGTTTATTTTCATTAATAATTATACTATGTTGCAGCATAATGCTAATCTATGTTACAACAATCTTAAATAAAAAAAATGTTCCTAGAGGTTAAAAATATATCAAAAATTTACAGTGATAAATTTGTATTAAATAAAATATCTTTTTCACAAAAAAAAGGTGAAGTTATTTCTATTATTGGTGCTAGCGGTGAAGGAAAAACAACATTATTAAATTGTTTAAGTGGAATTATTAAACCTGATTCAGGTTCAATAAAATTAAACTCTAATGAAATTGATAATTTAAGTGCAAATAAAAGAAATATTGCTTATGTTTTTCAAGAAAGTCCTTTATTCCCGCACTTAAATATTTTGCAGAATATATTATTTAATCTCAAAAATTATAAAAAAGAACTACTTGACGATCTAGTAAATAAAACATCTATTCAATTAATTCTTGATAAATATCCTCATGAAATTTCTGGAGGAGAAAATCAAAGAGTAGCAGTTGTAAGGTCTTTAATCAGAAATCCTGACCTATTGCTTTTGGATGAACCATTTTCAAATTTAGATACGAACAATAAAAAAATATTAAAAGAAATTTTATTTGGAATAATTAAAGAAAAAAACTTAACTACAATAATGGTAAATCATGATATTAAGGAGTCTCTTGAATTGTCAGATAGAATTATGATTATTGATGATGGTAAAATTAATACATTAGATAAACCTGAAGTTATTTATTCAAATCCTAAAAATCTTAAAATAGCTAATTTATTTGGGGAATTAAATTCATTTACGTTAGATAAAAAAAAGATTTTTATTAGACCTGAAAATTTAAATATTGTGAGTAAATCACAAAATAAAATCATAGTAAATAGTTGTATTTATTTAGGGAATAAATACAGAATTGAAGCTAGTTATGGTACTGAAAAAATATTTCTTTTTGACAAAAAGAAATATAAAGTAGGTTCAGAGCTTTTTTTTAATTTTAATAAAAATTTCATTTTAAATTTAGATTAAAGAATTCTGAGCTTTAAAATTAAATGGATTTTATTATATTTAGCAGCCAAAAAAAATTATCAAAATGGAAAAAGGAAATATTAATATTCAAGCGGAAAATATATTCCCAATTATCAAGAAATTTTTATACACTGATCAAGAAATTTTTTTAAGAGAATTAATTTCAAATGCTGTAGATGCAACATCTAAGTTAAAGAAATTATCATCTATTGGTGAATATAAAGGAGATTTAGGTGATTTGAAAATAGAAGTTTTAATTGACAAGCCTTCAAAAACAATTACAATTAAAGATAGAGGGATTGGGATGACTTCTCAGGAGGTAAAAAAATATATTAATCAAGTTGCTTTTTCTGGTGCAGAGGAATTTGTTAAGAAATATAAAGATGATGATAATAAATCAGGAATAATTGGTCATTTTGGATTAGGATTTTATTCATCTTTTATGGTCGCGGATAACGTGCAAATTAAAACCAAATCTTATAAAAAATCAAAAGGTTGTTTATGGGAGTGTGATGGTAGTCCTAAATTTTCATTAAATGATATTGATAAAAAAGATAGAGGGACGGAAGTGGTCCTCTTTGTTTCTGATGATGCTACTGAGTATTTAGAAGATTCAAAAATTTCTTCTTTACTTAGCAAGTATTGTAAGTTTTTACCAGTTGAAATCAAATTTGGCACAACAAAAAAAACAGAAAAAAACAAAAAAGGGAAGGAGATAGAAATAGAGGAAGATAATATCGTTAATAACACTAACCCTCTTTGGAAAAAGTCACCATCTAAACTAAAATCTGAAGATTATTCTAGTTTTTATAGAGAGCTCTACCCCTATAATTTTGATCAACCACTTTTTCACATTCATTTAAATGTAGATTTCCCTTTTAATTTAACAGGTGTTTTATATTTTCCAAAAATTAGTCCCTCTGTTGATTTAAATAAAAATAAGATTCAATTATATTGTAATCAAGTATTCGTTACCGATAGTGTCGAAGGAGTAGTTCCTGATTTTTTGGGTTTGTTACACGGTGTAATAGATTCTCCAGATATACCATTAAATGTTTCTAGGTCTGCTTTACAAAGTGACTCAAATGTCAAAAAAATCTCCTCTCACATAAGTAAAAAAGTTTCTGATAAACTCAAGAAAATGTTTAAAGATGATAGGAAAAATTTTGAATCTAAGTGGAATGATATGAAGTTAATTATTGAGTATGGGATGTTAAGTGATGAAAAGTTTTATGATAGAGCAACTGAATTTTCTTTATATCCGAATGTTGATGGTTCATTTTTTACTATGGATGAATTTTCTAAAAAAATAAAGGAAACACAAAAAGATAAAGACGGAAAAATTATTTATTTGTATGCTAGTGATAAGAGTTCTCAGCACAGCTATATTGCTCAAGCTAAAAATAAAGGATATGAAGTTTTGTTATTAGATAGTCCAATTATTTCTCATCTTGTTCAAAAATTTGAATCAAAAATAGAAAATTCAAGTTTTGTTAGAGTAGATTCTGACTCAATTGATAATTTAATCAAACAAGATGTTAAAGTTGAGTCTGTTTTGACTGATAAGGAAAAAGATAAATTAAAGCCATTAATTGAAGAATCTTTACCCAAAGAAGGATTTACAGTTGTTTTTGAAAATTTACCTCCAACTTCTTCTCCATTTTCAATAACCATTTCAGAATTTATGAGAAGGATGAAAGAAATGAGTATGACTGGGGGAGGAATGATGGGTATGCAAAATATGCCGGACTCATATAATTTGGTTATTAATACAAACCATAAGTTAATTTCTAAAATTCTAAAAACTAAGGGGGTTGGAAAAAAGAAATTAATTCAAAATGCAGTTAACTTAGCATTATTATCTCAAAATTTACTAAAAGGAGAAGAGCTAACCAATTATATTAATAATAGTTTTGATAATTTAAAGGTTTAGTATTTACTCCAAAATTGGAGCAGAACCTATAAGTTCATTTTTTAAATACCAAGCTGCAAATTGTCCAGAAGTTATACTTTTAACATCTTCTGAAAATTCTATGTATAAATAATTACTTTTCATTATTAATTTTCCTGGGATTAAGTTTTGTCTATATCTTGTTCGTATTAAAAAGTCCTTTTTTTCTCCAACATTAACCATCAAGTCTTTCCTAATCCAATGACATTCTTCCTTTTTAATCTTTAGTGCTTTTTTATATAAACCAGGATGATTTTCACCCATTCCAACATAAATAATATTATTAATAGTATCAGTTTTAATTACAAATAAAGGTTCTTTTTTACCACCAATATTTAATCCTTTTCTTTGTCCAATTGTAAAAAAATGAGCTCCGTTATGATGTCCGATAATCTTCCCGTCTAAATTGGAATATTCGATCGCCTTACTTTTTTCTTCAATTGTTTTTTTTGAAATTTTATATTTTGGATTATCAGGTTCAATTTCTATAACATGTCCCTTTTTAGTTTTTAATTTTTTAGATAAAAATTCTGGGATTTTAATTTTTCCAACAAAACATAATCCTTGTGAATCTCTTCTTTCGGCAGTTGCCAATTTGTTAATTTTAGCAATTTCTCTAACTTCAGATTTCAAAAGATCCCCAATAGGAAATATGATTTTTTCTAATTGTTTTTGGTTCAATTGGCATAAAAAATAACTTTGATCTTTACTCTTATCCTTTCCTGCAATTAAAGAGTGTGTGCCATCTTTGTTAGTTATTTTTTTGACATAGTGACCAGTGGCTACATAATCTGCATTTAACTTTAAAGCATGGCGAAGAAACACATCAAATTTTATTTCTTTATTACACAAAACATCTGGGTTAGGTGTGGTTCCTTTAGAATATTCATCAAACATGTAGTTAACTATTCTTTTTTCATATTCATGACTTAAATCAACTACATGAAAAGGTATATTTAATTGTTCTGCTATTTCAAGTGCATAAGAGCTATCTTCAATCCATGGGCATTTTTCATTAGAATTGTTTGAATTTTCATGCCAAATCTTCATAAAAACTCCGATTACTTCATATCCTTTTTCTTTTAATAGAAAAGCGGATACACTGGAGTCAACCCCACCAGATAATGCTATAATTACTTTTTTTTTCTTCAAAATCAAAAAATAGAAAAGGATTGTATCTTTATATTTTAAAAAATCTTAACTTTAGATACTTACAAAGCTAATTAAAGATTTATTTCTAATGAAAAATTTATTTCTACTTTTTGCAATTTTTTTATTTTTTTCCTGTGAACCAAGTGTTGAATTCACTGCAGGTGTTGAAAATAGGATCAAGGGAATTGCGGATTTTGGTCCATATCAAGCAAATTATTTATCTGATGAATTTATGCTTGGTGATTGTTTCGATTCTGAAGTTTGTACAATTAGTAAATATGACGATGGTGATACTGGAAATGAAAGATATTATATAGATATTAGTTCTTTAGATTATTATAATGATCCAAATAACTGTTATTCATTATGGGATGGAATGCAACATTCATTAAGAATAATCACAACTGCAAATGAAATTGAGAATAATTTTCAAATATCTAGTGGCAACTCTGCATATATAGGAAGTGATGAGAGTCCAATACTGACGATTATATATAATATTAAAAGATACAGCGCTGCTCAAGGAGATGAAAATATTGAATATGTTGGACACGTAGGTTTTTTAGATGTTGCAGAACTTAACAATGATGAGGCTTATATTTCTGGTAGTTTTTATGGAACGGTTTATAGAGAAAATGAGTTTGGTGGGGTGGATTCAGTAATGTTAAAAAACTTTGTCTTTAATAACGTAAATGTGTTTAATCAATAATTTTTTAATCAAGCAAATTTTTAAAATTTGCTTGATTTGTGTTAATTAAAGTAATTTTTCCGTTTTCATCCAGATTTGAATTAATTTCAAATTCTTTCTTATCTTTTTTATCGATTAGTGTTATTGCAGTTGTATTAGGCGATATTTTTCCTAAATTTTTAGCATAAAAAATTAGTTCATTTGATTGACCTTCTTCTAACTTAAGAAATACTTGCTTCTTGCCACGAACTAATCCATAATCTTTAAGAATCCATTTGCCGTTAAAGTTTAAAGAAACTGTATCTCCATCAATTTGAGCATTATCCCAAATTTCAAGAACCACGTATCTAGATTCTGTTAAAAATTCTTTTTTGTCAGCAACTTTCCTTTTTTGAACAGAGATGGGAAAAAATTTATGTTTTTTTATTTCCATTAATCTGTGTCTTCTGTTTGTGCCTGAGCTTACAAGGTATTTTTTATTTAGACTTGAAAGAAACGTGTTAGCAATGACAAAATCTGTTTTATAATCTTCAGAAAAGTCTATTTCGTTTAAATTAATTAGAAATGGACGATCTTTATAATATCCTGAAATAATTATATCGCAATGTCTATTTATAGATAATCTATTATGTAAATTAGTTGCATTAATTTCAAGTAAAGGATTTTTATTTTCTATTTCCCAAAAGTTAATGTTTCCATTATTACTCCATAATACTAAAGTATCCTTTGAATGGATTTGAACTTTTGAAAAAATATTTTTACTAGGATGCTCAATTTCCCAGGTTAAATCACCAGAGTAATAATCTTTCATTTTTAGTGATTTTTCATCACATGTAATTATGTAATTCTTATCATGAGATAAAATTGCATCTAAGTACTTTTGTTCATTAGTAAATTTTTTTGTTAGTTTTTTATTTCTAAATTTTTTTTCAAAGACATTTCCATCTTCGTCAAAAATCAAATATCCATTTTCGTTTTTGTTAAATATAGCTATCTGAGGAATTGATTGAATTTTTATAGAATCAATTAGTCTTCCAGAGTTAAAATCCCAAATTTTCACACAGGAATCAGAGGAGCTCGTAGTAAACTTTTTACCGTTTTCTGAAAATTTAATACTATTTATAGGTCTTGAATGCGCATAAATAGATTTTATAATTGTTTGATGTTTTAAATCCCAAAGATTTAATTTTCCACTGTAGTCTCCACTTAAAATTATTCTATTATTAGGGGTAAAGGAAATAATTTCTGACTCCTCTTGATACCCAATAAATGATTCTATCAATTCAATATTTTGTGAAAAAATGTTGATTGAAAAACAGTAAAATAAAATTAAAAACTTAAACTTCATCCTTCTTTAAAGTATATTAAGTAAATTTAGTTAATATTTGGTTTTTGAAAAATCTTAGGTTATTTTTTTTATTAATCTATTTTTTGGAACAGTATTTGTATACTATATATTAAATAAAATTAATATATGATTAATTTTTACATAAAAATAACTTGTTTTGTTTTTTTGACTTCAGTGATATATTCACAAAAAAGAATAGTCTTAGAACATGAAGAAACATTTAGTAAAAGAAGTTCATCCCTCTTAGAAGTAGATGTTATTCCTTTTGGACAAGTTCAGTCATTTATTGAGGAGAGTTTATTTGGTTTTTGTGTGGATATTTATGATATGAATATTACGTCCTCCCCTGGTTCAATTGGGGCATTTTCTTATTTTGGTGATGATTTTGGTATTTCTCAAGGAGTTATACTCTCGACGGGAAAGGCAGAAAGTGCAGTTGGTCCAAACAACACCACATGCGCAAGTAGTAGCCATGCAACAGCTGGTGATCCAGTATTAAATACTTTAAATTCTGAGTTATTAACCTTTGACGCGTGTGTTATTGAATTTGACTTTATTGCTGCATCTGATAATTTATTAGCTTGTGAATTTATATTTGCATCTGAAGAGTATCCAGAGTATGTAGGTTCATGGTTTAATGATATTTTTGGGTTTTTTATTTCTGAGCCTTATGAAAATGAAGTTGGTAATTTTGACCCAAATATTAGTACAGAACCTCAAAATTTAGCCTTAATACCTAATACTGATATTTCTATTTCTATTAATAATATTAATGATAATTTTAATTCAGAATTTTACGTCGATAATAGTGATGGAGAAAATATTCAGTTTGATGGGTTTACAGTACCTATTTCTTTAGAAAAGGAAATTAAACAAGGGGTTGTTTATAGATTAAGAATTGCTATAGCTGATGGGTCGGATGATCAGTATGATTCTGCTCTTTTTTTAAAATCTAACAGCTTCGAATCAGGTGTGAACGCATCAATAGAAAATATTTTTCAAAATGGACTTGAAGTAACTTTTGAAAATAATTCTTTTGGCTCTCAGTTTTTCTGGGATTTTGGGGACGGATCATCTTCGTATGAAGAAAATCCAGTTCATGTTTATGAATCACCGGGAACATATGTTGTTACTTTAAATATTCTTGATGACTCAAACTGTGGGATCTCACAAATATCAGAAATTATTACTGTAACAAATATTGAGCAAATTTCACTAAATGAAAATGACAATAGTAAAATCAAAACTTACTTTAGTAACTATGTTAACGGTTTTATTATTGATGGTTTGAGTTCAAATAAAAACTATTATGTAAATATTTACAATACAATTGGAAAAAAAGAATATTCTAATTTAATAGTTAATCAAAGTACAAATGTGATTAATTCAACTAATTTACCCTCTGGAACTTACTTTGTTGAAATAATGAATGATAAATTTGAGGATATAATTTTAAATAAAATTTTGATTTATTAGATATATTTGTCATATAAAATTTTACAAATGAAAAAATTTCTCTTCTTAATTTTAGTTTCTCTTTTTTTAACAACAATTACTAGTTCTCAAAATTTAGACACACCGTCTAAAAAAATTTCATTTGAAGAACAAATGGAAATGGGAAAATATTTAAATGACATAAAAAAAAAATCAAACTTAGATATTTATACAACACCTCCAAACTTTTCTGTTAGAACTATGGCAGAGTGGGAAGAGATACAAGCTCTTACTATAGCATGGGAAGGTTTCGAACCTATTTTAACAGAAATAGTAAGAAATTCAGTTGATGAGTGTAAAGTTATAATAGCTTGTGATAATCCTTTTCAAGTTAACTCTTATTTAGAATCAAGCAATGTTAATACAACAAATGTAGAATACCTTAATGTAAACACTAATAGTATTTGGATGAGAGACTATGGTCAAAATACTGTATATATGAACGATGTTGATTCTATTTATTTAGTTGATTGGATATATAATAGGCCAAGACCTGATGATGACGCTTTTCCAGAAGCTCTTTCTAACTTCATGGATATTGATTTATATCAAACATCTGAGGCTCCATATGAAATTGTAGCTACAGGTGGTAATTTTATGAGTGATGGCTTTGGAACTGCATTTGCCTCTAATTTGATTTTAGATGAAAATGATGGTACTGGTCCTTATGGAAGTCTTGATTATCCCAGCCAGTCTGAGCAAGATATTGATAATATCATGAATGCTTTTATGGGAATTGATACTTATATAAAAATGGAAGAACTTCCTTTTGATGCTATTCATCATATTGATATGCACATGAAATTATTAAATGAAGAAACTCTACTCGTTGCAGAATACCCAGAGGGTATCTCAGATGGGCCACAAATTGAAGAAAATTTAGAGTATATATTAGATAATTTTACTACCAAATATGGAACACCTTTTAAAGTTATAAGAATTCCAAGTCCTCCAAGTACAAGTGGTGCCTATCCAGGTTCTCAGCCTGGTAATCAGACTGATGGTTATTATAGAACATATACTAACTCTGTTTTTGTCAATAAAACAGTGCTAGTTCCTTTTTACAGAGAAGAATATGACACAATCGCTCAGAGGATTTATGAAGAAGCTTTACCTGGATATAATATTGTAGGAATTGATTGTGATAACTCAGGAAATAATATCATTTCTTTAAGCGGGGCTATTCATTGCATAACTCATTCAGTTGGTGTTAATGATCCGTTACTAATTTCTTTTAAGCAAATTGAGGATGTTTGTTCAGATGAATCTCCATATGTTTCTTTTGAAAGTTTTGTTAAGCATCGCTCTGGAATTGATGAAGTTTTATTTAACTACAGGTACCAAGGAGAAACTAATTTTAATTCAATTAATATGCAAGATAATGGAAATGGTAATTGGAATATTGTACTAACTTTCGATAATTTAGAAAACATTGAATATTATGTTTCAGCTTCTGCTAATAATGGCAAACAGCAAGTAAGACCAATCACTGCACCTAATGGTTTTTACACTTTTAAATACGAGCAATGTGAGGGAGTTGAATTATTAGATTGTTTCCTATCAAATGGAGACGTTGTTTCAAGTGGATGGTCTGGTTTTGACAATGGATTGAATTATTGTAACTCATGTACATGTGAAAATGGAATACTTTCATGTACTGAAATAGCATGCGATCCTTGCGGAGCCTTGCCAGAAGAAGGAGATTGTGATGGTGCATTTGTAAGATATTTTTTTAATCAAGAAACTAATAATTGTGAATCATTTATCTGGGGAGGTTGTGGTGGAGTAGTTCCGTTTGAAAGCTTAATTGATTGTCAAAATTTTTGTGAGCCAAATTCTAACTTTTTAGAAAATCAATTCGAACATAATAAAATTATTAAGATTGTTAATATCTTAGGTCAAAATCAAAATAAATTCAGTGATGAATCTTTTTTATTATACATCTATGAAGATGGGACTGTAAAGAAGGTTCAAATTATAAAAAAATAACATCAAACTATGAAAAACATTACTCTCATTTTATCACTTTTATTCATTACTAACATTATTTTTTCTCAAGAAACAGTTCAGGTAGGAGATACAGAACTGGAAGTAAGAGAGGTAATTGGAAATTTAGATGTTCCATGGGAAATTAAATGGGGTCCTGATTCTAACGGAGAACAAAATTTTATTTGGATAACTGAAAGAGCAGGAATTGTTAGTAGAATTAACGTGGAATCCGGAGAAAAAATTGAAATTTTAAATCTTACTTCAATTGTAACTACAGAATCTGAATCAGGTATGCTAGGTATGGAGTTTCATCCTGATTTTGAAAACAACTCAATTGTATTTATTGTTTACACCTATTATCAAGGATGGAATATCAAAGAGCGTTTATCTGCTTTTTCTTACAATTCAAATTTGGAAATTCTTGAAAATGAGCAAATATTAATTGATGGTATAACAGGTTATAGTACTCACAACGGATCTAGAATACATGCATTAGAAGACAATACGTTATTGATGTCTACGGGAGATGCTCAAAACCAATCTGATTCACAAAATGTAAATATACTTACTGGAAAAACTTTAAGAATTGATATTTCGGAAAATAATTTTGGTGGAGTTCCATCTGATAATCCAATCCCAGGATCTTATGTTTGGTCGTGGGGTCACAGAAATGCTCAAGGAATTGAAGTAGCTCCAAATGGAATAATTTATAGTTCAGAGCATGGACCTCAAAATGATGACGAGCTTAATATTCTTGAACCAAATAGAAATTATGGATGGCCAAATGTAATGGGTTTTTGTGATGGTTTTTCTGAGCAAGCATTTTGCGATGAAAACAATGTTGTTGAACCTTTAGTTAATTGGACCCCAACAATAGCACCCTCAGATATAATTTGGTATGATCATCCTTCAATTCCGGAGTTTCAAAATACACTTTTGATGACTGTTTTAAAAGACAAAATGCTTGTTAGATTTGAGTTCTCTGAAGATGGCACCCAAGTAATTAATCAAACTGAGTTTTTCAATTATGAATGGGGAAGACTAAGAGATATTTGTGTTAGCCCAGATGGTAAAATTTATTTAGCTACTAACGGCTCGTCATGGCCAAGTCAACCTCCAAATGAGATAATTGAATTAAGTAATGCAAATTTTAATACTTCCTCAATTAATAATTTTTCATTATCTAATAATATTAATGTCATAAAAACAGAAGGTAAGATTAATATTGAATCACCAAAATGTAATGTATCTATTTTTGATTCAACAGGAAAGTTAATTTTTCAAGAAAAAAACCATAAAAATTCGTCAATTAGTATTAAACATTTATCAACTGGTTTGTATAATATTTTATTTACTAACTCCATTGAATCAAAGGTGGTAAAATTGATATTATAAAAATAAATTATAATTTACTTTGAAAGATATTGTATCTTTGTACATTAATTGTACAAATTTGATACGCCCTAGTTATATAGTTTTATTTTGGTTTTTAACTCCTTTTTTTGTTTTTACTCAATGTAATTGTGATTATGGAGTTGCTTATGAGCCTTCTCCCGGATTGTGTTACGTTATTAATGCTTGTTCTGATCCTTTATCAACTAATTATTGTGAAGCAGATTCTTATTTTAATGAAAATTGTGTGTATGAATCTGAGGATGTTTTAGGTTGTACTTGTATAAACGCTTATAACTTTAATCCTTTAGCTACTATTGATGATGGTAATTGTATTATTATAGGTGGCTGTAGTGATACTTCAGCTTCTAATTTTTCTGATTGTGGTTCTATTTTTTATAACGAAAATTGTATATATGGTGGATGCACTGATCCATTTGCATGTAATTATGATTCTTTAGTACAAGAAGATGATGGTTCGTGTGAATATGCACAATTATATTATGATTGTGATAATAATTGTTTATTAGACACTGATGGAGATGGTGTATGTGATGAAAATGAATTCTCTGGTTGCGCTGATCCAATGGCATTAAATTATTTTTGTGAATTTTCACCTGCATGCGGGTTTGATTTCAGCACAGGTTTTCCAATATTTATTTTACCAGATGGATTTGATGATGATAGTTCCTGTACATACGACGGAATAGATGAAAATCAAGATGGAATTCCTGATAATTCTTTACAAGGGTGTGAAGATCCAGGTGCTCTAAATTATAATAATAACTTTGCAGTTTGGTCTTCTCTATCATACATTAATAATTTATCTAGTTTTCAAGAAATTATATGCATTTATCCAGTTTTTGGATGCATAGATGAGTTATCCTGTAATTTTGATTTTAATGCTAACTCCTCAGATGGATCTTGTGTATACCCTGATGAATTTTTAGATTGCGAAGGAAATTGTTTAAATGATTTAGATAATGATGGTATATGTGATGAATTAGAAGTATTTGGTTGTACAGAGCCTGTTGCATATAATTACAATATTTTAGCCACCGAAGATGATGATTCATGTATAATACCAATTTACGGTTGTACTTCACAAGAGGCTTTTAATTATAACCCTGAGGCAACAGAGGATGATGGTTCGTGTATACAGTCAATTATTGGTTGTTCTAACCAAAATGCATGCAACTTTGACATTAATATTAACATTGTCAATGATGATTTGTGTATTTTTCCTGAAAATGGTTTTGATTGTAGTGGACAGTGCTTAAATGACGCTGATAATGATGGTGTGTGTGATGAATTTGAAATAGTTGGTTGCACCGATCCATCTGCTGATAATTTTAGTAGTGATGCTACAGAATCTGATAATTCTTTATGTGATTACTCATCAAATTGTGAATGTGACTTTGGTAGTGTAATGCAAGTTGGTGGATTATGTTATATTGTAAATGCATGTTCAGATTCTTCTTCAAATAATTACTGTCCAGGTGATGCTTATTTTAATGAGTACTGTGAATATGATGAAGTTTCAATAGGATGTACATGCGAAGAAGCCGTTAATTATAATGTAAATGCCATTGAAGATGATGGTTCATGCGTGATAGTTGGAGGATGTAATGACCCTGAATCAAATAATTTCACAAATTGTACTGGAACATATTATAATGATTTGTGCTTATACAATGGTTGTACAGATTCTATAGCTTGTAATTATAATTATCAAGCTAATAATGACGACGGGTCTTGTATATATCCACAAAACTACTATAGTTGCACCGGAGATTGTATAAATGATATAAATCAAAATAATATTTGTGACGAGCTTGAGGTAACATCAGTCCAAAACATTCAATTTGAACAAGGTTGGAATATTTTCTCATCTAATTTAATCATAGAGGACTCAAATATTGAAAACGTAATGTCGCCAGTTAATTCTTCATTATTATTAGTAAAAGATGATAGTGGTAATGTGTATTGGCCAATGGTAGGTTTAAATCAAATAGGAAATCTTGAACTTGGAAAAGCTTATATGTCAAAAATGACTTTTGATTCATCAATAGACTTAGTTGGTTCATCAATAAATCCAGAAAACATTATACTGAATCTTGAGGAGGGTTGGAGTTTTTTGGGTTATTTAAGAGATAATCCCATGGATGTTTTACAGGTTGTAGGAAATGATTTTGTAGATATTAGAGATGATATAATTATTATGAAAGATGGTTTTGGAAATGTTTTTTGGCCTGAATATGATTTAAATAGCCTCCAAACTATGTATCCAGGACAAGGTTATTTAATTAAGTTATCTAATGATACTGAATTTACCTTTTTACCTAATGAATTTCAACATTATCATTTGCCATTATTGTGGCCAGATTCAAATAATCCATTAGATTTACAGACTACAGGTGGAAATTCTACTATGATGATAAATTTAAATGAAGATGAAATTCTTTTAGATGGAAATCCAATTTCTGATGGTGACAAAATAGGAGTTTTTTACAAAGGAGAAAATAAATGGTTATGTGCTGGTTTTTTAATTTGGGATGACAATATGCCACCTGCCGCACTAACTATTTGGGGAAATCTGGAGGATGGATTTGGGTTAAATGATGGAGATGATTTAAAAATGTTTATTTACGATAGTTCATCAGGAAATAATTACTCTGTTGAAAATATTTGGAATGAACAAGGTTATTTTATAAGTGGAGATTTAGGTTATGTAAATAATGCATTATATCAAACAATTTCAATGTCAACTGAGATATATAACGAAGGCTTCAATGCCAGATTTGGTTTAGATATCAGCCCTGAATCAAAATTTAAAGATAGTTACCAGGTTACATCTGCAAACATGGTTATTGCAATTCCAGATAACTCATGGAGTTTTTTACCAACTAATTTATCAGAGATCGTCGCATATGATAGTTATGGAAATATTGTGGGGTCATCAGTATATGATAATAATTCAATGTCTTTAATTATTTGGCAAGATGATATATATAGTGATAAAAAAGATGGAATGTTTCAGGGTGAAATATTTACATTGAAGTATTGGGACAAAGGTACGAATACACAATTTGATTTAGATATTAATTGGGAATTAGGAGATGAATATTATATTTCAAATGGATTGGCTGCAATTAGTTCCATCTCCTTATCAAATCAAGTTTTAGATAATAGTCTAGTTGAGTTTTTTCCAAATCCATGTACTAATCAAGCAAGATTATCTTTTTATTTACCGTCTGATGATTTTGTAGATATAAAAATTATTGATTTACAAGGAAAAGAGCTCTCTTTATCGTATTTCGGTTTTATAAAAAAAGGAAATGTAAATATTGAACTTAATACTTTTAAAATACAAACAGGAACTTATATTGTTTCTATTGTGGGTAATAATTTTAAACGGGATATTCTATTTTCTAAACTATAAACAAAAATAAATTAGTGAGATTTATTTAAAACAAACCCACTCTATGGAGCGGGTTTGTTATTGTGGAGATGCAGGGATTCGAACCCTGGTCCAAACAAGGAACATGATGAATTTCTACATGTTTAGAACTATTTTATTTTCGAGTTAATACAGGAATAGTTCGCCCGATATTAACCTTATCCTAAAAAAATTCGCTTTAAAAACTAGGATTAGTTAAAGCTAGTTTGACTTATCGATGCCTCATAAATACAGGAGTCAAACAGTCCTGTAAAGAGACATACGTTAAACAGTCCTAGACTGATTAAGCGTAAGCGTAATTATATTCGCCTTTTAAAATTTTGAGCTCTTAGTTATCGAGTTAGAACACAAATCTCGACATGCTTACCAAAATATTAAACTTGCTGTCAAATCCATTCATCCCCATTAAATAAAGATCTTCTTTTAACTATAAAAGCTGGTAAATATATAAATAATAAATTATTTGTCATTATTTATTTATTTTTGGGAACTGTTATAACAATGAATATATATGAAGATAGGAATTATTAAAGAAGGTAAACAACCAATAGATAGAAGGGTGCCCCTAACTCCTTTACAATGCGTAGAATTAAAAAAAAAATACCCTCAATTTTCTTTAGTTGTGCAACCGAGCCCTATTAGATGTTTTAGTGACCAAGAATATATAGATCAAGGAGTTAACCTCCAAGATGATTTAGGCGATTGTGATTTAATTATGGGCATAAAAGAGGTGCCATTAAATTTTTTAATTCCAGAAAAGAAATTTTTATTTTTTTCACATACAATTAAAAAACAGCCATATAATAAGAATTTACTTAAAGAAATTATTAAAAAAAAAATTGATTTAATTGATTACGAAGTTTTAAAGAATATAAATGGTGAGCGAATAATTGGCTTTGGTAGATATGCTGGTATTGTTGGAGCGTATAATGCATTTCTAACCTTAGGTTTAAAATTAGATAAATATGAATTGAAGCCTGCTTACTTATGTAATGATAAAAAAGAAGTTGAAAGTGAGTTAAAAAAAGTTAAAATTGATAGGTTAAAAATTATACTTACAGGTAATGGAAGAGTCTCAAAAGGAGCTGAAGAAATTTTACAACAATTAAAAATTAAAAAAGTATCAAAAGAAGATTTTTTAAATAAAGAGTTTGATTCAGTAGTATATACTTGTTTAACTGTAGTTGATTATTATGAAACTTTAGATTCAAATAAATCCTCAAAGAAAGATATCTACAACAAACCGAGTCAACATAAATCATGTTTTTATAAATATTTAAAAAAAGCAGATATGTTAATTACTGGGCATTTTTATGATAGTGAGGCACCTTTTCTATTCACAAAAAAAAATATTATTAATAATAAGAAATTAAAAGTTGTAGCTGATATTAGTTGTGATATTGATGGTCCTATTCCTTGTACTATACGTCCTTCAAAAATAACATCTCCAATATATGGTTATAATCCTATTACTTTTAAAGAAGATGACTTTCTTAATGATGGAGTTATAGCTGTTATGGCAGTAGATAATTTGCCATGTGAACTTCCAAGAGATGCGTCAACTTATTTTGGCAAAGAGTTAATTGAGAAAGTTATCCCTAGTTTTTTAAAAGATGAAGATGGAATTATTAATAGAGGAACTATAACACAAAGTGGAAATTTAACTGAAAATTTCAGATATTTAGATGACTATATTAATTAAATATTTTTTAATATTCTAATTGTTTCGGTTGGATTTTTTGATTTAAACACACTGCTGCCAGCCACTAAGACATCTGCTCCAGAGTCAATAAGTTTTTTTGCATTTTCAATATTTACGCCACCATCAACTTCAATTAAAAAATTATTTCTTGATTTTTCTCTTAAATATTTTAATTCCTTGATTTTGTTATAAGTGTTTTTAATGAATTTTTGACCACCAAATCCAGGATTTACACTCATCACACAGATTAAATCAACTTCATTTAAAATGTTTAATAATAAACTTACAGGTGTATGTGGATTTATTGCCACACCTGCTTCCATACCTTCATTTTTGATAGCCTGGATAGATCTGTGTAAATGGGTACAAGCTTCATAATGTACTGTTAAAATATTTGCGCCAACTTCTTTAAAACTCTTAATATACTTATCTGGATTTATAATCATTAGATGAACATCTAGTTTCTTATTAGTATTATTTTGTATATTTTCTATTATTGGAAAACCAAAAGATATATTTGGAACAAAAACACCATCCATCACATCTAAGTGAAACCAATCTGCATCGCTTTCATTTACCATCTTTATTTCTGATTTCAAGTTTCCAAAATCAGATGCTAACATTGATGGAGCAATTAAATGATGCATTTACCCTAGATAAGTTTTAAGTATTTTGCTTCTTGAAGTATGTTTTAGTCTACGAATAGCTTTTTCTTTGATTTGCCTAACTCTTTCCCTTGTTAAATCAAATCTTTCACCGATTTCTTCTAAAGTCATTGGGTGTTGACTTTGTAAGCCAAAATATAACCTAACTACATCAGCTTCTCTTTCAGTTAAAGTTGTTAACGACCTTTCAATTTCTGTACCTAAAGAATTTAGCATTAAAGATTGGTCAGGACTTGGGCTTTCACCACTCATAATAACGTCATATAAGTTACTATCTTCACCTTCAAGAAGTGGTGCGTCCATTGAAACATGTCTACCTGCATTTCTTTGAGATTCTTTTACATCATTCAAAGACATATCTAAAACATTTGCTATTTCGTCAGAAGATGGATCTCGTTCATTTTCTTGTTCTAATTTAGCATATGCTTTATTTATTTTATTAATAGATCCAATTTTATTAAGAGGAAGCCTCACAATTCTTGATTGTTCAGCGAGAGCTTGCAAAATTGATTGACGAATCCACCAAACTGCGTATGAAATAAATTTAAAACCTCTAGTTTCATCAAATCTTTGTGCAGCTTTTATCAAACCTAAATTACCTTCATTAATTAAATCAGGTAGTGATAAACCTTGATTTTGATATTGTTTTGCAACTGAAACAACAAAACGTAGATTAGCTTTTGTTAGTCTTTCTAAAGCAACTTTGTCTCCATTTTTTATTTTAATGGCTAGTTGAACTTCTTCTTCGGCAGTTATTAATTCAACCTTTCCAATTTCTTGTAAATATTTATCAAGTGAAGCAGTTTCTCTGTTGGTTACTTGTTTTGTTATTTTTAGTTGTCTCATATTTATTCAGTTTGTTTAGGTCTTTCTAGTAGAACTTTTCTAGATAGACGAAGTTTTCCTGTTTTTTTATCTTTTTCGATAAGTTTAACTTCAATTTCATCACCTTCGCTTAAAACAGATTCGACATTTTCTAATCTTTCCCATGAAATTTCAGAAACATGTAATAAACCATCTGTGTTTTTTCCGATTCCTACAAACGCACCATAAGGCATGATTGACTTTACAGTTCCTTTATATACTTCACCTACTTCAGGAATGAAGCAAATATCTTTAACAGTTTTAATTGCTTCATCTATACCTTCTTGGTCAGTTCCCAAAATTTCAACTTCACCTTCACCCGTTTCAATTTCATTAATTACAATAGTTGTTCCAGTGTCTTCCTGCATTTTTTGAATTACTTTACCGCCTGGTCCAATTACAGCACCTATCAAATCTTTAGGTATTATGAGCTTAATTATTTTTGGTGCATGAGCTTTTAATTCTTTTCTTGTTTCTGGAAGTGTTTTTAGCATTTCTTCTAAAATATGTAATCTACCTTTTTTTGATTGCTCTAGTGCAGTTTCTAGTATTTCATAAGAAAGACCTTTAATTTTTATATCCATTTGACAAGCAGTAATTCCAGCTTCAGTTCCAGTAACTTTAAAATCCATATCACCTAAGTGGTCTTCATCTCCTAAAATATCAGATAATATAGCATTTTTATTATTTTCTGGATCAGTAATTAGTCCCATAGCAATTCCTGATACAGGTTTCTTTAAAATTATTCCTGCGTCCATGAGAGCTAATGTTCCTGCACAAACAGTAGCCATTGAAGAAGAGCCATTAGACTCTAAAATTTCAGAAACAACTCTGATTGTATATGGGTTTTTTTCTGAAATCATTAATTTTAATGCACGTTGAGCTAAATTTCCGTGACCTATTTCTCTTCTACTAACACTAAATTTCATTCTGGCTTCTCCTGTTGAAAAAGGTGGAAAATTATAGTGTAAATAAAACCTTTCAGCCCCAGTTAATGTAACAGTGTCTAATTTATTCTCATCCATTGATGTTCCCAATGTAACAGTTGTTAAAGATTGTGTTTCACCTCTAGTAAAGATTGCAGAACCATGAGTTTTGGGTAAATAACTTACTTCACACCATATTGGTCTAATCTCATCAGTTTTTCTTCCATCTAATCTTTGTTGATTATCTAAAATAAAGTTTCTGATGGCTTTTTTTTCTATTTTGTGAAAATAACTTGATATTTCATTTTCTTTTTCTTCAATCTCTTCATCAGAAAAAGAATTCAATACTTCTTCCTTTATTTTTTTTAAACGCTCACTTCTTTCCTTTTTTTCTGTTTTTTCAGAAGCTAACTGATATATTTTATCATAACTTAGTTTATTTATTTTTCCGAATAATTCTTCATTTATTACAGTTTTTTCATAATCTCTAGTTTCAATATTTCCAACTTTTTTAGAAAGGTTTTCTTGAGCTAAACATTGAACTTTTATAGCTTCATGTGCAAATTTTATTGCTTCTAACATTTCCTTTTCAGAAATTTCTTTCATTTCTCCTTCAACCATTACAATCGAATCCTTTGATGCGCCTACCATAAGATCTATGTCTGATTCCTCCATAGTAGATTTACTAGGGTTTATAATAAATTCTCCATTGACTCTTCCAACTCTAGCTTCAGAAATAGGACCATCAAATGGAATGTCTGACAAACTTAGAGCTGTAGAAGCTGCAAGACCAATTAATGAATCGGGACATACATTTTCATCATGAGACATTAATTGAATCATTATTTGAGTTTCAGAGTGATAATCTTTAGGGAATAGGGGTCGTAGTACTCTGTCTACTAATCTCATTCCTAAAATTTCTTGGTCTGACGGTCTTCCTTCTCTTTTTAGAAAACCTCCAGGAAATCTACCTGCAGCTGCAAATTTTTCTCTGTAATCAACAGTAAGAGGAAGGAAATCTATACCTTCTTTTGCTTCATATGAAGAGACGACTGTTGCCAGCAACATAGTGTCGCCCATTCTAACAACACAAGATCCGTGTGATTGTTTTGCTAATAATCCAGTTTCTAATAGGATTTCTCTACCATCATGTAGAGTGATTTTTTCTGTCTTTAATTCAGGTTTCATTTAATTAAGTGTATTTATAAAGGTAAAAGAGAAAAATTATTTTCTCAATCCTAATTCAGTGATGATGTTTCGGTACCTCGCAATATCTTTTTTTTGTAGATACTTTAATAATCTTTTTCTTTTACCAACTAAAAGAATAAGAGATCTCTCAGTGTGTGTATCTTTTTTGTTTTTTTTAAGATGTTCTGTTAGATGTATAATTCTTTTAGAAAACAATGCTAATTGTGCTTCAGTAGAACCAGTATTTTCAGTAGAGTTACCATATTTTTTAAATATGGATTTTTTTTCTTCTTTATTTAAATGCATATCATTTTATATTATCCGCGGGGCAAAGGTAATGTATTATTGTAATAATTACACTAAAAATCAATAATAAATTAGTGAAAGGAAATCATGAACTTTCTTTTTTAAATTTTTTCTTTCAACAATAAAATCAAGAAACCCCTTTTCAAGCAAAAACTCAGATCGTTGAAAACCATCTGGTAAATCTTTGCCAATGGTCTCTTTTATAACTCTTGGCCCTGCAAAACCAATTAATGCATTTGGTTCTGCAATATTAATATCGCCTAGCATAGAGAAAGAAGCGGTAGCTCCACCAAACGTTGGATTAGTTAGAAGAGAGATGAAAGGTATTTTTTTTTCTGATAAAAGAGCAAGTTTTCCAGAAGTTTTTGCAAGTTGCATCAATGACAACCCTGACTCCATCATTCTTGCACCCCCTGATTTAGAAATAATCATAAAGGGAGTTTTATATTTTATACAATAATCAATAGACCTTGAAATTTTTTCACCAACAGCAGAACCAATTGACCCACCTATGAAATTAAAATTCATGCAAGCAATTAATATTTCTTTTTTATGTAGTTTTCCTACAGCTACACTTATTGCTTCATTTATATTAGATTTATTTATTGCGGTTTTTAATCTATCAGTATATTTTTTTGTATCAACAAATGATAATGGGTCAATAGATTTGACATTTGAATATAGTTCTTTAAATTTTGTATTATCAAATAAAATTTCAAAGTATTCCTGGCTATTTATTTTTTCATGATGATTACATTCACTACACACATAAAACTGTTTTTTAAAGTCTTCACTCAATATTACATGAGAACAGTTTGTGCATTTATGCCATAAACCAGGTGGGAGGTCTTTTTTATCCTTAGTCTCGGTGTAAATCCCTTGTTTTTTTCTTTTAAACCAATCTGACATACTAACTAATTTTTCCTTGACAAGCAAGAGAATTATTCTTGGCTCTTTTAAGGAGTTTTTCTTGAGATTTTTCTTTATTTTTATCTTTCCAGGTATTTAATGCGTCTTCTTGAAGGGCTCTTCCATATGAAAAAGTTAAATTCCAAAAATTATTTCTGAAATCATTTAATTTTAAATTCATGTTATATAAATGAGATGTAGCCTTTTCGCTACTTTGACCACCAGATAAAAATGCGATTCCTGGTACTTCAGTAGGAACAGTTTCTTTTAAACATTTTAGAGTCATTTCGGCTACTTTTTCAGGGTCATCTGAACAAGAATTTTTACAGTCTTTTCCACATATCACCATATTTGGTTTTAAAATAATCCCCTCTAATAACACGTCAAATAACTTAAGTTTTTCAAATACAATGTTTAAAACATTTTTAGTTACCTCATAGCATCTGTTAATATTATGGTCTCCTTCCATTAAAATTTCTGGCTCAACTATAGGTACTAAGTTATTTTCTTGACATAGTGATGCATATCTAGCTAATGCATGAGCATTAGCGTCAATACAAGTTTTAGTAGGTAAGGTTTTTTCATCTATAGTTATAACTGCTCTCCATTTAGTAAAGCTAGCACCTAAGTTTGAATATTCAATCAGTCTTTCTCTAAGTCCGTCTAAACCTTCAGTAATTTTTTCTTTATCTTTTCCAGCTAAATTTTTTGCACCAGTATCAACTTTAATTCCAGATAAAATTCCTTTATTTCTTAAATATTCTGGAAATGGAATGTTACATTCAATTGTATTTTGTTTTATTGTTTCATCAAACATTATAATACCACTCACATATTTTTCTAAGCCAGGTGAAGTAAATAACATATCACGATATTCATTTCTACTCAGAGGAGTACTTTCTATTCCAATAGAATTAAATCGTTTTGTGCAAGTTGGCGTACTTTCGTCTGCTGCTAATATTCCTTTCCCAGGGGCAACCATTTGATTTGCAATTTTGATTAATTTTTCTTTGTTCATAATTATGAATTTTTGCTAAAATATAATTTTTCATTTTAAAATGGATATCCAATTCCAATATTTAAATTTAAATCCCCGTCTAGTGCTTTTTTTAACGGATTATTAACCCAATTATTATCATCAATTTTATATGGGTATCTCAAAGGAGTTGCTAAATCAAATCTTAATATTAATAAATTTACATCATATCTAAATCCAAAACCTAAACCGATAGCTATTTCTGAAATAAAGTCTTTTTCAAATTTTGAACCTGGTTGATTTTCTCTTTCTTTTAAATTCCAAATATTACCTGAATCGCAAAAAATAGCCCCTTTCATTTTATATGAGCCAATATTAAACATTGGAAATCTGTATTCAATATTTGATTCAAATTTTATATCACCTAAAAAATAATTAATATTACTTTGATTACTTTCAAAAGAACCCGGTCCTAGTGAAAAAGGGTTCCAAGCTCTGACTCCATTTGTACCACCTCCAAAAAATTGTTTTTGAGCAGGAATTTGTTCAGAGTTGCCATAAGGTAATCCAATACCAAAATAAGTCCTAAATACTAGAATACTCTCTTTGTTAAAAACTAAATATCTCCTTAAATCTATTTCACCAGTTAAATATTGAGTGTATCTATTTTGAAATAATGTGTAATTTCCAAATTCATCTTTGTTGAAATTCAAAATATTTGCTAGCAAATCAATTGAAAGTCCGCTCATTTCTAATTTTGCTTTAATAAATGAGTAATTTTTAAGTTTTCTAAATTGTTGATTATTGTAAATCACAGAGTAACTGCTTCCTGTGATTAAATGATCACTGTATTGATTTTGAAGTAACTGATTTGATAAATACTCTTCTTGAAAATCTGAACTTTCATTAAACATTTTTACATAACTAAATTCAATTAAATTAAAATAGTGAGAAAAGTTTCTGTTAGAGTTGAAATTATAACCAAAGAGAGTAGTTTTAAATATAGATCTGGTAAAATCAGGCCTTTGTTGCTTCATGAATGAAAGCTTAAAATTTGTATTTGGGGATTTTACATTTGAAATTAAAATTGGTGAAATAAGTCTTGGTATTTTTAGAGAAGTTTCCCCTCCTAATTCCCAAATATTAAAAAAAGAGTTGTTAGAACTTAAATTTGTTCTAGTTTCCAACGCGCCTTTAAATTTAAAATTAAAATTTTCAGCGCCCCTGAATATATTTTTATTTCCAAATTTTAAATTCAATGATGTACCATAATTTCCTGATGAATTTGTTCCTTCAGCTTCAATTCTATAATACATTTTTTTTTGTTTTTTCAAATCAATGATACAATCTAATGAGTTTTTATTTTTAGATTCAGAAAAATATATATTGATAGATTTAAATATTTTTAAGTTTGATAGATTATTTCTTGTTTGATTTGTTTTTTTTAAAGAAAATAATTGACCTGGTTTAATGTTTATTGCACGTTTTAAAGCTTTAAGCTTTATTCCAGTTTTAATTTTTGTAGAATCTAAATAACTATTCTCATTTAAAATTAAGGTGTCAGAATCAATTAAAATGCTAATTTTATCTAAATAGTATTTTTTATAAACATTTGTTAAACTTGAGTCAACTTGAAAAATTAGTGTTACAGAATCGGTTTTAACAGTGTCGGCTAAGTAAATTAAAGATTTCTCTTTAAAATTGTAATATCCATTATTTTGAAAAATAGTAACTATTCTTTTAGCTTCTTTATTTAATAATTCTATATTTAATGGGTCCCCTTTTTTAATTTCACTTTTTTCTTCAATATTATTAATGTCAAAATTTGGATAAACAATATTTTTAATGGTATAATTTTTACCCAAAGTAATATTATAATTAACAATTGCTTTTTTGTTTAAATAAATGGTGTTAGTATCTACATTATTATTAAAATATCCTTTGTTTTTTAAATATCTTTCAATTTGTAATTTGCTTTTAGTTGTTAATTTGTGATCTAAAATAACAGGTTTTTCTCCTATTTTTCTTAGGTAATTATTTATAAAATTATTTTTAAGACTATCTGTTAAATTGTAAATACCTAGATGAAAGTTAATTAATTTTCCAAAAATTTTTTTATTAGGTTTTTGTTTTATGATTTTTTTAATTTCAAAATCATTTATTTTTTTTTCTTCATTTAAAATGATGTTATTTCTAATTAATAAATGTTTATTTTTAGGAACATGTTTAGTTGTAGTGCAGGAATTGAGAATAATTAAAATTGAAAAAAAAACTAGAAGATTTTGCATCTTAATACGTTATTTATAACAAATTTATATTTTATCATTGATAATGATTTCAAAAAGTGAAATAAAGTTTTTAAAATCTCTTAATCTTTTAAAATTTAGAGAGAAATATAAAATGTTCAAAGTCGAAGGGTGGCGTTCAATTAAAGAATTTATCGAATCTAATTATAACTTAGTTGATATTTACAAATCGTCAGACGAAATTTGTACTATATTTCCTCAATTGAAATACAAAAAAATAAGAAAAAGTGACCTTAAAGTCATTAGTTCGTTCAAAAACCCTAATAATGTAGTTGCAGTTTTTAAAATTAAAAATTCAAAAATTAATGTTAATTCTTTAAAAAATGAAATAGGGATTTATTTAGAAGATGTTAATATTCCAGGAAATCTAGGGTCAATAATTAGAACTTGTGATTGGTTCGGAATTAATAATGTAATATGTTCAAATCAATCTGTTGATGCTTTTAACCCAAAAGTTGTGCAAGCTTCTATGGGTTCATTATCTAGAATTTCTGTGAGTTATGTTAATACCGAAAAATTTTTGTCTGAGATTAAAAAGAAAAATATCAACTCATTTATTGCAGATTTAGATGGTAAAAGTATATATGATCATCAAAAATTAAATAATGGAATTATATTTTTTGGTAATGAAGCTAGAGGAATTTCAAATAAAATAAAAGAACAAGTTTCTAGTAAAATTACAATACCAAAAAAATACACTAAATGCGAATCACTAAATTTATCTGTTTCTTTTGGGGTAATAATTTCTCATATTTTTAGAAGATAAAATTTTTATTCAAAGGTAAGTGAAAATAATATTGTTCTCGAATAGAGAGACTCTATATTAGATGTTATTAACTCAACATTATTTATTTGTAATAGGTCATTAAATCCGTAAAAATACTTAATTTCCGGAGCAAGTTTAAAGTACGGTAAGTAAATATCTATTCCAAAACCAAATTCAACTCCGTAATCAATTTCATCTAATTTAAAAAGATTTATATCCTCAACTTCTTTTTTGGATGCCATATCATAGGTGAATCTCGAACCTAAAAGAAAATATGGTCTCATATTTTTATATCTTAAGGATCGATATTTGAGTAAAATTGGTAAGTCAAGGTTAGAGCTTTCAGTGCTTTTAATAATTTCAATATTTTCAAATGAAGTAAAATTAATATCCCTTTGTGTAAAAGTTAAAGATGGGATAAATCTTAAGTTTAAATTTTTTAAAATTTTTAAGTCACATATTATTCCTACGTTAAAACCTGGTGAAGAAATTGCAGAAATATTTTTCAAAGATAGATTTTGTTGGTAGTCAATTTTTAAATTAGTATTCATTAAACCTAATGTAAAGCCAAAATGATACCATTGTTTGTCATACTTTGGTAAATTAAGCAAATTTGTATTTTGAGATTTTAAATTTGAAGAAATTATAATAATTATGGCAAGAAATATTTTTTTCATAGTATTTGCAATATAATTAGATTTATTTATCCAACCATTAAATGTGCTTTAGGATAGTTATAATTTGGGTTCTTTTTTTTCTGAATTAATGAAAAAGCCATTAATAGAGTTCCTATTCTTCCAATAAACATCGTTAAAATAATAATAATTTGACCAATATTTGAAAGTTCTGCTGTTGTGTTTCCTGTTGATAAGCCAACGGTGGAAAAAGCAGATGTTTGCTCAAATAATAAATAGATAGGGTTTATATTTGGGTCTGTGATTAAGAGACAAATCCAACCAATAAAAATTACAATTAGTGCAAATAATAGAATTGAGTATGATTTATATAAAAGACTTGATGATATTCTTCGATTAAATATTTCCACATTTTTTTTTCCTCTAATTGTAGAGGAGAATGAATAAATAATTAGAACAAATGTGTTTGTTTTAATTCCACCACCAAATGAACCTGGGGATGCTCCTATAAACATTAAAAAGATGAATGTTATAAGTAATGGAAATCCTAAAGTGCTAAAATCTATGGCTGTAAAACCAGCAGTTCTTCCGCTTGTTGAATGAAAAATTAAATCTGTTATTTTCTCTAGTAAACTACCGTCAATACTTTTTGATTCTAACAAATACATAGCAACAGAACCAATAAAAATTAATATTAAGGAAGATAGTAGGGAAATCTTAGTTGTTAAATGAAGTGTTTTCCAATTTCTTTTTTTTGAAAAATTTGAAAATAAATCACTTAGGGTGGGGAATCCAATTGCTCCAAGAAAAATTAGAATAGTTAAGTACCATTTTAAATTCAAAGAATTCACAAAATCATCTGACAAAATAAATCCAGCATTATTAAATGCACTAATTGAGTGAAAAATAGATTCAAATAGCATCTTGTAATCAAATTGGTAACTAGAAAAAATTAAAAAAGTACCAATTAATTCGATAATTATACTAAAAGTAAATACTCTAATTAGTAAGCTTTTTCCACTTAATAAGTTTTGAGTATTAAAATTTTCACTTATCATTTTTTGTTGTTCAATTCCAAGACCTTTTCTAGAAAAAAGTGCAAAGAAGGTTGCGAAGGCAATAATATTCACGCCTCCTAATTGAATTAAAATGAGTATAATTAAATGTCCCTTAAATGAAAAATCTATTGCTGTTTCTAAAACAGTAAGACCAGTTACAGTACAAGAACTGACAGATGTAAACAAGGCATCTTTTAATCCTATGCTGGTGCCCGAACTTGAAATGTCAGGCATCATTAACAACAAAGTGCCAACTATAATTAAACTAGAGAAAGATATAATCAATAGAATAGGAGGGGATATTGGTTTTTTATTTATATCAGAATCGCTTGATTTAATTGTACTTGATAATGAATCAAAGAAAAAATAAAATTGTATGATTAAAATGCATAAGATTCTAATACTTGATAATTTGTTATAGAATATGCCAGGTAAAAAATAATTTGTTAAGTCAAGTGAAATTAAAAAAATGAGAAAAGATAGAATCTTATTTTTTTTGATAAAATCAAAAAAATTAACATGAACTGCTCCTCTTATGAAATACGAAGTTAAGTAAAATATAGAGACAATAAGAATTATAGAGTTTTGTTCCTTAACTAAAAAATCACTGAATCCAAAATTTAAAATAATTACTGCTAAAACTAAAAATGAACCAATTAAGTTATATTGTCCAATAATTTTGGGAATATTTTGATTAGTATCGTAAAATTTAAGTTTTAACTTTCTAATAATTTTTTTTAGTGTCATTTTTTAGTTATTATTTTCCAATTTAGTCAATAATTCATTTAAATTGATTGGATTTGTTCCGATTTTATCGCAGGATAATGCGCCACTTTCATTAGAAATTTCAGCAATTTTATTGATTGGTAAGTTTAAATGAACTAGTAAAGATGAGATACAGATTACATTGTCACCAGCCCCAGTAACATCAGGGTTAATTTTTTTTTGTCCATTTTGTCTGTAAAAATTTCCGTTATTAAATATACACAATCCCTTTTTTCCTAAAGTTAATATTATCCAATCTGATTTAGTTTTAATTCTAATTTCTTCACACGCTTTTTTTAAGGATTTATTATTTAATTTAATTTTTTGATTTAAAAATAATTCAGCTTCTTTTAGGTTGGGCTTTATGAGTTTAACTTTTTTATACTCTATGAAATTTTTTTCTTTTGGATCTACCATAACTGCTTTATTGTGTTTTTTTGCAGTACTGAGTATCGATTTTATCATAGTTTTATCTAAAAGCCCTTTGTTGTAATCTTGTATAATTATAAAGTCAATTTCTGGTATATGTAATTTGATTTTTTTTAATAAAGTTTTTTTTTCAATCGTATGATTGTAATTAATTTTTTCAATATCAAACCTCGAATGATGTTTTGATTTAGATGTAATTATTCTAGTTTTGATTGTTGTTTGTTTATTT
Organism: uncultured Flavobacteriales bacterium; assembly: GCA_964435285.1. Classification (GTDB taxonomy): domain Bacteria; phylum Bacteroidota; class Bacteroidia; order Flavobacteriales; family TMED113. The sequence continues at coordinate 58,357 of CAYSYA010000006.1, forward strand.
TTAAAAATTCCAGATGTTTTAATTTTATTTTTTTTTAGTATAGATAATATTTTATTTCCTTCATAGTCATTTCCAATAAGCCCAAATAAAAAAACGTTAGTTTTTATATTTTTTAAGCTCAATGCAACATTAGCAGCTCCCCCAACTTGTTCTAATTTAGTATTAACATCTACAATATCAATAGGAGCCTCCGCTGATTTCCTATTGATTTCTCCAAATAAATATCTATCTAGCATTAAGTCTCCAATTACCATAACTTTTCCTTTTGAGTAGGATTGTAATAATTCTAAAATCATTTTATGAAAGTTTAGATAGACTTCTTTTTAATCTTGAAATAGCTTCAATTAAATCATTTTTTGAAGATGCAATTGAGATTCTAATACAATTTTTATCACCAAAAGCACTTCCACTTACAGTTGCAACTTCAGCTTCTTCTAAAAAAAACATACTCAAATCATCATTATTAGTAATTTCTTTTCCTTTGAAATTTTTATTAAAATAATTAGAAAAATCTAAAAACATATAAAATGCTCCCTCAGGTTTTGTTTTCTTTAATCCAGGTATTTCGGAGATTAAATTAAAAACTAAGTCTCGTCTATTTTCAAATTCATTTTTCATTTTTAAAGTAAAATCTGGACTTTTTGACAGAGCTGCTAAAGCTGCTTTTTGAGTAATTGAGCATGTGCCGGATGTAAATTGCCCTTGAATTTTAATACATGCATCAGCAATTTTTTTTGGCGCACCCAAATAGCCCAATCTCCAACCTGTCATAGAAAATCCTTTAGATAATCCATTTACTGTTACAACTTGATTTTTTGTACTCAAAAATTCACCTATACTACAATTATTGCTTGTAAAATTTATGTGTTCATAAATTTCATCAGAAATAACAACAATATTTGGAAAATCCTTCAACACTTTAGAGATTTGGTATAATTCATCTTTTGAGTAAACAGCTCCAGTAGGATTTGATGGCGAATTAATTAGAAAGGCTTTTGTTTTTTTTGTTATTTTTTTTCTTAATTCATCAGGTTTTATCTTGAAATTATTTTCTATTGATGACTTAATAATTATTGGTTTAGCTTTAGCAAATTTTATCATTTGGTAATAACTAACCCAATATGGACTTGGTAAAATTATTTCATCATCAGGATTCAAGATGCATAATAAAACTTGCATCAAGCTTTGTTTGGCTCCAGTTGAGCAAACAATTTGATTTTTGTTATATATTAAATTGTTGTCACGTTTAAATTTTTCAGAAATCGCTTCTCTAAGTTCAATATATCCTGGAACTGGAGTATATTTTGAGTAATTTTCATCAATTGCTTTTTTAGCTGCTTGCTTAATAAAATCTGGTGTATTGAAATCTGGTTCCCCAAGACTTAGGTTAATTATATTTTTCCCCTCGTTAATTAAATTTCTACACCTTTGAGCCATTGCCAAAGTGGAAGATTCTTCTATTCCCAATATTCTATCTGAAATCATTTTTAATTTATTTTTTAATTAAGATAAATAAATATAAATCATAAAATTCAATTAGTTTTATTTTTAGTTTCTTTTCAAAGAAAAAGCGATATTAGCATAAAATTTAAAATTATGTTAAACTTTATTTTTCTCAGTTTTTTAAATACTTATGGAGTGTATATTATTTTAGGTTGTTTTTTTTTAATTATAATTTTTTCTTTTATTAAAAATCTTAAAAAACAAAAAACTGAGAGTCTTGAAAATTTGCATTCTGATATATTAAAATCAAATTCTATAAAAAAAGGTATTGACATAAATTTAAAAATGCAGGCTTATGAAAGGTTAACTATATTTTTAGAGAGAACAGATTCTCTTAGATTGTTAGCAATGATTGATAAAAATGAAAAAAATGTAGAAAAAATAGAATCTAATATAATACGAACTATTTTAACTGAATTTGAATATAATATTTCTCAACAAGTCTACGTTTCAGATTCGTTGTGGAATCTAATTTTAATGTCTAAAAATAAGAATATCAGTGTAATATCATCAATAAAAAAATCTTTAAAAAAAAATGCAAATGGTACTGATTTTTTTAATTCATTTAAATTAGTTTTAGATAATCAAGAAACTACTCCTTCAAAAATTGCTTTAGATTTTTTAAAAAAAGAAGTTCGGTCTATTTTATAAATAAATTGTGAAGTTTTATAACTTGGTCAATTAAAAAGATATTTTCATAGTTTTTTATTTTAAAGTCACAATTCTCTTCAAAAAAGTTGTCAGAAGGCTGATTTTTTATAATTAGATTAATTTCTTCTGTGCTTTTTTTGTCTCTTTTTTGTACTCGATTAATTCTATTTTTTATTGTTGACTCAACATATATTATGTGATCAAGTTCTTTGTGTGAAGGTGATTTGAAAATTATAGCACTTTCTTTTATTATATATTTATTGTTTTGATTCATACACCAAACTTTAAAATCTTTTTCAACAAGAGGGTGTATTAAAGAATTTATAAAATTTAGATTAATCTCACTTTCAAAAATCTTATCGGCTAATTTTTTTTTATTTATCTTTCCTTTAATTACTACACTATTTCCAAAGTGTTTATTAATTTCATTTTTAACGTATTTATTATTAAGTAGAATTTGTTTAGCAACTTCGTCTGAGTTGTAAACTGGAGATCCTAAAACTTTAAATATTTTACTAACTGTAGTTTTTCCTGTTCCAATTCCCCCTGTTATTCCAATTTTTTTCATTGTATTAAAAATTTTATTTTTTTATTAAACTCAGCAATCTGTATATTTTTTGGTTTTTTAATAATTGAAACAAAACATTCTTTAGTTTTTATATCAACATTTTCAAAGTCACAAATAATTTTAAAATCTTCTTCTTTTATTTTATTGTAGTTTTCTTCGGAAACTAAGTAACGTAATTGTAAATGATCTGGAAATAATAAAACTTCTTTGTTAGATGGAAAATTCTTAGTTTCAATTTTTATTTTTATTTTTCCCTCAGTATATTTTTCTACATCAATATTGTATGATAACTCCATTTTTTTTGAAAAAAATAAATTTTCTTTTAAATAAATAGTACCAGTTTTCTTTTCATCAACATTTAATAATTTTAATTGTTCAGTTTCTAGAAATTTTACTTTGTTTAAATCTCTTTTATTTCCCTTTATTACTAAAGAGTCAGGTTCGATCTTTATTTCATTTTTTAACCAATGATTTTTATTTAAATCAACTAAAATATTATGTTTAACAGGCACTTTTTTTAATTCTTTTTTAGATGTAAAAACAAGTATAGTGTCAGGATAAATATCAATTATGTTTAAGTGAGATTCTAGTTGAGATTCAACTTCATATTTATTTATTGGTAAAATACCATTTAAAATATTTTTGCCGTTTATATTTATTTCTTTTTTTTTTGATTTTTGAGTCCCTTTTCCAGATAGTTTTACATTTATTTGTTTATATGATATGGAATCTAAAGCGAGATTTTCTGGTAAATCAACAATATTCAATTTCAATGAAATATTGTTTTTTGTTTTTTTTGACAATTTATTGAGAGTCCAGAATGTAAATGAAATAACTATGCATATAATAATTTTAAAAAATCTATCAAGTTTAGATTTTTTCATATTTAGTTATTTAGCTTATTGTTTATTTTTTAGAATGGAGGATTTTTCAATTTTTATTTTTGTGCCAGATTCTATCTCAATTAAAACAGTTTGTTCTTGAACTCCAATTATTTTTCCATGAATACCACCAATAGTAATAATTTTTTGTCCTTTTTCTAAGCTATTTCTAAATGACTCTTCTTTTTTTTGTGCATTAACTTTTGGTCTAAGAATAAAAAACCAAAAAACAAAGAAAATAAGGACCCAGCCTAGCCACCAAATATTTTCATTTATAAACTCTTCCATTTTATTTAGCTAAAGGGTTAACTTTTCCAACTAGCCTTAATTTCATTGTATTCGGGGTAGTATTCATTGTAAGAGTAACTGGTTTATTTTGCGGACCGGGTTTGCCTTTACTATTAAATTTGACTGCAATCTTTCCTGTTTCACCAGGGGCTATTGGTTCTTTTGGCCACTGAGGAACTGTGCATCCGCAACCTGCTTTAGCATTGCTGATTATTAAAGGTTCTTTTCCAACATTTGTAAATGTAAAAATTGTATCAATCACGTCCCCTTCATTAATCTCTCCAAATTCCCATACTTCCATGTCAAATTTTATCTCTGGGCCTCCAGCTCCATCATTAAAAATTAGTTCTGGAGAAGTCTTTGTGACTTCACTAGTCTCTTTTTTATCATTAGAATTCGAATTTATTTTATCAGTTGCATTATTATTACAACCAATGATAAATATACCTATACAAAAAATAATTGCAATTTTTTTCATTTTTTTTTTTTTTATTATGTTGCTAAATTAAAATATTTTTTTTCAAAAATGCATCTAAGATTCCATTAATAAACTCATGACTCTTTTTTGTACTATATGTTTTTGCAATTTCAATATATTCATTTATGCTCACTTTATAAGGGATTGACTCAAATTGTGTCATTTCAGTAATTGCAAGTTGAAGTAAAATTGAATCTAAAGTAGAAATCCGTTCTATATCCCAATTTTTAGCAAGTTCATGAATAATGGTGTTGTTTTTTTCTTTTAATTTAATTGTTTTAGAAAAAAGTTTTTTTGCAAAATTTTTATCTTCAGTATTTTTAAAAGTTTTTATCCTAATAAAATAACTTGTTTTTGATTTTTCACTGAACTCATTTATCATTTTATTTAATAAAAGTTGAACAGAAAAAAAATCATCATTCCAATAAATAGAATTGTTTTCCAAATAGTCTAAAAGGTCAGGTTTATTAAATAATTCTTCATTAATTATTTTAATAATAATTTTTTTATCATCACTAATATCATCAGTTTTTTTTGACATATAGGACAAATAGTACTCTTTATTTTTTAATTCTGAATATATTTTTTTTGCTATCATCTTTTTTTCGTCTTCACTATAGTCAATCTGTGTTTCTTTGTTAATTTTTTCTAGAATTGAGTTGTTAATAAATTTAGAATTAGGATTTAAATCAGCTTTTGATGCTATATTTTTTTTTAGGCCATGGCTAATTTCAAATTCTGCGCGTTTTTTTATATAAATTAAAATTTCTAATATTTGAAAATAAAGATTTTTATATTCCTCAAAACTTTCATTAAGTTCTTTTTCTTTAATATCATGTTTTGTGTATGAGGAATAAATACAATGAAATATTTTTATTCTTATTTGATGTCTAGATAACATATTAATTTTTATCTAGCCTCTCTTGTGCAATTGAAAGTGCTGCGTTATGGGTTGAAGTTCCATCTTTTTCAGATCTTATAAGTATCGAAATAGTTGTATCATATATATTTTCAGTTTTCTTTAATGCTTTTTCTTGTTTCCAATTTTTTAGTTCAGAATAAACATTAATTAATCCTCCAGCATTAATTAAAAAGTCAGGAGCGTATAATATATTTTTTTTCTTTAAAGCAATATCGTGAATTCCTTCTTTTTCAAGTTGATTATTTGCAGCTCCAGCAATAATTTCACAACTTAATTCAGAGATATTTTTATCATTTAATGTTGCGCCTAAAGCACAAGGAGAATATATATCAATTTGTTGCTTAAACATCTCATTTTCATTAGTGATTTTTGTGTCAAATTTTTTTGCGACATCAAACATTTTCTTTTGATCAATATCATGAATAATTATATCACATCCATCTTTTTTTAAATATTCAATTAAATATCCTCCAACTTTTCCAACTCCCTGTACAAAAACTCTTTTATTTTCAAGTTTATCAGAACCCCATCTATATTTCGCTGCACCTTTTATTCCCATATATACACCATAAGCAGTAACTACAGAGGGGTCACCGCTTCCTCCCATTTCTTTAGGTGTGCCGACAACATGTGTAGTTTTATTGCTAATTATTTTCATATCATCGGGACTCATTCCAACATCTTCAGCAGTAATATATTTTCCGCTTAATGTTTCAACAAATTCGCCAAATGATTCCATCATTTGTTTTGTTTTTTCAGTTTTAGAATCACCAATAATTACTGCTTTTCCTCCTCCAAGATTTAAACCTGTAATAGAAGCTTTGTATGTCATTCCTCGCGATAATCTAAGCACATCAGTTAGTGCTTCTTTTTCGTTCTTATAATTCCACATTCTACATCCACCAAGTCCAGGACCTAGTTTAGTATTGTGAACTGCAATAATTGCTTTTAAATTTGTTTTGGGGTCTTTACAGAATAAAATTTTTTCATGCCCTTCAAAAGATGATCTATCCATGACTTGGATTTCATTTCTAGATATAAATTCATTTATTGTTGAAATTTCTATCATTTTTTTTTTGGATAAAATAATGTTGAGCAAAAATACTTTTTTTTTAATAAGAAAAAAATTTGTTCATTAGCAAAATGAGAAGTTTAATGTATTTAAATAAATACTTACTTAAATATAAAAGTAAATTATGTTTAGGAATCTTGTTTGTAATTTTTTCTAACATATTTAGTTTATTACCAGCAAAATTTATTGGAGACGCGTTTAGAGTCATTGAGTATTTTACAACTAATTCAAAATCAATTAATTACAACAAAGAACTTTTACAAATAGTTTTATTTATTTTTCTAGCTGTTTGTATAAAAGGTTTATTTATGTTCTTAATGAGACAAACTATAATTGTGGTTTCTAGAAAAATAGAGTTTGACTTAAAAAATGAAATTTTTAATCAATACCAGTCATTATCTACTTCCTTTTTTAGATCAAATAAAAAAGGTGATATTCTAAATAGAATTTCTGAAGATGTTTCAAAAGTAAGGATGTATTTAGGCCCCGCGATATTGTATACATTAAACCTAGTGTTTCTTTTATCTTTTGTTATTTTTAGAATGGTATATATAAGTCCTGAGCTAACATTTTGGGTTCTTATTCCTCTTCCCTTGTTGTCCTTTTTAATTTATAAGATTAGCTATTTGATTAATTTAAGAAGTGAAATTATTCAGCAGAAATTAGCCGCACTAACTAATTTAACTCAACAATTTGTCAGTTCAATAAAAATAATAAAATCTTCAAACGCGCAAAAAGATTCTTTGAATGAGTTTAATGATTATTCAACTGACTATTTAAATAGTCAGTTGAGGCTTATAAAAATTAATTCTTTATTTTTTCCACTTATGATTTTATTAGTTGGGATTAGCACTCTATTAACTATTTGGGCTGGAAAAAGATTAGTTCTTATTGGTGAAATTGACATTGGTGTTATTGCTGAGTTTATTATTTATGTTAATATGCTTACATGGCCTGTAACATCAATTGGGTGGGTTACCTCAATTGTTCAAACTGCAGCGGCATCACAAAAAAGAATTAATGAATTTTTAATTAAAAAAAATGATATTATTTCGAAAAAATTTTTGACAAAAAAAATAATTGGTAAGATTTCATTTAAAAATGTTAGTTTTATACAAGACAAAAAAAATATATTAAAAAATATAAATTTTGAAATTAATTCTGGTGAATTTCTAGGTATAATAGGGAATATAGGTTCTGGAAAATCACTTCTGTTAAAATTAATTTGTAGATTTTTGGATGTTAGTAAAGGAGAGATTTTAATTGATGATGAACCCATTAAAAACTTTGATGTTAATTTTTTAAGGTCCAACATTTCTTTTGCTACTCAAGATAGTTTTTTGTTTTCTGATACCATACATAATAATTTACTTTTTGGAAAATTTGATGCAGACAACTCTGAAATATCCAACTTATTAGACTTTGTTTGTATTAAAAATGATATTTTAAAATTTAAAGATGGAATTGAGACAAAAATAGGCGAAAGAGGAGTTACACTTTCAGGAGGTCAAAAACAAAGGTTAAGTTTAGCTCGAGCGCTGTTTAAAAAATCAAATATTCTTTTAATAGATGATTCACTTTCTAATATTGATGTTGAGAACGAGAAGAAAATAATTTCAAATATTTATTCACTTAAAAATAAACAGACAACTTTAATTGTTTCAAATAGGGTTTCTTCTATTTCAAAGTGTGATAAAATTATTGTTTTAAATAATGGTAAAATTATAGAGCAAGGGAATCATGAACATTTATTAAAATTAAATGGTTATTACAAAAAAATATATGATTTGCAGTATATACATCATTAAATAAAAAAATAAAATTAGTTGTTATTCTTTATATTTTTTTAGATTTGCTTTCTATAATTAAAATTTTAAAAAATGGAAGAAAAAGATAATAAGATGAGAGAAGAAATTTTCTCAAAAAGTGTTAGGGCAGGTAGAAGAACATATTTCTTTGATGTTAGATCTACTCGTGCTGAAGATTATTACATGACAATAACAGAGAGTAAAAGGCATACAAAGGAAGATGGGTCTTTTTATTATCAAAAGCATAAGATTTATCTTTATAAAGAAGATTTTGACTCATTTTTAGAATCACTAAAAGAAGTATCTGACTTTATAATTAAAGAAAAGGGAAGAGATGTAATAACTTTAGATAAAATTGAGAATACTGATATTGAAGATTCTTCTAATAATGAAACTGATGAATCGTCAAATAATGATGCTGGAAATTCTGAGGGGGAATCAAATGATAAAGATTTTAAAGATTTAAAATTTGAAGATATTTAAAAAATTTTAGATTTTTTCCAAAAAAAAAGGCAAGCTACTTATATCACACCGCTACGACCAAATATCCTTGCTACCTTCCGGTCCTGGGGAATTTCAATGGGAGCTGGTTGTATAAGACTTGCCCGAAGCAAAAGTACTAATTAATTTTCATATGTCTATCTTTTAATTAATTAATCTTCTCAAGATTAATTGATTATATTTGCGTGAAGTTTTTTTAGTGAATAATTATAAGAAAATATCAAGAGATTTATTTAGTTATGCTTTTTTTTCAGGGATTGCATTAGGCTTTCTAGTCTCATTTCCAATTCACTGGTTCGGTTGGACCAACAGTGTTGTATATTTTTTTTGGTCTTTAATATTTATTTATCCAATTATTTCTACATGGATTTATAGAAGAAGAGTTGTTTCTTTAGATTTTAGAAGTTGTTTCTCAGTTTCATTTTTAACTTTATTAACTGCTATTTTAATTTATTCTATTTTTTTGCATATTAAAGGATTTTCAGATTTTAATTTTTCTTCATTTATTTTTTCTTTAACTCCTTTAATTGCTTATAGTTTTTTATTAGCATCAATTTTAAAAAAATAAAATTAATATGGATTTATCAATAATTATTCCACTTTATAATGAAAATGAGTCAATAATTACTTTGAGTCATGAAATTGAATCAGTTTGTAAAAAAAACAACCTCAAAAGTGAGGTTATATTTGTTAATGATGGTAGTACAGACAATTCATGGTTAAAAATTAAGGAAATTTGTGGTCAAAAATTCAGTAATGTATTATTCAGAGCAATAAATTTTAGAAAAAATCTAGGAAAATCTAATGCTTTAAATGAGGGTTTTAAATATGCCATTGGAAAAGTTGTTATAACAATGGATGCAGATCTTCAAGATAATCCTGTAGAAATTCCTAAGTTTTTTCATTTAATTTCTAATAAAAATTTTGATTTAGTTTGTGGTTGGAAAAAAAATAGAAAGGACCCAATTTCAAAAACTATGCCTACTAAATTATTTAACTCTGTAACTAGGTTTTTTTCAGGAATAAATCTTCATGATTTTAATTGTGGGTTTAAAGCGTATAAGCTAAAAGTTGTTAGGAATATAAGTGTTTCAGGAGAAATGCACAGATATATTCCTTTAATTGTTAAAAGAAAAGGATTTAAGAATATTTGTGAAATAGAAGTTAATCATAGAGTAAGAGAACATGGAGTAAGTAAGTTTGGTGTTGAGCGTTTTAGTAATGGTTTTTTGGATTTACTAACAATTTTATTTTTAAATAAATTTGGGAATAGACCTATGCATTTTTTTGGTCTCCTTGGGATTATATGTTTTGTTATTGGTTTTTGCATAGCAGTTTATTTTAGTTACGCAAAGCTATTTTTAAATTATTATAATATGACTGACAGGCCATTGTTTTTTTTAGGGATACTTTCAATGATTATCGGTTCTCAATTTTTTTTAACTGGATTTTTAGCAGAGTTAGTAATAAGAAATAAGAGTGAAGAGTCAAATGAGATTTCAGAAAAAATTGGATTTTAAATTTTGAAAAAAGTAATTATAATTTCACCGGCTTACCCTCTCAGGGGTGGAATTTCAGAAAGTACAGAACTGTTATATAAAGAGTATTTAAAAAAAGGTATTGACTGTCAAATAATTTCATACAGCTTACAGTACCCAAGATTTCTTTTCCCAGGAAAAAATCAAACTACTATTGATGACAAAAAAAAGGATTATAATATTAAATCAATATTAAATTCAATCAATCCATTTTCGTGGTATCGTACTTCTAAATATATAATTTCAAAAAAACCTGACTATGTAGTATTTAGATTTTGGAATCCTTTTTTTTCTATTTGTTTGGGATTTATAGCTTATTATTTAAATACTTTAAATAAAGTAGGTTGGGTAGATAACGTATACCCACATAAAAAAATTCCATTTCAAAAAATTCTTATCAAATTTTTTATAAATAAAATGGATGCCTTTTTAGTAATGTCTAAATCAGTTAAGTCTGATTTACAGAGTTTTAAAAGAAGTACTCCAATTCATATTTCTAATCACCCCTTATATAATAATTTTGGTTCAGTAATAAAAAAAGATTTTGCACAAAAAAAATTAAACCTTGACCCAAATTTTAATTATATTTTATTTTTTGGTTTTATAAGAAAGTATAAAGGATTGGATTTACTGTTAGATGCAATGAGTAGTAATTATATTAAAGAAAGTAAGATTAAGTTAATAATAGCAGGAGAATTTTATGAAAATGAAAAAATTTACAGAAAAAAAATCCGTGATTTAAACATATCAAAATATGTTATTATTTTCAATAATTATATTAAAAATGATGAGGTAAGTAAGTTTTTTTGTTCTTCTGATATTGTTGTTCAGCCATATATTTCTGCTACACAAAGTGGTGTATCAATGATAGCTTTTCACTTTAACAAACCTGTTTTAGCTACAGATGTTGGTGGGTTAAGTGATTATATTAAAAATAAACAAAACGGATATATTGTTGAACCAAATCCTCAAGCAATAGTTGATTCATTAAAAGATTATTTTGATCATAAAAGAGAATTAAATTTTAAAGAAGAAATTAAACAAACTAAAAAACAATATTCTTGGTCTAAATTAGTTGACAAATTTGAAGACATTTTTAAATGATAAATATGTATCGATTTTTTTTTATTATAATTCTATTATTTTTTCAATCTTTTTCTCAAAATCAATATTCTGAAAATGGAAACAGAGATGGTTTGTGGAGAGGTTATTATGAATCTGGAGAGTTGAAATATGAAGGTTCTTTTGATGACGGAATTGAAGTAGGACTATTTAGGTATTATTATAAATCAGGAAATTTAGAAAAAGAGCTATTTTATATTGAAAGTGGTCTCAGGGCACGGGTAAGAATATATTATTCAAATAAAAATATAAAAACAATGGGTGAATATTGTTTGAAAAAAAGATGTGGAACTTGGGAATATTTTGATGATTTGGGAAATATAATACTAAAAGAAAATTATATTGATGATGTTTTAAATGGTTCTTATTTTGTGTACTTAAATGGAAAATTAAGTGATGTTTATAATTATAATGACGGTAAAAAAAATGGTCTTGCAAAATCTTTTTTTTTATCAGGTAAAATAAAAAATATTAAAAATTATAAAAATGATAAATTAGATGGCAAGTACGAAATATTTAATGAAAAAGGAGAGCTGATAGAGAAGTTAAATTATTCAAATGGATATTTAGATTATTAATTATGATTAAAACTAAAATAACTGAATTATTTAAAATTAATTTCCCAATTATTCAAGCAGGAATGGTTTGGTGTAGTGGTTGGAAGTTGGCTTCAGCTGTTAGTAATTCTGGTGGATTAGGTATTATAGGTTCTGGTTCAATGTATCCTGAGGTATTAAAATTACATATCAAAAAATGTAAACAGGCAACAAAAAATAACTTTGCTGTAAACATTCCTCTTCTATATCCTAATATTGATAGTCACATTGACACTGTAATTAAAGAAAAAGTTCCTATAGTATTTACATCAGCTGGAAATCCAAATATTTGGACGAAAAAATTAAAAGAGAAAGGAATTATTGTTGTTCATGTTGTGTCAAATTTAAAGTTTGCATTAAAGGCTAAGGAGGCAGGTGTAGATGCTATCGTTGCTGAGGGATTTGAGGCCGGAGGTCATAATGGTTTAAATGAAAATACAACTTTCTGTTTGTTACCTTTGATAAAAAAACATATTAGTATTCCTTTAATTGCAGCTGGTGGAATTGGTACTGGTAAAACTATGTTTGCCGCAATGTCTTTAGGAGCTGATGGTGTTCAAATTGGAAGCAGATTTGTTTTATCTGATGAAAGTTCTGCTCATATCAATTTTAAAAATGCAATCATTCAAGCTAATGATGGTGACACCTTATTAACTTTAAAGGAAATTACTCCCGTAAGATTGATAAAAAATAAATTTTATGATAAAATAAAAAATGCATATTTTAATAAAAGTAATATTGAAGATTTAAAAGAAATTTTGGGAAAGGGAAGAGCAAAAAAAGGAATGTTTGAGGGTGATATAGATGAAGGTGAGCTAGAAATAGGTCAAATTTCTAGCTATCTAGACTCTTTGATGCCTGCCAAAGAAATAATTAAAGAAATAATCAGTGATTTTTATAACACAAGAAATAAATTAAATGAATATTAATTTTGATTTTTTTACTTTAGAAAATGGCTTGAAAGTGGTTTTACATTTTGATTCAAATAGTAATGTTGTAACTACAAATATGCTATATAACGTAGGATCTAAAGATGAAAGTCCTGATTGTACTGGACTTGCTCATTTTTTCGAGCATTTGATGTTTTCTGGAACTAAAAGGCATCCTAGATTTGATACTTTTCTTGAAAAAGTAGGCGCTCAAAATAATGCTTTTACTAGCAGTGATATAACCAATTACTATATTACTGTACCTTCTAATAATTTAGAGCACGCTTTATACATTGAAAGCGATAGAATGTTAAATTTAAATGTTTCTCAAAATAATCTTGATGTTCAGAAAAATGTGGTTATTGAAGAATTCAAGCAAATTTATTTAAATCAACCGTACGGTGACATACATTTAATATTAAGGGATGCTTCATATAATCATCATCCATACAACTGGTGTCCAATAGGTAAAGAGATCTCTCACATTGAAAAATTTAATCTTGATATTGTAAGTCAATTTTACAAAAACTTTTATTCACCAAGTAATGCCGTATTGGTGGTTGCTGGAAATATTGATTTAAATAAAACAAAAAAATTAATATCAAAGTATTTTTCATTTATTCCTTATCGAGAGGTTAAAAGAAGTTATTATCAATCAGAACCCAAAAAAATAGAAAAAGTTGAGCTGAAAATCCAAAAAGATGTTCCGTCTAAATGTATAGCTTTAGCATTTCATATGGGACCTAGGCTAAATAAGAACTTTTATGCTTCAAAATTAATTTCTCTTATATTATCATCTGGGGTTTCATCCAGATTGTACAATAATTTGGTAAAAAAAGAAAAGGTATTTAGTAAAATACAAACTTATCTAGGAGAAGATTTTGATTCTAGTTTGTTCTATATCAAAGGTTTTTTAAATGATAATATCGATTATTTAAAAGCTGAAGAAAGCGTTTTTAATGAATTGAATTTGTTGCAAAGTAAATTAATCACTGAACAAGAATTAATAAAAGTTAAAAATAAAAATGAAACATCATTACATTTTTCATTACTCAATAATTCGTATAAGGCAGTTGATTTAGCTATAGGTTCTATTTTAAATAATCCAAATTTAATTAATGATGACTTTTCTAAATATAAATCGGTTTCTGTTGATGATATACAAGCTGAATCAAAAAAGATTTTTCATCCAACTAATTGCACATCACTATATTACGGAAAAATGTAAATGAAAACTCCAAAAATAAATAATATCAACAAGCCTGTTTTTTTAAGACCGAAAAAAGGTTATGTTTTTCAAAATATTCCAGTATACTTTTTTCCTGATAATAATACTTCAATTACAGGAATAGAATTTTTATTTGAAATTGATTCTTCAATTTTAAATAAAAATTCAGCTTTATCTCTTTCCTCTGTGAACTCTTATTTAACATGTGGTACGAATAAAATGACTGAATTTGAAATAAATAAAAAAATAGACTCTTTTGGGGCATATATCTCGAAGAATTACAATAGAAGACATTTTGAGCTTTCCTTACATACATTATCTAATACAATTTCAAGTGTTTTGCCAGTTATGACCGATTGTATTTTTAATTCAATTTTCCCTGAGGAAGTAATAAAAAATAAATTAGATAATGAAAAAAAATCATTTATTATTTCTTCAACTAAAGTTACTGAAAAAGCAAAAATAAAATTTAAAGAAATTTTATACGGAAATGATCACGTCTTTGGAAAAAAAACAGAATTAAATGATTTTAATAATTTAAACTCAAATATTTTAAATAATATTCACTCAAATATTTGTTGCTTTCAAGTTGAGAAAAACAAAAATTTTGTTTCTAATTTAAATATTTTAATTTCAGGAGATTATCCAAAAAATATTATTAGAATTTTAGAAGATAACCTACCTAAATCACTTCAAATTAATTCATTTCAAAAACTAGAATCAGTTGACAAAAGAAGTTCTTCTTGTCATTATATAGTTAAAGATAAGGCCCTTCAAACTGCTTTCAGAATTGGTAGAATTCTACCCGGTCATTCTCACTGTGATTTTTTTGGCTTAAAAGTATTAATTACAATTTTAGGTGGATATTTTGGTTCTAGATTAATGACTAATATTAGAGAGGAAAAAGGTTATACTTATGGAATAGGTGCATATTTATTGACTGAAAAAAATTATAGTGAATTAAATATTGTTACTGAAGCTGGCTCGAAATATACAAAGCAAGTTTATTCAGAAATTGTTAAAGAAATTAAAAATTTAAGTGAGAATAGTATTTCATTTTCAGAACTCAGTAGGGTAAAATCTTATATGCTTGGTTCTATTTTGCATAATTGTAACGGTTTATTTCCTCAAGTTAGCGTATTTAAAGATTTAAAAAAACATGATTCTAATTTTAATTTTTTAGAAAAATTAAATTTTGAAATAAACAGCATTACTCCCTCTAAAATCAAATATTTAGCAAATAAATATTTAAATGTCGATGATATTAGTTTTGTTGCTTGCGGACCCAAGGAAGAAAAAATATGGTAAAAGTCACGTTGTATAACATAAGAAAATTTATATTTTTGCAATCAATTAATTAGTTATGTTAAAAGGTAAAAAAATTATTTCTGAAGGTTTGGCGTTTGATGACGTTTTAGTAGTTCCTTCATATTCTGATATTTTACCCAAAGATGTAGATATTTCAACACATTTCTCAAAAAATATTAAGCTAAATATTCCAATTGTCTCAGCAGCTATGGATACTGTTTCTGAATCCTCAATGGCTATTGCTTTAGCTAGAGAAGGTGGTATTTCTGTCATACATAAAAATTTATCAGTTGATGAACAAGTGGCTCAGGTTAATATTGTAAAAAGAGCTGAAAGTGGAATGATAATTAATCCCATTACTATTTTTGAAAATTCTTTAGTAGAGGATGCAAAAAATATAATGAATAAATACAAAATTGGAGGGATTCCTGTTTTGTCATCTGAAAAAAAATTGGTTGGAATTGTAACTAATAGAGATTTAAGATTTGAAAAAAATAATAAAAAATCTATAAAGTCTATTATGACCTCATCTTCACTTATAACTTCCACAAAAAATATCTCGTTAAGTGATGCTGAAATTATTTTACAAAAAAATAAAATAGAAAAATTACCAATCATTAATTCCAATAATGAATTAGTTGGATTAATTACTTTTCGTGACATTATGAAGGTAAAAAAACAGCCTAATGCATGTAAAGACGATCATGGAAGATTGCGTGTTGCTGCTGCAATTGGAGTTGGAGAGAAAGGAATTAGCAGGTGTTCTGCACTAGTTGAAGCGGGTGTAGATGCTGTTGTAATTGATACAGCTCATGCTCATTCAAAATTAGTTGTTGAAACTTTGACAGAAATTAAAAAGAAATTTCAAAACATTGATTGTGTAGTTGGTAACATTGCCACACCCGAAGCTGCTCGATTATTGATTAAAAATTATGCAGATGGTGTGAAAATAGGAATTGGTCCCGGCTCTATATGTACTACTAGAGTTGTTTCTGGCATTGGAGTTCCCCAATTATCTGCTATCAGTAATATTTTTTCTGAACTTAAAAATAACAAAATCCCATTAGTTGCTGACGGAGGAATAAGATTTTCTGGAGATATTGTTAAAGCTATTGTTGCTGGTGCAGACACTGTTATGTTAGGATCTTTACTGGCAGGTTTAGAAGAGTCACCTGGCCAAACTATAATTTTTGAGGGAAGAAAATTTAAATCATACAGAGGAATGGGTTCTATAGAAGCTATGCAATCAGGTTCTAGTGATAGATACTTCCAAGATCATAAAAAAGATAATTCTAAGCTTGTGCCTGAGGGTATAGTAGGAAGGGTTCCTTACAAAGGTAAACTATCAGAATCAATTTTTCAGTACATTGGTGGTTTGAGAGCTGGAATGGGTTATTCTGGTTCAAAAAATATAAATGACTTAAAATCAGCTAAATTTATAAAAATTAGTTCTGCTAGTATGAAGGAAAGTCATCCGCACAATGTAACTATAACTAGAGAAGCTCCTAATTATTCAAGATAAAACTATAATTATGAAACAATTTTTATTAATATTTTTATTTACTTTTTCTTTTCTATTTTCACAAGATAAACATCTAATGAAAATTGGGGACAACCTTATTTTTCCAGATGAATTCTTAAATATTTATAATAAAAATAGAACAGATGCTGATACAGTTTTAAAAGCTGATGAAATTGATGAGTACATAAATTTATTTATCAATTTTAAGTTAAAAGTAATTGAAGCTGAATCTTTAGGAATGGACACTCTAACATCATTTAAAAAAGAATTAGCAGGATACAGAAATCAATTAAGTAAATCTTATTTAAATGACACAAAAGTAACTGAAGAGCTATTAAAAGAAGCATATGAAAGATTGAAATATGAAATTAATGCTAGTCATATATTAATTACTCTTGACCCCTCTGCAACACCTGAAGACACCTTAAAGGCTTACAATAAAATAAACAGCATTAGAAAAGAATTTTATAACGGAGCGAGCTTTGAGACTTTAGCTGTAAAATATTCAGAAGATCCATCTGTTGCAAATAATAAAGGATTATTGGGTTATTTTTCTGCATTAAGAATGGTATATCCATTTGAATCTGCTGCGTACAATACCAATAAAGGAGAAGTATCTAAACCTGTTAGAACAAGTTTTGGATATCATATTTTAAAAGTTAATGATATTAGAAATTCTAGAGGAGATGTTAAAGTGGCTCATATAATGTTGGTTAAAGATAAAAAGACAGGAAGCGATTCAATTGCAAGAAAAAAAATATACGAAATACATAATCTTTTAACCAATGGAGATAATTTTGAAGATTTAGCAAAAAAATATTCTGATGATAAAAAATCTGGTTCAAAAGGTGGTGAGCTAGATTGGTTTGGTGTGACAAATAAAGTTAATATGTATGAGACTTTCTCTAATGCATCTTTTAATCTGATAAATATTGGTGATATTTCTGAACCAATAAAAACACCTGCTGGTTGGCATATAATTAAATTATTAGATAAAAAACCTCTTCCTAGTTTTACTGATATTGAATCTAATTTAAAATCTAGAGTTGAAAAGGATTCTAGGTCACAAAAAAGCAGAGACGCTTTAATTAAAAGATGTAAAGAATTTTATTCATTTGAAGAAAGTAAAAAGTATTTAAATATCTTTTATAAAATTTCAAGCGAAGATATTTTACAAGCAAAAAACTCATCTGATTTCTTAAAGAAATCTAACAAAAATTTATTTAGTTTAAGTTTCAATGAGACAATTAAATTATTTAAACAAAAAGATTTTTCGGAGTTTATAATTAATTTCAAAAATAGC
The DNA here is from genome assembly GCA_964435285.1 of uncultured Flavobacteriales bacterium. Lineage (GTDB taxonomy): Bacteria > Bacteroidota > Bacteroidia > Flavobacteriales > TMED113. The sequence continues at coordinate 76,575 of CAYSYA010000006.1, forward strand.
TTTAGAGGAAAAGAAAATTCAAAATTATTGATTGATGAGTTATACAGAATGTTTGTTGAGCAAAGTATTATTAATTTTGAAAACAAAAATTTAGAATTAAGATATCCTGAGTTTTCTCTTCTAATGGACGAATATCATGATGGTATTCTTTTATTTGATTTAATGAATGAGAGAGTTTGGTCTAAAGCTGTAAAGGACACTTCGGGTCTAAATCAATTTTATAATTCTTTAATTAACAATTCAAAATCTGAAAAGTATTTCAATCCTGAAAGAGTTGTCAAAAAAGTTTATGAAACTTATGACGAAAATAATAACAAGAAGTTATTGAGATATATATCAAGAGGACTTACTGATCAATTAATTGATAAAAAACTTAATAAGGAATCTAATCTTAATTTAAAAATTTATGAGGAAGTTATTCCTATTAAAGAAATTTCAAATTTTAAGTCAAGTTACTTTTCGGAGGGAGTTTTTTATTTAAATGTATTAACAGATACTCTAAAAAAATCTCCAAAACCTTTATCTGAAATCAAGGGACTAGTTATTTCTGAGTATCAAAATTTATTAGAGGAAGAGTGGTTAACCTTATTAAAGAAAAAATATGAAATCGAAATTAATAAAAATGTACTTAAATTATTAAAAGAAAATAGATTAGAAGAGTTAATTAATAAAGATAAAGTATCAAAAAATATACCTGAATATAATGGAAGTTTTTCTCAAGCATACAGAAAAGCAGTTAGAGATTTAGGTTCTTCAAAAGATAATTACTTTATTTGGAGAGGTAATGTTTATACTACAGAGTAATTTCCTCAATTTTCTTAATAAAATTTGTATATTAAAAGCATAAATAACTATATGTTTAATTTTAAAATCTTTTTTCTCTTTATTCTAATTAGTATTTTTTCTTATTCTCAAGAAAAAAAGAAAAAATTAGATGGAATTGTTGCTATGGTTGGAGATGAAGTATTATTCTATAGTGAATTGCAGGAAAATATAATGCAATATAAATCCCAAACCAGTTCAACCCTTTCTGACTCACTACTTTCAAAACAAGTATTAGAAGAGTTATTATTTCAAAAGCTTTTAGTTTATCATGCTAAAATTGATAGTATTGAAGTTAGCGATATGGAAGTTAATAATAATTTAAATAGACGTTTGGACTATATAATTTCTCAAATAGGCTCTGTAAAAAAAGTTGAAAAATATTTTGATAAAACTATAGCTCAAATTAAGGATGAGTTGTCAGTCAATATAAGAGAACAGCTTACAGCTCAAATGATGCAACAAGAAATAACTCGATTTGTTGATATAACTCCCTCTGAAATTTCAAATTATTATGAGGACATTCCAAAAGATAGTTTACCATTCATAGAAAATCAATTTCAAATTGCGCAAATTTTGATATTACCCAACCCTTCTGATTCCTCAATTTTAGAAACGAAGAGTAAACTTAATAATTTAAAAGAGAGAATTGAAAGTGGAGATAAATTTTCTACAATGGCTATTTTATATTCAGAAGATCCAGGTTCATCAAGAACAGGAGGTGAATATTTTGGTGTTAAAAAAGGCCAATTAGAAAAAAAATTTGAATCAGTAATATTTAGTCTTTCGGTCGGTGAGATTTCTAATGTTTTTAAAACTGATTTTGGTTTTCATATTGCTAAACTATTAGATCGTAAAGGAGGTGTTGTTGATTTTGCACATATACTAATGGTTCCTAAAATATTTTATAAGGAGTTAAATGAATCAAAAAATGTTTTGACTTCTTTAAAAGAAGATTTAAATAACGGTTTAATTTCTTTTGAAACCGCTGCTAGCAAGTATTCTGATGATGACTTAACAAAACATAATGGAGGATTGTTAATAAACGATCAAACAGGAGAATTAAACTTTTTTTTAGACGAAATCGACCCTTTGATTAAACAAAACATAATTAACTTAGAAGAAGATGATATTTCTGATCCCTTGTATTATAAAAGCATTGACGGAAAAGAGGGCTACAGACTAATAAAATTAGTAAAGAAAAAAGATGCACATTTTGCAAATCCCACTGATGATTTTAATTTAATTAAAATTTATGCTGAAAATAATAAAAAGCAAAATATGCTGCTGGAATGGATAAACTTAAAAATTAAAAACACATTTATCCATATTGATGAAGATTTCAGTGATTTAGATTTTAATTACGAATGGAATAAACATTTATAATTTTATGATGTCAAATAATTCAGAAATTCAGAATATTGAAAATTTAGTACATTCTTGTGAAAAAATTAAATTAGAAGTCTCTAAGCTAGTTATAGGACAAACAAATGTAATAAATAAGATACTAATTACTATCCTTTCAGGAGGTCATGCTGTTTTAATTGGAGTGCCTGGTCTAGCTAAAACATTGTTGATTAATTCAATTTCAAAAACTCTAGGTTTAAAATTCAATAGAATTCAATTTACCCCTGATTTAATGCCATCTGATATTATGGGTGCAGAGATTATCGATAATGATAGAAATTTTAAATTTGTTAAGGGGCCTTTATTTGGTAATATTATTTTAGCTGATGAAATAAATAGAACACCTCCAAAAACACAATCTGCTCTTTTGGAAGCAATGCAAGAAAAATCTGTAACAGTTTCAGGAGTTACCTACAAATTAGATAGTCCTTTTTTTGTTTTAGCTACTCAGAATCCAATAGAACAAGAAGGTACCTATCCCTTGCCAGAAGCTCAACTAGATAGGTTTATGTTCAGTATCTTAATAAATTATCCTAGTTTAGAAGAAGAACTTAAAATAGTAAAAAGTACCACTTCAACTAATCATCAACAAATAAATAAGGTTTTAGGAGCTGATGATATTTTAAAATTTCAGAACTGCTTACTAAATTTACCTATAACAAATAATGTTTATTCTTATGCTGTTGAATTAGTGAGAAAAACTAGGCCGGACTCTAAAAATTGTCCAGAGCAAATAAAAAAGTTTATTGATTTTGGAGCTGGACCAAGAGCCTCTCAGAATTTAATTTTAGGAGCAAAAATGCATGCCGTATTAAATGGAAAGTATTCTCCAGATATTGAAGACGTTCGAGCAGTTTCAACAGATGTTTTGAGACATAGATTAGTTAAAAATTATAAAGCTGAAGCCGAAGGGGTTTCAATAGAAAAAATAATACAAAATTTATTTTAAAAAGTTTTCTACTAATTTTTTTGCTATCTTTTTCATGTTCAATCCATCTAGATTGTTTCTCTTATATCTATTTATTTGAACCTGGACTTCAGAGTCTTTGTAAAATTTATACTTTAGCTCCTCTTTTATAGCTTCATGTAGTAATTTCATTTGTTTATTTATTAAGTCTTTTTTTGAGGAATGGTTTTCAATCTTTTCCCAGATTGTTCCAATTTCTGTTTTTTTAATTGATGAAAAGCTTTCAACTATTTTTTTATTATTGAACGTCTCCAAATAATAATTTTTTTCTTTTACTAGTTCCACTTTACTAATTAGGTCAGATTTATGGATGATAATAAAATCAGCAAATTCTAGTATTCCTTTTTTTATTGCTTGTATTTGATCTCCAGATTTAGGAAGTGTAAGTAAAATATAACAATCTGAAATTGAATAGCCATCAATTTCATTTTGACCAACACCAACAGTCTCAATAATAATAACATCAAATCCAAAAGCTTCACATAAAATTACACTTTCTCTTGTTGAACTATTGATTCCGCCTAGTGAACCACTACTTGGTGAGGGGCGAATGAACACATTTTTGTGAGAAGAGATATCAGACATTCTTGTTTTATCAGCTAAAATACTCCCATTTGACTTCTTACTGCTTGGGTCAATCGCTAGAACAGCAATTCTTTTTTTATTATTTAATAAATAAAACCCAAGTTGATTTATGAATGTGCTTTTCCCAACTCCAGGAGGCCCACTAATACAAATTTTTTTAGTCTCTTTTCTTTCTTTTAGACATAAATCAATTAATTTATTTGCTTTAATTCTGTCACTCGATGTTGTGCTTTCTACGAGCGTTATTGCTTTTGATAAAATGCCTATATCGCCTTTTTTAATTCCTTTTAAAATATCTATTACTTTCATTTTTTAGAAATTGACTCAATAATTTCAATTGCGGCTTCAGCTATTATAGTACCTGGGCCAAAAATATTATCAACTCCTTTTTTCTTTAAGGAACTATAGTCTTTTTCCGGTATAATACCTCCTAAAACAATATGTATTTTATTTTTTGTTTGTTTTTTAATACACTTAATTAATTCTGGAACTAATGTTTTATGTCCGCCTGCCAAACTAGATATTCCAATTATATGAACATCATTTTCAATTGCTTGTTTCGTTATTTCTTCAGGAGTTTGAAATAATGGTCCTATATCAACATCAAATCCAAGATCTGAAAAACTTGTAGCAATAACATTTGCACCTCTATCATGACCATCTTGCCCAATTTTTGCTACTAAAATTCTTGGTCGTCTTCCGTTTATTTTGGAAAAAAGATTAATTTTTTCTTTTGCTTTTTTAAATTTCTTATTTTCTTCCATTTGCATAGAGTAAATTCCAGTAGAAATAGTTTTTTCAGGAATATATCTGTTATATTCTTTTTCTATAGCAAATGAAATTTCTCCTAAAGTTGCTCTTTCCTTTGCTGCTTCAACGCATAAATCTAATAAATTACTTGAATCATTTTTACAAGAACTAGTTATATTTTTTAAAGCTTTTTCAACTTTCTTTTTATTTCTATTATCTTTTACTTTTTGAATTTTTGAAATTTGACTTTTTTGAACTTTTAAATTATTAATATCTAAAACTTCAACTTTTGTTTTGTTTTTATTTTGAAAAGCATTTAATCCAATAATTAATATAGATTTTGAATCAATTTGAGCCTGTCTTTTAATTGCAGCTTCTTCAATTTTATTTTTAGGTATTCCTAACTCAATTAATTTTGTCATTCCTCCATTTTCTTCAACTTCTGTTATTATTTTTTTTGCTTTTTCGATTAGTTCTGACGTTAATTTTTCTATGTAAAAACTTCCACCGACAGGGTCAATTAATTGACAAATTTTTGATTCCTTTTGTAAAAATAGTTGAGTGTCTCTAGCTATTTTTGCAGATTTCTCTGTTGGTAATGTTATTGCTTCATCAAATGCATTAGTATGTAATGATTGTGTTCCTCCAAAAACTGATGCTAAAGCTTCAATACATGTTCTTGTTATGTTATTTAATGGGTCCTGTTCTGTTAAACTCCAACCCGAAGTTTGACAATGAGCTCTGAGCATTAATGACTTTTGATTTTTTGGTTTAAATTTATTGACAATCTGAGCCCACAAAACTCTTGCAGCTCTCATTTTTGCAATTTCCATAAAGAAATTCATTCCAATACCCCAAAAAAATGAAATTCTAGGGGCAAAATCATCAATATTTAATCCACTTTTAATTCCTGTTTTCAAATATTCTAAGCCATTAGCTAATGTATAAGCCAGCTCTAATTCTGCTGTAGCTCCAGCCTCAAGCATATGATAACCACTAACACTTATTGAATTAAATTTTGGCATTTTTTTTGAAGTATATTTAAAAATATCACCAACAATTTTCATTGATTGCTGTGGGGGGTAAATGTATGTGTTTCTAACTAAAAACTCTTTTAAAATATCATTCTGAATTGTACCACTTAATTTTTTTAATGAAATATTTTTTTCTTTAGCACATACAATTAAAAATGACATAATTGGTAAAACTGCTCCATTCATTGTCATTGAAATTGAAGTATTTTCAATGTCTATACCTTCAAATAAAGTTTTTAAGTCATCTACAGTATCAATTGCAACTCCCGCCATACCAACATCAGATTTCACTCTTTCATGGTCAGAGTCATAACCTCTGTGAGTTGGTAAATCAAAAGCAACAGATAAACCAGTTTGACCGGATTTTAAATTTTTTTTATAAAATTCATTTGATTTTTCAGCTGTAGAAAATCCTGCATATTGTCTAATAGTCCATTTTCTTTGGCAATACATGCTGGTATATGGACCTCTCAAGAAAGGAGCGGTTCCTGCACCAAAATTTAAGTGTTCAATACCCTTGAGGTCTAATGAGGAGTATTTAGATTTAATTTTAATTCCCTCAGGACTTAACCATGTACTATTTTCTCCCTTTATTTTAAATTCAGTATTATCAGGTTTCAGGTGGTTAGTTATTTTTTCAATATAATTGCTTCCAAAAAAAGGGTCGATTACTTTATGTAACAAACTTTCATGTTGTAATATTAGTTGTTGTTTAATTCCTTGATTAATATTTTTATATGTTACTTTTAGTGAGTCGCATCCGCCAATAACAGAGGATAGTGCTTGAAAACTACTTTGAATTAACTGGTGATAATTTTTACTTTTTAGTTTTGTTTCAGAGGATACATATGGAATTGATTTATACTCATTTTGATACCAAATTCTGAAAGCTCTAATTTTAGCTATTTCAAACATAATATTATTAGACAAAATAAAATTAAATTGAATAAAATTGGGATTGATGAATGAAGGAATTTTATTTTTTAAATCTAAAAAATTTGTATCTCTAATTTGAAAAAAATGAAATTTATATTTTTGTAATCTTTTTTTTGTTTTAACGTAAATTTTTTCATTTACAATAATGTCATGAATACATCCCTGAATATATTTATAATCCTTGTGTGATGATAGATAATCTAAAATTTCTAAACCTTTTTTTGTTTTTTTGAATTCAATAAAGATTTTTTTAAGATTTATGTCTTTTAATAAAGAGTCTAATTTTTTTTTTGTTATGCTTATACTTTTTAAGTTAAAACAAATAGTATTTGCACCATCAGAAATTGCATTTATAGCATCTAAATTAGATTGTTCAACATTAGTTACATTGATTTCTACGCAGATGTTCCATTTTTTATTTTTATGAAATGTAGTTTTTTGACTAATCTCTTCTTCAAAATATATTGGATCAAATAATTTATCATTAATTGAATGTTGTATTTTTTTAATATTAAAATTTTCATTTTCAAATTTACGTATCCAATCTTTTTTTGTTTGTGTTGAAAACTCATTAATTGAAGAAAATATCTTTTCCATTCTATTTTTCTATTTTATAAATAATTTCATTAGGTTTTGATAGAAGGTATTCCTCTCTTAAAATTTTTTCAAGATTAGGATTTAAGGTATCTGAGTTAAAAATACTGATTAGAGTGCTATCTTTTCTAATTATTTCTCTAAATCGTTCAATTTCTTTTTCTTGAGTTTTAATCTCTTTACTTAATTTTACATGTCGAATTAAAGCATTTTCATCAAAAAAGATAAGCCAAATCAAAAGAAAAAAAAACAATAACCTAAATATGTTTTTAGAAACAAATAAAAATATTTTTTTCGTTTTCAATTTAATTTTTTTTAGTCTTTAAGGAATGGGTATCTGTAATTTTTAGGGGGGACAAAAGTCTCCTTAATTGTTCTTGGTGAAACCCATCTCAAAAGATTCATATAAGAACCTGCTTTATCATTTGTTCCGGACCCTCTGGACCCTCCAAATGGTTGTTGAGAAACAACCGCTCCTGTAGGTTTATCATTTATATAAAAATTTCCAGCTGAATTCTCTAATGCTTCCAACGCTTTAGTAATAATATTCCTGTCTTTTGAAAAAATTGAACCTGTAAGTGCGTAATCTGAAGTTGAGTCAATTAATTGTAAGGTCTTATCAAAATCTTGGTCTTTATATAAATAAATCGTAACAATTGGTCCAAACAACTCTCTTTTCATTGTGTCGTAATTAGGGTCTGAAGTTAAAATAATTGTAGGTTCAATAAAGTAACCTTTCTTTTTATTAAATCCTCCTCCAAAAATAATTTTTGCTTTTTTATCTTTCTTTGTTTTCTGTATTGTTGATTTTAAATTTTCAAAGGAGCTGTTATGAATAACTGCATTAACAAAGTTTGAAAAATCTCTTGGGTCTCCGACTTTGATTGTTTTCATTTCACTTATCAATTTTTTTTCAATTTTTGCCCATTGACTTTTTGGAAGATAAATTCTTGATGCTGCAGAACATTTTTGGCCTTGATATTCAAATCCCCCTCTTATAATTGCTGTTACAACTTCGTTGATTTCAGCTGATTTATGAGCGATAATAAAATCTTTCCCTCCAGTTTCCCCAACTATTCTAGGGTATGATTTATATTTATTGATATTTCTACCAATTTCTTTCCAAATTGACTGAAAGACTTTTGTAGAACCTGTAAAGTGGATTCCGCCAAAGTCATTATGTTCAAAAATAACTTTGTTTGCTTCTTCAGGTTTACAGTGAACCATATTAATAACGCCGTCTGGAAGACCAGCGTCCTTCAATAAATCCATAATTATTTTTGCTGAATATGTTTGACTATCAGATGGTTTCCATACAACAGTGTTTCCCATTAATACTGGGGCTAAACATAAATTTGCTGCAATAGATGTAAAATTAAATGGTGTAATAGCGTATACAAAACCTTCAAGTGGCCTATATTCCATTCTGTTCCAAACACCAGTTGAACTTTCAGGTTGACTTTGATAAATTTCAGTTAAAAATTTAACATTAAATTTCAGGAAATCAATTAACTCACATGATGCATCAATTTCTGCCTGAAAAATGTTTTTAGATTGATTAATCATTGTTGCTGCATTTATTTTTTGTCTGTAAGGGCCAGATAACAGCTCAGCTGCTTTTAAAAATATAGCACATCTTTGTTCCCATGGAGTGCTTTTCCATTTTTCTTTAGCATTCATACAAGCTGAAATAGCAAGTTTAACCTCTTTTTTTGATCCATAATGACAATAGGCTACAATATGTTTGTGGTCGTGAGGTGGGGATATTGCCTTCTTTTTAGATGAGGTTATTTTTTTTCCGTTAATAATCATAGGAAGGTTTATAACCTTGTTTATCATTTTGTCATACTCCTTAATTAATTCTAATCTCTCATTGCTTCCAGGTTCATATGCTTTTACAACTTCACATGAAACTTCTGGAACTGAAAATATAGCTTTTGTCATTACATTAAAATTTAAAAATTATTCAAAATTATGAAAGGAAAATTAATTTAAAGAATTAGAAGTTATTTTTTCAACTGCAATAAGTCTGTCGTACCTTTCCCATGGAGATTTGTGGTAGACATAAATTGTATATTCATTATTTGTTTCATAATGATTTCCGTCAATAATTTCATTTAATTCTCCATCTTCATTAATTATTATGTATTTGTAGTTATAATAACCTTGTTTTAATAACACTTCTTTTTCAAATTTTTTTCTTTTAGGATTATAATTTAATTGAAAATCAGAATCAATGGTCCAATTACTAAGAGCTCCAAACAAAAAAATTTGTTGATTTAAATCTAATCCAGTTTTTTCTAAACTAAATTTAACTAATACGTATTCTGATTCGCTATCAGAGAAATCTGAGTTATCTTTTTGAATTAACAATTTCCCGTTTAAATCATATTTTTCAACATAAGGATTATTTGTTTTATTTTTTTCTTCTAAAAGTTTTACAAAGAAGATATTGCTATTATAATAGTTATTTTTTTTTGTATATATAGTATCAATATTTTTTGAATAAAAACGTAAACTACTAATGTCAAAATCTCTAAATTCATTTCCGCCGTCAAAATTAATTTCACCATCATAGTCATACTCTAAATAATTTTTACCAATAAAACTTGGTTTTATGTTGCGTTTCGTGTTATTCCAGTTATCATTTTTTTGAACAACAACTTTTATTTCATCAATTGGATTTAAAACATTTAAGTTGGAGTAAAAAATTTCAAAATCAATCTCTTGTTTTGAATCTATATTGTTCACAAATGTTGCTCGTTTTACTATAGCATTTAATTGTGCAATTTTTTCATAAACAACAAATTTTCTTTTAATTACAATCTCTCCATCAGATTCATTTTTTACTAATAGAATATAATTACCAGAAATTAAAAAATTTATACTTTCATTAGGGAATTGACATTTGTAATTAACATAATCAATATTAGTATTGAATGAAAAAGAAAAATTATCAATATAATTTTCTGTAAATCCGTCAATATATTCTGAGGGAAGTAAGTCAGATTTTTTCCATTCATAGTCACAATGTATGAAGCTGTAAGTATAGTTGTTCATGTCAGTTCCGAGCTCATCAAAAGAAAGTTGTATTTTATCATTTGAGTTGAGTTGAATAGTTGGGTCGACCAACTTATTTTCAATGTTGTGTAACAAAACAGTTTTTATTTTATTGGAAGTATATTCGTCAAAAACCTCGCTTTTTGAAATAAAAAAAAATAAAAAAAATAAAAAAAATAAATATCGAAACATATCAACATTTTTGGTTCAAAAAAAATAAAATTAATTACTTAAATATAGTAGTTTAATTTTATTAATATTTTTATATTCGTGTACTTAAAAATCAAACACAAATTATTAAACATTGGAAGTAAAAATTTCAAAAGGAAAAAACATTAATCTTAAAGGTGAGGCCTCTTTAACAGTTGAGGAGTATCATTCACAGACATTTTCTCTTAAGCCTACGGATTTTCATGGTTTGAAACCTAGATTAAGTGTAAAAGAAGGAGATTCAGTTCTTGCGGGAGAAAGTTTATTTTTTGATAAAGATTTTGAAAAAATTAAGTTTGTTTCCTCAGTTAGTGGAAAAGTCCAATCCATTATAAGGGGTGAAAAAAGAAAATTGTTAGAAGTAGTTGTAAAGGCTGACAAAAAAAATAAGTTTAAAAAATTTAATGTTTCTAATTTTGAAAAACTTGATCCTGAAAAATTAAAAAATTTATTTTTTGAATCTGGTTTGTGGTCATTAATTAAACAAAGGCCTTTTGACTCAGTAGCGGATCCAAACATAACTCCAAAGGCAATTTTTATTTCTTGTTTTGATTCTTCTCCTTTAGCTCCAAATTATGATTTCCTTTTATCTGGAAAAGAAAAAGAATTTCAAAAAGGAATAGATGTTATTTCGTTACTGAGTGACGGAAAAATTCATCTTAATGTAAGTGAAAAATCTGATTTTGAATTTTTTAATAAATTCAAAAATGTTCAGTTAAATAAATTTTATGGACCACATCCAGCTGGAAATGTTGGGATTCAGATTCATCATATTGACCCTATTAACAAAGGGGATATAGTTTGGGTTTTAAAGCCACAGGCTTTAATCTCAATTGGTAATTTCTTTCTTTCTGGCAGATATTTAAATTATAAAACAATTGCTGTAACCGGTTCAGAAGTTAAATCGCCAAAATACTATAAGTCTTTTCAAGGTGTTAACATTGGTGGTTTATTGAAGGGTAAGCTTTTTTCAGGAAATAAAAGATTTATTTCAGGAAATGTTTTGCATGGTGATAATATTGGAAAGGAAGGACATGTAGGATTTTTTGATGACCATGTTACAGTAATTCCTGAAGGAGATTATCATGAATTGTTTGGTTGGGCTATGCCTGGATTTAAAAAATATAGTTTTTCAAGAGCTTTTCTGTCGTCACTAATTCCTCAAAGAGAAATAGTATTAGACACTAACATGCACGGTGAAGAGCGTGCTTATGTTGTTTCAGGGCAATATGAAAACGTTGTTCCTATGGATATTTTTCCAGTTCAATTAATAAAATCTATTTTAATTGAAGATATAGAACTAATGGAAAAAATGGGTATTTATGAGGTTTCACCTGAAGATTTTGCATTATGTGAATTTGCATGTACTTCAAAAATTCCTGTACAAGAAATTTTAAGACATGGCTTAGATTTAGTAAAAAAAGAATGTAGTTAATTATGAATTTTTTAAGAAATACATTAAATAAAATTAAACCACACTTTACAAAAGGTGGCAAGTTAGAAAAGTTATATCCTGCTTATGATGCATTTGAAACTTTTTTGTTTGTGCCTAATCATACTACTTCTACTAAATGTCACGTTAGAGACTCAATTGATTTAAAAAGAACCATGGGTACTGTAATTTTAGCACTCATTCCTTGTTTAATATTTGGATGTTACAACATTGGTTATCAGTATTATTCTCAGTTTGATCCATCTCTTATAAGTCAAAGTTTTTCCTCTTTTTTGAATTTATTTTTGTATGGTTTTATGAAGGTGCTTCCTATGATTGTTGTCTCATATGGAGTCGGTCTTGCAATTGAGTTTGCTTTTGCTGTTTTTAGAAATCATCAGGTTAATGAGGGATACTTAGTTACTGGTATGCTAATTCCGCTAATATTTCCCATTGATTGTCCTTTATGGATTGTTGCATTGTCTGTTATTTTTGCTGTAGTTATTGGAAAAGAAGTTTTTGGAGGAACTGGAATGAATATATTAAATCCAGCTTTACTAGCTAGAGGATTCGCCTTTTTTGCTTATCCTACTAAATTATCTGGTGATAAAGTTTGGGTTTCTGAAGGATATACTGATTCAATTTCTGGAGAAACTGCACTTGGAGAACTTGCAACTTTAGTTAAAGACGGTGTTTCGGTAGATTATCAGGAAACTGTATTAAGTAATTTTAGTAGTGATGGAGCTTATAGTTTGCTTAATTCATTTTTGGGTTTTATTCCTGGTTCAATTGGTGAAACGTCTGTATTAGCTGTATTAATTGGAGCAGCAATATTATTGATTACAGGATTAGGCTCGTGGAGGATTATGTCTTCTGCTTTAATCGGAGGTTTTTTTATGGCCTCCATCTTTTATTTTTGGAATGCTAATGGATTTATGTCATTAAATCCAATTCATCAGTTATGTATTGGGGGTTTTATGTTTGCAATTGTATTTATGGCGACAGACCCGGTATCAGCAGCACAAACTAATACTGGAAAAATAATATATGGGTTTTTATGTGGATTTTTAGGAATCATGATTAGAGTTTTTAATCCTGCTTATCCTGAAGGTATAATGTTAGCCATATTATTCATGAATGTCATGGCTCCTCTGATTGATCATTATGTTGTTGAGGCAAGTGTGAAACGTAGAATGAGTAGGGTTAAAATTTAATTAATAAAATGAAAATAAATAAAGATTCAAATTTCTTCACTTTTTCTTTTGCCATAATAATGGTTTTAGTTGTTGCCATTTCTTTAGCTTTTGTTTCTGAATCCTTATCAAGTAGGAAAAAAGCTAACAAAGAAGATAAAAAGAAAATAAATATTTTATCTGCAATTAAAGTACAGTGCGATAGAACTAATGCTAGTGAATTATATGATGAGTACATTAAAGAATCAGTGGTGATTAATTCGTTAGGTGAAACTGTTGTTGGAGATAATGATGCTTTTTACATTGATGTTAAAAAACAATACAGAAATACAGCTTTAGCAAAAGAAGACAAAGTATTTCCCTTATTTATTGCTGAAAAAGATGGGAATAAATATTATATCACTCCTTTAGTTGGAAGTGGTTTGTGGGGGCCTATTTGGGGATTTGTGGCATTTGAAAAAGATTGCAATACTGTTTTTGGTGCATCTTTTGATCACAAAACAGAAACACCAGGTCTTGGTGCGGAAATTAGAGAATCTTTTTTTGAAGATGAATTTATTGGAAAAAAAATACTAGATGAAAATTCATCTTTTGTCTCTATTAATGTTGTTAAAGGTGGCGCTAAAGAAGGGAGTTATCATGAGGTAGATGGTATTACAGGAGGGACAATAACAAGTGATGGTGTAACTAATATGTTAAAAGCTGATTTAGAGATTTATAATAATTATTTTAAAACAATTAGAAATTAAATGAAAAGTTCACTTTTTTCAAAAAAAAATAGAAAATTATTGAGTGACCCTTTAGGTGATCAAAACCCAATAACTATTCAAGTTCTAGGAATTTGTTCTGCTTTAGCAATTACAGTTCAATTACAACAGGCTTTAGTAATGTCTATGTCTGTTGTTTTTGTTATGGTTTGTGCTAATATGATTATTTCTGCCCTGAGAAATGTTATTCCCTCTAGAATAAGAATTATAGTTCAATTAGTTGTTGTTTCTTCTCTTGTGGTTTTTGTTGATCAGGTCTTACAAGCGTTTTTACCTGACGTTCAAGAAAAATTGTCTGTATTTATTGGTTTAATTGTTTCAAATTGTATTATTATGGGAAGATTGGAGGCTTTTGCTTTAGGAAATACTTTATGGCCATCTTTTTTAGATGCTATAGGAAACGCAGTTGGTTACGGTTGGATTTTACTTGCTGTTGCATTCTTTAGAGAACTGTTTGGTTCAGGTAAATTGTTTGGATACCAAGTTTTTCCAGATGGATGGTATGAAGCTGGAGGAGGATTTTACTTAAATAATAATTTAATGATTTTACCACCAATGGCATTAATAGTCGTTGGTTTAATTATTTGGGTTCAAAGGTCTAGAACTTCATTCCCAGAAGAATTGTTAGAAGAAAATTAATTATGGAAGAGTTAGTAAATATTTTTATAAAAGGTGTTTTTATAGAAAATATGATTTTCGCGTATTTTCTTGGTATGTGTTCATATTTAGCAGTTTCTAAAACTGTAGAAACTGGTGTTGGCTTAGGTGCTGCTGTTATTTTTGTTTTAGGAATAACTGTTCCAATAAATTATTTATTAGAAAATTATCTTCTCAAAGAAGGTGCGTTAAGTTGGTTAGGAGAAAGCTTTGCAACTATGGATTTATCTTTTTTGAGTCTAATCATGTTTATAGCAGTGGTTGCATCTATGGTTCAATTGGTAGAAATGTTAGTAGAGAAATTTTCACCTCAACTTTATAGTAGTCTTGGAATCTTTCTTCCTTTAATTGCTGTTAACTGTTCAATTTTGGGAGGAGCTCTATTTATGCAAGAACGTCAGTATTCTACAATTATTGAAGCCACCTCTTTTGCATTGGGCTCAGGTGTTGGTTGGTTTTTAGCTATAGTAGGAATAGCAGCTATCAGAGAAAAAATAAGATACTCTAATGTCCCTGCTCCGCTTAGAGGGTTAGGAATTACGTTTATTATTACAGGGCTTATGGGTATTGGTTTTATGTGTTTTATGGGAATTAATATATAATTAAATTTATGGGTCAGTTAATTTTATTTTCAGTTTTCGTTTTTTTAATTGTAATGCTTTCTTTAGTGATGGTTTTACTTTTTGCAAAAGCAAAATTATCCCCATCAGGTGATGTAACTTTAACAATTAATGGAGAAAATAAATTAAAAGTAAGTGCGGGGGATACCATTTTAACCACTTTAGGTAATAACAAAGTTTTTTTACCTTCTGCATGTGGTGGTGGTGGTACTTGCGCAATGTGTAAATGTCAAGTTTCATCAGGAGGAGGGAGTATATTACCAACTGAAAAGCCATATTTTTCAAGAAAAGAAATTCAAGAAAATTGGAGGTTAGGTTGTCAAGTTAAAGTGAAAAATGATATGGAGATACAAATTCCAGAGGAAATATTTGGAATTAAACAATGGAAAGCTAAGGTAGTTTCAAATTATAATGTAGCTTCATTTATTAAGGAATTCATTGTTGAATTACCTGAAGATATGGATTATGAAGCTGGAGGTTATATTCAAATTGAAATACCTGAAAGTGAAATAAAATATCAAGACTTTGATATATCTGCTCATCCTAAAGAGCATCCGGGTGAAAAAGATAAATTTAAATATGAATGGGATAAATTTAATTTATGGCCTTTAGTAATGAAAAATGATGAAAGTGTTGTAAGAGCATATTCAATGGCTAGTTACCCCGCAGAAGGTAGAAAAATTATGTTAAATGTAAGAATTGCAACACCCCCATGGGACAGAAAATCAAATAACTGGTTAAATGTAAACCCTGGAATAGCTTCTTCATATATTTTTGGACTTAAACCCGGTGATGAAGTAACAATTTCAGGTCCTTATGGTGAATTTTTTATAAAGGAATCAGAAGCTGAGATGGTATACATAGGAGGAGGTGCTGGAATGGCTCCGTTGAGATCTCATTTATATCATTTATTTAAAACTTTAAAGTCTAAAAGAAAAGTTTCTTATTGGTATGGTGGAAGATCAAGAAGAGAATTGTTTTATATGGAACACTTCTTTGCGTTAGAAAAAAAATTTAAAAACTTTAAATTTTACCCTGTACTTTCAGAACCTTTAGAAGAAGATAATTGGAAGGAAAAGAAAAATTTAGATGATAAAAAAGGTGATGGCTTTTTAGGTTTTGTTCATCAAGCTTTTATAGATAATTATTTAAGTAAACATGAAAATCCAGAGGATATAGAGTTTTACTTTTGTGGCCCTCCTCTTATGAATCAAGCAGTTTTAAAAATGTGTGATGACTTTGGTGTACCTGATGAAAATGTTGCTTTTGATGATTTCGGTGGTTAGGTTTTTTTTAATTTTGACATTTTTTTTTTCTTGTACTAATGAAAAATTATCTCCTTATGTAATACAGGGGAGGACTCAAGGAACCTTTTACTCCGTTAAGTATTATTCTAATTTAAATTTAATTAAAAAACATTCTATTGATAGTATATTATCTAATATAGATATGGCTCTTTCAACTTATAACGATTCATCTAATATTACTAGAGTAAATAATAATTCTACCACATATGTTGATACTTTGTTAAGTGATGTTATTAGTCGATCAATTGAAATATGTAATGAAACTGAAGGCGCTTTTGATATTACTGTAGGTCCGTTAGTTAACTCTTATGGATTTGGTCCAAAGAGTGCAAATTTTAACACTGAATATGCCAATTTTTTAGGATGTGATATGATTTCAATAAGTGATGGATTGATTAATAAAAAAAATAATATAATTCAATTAGATATTAATGGTATTGCTCAAGGATATAGTGTTGATATTTTATCTAATTATCTAAAACAAAATAATATTGATAATTTCATTATTAATATAGGAGGTGAAGTGTATTGTTCTGGAAATAAAAATAAAAATCCATGGTTAGTAGCTATTGAAAAACCTTACCAAAACATACAACTGCAAAAATATATTTTAAAATTATCAAATAAAGCATTAGCAACTTCGGGAAGTTATAGAAAATTAAAAAAAATAGACGGAAAAGTAATTTCTCATACTATGAATCCAAAAACACTAAAACCTGCTGAAAATAACTTATTGAGTGTTTCCATTTTAGCAAATAATTGTATGGATGCTGATGCGTATGCAACAGCTTGTATGTCAATGGGGTTAAATAAATCAAAGAAATTTATTAGTAAAAATAATATTGATGCTTGTTTTATATACGTTGAAAAAGATGATACTTTGACTTTTATGACTAATGGAATGTTAAAGTTAATATCAACAAAATCTCCTGATTATTCTGACTTACAACCCTCATTAGGTGCTGCTCCGCAATAAGAGCAAGGTTCATCATTTTTATTTAAAAATGGATTATTACTTGCGCATGTGCCAGAAAATTCTCCATTTTTTTTAACAAGGATTTTAATGGCTATTCCTGCAACACAAATTGAGAGCAGTATAATTGATATTAATATAATTTCAATCATCATATTTATATTATTTGAACTTCTTCAATTAGATTAATATTAAACTTATGTTTGACATCTTTTTTTATTTTAATTGATAAGTCACTTATTTCTTTACCACTTGAATTTCCAAAGTTAACTAAAACTAAGGCTTGTTTTTCATAAACTCCACAGTTATTAATTTTTTTTCCTTTCCAATCACATTTTTCAATTAGCCATCCTGCAGAAATTTTTATTTTATTATTATGTGAAAAATATTTTACGTCAGGAAAATTATTTTTTATCTCATTTAAAAATCCTATATCTATAATAGGATTCTTAAAAAAACTTCCACTATTACCTAATTTTTTTGGATCAGGCAGTTTTCTATTTCTAATTTCACTAACTATTTTACCAATATTTTTAAGAGTTATTGGTAAGTTACTTTTCTTTAGTTCTAAATTAAGAGCCTCGTAATTTAGTATTGGTTTTTTATTTTTATTCAATTCAAACTCAACTTCGGTTATAAAAAATTTATTTTTTAATTTATTTTTGAATACTGATTCACGATATCCAAAAGAACATTCTTCTTTATTAAATTTAATTTTTTCGTTGGTTTCAAAATTATATGCAGTAAGGCTTTTAAAAACATCTTTGATTTCTACTCCATATGCTCCGATGTTTTGTATCGGGGCTGCACCTACAGTTCCAGGAATTAATATTAAATTTTCAATTCCCCACAGATTATTTTTAATTGACCAATTCACTAAATCATTCCAAACAACACCAGATTGAGCTTTAATAATTACTGAATTTTCATCTTCGTTTATGATTTCGATTCCTTTTAACTGGTTAAAAAGAACTATGCCTTCAATATTTTTTGTGATTAATATATTACTACCCCCACCTAGTACAAAATATTTTATTTTATTTTTTATTATATAATCAATACTTTCCTTGAGAATTTCTTCAGTATTAATGTTAATAAATTTTTCAGCAAAATAATTTACGCCAAAAGTGTTTAAATTTATTAGAGATTTATTATTTTCCAATAACATATTACTAATATAATAACGTTTTACTCTTTTTTAATTAAATCTTAATCTTAAAATTTTGAAAAAAATTATAATTTCAGTTACTACAGATTTGATTTCTGATCAAAGAGTACATAAAATGAGCACAACTCTACATAATAGTGGTTACGATGTTCTTTTAGTAGGAAGAAAATTAAATAATGATTTTTTTTCAAAAAGACCTTATAGTGTTAAAAGGTTTAATTTAAAATTTCGAAGAGGTTTTCTTTTTTATATGTTTTTTAACATAAGGCTATTTATTTTTTTGCTTTTTAATAAATGTGATATATTTTATGCAAACGATTTAGATACTTTATTGCCAAATTTTATTATTTCAAAAATAAAGAACAAGCCCCTTGTGTATGATTCTCATGAATTATTTACCGAAGTACCTGAACTAATTGAAAAAAAAAATGTAAAATCTTTTTGGTTATTTTTAGAACAAAAAATATTTCCTAAACTTTCTAATGTTATAACAGTTAGTGATAGTATAGCTAATTTTTATAAAAAAAAATATCAAATTGATTCTTTGATAATAAAAAATGTACCGTATTTAAAATCAAATAATTCATCAGTTGAAAAAGAATATAATATTCAGGGATTTAATCCAAACAAAAAAAATATTATTTATCAAGGCAGTTTGAATAAAGATCGAGGTATATCACTAATGATTGATTCAATGGCTTATTTAAATGCTAATTTATTCATTGTTGGTTCTGGTGATTTAAAAAAAGAGTTATTAGAATACACCAAAAAAAAAAAATTGATTAACAAAATATTTTTTTTAGGTCGTGTTCCCTTTCAACAACTTAAATCAATTACAAGGGAATTTGATTTAGGTCTTTCCTTTGAGGAAGACACTTGTTTAGCTTATCGTTATTCTTTACCAAATAAAATTTTTGATTATCTACATGCTGAAATTCCAATTTTAGCTAGTGATTTACCCGATATTTCTAGTTTAGTAATTAATAATAAAATAGGAGAGGTGTTATCTTCTAGAAATCCAGAAGATATAGCAAGTCAGATAAGATACATATTAAAAAATAAGAACATATATAATTTAAATTTAAAATCTGCTAAAAAAGAATTTTGTTGGGAGAACCAAGAGAAGAAAATCATTGAGCTATTTAATAATCTTTAATTATTTTACACAGATAACAAATTTTAAAAAATTGAAATATAAATAGATTTGGTTTTGCAGATAGAAGATTGTTCATTATTTTTTTTTCAAAGCATGTAAATAAAAACAATAATAAATGATTTAGAAATAAAAAAGATATTATTTTATATGTTCTAATTAGTGAGATTTTTTTTAAATCGTATTCTTCACTCAATAAGAATAGGTTCTTAATAGAATTTTTTGTTTTATCTATGTATTTTTTATTCGATTCTAATCCAATATGATTCAATGGATTTGCAATATGTTTAAATTTATAATTCATTTTATTTAGTTCAATCCAGAAAATTGTGTCTTCGTGCCCATATCCTTTTATATTTTCATTGAATTTTATTTTTTCAAAAGTATATTTATGAATTAAAAAATGGTGAGATGAGAATATATTTTTTTTTCTTTTGCTTTCTATTTTTATTCCATATTTCCAATGTAATATTTTTGAGTCACAGGGTTTATTTTTTTGATATTTTGTTGTTCCGTAGATTATTTGATGTTCATTCCCAATATTTCTTATATAATTTTGTATGAACTTTTCATTTATAATTTCAGAATCACAATCTATGTATAAGAGCCAATTATACTTTGCTTTTTTTGCAAGAAAATTTCTAATTTTTGATCTTCCAATGTTTTTTTTTAATTGTATATAAAGTGTGTTTTTTAAGCTTTTAATTTCTTGATTTGAAAAAGTCTTTTCTGATCCGTCTTCTACACAAATAATTTCATATTGTTTTTTTGTTTTTTTGACTTGCTCACTAATTGATTTTACCAATTCAATAATATCATAATTATAACATGGGATAAGAATTGACAACATTTTTAAAAAACTTTAGAATGTGGTGGTGTACTTGAAATTGTTTGATTATAACAATACATCATTTTTGAGGGAAACCTATTAATTAGATAGTTGTCATGACAAATCATAATAACGGACCTATTTTGAGAGCTAATTTTTTTAAGTAAATACATTATTTCTTCTGAAGTTTCAGGATCTAAATTTCTTGTTGGTTCGTCTGCTAAAATTAAAGATGGGTTATTAATTAATGCTCTAGCGATCGATACTCTTTGTTGTTCTCCTCCAGATAATTCAAATGGCATTTTTTGTCCCTTTGAATCCATTCCAACCGCTTTTAAAACCTCAAGTAATTTGTTGTTCATTTTTTCTTTGTTTTTCCATCCTGTGGCCTTCATTACAAAAAGCAAATTATTATTTACATTTCTGTCTTGTAAAAGTTGTAATCTTTGAAATACTATTCCAAGTTTTCTTCTTAATTCTGGTATTTGATTTTCTTTTATTTTAGATAAATTAAAACCCATTATTTGAGCGAATCCTTTTGTTAACGGGATATCAGCGTATAATGTTTCAAAAAGACTACTTTTTCCGCTACCAGTTTTTCCAATTAAATATATGAATTCACCTCTTTTAACAGTCAAATTTAAATTGCTTAATATTAATGTGTTGGATCGATAAATATCTACATCTTTTAATTGTAAAATTGTCTCTGAATTTGTCAATTATATAATTGTTAATTAATTGTTGAATATATAAAAAAAAAAGGGTATGTAAATACATATTATTTTGTATATTCAAAATGAATAACAATACCCTTAAATATGTCCGAAAATAATAAAAATTATTCAGCTGACAGTATACAAATATTAGAAGGTTTAGAAGCTGTCAGAAAAAGACCTGCAATGTATATTGGTGATGTTGGAACTAAAGGTCTCCATCACCTTGTCTATGAAGTAACTGATAACTCTATTGATGAAGCTCTAGCAGGCCATTGTAAAAATATAACTGTTACTATTAATGATGATAATTCTATTACTGTTTTAGACGATGGAAGGGGAATTCCTATTGGAATGCATGAAAAGGAAAAGAAATCTGCTCTAGAAGTGGTAATGACAGTTTTACATGCTGGTGGAAAATTTGATAAAGATTCATATAAAGTTTCCGGGGGATTACATGGAGTTGGTGTTTCTTGTGTCAATGCTTTATCAGAACATTTAATAGCTAGAGTCTATAGAGACGGAAAAATATATCAGCAAGAATATAAAATAGGTTCTCCATTATATCCTGTTAAAGAAGTAGGGGAAACAGATAAGAGAGGTACTGAGGTTACATTTTTACCCGATAAAACAATATTTTCTGTTACTACCTACGAATATGAAGTATTATGTAAAAGAATGAGAGAATTATCATTTTTGAATAAAGGTATTTCAATCAAAGTTGTAGATAAAAGAACCAAAGATGATAATGGAGATTTTATAAGTGAGTCATTTTATTCTGAGGGGGGGTTGTCAGAATTTGTTAAATATATTGATTCAGCTCGTGAACAATTACTTAGTGATGTAATGTATATGGAGGGAGAAAAAAATGGGATTCCTGTTGAAATAGCACTTTCATATAATACAGGTTTTTCGGAGACGGTTCATTCTTATGTTAATAATATAAATACTCATGAAGGTGGAACGCATTTATCTGGTTTTCGTCGTGCTTTAACTAGAACATTAAAGTCTTACTCTGAAAAGTCAGGTTTTTTATCCAAAGAAAAGGTTACGATTTCTGGTGATGATTTCAGAGAAGGTTTGACTGCAGTTGTTTCTGTAAAAGTTATGGAGCCTCAATTTGAAGGTCAAACAAAAACTAAGTTAGGTAACAGTGAAGTCATGGGTCCTGTTGACCAATTGGTTGGAGAAATGTTAAATAATTATCTTGAGGAAAATCCTAAAGATGCTAAAACTCTAGTTCAAAAAGTTATTTTAGCTGCAAAAGCTAGGCAAGCTGCTAGTCGTGCTAGGGAAATGGTGCAAAGAAAAAGTGTCTTATCTTCAACTAGTTTACCAGGTAAGTTAGCTGATTGTTCAGAAACTGACCCAGAAAAATGTGAAATCTATCTAGTGGAGGGAGATTCTGCGGGTGGTACGGCTAAACAGGGAAGAGATAGGCAATTTCAAGCGATTTTACCATTAAAAGGGAAAATTTTGAATGTTGAGAAAGCACTTCCGTTTAAAGTCTTTGAAAATGATCAAATTAAAAACCTATACACTGCACTAGGTGTAACAGTTGGTACAGAGAACGATGAAAGAGAATTAAATTTAGAAAAACTTAGATATCATAAATTAATTATAATGTGTGATGCCGATGTTGACGGTAGTCATATTGCCACATTAATATTAACTTTTCTTTTTAGGTATATGAAAAAATTAATTGAGGACGGATATGTTTATATAGCAACACCCCCATTATATTTACTAAAAAGAGGAACAACCACTAGATATTGTTTTGATGAAGATGAGAGGGAAAGAGTTGTGAAAGAACTAACCAATGGTAAAGAAAATGTAAATGTTAGTATTCAACGTTACAAAGGGTTAGGAGAAATGAATGCTGAACAACTTTGGGAAACTACAATGAATCCAGAAGCAAGAAAGTTAAAACAAGTTACTATTGATTATGAAACTTCCGACCCTGATGGATGTTTTTCAAGATTAATGGGAGATGATGTTGAGCCAAGAAGAAAATTTATTGAAGAGAGAGCTACTTATGCAAAAATTGATGTATAGATTACGATAGTTTTACTTTACTAAAACTATATCACCTCTTTCTTGCTTGTCTATCCCTCTTCGTGTTTTGTATGTGATTTTATAGGTATATACGGCTTGAGGTAAATCCTCTCCTTTGAATGTCCCATCCCACGATTCGTCATAATTATTTGTTTTGAATACAATATCACCCCATCTATTAAATATATTTATTTCATAAGTTTCATAGTCAATATCAGTTAATATTGGAGCAAATAAATCATTAACCCCGTCACCATTAGGGCTAAAAGCATTTGGGGAATATGAATAATATTCCTCTAAAACATTAATTGTTTTCATAACACTTTGTTCACAGTTGTTTTCATCAGTTACAGTAAGCCATACATAATATAACCCTGGATTAGAATACAGATGTGATGGGTTTTGTTCATTTGATATTGTACCGTCTCCAAATTCCCATATCCAAGATTCAATTTGAAAGTTAAAATTTGGGTCGGTACTTGAATTATCATAAAAATTGACAGGTTCATTGGATAACATAAATTCATAAGATGATGCAGTAAAATCACATGTAGGACCATCAATATATTCAATAATAATATTATCAGAAATCATACAATTGTTGGCATCATTTATAGTTAATTCATAACTACCAGATGAAACATTTATTAAGTCAACTTGATTGCTAGAAAATGATTCAGGCCCAATCCAATTGTACGATATTGGTGAAGTCCCACCAAATGTTTGTACAAAAGTCGAGCCTCCTGTTCCACAAATTTCAGGAGTTTCTTCTATGATTAGCTCAAGCTCTTGCGGCTCAGATAATGTAAGATTAATGAATGCTTCACACCCATTTAAGTCAGATAAATACATTGTGTATAGTCCTGAGGAGAGATTTGAAATATCTTCCAAGTTACTAGTGAATCCATTTGGACCATCCCAACTGATTGAGTAAGGAGAGCTTCCTCCATTTATATTTAAATCAATAAACCCATCATTTCCATCATCACATGAAATTTCATAACCATTATAATTTGAAGTTGAGAAATCTATGGAGATACCTGCGTCTTCAGAAATTTCTATTATTTGAGATGAGCTACAATCATTTTCATCACTTACCGTCAATGTATATGTTCCACCAGCAAGATTTGCTATGTCTTCTTGATTGGAGAGAAATCCATTGTCTCCAAACCATGAAAAAGTGTAATTACCAGTTCCTCCATTCACCGAAATATTTACACTTCCATCATTTGCGTCAGCACATGTTACATCTTCAGACGTTGCTTGAATGATTATTTCTTCTGGTTCAGAAATATCAAAAAAGATTTCATCTCCCTCAGTCAGGCAACCGTTTTGATCTATTCCTGTAAAATAATATTCTCCAGGCCCTAGATTATTGAAGGTAACCATTGATCCTTGATTTAAATTAGTTTGCTCTTCAACAATCAAACCCGAATTAATCTCACCTACAAACACTGTGAAAGGGTTTGTTCCCCCGTTAAGTACAAGATTTAAACTTCCATTATTTTCATTAAAACAACTGCTGTTTATTGTAGTAAAATCATCAACTATTTGCTCAGGTTCAGTTAAGGAAACTAACTGATTATCTGTACATCCAAATTCATTTTCTACATAAATATTAAATTCTCCTCCATTTAAATTATTGACTGAAAAGTTGTTATCATTTTGAATAGAACCAAAATCTATTAAATTATTTTGTTCATCTGTAACTTGGTATTCCCAGTTTCCATTCGCTGGAAGGGCTACATTTATTAATCCATCTCCGGATTGAAAACAGGTGGGGTTTTGGTAATTTGTAGTTATTTCAGTAGGTTCAAAATTGATAAATACCTCATCACCCTCAATTCCTCCTTCAAATCCACACCAATCACCAGCAGAACCACACAAAGAAGCGCCAGCAGTATAAACAACAGTTTCTCCGTTTTGAGATACTGGAGTTACATCAATGGAACTACCATATCCAATGATATTTCCATTATTATCTTGCCAAATAATGTCATCACCAGCTACAGCAGGAGCAAAGGTTATATTTTGAATTGTATAATCATTAGGTCCGTTTGGAGTGAAACTCCAACCATCATTTTCACATGTCCATTGGTTTGGGTAGTTTCTCTCAATGCCATCTAAACCTGTAACGATATTAGCAATTGTTCCTGTGGAATTATGAAGACCATGAATAGCAGCGCCATCATTCCAAGTTGTACATAATACTTTTTGAGCTATATGAGTTTCGATAATATTTGTTCCTTCAAATAATTTAATTTGACTGGTGTAGCATATGTCTGTACAGGAAAACATAGGAATTCCGCAAAAAGACGCAATAAACACTCTATTTGGTGCTTCACCAGTAGTGGCATACTGTATAGTTCCATTTCCATTAACACCTGGGTAAATATCTTGCCAAGGACATAATATTGAGTTTAATGGACAATCAAAATTATTTGGTGCTGGATCTGTAATAGTCCAGTCTGAATAATTATTTGCATTTGCAATATTGAATGTTAAATGATTATTAGAGGATAAAACAACTTGATTGTAAGTATTACCATAAAAAACAAAATCAAATCCAATGTCAATTACTCCGCCATAAGTATCATCTGAATAAATACCGGAATCTGTTAAATCTACATTAAAAGATTCTGCGGTAAGAGTTAGCGTTACTTCTCCAGATGCGCTTTCGCATAATGTTGTATCACCCTCTGCGACTACTTGACAAAAACAAAAATTAAATTGTAAAAAAATTAATAAATAAATATACTTCATAAATCATGTGTTAGGCATAGATAGTAAAAGGAGGGTCTCTATCGTTAATAATTATAAATTTAAAAAATTGTTTCAATAAGATGAAATTTATAGTTAAAATTTACATAATAAAAAATATCTTTATTATTGCTATTTTGTAGTTGAAATATTAATTAAATTCGAAAAAAAAAAAATATGAAAGTAACAGTAGTTGGTGCTGGTGCGGTTGGAGCAAGCTGCGCAGAATATATAGCCATAAAAAACTTTGCGTCAGAAGTTGTTTTGTTAGATATTAAACAAAATTTTGCTGAAGGAAAAGCAATGGATTTAATGCAAACAGCTTCTTTGAATAATTTTGACACTAGAATTATTGGTAGTACTAATGATTACTCTAAAACATCTGGAAGTAGTATTGCAGTAATCACCAGTGGGATTCCTAGAAAACCGGGAATGACAAGAGAAGAGTTAATTGGAATAAATGCGGGAATTGTTAAAGAAGTTGCTCAAAATCTTATAAAATATTCTCCGGATGTTACAATAATAATTGTAAGTAATCCTATGGATACCATGACATATCTAACTCAAAAAATAACAAATCTGCCAAAAAATAGAATCATAGGTATGGGTGGTGCGTTAGATAGTGCAAGATTTAAGTACAGATTAAGTGAAGCTTTAGAATGTCCTAGTTCAGACGTTTCAGGTATGGTTATCGGAGGGCACAGTGATAAAGGAATGGTTCCATTAACTCGTTTGGCTACAAGAAATAGTGTCAATATATCCAAATTTTTATCTGCAGAAAGAATAGAAAAGGTAAAGCAAGATACAAAGATTGGAGGGGCAACTTTAACTTCTATGTTAGGTACGTCTGCTTGGTATGCACCCGGTGCAGCTGTCTCATCTTTGGTTCATGCTATTTCTTGTGATCAGAAAAAAATGTTTCCTTGTTCAGTTATGTTAGATGGGGAATATGGGTTCAGTGATGTTTGTATTGGTGTTCCAGTTATATTAGGCAAAAATGGAATTGAAAGAATTATAGAAATAGATTTAACTGAGGATGAGAAAAGCTTATTATCTAATTCGGTAGATTCTGTGAAAAAAACTAATAAAACATTAATGGATTTAAATCTATTTTAATTCTTTATGACTAGTTTTTGAGATTTAATAATTTGATCGTCACTTTTTACATGTAAGATATAAATTCCAGGACTTTTGTCTTGTAAATCTAAGGTAATTACTTTTTGACTAGCCGTCTCTTTTTTTATTAATTTACCAGTTAATGAAAAAATACTAATTATTATTTCTGAATTTAAATTATGTTCTAGAGTAAAAATACCAGAATTGGGATTTGGAAAAATATTAAAATTTTCTTTGGATGAGATTTCTGTATTTTGAACATTGAATTCATCGCCAAAGAATAGTTCTAGTCCTCCGCTAGCATTTCCTCTTATCAAATCAATTTTATTATCATTGTTTATATCATTAATTGCTACAGAAGAATGAATACAATTTAAGTTGGGTAGAATATTATCGGAAAAAAAGTTGTAAAAGCCAAGTAAGTTATCTTCAATGTTGTTATACAAATAAACTTTTCCGCTCTCTGTTCCAACAGCTAGATGGTACTCATTTTCATGTTCAAATACATGAGGGGATGTATATGCAGTAGTAAAGACTTGATCCATTAAGTTTATTCCTCCTAAACTTTTTATAACAATACCATCAGGAGTTGTGAATTCAGGGGTTGCGTCTAAAAAAAATGGAATTTGATCAATTAAACCAGTGTTTTCAAAATAATTAATTCCATTCAACACACCATTGTCAATTCCTGATCTTTCACCAATAACTAAATCTAATAGTCCGTCTCTATTTAAGTCTACTAATTGTGGAGTAGAAAAACTTCCCACATCAATCCCAGTATCAATAATTTGATCAATATCTTGAGAATAAATAGGTAAAGGGCTTGATATACCATTTTCAGTATTTAAGGCTAGCACTATAAATATTTTTCCACTCGAATCACCAAAAACTAAGTCAATATCACCATCTAAATCTAAATCTCCAAAAGTAGGATGAATACTTTCAATCGAAGCTATATCACCCATCACGGAAAGATTCCCAAAATCGTTATTTATTGAATCTTCGTAATATTTAGTAAATATTGGAACAGTTTCAGTACCAATATTTTTGTAAAATGATAGTCTTGAGTTATAATTTGCTTCATCGTAATAACCTTTATTACCAATAATTAAATCCAACAAGCCATCAGTGTCTAAATCAAATAATATTGGTTTAGAATTACTCCCAACATCAATCATGTTCTCTATCATAAAATCATTTTGAGTGTATTGGAATTGAAACATGTTTTCACCATTTTCGTACCAAAAGGAATCATCAGTCTGGTAAGTTATGTTTTTATAAAACAAACAATTATTTTTATTTTCAGAAATATTATTTCCATTTGGACTAATAATTAAATCTTTCCACCCATCTTTATCAACGTCTAAATAAAAGCAAGCCGGGAAGAGAGGGAGGTCAACTGGAGAATCATAGTTTGGGAAATTAGTATCCTGATCAATCATTAAGGCTTCTTCAGGAGTTCCATTATTTAGAACCATTACAATATTTGAGTAGGAAATATCACCAAGTAATAATTCCATTGTATTTTGTGGATTTATATCAAGTTGTTGTTGTGGGTTTAAATCAAGAGCGAGTAGGGTCGATCCAGCATGAACTCTTAATGGGTCTACATCAGTGGTTTGACAATTTTCGTCTAAAAATAAAGTCAAATTATTATCTGTAAAGTTTTCTTGAAATTGTCCCCAACAATTCTCTGTTCTATGTAAGTCAATAGTGTTACATGTATTATACAGCTCCATAGATTTATTTTGATGAAAATATACGTTTGTACCTTCCGGATTAAATGATAAAATATCAATATCACAATCTCCATCAATGTCAGTGATAGCTGGTAAATCTACTCCGCTTACGTAAAGGTTTGTTGGTCCAAAACCAGCATCAGAGTCCAATATTTTTGTAAATTCGAAAGATAGTGTTTCAACAGATGTATTTGTAAAGAGGGCAATACTATTATTGTTACTAGTAAAAATATCTTCTTTACCGTCTTGATTGTAGTCTACTAATAAAACCCAATTATTTAAGGCAAAATCACCGGGAAAATTTTCTATGTATTCAGGTCTGTAAATATAGTCATTTATGTTTTGATCAAATACCATGGGTATAATTTTATTGCCACTTCGAGATCCATTTTTTCCAGAACGATCAAAAATAAAAATGTCTTTTTCTCCATCCATATTTAGATCTATTTCAGAAAATTGGCAAAAATTTAAACCACCTGACCATGGGTTTAGTAATAAACTAGATTCATTAATATTTTCAAAAACCTGGATTTCATTACTTTGGATAAAGTTAATTTGTGCAACAGCGGTGTTAATTAAACTCTGTAAGACTATTGTAAAAGCGAAAATAATTTTATTCATATTATAAAGTTACGATAAATATATTCTTATAACTTAGTATTTAATCAAGATATATACTTTTACTTTTTCTCATATAATAATAAGTTTATTTAAATTTAAATCATATATTTGCGTTCATTTTTAAATGTGTTAAAAGATGGAAGATAAAAAATTTAGAACTTTTGTTAGAGTTGTGCTTATTTGCTTCATTGTAGGTTTTATTTATTCACTCTCTTTTTCGTTTGCTACGTATTCTTTAGAAAAAAAGGTTATTGAGGATAAATCCATTAGCTCTAAAGATGCGTTATCAAACCTTTATAATAATGCAAAAAATATAAAGCAAATTAGAATCGAGAATGATTCTTTGATTTTAACACCATTGAAAAATGAAAACGGTGACATCATTGACGATAGAGGAAAATTCTTCCCAATAGGAAGCTTTTTTTGGTTAGATAAATATTCATACAAAGATGCTAAAAGAAATTCTTTAAACCTTGGTCTTGATTTAAAAGGTGGAATGAGTGTTTTATTAGAAATATCTCAAAGAAATATTTTAGAAGGACTATCTGCTGTATCATCAAATGGAAATCTTGGGAGAGTACTTAATAAAGTACTTGAAAATTCAGATAATGTATATAAAGGCAATACTCAGGATACTTACCTCAGTATATTTAAAAACGAATTTGATAAAATTATTGAACAAGATAGTTTACCGAAAACTACTTTTTTTACAGTTTTTGAAAGAGAAGATTCTTTCGATTTTGATCAAAATTCTTTTAGTTCTGAGGAATTAGATGTTAAAGTTATGGAATATTTGGAAGGTAAAGTTTCCGATTACATTGGCAAAACATTTGAAACAATTAAAAGAAGAATTGATCAATTTGGTTTAGCAAATCCAACAGTTAAACAAATTGAATCATCTGAAAGAATTCTTGTAGAACTTCCTGGTATGACTGATGAAAAAATGGTTAAAGAATATCTTTCAAAAACAGCGAGTTTAGAGTTTTGGAAGACTAAGAAAAATTCTGATCCATCCTTATCTGTGCTTTTGAGTGATTCAATTTTTATTTCTTTTGCTCACATACCAAATATTTCTCCTGGTATAACTGATCAAGACGCGCCTGATATTTTTTCTTTGAATTCACC
Source organism: uncultured Flavobacteriales bacterium (assembly GCA_964435285.1). Lineage (GTDB taxonomy): Bacteria > Bacteroidota > Bacteroidia > Flavobacteriales > TMED113. The sequence goes on from CAYSYA010000006.1 coordinate 107,168, forward strand.
AATTATTGCTAATATTATAAATAATGAAAATGATAAGAAAATTGCTCTAGATTACATTAATGAAAAATATGAAGATGGAACTTTAAATCCTGATGTTGTATTTTATTTTACAAACACCGCGGCGATAAGTAATGATGCATCAGGAGAGAAAGTGGATAATTATGACAAATTTATTCAATTAATTGCTCTTGAAAAAAGTAATGAATACGGTGATTTTAATGGACCTATTTTACTGGGAAAAGAAGTTAATAACGCTAGAGATGGATTTGATGAAAGATCTGGGGGTGTCACAATTAATATGAATATGACACCAAGTGGAGCAAAAAGATGGGCACAGATTACTGAAAATGAAATAGGAAATGAAATTGCTATTGTGTTAGACCAGATAGTTTACACTTACCCAACAATTAATGAAAAAATTCCAACTGGTTCTTCAGTTATTTCTGGAAATTTTGAGCTCAGAGAGGCTCAAGATATAGCTAGTATATTAAACGCAGGACAATTGGATGCAAAAGTAGATATTGCTGGGTCTGAATATGTAGGTCCATCTCTTGGTCAAAAATCTATTGATTCTGGAGCTAAGTCATTTTTAATGGCTCTTATTTTCGTGTTAGTATATATGTTATTTTATTATTTTCATGCTGGTGTTGCATCAAATCTAGCCTTAATAATTAATATGTTTTTTATTTTTGGTGCTCTCGCTGCATTTAATGCTACCCTTACGTTACCAGGTATTGCAGGTATCGTTCTTACTATAGGTATGGCGGTGGATGCAAATGTTTTAATTTATGAAAGGATAAAAGAAGAATTGTCTCAACAAAAAGGACTAGCGTTAGCAGTAAGAGATGGGTATAAAAATGCATATTCTGCAATCATCGATGCGAACTTAACAACTTTACTAACAGCCGTGGTTCTTTTTTATTTTGGAACCGGTCCAATTAAAGGTTTTGCTACCACTTTAATTATTGGTATTTTGACTTCTTTGTTCTGTGCAATATTTATTACTAGACTGGTTTTTGAGTCAAGATTAGTTAATAAGAAAAAAATATTTTTCTCTAATTCATTAACAAAAAATTTATTTAGAAATACAGATATTTCTTTTATAAAAAGAAGAAAAATAGCTTATGTTTTTTCTTTTATTTTTATTGTAGTTGGTGTTTTCTTTTTACAAACTAAGGGTTTAAATAAAGGAGTTGATTTACAAGGAGGAAGAGAGTATGTTTATAAAATTGAAAAAGACAATATCAATACCGTGGAAATTAGAAATATTTTAGGGGAAAGTTTCATTGAAGATAATGTTAAAAAATACCCTGAAGTAAAAACATATGGTAATTTTGGACAAACTAATCAAATAAAAATCACAACTAATTTTAAAATTTCTGAGGAAGGATCTGATGCTGAGGTTGTCTCTATAATTGAAGAAAAATTAAGTAACTACGCTGGAGGAATGGATTTTGTTGAAAAAATTTCCACTCAGAAAGTTGGGGCAACTATTGCTGATGATGTTAAAAAATCTGCTTATTTTGCGATTGTTTTTTCTTTAATAATTATTTTCTTATACATTTTATTTAGATTCCGAAGATGGCAGTTTAGTCTTGGTGCTGTTGTAGCTTTATTTCATGATGTATTAATTTTACTGTCAATATTCTCTATTTTCAATGGTATTTTACCAATTTCTTTAGAAGTTGACCAAGCCTTTATAGCAGCTCTTCTTACAGTAATTGGATATTCTCTTAATGATACTGTTGTTGTTTTTGATAGAGTTAGAGAGTTCCAAAAAAGCAAAGTAGGTGATTATAAAAGTATAATTAATAGTGCTTTAAATAGTACTTTAAGTAGAACAATAAATACTTCCTTAACTACAATTATAGTGTTACTAATTATTTTCTTTTTTGGAGGTGAAGTCATTAGAGGTTTCATGTTTGCTTTGATTATTGGGGTTATTGTTGGTACTTATTCTTCTTTATTTATAGCTACCCCTGTTATGTTAGATACAACCAAAAAGTTTAATAATTAATAGTTTTTTTAGTTTAAATGAATCATCTTTTTTTATTAAATCTTGGTATAGGAGAGATTCTTTTTATTTTAATTATGTACTTGATGTTTTTTGGTTCAAAAAACATTCCATCTCTCGCTAGGAATCTTGGCTCATCTATTAGAAAAATTAAAGAAACTTCTAATAGTATTAGAAAAGATATTAAGAAATCAATTTTAGATTCTGAAGATTAAAGTCAATTTTGGTATTGTTAATAACTCTTTTGTTTAGGTTAGTAAAAAAATATCTCTATTATTTAATTTAGTCAAATAAAAAAATATATTTAAAGAGTATTTAATAAAAATTGACTTAATATGACAGCATTTAAATTTGAGTATATATGGTTAGATGGCTATAATCCAGAACCTAATTTAAGAAGTAAAACTAAAGTACTTCAATTTGATGAATATAATGGAGAGATTGAAAAACTTCCCGATTGGTCATTTGATGGAAGTTCAACTCAACAAGCCGAGGGTCATTCATCTGATTGTGTACTTAAGCCAGTTAGAGTTTATCCTGACCCAACTAGAATTAATGCTTACTTAGTCATGACAGAAGTTATGAATCTTGATGGTACGCCCCATCCTACAAATACTAGGGCTTTAATTAAAAATGATAGTGATGAATTTTGGTTTGGATTTGAACAAGAATATACAATGATGGATGGTACTAGGCCTATGGGTTTTCCAAAACAAGGTTTTCCAGCTCCTCAGGGTATGTACTATTGCTCTGTTGGAAATAAAAACGTAGCTGGAAGAGCAATTGTAGAAGAACACCTAGATATTTGTTTAGAAACAGGCTTGTCACTAACAGGTATTAATGCTGAAGTTTTATTAGGTCAATGGGAATATCAATGTTTTGGTAAAGGGGCAAAAAAATCTGCTGATGATTTATGGATTAGTAGATTTCTGTTGTACAGATTAACCGAGGAGTATGGATTAGGAATTGAGCTTCACCCTAAACCAGTTCAAGGTGATTGGAATGGTTCGGGTATGCATGTAAATTTTTCAACAAAAAATATGAGAGAAATAGGTGGGGAGGATTTGTTTAAAAATATTTGTGAAGCTTTCGCTAAGTATCATAAGGAGCATATTGATGTTTATGGTTCACATAATGAAATGAGGTTAACGGGCTTACATGAAACTCAAAATATTGATACATTTTCATATGGCTACAGTGATAGAGGGGCTAGCATTAGAATACCTGTTTGTGTTCACAAAACAGGTAAGGGTTATTTAGAAGATAGAAGACCCGCTTCTAACGCTGATCCTTACAAAGTTGTTGGTCGAATGTTAGAGACATTACATACAGTTTCTTCCAACATAACCAGCGTTTAATAAAATATTCTTAGATTTGTAACGTTTTTTTAAACCAAAAGTCATGATTTTTAGAAATTTTTTAACATTATCTTTTCTTTTATTTGGTCTATTACTTTCCTTTTCTCAAGGAAGTATATTCACCAAAGCTGAAAAGGCTTTCCAAAATCAACAATATAATAAAGCCAAGGCATTGTATCAAAAAGCCTATGAAAGGTCAAATGATAGATCTGAAAAAACAAAAATTAGTTTTCAAATGGCTAACTGTGCGAGATTAATGGGTCAGTTTAAAGTTGCAGAAAGTTACTTTAAAAGAACAATTAAACTTAGGTACTATGAAATGTTTGCTGATCCTCTTGTTTACTATTATTTAGGAGAATGTTACAAAGGTCAAGGTAAATATAATGAAGCAATAGCCTATTATGAAAATTATAAAAGTAAAAAAGATGCCGATATAAACATGGCTAATGTAGCTATTCAAGGATGTCAAATGTCAAAAGATTGGATTTCTGAAGGTAGTAGGTATAGAGTTTCAAATGTTTTAAAATTAAATTCTAGGCAAAATGATTTTTGTCCATCTTTCGGAGACAAAAAGAATAAATATTTATTTTTTTCATCATCTAGAGAAAAGGCTGTTGGAAAATCTAAAGATTCTTACACTAAACAAGATTATGTAGATATTTTCTACTCTTACGATTATACCGAACAACAAAAAAAGATTGATAAGAAGAGAAAGAAGAAAATTGATCCAAAAAATAATATGCCTCTATGGTTGCCCCCTACAAATGACATAGAGGAGGATATTGAAATTTTAGAAGAAAAGTACGATGATGTAAAGTTTGGTTTCGGTCTTGAAGAAATAAACATGAAGGATTCTGATGAAGCAACAGTTTGTTTTTCTAAGGGCGGTAAAAAAATGTTTTTTACAAGATCCACTAAGGTTAAAAATCAGTATAATCCAAAAAGAATATACTCAGTTGAATTTAAAAGTGGACAGTTTAGTGAACCAATTTTAGAAGAAATTCCAGTTGATGATTTAGTCGATGTCCAACATCCTGCAATTTCAATGGATGGTAAGACTTTATACTTTGTTGCTGAAATGGAAGGTGGTTTTGGTGGTTATGATATATATACATGTTCTTATGACAGAAGAAAGAAGGGTTGGTCAGAACCAAAAAATATGGGAGAAAAAATTAATACTTCAGGTGATGAGAAATTTCCATATATAAGTAAGTCAGGTGCATTGTTTTTTTCATCTAATGGTCATACAGGTATGGGGGGGCTTGATATTTTTAGGTCTGAATTAACTGCAGATGGATTTCAATTTCCCGTTAACATGAGATATCCAATTAATACACCCTATGATGATTTTGGAGTGTTATTTGAAGACGAAACCGAAATAAAAGGTTATTTGTCTTCCAATAGAAAAGATAAAAAATGGAAACCTAGGGGAGGAGATGATATTTATCTAATTGATTTACAACTAATTCATTTTGAACTGACAGGAAAAATTTTAGATAGCAAAACTAATGAGCCTTTGTCTGGTGTTACCGTTCAGATTGATGGGACTGATGGTTCAAAACACATAACTACTACCAATGGAAAGGGAGAGTACAAGATTAATCGTGAACATTTTAAAGAGAATCAGGATTACCAAATACAGTTTAGTAAACAATGGTTTTTTACTCAACGAGATACTACAATAAGTACAATGAATATTGATAAAACCAAGTGTGAGGAAGAATTAGATGGAAATTTATTGTTTACTTTTTCTAGAGGAGTTTTTTTAGAAACAAGTAGGAGGCCAATGGTTTTAAGAAGCGTCGAGTTTGATGTAAATAAATTTGATTTGAGACCAGAGGGTATGGAAGAATTAGATTCATTAGCTGATTTATTAATACATGATTATCCTAATGTAGTTGTAGAGTTAAGATCTCATACTGATTTCAGAGGAACACAAGAATTAAACATACCTTTATCTCAAAATAGAGCACAAAGTTGTGTTGATTATCTAGTTGAAAAGGGTGTTGAAGCTGAAAGATTGGTTGCTTTAGGTATGTCTGATAGTGAACCTAAGGTTCTAGAAACTACTTTCAATGGTTTAAACCCAGGCGTGTTAGATAAAGATTATATTAATCTATTGAATTCAAAATCACTAAAGGAGGCTGCTCATCAGATTAACAGAAGAACAGATTTTAAAATTATTTCTGAAAATTTTAAAGAATGGTTGAAGGAAAATAAACAAGATGTTTCTCCTGTCCAACAAGGTGTGCTAGATGAAGATGGTAATTTAATTGAAATAGAGAATTAGTAAAGTCATAATTTATTTAATCGTTTACTACCAGTTGTAATTGATTAATCTTTTTTTGCTATATGGATATATATAATAGTAGAGGAGTGTCCTCTAGAAAAGAGGATGTTCATGAGGCTATAAAAAACCTTGATAAAGGTCTTTTTCCAAATGCTTTTTGTAAAATACTTCCTGATATTGTGGGTGGTAATCCCTCCTTTTGTAATATTATGCACTCGGATACCGCTGGAACAAAAACTTCTTTAGCCTATATTTATTGGAAAGAAACCGGAGATGAAACGGTCTGGGAGGGAATTATTCAAGATTCATTGGTTATGAATCTGGATGACCTTGCGTGTGTTGGGGCAATAGATAATTTAGTTATTTCATCTACTATTGGGAGAAATAAAAATCTTATTCCTGGTACTGTAATAAAATCCCTTATTAATGGTTCACAAAAATTTATAGACAAATTAAAGCCATTTGGTCTAAATTTTGATTTAGCTGGTGGCGAAACTGCTGACGTGGGAGACATAGTAAGAACGTTAGATGTGGGTTTCACAATTTTTTCTAGAATGAAAAAAGATGATGTGATTGATATAAATATTAAAGATGGTAATGTTATTGTTGGTTTAGCATCTTTTGGTTTGGCATCTTATGAAAGTGAATATAATAGCGGAATCGGCAGCAATGGTTTAACATCAGCTAGACATGATATTTTTGCAAACTACTTAGCTAATAAATACCCTGAAAGTTTTAACCCATTAATTCCTAAAAATTTAGTTTACAGTGGAAGTAAAAATTTAACGGATATATTTGTTAATAATTTATCTTACGGTAAAATGGCACTTTCTCCTACGCGAACTTATCTACCTGTAATTAAATCTATTTTTTCTAATTGTGATAAATCAAAAATTGATGGTATTATTCACTGTACGGGTGGGGGGCAAACAAAAGTATTACACTTTATAAATAACATTCATGTCATAAAAAATAATTTATTTGATACACCAGAAATTTTTAAATTAATTGCTACTGAATCAAAAATAAATTACTCTGAAATGTACAGTGTTTTTAATATGGGACACAGGTTAGAATTTTATACAGATTTGAACACAGCAAATGAAATAATTCAAATTGCTAATTCTTTTAATATAGAAGCTAAAATCATAGGTAAGTGTACTTCTTCACCCAATAAAAAACTTACTATAAAATCTAAGCATGGAGAATTTATATATTAATTATGATAGATAAATTAGAGGCAATAAAAGTTCGTTTTGATGAGGTTAGTAAACTTATTGTTGACCCAGATGTTATTGCTGATATGAAACAATATGTTAAGCTAAATAAAGAATATAAAGATTTGGATAATATTGTAAAAGTTTATAATAACTATAAAAATATTCTTTCTAACATTGATTCAGCAAAAAAAATTTTAAATGAAGAAACTGATCTTGAATTAAAGGAGATGGCAAAGTCTGAAATTGATATATATTTGTCAAAAAAAGAGGTTTTAGAGCAGGATATAAAAATTCTTTTGATACCAAAAGATCCAAATGATGATAGAAACGCTGTAGTTGAAATTGTGGCAGGCACAGGTGGTGATGAGGCGAGTATATTTTGTGGTGATTTATTTAGAATGTATTCTAAATTTATTGAAACAAAAAAATGGAAAATAGAACTTGTTGATTACACTGAGGGTACATCTGGAGGATTTAAATCTATTGTATTTAATGTTTTAGGGACAGGTGCGTATGGTTTTCTTAAATATGAGGGCGGTGTTCATAGAGTTCAGAGAGTTCCAAAGACTGAAACTCAGGGAAGGGTACATACTTCTGCCTCTGCAGTTATTGTTTTGCCTGAAGCTGAAGAATTTGATGTAGAATTAAAAGATTCTGAAATAAAAAAAGAAACATACTGTTCTTCTGGCCCTGGAGGTCAATCTGTTAATACCACATATTCTGCGGTTCGGTTAACTCATATTCCAACAGGTATTGTGGCTCAATGCCAAGATCAAAAATCACAAATAAAAAATCATGCGCAAGCTTTAAAAGTATTAAGAACCAGGATTTATGAGATGGAATTAAAAAAGAAACAAGATGAAGAAGGCGATTTAAGAAAAACAATGATTTCATCTGGTGATAGATCAGACAAAATTAGAACTTATAATTATCCTCAGGGTCGTGTTACTGACCATAGGATTGGTTTGACTTTATATTCACTTGGAGAAATTATAGACGGAGATATTAATAAAATTATTGAAGAATTAAAAATTGCGGATAATACAGAAAAATTAAAGGAAGGAAGAAATGAATAAAAAATTTTTAGTTGAGAACATATACAAAAAAAAATCTTTTTTATGCGTTGGTTTAGACCCTGATCTTGATAAATTTCCAATTTCAGTCTTGCAAGACGATGATCCTATTTTTTCTTTTAACAAAAAAATTATAGATGCAACAAAAGACTATTGTGTTTCTTATAAATTAAATTTAGCCTTTTATGAGAAGTACGGTATTAAAGGTTTAAAATCTTTAAAGAAAACAATTGAATATATACCAAATGATTTTTTTGTTATTGCAGATGCTAAAAGAGGAGATATTTTAAATACGTCAAAAATGTATGCTGATGCATTTTACGATAATTTTAATTTTGATGCAGTAACGTTATCCCCTTACATGGGTGGAGATTGTGTAAAGCCATTTATAAGAGACGGTAAATGGAGTATTGTTTTAATTGCTACATCTAATCCAACTGCAGAAGACTTTCAGATGATAAAAACAGAAAAAGGCATTCCTTTATATTTGGAAGTTTTAAATAAAGCTAAATCATGGGGGAATTATAATAATATGATGTTTGTTGTTGGGGGAACCAGGCCTGAAGTTATAAAAAAAGTAAGAGAAAATGCTAAAGATTTTTTTTTGTTAATACCTGGATTAGGACACCAAGGTGGAGATTTGTCATTGATAGCAAAGTATGGATTCAATGATGAAGTTGGTGTTTTAGTAAATTGTTCCAGATCTATTTTATATGCTAGTAATGGTGACGATTTTTTTAATGCATCAATGAATGAAGCAAAAAGAATTCAAAATGAAATGTCCAAATATTTGGTTTAATTTTTTATTGTAAGTCTCAAAACGGAGCAAGATGCATTTTCAACAAATTTATCTTTTCCTGTTCCAAACAAAATACTAGCCCAGTCATTTTTCTTAGGAGTTCCTGTGATTAATAAGTCATATTTTACTGAAATTTTAGAAATATACTTTTCTGGGTTATTATCCTTAATTAAACTTAAATTTCCATTTGGAAATTTTTTAAGAATTTTTTTTGTCCTAAGCTCGATATCATTAATCATTTCCTCATCTGTGTCCTCTGGAATTATATGAAGAACAGTAAAGTTAGCTTCAATTCCATCACTGTCATTATTATAAAAATCAGTAATCATGTTTGTTGCTTCAATAAATTTAGAATTATCTTTCTGTGGAAGAATTGCCAATAAAATTTTATTTATATACTTAACACCATTATCTTTAAATAAAGCCACATTTGAATCTACGTTAGTTACTAACCAACCAATTGGATTGTTTATTAATATTCCTTGATGATCTACTCCGTTCCAACCTAAAACAAGCCAGTCGCAATGTGTTTGTTCACTTAAAGATTGAACAGTATTTATTAAATTATGTGTTCGATATTTTCTAAAATTTATTTGAATTTTTTTATCTCTTTCGAGTAGTTTTAATTGTCTATTAATTGTTTCGGCTTTTCCATCTTTTTCAAAAAATTCATTATCTAGAAATGTTTGGTCTGGGACTTCAGTAACATGAATAGTTTGAACTTTTTTATTTTTTGTAATGGCTCCTGCAATTTCTGTAAGAATTTCTGGAGACCTTTCGTTACCTAATAAAGGAACTATTGCTCCTGCCTCAGATAATATTTCATTTTCTAATTTTTCTTTTTTTTGTTTTTTCTCAAAATCATCTTGCATTAAGTTGAAATCTTTTCTTCTTCCGTAAAACATATACAATGCAGGTCTATTACCATATTTTGTAATGATTCCTTCCCTCATAGTTCTTTTTTTACCATAAAAAAAGTAAATAATTGTACCTAATAAACTAATAATAATTATAGCAATAAAAGGCATCCAGCCAAGGTAAAATAGTAATAAAATCCCACCTATAATTCCAAAAATTTGAGTTAGCGGGTATAGTGGTGATTTATAAGTAGGTTTGTACCATTGCACTCCTGTTTCTCTTAAAACAATTACACAAGCATTAACTGCAATAAACATAGTAATTTTAAATGCACTCGCTAATTTTGCTATTTTGATTACATCTACATAAATTACAACTAGGGCCATCATTATACATGTGAATGCTATAGCAATAACAGGGGTAAGGTATTTTGGGTGGAGATAAGTCATATAGTTAGGAAGTAATTTATCTTTAGCCATAGCAAAAGGAAATCTTGATGAAGCTAAAACTCCAGAATTTACTAAGGATACTAAAGTTAAAATACCAATAATTGCGGCAGAATAACCAACATAAGTATTACTATTTGTTAGGTTTTCTGCTAAAGTATATATGGGTCGGTAATCTTTTTTTAAGGATTCTGGAGAAACATACTCAGTAAGAATAAATGCTACAGCAGAATAAATTATTGTCATAATTAGAAGGGATGTTAGCATAGCTAATGGTAAATTTCTAGATGGATTTTTTACCTCCCCAGCTACAGCTGCAATTTTTGTTACACCGGCATACGATAAGTAAACAAAAGCTATGGTAGCTAACAAGCTTTTTTTATTGGATGGTATATCAAAGTTTGTATTATTTATATCTAATTTTCCAATTCCAATTCCAAGTAATGCTATTAAAAAAAATATACCTAATCCAATTATAACAAGTTGAACTTTTCCAACTTTCTTAACTCCTAAAATATTTAATAAAAAAACAAAGCCTAGAAATCCTATTGAAAGATATTTAATATCTAAACCTATATTAGCTACAGCTAATAAATATGCACCAAAACCAATCAAAGCAAAAGAGCTTTTTAATATCAAAGAAGCCCATAGTCCAATTCCAGAGATTGTTCCAAAAAGAGGGCCAAAGGCTCTCTCTATATAAACATAAGTTCCCCCAGATTGTGGCATGGCGGTAGCCAGTTCAGATTTTGAAAGTACACTTGGTAAAATAAATAGTCCAGAAAATATGTAAGCTAACCAAAGGTACTCTCCAATCATTCCGGCAGCTACACCAGGTAGGACAAAGATTCCCGTACCTAACATTCCTCCAATACTTATTGCAATAACTGCAGGTAGAGTTAATTTTCTTTCAAGTTTTTTCAAATGTTTTTTTGTTTTAAAATATAAAAATATACTTTTAAAGTAATAAAAAAAACATATGATAGATATTCTATTCACGTTTGATTTTTCAATAGCAGAGCAAATAAATTTGATACTTCTTATTTTTATTACAGTACTTGAATTTATTGCTTTTGGGTGGTTAATTTTTCAGATGAAAAAATCAGGTGAAGAAAGGGATAAAATTATAAAATTAGAGGAAAGACAAATTGCTATGGAAAGAAGAATTTTAAAAACATTAGATGTAAATCAATTGGCTAAAACTCAGGATTTAGCGGAGTTCTTAGATCACATTTCAATTGAGGGAAATGCCGATGTTAATTTAGAGGAAGTCCATATTTCATCTTTATCACCTAATTATGAAAATAAATCTTTATCTCAAATACAGGCTAGACATCACACTGGTTGCACTATTATTGGCGTTAAATCATCAGACGGTAAATACATTGTCAATCCAGGAGCTAATACTATATTAAAACCAAATACTAAATTATTTATTTTAGGAAGCTCTGAACAGGTAAAGCAATTCAATAGTAAATTAAATAGTCATTAAATATATTACTTTGAAAAAAATTTTAATAACAGGTGGCAATGGTTTATTGGGGCAATCTCTCAGATTATTGGTCCCAAAAGGAAAATATGAAATTATTGCTACAGGTCTAGGAACTGATAGATTAAAAAATCATTCACAAATATATCATCCACTGGACATTTCAATCAAGAAAGATTGTGAAGCTGTCTTGAGTTATTACAATCCAGATATTATTATCAACACAGCTGCAATAACAAATGTTGATTATTGTGAGTTAAATCAAGAAAGGTGTTTAAATGTTAATACTCATTCAATTAATAATTTTTTATTTTTTTGTAAAAAAAATAATAAAAAGTTTATTCATTTGTCAACAGATTTTTTATTTGACGGAAAATCAGGGCCTTATTCTGAAGAAGCAAAACAAAAGCCTGTAAATTATTACGGTTTTTCAAAAATGATGGCTGAAAGAATAATAATTAATGCAAATCTTCCAAACTTTTCAATAATTAGAACTTGTTTAGTTTATGGAAATAAAAATGATTCAAATAATATTTTGATGTGGGTTAAAAGAAAATTAGACTTGAATGAGAGTCTTAATATTGTAGAGGATCAGTTTAGGACACCAACCCTTGTTTCGGATTTGTCTCAGGCTATTTTTGAAGTAATTAAATTAGATATAAAAGGAATTTACAATATTTCTGGTGAAGAATATTTATCTATTTTTGATTTTGTTTGTAATATTGTAGATAGTTTTGATTATAATAAATCGTTAATTAAAAGTTGCAAGTCTGCTAAAATTAATCAAAAAGCAGAAAGGCCAAAAAAATCAGGTCTTATTATTGATAAAGCTGTTAGAGACTTCAATTACATGCCAACGAAAATGAAATCTTACTTAAAATCAATAAAATGAAAAAAAATATTTTAATTTCAATTATCTTATTCTTTTCCTCTGTTTGCTTTGTTTTTTCTAATGAAACATATTCATCAAATCAGATTAAAGATATTTTATCCAATAAACAATATTCATATGTTTCAGTAGAAGGTTTAGAATTAAATATTAAATCAGATGATGTAATAACATTTTATCAAAATGGATTTTTTTCCTACAATGTTGCTGATAAAAATGCTGAAGGATCGTGGGTTTTAGATGAAAATATATTAGAATTTACTTACCCCGACACAATTAGGTATTTCAAGATAATTAATTTTACAAAAAATAAATTTTCTATTATCGAAGAGTCAAGTAATTATGTATTTCATTTCGAGCATTCATTTACAAATAAATTAAATATTTTTTCAATTACTTTAGATAATATTTTTAAACCAATTGTAGATAACATAGCAAAGGTAATTTTTTATGATGTCTCTAGACTTTTTGGTCAAAATAAAGAGATGCCATTCATTGTTATTTGGTTGATATTTGGTGCTCTTTTCTTTACATTTAAAATGAATTTTATAAATCTAAGGGGATTTTCTCACGCTATTTCGTTAGTTAAAGGAGATTATCATGATCCAAATAATAAAGGTGAAGTCTCACATTTTCAAGCTTTAACTACAGCTTTATCAGGAACAGTCGGTCTAGGAAATATTGCTGGTGTAGCAATTGCCATAAGTTTAGGAGGTCCTGGTGCCACCTTTTGGATGATTATTGCTGGTTTAATTGGAATGTCTTCAAAGTTTGTTGAGTGTACTTTGGGAGTAAAATATAGAAAGATTGATGAAAATGGTGTTGTTTCGGGTGGCCCAATGTATTATTTAAAAGAAGGATTAGCTAAAAGGAATTTTCCAAAATTGGGAAAGTTTTTGGCTATTCTTTTTGCCATCTTGTGTGTAGGTGGTTCTATTGGTGGAGGTAATATGTTCCAAGCGAACCAAGCTTTTGCAGCTTTTAAAACTGTTTTTCCCGCAATGTCTAATTTTGGTCCCATTTTTGGTTTATTTTTAGCTTTAATGGTTGGTTTTGTCATTATTGGAGGAATAAAAAGTATCGCCAAAGTCACTGAGAAAATAGTTCCTTTTATGGCTGCAATTTATGTAGGCGCAGCTCTAATAATCATAGGATATCATTTTACAGATATAGGAATGGTTTTTGGAAAAATTATTAGTGGTGCATTTTCACCTGAAGCAGGCTTGGGGGGTTTTATTGGTGTTTTAATTATTGGATTTAAAAGAGCTGCTTTTTCTAATGAAGCAGGAGTTGGTTCTGCCTCTATTGCTCATTCTGCGGCCAAAACAAAAGAGCCGGTTTCTGAAGGAATGGTTGCTTTGTTAGAACCTTTTATTGATACAATTGTTATATGTACAATGACAGCAATTGTTATAATTATTACCGGAACTTATGCCAATGATGGAGGCTTAGGAGGGTCAGAATTAACTTCTGAAGCATTTGGAAGCGTTATTTGGTGGTTCCCTTATATTTTAACAATAGCTATTTTTTTATTTGCTTTCTCAACGATAATTTCTTGGTCTTATTATGGTTTAAAATCTTGGACATTTTTATTTGGTCAAAATAAAAATACAGAGTTAACATACAAGATTCTTCTTTTATTTTTTGTTGTTGTTGGCTCCACAGTTAATCTTGGCTCTGTTTTAGATTTTTCTGATATGATGATTTTAGCGATGGCCTTTCCTAATATAATAGGGTTGTTATTTTTATCATCTGAAGTTAAAGAAGATTTAAAAAAATACTTAGATAAAGTGAAAAATGGTTCAATAAAAAAATTTAAATAAATATGGATTTTAATTATTCAGAAAATCAAACAATTATTTCAGAGACTATTAAAGACTTTTCAAAACGAGAGATTATACCCTACATGAATGAATGGGATGAAAAACAAATTTTTCCCATTGAATTATTTAAAAAAATTGGAAATTTAGGAATGATGGGTGTTTTAGTTCCAGAGGAATACGGTGGTTCTGGTTTATCTTATGATGAGTATGTCACAATAATTTCTGAACTTTCTAAAGTTTGTGGATCCATTGGTTTATCTGTTGCGGCTCACAATTCTCTTTGTACTGGACATATTTTAAAATTTGGAAATGAAAATCAAAAAAGGAAATACCTACCTAAATTGGCTTCAGCGGAATATCTTGGAGCTTGGGCGTTAACTGAACCTGTTACTGGTTCTGATGCAATGCGAATGAATACAACTGCTCGAAAAGAAGGTGATAATTGGGTAATTAACGGTGCAAAAAACTTTATAACTCATGGTTCAAGTGGGGACGTTATTGTTGTTGTTGCAAGAACAGGGGAATTAGGTGATTCAAGAGGAATATCTGCTTTTATAGTCGACTCGTCAAACCCAGGTGTTTCGTCTGGAAAAAAAGAAAATAAACTAGGAATGCGAGCTTCTGAAACGGCAGAAGTTATTTTTAGTAATTGTGTTGTGTCAAATGACGCATTAATAGGCAAAGTTGGTGAAGGTTTTATTCAATCAATGAAAATTTTAGATGGAGGAAGAATTTCAATTGCCGCTTTATCTTTGGGTATAGCGAAAGGAGCTTACAATGCAGCTTTAAAATACTCTAAAGAAAGAGTTCAATTTGGAAAAACAATATCAAATTTTCAAGCGATATCTTTTTTGTTAGCTGATATGGCTACTGAAATTAATGCAGCTGAATTATTGATTTACAAATCTGCTTATTTAATCAATAATAAAAAGCCTGTCACTGTTGAAAGTGCAATGGCTAAATATTTTTCATCTGAGCTAGCTGTAAAGATTTCTTCAGAGGCTGTTCAAATATTTGGGGGGTATGGCTTTGTTAAAGATTTTCCAGTTGAAAAATATTACAGGGATTCAAAGTTATGTACAATCGGTGAAGGAACATCTCAAATACAAAAATTAGTAATTTCTAAAAATATCCTTTCCTAATATTTATTTTTTTTTATATTTGCAAACCTAATATTTTAAAAAATATGATTATAATTCCAATTAAAGAAGGAGAGTCTATAGAAAGACCATTAAAAAGATTTAAAAGAAAATTTGAAAAAACTCAGGGTCTTAGACAACTTAGGGACAGAAGATATTTTACTAAAAAATCTGAAAAAAGAAGAGAAGAGGTTTTAAGAGCATCTTATAATCAAAGAAAAATCACTTTAGAAGAGCAGTCATAAAAAGTTGATGCATACTGACAAGTTTATAAATTACCTTAGAAATGAACGTAATTTTTCAGAAAAAACTGTCACCTCTTATTATACCGATTTAAATCAATTTTTATTATTTATAAAAAAAAGCATTTCATCTGTTCATAACACAGATATTAGAGAATGGGTTGTGAGCCTCAAAAACTTACAATTTGAATCTGTCTCTATTAATAGAAAAATTAGTTCACTTAGATCTTATTTTAAATTTTTAAAAAGAGAAGGTTTTATTTCCAAGGATCCTACCCAATCAATTAAATTACTTTCTACAAAAAAAAGACTACCATCTTTTTTTTCGGAATCTGTAATGAATGACTTATTTTCAAAGGTTAAATTCTCAAATGATTTTGAAGGAACTAGAGATAAGTTAATACTAGAGCTTTTTTACCAAACTGGAATAAGAGTCTCTGAACTAGTTGATTTAAAATTAAATCAATTTAATGTTTTAGATCGAACACTTACAGTTTTTGGTAAAGGAAGAAAAGAAAGAAAGATACCATTACTAAAAAATATAATTGATTGTTTCGATGATTATTTTGAGCACAGAAAAAAAATAAAGTCTAACTATCTTTTTGTTACAATTAAATCTAAAAAAACATATACAAAACTGATATACAGAGTTGTAAATAGTAACTTAGCTAAGGTTAGCACTCTAACAAAGAGAAGTCCTCATGTTTTGAGGCATACTTTTGCAACTCATTTATTAAACAGAGGGGCTGATATAAATACAATTAAAGAGCTTTTAGGGCATAAAAGTTTATTGTCAACCCAAGTATATACTCATAATTCTTTAGAAAAACTTAAGAGAATTTATAAGAATTCCCACCCAAGAGGAGATGATTAATTAAATATTTATTTTTTTTTATTAAAAAAAACAATAATTATTATTTGTAAAAGATAAATGTTTTAATAAATTTGCAATCCTTTGTAAATAAGGATAGGATTGTATTGTTTTTTTTTTTAAATATTTTTTTATCTTTTTTACAGGTTTGGGGGTTGGTAATAGAAGATAAATTTGCCGATGTAGCTCAGCTGGCTAGAGCAGCTGATTTGTAATCAGCAGGTCGTG
>CAYSYA010000007.1:0-11647 GCA_964435285.1 uncultured Flavobacteriales bacterium
ACGAAGGTATAACACCTTAGCAGGGTGCCGCTTTCAGCCACTCAGCCACCTCTCCATCCGTTAAAGGATTGTAAATATATAAAAAATTTACATTTAATCAGTATAAGTAATTCTTGTGTGATGAATATCCTTTAATTTTAATTTTAATGTTTTTTTAATTTGGTTAATTTCTTTGAATGTCAATGAAGAGTTATCATATTGATTTTGTTCAAATTGACTTGAAATAACCTTATCAACTATTTCGTTAATTGAATTGTTATCAATTTTATTTAAACTTCTAGAAGCAGCTTCAACGGAATCACACATCATTAAAATTGCTGTTTCTTTATTGTAAGGTTTTGGCCCGGGGTATCTAAAGTCTTTTTCGCTGACCTTTTCTGGAAAATTCTTTAAATATTCTTTGTAAAAATACTGCATTAAGGAATCTCCGTGATGAGTTCTAATAAAATCAATGAGTTGATCAGGTAAATTATGTTTTTTTGCCAACTCAATTCCATCTATGACATGATTTATAATAAGTTTTGCACTTTCATCAAAACTTAAATCATCATGAGGATTCGAACTTCCGGATTGATTTTCAATAAAAAAATTAGGATTATTTAACTTTCCTATATCATGATATAAAGCTCCAGCACGAACTAATAACGGATTTGCACCAATTTCAATTGCAACAGACTCTGATAAATGAGATACTTGTAAAGAGTGGTGAAATGTTCCCGGTGCATCTTTTGCTAAAGTTCTTAGTAAATCAGTATTTGTATCTGCATATTCTAATAATGATAAATCTGAGACAAGTTTAAAAACTTTTTCACACACAAAAATAAAAGGAAAAGTGAGGAATGTTAAAACTGAAGAAAGTATTAACATCCCTAATATTAAAAGGTTTATGTTTTCAAAAGAACCAGTTAATAATAACGAAACTGAAATAAAAACCATTATATAAACAGTTAAAACTCTGAATATTGTAAATAATAATTTAGATTGTGTATAAATTTTTTCAGGACTTAAAAGAGCAACCAAACCCCCAAAAAAATTAATCACAAAAAAAAGTTGAGATTGATCAACTAAGAAAGAGATAATAATCAATGAAAAAATATACACAAATAAACTTAATTTAAAATCAAAGAAAGCTCGCAAAGTCAAAGGAATTACACAAAATGGAAGTGCATAAATAAGAGAGGAATTGAAAGATGTGACAAAAACAGATAGACCAACAAAAAGTAAAATAATAAAAAATATTAAAAGAAAGCTTGCATTAGATGTTAATAAATCTCTATAAAAGTTTAACAGAAACAAAAAACATAAACCTAACGTAATAATTGATATTAAAAAATTCCCTAAAAATAAACTTATGAAATCTTTATTATTTATATAATAACTTAATTCTCTTTTATATGAATATAACTTTTGATTAGTTTCAGAATCAATAAATTGATTCTTTGAAACAATTAACTCACCCTCCTTAACTAAACCTTTTTTGTAAGATATATTTTCATAAGCTTGCTCTAAAACTAAGTTTGTATAATAAGAGTTGAAATTAATATCATAATTAATAGATTTTACTAAATACTCTATTAAAAACTTGCTGTCAGGAAAATAAGAATCAATTTCTTTTTTAATTATTAAAATTGCATCATCAATAGACAACAAATTTGATAATTTTATTTTTTTAGCATTTTGAGAATTATACTTTTCAAATTCATCACTAATTATATAAACATCTTCTTTATTTAAATCTTTTTTTCTTAAATCAATTATTCCATTAGAATAGATTTTTGATAGAATTAACTCTCCTATTTCATAATATTTTAAAACTTTACTTTTTGATCGAAACGCACTTTTTAAATCTAATTCATAATTTAATAATGCTTGATAAAATACTAATGTGTCTTTATCATAATAAACATCAGAAAACAACTCAACAGCTTCTTTGTTTTTTTTTATTTCATCATCACTTTTAATAATTGAAAAATCAAAATCAGAGTATAAATCGTCATAATTCCAATTAGTACCTTCTTCAAAATCAAATGAGTGAATGGTTTTATCTGAAACGAATAATGCGATTATAATTGAAAAAAGAAAAATTATAATCAGTTGAAAAATTCTATTGTGATTATTAAAAATATTTTCTTTAATTTTTTTCATTTATTAATTAGAATTATCAATTTAAAATTTATTTGACAGAAAAAAACAAATCAATTAAAAATTATTTCTAAACTAATTTCAATTTACATAAATTGCAAAAAAAAAAATATGAAAAACGTAGTTATAACATCATTTGCTAGAACACCAATTGGAAGTTTTGGTGGTAAATTGTCAACAATATCTGCCACTAAACTTGGAGCTCATGCTATTAAAGAGGCTGTCAGAAAATCTAATTTAAAGGCATCTCAAATTGAAGAAGTATACATGGGAAATGTTTTATCTGCAGCTTTAGGTCAAGCTCCAGCAAAACAAGCAGCAATATTTGCAGGTCTTGAAAAAGATACGCCTTGTACAACAATAAATAAGGTGTGCGCATCCGGAATGAAATCTATCATGATTGCAGCACAGAGTATTAAAAGTGGGGAAAGAGATATAATTGTTGCAGGTGGTATGGAAAATATGTCTAATATTCCTTATTACCTTGAAAAAGCAAGAAAAGGATACAGATTAGGGCATGGTCAAATAACTGATGGTCTTGTTTTAGATGGTTTAACAGACGTATATAATCAAACACACATGGGTGTTTGTGGAGAATTATGTGCAGAGGAAATGAATATTACAAAAGAAGAACAAGATGATTTTGCTATTAATTCATATGAAAAAAGTAAAAATGCATGGACAAATGGATTCTTTGAATCTGAAGTGTCTCCTATAGAAATTCCTCAAAGAAGAGGAGAGTCAATTTTAGTGGAAGAAGATGAAGAATTTCAAAATATAAATTTTGAAAAATTTAAAAATTTAAGACCCGTATTTAAAAAAGATGGTACTATTACTGCAGGTAATGCATCAACATTAAATGACGGTGCTGCAGCTGTTGTACTAATGAGTGAAGAAAAAGCTAAACAATTAAATATCAACCCCATTGCAAGAATTGTTTCATATGCAGATGCATCTCAAGATCCAGAGTGGTTTACAACATCACCAGCTAAAGCAATACCATTAGCATTAGAAAAAGCAAATTTAACTAAAGATGACATAAGCTATTGGGAATTAAATGAAGCTTTTTCTGTTGTTGGTATTGCGAACACAAAAATTCTAAATTTAGACCCTAGTAAAGTTAATATTTTTGGTGGAGCTGTTTCATTAGGACATCCACTTGGATGTTCTGGAACAAGAATAATTGTGACGCTATTAAATATTTTAGACAAAAAAAATGGAAAGTTTGGTGTAGCGGGAATATGTAACGGTGGTGGAGGTGCTTCAGCTATGATTATTGAAAAACTTAACTAAATATGTATGGGATTTGCTTATTAACAGTAATTCCAATGCGAAAATTATCATCTCACAAATCTGAGATGATTAATCAGGTTCTCTTCGGTGAAACTTTTAAAATTTTAAAACAAAAAAAAGAATGGAGTTTTATAAATCTTTCTCACGATAATTATACAGGTTGGGTAAATAATAATCAATATAAAATTATCGATGGAAAAAATATAAAATATGAAATATCCAATAAATTAAATTGTCTAGTAAAAGTAAATAATATTAAACAACAATTAGTTTTAGGAAGTTTTATTCCAGTTAATAAATCTTTAAGGAAAAATTTAAAAATTGATTTTAATCTAAATTTTTCTGTTTCTAGTAAGGAGATTTCGTTACAAAAAATTGCAAAAAAATATTTAAACACACCCTATTTATGGGGAGGAAGATCTCCAGTTGGAATTGACTGCTCTGGTTTCATTCAAATGGTTTTTAGATTCTTTAACATCAACCTACCAAGAGATGCTTACCAACAAGCAAAAAAAGGGAAAAAAATAAATTTTGAAAAATGCAAAACAGGTGATGTTGCTTTTTTTGAAGAAAAAAATAAAATATCACATGTTGGTATTATATTTCCAAATAATAAAATTATTCATTCATCAGGTAAAGTGCAAATAGACCAGTTTGATAAAAAAGGTATATATGTGTGTGAATTAAAAAAATATTCACATAAATTAAAATTAATTAAAAGAATTATTTAATAATCTCAAATCTTTTATCGTAAATATACTCTCCTTTATTATTTATCAATTTTATAAAATAAATACCACTTGTTAAATTTAAATTATTGAATAAGTATGTATCATTATTATTTAGCATTAAATTATTACTATAAACTATTTCACCACTAGTACTTGTAATCACTACTGAACCATCAAAGTAACTTTTTGAATCAGGGAACTTAATACTAAATTCTCCTTTTGAAGGGTTAGGAAATATTTTTAATGAACCAAAAGGATTTATACTTTGTAAAAACAAATACCCTGATTCGCTATCATCAGCATCATTATCTATTCCATCTCCATCCATATCATCATCATATTCATTTAATATTCCATCTCCATCAATATCCTCATCTTCAGCATTGATAATTCCATCTCCATCAACATCACTATCTACATCATTTAATATACCATCACCATCAATATCATTCGGAGGATTAGGTAATTGAAAAAATATAGTATCAGATAACCATGAACATCCAAATTCATCAGTTGCCTCTAACCAAAAATAACCATTATTGTTACCTACAACTGAGGATCCATTACCATACAATAAACCATTATAGTACCAATCAATTAGGTATTCAGTATCAGTAGTTAATATAATATTTTCAGATACAAAAATTGAAGGAGAAAAGTCATCATCACATTTAACAACATCTATTGGTAGTGAAGATCCATCACAACCATCATTAGTCACAAACTCAACGTGATAAGTTCCTGACTCAGAAGCAATATAAGTAGATTGATTAGCTCCTTCAATAATTTCATCATTAAAAAACCATTGATAAGATAGGATGTTAACTAAATCAACTGATAAAATTGAAAGATCTTCATTATAAGAAACTTCAGGGTTAGGAACATCAAAAACAGAGATGATTTCAGAATCTTCAAAAGACTGAACTATTAATAATTCTGAAGAAATCGTATAATTCCCTGAAGCACATCCTGTATTGAAAGTGTGAGTTCCATCTGTTAAATCAAGAGTAAAAGTTCCTAAGTCATCATTTCCAGAAAAACTAAGATCTGTTCCATCCCACCAATTCTCAATATCCCAAATTGAAACAGAATAAGGCGGATTATTCATATTAAAATCAATATTCCAACTTGGTGTTTCACTAGTAATATAATCTGTTTCATAAACCAAAAAACCATCTCCGTCATATATTTTAATTAATATATCAGGAGTACCAGTACAAAATTCAACGCCAAATATAGTTTCACAAAATTCTTCAATATCATTTCCCCAACAATCAGAAGAAGAAGAAGAAATTGAAAAAGAATTTAAATTATAATTAAAACTAGTTATGTCAGTATTTAAAGTAACAGTATGATTTCCTGGTCCATAATTTTGAACTGGAGGTATTTGTTGATTACTTTCAAAACCATTTCCAAAATCCCATGCATATGAAACATCATATTCATCAGCGCTTATTAGAGCTTCAAAAGAAGCATCTACACTTCCGCAACCACTACTTGGAGAATAAGTAAAAGATGCATTCCCCCCCTGACCTGGATTTACAGTCATAGGTATATCAAAATTAACCAGTTGATCAACGGATATACCAACCCCTACAACAGTAACATTAGCTTGAATTGAAACTGTAATAACATAATCTCCCGCAGCAAGTGGAGTTCCACTAAATACAGCACATCCAAATTCACTTTCTGCAGGATTATATATACCACTTTCGTCTGATAAAACATATCCGAGACCCAAAGGAATACCTGTTATATTAGTTACAATAATTTCATCTAATTGAACTTCAAAACCAGTCTCTTCGTCTGCAAATTGAGCAGGCATGTAAAATGTAACGTCCTCAGAGTAAAATTCACCTACAGTACCATCAGGAAGATTTAATGGACAAAGAGTTGGAAATGTAGGTTCAATAGTACAATCCGTATCAGCTACACATTGAGAAAATATAGGAGTAAATCCTATAATTGATAAAAAAAGTATAATTTTTTTCATGATATTTTTAATTTTTTGTTTTGATAAAACTTAATCTTTTATTTAAATTATTATTTCCTAAAATATTTATAAAATATAAACCAGAGTCTAAATTTTTAGTTTTTATTTCTAAATCATTAATATCAGTAAATAAATCCTCAAATACTATCTTTCCTAAATTATCAATTATTGAAATTGAAATTTCATTATCAATAACCACTGAAGATTTTATACATATGTAATCAGAAGAAGGATTGGGAAAAACATAAAAATGTTGTTCATTGTTATTACTCAAATGACTTGTTTCATATTGATACTGAGAAAAGCCAAAACACCCATTTTCATCTGTAACTTCAACTGAGTAAATACCTGTTCCATTTTGTGGAACCATTTCATAATCTGTTTCTGAGAATAACATTTGGCCCATATAAAACCATTGATAGGTCCACTCTGAATTATTATAAGTACTTAAACCTTCTCCGTCTTCCCAAATAAATGGTTCTATTAAATCATTTTCTAAAATTGAAAAAGAAACATCAAAAGTATAACCAATACCATCTAAAACAGTAATTGAGTAAAATCCAGGAGAAATATCATCTATATAGTATTCTTGATTATCAATTGTAAAGCAATCAAATTCACCACATCCATTCATTTGACCACAAAAATTAATATTTAAATTTGTTAAGAAAGAATAAGGTGGAACACCTCCTGATAGCTCAAAAACAACAGAACCTAAATCATCTTCACAAATTGGATTACAAACTTCGATCAAATCTATTTGAACAGAGGAAATACAAGAACCATCATCTACGGTTGCTAAATCATCATAATTTCCTGCACTAGAATCTGTACAACCATAAATAATAAATGTGAAACAAGATCCATCATCAAATGTTGCATTGGGATTATATTCAACATAATTTGAATCAGTACAACCATATAAATATTCACAAGAACCATCGTTAAAACAAGCAAAAACACTATAATTTGAAGCTACTGGATCTGTACATCCATCTAAATAACAACATGAACCATCATTAATATTAGCAACAGGATTATAATTAAAAGAATTTTGATCTGTACATCCAACATATTCACAATATTCAGGATCAATTACTACAATAGCTGCATTAGGATCATAATTGTCAGCTTGTGGATCTCCGCAACCAATAGGGTTACATGTACTATTATCTCCAAAAGGAACACCACAATCATCAGCACAAGAGTTATATTCACAAGTTCCATTATCTAGATTTGCATCTGGATTGAAATTACACGCAGGAATTCCATCAACTCCTCCGTCGTCTGTACAACCAGGTAAGATTAAACATGAACCATCATCTATACATGCACTAGGATTATATTCATTATATAAAGGATTAGTACAACCTGATATATAACAACAGCTCCCGTTGTCAACAGTTGCATCGGAAGAATAATTTAATGCAGCTGAGTCTGT
This sequence comes from uncultured Flavobacteriales bacterium, assembly GCA_964435285.1. Taxonomy (GTDB): domain Bacteria; phylum Bacteroidota; class Bacteroidia; order Flavobacteriales; family TMED113. The sequence goes on from CAYSYA010000007.1 coordinate 7,601, forward strand.
ACATCCAAAAACAATAAAAAAACATGAACCATCATCTTCACAAGCATTTGGGTCGTAGTTTTCAGCAGATGGATTAGTGCAACCACCTAAACACCCACAAGAACCATCATCTTCAGTAGCTGAGGGGTCATAATTAACTTCGGTGGGATCAGTACATCCTAAAATTTCATATTCATCACAAACACCGTCACCATCCGAATCATTTATACATGATAAACATGAACCATCATCTTCCGTAGCCAAAATATCAAATTCAAGATAATTAGAATCAGTACAACCAAAAACTTCATCATTATCACATATTCCATCATTGTCTAAATCATTATCCACAATTAAACCATTAACACAAATATCACAAGAATTGCTTATTACTAAACATGATCCATCATCAACTGTGGCAGAAGAATCAAAATTACAAGCAAATGGATTAGTACAACCTTGAATACTACCAACAAAATTAACGTTTGTTAGCTGACCAAAACCATTTAAAGAATATGTATCTAAAAAGGGAGGAGTAGTACTCATAGTTGAACCATTTGAATCAGGGCTATAATCTTCTCCTTCAATTTGCAGAAACCAATTATAAGTTTCACCAACAGCAAATCCGTTATCTAAACCTGCTTCTGTTCCCCAAGCAGTTACTGAAATTGTAGCCGATGAGTCCCAAGTATTAAAACCACCACACACAAAATCACCATTGTTATCAATATAAAAAACTCCAATTAAAGCTCCATCAGGAATTGGGGAATTATTAAATGTTATATTTAAAAAATCAGATGAACTAATAGCAATTGTTGCATTACTTCCTGTATTCACATAATTCCAATCTAAAGGCTGTGAATATGAAAAAGAAAAAAGAAGAACAAATATTAATCCAAATAATCTCATAAAATTATATTTTCATTAATATAACACATCTAATTTTAAACGTTCAACAAAATCTACTCCGCGAACCTCAATATAGTAAATTCCTTTAGATACATTATCCAAAGGAAGTGTAATTCTATTAACACCAGAATTGAATAATGATGAATTAGAATAAACTAATTTACCTAAATTATCTACTAAAATAATATCTAATTTTGAATCGTTTTCTATACTAAATTCTAAGTTCACAAAACTAGAAGCTGGATTTGGAAAACAATTCATAGAAGTAATTACTGTATTAGAAATTTCAACAACTACAGATTCTGCAATATTTATCCCATTAACAGAGAAAATGTCACCACCTTCGCTCCAATCTGGCACAATATTGAGGAGTTTATTTTCTTGTTTTTTCCATAATTGGAAAGTCATTTCCTCACCCACTAATAAACCATCTTTATCAATTGTTTCCTCATCATCTCCCCAAACAACAATGTAATTATTTCCTGATTCTAGTTTGGAAACCCCTACTAAATTACCTAATTCATCAAATACAGCTAACTCATCACCATCCTCTGCATTTAATGAAGATTCTGGGAATCCAATTGTCATATTTGAATAAGTACTCATAGGTGTTTCAAAATTTTCTATATCATAACCATACCTTGCTCCAAAATCAGTAGATATAGAACCACCAGGAGATACAGCATCAAATGGGTTTTCTGGATAATAATCACTATTTGAATCAAATGAAAAACCAGATCCACTATTTAATTTTAATAGGTAACCCTCACCTGCCTCCATATTTGACATCGTATTAATACCTAACTCTGGCCAGAAAATATTTCCGCTATCATCTTTTAATAATTTAATATCCGACAACACTGTAGATAATGATGTTTCTACAGAATTACTCCAATATCTAGGATAAGAAATAAAATTCCAACCTTCAACCCACTGATTAATTGTGAATTCTGGTTGAACAAAATCTCCTGAAATATTTATTTCTTCTGGAGCCCATGTTTTTATAGCATAAGCCTCTTGAGTATTTAAATTATCAAGTGTAGACACTGGAATTGCAGGCCAATATACAAGACCAGACGCATCCTTAATAATAATAAAATTATTAAGTATTGGTGACATGATTGACTCAACATCATTATTTGAATTCATATAAGTTGAAATCATATCCCAATCTGTATATGGATTCTCATTAAGTGGTATCGTTTGAAAACTAGATGAAATTAAACCTTGGATTCCACTAATAGCATTATCATATGAGAAAAATCTCTCATGACTGTATGAATTGTCATAAATAGAAAAGCCAGAAAATGTATTTCCACTATAAACTTTCCATTGGAATTGCTCTCCTTCCTCAAAACCATCTACATTAACGTCATTTCCATAAGCTAAAATAGAGGTTTCTTCTCCTTCCCAAATAGTGTAACCACCACAAGAAAGACCGCCTTCAGAATTAACAAAGAAGACACCAATAAAATCACCTATATTGAAATCTACTCCATCTAATAATAAATCTGCATCAGCAGGAATTATAATTTCATGATATACATCAGTTTCATTAACTTCCCAACCTTCAGGAATTAATAAATCCACAGTACCTGTTCCAGAAATAGTACAACCATTAGAATCAGTTACAGTAACAGAGTAATCTCCAGCACATAATCCAAATATAGATGAAGTAGTTTGACCATTATTCCAAGCATATGAATAAGGTCCTGTTCCATTCTCTACTAATACAGATAACTGACCTGAATTACAATCTGAATATTCTCCAGGAAGGGAAGAAAAAGAAATAGATAATTCTTCTGGTTCTGTGATTTCTACATCAATAGATATTGAACAACCATTTTCATCAGTAGCAGTTACTGAATAAGTACCAGCTGTTAAATTAGAAATATCTTCTAAATTTTCTCCATTAGACCATGAGTAATCATATGACCCTGTTCCACCTGAAACGGTAATATCAATTGAACCATCTGATCCTCCATTACATGATACATTAAAGTGATTTTCTGAAATTGCCATTGCTTCAGGTTCAGTAACTTCAAAATCAACAGTTTGTGAACAACCATTAGAATCCGAAACAACAACAGAATAATTTCCTGCAGATAATGAATTTAAATCTTCAGTGATTTCACCATTTGACCAATAAAAAGAATATCCTCCTATTCCTCCTTCAACCGATATATCAATAAAGCCGTCTGACGCACCAGCACAAGAAACATTATTAGTAAAACCTAACACAATTAATTCACTAGGCTCTATTATTTCAATTTGAGACTCCTCAATTAAACAACCATTATCATCTGAGACAACAACTGAGTAAGTTCCAGGAAAAAGATTAGGAATAGCTTGAGTAGTCTCTCCATTAGACCACACAAAAGAGTAATTTCCTGATCCTCCTGAAACAACAGCATTAATTAAACCATTATTTTGTCCATAACAATCAACATCCACTAGTACTAATTCTAACTCTAACTGATCATAAGAAACCTCTGTGATTTCTGAGATTCCATTTGCCAAATATGAACCTTGATTTGGTTGATTAGAATTATATTCAACGTTTAGTGGAAGAGAACAATCTAGAACACTTGAAAATATTTGCCAAATAAATCCTTCTCCTTCACTAAAACCATCTTTTTCATCAGTTGTTTCATCATCACCACATACATTAAAGTAAAACACATCACCTAAATATTCTGCACCTTGAGAAAAAACTAAATTTCCGTTTTCATCAGTAAAAAATAAACCTATATAATCTCCCTCTTCTAATCCCTCTGTTATAGTAAATCCTATAGTATGACTATTGAATGGGTCACAACCTAAATTATTTCCCCAAGGAGAGTCAACAGGTAATAATTCACCTAAACAATCGTAACCTTCTTCTGCATACTCACATGACCCATCATCAATTGTGGCACCTAAATAATTACAAGCTGAACTATCAGAACACCCTGTACATGAAGAATTATCTCCATTTGGAATACCACATTCATCTAAACATGAAGAATTATCACCATTTGGAACACCACACAAATCTAAACAAGAAGTAAAATCACAGTTAGCATTATCATCAGTAGCAGTAGGATCATAATTACATGCTGTAGAATCTTGACAACCTAAAATCTCATCATCATCACAAATACCATCTCCATCAATATC
>CAYSYA010000007.1:11747-42995 GCA_964435285.1 uncultured Flavobacteriales bacterium
ATTATTAACTACAACACCATCCTCACAAGTATCACAACCAATAGCAAAAGTACAATCTCCTTGATCTGTTGCCAAAGAATCATAATTACATGCTGTAGAATCTTGACAACCTACTATCTCATCACCATCACAAACACCATCTCCATCAATATCATTATTAACTACAACACCATCCTCACAAGTATCACAACCAATAGCAAAAGTACAAGAACCATCATCTTCTGTTGCTAAAGAATCATAATTACACCCTGTATTATCTGTACACCCCTCTACTTCATCACTCTCACATACCCCATCACCGTCTGCATCATTTTCAGGGTCAAGAGGACATATATCATTTATATTGGTTACAAATTCTGGACCAGGTTGAGAACAAGCTTCCATAGTAAAAGTATCATCACCTAAACCATCACCATCCGTATCCCAATACCAAGTAATTGGTTGAATACAAGTTCCATTATCTTCTGTTGCTGAAGGATTAAAATTACAAGCTTGTGGATCTGTACATCCATTTATTTCATCACTTTCACATACCCCATCTCCATCTGCATCATTTTCAGAGTCATTTGGACAAATATCTTCTTCATCACAAATTGCATCACCATCAATATCATTGTAACAAACCCCGTTACAATCATAAATACCATCTGCATAAATACAGGAACCGTCATCAACAGTAGCAGTTAAATCATAATTACATGCTGTATCATCCATACAACCAGGGCTAGAAGTTATTTCCCCTTCGAATGAAGCATTAATAAGCATACCAAAACCATTCAATGCATAAGTATTAGAGAAACCTCCCATCATTTGCCAATCTGTTGATGAAGCTAAAAAAGATTGTCCATATATATAGGCAAATAATGTATATTCTTCACCAGAAGAAAAACCATCTTTTTCTGGTGTTTGAGTATCATCCCCCCAGGCAGCCATAGCTATATTATTACCTGTCCATTCTTCCATACCACCACAAACAAATTGTCCATCATCATTTGTGAAGAATACTCCTAAATAAGCTCCAACTGGGAAAGGTTCTCCGTTAAAAGTGATTGAACTTACATTAGGTCCCTCCGGAGTAACAGCTATAGTAGCATTAGCTCCAGTATTGGGCTCATCCCATACTAAATTATAACACGACCCATCATCTAACGTTGCGTCTAAATTATAATTGATAGCAGTTTCGTCAGTACAACCTAAAATAGCTGTTAATTCACCACTAAACTCAACTCCTAATAATTGACCAAAACCATTTGAAGTAAATGTGTTAGAAAAAGGAGGTAAAGTATTCATTGTTGAAGTTGAAGCTGCAAAAGATTCACCAGAAATAGAGAGACCCCAAGTAATTGATTCACCTGATGCAAAACCATTATCTAGGCCTGATTCTGAAGCCCAAACAGCAATAGCTAATTGATCTCCTGTCCATGGCTGATAACCTGCACATTGTAATTCACCAGCATCATTAGTAAAAAAAGCACCTAATAGAGACCCAATAGGGGGTTCCTCACCATTAAATGTAACCACATCTGCACCTACTTGAACCGTCATATTTGCGTCTGTTATAGTGAAAGAAAATTCTCCCAATTCAACAGATCCATACTGACAATCAGGAGTAGCAAAGATAGCAGTAGCGCAGGCATCACCGGAGTAATTTTCTGCAGTAGAGTCACCACAACCACCAGATAACACAACACAAGAACCATCATCTACAACTGCAGAAGGATCATAATTGTATGAATCTGGACACATACAACCTGATGCACCTAAATCACAATTTTCATTAGTAAATGTTGCAGAAGAACAAGCATCTCCAGAGTAATTTAATGCAGAAGGATTACTACAACCTCCATCAATAATACAAATATTATAGGTATCTAAAAAGAAAGGATCACATTGATCACATTGAGAATAAATACTTTGAGCGGCAAAGGCCATTAAAAAAACAATAAGTACTTTTTTCATAAGTTTAAATTTAGTTATTATTAATATTTTCTTTACTTGATATATAGATGCTACCCTGATAATATTCTTTAGTTTTACTAGCCTCATTAAATAGCTCTAAAACGTAATAATAAACACCATCAGAAACATACTGATTATCTAAATCAGCAACTCTTCCATCCCATAAGACTCTATCAGAACTGAAACCGGATTGGGAGTGAACAACATATCCCCATCGATTATATACGGTAAATAAAAGATTTGTGTGAATTGAAAAATCTAAACCATTTATTACAAATCCATCGTTATAAGTGTCACCATTTGGAGTAAAGGCATTTGGAACAGTTATTGGACAAGAGAAACCAACAGTTACTGTAGCAAAAGTATCACAAAGATGATAAGCAAAATCGTACAGCCCCCAACTGTCAACAGAGAAGTCAAGAGAATTTGGAGATTCATCTTCAATGATTACATTTCCAGGGCCATCCAAAAACTCAAAATAACCAAAGTCCACTCCTTGAGGAATATCAACTAAAATACTTGAGCTTTGCTCACATTCATAGAAAGTAACAGCAAAATTAGCATAAGGGTCTTTCTTAAATTCGATTTCAACTTCATCAAATGAACCACATGAGTTATATGCAAATGTGTATATACCATAATCAGAAACAGTAACAATAGTATTCTCAGAGTTAGTATTTTCAAAAATAGCAGTTTCACCATTGGGAGCAGAGACAAGTGACCAAAATCCTTGGGAAGAAAATGAGTCAGCTAAGTAAAGAAAAGAAGAAAAAGAACAACTAACATCGGGTATGTCTGCTATTTGTGGAGATACAGCTTGCATATTAAATTCAATGCTAGAAACAGAGCCACACTCATCAGTATAAAAAAGTTCATATGAACCAAAATTGGAACAACTAACGGTTGTTGTTGGATTATTTGGGTCACTAAATGTAATATTACCAGGACCATCAAATGACCAAGTACCTATGCCGAAACCTCCTGCTGCATAAGCAGTAAAATCATTTAAACAATAAATATTATCTGATAAAAATAAAGATATAGGTTGCGTTTCAGGGTTGTAGACAGTAAAATTCTGAATTGCTTCACAATCAAATTGATCAGTAACTACTAATTGATACTGACCTGCTGAAAGAGTATTTGGATTAACTGCAAAACCAGATAAATCAGTCCATGTTTGATTATATGGAGGAGTACCACCAAATATATTTGCTGTAGCTTGACCAGAGTTGTCATTAGGACAAAGAGGATTAATTATTTCTAAGTCAAATCCTAATAAATCTGGTTGATTTATCTCTATAGTTTCTGATACTTCACAACCATTATCATCAAATACGGAGAAAATATATGTGCCTGCTGGAATTTGGTTTAGGTCAACTAAATTTCCGGTATTTATAATATATGGTGGAGTCCCACCACTAACAAATATTTCAGCACTTCCTGAAGGATCACCATAACAAAATAAAACATCAGAAGTTTGAATATCTAAGACTAATTCTTCTGGTTGATTTATGGTGAAATTTTCTTCAAATACACAACCATTAGAGTCAGTAACTGTAACTAAATAATTCCCACCTGCCAGGGCATTAGGATTAAATCCATACCAGTTTTGATTAAAAGGAGGGGTTCCACCGTTGATTGTTAGATAAGCAGATCCAGTGGGATCACCATAACAAGTGGAGACATCAAACGTATTAACCTGAAAAGTTAAAAGATCTGGTTCATTAATAGAAACTTCAATCTCTTGAGAACATAAATTAGAATCTGTGACAGTTAAATTATAATCTCCTGGACCTAAATTATCAATATCTGAAGTTACTAAACCATTACTCCATGAATAACTAAACGGGGGGACTCCACCAAAAACATCAATACTAATACTTCCATCATTATCACCAAAACAAGATACATCCTGATGAACCTCTTGAATAATTATAGGATCAACTTCAGGAACAAAAAAAGAAAAATCATAAGAACAATTTAAATTATCTAAAACAGTTAAAGTATAATCTCCTGAGACTAAATTAGAAATATCTTCATCATTACTAGAAAAACCATTTACAGATGACCAAGTAATATCATAAGGGGGAAAACCACCATTAATTTCAACATCAATACTTCCATCATTTCCACCAGGACACGAAACAACAGAAATATTGTTTACCGAAACAGTTACTGCATCAGGTTCAGTTATTTCGATATTAGATTGAACTGAGCAACCATTTTCGTCAGTTACTGTGATTGTATAAATTCCTGCAGAAATATCATTCAAATCTTCAGTTGTAAAATTATTAGACCATTCATATGAATATAAACCTGTTCCACCTGATACTGATAAATCAATAAAACCATCTGCCCCGCCGTAACAAGAAACACCAAAACCATTGTAATCAGAAAAAACTTCTGAAATAATAAGTTCACTATCTGGTTCTGTAATTGAAAAACTAAAAAAGGACTCACATCCATTACAATCAATTACATTTAAATTATAAACACCAGGACATAAACTAGATATATTAGCATTATTTGAGCTAAAATCATTTATACCATCATCATTTAAATCTGCACTCCATTGATAAAAAACACAATCATCATCAGCTTCAGGATTAAGTTCAAAACCAGTTCCACCAATTACATCAATTTCAATGTAACCATCACATTCGCCAAAACAACTAACTCCAAAGTCATTAAAATTAGATACGATAGTATTAACAGAAATATCAGATGGTTCCGGTACATTAATGATTTGACTAGATGAACAAAAGTTTTCAGTGTTAAATATCTCTAATAAATAATCTCCCTGGGACAGATTATTTAGGTCTTCATCATTCAATATTGAACCAGTAGGGGTTGTCCATGTATACTCGTAAATCCCCTCTCCTGCTTGAGTAATTTCAATTGCTCCATCATTATTCCCAAAACAACTAACACCAAAAGTTTGCACATCAACAATAGGATCCTCTGGAGTCTCCACAGTAAATGGAATTGTAAAAAGACAACCATCAAAAGTATCTTCAACAATTACATAATAATCATTTGGAGAAAGACCTGTTAAGCTAAATGGACCAGTTATATTATTATTTACAGCCGCAATGTTTCCAAAGGGATCTAGCCAAGTTAAATTCCAAGGCCCTTCCCCATCTGGTGTTACAAATGCTAAACCCTCCGGTGTTTGACAGGTTGGCTGGACCACTGTTAAATCAGTTTCATCACACGTTGGACAATTTAAATTAGCATAAAAAAATGAAGATGGGTCATCTTCACAACCTTCTTGAGTATAACTACCCATTTCACCGTCAGAATAATTAGTCACTTCCATAATCAAACTAGCACCATTATCCGCTGGCGGACACTCAGAAACAGTAATTTGCCAACAAAAAGTCCAAGAACCAGACCCTCCATCTCCGTAATTATCACCTGGGTCTCCATTTAAAGCACCACCACCTGAACTATCATCATACCACCATCCAGGTTCAACTACGAGATTTCCACTGTTAACTCCAATTACATTATCGGTCCAAATCCACTCTCCATTTTGATTAACTGATTGCGGTTGATTAACTGGTACCAATGTACTTTGGTCCCAACCAGGGCCAAATAAAGGAACAATACCATGCATCCAATTATTATTGTTGTCAGCAGAGGCTCCGTTGTAACTCTCAACTGTATAACAAAATTCAATCACTTGACCAGGAAAATATGTAGGATTTCCACCTGTGAAAGGATCAGACATTGGAGGAGGAGAGGCAACTAATGCATCTTTTTGAATACATTGAGAGTTTGCTTCATGAATAAAACAAAAGAAAATTAAGAATATTGATATTTTTTTCAAATTACTCATTTAATTTTTATCTTTTTATTGTTACTCTTCCAGTAATCACCTGTCCATTTACAGGTTCAATTATATAATAGTAATCAGCAATTGGAAGTGGTTTATTATGATAATATCCGTCCCAATATTCTTGATTTCTTTGAGAGTAAAAAACTCTCTGTCCCCAACGATTAAATATTTGAACATTAGCATTAATTAAATATTCAGCTCCGCCTACTACCCAAGTATCATTGAAACCATCACCATTTGGAGTAAAACCAGACGGTATTTCAAAACAATCATCTTCAATTACCCCTAAGTCAATTGTAACAGCTCCTTGACAACCCTCAAAATCTATAATTGTTAAGTCATATAATCCTGTCATTATCGACTCTATTTCAGTGTTATATTCTTCCTCAAGTTGAGGAGAGGTGACAGTGTAAGGCTCTAACCCTCCCTGGACGTCTAATAAAATTGAACCGTCAAATGAAAAAGAACAAGTAGGTTCAACAATTTCATAATTAATTTCAAAAGAAGGTGGCCCACCAACCTCAAAAATAAAATCATTAAAACAACTTATTGAGTCAGTCACTTGAACTCTATATTCTCCTTGGAAAAGACTATCGATGAATAAATATTCAGACTGAAAAGAAGATGATATTAACGAATCTGAAGAATTAAAAAATAAAATACTGTAAGGAGATACACCACCATAAACTTCTAACTCTACTGCACCATCCCCATTACTAAAACAACTTGTTTCTTGTATACTAACATTTGTTAATATTTCAGGAGGGGAACCAACAGGAATAATTAACTCAAATACACAATCATTAAAATCTGAAAATGTCAACAAATAATTATCAGAAAAAACATCTGAAAAAGAAATATTTGTTTCTGTAGTATATAATTCATCAATTAAAACATCTCCTGAACTAGATGAAACAGTATAGGAGAATGGCCCCAGACCACCATCTATATCAACATTAAATGAGCCGTCATTGTATCCAAAACAAGAAGCATCAGTTACTTCTAATAAATCAACTCTTATTTCATCTGGTTCAATTAAACTTATGATTTCTGTTGTAATGGAACAAGAATTTAAGTCTTGAACATATACAGTATACTCACCAACAAAAAGGTTTTCAAATGTATAAAAAACCTGTGGTAAATTATTAATTGGGTCTTGTTCAAATAACACAGATTCAACAATTTGCTCACCATTACTTTCATTATTTAAAGTAAAAATATAATTACCTGATCCACCAGAAATAAAAACACCAATGGCCCCATCATTTCCACCATTGCAACTTACACTATAACCATTATAATCATTACTTTCACCGTCCGAATTTATGTCAGAAACACTGAATGATAAATTAACAGGTTCAGGATTTGGTAAAAAAATATTTTCATAAGCAACACACAAATTATTAGAATCTGTTATTTGTATAAAATAATTACCAGGCTCTAAGTTAGAAATACCAGGACTTGTACTAGTAAAACCATTTGGGCCAGTCCATGAATAAAAATACTCATCAGTTCCACCAATGACAGATAAATTAATCCAACCATCCGACGCATTGTTACAAGAAACTCCAAAACCACTAAATTGAGTTGTTGAAGAAGTTGAAGTTATAAGGATTTCATTTGGTTCAGTTAATAGAATTGATTCTGAAACCTGACATCCGTTATTATCTTCAATGACTAAATTATACTCACCAGCAATTAGATTTTCAATTAAAGAAGTATTTGCAGAAAAACCATTAGGACCAGTCCATGAATATGAAAAAGGTGGAAATAAGCCTTGGGAAGAAGCTTCAATAAAACCATCTGAACCACCAAAACAAGAAAGATTGAAACCACTATAGTCTGAAGAAGTATAAGAAAAAGAAATTTCTTCAGGTTGAGTCATATAAACTTCAAACTGAACAGAGCAACCATTTAAATCAGTTGCTATTTCAGTGAAATAGCCTGTTTGGCCATTTGGACCTAAAGCAGAATTTGCAATTGTAATTGCTGTATTTGCACCGTCGGGATCAACACCAGTTGGTTGAATAAACTGATATGGTGAACCTGCTGGAAATGGCACACCCCCAGACCAATTTAAAATTATATCACCTTCTCCACCAAAACAAGATATTTCAGTAATATCTGCAGTAACAACTAATGGATCTGGTTGATTTAAAATATACGTTGCTGTAGCCTCACAACCATTTGAGTCAGTAACTAAAACAGTATATTCGCCTGACTGTAAGTTGTTTATATCTTCATCAATTGAACCATTTGACCAATCAAATACGTAAACACCAGAGCCACCAGAAACAGTTAAATCTATAAAACCATCAGTTTCAGAGTTACATGAAATACCGTAGCCTGAGTAGTCAGAGTAAATAGCAGAAATTTGTATTGGCTCTGACTCAAAAAGTTCAAAGTCTAAAGAGATAGAACAGGAATTTTCATCTGTAACTGTAACTGAATATGTATCTGAACCTAAATTATAAATATCCTCAGATGTCTCATTATTTGACCAAAGAAATGTATAATTACCAACACCACCTGAAACTGAAATATCTATGAATCCGTCTTGTTCTCCACCACATGTAACACCAAATCCATCATAATCTGAAATAGTTACATCTGAAAATTGAAGTTCAAGAGGTTCAGTTAAAATAATTGTTTGAGTTACATCGCATCCTTGACCAATATTATTAACTGCAGTATCAAAATTCTGATCAGTTACAGTAACGGTGTAAGTACCGGCAGGCAAATTTGATATATTTGGACTAGAAGTATCATTAATTTGTTCATTATCTTCATTGAACCAAGAATAAGAATAAGGGGGTGTGCCGCCAACAACTGAAATTGAAATAAATCCATTTTCTTCACCAAAACATTGTACCCCATAACCACCGTAGTCAGAAGTAATAAGTTCTGTAATTTCCAAAGGTAACAATTCTGGAATCTCAATAGTTAAATTTGATTCACTACAAAAAGTCAAAGCATCACCTTCATCATAATTTTCATCTGTTACAAAAACAGTATAAACACCATAAGGAACATCTGTTAAATTACTTTCTAATCCTACAACTTCAGAATTTTCATTCAACCAAACAATAGAGTATTCACCTACACCACCCTCAATATTTATTTCTATAGAACCATTAGTTTCTGAACTACATGAAGGTAAATCTAAATTCAACACTGAAATTTGTAAAGGATCAGGTTCAGTAATTACAAATGTAGTGTCAAATTCACATCCTAAAGCATCTGTGATAGTCAGATTATAGTCCCCAGCAAATAAAAAAGATAAATTTTCATCTGAACTAGTAAAATTATTAGGTCCATTCCATGAAAATGAATAGGGTTCAATTCCACCTATTATTTCTGTAAATATTTCACCATTAAAGGTGCCATTACAACTTACAGAAAATCCATCAAAGTCGCTAGTTTGATTACCTTCTAAAGTTGTACTAATTGGATTTTCAGGAACAACAACTTCAAACTCTGTAGAATAAACACAGTTGGCATTAGACAAATTAAATGTATAAGTTCCATTAACTGGTTCTGTAATAACAATTTGAGTTGGGTCTGCCTGTGTATATACAGAAGTAGTAATAAGTGAACTAATAGCAGATAGTCCATTGGGGACGTAAACAGATTCAAATCCAGGAAGATCTTGAAAAGATACAGATAAGTTATAAATAGTGCCATCAGGTTTTAAAGCAAGAAAAACCATTTCATCACCACTTTGAAAACCCTCTAAAACTCCTGGAGTTAATGCATCATCACCACATCCAACTAATGAGTTGGTAACCTCAGTCCAAGTAATTATATTGGAAGCAACATAAGAACCTGATTCATCAACATAAAACAAACCAATTTGATCCCCTATTTCTAAATTTGTTGTCATTGAAGCTGGAACAGCAATAGAGTTATTTGTTGCGCATGCTTCATCTGGGTTAGAAAAATCTAATGAGCCTGCATCACCATTAACTACAGTTTCTTCATAAATGATTTCAGTTCCATTATTTATGACTATGTCAAATATCCCCTCACCTGTTATCAAATATTCAAAAACAGCTTCATCGCCATAACAAATAACTTCTTCAACAACATTAATTTCAACACTTATTTCATCAAGAGAAGAAATAAAGAATGTTTCTTGATAAGGAGAACAACCACTAGCATCAAACAAAGTTAAAGTGTAATCTCCTGGACTTAAACCAGTCAAATCTTGATTAGATACTTGTCCAGATGGAATAATTCCACCATTTGATGCTGACCAAGCGTAAACATAATTCCCATCAGGAAAAACTTGACCTCCGGAAGGTTCGATATCAATTGAACCAATTGGGTCTTCAGAGCAGACACCAAGTACACTATTTTCTGTATTAATTGTTGCAAATAATATGGAAATATTGTCTACAAAAATTGGTGAAGAGATAATTTCACAACCACTAGAATCAATTATTTGAACAAAATAATCACCACTAGATAAACCATTAACAGTAGATAAGCCACCTGGTACTATCTGGTCAAATAATGGGTCAAATATTTGATTGTTATTAGTGTCATCGAACCATTGGTATGTGTAATCACCATTTCCACCACTAACAGAGACAGAAATTGAACCAGTGCTAGTTTCAATACAAGAGCTTTCAACTAAAACTTGGTCAATAATTAATCCCTCTGAAGAAGAGATATTATATGAAGATTCAACTTCACAAGAAATATCACCACCAAAGTCTAAAACTAATAAATCATAATCTCCGGCAGACAAATTATTAATTTGTATAAACCCAGAACTATTATCTAAATCTTCAAAAACAACATTATCGTTATCATCTGTTAAAATAAAATCATATGGTGCAGAACCATCAACCTGAACTTCAATAAATCCATTTTCTTCACCGCATGACGTATTAGAAGTTGTTTCAGATAAAATTTCTAAAGAAGAATTATTAATTACTTCAAATGAATATGACTGACTACAAATATCAGGATTATCAAATCCTGCAGCAATATGAGAAATTAACATGGTATATGTACCATCCCCATAAAAAGTAGGATCAAATTGAAAAGTTAAAGGAAGCTCATTATTAAATGCCCAGTTGATGAAATTATTTTCATAATAAAGCTCAAATGCATAATACCATCCATTTTCTGCATTAGGGTCTTCAAAATTTTCCTCATTAGATGGATCAGTAGAACCATTTATTTCTAAAATAGTAAATTCTGCTATGTCTTCTCCACATGATGGAGGACTATATTCGTAACTAACAATGAAAGGACTTGGCTCTGTTATTTCTATAGGACCTAAAAAAGCTGAAATACTATTTTGGTCTGTCACCTCTACATAATACAATCCTGCGCCTATATTATCAATATTTTGGTCTGTTCCAACAATAATTCCTTCTTGATTGGTCCAAGAAAAATTATAAGGTGAAACTCCACCAGAAACTGATAAGTTAATGAGAGCATCATTAGCACCATAACAGCTAGTATTAGTTTCAAAACCAAAATCAAAATCCCATCCCTGAAAAGGAGTAGAGACATTAAGATCTATTGAACCAGGTTCTGTAATTTGAAATGTTTCTGTTAATACCAGACAGTTATTTGAATCAGTTAAAGTTAAGGTGTATGAGCCTGCTGTTAAATTAATTAAATCCTGAGTCACTTCTCCATTGGACCAATTATAATTATAAAAACCAGTTCCTCCTTGAACTGATATATCAATTGAGCCGTCATTAGCTCCTGAAGCACTTACCCCATAACTATTGTACGAACTTAAATTTGAAGTTATCTCTAATGGACTTGGTTCTGTTATTTCAAATTGAAATTCCTGTGAACAATTATTATTGTCAGAAATAATAACAGAGTAAAAGCCAGCAGAAATTTCAGAAATGCTTTGGGATGTTGCTCCATTTGACCATTCAAAATTATAAACACCTGTACCTTCTGATACATTTAAATTTATAAAACCATCAGATTGACCATTACATGATACTCCATAACCATTAAAATTAGATATTTCAGCTTCAATGTTTAATAATCCAGGTTCATTTAAAATAAAATCTTGAGTTACTGAACAATTATTTTGATCGGTAACAATAACTGAGTAACTACCAGCTGAAATATTTGATAGATCTTCAGAAGTTGACCCGTTTGACCACTGGAAAGAATAATTTCCAAATCCACCTTCAACTGTTATATCAATGAATGCATCAGATGCTCCAGAACAAGAAACATCAAATCCCGAGTATATAGTTGAATTACTAGGAATTGAAGAAGAAGAAATGATTAAAGGATTTGAATCATCAACAAAGAAAGTTTCAGATTGGCTAGGTACACATCCATTGTTAGATGAAATTTGAAGAGAATATAAACCAGATTCTAAACCATTAATTGTAATTAAATTTTCAGTGGAAGTAAAGGATGAAATTACTTGATTAGTGAAAAAATCTACAACATCAACTGAAACAGGAAAACTAATATTTTGACCTAAAACTTCAAAAACATTACTGAAAGATTGAGTTACACAATCATAGTTTTGACTTAATAATGTTGATTCAATGAATTCATTTGAAGAAACTTGAAAAGTTTGTGGACTGTAAGCAACAGAGCAACCTATATCTGTAACTATGAGAAAATAATCTCCAGGAAATAAATTTTCAAAAAATTGAGTTTCTGTATTAACAACTGCAAATCCACTTGGACCATATAAACTGACTAAATATTCTCCTGAACCTCCTATAATATCAAAGTCAAGTGTGCCATCTTGAGAAAATTCACAAGTTGAATTAAAGGAATCAGCTAAAATCGAAACTTCACTAGGTTCTGAAATTTCAACTCCTGAATCTTCAAAAACTAAACAACCTGATGAATTAAAAATTTCTAATAAATATGTTCCAGGAGAAAGATTAATATCAAATGATTCAGCAAAAGGATCAGAAACATTAAAGCTTGTAATAACAGAGATACCATTTTCATCAAAATCACTAGTATTAGTTGCGGTCATGGTACCTGCTGGAGCATAAGATAAATCTACATCATAAACAGTACCATCTGTTTTCTTAACTAAAAAGACAAATTCATCTCCTTCTTGAAACCCATCTTGAACAGAGTTAGTGCTTGGATCATCTCCCCATGCTGCAATAGCAAACGTAGGAGAACTAACATCAGTGTTAGAAAGTGTAGTTAATCCAGAACAAACAAAACCATCGTTTGAGTTAAAAAATATACCAATTTGATCACCGGCTTGTAAATTCGAAAAATTACTGATAGCAATTGTATGGCTACTAGGAGTAGGAATACTAAAAGGAATCTCAAAATTTATTTCATTAATACCCAAGCTTGTCTCCAAAGTAAGCTCTCCGTCGAAATAAATATTATAAATTCCACTAGGACCATCTAAGGAACCAGAAAAAAAACCATCAGCAGATGGGCATTGCGGATTAGATATTACATAATCCAAAGTAAGTTCAGCTTGTTCTAAAATTGAAAAATTAACATCAGGAATAAAGCAGCTCCCTGATTCAGAATTGACAGTTGAAACTGAGAAGGTGTATTCTCCAATTTCACTTGTTAAGCTAGATGGAATAATAACAGTAACATCATTATCATTGACAAAAAAATCTGTAATCAAAACGGGGTTGGTAGACGAAGGTAAAATAATGTAGTAATTAGCATTATTTAAATCAGCTATATTAGAGGAACCTACAGAAACTGTTACAGTTGATATACCCTCACATGAAACTGTAATATCAGGAACAACACTTATTCCACAGTTTTGAGATTTACTTGTTAAAGTAAAAAAAACACAAAATAATAATGTTAATAATTTTCTATACAAAACAATTAAATAAAATTAATTAAATGTTACAGGGTACTACAAGAGAACAAAGTTACAATTTTTGACCTTATTTAAACAATATTATTGTACTAAAATTACTGTATTGAAAAAGTTGTAGTTTTTCTGTCAAAAGAAACTAATTTATTTTTAAATATTTCATTTTTTCCTAGTTTCTTTTTTTCAATTAAACTAGCAATGAAAGGTTTTAACTCACCAATAGAATTTAGCTCCAAAAAACCACTTTTTGGAAAAACTAAGTAATTACTGAGAAAAAAAGAATTATTACAATTTAAAATAGACTCATTAGACACTAAATTAAAATTATAATTAGAAATTGAACATTTCAAATAGTTTTTAATCGAGAAAATAGTGTTTTTTTCATCTGATATATTTGAAAAAAATAAATTTTTATTGTTTGCATCTAATGATACTAAATCAAAATTTAAATTAGCCTTAAGTGTGGGAAGAAAAAAATCCAAATCTCCCTTTATAATTAAAAAATTATTATTTTTTTTAGACCACTCAATACTAACACCTTTAGCTAAAAAATTACTAAGCTTATTACTAACATACTCAAAAGAAGCGTTTCCTGAGGTAAATGAATTTTTACTAAAGGAAAAATATTCGGAATCAATTATAACGCTATTATCAAATAATTTTCCTTTTCCACTAATTAAATTAATTTTTTTTGAAAAATCATAATTTACAAAACCTGAAAAATTAAAATCATGAAATTTGAATTGGTTATTATTTATTGGGCTAAAAACCATACTTGAATCAATATAATTATAACTGAAAGAACAAGATGGAGAAATTAAGATTGAATTTAAATCCTTGAATTCTCCTTTTTTTGCATACGAATAATTAGAATTTATATAAATTGTATCAGAAGAATATGAAATATTTGTATTTGAAAAAGAGCCAGGAGAGATAAATAAACTTTCTTTATTTAAATTTAATTTACCAGTACATGAAAATTCGTCGTAAAGTTTTAGATTTTTTATATAAGATTTAAACTGAAAACCAGACACAGGATCAAGATTAACTTGTCCACTCAAATTGTTAAATTTATTCTTCATTAACAAATAGCCTTCAAAATTTAAATTTGGTATTGCAATTTCATCTAGAAAAGGTATAACAACTTTATTTAAAACCAATTTAGGTTCTTGATTAGAGAAAGAAATATAATTTTCTTTAGGTAAGTGAAATCTAGGAAAATCATAAATATTATACTTACCAGATTTATTATCAACACTATCAAGTTGTATCAAACCCCCTTTGAAAAAAATATTTTCTAAAAATTTATTTTTACTTTTTAGATTATTATTGAAAACTCCACAAGTTGATTCGTTTGGGAAAGAAAAACAAAATTCATCATAATTAAAAACAATATTATTTCCAGTAAACAAAAAATTTCCAAAATTTAATCTTGCATTCATAGAAAATGAACGATCATCAAAAAAAGAAATATTTTTAGTTCTTAAATCTATAAAATAATTATGTTGATTTGTTATTTTTATATCTAGGACATTAAAAACATCCATTTTGTTTTCTTTAAAATTAACCAAGGATATAGTGTCATCTAAAAAACATGAAGCTTCTAGTTGAAATGAATCAAAATCATAGTCCCCATTTTTTGATTTAAAATATAAAATTGCTCTTTGCTTGATGTCAAATTCATTTAAATAATTGTTAAAACTTATAAAATCAAAAATCTCTAACTTGTTTAAAATACTAACAGCCTCAGGTGCACTAATATCAAGTTCTTTGGAAAATATTTCTATTGGTATATTATTTCTTAATTGATATTTTTCAGAAAATTTAACCAATCTTAATAGTAAGTTTATTTCACTATCTACACCCAAATCATTATATCTTTTGTCATCATAATAATCAATTGATTCTATCAAAACACTCTTTTGTAATTTTGAAGGATAATGAACAAAAGCCGCAGTACTATTTTTTAAATTAACTCTTAAAAAATCTGTGTAAACATTTAAACCATGAAATGAATTTAATATTGGTTTGTGGTACAAGTAAGAATAATCATACTTTCTTAAGTAAATATTATTGGTTAACTCGTCAAAACGAAATTTCATCAGAGGATGAAAAATTGAGTCACCATTAGTAAAATAAAATTTAGAATTAACATTGTTGGAGGAAAAAGATGATTCTTTAATTTTTAAATCATCAGAAACAAAATCAGCTTTTAAGTATTTATTTGATATTGAAAATTTTAAGGGAGCATTAAACTTTTTTATTGAAAAAATATTTTTTTCTATGTTCACGGCCCCAACACAATGAAAACCATTAAAAAAATTTAATTTGTAATCATCTCTAAGAGATTGGAATTTAGGGAATTTTTTTTCCCTACGAACACTAGATAGATAATCTGAAAAACTTCCACCTATCTCTTGTTTAAAATAAATATTATTTTTTAGAGTAGCATTTTCTACTTCAATGAATCTAGAATTTAAATCAATTACAAATTCTTTTAATATAATTTTAATTTGATCTTTTTTAAAGCCAAATCTATCACTATCAATAAAACCCTTATTTACATGAAAAATATTTTTTTGTAAATCAAATTTGCCCTCGACTTCATTAATAATGATCTCATTATTTCGATTAGATAAAATTAAAGAGTCTAAACTTAAATAAAAAATTAATGTATCACCAGCAAAAGAATCAAAAGTGCCAACAAAAGACCATTTAAATTTATTGTTTTCAGAAAGAACAGAATTTTTAATAAAATTATTACTGGAAAATAAGATATTTTCTAAATCATAATTAGACATTGATGAAATTGAATTTTTCAAGGAAATCAACCAATTTTCAAAAAAACCAGATTTATCATTTACCAATATATTTGAAAATGAAAAAAAATTTATGAAAGCATCATATGAACTTAAATCTCTAGCTTCAAAATCTGAGACTAAATGAGATATTAAAGACCTTTCCTTTTCTGTAAATAATTTTTTCTTAAAATTTTTAATAAATACTTTACAAGTTTTTTTGTTTTCAGAGTTGTATATGTATTTTAAATCTTTGAAAATAGGATTGTTATAAGAAAAGCTAAATTGATAAAATCCAAATAATAGAGAAATAAAAAATATTAACTTATATTTTGATAAATTACACATTGCCAATCTTTATCTTCAATTTTGTTGATTAATTTGAAGCCATATAAATGACCTGCCTTATTTATTTTTGATAAATCTAAAGAATAAAACCCACTTAAAATCAAATAACCTTCATTTATTAATAGATCTTTCATTCTTTTAAAATAATCTAGTAAAACATTAGTATTAATATTTGCTAATATTAAATCAAATTGTTTGTCTAATATAATTTCTTTTAAATCTGAACTAACAACTTTAATATTTTTACAATTATTTAAATTTATATTTTCTAAAGAATTATTTAAAGCCCACTTATCATTATCAAGAGCTAAAACATTAGAATTCCATATTTTTTCAGACAAAACTGACAATATAGCAGTCCCACATCCAAAATCTAAAACATAACTTGGTTTTAGGTCTAATAAAAACATAGCCTTAATCATTAATCTTGTAGTTTCATGATGACCAGTTCCAAATGACATTTTTGGGTTAATAATTATATCATATTCTATTTTTTTTTTGATTTTATGAAATGAAGTCCTTATTACACCTGACTCAAAAAAAACTGGTTTAAAATTTGATTCCCAAAAACTATTCCAGTTTTTATTTTCTAAGTTTTTATATTTAAAATTTAAATTTTTAATTAGTAGATTATTTTTAATGTTTTGAAATAAATTATCATCTACTTTTTCGACTAAAATATAGCCTTTTAAATAGTTTTCAGCATCTTCAAAGCTATCAAAGCCTAAATCAAATAACTGTGCAATTAAAATTTCATTTTCTTCTTCAGAAATTGATTGTAAATCAAAAAAAAACTCAACAAATTTCATTAGCTACCTTAATGATTGATGTAAATTTAGAGTAATCAAGAGAGGCTCCACCAACTAAACCACCATCAACATTTGAAATTGGTAGAATATCCTTTGCATTTTTTTCATTTAAACTACCACCATACAATACACTAGTATTTGGAAGATTTTTTTTAATAAATAAATGAATATCGTTTATTTCTTCATTTGTTGGTGTTTTACCACTGCCAATAGCCCAAACTGGTTCATAAGCAACAACGATATTATTTTTATTTGAATATGGTTTTAAAATAGAAATCTGATTTTCTATAATTTTATATTGATCCCCTTTTTGTCTCTCAGCTAAAGTTTCCCCAACACAAAATATTGGCAATAAATTATTTTCAAAACACCTTAAAATTTTTTCTAACAAAATTTCATTTGTTTCATTGAAAGATTTTCTCCTTTCTGAATGACCAATGATGACAGATGAAAAACCTACAGATTTTAATATTTTTGCAGATACTTCTCCAGTGTGAGATCCAAAATTTTTATTGTGACAATTTTGAGCACATAAACCTAATTCAAAATGAAACTTTTTTTCTAAAATTTTATTTTTAATATCATTTACTAAAGGATATGGTGGAGATAAAAACAATCTTAAATTATTTTGTTTATACCATTTCATATTAGAAATAAAGGAATCTAAAAAGTGGTTAGACTCTTTAACGTCCTTGTTCATTTTCCAATTCCCAACAATAATCATATCACTAAATTTTAATTCTTGGATCAAGCCAATTATAAATTATATCTACTAATATATTAATAAAAACAAAACACACACCTATAAATAATATCAAACCCATAACTAATGGGAAGTCCATATTATTTATGGAATCCACTAATAATTTACCTATCCCATTCCAACCAAATATGTACTCAACAAAAACAGCACCAGATAACATAGAAGCGAACCAACCAGAAGCAGTTGTTAAGACAGAAGTTAAAGAATTTCTTAAAGCATGGACAATAATAACTCGTTTATCAGAAAGGCCTTTGGACCTAGCAGTCCTTATAAAATCTGAAGAAAGAGTATCTAAGAGTGAATTTCTTGTCAAACTCATAATTACAGCAATGGGTCTAATTCCTAATGTAAAAACTGGAAGAATTAAATTTTTAATTTTAATATACTCTCCTCTACCTAAATCGTCAATTTCATACAAACTTCCAACTACATTTAAATTTGTCAACCAGTTGAGTTTATATGCAAATAACCACATGACTAAAATAGCAGAAAAAAAAGAGGGTAATGACATACCTAAGGAGCTAAAAAAAATACAAAATTTATCAAAAAAACTATTCTTTCTGACCGCACAAATAATTCCAATTGGAATTGAAATACAAACAGCAAATAAAATTGATAAAAAAGCCAAAACAACAGTGTTAGGAAAAACATCCAATATAATTTCCAGCACTTCTTTTTCTTTGAAATAAAAGGATTCTCCCAAATATGGTCGCTTAATTAAAACTATCTTGTTAGTTGTTTCAAATATTTTTTTACTTCTATAAATTTTAAATTTTTCATTTTCCTTAGAATGAATTGAAATAAAAGATAAATCATTTAAATACAAAAAATATCTATTTAAAATAGGTTTATCTAAATTATATTTTTTTCTAATATTTTCTAGTTGAATTATATCGTCTCTATCTCCTAACATCATCTTTGCAGGATCTGCTGGAATGATGTTAAATAAAATGAAAATAACAGAAATAATACCTAGAATAACTAAAAAACTATGAGATGCTTTTCTAAATAGAAATTTAAACAAAATAAATTATTTTAATAATTCATTTATCTCATCAATTGTTGGAATGTCATTATGATGCCATTTTTTAATTATAACACCATTTTTAAATAATAAAATACCAGGATCTGATCTTATTATGATTTTTCCAATATCAGAGTCAGAATAATAATAAACACTATCTTCTCCGACAGCTTCTTTAACCTTTGGCATATCAAAATAGTCACATATTTGCATTACTTTGATATCATTTTTTTTAGCGTCATAAAACAAGCTTTTTATCTTCATAAACGGTTTTTTAGAAAACTCATTAAATTTGTAAGATGATGAAACGATGACAGAGGGGTAATTTACAAATTCATTTGTAAAATTATTATCCTGACTATCGTAAATACTTAAGCTCGTAGTTTCATTTATTTTGACCTCTTCATAAGATGAATCAAAGTTTGACTTAAAATTAAATCCAACTTTATAGGGTCTGTAATCCATAACAGGTAAGTTGTTTAACGTATGTGAGACAAATAAGAACGATAAAAGTGCTGTAAATGAAATTATTACAGAGCTGTAACTATAATATTTCTTTATCAAAAAATAAACTGAAAATAAAATAATTAAAAATAAAAAAGGGAAATACCATGAGAAAATAAAACACCAAATCAAAGTAAAAATACTAGAGAAAATTATTGATGGAATATCTTGAAACAATGAGTTAAGACCTTTTTTTCTATCTAAAATCAAAATTGGTATTGAAAATATAATTAACAATATGTCTTTAATGAATGATTCCCAAGGAGTTAAACTCCTTCCAATTGAATCTTTCATTGCATCACCAAAACAACCACAATCATCAACGCATTGAATAGGAATTCCAGATGAAGTTTCTCCAGGAACACAAGTTGCAGTATGTAAAGTCAAGAAGGTGAAAAAAATTAGCATCGAAAAAGTAAAAAAAAGAGACATCTTTATTTTCGCCTTAACAATTAAAGCGAAGCCTAAAATAATTTCAAAAACACAAATAAAAATAGCAAGTTGCAACACATAGGGAATTAGCCATTCTAAAGAAAAAGAATTCCATCCAAAAATTTCATGCATTCTATATGCTAGTGCACCATCTTGAAAATACTCCTCTAATTTATATGAAAAGCCAATGGAGTCATTAGCTTTTATAATACCTGAAACAATAAATGTGGCTCCAACAATAGTCCTAAAAAAAGAAGAAATTAAAGCCCTAACTATAATATTTTTTATCATTTTTTTTCTCTTAATTGAATTAAAGCAAATATTGAATAATTAACAATATCATGATAATTAGCATCTATACCTTCAGACATAATCGTTTCACCATCATTATCTTCAATTTGTTTAATTCTATGTAATTTTTGAAGAATCAGGTCAGTGAATGAGCTAATTCTCATTTCTTTCCAAGCCTCACCATAATCATGATTTTTTTGTTCCATTAAATTTTTAATTATTGTTGAGTGTTTCTTATACTCTAAAACCGACTCATCCAAACCCATGTCTGGCTGAAGAGTAGATGACTTATTTAATTGAATTAATGCAATAATTGAATAATTTAAAATCCCCATAAATTCCGCATCAATACTTTCATTAATTTTTTGAACGCCTTTATCATCTATACTTCTAATTCTTTGTGCTTTTATAAAAATTTGATCAGTAAGGGATTTTAATCTTAAAATTCTCCATGCACTACCGTAATCATGCATTTTTTTTCTAAAAATATCTAAACAATCATTAATAATTATGTCAAAATAATTGGATGTAGTTATCATTTTTATAATTATAATTAAAACTATTTATAAATTTAAGCTTAATAATGAAAATAATATGCCTAAAAAAGTAAAAAAAAATATACTTTCAGTAAAAAACCCTCTTATCATGGGAATACTAAACGTGACACCTGACTCATTTTATGATGGCGGTAAGTTTTCATCTATTAAAAATGCAATATCACAAGCTAAAAAAATGGTCAATGAGGGGGTTGATATTATTGATGTTGGAGCATTTACATCAAAGCCATTTTCAAAAGAAATAACAATATCTGATGAAAAAAAAAGACTTTTTCCTGTGTTAAAAGAATTAACAAAACTATTCCCTAACTTAACTATTTCTGTTGATACATACAGAAGAGAAATTGCTGAGAAGTCAATAAACATTGGAGCTTCAATAATTAACGATATTTATGCCGGAGAATACGATTCTTCAATGATAGATTTTATTGTTACAAATAATATTACTTACGTAGCAATGCATATGAATGGAAACCCTTTAAACATGCAAAAAAAAATTATGATAAATAATTTTAAATCTAATTTATTAAAGTTTTTTATTAACAAAACAAAAAAATTCAATAAAGCTGGTTTTAAAAAATTAATAATTGACCCTGGCTTCGGATTTGGAAAAAGTATTGAGCAAAATTTTAAAATGATTAATTTAATTGATGATTTAAAAAAGATTAACAAATATATATTAGTCGGTTTATCAAGAAAATCCATGATATACAAAACATTAAACTCTTCTCCTGAGGAAAGTCTTAATAGTACTACTATTTTGAATACTATTTGTGTTTTAAAAGGAGTTAATATACTAAGAGTTCATGATGTAAAGGAAGCAAAAGAAATTATAAAAATGATTAATTTAATTAAAGAAAATAAATAATGTTTTTTTTAGATTTTAACATATTTGATTTTATTGATATTACACTTGTTAGTATTTTAATTTTTCAATTATATAAAATACTTAAAGGTAGCGCAGCCATAAATATTTTTATCGGAATGGCACTTGTCTATATATTGTGGAAAATATTTTCCGCATTAGAAATGAGTCTTTTAAGTGAAATTCTTGGACAGTTTATAAGTGTTGGAGTTTTAGCCTTAATCATAGTTTTTCAACAAGAAATTAGACGTTTTCTTGTACTCATTGGAAAAAATATTTTCAAAAACAAAAACTTATTTTTTAAATCTAATAAAAATGAAAATTTTTTAAATGAAATTAATGTTGATGATATTTGTAAAGCCTGCGAAAATATGTCAAAATCAAAAACTGGAGCAATTATTATTATTGAAAGAAACGACAATCTTGACTTGTTGATAAAGACTGGAAGAATTATTTCAAGTAATTTATCTCAAATAATGATAGAAAGTATTTTTTATAAAAATGCCCCTTTACATGACGGTGCAATTATTATAATTAACAAAAAAATAATTGGTGCAAGATGTGTTTTACCAATTAGTGAAAAAAATACAATACCAACAGAGATGGGAATGAGACACAAAGCAGCCTTAGGAGTAACAGAACAATACGATTGTTTAGCAATAACTGTCTCTGAACAAAACGGTAATATAAGCTTCTTTGAAAATGGAAAAATGAAAACAAATATTGACATCAAGATTCTTAAAGAACAAATTACTAATCATTCATTAAAAAAATGAAACATTTTTTTTCTTTTTTTTCTATCATTTTATTTTTTCAATTAGCTAGTTGTAATTTTTTTTACAACAATGAAAACTTGCTTGAAATAATAAAAAATAAAAATCTAAAAAATTTTGATAAAGACATTAAAGTTTTAATAGCATTTGATACAGAATGTCCAATTTCTAAACAATACTGTAATAAAATCAGTTCATTAACTGAAAAGTATTCAGAGAATATTGATTTTTTATTTTTTTTACCTGGACCATATTATAATCATAAAGAAGTAAGAAAATTCTTCAATGAAAATAAAATTAAAACAAAGTATTTAATTGATGATGACTTTAGTATAACTAATTCTTTAAATGCAAATGTATGCCCTGAAGCATTCATTATTAATTCAAAATCAAAAGTGATCTATCAGGGGTTGATTGATAACTGGGTTAGTGAACTTGGAAGAACAAGACAGTACACAAATCAAAACTATTTAGAAGATGCAATAGAATCAATATTATTAAATAAAAGACCAAATATTTCTAAAACTAAAGCAATAGGGTGTTTTATTGAAAAGGAGTTAATGAATAATAAAAATTCAAAAAACACTCCAATTGCTGTAAACTTAATTTATAAAAAATGTGCAAATTGTCATTACAAAAATGGTCCTGCACCCTTTTCACTAACGTCCTACAAAGATATCATTAAAAGAAAAAAAATGATTTCTCATGTAATCAATAGTGATTATATGCCGCCATGGCCTGCAGATCCAAATTTCTCTAATTTTTTAGGAGAAAAAACATTATCTGAAAAAGAAAAAAAAATTATACAAAATTGGTTAAAACAAAAAAATGAAGCTTTTGATGAATTAGAAATATCTTTTAAAGATAAAAAAAGAACTCCTGACCTTATTGTAAGAATGAACGAAGAATATAAGATTGTCGGGGACAACTCAGATAAATTTTTAATGATGAAATTTCCGTTTGAAATTCCAAAAGACACATTTATTGAGTCAATAAATTTCGTGCCTGGAAATAAGCAAATTGTTCATCATGTAAATGCTCACTTAATTAGTTACGACGAAAAAAAGAAAAATATTTTTGAAGGTGAAAGAATTATTGATACTGAAATATTTCCTGACTCAATTTGTTTCAAAAAATTAAATCTTTTTAATGATGACGGTTCCATTCCAGCATTAAGCAGATCTGTTTCAAATTACCTTCCTGGTTCTATTCAAGCATCATATCCAAACGGAATTGGGGTACTTAAAGCATCTAAAAAAAATGTAATACTTGTAAATGATTTTCACTATGGTCCTTCTGCGAAGGATACAACTGACAATTCTTATTTTGAAATATATTTTTCTAAAAATCCACCTACTAGAAATTTAAGAGAAATTACTCTTGGAACCTTGGGTTTAAAACAAGATTATTATTCATTTGACACAACTTTCTATTGTGTTCAAGAAATAAAACCCAAACTAATTATTAAACCTAATCAAATACTAAGTTGTTCCACTAGAACTAAAGTTCTAAAAGACATTTCAATTTTAACAATTAATCCTCACATGCACCTACTAGGAAAAAAAATAAAATCATACGCAATAACTCCAAAAAAAGACACAATAAATTTGATAAAAATTAATGACTGGAATTTTAGATGGCAATATTTTTACACTTTTGAAAATATGTTAAAAATTCCTAAAAACTCTGAAATTATTGTGGAAGCGACGTTTGATAACACAAAAAATAATCTTGATAATCCATTTGACCCCCCTAGAAAAATTTCTGAAAAAATTGATTGGAATGGAAAAGGTAGTATGAAAACATCTGATGAAATGTTACAATTTATTATCACTTATCTTCCCTATAAACAAAATGATGAAAATATTAGCTTAAAGCCTTGATTTCTGTTTTAAAATTTCTTTATTTATTTTTTTAATGAGTAATGGTCCTTCGTAAACAAAACCTGAATATAATTGAATTAGCGATGCACCAGCTTCTAATTTTTCTATTGCGTCACTAGCGGTCATTATACCTCCAACTGCAATAATTGGAATTGAACCAGAAGATTTATTATAAATATACTTAATCATATTTGTTGACATATTTTTTATAGGTAATCCTGTCAATCCTCCAGGACCTATTTTTTTAATTTTCTTAATATTTGTATTTAAATTATCTCTAGAATTAGTACTGTTGGTAGCTACAATTCCAGAAATTTTATATTTTGAAATTAAAAATAAAATCTCATCAACATATTTATATTCTAAATCAGGAGATATTTTGATTAATATTGGTTTAGGTTTTTGCTTTAAATTATTAATCTGTTGAATTGATGAAATTAAATGTTCTAATTTATCTTTTTTTTGTAATTCTCTAAGTTGAGGTGTATTAGGTGAACTTATGTTCAATACAAAATAATCAACGTAATCAAACAAACTATTAAAACAAATTTTGTAATCATCAACTGATTGATCTAGAGGAGTTGCTTTATTTTTACCAATATTTCCTCCTATTATCAAATTTGTTTTCTTTTTTTTAAGTCTAGACAAAACTTTGTGTAAACCTTGATTATTAAAACCCATTCGGTTAACTAAAGCTTTATCTTTTTTTAATCTAAATAATCTTGGTTTTTTATTCCCATACTGAGGCTTAGGGGTAACAGTACCAATTTCTACAAAAGAAAATCCAAATGCATCCCAATCATTTATTAATTCAGCATTTTTATCAAATCCTGCAGCCAAACCAACTGGATTGGAGAAGTTCAAACCAAAAACGCTTCTTTCTAAATTTTTATTTTTAACAGTATATCTAGATTTTTCTATTTTTTTTACAAAAGGAGTTTTAAATAAAATTTTTATGATAAAAAAAGTAAAATTATGAGCAAGTTCAGGTGGAAATAAAAATAAAATGGTTCTTAAAATAAACCATATGATATTGTAAATAAATTCAAACATAATTTAAACAAAAGTAAATTAAAATTTATAATTAATTAAATATTTTACTTCTGGTAATTTTTTAATAAAATATAATGTTTAAATTTATAGTTGATATTTTAATATATCAGTATGATTTTAAAAAAAAAATTTATTGCCCTTATAACAATATTTTTTTGTCTTGGTTTTACAAAAATATATGCTTGTGATACATCACCATCAATTATAGTTAACCAATCAACAAACAATAATGATGGAACATTTACACTCGATTTGAGTATTTGTATTGGTACAGGAGGTTCTGAAGATGGATTTGATCTTTACTTTGAAAATGAAATAAATATTCTTTCAACTAATGTAACTCAGGTTACTTCACCTGTTGGAGGAAATGTTGCAGATGTATCGGTATCTAATGGAATATGGGAAGCGGTTTTTACGGGATTTAATGGGACTCCAGGAAGTTGGTTCGAAATAGAAAATGCTGGTGGATGGGGTGTAGATTGTATGGACTTTCAAATAACTGTAGATGGTGACCCCGAAGGCCAAACAATATGTAGCTTAGGAATAAATGAAAATTGCTTGGGTTTTACGCAAGAAAATGAATTTATAACTTGTGAAAATATACCAGGACCATGTTATCCAAATTATTTTTTAGAAGCACCTGGAAATGCAAATGGAAATGTTGAAAATGCAGGAGAAAATTGTGGATGGATAGAATACGAAGATGAAATAGTTGAAATAACCATTCCTTGTCAGGGAGATTACACATTTACTATAACACAAGATTTTTCTGAGGAGTTTTTCTTTGGAAATACAATTTATGCTACCTTAGGAGAAAGTTGTTGTGACCAACAAATAAATCAAGTAGTAGCATGGGAAGAATCAACATCGTGGACTCAAAATCTTGATGCCGGCGTATATTATTTAGTTATTGATATGTATATTGATTCTTGGATTGGATTGTCTGGGGAATGGGACTTAGACATTACTGCGAGTAGTAACGTTTCTGAATCATCAATTGCAAATGCAGGAGAAGATCAAGAAATATGTGAAAATTTCACTACTTTATCTGCAAACCTTCCAGAAACAGACGAAATAGGACAATGGAGTATAATAAGTGGAACAGGCACATTCTCTCAGTTAAATAATCCTTTATCTGAAATAAGTAATTTATCAATTGGTGAAAATATATTACAATGGTCTATAATTGGTGAATGCGGTGAATCTACCGATCAGGTAGTTATTAATGTTGTTGATGGAGAACCAATTATTGATTTAACTGATGTTGTATATTGTTTAAACCCAATAAGTTTAAATGCATCAGTAGAAGGTGGTGGAACTTGGTCTGTTGAACCAAGCACAAATATTATCATTGAAAATCCAAACAATTTAACTACAATTGCTACACCAACTGCATATGGAACATATACTTTCTCTTTTGAAGGATGTAATGGCACATCCTCTGAACAAGTGACTGTGAGTCCATCCCCTCCTACAATAGTTGACTTTCCTGACCAAGTTTATTGTCTCTCTTCTTTCAACTTAGAAGCAGAAGTAGATGGTGACCCTGGATATTGGGGTTATGAAGGTCCTGGGATTATTTCATTTAGCAACCCAGTTTCTTTATCAACAACAGCTACAGCAGATGAATATGGTCTTTACACAATTACTTACTACGGATGTGGTACATCCACAAGTGTTAACATTAATATTCAAGGCGTTTCTCCTCAAATTGTATCTGCACCTAATGAACCTATATTTTGTAACTTTAATGCCGATTTAGAAGCATTTGTAGTTGGTGACCCTCAAGGATGGGAAGGAATAGGTCCTGGTAATGTAAACTTTTCATCTCAGGGAACATCAACAACAGCAACTGTTTCAGAGTACGGTATGTATGAATTTATATATAATGGTTGTAATGAATCAGCCTCAGTTTTTGTAGACTTTTCTCCATCTCCTCCAAATATAGAACAACAAGACACAATTTTTTGTAGTTTAGAAACCATTTTAACAGCTAATGGTGCAGGAAACCCTGAAGGTTGGGAAATATATAGCTCACCAAGTGGTTCAAACGTGAGTTTTAGTAATGAAAATGAATATATTACAAATGTTTCAGTAAATGAGTACGGTACTTATCAATTTCAATTTTCTGGGTGTGGAGATTCAGCTATAACTTCAGTTACATTTGCACCTGAAGCACCATATTTAATATCGCCTGATCATCAAGATTGTGTTTTAACAGCCGAGTTAATTGCTTATACAAATGATGCAAACGCAGGCCCATGGACTCAAATTTCAGGAGAAAGTGTACAAATCGAGAACAGTTTTTCACCCTCAACATCCATAACAGTACCAAATTATGGAATGTATGAATTTGAATTTGAAGCCTGTGACACAACTTCAACAATAAGTGTTGGTTTTTCATGTGGTTTAGTTATTCCAAACACAATTACACCAAATGGAGATGGAAATAATGATGTTTTCTACATTCCAAATATGAACCAACAAATTTATTCTTCAAGTTTATTGACTATTATTAACAGATGGGGAAATGAGGTCTTTTCCGTAACTAATTATGGACTTAATGATGATTGGTGGGACGGAAAAACTAAATATAATGAAGAAGAACTGAAATCAGGTGTTTATTATTATATTCTTGATGTGTTCAATGTTATCCATAATCAAAAAGAAAGTTACTCTGGAAGTGTAACTATTTTTAATAATGATTAAAAATATACTTTTTTTTCTTTTTTTAATTAAAATCTCACTAGGTCAGGATTTGTTAATTCAAAATGGTTCATTTGAAGGACCAAATCAACCAAATGTATCTCCCCCAAACTGGACTCCTTGCATGCCAGGTCAAACACCGGACACACAACCAGGTTCTTGGGGAGTAGACATTATTGCTTCTGAAGGAAATAGTTATTTAGGGCTTGTTCATAACGTGCCTACAAATTGGCAAGAAGGTGCTTCACAACAACTCTTACAACCAATGGCACAAAACACTCAATACAACTGTTCTATTGATTTATCTGGACACTTAGCTGATGAATCAAATGCACCTGTAGAGCTTGTCATCTGGGGAGGTTTTAATGACTGCCCTCAAAATGAATTACTCTGGAGCTCAGGTGATGTCCCAGACTTTGTTTGGACTTCATACTCGATTCAATTTACACCAAGTGATAATTACACCCATATAATGCTTCAAATTAATGCTTTAACTGAAGTTTCGACATATATTTTAGTTGATAATTTCAGTTGTGAAAATTTATGTCCTGAACCAGTATCAGAAGCTGGAGAAAATCAAAATCTAACGTGTGATAATTTTATAAATTTATCTGCTAACGAACCTATTTCTAGTGACGAAGGTGGTGAAATGATTGGGGAGTGGAGTATAATTAGTGGCAACGGAAATTTTAGCTCCATATACGATCCAAATCCATTAGTTACTAATTTAGAAGAGGGTGAAAATATTTTTCAATGGACCTTAATTAATAATTGTGGTTCATCCAGTGATAATGTGGTTATAAACTACAGTCAAAATTATAATTTTTACTTACCAAATCAGGTGTATTGTTTATCAAGTTTTGAGTTGCAATCATCAGTTGAAGGAACATGGATTGTTGATAATCCGTTAAATATGAATATAGAAAACCCAAATAATCCAAATACAATAGCTACTCCATCTAGCTATGGTGATTATATTTTCAGTTTTGAATCATGTGGTGATATTGTATTTTCTCAAGTAGTAAGCGTAATTGGATCCTATCCAATAATAACAGGGAATATTGAATCAACATGTTTAGAACCAATTTCATTAAATGTAGATATACTTGGAGACCCAGGATATTGGGACTATCAAGGCCCGGGTGAGGTTATAATTAGTGATATTTTTTCATTAAACCCGACAATTAGCGTTGAAAATTACGGAACTTATACTTTTACATATTTTGGTTGTGGATTAAATAACAGTATTACTGTTAATTTTAATCCAGAAAATCCTATAATCAATCCTCAAGAAACTATATTTTGCTCATATGAAGCTACATTAGAGGCATTTAGTGATAATCCTCAAGGATGGACATTCATAAGTGGCCCAACTAATAGTTCAGTTTTAATTGAAAATCCAAATTCCGAAATTACAAATGTTCAAGTTAGTGAATATGGATTATATCAATTTATGTTTGAAGGATGTGGTGGTAGTGATATAATTGATTTACTTTTTGAACCAATCGCTCCAACACTTATTGCTTCAGAGCATGAGGACTGTTTACTAGAAACAAACTTATTCGCATTTAATCAAGGAAATGATCCAAGTGGCCCTTGGGAACAAATTAGTGGACCAACTGAAGCAATAATTGAATCTCCATTTGAATCAAATACTACGGTAATCGTTCCTGAATATGGAATTTATGAATTTTCATACCCTGGATGCGACACCTTTTCGACAATTGAAATTGGTTTTTCTTGTTCGCCTGAGTTCCCAAATGTTTTCACACCAAATGATGATGGAAATAATGATTTTTTTGAGATAAAAAATTTAACAATAGGAAACTACTCTGAAAGTTTACTAACAGTTTACAACAGATGGGGACAAATAATTTATTTAGCAAAGGATTATGGTTTAAGTGACGAAGAACAATGGTGGGATGGCAAAACAACTTTTAGCATGAAACCATATTCAGGAATTTCAGCAGATAGAGATATAGAAGCAAACCAAATTAAAAAAGTTAATGATTGTGTATATTACTATGTTTTTGATGTATATAATATAGCGCATGACCAGCCTGAAAAATATACTGGCTATATTACTATAATCAAATAATAAAACCCCTAAAAAAATTAGAGGTTTTATCATTCAATTAAAAAAAAATATTTATTTTTTTCTTTCTTTAATTTTTAATGTAAAAGGATGAATTACTCTAGAAGCCTTAAGATACTTTTCCTTATCCTTTTTTGAAAAACCCTTTGTTGCTTGTTCATCTCTTTCTTTTAAAAAATTATTCATCATTTTAAATTTAGCTTTTCTATTAGCAACTAAAGCTTCTGGATTGTCCTTTGCACTAGAATTTTTTGAATCAATTTTTTCATTCAATGTAATCATATTCATTGCATATTTTGTAAAAGCTTTTTCGACAGATGCAAATTTAGCGCCTTTTAATTTTAATTCATTCTTTAAATATTCAATAGCTTTTTTAGAGTTAGTGGTTAATTCTTTTTTTGAAATACTCTTTTCTCCTTTAGCAAACGAAAATGAAAATACTAGAACTGCAATTATACTTAAAATAAATTTTTTCATAGTTGAGAATTTTTATTGTTAATCTTATATATAACTAAATTATTCATTTTTTATTGCTTAAGAAAATAATTACAAATAAAAAGCCCCAATATGTGGGGCTTTTTATTTTTAATGTAAATAATTGAGATTATTACTCAGCAGAATTATTACCTTCAGTAGAATCACCTTCAGTAGCACTACCTTCAGTAGCATCACCTTCAGTAGCATCACCTTCAGTAGCATCACCTTCAGTAGCATCACCTTCAGTA
>CAYSYA010000007.1:43095-123163 GCA_964435285.1 uncultured Flavobacteriales bacterium
GAAGTCTCATCTGTAGTAGTAACATTTTCAACAGGAGGCTCTTCAACAGTAGAAGATGTATCTCCAGAATTCATAGTAGAAATAATTCCAAAAGCTATTGCAATAACAGCAAGTAGCATAACTATTTTTTTAGCATTCATTTGATTTAAATTTTTATTAATACTTGACGAATTTAATAAAATATTTATGATAAAAATATAAATTAAGATTTTTTTACAAATGCATCTTTTTTTCTAAAGAATCAATTTTTAAATAACTATCACATGACTTTATTTCATTTTCTAAATGATTTAGGCCAATTTGAAAATTTATTTCATCATTTTTTTGCCACAATTTCATTAATTTAGAAAAATCTTCCATTTCAACCTCTTTATAGTTTTCAACTTCAAAGTACTTGTCATAAAAAAGATTTATTTCTTGATATATTTCTAGTTTAATATCAACAAATTCACAAGGATTCGTTATTTTTTTTAAGTTTTTATTTTCTGCTGAAAAATTACAACTCACAAGAAAAAAAATTAAAAAAAATAAAAAATTATTTAACAACATTTAATAGTGTTTAAATTAATCAAACATCATAGTACTTCCCCCCTTACCTTTATAAAACATAAAAATAGATTCATTATTTTCAGTCACAAATTCTACTGACTGGAATTTTGTTTTTCCGTCAGGAAAAGCCCAAAATATTACTTTTGCTGCACTGGAATTAAACAGTTCACCTGAAAATAAAAGTGCACGATATTGATCGACTTTATGAACATCCAAAGATTCAGAATCAAACTCGCCACCATCAAATAATATATCACCATTATTATCATAATATCCAGCAACTGCATTTGGATAAGAGTCTAGTAGATCGTTAATTGTTAAAAGTGGTGTTGAAAGTGATGGCTCTTGTCCAAAACTTAAAAAAGGAATAATAATAAGAAGTAATAGTTTTTTCATAGTACTAAATTTTATTCAAATATAGTGGTTTAAGTAAAGAAAGTGAAAAGTCTAATTTAGATGGCTTTTTTATTTATATATACAGTCTATTATATTCCCGTTTGTATCGCAGCAAATTTCATATCCTGTAGGTTTATCTAATTTATTTAAACTCAATAATGTTTCCCATTTTTCTTCAAATCCTTCACAATGCGAATGCCCAAAGCCATCATCATCTAGATTATTTAGTTCACCATTTTCGAGCATTTTTTTCCACAAAGCCTGACAATCATTAAACGAATATCCATACTTTTTTATAAAATCAGAATTTTCTTGTTCATCGAGATTTATCCATATACAATTGCCCATCAGGGAACTAAACATATAACTATAAAAAAAACCAACACAATCACATTTACTTAAATCTTTTTTAGCCATTTCAGAATTATCTTTGGATAAGTATTTATTATTAAATTTTGGTTTAGAATTCGACTGTAAAAAAAAGACGATTAAAAATGCACCTGTACCTATAACTGTAGCTAAACCTGAAAAACGCCTGTGAGCAAGACCCCTAGTTCCCGCCCATAAATACAAAATATTATAGATTAAAATTGCTAAAATAAAATATATTGAAATACTTATTTCAGTGGTGGTGCTTATGCCCCATATATATTTTAATAATAACCATGTTAAAAAATATATAACAGACGAAATGAATAAATGAAATGGAGATAAGTATAGTCTGCTGTTAATTTTTATGCCGATAAGGCTGCCAGTGATAAAGCCATCTATTAGTGCGCCTACTATTACTAAAAAAAGCCAAGCAAGAAAATAATATAACATTATCATTTAATTAAATATTTTTACTTTATAAGTGCCTAAACCTGGTAACAGAAATGAATAAAAAGCAAAAAAGAAACTTGTGACCCTGAAAGGATTCGAACCTCCAACCACCTGATCCGTAGTCAGGTACTCTATCCAGTTGAGCTACAGGGCCCTAATTTAACTTTTTGTTTAAAAAATTGACTGCTTTTCTAGTATCTTTTGGTTTTTCAATTATTTTCATAGACCTATCCAAAATAAAAACAGTTGGTGTTTTTTTCACCTTATAGTCTTTACAAACAGGAGATTTATATATTTTAAATTGATTCACATTATACCAGTTAAATCCATTATCTGCTATTGTTTTTTTCCACTTATCTTTATTTGCATCTAAAGAAACAGAAACAATTTCTACTCTTTTATTTTTATTTGTTTTATACCAAGATGCTAGACTTGGCAATTCAGACATACAATGTGTACAATGTGAAGCCCAAAAAACAAGAATAGTATAATCATTTTTTGAACATATAGATTTTAAATTAACAGGTTTATTATTTTCATCTTTAATTGTGAAATCTGGAGGTACATTTCCTATTTGTAAATCTTTAAATTTAGAAGCTCTTTCCTTCATTAAATCACTAACCTCAACTTCCCCACATGCTTCTCCAAAAAAATATTCATCAATTATATAATTACATAATTCTATCCACATTTTATCAGTGGAAGTAGCACCAGTATTATAAAAACCATCTAACATATTGTACATACAAAACTCTGCTACTTTCTCATTAACTTTTGCCTTATCCATTATAAAATCAACAGCATCATAAAAAGCATATTTGTTACTAGTAGGGTTGTATTTTGAATGTAATACCATATATTTTTGAATTCTAGTTGGTAATAAATTACTTCTAATTATGGATTCATCATTGAAATTTATATCATCAAAAAATTTATCAGAACTATTTTCATGTAAAGGTTTAGTTTTTGATAAAACCATTGCTGTATAGGTACCGGGATAATCCTTTGCTAATTTTAAAGAAAAATTTTCCATTTCAATATTCAAAGATTGGATTTCTCTTTTTCTAACTTCAACACTCTTATTACCGTCTCTCTTTATTTTACTAATTCTTTGTTCTATTGATGATTTTTTATTGTTAAATAATTTTTTTGCAGAATTATCTAATGAGTTAGAAAAATTATAATTTCTAGACAATCTATATTCATTAAATGTAAAATTTAATTCACTTGCTTCATCAGGGTTAATAACAATCTCAACATTATTAGTTTCATTATTAAATGCTAGTTTATAAAAACCTTTAACATATTTTTTTGGTTTAAACTGAAAAGATCCAGACTTAACATTGACACTATCTAAAATATAACTTTCATTTCCAAGTATCTCATATAAGTACAATTTACCTGATTTAGCTTTTACCATGTTTCCTTTCAGTATTACTTCACCTTTTTTTTGTGAAAATGATAAGAAAGAAAAGAATAAGAATATAACAATGTATTTTTTCATTTTATGTATTTAATTTATTATTTATTTTATAAGCTAAAAGTGTATTTCTTAACAAAGAAACAATAGTCATTGGACCAACACCGCCAGGGACAGGGGTTATAAACGATGATTTACTCTTTACAAACTCAAAATCAACGTCTCCTACTAACCGCCAACCAGATTTGTGTGTATCAGACTTAACCCTGTTAATACCAACATCAATTACTACAACTCCATTCTTGACCATATCAGCTTTTAAAAAATTTTCTTTTCCCAATGCAACAATAATAATATCTGCATTAATAGTTAATTTTTCAATATTTTTTGTTCTACTGTGGGCCAAAGTAACAGTTGAATTGGCAAATTTAGCATTTTTGGACATTAAAATACTGATTGGTCTTCCTACAATATTACTTCTTCCAATAACTAAACAATTTTTTCCCTCTGTTTCAATTTTATATTCTTCAATTAGTGAAATAATTCCATATGGGGTAGCTGGCAAAAATGAGTCAATTCCTAACATCATTTTACCTAAGTTGACAGGGTGAAAACCATCAACATCCTTTTTTGGTGATATTGAGTTAGTAACTGTAAATTCATGAATATGATTCGGTAGTGGTAGTTGAACAATTAAACCATCAATATTTGAATTACTGTTTATCTCGGAAATTTGATTGATTAAATCCTCTTGCGAAACATCTTCACTGAGATGAAATATTGTAGAATCAAAACCAATTTCACTACAAGCTCTTTCTTTAGCAGAGACATAAGTTTTTGATGCAGGGTTATCTCCAACTAAAATTGCAGCTAAATGAGGTTTTCTGTGTTTTAATAAAGTATATTTTTTTACCTCATTTGATAATTCAATAATGATTTTTTTTGATAATGATTTTCCGTCTAGTAATATCATTTTAACTATTTAAAATTTGGCATTTGTCCTGGGTTCTGCCCCATTCCTTTCATTAAGTTATCTAAACCTCCCCCCTTTAACATCTTCATCATTTTGCCCATTTGATTAAATTGTTTTAAAAGTTTATTAACTTCTTGAACACTGGTACCACTTCCCTTTGATATTCTACTTACTCTAGAGCTATTAATTATTTTTGGATTATTTCTCTCTTCCTCTGTCATAGAGTAAATTATTGTCTCAACAACTTTGAATGCATCATCATCTATATCAACATTTTTAATCATTTTACCTACTCCTGGCATCATTCCTAGTAAATCTTTCAAATTACCCATTTTTTTAATTTGTTTGATTTGCTTTAAAAAATCATTAAACGTAAACCTATTCTTCAAGATTTTTTGTTCCATCCTGGCAGCTTCCTTTTCATCAAATTGCTCCTGAACTTTCTCTACTAAAGAAACAACATCACCCATACCTAGTATTCTGTTAGCCATTCTATCCGGGTGAAAAATATCAATGGCATCTAATTTTTCTCCTGTTCCAATAAATTTGATTGGTTTATTTACCTCATATTTAATTGTTAAAGCCGCACCTCCTCTAGAGTCACCGTCTAATTTTGTTAAAACAACGCCGTTAAAATCTAAATTTTCATTAAAAGCTTTTGCAGTTTTTACTGCATCTTGACCAGTCATAGAGTCAACTACAAATAAAATTTCGTCTGGATTTGAAACAGATTTTATTGAATGAATTTCATTCATAAGCTTTTCATCGATAGATAATCGACCAGCAGTATCTATAATAACTAAATTTTTTCCATTTTTTTTAGCATAATCAACGCCTTCTTTTGCAATAATTACAGGATCTTTTTGATTTAAATTTTTATATACTTCAACATTTATTTGATTAGCAATAAATTCTAGTTGATCAATCGCGGCTGGCCTGTACACATCACAGGCAACGAGCAATGGTTTCAAATTTTTCTTTTTTTGTAAAAAATTTGCAAGTTTAGCAGAAAAGGTAGTTTTACCCGATCCCTGTAATCCAGCCAACAAAACAACAGAAAAATTATTATTTAAATTTAATTCAGATGCCTTATCACCCATCAAATTTGCGAGTTCATCTTTAACAATCTTGACCATTAATTGACCAGGTTGAAGCGCAGTAAGCACCTCTTGACCCATGGCTTTGACCTTAACTTTATCAATAAATTCTTTGGCAGTTTTATAAGCTACATCAGAGTCAATTAGAGCTCTCCTAATCTCTTTTAAAGTTTGAGCTACATTAATTTCATTGATTCTCCCATGACCTTTGAGAATCTTAAATGATTTTTCTAATTTTTCAGTTAAATTTTGAAACATAATTAATTTTTACATTCTATTTGGAACTTTTATTCCCAGTATATTCATACCTTTTTTGATAACTAAACTAACTTTTTTTGATAATGTCAATCTAAAATTTTCATTCTTTGAACTATCTAAAATAGGAACTTTTTGATAAAATTTATTATATGTTTTAGCTAATTGATAAATATAATTAGCAAGCAGTGACGGATTTAAATTTTCTTTGCACTGATTTATACAAGTTGGAAATTCCATAATATTTTTTATCAATTCTTTTTCTAAAAAATCTATTTCATCAAAAGGTTCAAAAGTTGGACTGAAATCTTTTCTTTTGCTTAATACAGATTTTATCCTAGCATAAGTATATTGTATAAATGGACCTGTGTTACCATTAAAATCTATAGATTCCCTGGGGTCAAATAACATATTTTTCTTTGCGTCTACTTTTAGAATAAAATATTTTAATGCTCCATCCCCTACTATACAGGACAAATCATTAATCTCATTATCATCAAAACTATCAAACTTGTTCGAATTCTTAATCAAATTTAAAGAATCATTTCTCATTTTTGAAATTAAATCATCAGCATCAACAACAGTACCTTCTCTTGATTTCATCTTACCTGAAGGTAAATCAACCATTCCATATGATAAATGAAAACAATTACTGGACCATTTATAACC
The DNA here is from genome assembly GCA_964435285.1 of uncultured Flavobacteriales bacterium. Taxonomy (GTDB): domain Bacteria; phylum Bacteroidota; class Bacteroidia; order Flavobacteriales; family TMED113. The sequence continues at coordinate 49,277 of CAYSYA010000007.1, forward strand.
AATTTTTTCTAATATTTTAAAAAGCGCTTGAAAGTGATAATTTTGTTCATTGCCTGTAACATATATCATGTTATCAAAGTTAAAATCATCAAACCTTCTCTTAGCAGTACCAATATCCTGAGTCATATATACCGCTGTTCCATCAGATCTTAGTAATAGCTTTTCATCTAAGTTATATTGATTCAAATCAACCCAAATTGATTCATCTTTTTTCTTAAAAAAAATGTTATTGTCGAGATACTTTTTAACTATATTTTTTCCATCAAGATATGTGTTACTTTCATAATAATTCTTATCAAAACTTATTCCTAATTTTTTATAAGTTTCTTCCATACCGTCATAAACCCAACTATTCATTTTTTTCCATAATTTAATAATTTCAGGATCTCTTTCCTCCCACTTAACTAACAGTTGTTGAGCTTCTTTAAGTATCTCAGGGATAGTATTTTCATCGATTATTTGTAACTTTTCTTCTTGTAATTTCTTTTCAAACAGAACATAATATTGACCTACAAAAAAATCACCTTTGACATTCTCAGAATCAGGAGTTCTCCCCTTTCCATACTTAAGCCATGCTAACATACTTTTACAAATATGAATTCCTCTGTCATTAATAACTTGTACCATTTTAACATTGTGGCCACATGCTTTAAATATATTTGACATAGCATAACCTAAAAGATTATTTCTTATATGACCTAAATGCAAAGGTTTATTTGTATTTGGTGAAGAAAACTCCACAAGAGTTGTAGGAGAGTCATCATTAATTGATTCAAATCCGAAATTTTCAATTTCGTAAATATTTTTAAATAAAGTTGAAAAAAAAGTATCCGTAAAAGTTAAATTTAAAAAACCTTTAACAACATTAAAGGATGAAATTTCATTAAAACTCATTAAACATTCACCAATTTCATTTGCAGTAAATTCCAAATTTTTTTTTGAAAAGGATAAAAAAGGAAATATTATTAAAGTATAATCACCATCAAAATCAGATTTAGTTTTTGTTAAATGAAAAAACTTATTTGGAATTTTACAAGAGTATAAATCAGTTATTGACTCTTCTATTTTTTTATTTATGAAATCTAAATTCATTTAGTTTTTTTTAAAAAAATTTCAGCTATCATACATCTAGCACCTCCCCCTCCATATCTTTCAATTGTATCTAAGGGTGAATGTACAATTTTACAAAACTTATTAATCATTTTTATTTGATTTTTTGAAAATGAATTAAAAGCTTTTGAACTCATAATTAGGATATTTTCACCTAAAGTATTTTTAACCTCTAACACATTACCACAAAATGTATTTACTTGTTCCATTGTAATGAAAATAATTTCTTTTTTATTTCTATTAAAAGAATCTATTATTATATTTTTTTCTTCCTTGTTAATTACAGAGTCTAAACATATAATTACAAAGTTTTCACAAACACTCATCATTACGTTTGTGTGATAAATGATTTTCTTTTTATCAAAATCTTGGTAAGCGTTAAATGTAATAAGTTTAAAGCCCTGAAGATCACAAAATTCAAGTAACAAATCATGAGATGTTCTTTCAGATAGCGCCGCATAAACTACTTTATTAATTCTATCCAAAACCATGCTACCAGTTCCTTCTAAAAATTTATTTTTTTTCTCCTGTTCCTCAGAATTATTATAAACTTTTTCTACAATAAATTTTTTTTTTAAAAAATCTATAATATCACCTCTTCTTTCTAATCTTCTATTTTTAGCAAACATAGAATGAATAATGATTGTATTATTTTGATAGGTTGAAATCCAATTATTAGGGAATATAGAATCAGGAGTAATAGGCTTATTTGTGTCTTTGAATTGAAAAATATTTAAATTATTTTTTTTTAATTTATTTAAAAAAAAATCAAATTCTAATGATGCCTTTTTGGAAATATTATCTTTATCAGAGTCAAAATCAGAATTTTGAAAAAAATTATTAACAGAAGTTTCAGGGTTACAAAAAAAATTGCAAGGTTTAATAAGAAATAAATTTGAAGTATTTTGATTCATAGTCTAACTAATGGTAAAGTTGTACATCTAAATAAACCGCCCATCTTGGAAATATTAGAATAATCAACTTCTTCTAAAACATATCCAAGTTTCCTCAATTTAGTGTTTATGTTTTTAAATTTTTTGTTTGTTACAATTATATTATTAGAAATAGAAAAAAGATTAGAATTTAATTCTCCCATTTCCTTATTTGAAATAATAATCAAGTTCTCCAATGAAAAAATTTTCTTTATTAACTCAAAATCATTATTATTTTTAAATGCATCAATACATACTATAGCATGTCCTAGTCCTAAAGGTTGAAAACAACAATCTAAATGCAAGCAATTATCATCAATTAGTAAATCTGATTTTTTTAATTCAAAAGGAAAAATTTCTTTTTTTGGAAAATATTTTTTAAAATAATTAATAGCATTCTTATTAGTTCTAGCAACTTTTTTTGTTTTAAAATCATTCTCAGAACTGGTACCAATAAAAATATAATCATTATGAACTATTACATCGCCACCTTCTACACTAACTTCATCAGGGAGTTTGACAATTTTTGAATTATCAAAAGAATTTATTATGTCCATTACCCCATTAATTTCATTTTCCCTATCCTTAATAACATTAGAGATAAAAAAAATGTCATCAATTACAAAACCTATATCTCTGGAAAAAATTTGATTAGTTTTTTCTAAATTATTTGGTCTTAAAACTTTCACATCATATTTTTTCAAAACATGATTAAACTTGCTTAATTCAGATGTTATTTCTTCTTGTGAAGGAAATGTCTTTTGTAATACGTTTTTTCTTGAATGGGGATCATAAATGTCCAAAATATCAGGTGTGCCACCAAAATCATAGCCTATACCTAATATTACTTTTTCTAATTTATTATACTCGTTTTTGATTGAAAAATACAAATTTTATAATAATTTAAATTTAACCAAAGTTATACAAAATGGTTAGGAAAGAAAAGTAACAACAACATAGATAAAATAAAATAACTAGATTTATAAAAATATATGAAATGGAGAAATTAAATTCAAAAGTAATTATTAAAGAAAAAATACAATCTGTCTTTTCTATTATTTTAAATAGCCCAAAAAATGGGAATGCTTTAAGTCAAAGTTTAATTAAAGAATTAAATCTAGCTTTTGATAATTTATCCAAAAATTCAAAATGTAGAATTATAATTATTGAATCAAACTCTAAAATATTTTGTGCCGGAGCAGATTTAAAGGAGTTAAAAAAAATGCAAAAAAATTCTTATAAAGAAAATTTAGAAGATTCAAAAAACCTAATGACCCTCTTTAATAAAATATTATCTATAGAAAAACTTGTTATTGCGAAAGTCGACGGAGCATCAATTGCTGGAGGTTGTGGATTAGCTACTGCATGCGACATTGTATTTGGCACTGAAAAAGCAAAATTTGGATATACAGAGGTTAATATAGGATTTGTACCTGCAATCGTTAGTACTTTTTTACCTAAAAGAGTTAATGGTTTCTTAAGTAAAAAAATACTATTAACGGGTGAAATCTTGAACTCTGAAAAAGCATTAAATATTAATCTGATTGACTTCAGTGTAAAATCAAGTGATTTAGATAAAAAAGTTGATGAATTTGTACAAAATTTTTTAAATAGATCCTCACCACAATCTGTTTCTGAAATAAAAAAAATGTTATATAATTTTTTTCAAATTGAAAAAAAATTGAATTTAGCATGTGAAATTAATGCTAAAGTAAGAAATGGATCTGATTGTATTAAAGGAGTTAATAGGTTTTTGAATAAAGAAAAAAATAATTGGAACTAAATGGCAAAACAATTAAAAATAAATTTCAGAAACAAACAATCAAAAATCATTTTTGGTTTTTTATTATTAACTATTTCTTTGTTTCTTCTTTTCTCATTTAATTCATTCTGGTTCAATTGGAAAGCTGATGATGATATCATCATTTCTGGATGGGATTTTGCTACAAAAGCAAACAATATACTTGGGTGGATAGGTGCATACGTCTCTTATTTTTTTATTTCAAATCTTGGGATAAGTGCCTATAGTATTATAATTATACTTTTTTCTTTATCAATCAAATTAATTTTTAAATTAAAATTTATTTATTATAATTTTTTTAGAAAAATTATATTATTTACTCTCTGGTTTATTCTTCTGCTAGGAATTTTTAATTTAAAAATTGGACCTTATAACTCATGTGGAATTATAGGCTTAAATATTAATGAGAATCTTAGTTTATTAATTGGAAACATTGGAATAATTTTCATTCTTACATCATGGCTAATAATATGGTTAATAATTAATTTTCAAATTTCTTATCTTAATTTTAACTTATCACTATTTTCAAAAGAGAAGAAATCTATCCAAAAAAAAATAAATCCAATTAAAGAAAATCACACTACTGAACAGATTAATCTTGCTAAGAACGATAATAAACATGAAAAAACTAAAAGTAATTTTAATGAACCTGAATTAGAGATCAAAAAAATTAAAGATGAAAAAATAATAAATAATTTGAATTCAAATTTTGACCCCAGATTAGAATTACAAAATTACATTTTTCCAAGTATTGAAGTTTTAAATGAATATGATAATGAAATTATTGTTAATAAGAAAGAGTTAGAAGAAAATAAAAAAATAATAATTGAAACTTTATTACATTTCAAAATTGAAATAACAGCAATGAATGCTGAAGTAGGACCAACAATCACACTGTATGAAATTGTTCCAAAGGAGGGAATAAAAATTTCTAAAATAAAAAATCTTGAGGACGATATAGCTTTAAGAATAAAAGCAACAGGTGTAAGAATTATTGCACCATTACCTGGAAAAGGAACCGTTGGTATTGAAGTTCCAAATCAAAAAGCAAGTATTGTATCAATGAGATCAGTTTTAGCTTCTGAAAAATATCAAAAATCAAAATTTGAATTACCCATTGCAATAGGAAAAACTATTTCTAATGAAACATATGTTACTGATTTAACAAAAATGCCTCATCTTCTTATGGCTGGAGCAACTGGTCAGGGTAAATCTGTTGGATTAAATGCCATAATATGTTCAATATTATTTAAAAAACACCCAACTGAAGTTAAGTTTGTTTTAATTGATCCAAAAAAAGTTGAACTAACTCTGTATAATAAAATTGAAAAACATTTTTTGGCTAAACTACCAAACAATGAAGATGCAATTATAACCAACACAAAAGAAGTAATAACAACTTTGAAAGCATTGTGTCTAGAAATGGATAACAGATATGACCTACTAAAGTTAGCTAGTGTTAGAAACATAACTGAGTATAATCAGAAATTTATTTCAAGAAAATTGAATCCAAAAAATGGTCATAAATATCTTCCCTATATAATTTTAGTTATTGATGAATTTGCTGATTTAATCATGACAGCAGGAAAAGAGATAGAAATTCCATTGGCTAGACTTGCACAATTGGCAAGAGCAATAGGAATTCACCTAATTATTGCAACTCAAAGACCTACAACAAATATTATTACTGGAACAATAAAAGCAAATTTTCCTGTTAGAATCGCATTCAGAGTTTCTCAAGGTATCGATAGTAAAACAATTCTTGATACAAGTGGTGCTAATCAATTAATTGGAAGAGGAGATATGCTTATCTCAACTGGAAATGATTTACTGAGGCTTCAATGTGCATTTATTGATACACCTGAAGTTGAAAAAATCATGTCATTTATTGAGGATCAAAAGGTGTATCCAAAGAGATACGATTTACCTGAAATATCCAATGAAAATAACACCAATAGTTACTCTAATAAAGGAGGAGAAAAAGATGAATTTTTTGAAGATGCTGCTAAACTAGTAGTATTGCAACAACAAGGTTCGACATCAATGTTACAAAGAAAGATGAAATTAGGATATAATAGAGCTGGTAGAATAATGGATGAATTAGAAATGGTTGGTATTGTTGGTAAATCAGACGGAAGTAGATCTAGACAAGTACTAATCAAAACCGAAGATGAATTAATTGAATTATTAAATAAAATTAAAGATGAATAAAACTTTAATTTTAATTTTCTTTTTTTCTTTATTTTCTTTTTCTCAAAAAAGAGAATTTGACAAAAATAGTGCAGAACATATTAAAGAAATATTTTGCAACAAACCATTTTCAACAGATTTTAATACAAATGAAAATTTTAAGTTTCAAATAATACATTATAAAAATCAATTTTATTTTAATCACATTAGTGGAGATGAAAAAAATGAAATCAAAAGTAATGGTGAATTAATTATAAATGTTAATCATAAAAATGAAGAAATAGAAATTTATTCTTTGACGGAAAAAGAAAAAAAAAAATGTTTTTTTATTTCTAAATTTTTAGATGAATTTAAAATAATTGAAACAAGTAACAATAAGATAACTGGACTCTTAAACAAAATTGATCTTTTAGTTAAATTAAAAATTATCAATAAGTCAAAAAATAACAAACAATTGGATGTTTTCTACAGTCTACATAACAGTAAAAATGGAAATAATGAACCAGATTTTATTAATAAAATAGTTTTTTATAATGAAAATGAATTTGATGAAAAATTTAATAGTTTCTTTTCCAATGATATTTATAATTTAAAAAAAATAAAAGAAAAATACTTAAACTGGGAAATTATTGACTTTCGTTAAATTGTATTACTTCTTTTATTTCATATTCATTGTATCTCCACAACTTAAAAGATTCATTTCGAAAAAAATTATTTTTTTGCAAATAGAATTTAAAATATGTACCTAGAATATTTTCTTCTGACGAGGAATTAATATTTTTAAAAAAGAGGTTTAAGAAATAAGTACCACATTTATAACCTTGTTTAACATATTTACTTTGTGGATTAATTGAAAAATAATTATAAAACGAGTTTATGTATTTCTCATTTTCATAAAATGGTTCATGTTCGCTTAAAAAATGAACATTTAACTCAAAAAGCTCCTTATGAGGGATTAAATTGAATTTAGTGATATAATCAGTACAAAAAACAGTTAAAGAAGAATCTTTCAATGCATGTAGTCTAGAAATAATATCTGAGACAAAAACAGGATCATCGGATGGAATGAACACGACATCTGTTATTTTATTTATTTCCTCATCTGACATCTGCTCAGAAATAGTTGATTTTCCAATTTCATGATAAATAATATTATTATCCCACTCTTTTAAATAATTATTTATTATTTTTTGTTTTTTATCATCTTTTTTTAAAAAAACAAAAACTGTGTCTAAATAACTTTTATTTTTTATATAAGTATCATAAATATATTTAGATAGATTGGATACTTTATTGTTGTTGTTTGACTCAAAATAATATACTTTGCAATTTTCTTCATACTGTATTTTAATTGAATTATTTTGTAATGGAGAAATTAAAAAGGTATTAGGATTTTGTATTTTTCTAGAGACATAATCGAACTGTTTTTGATATAGTGGGCCAAATATAATATCCATTGAATCTAAATTATTATTCATGATTATATTTTTTATTGAATCAATACTCTGGTGGGTATCAAAAACATTTAAATTTATAGTTAAAGTTGAATCACTTAAAAATTCATAAAAAGAAAATAATAATCCAGAGTAAAATTCTAATGAAATTCTTGATTTTTTTAAAAAATGTGTTGGTGTAATTTTTTTTCCTGATGAATAAATAGAATCTTTTGTATTGGATAAAAATGGAAGTAAAATAGCAATATTTACTATTGAATCTCTAGGATTAAAAATTATCGTATCTTCATTTAAATTCAAATCTATAAGTAAAGTATCCAAAAAATCCTGAGCATTTTCTATTGATTCATTAATTATTTCTGAATTTTCAATATCAGTAGAATCAATGAAAATGGTGTCTTCAATATAAACGTTCTCAAACTGATTTTTTTTAGATTTCAAAATTAAAATTTTTGTAACGTGAGAACAATCACTTAAAAATTTACACTTCTTTAATTCTGGATTCCATTTTATTATTTTTCTTTTAGAGACTCCATATTTCAACTTTAAACTATGAAATGTGTCACCATCAGAAATATTGTGTACTAAAAAATCAGATTCACTTTGAGGTAATACTTTTGGAGGAAAAATGATTAAAAAAAATAAAAAATAAAATATAAATAATCTCATAACTAATTTATTCCCATTCTATTGTAGCGGGTGGTTTTGAACTGATGTCATATACAACTCTATTTACTCCTTTTACTCTGTTAATAATTTTATTTGAAACATCAGATAAAAAATCAGATGGCAAATGAGCCCAATCAGCTGTCATACCATCAGTAGATGTAACTGCACGTAATGAAACAACATTTTCATAAGTTCTCTCGTCACCCATAACCCCAACTGTTCTTATAGGAAGAAACATTGCCCCAGCTTGCCATACTTTATCATATAATTTATGTTTTACCAATGAATCTATAAATATATGATCAACCTCTCGCAGAATTTTAAGGTTTCTCTTATTTATCTCACCAATAATTCTTATTGAAAGACCTGGACCTGGAAATGGATGTCTATTTAATATTTTTTCATCTAAACCCAAACTCCTACCTACTTTTCTAACTTCATCTTTAAAAATTTCTCTTAATGGCTCTATAATTTTTAAATTCATTTTTTCAGGTAATCCTCCAACGTTATGGTGAGATTTAATTTTTGCTGAAGGACCTCCTGTTGCAGAGATAGATTCAATTACATCTGGATACACTGTTCCTTGACCAAGCCACTTTACTCCTCCAATACATTTAGCTTTTGTTTCAAAAATTTCGACAAATTTATTACCAATTATTTTTCTTTTTAACTCTGGGTCAGAAACACCTTCTAATGCATCAAGAAACTCTTTTTCTGAATTTACACCTTGAATATTAAGGCCAATTGATTGGTAAGAATTTAAGACGTTCTCATATTCATTTTTTCTTAATAATCCATTATTGATAAAAAAACAAAATAAATTTTTACCTATTGCTTTATGTAGCAATAATGCAGCTACACTAGAATCAACTCCACCAGATAAACCTAATAATACTTTTTCATTACCAACCTGGTCTTTTATATCAGAAACTGATTTAGAAATAAATGAATCCATAGTCCAAGACTTACTACACTTACAAATCTTTGATAAAAAATTATCTAAAATTTTAACTCCATCAATAGAGTGATAAACTTCTGGGTGAAATTGTAATCCATAAGTATTTTCAGAGTCAATTGAAAATCCGGCTATTTTAACTTCACTAGTACTAGCAATAATTTTATTTCCTTTTGAAATACTTGATATAGTATCACCATGAGACATCCAAACTTGAGAATCAACATACACACCGCTTAATAAATCAGATTTTTCCACTTTGGTTAAATTTGCTCTACCATATTCTCTAATTTTAGATTTAATTATATTACCACCAGATTGTAGAGCTAATAATTGAGCACCATAACAAAGACCTAAAATAGGAATTTTCCCTCTTATCTTTGATGTTTCAATATTAGGTGCATTACTATCTGTTACAGAGCATGGACCACCTGATAAAATGATTCCTTTTGTATTAGGGTCTATATTTGAAAAATTTGTAAATGGAATAATTTCAGAATAAACAGATAATTCTCTAACTCTTCTCGCAATTAATTGAGTGTATTGAGAACCAAAATCAATAATTGATATTTTTTCCATAGATAAATGTAATGTTTATTAAAATCCTTTTAAAATAATATAGCCACTTTCTAAACAATTTAATTTTTTAAAAAGGATTTTAAAAAAACCATCTCCGTGGTTTAAATAAAACTCAAAAAAACTTATCCCTCTCTCCTGAATAACATTTTTTGAGTAAACATCTAAATGTACTTTTGATAAGTTGTCAATAAATGAAGAATATTTTTTTTTTTGATATTTAATAACTTTTCTTTCTAGCTTTTTTAAATCTTTTTCAATTTTTTTACAAACTGCTAGAGAGTGAATATTTAAAGAATTATCAATTTTTTTTGTCTTTTTACTAATTGAATATTTTATTTTATCAAAAAATTCTATTTCATTTTTTAAATTTATTTTAGTTTTCTTGTAAAATGATTTATAAACAAACTCATCATGAGAACAAAATAAATCTTTCAAATTAATTTTATTTTTTAACAAAAATTTAGAATGTTCAGATTTAAGATTCAAAACAAAAGATCTTAAAACTAAAATAGGAAATTGAATTTTCATTTTATCAAATAAATACTTGAACTGTAACCAATAGGAAATTTCAGTTGGACCACCAACATATGCAATATTTGGGAGAATTGATTCTTGATATAATGTACGTAAAATAACATTTGGACTAAATCTTTCGGGATATTCATCAATTTCCTTTAGTATTTGAGTTTTAGACCATTTTTTTTTGCCATTTACAAGATGAAATATTTGGTTATTCTTTACAATTCTAAATCTTTTTCCTTTATTAAAGTAAAATAAATTTATTTCTCTAGGTTTAATAATTGTTTTGTAAAACGAAGACAATTTATCAGACTGTTTAGTAGTATAATAAAAAGAAAATTGATTATTAATTTCAGATTTAAAATAGGGCTTAAAATGATTTTTTAAAATAATGTCATTAGAATCGAGTACTAATAAACCATGTTTATGAAAAAAAAATGTTAAAATAGACCTAATGGCATTTGATAAATTATGATTATTGAGATGAGTTTTAAGTACTATATTTTTTAAATCTTTTTTATATGGGTATTCTTTAATTGAATTAAAAATATTTTCTATTAATAAGTTTAAGCTTTTTGTTTTTAAATTTCCAACAGGAGAATTATCATATTTTTTTTCCCACTTATAATTTTTATTTAAAAAATTAAAACAACTTATTTCTTCAAAATCATGATCTTCGGAGGCTAACCAAAAAATAGGAACAACGTTTTTTTTAGAGGCCTTAGAAATTTTAGATGATAAATTAATAATATTTACTACTTTATATATTAAAAAAAGTGGATTTGAAAATAAATTTAACTGATGACCGGCAGTAATAGTAAATGTGTTTTCAGAAATTAAAGAGTCAATGTTGTAATTTATTTTTTTAAAATCTGAATTTATAAACTCTGTTTTTTTATATTGTTTTTTGAGAGATTTTACTAAATCTTGTCTAATCTCTTTTGATAGTTTTTTTTTTCTTATTTGTTTAATTATGGCTTCTTTAGTAGGGAAAGAAGAAATAAATTGACTTATTTCTTTTTTTTTTGATTTATAATCTTTAATTAAATCAGAGAATATATTTAAATCATTAAAATCAATTATTTCTTTTTTAATCATTATTATTACTTTGAAAAAAGAGATTCAACAAATTGTTTTTTATCAAATAATTGAATATCATCTATAGATTCTCCAACACCAATATATTTAATTGGAATATTTAGCTGATCACATATTCCTATAACAACGCCTCCCTTTGCAGTGCCATCTAGTTTAGTTAAAGCTAAATAATTGATATCAATTACGTCTAAAAATCTTTTAGCTTGTTCTAAAGCATTTTGACCTGTGGACGCATCTAATGCTAAAACTAGTTCATTTGGGGAGTTAGGTATAAGTTTATTGCATACATTTTTAATTTTAAGTAATTCATTCATTAAATTAACTTTATTGTGAAGCCTACCTGCTGTATCAATTAACACATAATCTGCTTGTTTTGATAACGCTGATTGTATTGTATCAAAAACAACAGAAGCTGGATCAGATCCTATTTTTTGTTTAACAATAGGAACTCCTACATTTTCAGCCCAAGAAGAAAGTTGTTCAATGGCCGCAGCTCTAAATGTATCTGCAGCCCCAATTATAACTTGTTTTCCTTCATTTTTTAAAACATTAGCAAGTTTTCCAATTGTTGTAGTTTTACCAACACCATTAACACCGACAAACATAATTACGTATGGGTAATTTGTTGATTTATTTAAATTGAAATTTTCTTCTTTATCAATGGAAACAAGATTAACTATTTCATTTTTTAAAATATTTCTTAATTCTTCGTTGTCCATGTAAGAATTTTTTGCAACATAAGATTCAACAGAGTCAATTATTTTTATTGTAGTTGAAACACCAATATCACATGAAATAAGTAATTCTTCTAAATCTTCAATAACATTGATGTCAATTTTATTTTTACTCGTAAAAAATCTATTTATCTTCCCCCAAAAACCTTCTTTTGTCTTTGTAATAGCATTATCTAACTTATTTTTTTTAGAAGAAGAATCAAAAAAACTACTTTTTTTATTTAAATCTGATTTTGATTCTATTTCTAAAATTTGTTCTGACACTGACTCAGGTTTTGACTCTGGATTAGGTTCTACAGGCACTGGCTTTGGTTCTGGCTCAGGTTCTGGCTCAGGTTCTGGTTCTGGCTCAGGATCTGGTTCTGGCTCAGGTTCTGGTTCTGGCTCAGTTTCTGGCTCAGGTTCTGTTTCTGGCTCAGGTTCTGGTTCTGGCTCAGGTTCTGATTCTGGCTCAGGTTCTGATTCTGGCTCAGGTTCTGGCTCAGGTTCTGGCTCAGGTTCTAGTTCTGACTCAGTTTCTGATTCTGTCTCAGTTTCTGATTCTGGCTCAGGTTCTGGTTCTGACTCAGGTTCTGATTCTGACTCAGGTTCTGATTCTGGCTCAGGTTCTGGTTCTGACTCAGTTTCTGGTTCTGACTCAGGTTCTGATTCTGGCTCAGGTTCTGATTCTGGCTCAGGTTCTGATTCTGGCTCAGGTTCTGATTCTGGCTCAGGTTCTGATTCTGACTCAGGTTCTGGTTCTGACTCAGTTTCTGGTTCTGACTCAGTTTCTGGTTCTGACTCAGGTTCTGGTTCTGACTCAGTTTCTGGTTCTGAATCAAGTTGATGTTTTGACTCAGATTCAAGTGACTGTTTTAATTGAAATTCTTCTGATAATATCTCATTTGTTTGATTTTCATCAATTGAAACATTACTATGTTTCTTTAGAACAACATCTTTTTTATTTTCTAAAGATTTTTTTTTAGAGAAAAGTTGTTTAATTTTTTTAAAAAAAGCCATGAAGATTGAATTTAATAATGGCTAAATATAAAAAGAAGTTACGTTATTTATTTATTTTCAAAAAAAGTTTTTAACTGATCCTTAGGAACAATTTCTTCTTTAAAATTATAAAAGCCAGTTTTTTCTGACCTAACCATTTTAATAGCCTTGGTAAAATCTTTTCCTCCTTTTTTTTGTAATGAAGCTACTACTTTTTTTGCCATAATAATTATTTTATTTCCTTATGAATTGTATACTTCTTTAGGATTGGGTTATATTTTTTTATTTCTATTCTATCAGGTGTGTTTTTCTTATTTTTAGTAGTTACGTATCTAGATGTTCCCTTAACACCACTAGATTTATGTTCTGTACACTCTAAAATAACCTGAACTCTATTTCCTTTTTTTGCCATTTAATTTCCTTTATTGGAATGCAATTTTAAACAAAAAATAGGAATCAAGCAAAAAGATAAAGAAAAAATGAATTACTTAATTTTTATCACATCTACTAAAAATAAGCTTTCAGTGATTTCAAAAAATGGAAAATTTAAGTTCTCAACTTCTATTTTTCTCCAATTATTTTGTGGATTAATCCAAACACGATTATTTTTATTTTTCTTTATAAGAATTGGTAAATTAATATCAGATTTTGAATTCCAACGATAATTTAAAAACTTTTTATCTTTTTTTTCTGAAAAATAATACTCTAAAATTGGAAGACTCTTATTAAATAAATATTGATTAAAAAATGAGCTGAGATCAAAACCTGAGTAAGATTCAAAGTGCTTAATAACATGATTAGTATTAATGATTTTACTTCCAAAATTTATCTGTAAGTCTTTGATTGATCTGAACCAAAGATCATCGTTATTAAAGACTGTTCTTAAAGTATGTAGCATCCAAGAACCTTTATAATACATGTCAGTTGAAGAAAAGAATTCTGATTTTATTGGCTCTTTATTTTTAATTTTTTGTTTTTGATAATCTAAATATGTAATCATCTTGTTATAACCATAAAATTCTTCAACATATAAAGCTTCTGCATAAGTAGCAAATGCCTCATGAATCCACATATCACTTTTACAGCCCATACTTACATTATTCCCCCACCATTCATGAGCTGTTTCATGAATTATAATAAAGTCAAAATCAATATTTGTAGGATAATTACCTAAATAACCTTTTTTATATTGATTACCATAAGCTATACAGGTTTGATGCTCCATACCCAGGTATGGAGATTCAACTAATTTATAACCATCTGAGTAAAATGGATAAGGTCCAAATTTTTTTTCAAAAAAATTTAGCATAGGCTTCACCTGATTAAAATGATTAATTGCTTTGTCATAATTTTCTTTAAGAACATAATAATCAAGGCATAAAACACCCTCAACTCCATTTATAGTATCAAAAAAATGTTTATAATCAGCAATATTTGCAGTTATGTTATAATGATTAATTGGATATGAGTTTTTCCAAACAAAAAGTTTTTTTTTTGAGTTGTTAATTAGTGTATCTTTTTTTAATATTAAATTTCCATTAGAGACAAACATTAAATTATTTGGAACAGTTGCTGAAAACTTAATACTATCAGGTTCATCAAATAATTTATCATGACTTGGCCACCATAAACTTGCTCCCTCACCCTGACAAGCAACACCGACCCAGTGATTATTAAACGAATCTTTTTTCCATACAAATCCACCATCCCACGGTGGATTAGAAGCTACAATGGGAATACCACTATAAAAAACCTCAACTAAATAGTTTCCCATTTCTAAATTTTTATTTAAATAAATAATGATTTCATTATTTACATGATTAAATTTTAATTTAGATTTTAAAAACAAAACACTGTCAACATGAAAGTTTTGAAACAAATTAAATTTTAATGAATCTGATTTATTTGAAAGTTTAAAATAGATTTTATTACTTCCTTTTATAAATTTATTATCTATATCAAAATCAATATTTAAATCATAAAAGCTAACATCTAGTTTTTGAGAATAAGAAATTGTAGAAAATAATAAAATAGAAAAAAGAAAAAATCTTGTCACTATTTTGACTTTATTTCTTTCAATACGGAAGAAATACCTTTTTTATTTATGTTTCTAATTGCAGAAGTAGATAACCTAAGTGTCACCCACCTGTTTTCCTCTTGAATAAAAAATTTCTTTTTAACTAAATTAATATTAAATTTTCTTTTAGTTTTTTTATTAGAATGAGAAACGTTATTTCCAACCATTGCTCTTTTTCCAGTTATTTGACAAACTCTTGACATAATTTTTTATTTAAGAAAGGCAAATATAATATATTTATTTAATTATTAAAGAATCTCTTTTCTCAATTCGTTCAGAACAGTTCTTGCAGTTATTAGAATATTGTTTTCTCTAGTTGATTTAAGATTAATTTTTTTAGTTATTACTTTATTTCCTGAGGCAACACAAACCCAGGAAATTTTATCAGTATTTTTATCGTAAGGACCCATATAACCACTAGTAGCCAATCCAAAGTCTGAATTAAATTTTACCCTAACAGATTGAGCCATTTCAATTACGACTTGCTTGCTAACTGCAGAATAATTAATAATTGTTTCCGGTTTGACTTGCAAAATACCTTTCTTTACTTTCTCAGAGTAAGCAACAATAGAACCTAAAAAAACTTTAGAGGAACCGGGAATAGAAGTTATCATCTTTGAAACCAATCCACCAGTACAACTTTCAGAAATTGCAATTTTTATTTTTTTATTTATCAATTCAAAGACAATTCTTTGTTCCAATGACTCTTGATCATAACTAAAAATATAATTACCTATAATTTTTTTTAATTTAATTTTTAAATCACTAAATAAGTTAATTGAAGCAGCCGAATCATAAAACCTTAATTTAACAATATTATTATCAGGTAGATAAGACATTTTACAACTTTCTGGAAGCTCTTTTTCAAATTCAACCAATAAAGAGGAAATTTTTCTTTCAACAATACCAATTGTATTAACTTGAAAAAAAAACTTTTTATCATATTTTTTTTTAAAAATTAAAGAAATAATATCAACTATCATTAATTTCATTTCAGATGGAACACCAGGCAATGAAAAATAATTAGTATTATTTTTTGTGTACCATAACCCGGAAGCACTTCCTATTGAATTATTTATTGTCTTGTATTTTTTATCGTTAAAGTATATAGATAAAGCTTTTGTTGTCAAATCATCTGAAGTTGGCCCCAAACCACCTGTGATAAAAACATAGTCAACTAGATTTGTATTTTCTAATTCCCAAATTATAGAATTTATATCATCTTTTATAAAGACTACACTTTCTATTGAAACATTATTTTTTGATAAAATTTTAATTAAGAAGCTTGAATTTACATCTTTGGTAAAACCATTTAAAATTTCATTTCCAATAATAATAATTTTTCCTTTCAATTTTATTTACTTAGCTATATTAACAGACCTCGTTTCTCTTATTACAGTTACTTTAACTTGACCTGGATAAGTCATTTCATTTTGAATTCTTTGTGAAATATTATAAGATATTTTTTTTGATTCTTCGTCTGTCACTTTGTTACTAGAAACAATTACACGTAATTCTCTTCCTGCTTGAATTGCATAAGCATTAGAAACACCTTTTTCTGCAATTGCCATTTCTTCTAATTCTTTAAGTCTTTTTATGTAAGCCTCAACAGCTTCCCTTCTGGCACCTGGTCTCGCACCTGATAATGCATCACAAACCTGAATAATTGGAGAAATTAAATTATCCATTTCAATTTCATCATGATGAGCACCAATCGCATTACAAACTTCTTTGCTCTCACCATATTTCTCAGCCCACTTCATTCCCAATATTGCATGAGGAAGTTCAGGTTCATCATCAGGAACTTTACCAATATCATGTAAAAGACCTGCTCGTTTAGCAAGTTTTACGTTAAGTCCTAATTCAGCAGCCATTATTGCACATAAATTAGCAACCTCTCTAGAATGTTGAAGTAAATTTTGACCATAAGAAGATCTATATTTCATACGACCAACTATTTTAATTAGTTTTGGGTGTAACTTATGAATACCTAAATCAATAATTGTTCGCTTTCCTATACTTATAATTTCTTGTTCTATATTTTGTTTTGTTTTTTCAACAACTTCTTCAATTCTTGCCGGATGAATACGCCCATCCTTAACTAATTTATGAAGAGCAAGCCTTGCAATTTCACGCCTAACTGAGTCAAAACAAGATAAAATGATTGCCTGGGGAGTATCATCGACAATTATTTCAACCCCCGTTGTAGCTTCTAAAGTTCTAATGTTACGCCCCTCTCTTCCTATAATCCTTCCTTTTATATCATCACTCTCAATATTAAAGACTGAAACACTGTTTTCAATACTTTCTTCTGCAGCAACTCTCTGAATACTACTGATAATAATTTTTTTAGCTTCTAAATCAGCAGTCATTTTGGCTTCTTCTATTGAATTTTGAATAAAAGCCATAGCATCTGTTTGAGCTTCAGCTTTTAATGACTCGACTAACTGAGACTTGGCTTGTTCTTTGGATAATCCCGAAATATTTTCAAGTAAATTAACTTGCTTTGAATGTATGAAATCAAGTTCTTTAAATTTTCGATTTAACGCAGCTAATTTTTTTTCAAATTCATCTTTTTCAATTTTTAAGTCCAACTTCTTTCTGCTTATTTCTTCGAAATTTTTACTTAAACTCTTTTCTTTTTCTTTTATTTTAGACTCTTTATCTAAAATTTTTTTTTGCCTATTATTAATCACTTTTTCGTGTTCCAACTTAAGTTCTAAGAACTTTTCTTTTGCCTGTAAAATTTTGTCTTGTTTTAATTGTTCACTTACTTTTTTTGCGTTTTTTATGATTCCTATACTTTCTTTGTTAATTGCAAACTTGTAATAAGCAAATGAGATAATCAAAGAAATAAAAAATCCAAAAAAAACTGCGATAAGGAAAAGGACCCATTCCATATTTAGAATTTTTAAAATTAAACAATTGAGAAATTAACTTAGAATTTCATCTAAAGAATCATTAAGCAAATTTAGATTTTTCATTATTTCTTTTTCATCGCTAATGTCATTTATTTTCTTTTTTTCTAGCTCTACAGAAAGACTCAAAGCACACATGGCTAACAAATCCTGGTTATCTTTTACAGCATATTTTTCAGCAAAATCTTTAATGATTTTATTAATATTCAAAGAAGATTTCCTCATAACTTCTTCATCTACGGATCTTATTTTCATTGGGTATAATCTATCAGCTATACTGAGTTTTATGTTTAATTTTGACATCATTTAATTATTTAGCAATGCAATGCATTTATCAATTTCTCTTAAAAACATATTAATCTTCTTTTTAGCCAAACTATTGTCATGCTCATTATTTGATAAAGATTTAGAAACTTTTAATTCTTTTATATAAATGTTTAAATTATTTATTTCGCCTTTTAATGAATTTATTTTTTCTAAATAACTTTCTTTTTCTTTAACCAACAATTCTTTCTCTTTTGTAATCTCATTATAAGAAATAATTAACTCCCCTACCTTTCCAATAATATTTTCTAATAAATTTTTCAAAATTTCAAATAAAAAGATTAATATTTACAAATATAAGTAAACATAATTATATAAATTTTAGAGATGAAAGTAGTAACAAATTCATTTAATTTAAAAACAAAAAATATTCTATTATTTTTTGTTCTCTTTTCTTTTTTAATAAACAGCCAAGAAAATTATAGTAAAAATGACTTTATATCACCACTTGACATTCCTTTAGTTCTATCAGGTACATTTGGAGAAATCAGAACTAATCACTTTCACGCGGGTATTGATGTTCCTACAAATAGAAAAACCGGCTATCCTATTTATGCATGTGCAGATGGGTATGTTTCTAGAGTTAAAGTATCTCCATGGGGCTTTGGAAAAGCAATATATTTAAATCATGCTAATGGGTTAACTACAGTTTATGCTCACCTTGAAAAATTTAATATTGAAATTCAAAAATATATTAAAAAAGAACAATTTATTAGAAAAAAATTTAGACTTGACCAATCGCTAGATAAGAGTAAATTCCAAGTAAAACAAGGAGAAATAATAGGTTACACTGGAAGCTCAGGAAATTCTACAGGACCTCATTTACATTTTGAAATTAGAAAAACAAAACTACAGAAACCTATTAACCCATTGTATTTTAATTTCCCTGTTAAAGACTCAACTAAACCATCAATCAAATCAATTTATTTCTATAAAAAATTACAGGACGGAACAGAAGAAAGAAGTGAATTCAAAATCACAAATAATTCAATAATTGATGAAACAATTAGTGGAGAATTTGGAATTGGAATAGAAGCATACGATAAAAATGATAATTCAAGCATCAAAACTGGTGTTAATGAAGTGAAAGTTTTTCTTGATAAACAATTACATTATCATTTTAAAATAAGTGAATTTTTATTTAGTGAAAAAAAATATGTGAATTCGCATATTGATTATAAGGAAAGAATAATAAGTAAAAAAAAGATTCAAAAATGTTTTTTAGACAAAAATAATAAACTTAAAAACGCTTATTTAGTTGCTAAAAATAACGGCCTCTTTAATAACTTAAAAAATGGAAAGCATGAAATTAAAATTATAGTTTCTGACAGTTACAATAACTCATCAGAAATTCAATTTTATTTTAATTATGAAAACAGAAATGTTGAGAAAAAAAGTGTGGTCAACCAAAAACAAAATAATTATTACATAAATTCAGATGAGAATTTTGTTTTTACTGAAAGTAATTTTGATTTAATGATACCAAAAGGAAATTTATACAAAGATTGTTTTTTTAATTTTGAAATAATTAAAAATGATAATAAAAATAGCTCTTTCAAGATTGGAGACGTTTACACCCCAATCCATAAAGAAATTTTCATTTCTATTAAACCAGATCATGATTTTAAAACAAAAAAAAATAAGCTTGCTATAGGACAATTAAAAAATAAAAAGTGGAGTTATATAAATAGTAGTTGGGAAAATGAAAAATTAAAAGGAGCTATAAAATCATTTGGAGTTTTCACAATCATTAAAGATGATATAAAACCTACAATTAAAGCTGTTAATCTCAATGAAGACATGAGAAATCAAAAATCAATAAAATTTATTGTAAAAGATAATTTTTCTGGTGTTGATTATTTTTCAGGAACATTGAACGGTGACTGGGTTCTTATGGAATATGACGCTAAAAATAATTTAATTGAGCACTTCTTTGAAGGCCCTATAACAAACAGAAAACAAAAACTCACTTTAACCGTTAGAGATGGGTTAGGAAATGAGAAGAAACAAGATTATTATTTTAAAAGATAAACATGAAAATTTATTTAAGTACAATACTATTTTTTATTATCAGTTCCATGTCCTACAGTCAAGGAATTACTTTAAAAGGAATTATAACTGATGCAAATGGAAACTACTTAAAGGATGTAAACATTAGAGAAAAGAAAAGCTCAAGAGGAACAATTAGTAACGGCAACGGATCTTATCAATTGAACTTGCCATTTCAAAAGAAATATTCAATCTCTTTTTCTCATATAAATCATCAAGACATAACTTTAGAAATTAGCTTAAAAGATGTGCAAGAAGAAATACAAAAAACAAACAAAAATTATATTACGCGAAATTTTATATTAGAAAAAACTAATGAATCTCTTGAAAATGTTGATTTAATAGACATAAACAAAGAAGAAAGTAGATTCAAAGGAATTACAAAAATTACATTACAATCAATTGAAAAAATACCTACAATTTCTGAAAGTATTGAATCCATTTTAAAATCACTGCCAGGAGTTAGTTCTAATAATGAATTAAGTAACCAATATTCAGTTAGGGGAGGAAGCTTTGATGAAAATTTAATATATGTTAATGGTATTGAAATTTATAAGTCATTTTTGACTAAATCAGCTCAACAAGAGGGGTTAAGCTTTATAAACCCTAAATTAACTTCATCTATTGATTTTTTTGCTGGTGGTTTTGAAGCAAAATATGGAGATAAACTTTCTTCCGTTCTTGATGTTAAATACAAAGAACCTAAAAAAAATAAAAGGAGTTTTTCAACTAGTTTAATGGGAACAAATTTAACACTTGAAGGAAATAATAAAAATTATAGATTATCTTACATTTTAGGACATAGATATAAAACAAATCAATTTTTAATTAATTCTTTGGATTTAGATGGAAATTTTATTCCAAAAATGCATGACTTTCAAGCTTACTTGACTTATCAATTAACTCCAGAAACTAAATTAAGTTTTTTAGGTTATCACTCAAATAACATATACGAAATGATTCCAGAAAGTAGAGAAACTCAATTTGGAACTATTACAGAATCTCTTCAATTAACTATATATTTTAATGGCCAAGAAGTAGATAAATTTAAAACATCTTTAGGTGCAGTTAGCTTTAACTACACTCCAAACGAAAACACTGATATTAAATTAACAACATCAATTTACAGAACTAAAGAAGAAGTTTTTTATGATATTCAAGGAGAATATTGGTTAGGTCAACTGGAAAATAATATTGGGTCTGATGATTTTGGAGATGTGGTAATTAACAGAGGGATAGGGTCTTACATGAACCATGCTAGAAATGAAATATTTGCAGATGTTTTTAATTCATATATTGATGGAAAAATGAATTTTTTTGACCATAAAATTAACTGGGGATTTAAGTATCAACACGAAAAAATAGAAGACAACATAAGGGAATGGGAAGCAATTGATTCCGCTGGTTATACTATTTCAAATAATTCAGATTCAGGTCTTGAAATGTATAATTTTTTAAAAGGTAGCACATCCTTGAGTTCTAATCGAATAACAAATTATATTCAAGGAAAATCTAAAAATTATATATTAAATAATGGAGCAACAATAAACTATACAGCTGGAATAAGAACAAATTATTGGGACTTCAATAATGAGTTTTTTATTAGTCCAAGATTTATAGTTGGTTACAAACCTAATTGGAATAAAGACTTTATATTTTCAGGTTCAATTGGTTCATATAATCAATCTCCATTTTTTAGAGAAATTAGAAATAAATACGGTGATATAAATGAAAATATAAAATCTCAAAAATCTATTCATTATGTTTTAAGTTCTGACTATCAATTTAGTCTTTGGGATAGACCTTTTAAATTTAATGCATCTGCATATTATAAATACTTATGGGACTTAATTCCTTATGAAATAAATAATCTTCAAATCAACTACTTAACTAACAAAATAGCTTCAGGTTATGCAACAGGATTGGATTTAAAATTATTTGGTGAATTTGTTCCAGGTGTCGATTCCTGGTTTAGCTTATCTCTTTTAAGTACTCAAGAAGATATTTTGGGAGATGGCTATGGCTTCATTCCCAAACCTACTGATCAAAGATTAAAATGTTCAATATTTTTTCAAGACTACCTACCAACCCTACCTAAATATAAAGTCAACCTAAATTTAACTTATGGAAGTGGCTTACCTTTTGGTCCGAATAACTCAAGAAGAGATCAACAGATACTAAGAATGCCATCATATAAAAGAATGGACATTGGTTTTTCTAGAATTATTAAAGAATCTGATTTTATTTCAAAAAATAAGTTCTTTAATTTTTTTGAAACTGCAACAATTTCAGCAGAAATTTACAATTTACTAGGGATAAGGAATACTGGTTCTTATATTTGGATTACCGATTCATCTAATAACAAATATGCTGTACCTAATTACTTAACCTCCAGACTTCTAAACTTGAAATTAAGTGTCGAATTTTAGTTTATTAAATATTTTTTTTCAACTGAACCATCTTCATAAATTTCGAAAAAAAACCCTTTTTTGTCGTTAACTCTTCCAAGAATATCAATGACTTTAATAACATTTTTATTTTTATTAAAAGAATTTATTAAACTGTAATCACAAAAATTATTTTCTAATAAAGAACTTCTTTGAGAATTAATTGTATTTATCATTATTTCTGATTGACAAATTGTAAACATATACATACAAGCATCATTAGTGTAATCCATAAAATTCATTGTCATATTAATAGAACCACAACTTTCTGAAGGAAACTCAGGACAACCAAAAGTAGAAGATGTTATTGCCGGAGTATCTTCACAATTATCCCAATCTGAGCAACCCGCATAAAAAGTATGCTCTAAACCAAAAAAATGACCAATTTCATGGGTTGCGGTCCTACCTAGATTATACGGACTAGGACTGTTAGGCAAAACACCTAAGTAACGATAGTCAATAACAACACCATCAAGAGATGGAGCTGTACCAGGATAAGTGGCAAAACCTAATAAATTTCCACTAAGTTTACATACCCAAATATTTAGGTATTTTTCAGTATCCCAAGGATCAACACCACCCTCAGAACTAATTTTCATTTTATCTTCACTCATTGAAAAAGATTCTATATTTGTATAGGTTCTAGTTATACCTGATGAAGAATTTCCAAATGGATCATTTTGAGCTAAACAAAATCTAATTCCAGAAGAACTAGCAACGTTAGAAAAAATATCAGGAACATTAGAAAAATCATTATTTTCTGCATTATAGTCACTATTTAAAACATCTAGTTGAGAAATTATTTGTTCATCAGAAATATTTTCAATGTCTTTATTATACAGAACATGAAAAACAACGGGAATAGTAAATTGCCCTAATCTATTATGAAATTTTAAGTCTTTATTTACGTTATTATATAGACCTTTTTCTAACAAAATTTCTCTGTATTCGTTTGAACCACATCTATTTTGAGAAAACATGAAGAAAAAATTTAAGAAAAAAATTAACAATAGAAGTCTCATGATTTATATGAATTAAAAGTATTCTTAATAATATTTATACAATCAGTTATTTCATGTTCTTCTATAACAAGAGGAGGTGCAAAACGAATAATATTTCCATGGGTTGGTTTAGCTAATAAGCCATTATCTTTTAATTTCATACAAATATTCCATGCGGTTTTGCTTTCAGGAGAATCATTAACTTCTATTGCATTTAACAAGCCTTTTCCTCTGACATTTTTAATTAATGGATTAGAAAAAGAAGATAATTCATCTCTAAACTTTTTTCCTAAATTTTCAGCGTTATAAGCTAAATTTTCATCTCTAACAACTTCTAAAGCAGCCATAGCAACTTTACAACCTAAAGGATTTCCACCATATGTCGAACCATGTTCACCTGGTTTTATACACATCATAACTTCATTATTTGCTAAAGCAGCTGATACAGGAAATACACCACCAGAAAGAGCTTTTCCTAAAATTAGAATATCTGGCTTAACGTTCTCATGATCGCATGCTAATAACTTTCCAGTTCTAGCTATACCAGTTTGAACCTCATCAGCAATAAATAAAACATTGTATTTATTACAAATCTCTCTAACTCCTTTCAAATAACCTTCATCTGGGACAATTACACCAGCCTCACCTTGAATTGGTTCAACCATAAAAGCACAAACATTTGGATCTTTTAATTCATTTTCTAATGCATTTAAATCATTATAAGGAATTAAATCATATCCTGGCATATAAGGACCAAATCCCATATATGATGAAGGGTCATCAGAGCTAGAAATTGCTGCAAGTGTTCTTCCCCAAAAATTACCTTTAACAAAAATTATTCTAGCTTTATTCTCTGGTATTCCTTTTTTCATGTAACCCCATTTTCGAGCTAACTTATTAGCAGTTTCTCCTCCCTCAACACCAGTATTCATGGGGAGTACTTTATCATATCCAAAATAATTTGTTATGAATTTTTCATAATGACCTAAAATATCGTTATGAAAGGCTCTTGATGTTAGTGTAAGTAAATTAGCCTGATCAGTTAATGCTTTAATTATTTTTGGATGACAATGACCTTGATTCACAGCAGAATAAGCAGAGAGAAAATCATAATATTTTTTTCCTTCTACATCCCACACATAGATACCTTTACCTTTTGAAAGAACAACGGGAAGAGGATGATAATTATGTGCTCCATAAATTAGCTCTAATTCTAAATATTCACTAGTTTTCATATATATTCAATATTATTAATAAAGATAGCTATTTTTAAAGAATGGAGATAAAATACACAAAACCAAAAAAAGGAGAAGAGCTAACAGGTGAAGTTGTGGAGATGGCGTATGGTGGAAAAGGAATTGTAAAAATAAATATGGGTAATAAAGACTATATAATCTTTATTTCTAATACTATAAAGGGACAAAAAATTAAATTCAAAATAATTAAAAAAAAAGAAAATTACGCTGAAGGAAGATTAATTAAAATTTTAAAAAAAAGTGATTTAGAAATTGAAAGGAAATATCAATCCATTTCGGGAGCACCATATATAACTTTAGACATTTCATTTCAACAAGAACTTAAAAAAAATCAAGTATTTCAATTGTTTAAAAAGATAGGTGGCGTAAAAGATCTAAATAAAAAATTTGATTCATTTATTAAGTCTCCTTCAATTTGGCACTATAGAAATAAAATGGACTATTCATTCTCTTCAATTGGCTACATAAGTAAAAATGATGAAATAATTGATGAATTTTCGTTAGGATTTAAAAAAATAAATACTTGGTGGGTTGTTGAAAATTTAGAAAAAGATTCTGGACTATTTGATGAAAAATGGGAAAACTCATTAAAAGAAATAAGAGAGTATTGTAAAAAAACAAAGTTACCAGCTTGGAATATTCCACAAAAAAAAGGTTTTTTTAGAAACTTAGTTGTAAGGAAAAGTTTAGTAAATAATAATTTTTTAATTGAATTAGTAACTAGTTCAGAGAATTTAAATAAATTTAGCACGTCCAATTTTATTCAAAAATTACTTGAACTTCACCCAAAAAGAATTGATGGAATTATCCATACAATAAACGATAATATTTCTGATAGAATTGATTATAAAAAAGTAAAATCAAATTTATTATTTGGAAACGATGTAATTCATGAAACTATTCTTGATTTAAAATTTGAAATCAGTATGAATAGTTTTTTTCAAACCAATCCTAAATCTGCAGAAAAACTTTACTCAAAAGTATATGACTATGTATTTGATTTAAATAAATCAAATAAAACAATAATTATTGATTTGTTTTGCGGAACAGGGACAATCACTCAGATTGTTGCTAGCAAAAATCCTAATTTAGAAGTAATTGGTATAGACATTGTTGATGAGGCAATTGGAAATGCTATAATAAGTACTAAAAAAAACAAAATAAAAAATGCTACATATTTTAATGGAGATGTAGGGAAAATTCTTTATGAAAAAAAAGACTTAATAAATAATATTAACAGTGTAATTATTGATCCACCAAGATCTGGAGTTGCAAAAAAAAGTTTAAAAAAAATAATTGCCTTGAATAGTGAAAAAATTATTTATGTTTCGTGTGATCCATCTACTCAATCTAGAGATATTAATTTTCTAGAGCAAAATGGTTATAAATTATCAAAATTTAGTATAATTGACCAGTTTCCACACACGTATCATGTTGAAACAATTGCTTTACTTGAAAAAAATAAATAGAATTAACTAATAGTAAAATGAAAACAATTCTAACAAAAAATCAAATTGAAAATAAAATTTTAAGAATTAGCTTTCAAATAATTGAAAATAATTTAAACGAAAAAGAAATGTTTTTAGTTGGGCTAGAAAAGAATGGCTTTATAATTGCAAAGAAGATTGAAAAACATATTGTTAATAAATCTAACATTAAAGTAAAAACCATTAAAATGTCACTAAATAAAGAAAAGTATCAGAAAAGTACTTTTTCTGAAAAAATTAGTTCTGATAATAAAACTATAATTTTAATCGATGATGTGCTAAAATCTGGAGAAACAATTATTTATGCAATAAAAGAATTATTAGATTATAAAATTAAAAAATTAAAAACTGCTATATTAATTAACAGAAATCATAACATTTTCCCTGTCGGTGTAAATTACGTTGGCCTTGAGCTATCAACTACTTTAGAAGAACATATAGAAGTAATTTTTGATGAAAAAAAATCAGGTGCATTTCTTAGTTAAGTAATAGACTTTAAAACCTTTAATAATTTCTCTAATTTATCATCATCAAAATCTAAATGCGTTACAAACCTCACTGTATCTTTGCCAAATTTGGAGTATAAAATCATATTTTTATCAAATACATTTAAAACATTAGAAATGTAATTTTCACGAATTTTAAAAATTATAATATTGGTCTCACAAGGATAAATACTATCAACAAAACTACAATTATTTAGCGTTTCAAAAATACTCCTTGCTCTTGCATGATCTTCAGATAATCTAGTGATATTATTATCTAATGCATAAATACCAGCAGCAGCAAGATAACCAGCTTGCCTCATGCCTCCACCAAAACTTTTTCTTACTCTTTTTGAATCATATATAAATTTTTCACTTGCTAATAAAACCGAACCAACTGGGGCTCCTAATCCTTTAGAAAGACAAATTGAAATTGAATCAAAAAACTTACCATAATCTAACGGGTTTTGTTTAGTAGCTATTAAAGCATTAAAAATTCGAGCACCATCCAAATGAATACCTAAGTTATTTGATCTACAAAAATTTGATATTTTTTTAATTTCAGAAATATCATAACAACTACCTCCTCCTTTATTGCAAGTATTTTCTAAAGAAATTAATTTAGTTTTAGGAAAGTGTGGGTCATCAGGGTTTACTGAATCTTTAATTTGATCAACTGTAAGCCTTCCAAAATCTCCTGATAATAATTTGATTGAAACTCCAGAGTTTGAAGCTGCACCCCCACCCTCATAATTATATATGTGAGAAGATGATTCACAAATGATTTGATCTCCAATACTTGTATGAACTCGGATTGCAATTTGGTTTGTCATTGTTCCAGAGGGACAAAACAAACCTGCTTCCATACCAAAAATTTTAGCTAATTTTTTTTCAAGTTCTTTTATTGTAAAGTCCTCTTCCCAAACATCATCACCAACATTTGCGCTCATCATTCTTTCAAGCATTGAATTACTAGGGATTGTAATTGTATCACTTCTTAAATCTAATTTCATCTAATATTTTATTTATCTTAAGAATTATCTCTTGTTCATTTATAAAATTACAATCAATTATAATTTTACTTTTATTATAAAATTTTTCTCTTTGTTTAAAGTTATTAAAAAAATCAGATTTAGATTTAAAACTATTAAACACAGGTCTTTCTCTTTTAGAATTAATTAGAGATTTAAATAATATATCCGGTTTTTTTTTTAGATATATTGTGATTCCAGAGTTGTTCATTAATTTCATATTATTTAAAAAGCATGGAGTGCCCCCACCTGTTGCAATAATAGATTTATTTTTTTTATTAATAAGATTATACAGCTCTAAATTTTCAATTTTCCTAAAATAACTTTCACCTTTTTTTTTAAATATTTCAATAATTTTTTGATTTTCTTTTAATTCAACTAAATTATCTAAATCAAAATAGTCAATTGTAAGCACCTTAGATAGTTTTTTAGAAAGAAAACTTTTTCCACAACCCATATATCCTAACAAAAATATATGCATTGAAATTAAAATGGTGAATCTGGTTCTTTAGACATATGATTAAAAACAAGTTTATCAACTAATCTTGGAAAAAACTTATTTAAAGAAACAGTTAATTTTCCATTGGCTGTTAATACTTGATTATTTTTTTTTGATTTTATAGCACTAATCATATGCACAGCAACAGCTTTAGATGACATCATTTTTTTTTCAGTTCTAGGGCTCTCACCTTGTTCTAAACCATCTCCTTGTAAAGCTTTTTTTCTAATATTAGAGGATGTAAAACCTGGACTTATTATTAAAACATGTAAATTATTTTTTAAATTTTCTATTCTTAATGACTCTAAAAATCCTTGAAGAGCAAATTTAGAAGCTGAATAAGCAGTTCTACCTGGCAAACCTTTATGTCCAGCAATTGAGGAAACACCAACGATACTCCCTTTACTTTTTAATATATATGGTAAAGCATATTTTGTACAATAAACCGTTCCCCAAAAGTTTACTTGCATGACTTTTTTAAAAACTGATAAATTCAAATCTTTAAAAATAGATCTCATAGAAATACCGGCATTATTAATTAAGATATCAATTTGTCCAAAAATGGAAATTGTTTTTTGAACCATTTTTTCACAATTCTTTTCAATTGAGACATCAGTAACAACAAATGAAGAATTTCCTCCGTTAGAATTAATTTTATCAGAAATTTCACATAATTTTTTTTCAGAACGAGCAGCTAACATTAATTTAGCTCCTTGCTTTGCAAACTCAATTGCGCAAGACATCCCAATTCCAGAAGATGCTCCAGTTATAATGACTACCTTTCCTTTCAAAACTTAAAAAATTAATAATTATATTGCAAAATATGAATATATCGACTATTTCTAACAAAAAGGACATAAAAGAATTCCACCAGTTACCATATATTATCAATGAAAATAATAATTATTGGATACCTCACATTAAACAAGAAGTTGAAAATATTTTTAATGCAAAAAATAATTTTTTTCATAAGCACGGTGAAATTGAAAGGTTTATAGTAAGAAGAAAAAATAAACCAATAGGAAGAATTGCAGTATTTTATGATAAGAGAAAGTTTGATAAAGAAGCTCAGCCAACTGGCGGTGTAGGTTTTTTTGAATGTATAAACAATCAAGAATGTGCAAATATATTGTTTGAAAAATCAATCGATTGGTTAAAAAAAAGAAAAATTGAAGCTATGGATGGTCCAATTAATTTTGGAGAGAGAGATAGATATTGGGGATTATTAATTGAAGGATTTAACAAACATACTGTATATGGACAAAATTATAACCCTAAATATTATAAAGATTTATTTGAAAATTTTGGGTTTAAAAAATATTTTAATCAGCATGTATATTGTAAAGACTTGTCTATACCATATCCTCCTAAATTTTATGAAAGATCTAACAGAATCATTGGAAGAAAAAAAATCAGTTTTTCTCACATGAAAAGCTATGATTTTGAAAAATATGGAGAATATTTTACAAGAATATATAATGAAGCTTGGCAAACACACCACGGTTTTAAAGAAATGAAAACAGAAAAAGCTGTTAAGATGTTTAAAAAAATGAGGCAAATTATCGACAAAAGATTAATTTGGTTCGGTTACTATGAGGAAAAACCTATTTGTTTCTTTATTGGTATACCCGACCCAAATCAGTATTTTCAATTTATCAATGGTAATCTTAATACTTTAGGGAAGATTAAATTTTTGTTCTATAAAATTCTTAATTCCCCTAAAATTTGTTCGGGTATGGTTTTTGGTGTGATTCCTAAATTCCAAAAATTAGGAATGGAATCGGCACTTGCAGATATTGTAACAAAAAATATTTTAAAAGCTGGATATACTCATGTAATGCAAACATGGATTGGAGATTTTAATCCAAAAATGATTAAAGTATGTGAAAATTTTTTTGGTAGTGATATTCATCAAAAATTAACAACGTACAGATACCTGTTTGACAAAAACGCAAAATTTATTCCTCACCCAATAATTTAAAAAAGATTGCAGTTAATATTGTTATTAATTTTTTAGATTATATATTTGCACTCATTAATGACCTGGTAGCTCAGTTGGTAGAGCATCTCCCTTTTAAGGAGAGGGTCCTGGGTTCGAGCCCCAGCCAGGTCACAACTAGCCCAAGTGCTGGAACTGGTAGACAGGCATGGTTGAGGGCCATGTGTTCATTTGGGCGTGCGGGTTCGACTCCCGCCTTGGGCACAATAAGTTATTTTAAATTTTCGATTACAGATATCCCATTATGTGAATATAACTTAGACCCGGCCATAAAAACTGGTTCCAATTCCTTTCTTATCAAACCATCTTTAATATGATAAATTGGTAAATATTCTTCATTATTCAAAAATCCATCTTTTAACTCGCTTGTATTATCATTTCCCCAAACTGTTAAAGCAACTCTGTCATTATTCCAAATAACAAATCCTCCACATTTTTTTTCATTAATTGAAAGGTCATAAAATACTGCTAAAGTATCACCAAAATTAACTAAAGTATCAGATGTATTTAATATTGCAACAGTCATATTAGAACCTGTATTTACAAAATTTAAATCAATTTTTTCCTGACTAAATATTTCTAAGGTTATAAAAATTAGTAAAACAATTTTATTCATGTCAATTTTTTATCAAAAAATAATCAATTAAAATAATTGTTAAAAACTATTAGTATTTATTTTTTTGAATTCACTATTCAAAAGTAATTATTTTGTAGATTAAAGGTCATTATTATAAATACAATGGATGTATTGAAATTAGAAAAAATTTGTTCACAAGTCAGACGAGACATTGTTAGAATGGTTCACGCTGTCAACTCTGGACATCCTGGTGGTTCACTTGGGTGTACGGAGTTTTTAGTTGTATTGTATTTTAAAATAATGAATCATAAAACAGAATTTGACATGAACGGATTTAATGAAGATCTCTTCTTTCTGTCCAACGGCCATATCTCACCAGTTTTTTACAGCGTTTTAGCAAGGTCTGGTTATTTTCCTATTAAAGAATTAGCTACTTTCAGACTAATTAACAGTAGACTTCAAGGGCATCCTGCCACTAAAGAAGGACTTCCAGGTGTTAGAATTGCAAGTGGCTCTCTGGGACAAGCACTATCTGTATCAATTGGATCTGCTATTTCTAAAAAAATAAATAACGATGAAAAATTAATTTATTGTTTATGTGGTGATGGAGAATTACAAGAAGGTCAAATTTGGGAAGCAATTATGTTTGCTGGTGCAAAAAAAATAGACAATTTAATATTAACTGTTGATGTTAATAAACAACAAATTTGTGGCAGCACTGATGAAATATTAAATCTTGGAGATTTAAATCAAAAAATAACAGCATTTAATTGGGAGGTAATTGAAGTTAGTAAAGGAAATGATTTAAAAAGTGTTATTCAAGGAATAGAAGAGGCTAAAGATAAAACTAAAAAAAAGAAACCAATTTGTATACTTTTGAATACAGAAATGGGGTTCGGTGTGGATTTTATGATGGGGAGTCACAAATGGCATGGTATTGCCCCGAATGATGATGAACTAAAAAAAGCACTTTCTCAACTTGAAGAAACAATTGGAGATTATTAATATGAATGAATTTGAATTAAAAGATACAAGATCTGGATTTGGAGAAGGTTTACTTGAATTAGGAAATGAAAATTCTAATGTTATTGGGCTATGTGCTGATTTAACAGGCTCTTTAAAAATGGATGCTTTTGAAAAAAAATTTCCAGATAGGTTTATTCAAGTTGGAATTGCAGAAGCGAATATGATGGGAATTGCGGCAGGGCTAACTATTGGTGGAAAAATTCCATTTACAGGAACATTTGCTAATTTTTCTACTGGTAGAGTGTATGATCAAATACGTCAATCAATTGCATATTCTAAAAAAAATGTAAAAATTTGCGCATCCCATGCTGGTATAACTTTAGGTGAAGATGGAGCAACACATCAAATTTTAGAAGATATTGGTTTAATGAAAATGTTACCAGGTATGGTAGTTATAAATACTTGTGATTTTAATCAAACTAAGGCAGCAACAAAAAAAATCGTAGAACATTACGGACCTGTTTACCTTAGATTTGGAAGACCTAAAGTACCTAACTTTACTGACCCAAATCAAAAATTTGAAATTGGAAAAGGAATAAAAATGAAAACAGGGTATGATTTAAGTTTATTTGCAACTGGTCATATGGTTTGGGAAAGTGTTGTTGCTTGTAAAAATTTAGAGAAAAAAGGTATTTCAGTAGAATTAATCAATATTCCTACAATTAAACCTTTGGATGAAGAAATTATTTTAGATTCAGTAAAAAAAACAAAACTAGTAGTTACAGCGGAGGAACATCAAAAATTAGGGGGCCTTGGAGGAAGTATTTCTCAATTATTAGCTGAAAAACTACCCACGTATATTAAAATGGTTGCTATTGAAGATAGCTTTGGCGAAAGTGGAAAACCACATCAACTACTTAAAAAATATAAACTTGATTCAAAAAGTATAGAGCTTGCATGCTTAGAAGCTCTAAAAAAAAAATAATTTTTAATGAATAAAAAAGAATTATTTTTTAAAAATCAATCTCAGATTACTAAAAATCCTATAGGTCTTGAAATTTCTCATGCTAAAGGAATATATATATACGACAAAAATGGAAAAGAATATATAGATCTTGTTGCTGGAGTTTCCGCTTGCACACTAGGTCATTCCAATAAAAAAATTATTAAAAGTATTAATGATCAATTAAAAAAATACTCTCATGTTATGGTGTATGGTGAGTATATTCAAGATCCTCAAATAAATTTAGCAAAAAAATTATCCGATAATCTACCGAAAAAATTAAACTGTTCATATTTTGTTAACTCTGGAACAGAAGCTATTGAAGGTGCTATTAAATTAGCAAAAAGAACGACAAAAAAATCTGAAATTATTTTTTGTAAAAACTCTTACCACGGTAGTACTCATGGATCATTGAGTTTCATGGGAAATGAGGAAAGGAAATCAAACTATAGACCTCTGTTACCGGGCGGAAAAATGATTCGGTTTAATTCAATGGATGATTTGAAATATATAAATAATAATACTGCTGCAATAATAATTGAATTAATTCAAAGTGGAAGCGGTTTCAAGGTTGCTTCAAAAAAATGGATAAGAGAAATTAAAAAAAAATGTAAAATTTTTAAAGCAAAATTAATTTTTGATGAAATACAAACTTGTTTTGGAAGAACTGGTAAATTATTTGGATTTCAAAATTATAATGTAATTCCTGATATTTTATGTATTGCTAAGGGAATGGGTGGAGGAATGCCTATTGGCTGTTTTATCAGCTCAACAAGTATGATGAAAAAATTTACAAGTAATCCAATTTTAGGACATATTACAACATTTGGTGGTCACCCTGTAAATTGTGCTGCTTCTCTAAAAACACTCGAGATTTTATTATCCACAAATATTATTAATGAAGTTTCAAAAAAAGAAAACTTATTTAGAAAATTTTTAAAGCATACTGAAATTGAAAGCATTGATGGGGTTGGTTTAATGTTAGGTTTAAAATTTAAAACATCTAAGATGTGTAATTTAGTAGTAAATAATTGTCGTAAAAGTGGATTGCTAGCCTTCTATTTTTTATTTGAAAAAAAATCAATGAGAATAAGCCCCCCATTAACTATTACTGAAAGAGAAATTAGGAATTCATGTGATATAATTATTAAATCTATTGATAAATCTTTAGAAAGTTTATCGTAAATTTGTTTTAAATATTAAATGGTATGTTAATTAAACAAATTGAAAAAGCTTTAAATGAACAAATTTCTGTTGAGGCAAACTCATCACAATTTTATTTAGCGATGGCATCTTGGGCAGAAACCAAAGGATTTGACGGTGTATCTTCTTTTTTATATAGACATTCTGATGAAGAAAGACAACATATGTTGAAACTTATTAAATATGTAAATGAAAGAGGGGGACACGCAATAGTGCCCGAACTTAAAAAGCCTCCAAAAGTTTTTGATTGTTTATCACATGTTTTTCAAAACTTATTAGACCATGAAATTTTAGTTACAAAAAAAATTAATGAAGTTGTAGATTTGTGTTTAAAAAATAAGGATTATACAACTCATAACTTTATGCAATGGTATGTAGCCGAACAAATCGAAGAAGAAGCTTTAGCAAGAACTATTTTAGATAAACTAAAATTAATTGGGGATGATAAAGGAGGCTTATATTTATTTGATAGAGATATTCTCAACATAGAAATTGTTGAAAATAACTAATTTTTAAAAGCTAAAGTTATTTCTCTTTTTCCAAATGGTCCACTTGGATGAATCAAGTTAAATCCAATTTTTTTTAAAATTCTTTTTACCTGCCCTTTTGCACAAAATGTAATTAAATATCCATTTTTATTTAATAAATGGTGTGCTTTTATAAAATTTTCTTCTGTCCACATACTGGGCTGAGATTTAGGGGAAAATGCATCATAATATATGATGTCAAAATTATTGGCACTGTTAAACGATAAAAATTTATCATTATATCTAAAAAATGAAAAGTTTTTATTTAAAATTACTTCTTTCTCAAGTTCACATATATGAATTTTATCCAAAATTTTTAACTTAAGAATCTTCTCATAATTAATTTTTTTAATTATTTCATAACTAATTGGAAAAGGTTCAAGTGCATAATAATTTATTTTTTTTTTGGAATACAAGTATGTCAAAATTAGGTTTAACCCAGTACCAAAACCAACTTCTAAAATTTTAATTTCTTTTTTTTTGCAAATATTCAAGCCATTTTTTATAAAAATATGAGTTGACTCTTGAATAGCTCCATATCTTGAATGATATATTCTATCTTCTTCATCACAAATTGAATTGGACCCATCCAAAGTTTTAATTATTTCTAAATTTCTATTTTTTTTCATATCAATAATTAAATTATTTACTATTTTAAATACATCAAAATATTTAGCTATGAAAAATAAAAGTATCATAACAAAAAAGTCTATGAACTTTTTAGAAAATTATATAAATAATCCTTCCCCAACTGGATTTGAATCTGAAGGTCAAAAAATATGGTTAAATTACTTAAAACCATATATTGACACACACATAGTAGATACTTACGGAACTGTTGTTGGGGTAATCAATCCTGAAGAAAAATACAAAGTAGTTATTGAAGCTCATGCTGATGAAATATCTTTTTTTGTTCACTACATAACTAAAGATGGTTTTATATACTTAAGAAGAAATGGTGGTTCTGATCATCAAATTGCGCCATCTAAAAGAGTTAATATTCATACAGAAAAAGGAATGGTTAAGGCCGTATTTGGGTGGCCAGCAATCCACACTAGAAGACCAGGGAAAGAAAAACAACCAACTTTAGAAACTATATTTTTGGATTGTGGAGCAAAAAATGATAAAGAAGTTAGAAACATGGGTATAGATGTTGGATGTGTAGTCACTTATGAAGATAAGTTTATGATTATGAATAAAAAACATTTAGTTGGCCGAGCTTTAGATAATAGAATGGGTGGTTTTATGATAGCTGAAGTAGCTAGGTTATTAAAAGAGAATAAAAAGAAATTACCATTTGGTTTATACATTACAAATTCTGTCCAAGAAGAAGTGGGTTTGTATGGAGCAAAAATGATAGTAGAAACAATAAGACCTAATGTAGCAATTGTTACCGATGTAACTCACGACACCAATACACCATTAATTAATAAAATACAGCAAGGGGATTGTTCAATGGGAAAGGGGCCTGTTCTATCTTATGGACCAGCGGTACAAAATAATTTATTAAAGCTAATTTTAAATACAGCAAAAAAAAATAAAATACAAGTACAAAAAGCTGCTGCATCAAGATCAACAGGCACAGATACTGATGCATTTGCATTTAGTATTGGTGGCGTCTCATCAGCATTAATTTCATTACCACTTAGATATATGCACACAACAGTTGAAACAGTTCACTTAGATGATGTAGAAAATGTAATTAAACTAATTTATGAATCTGTTTTAAATATAAAAAATAACCAAGACTTTAGATACTTAAAATAAAGTTTAACTATTTAAAATTTTAGAAATATTTGGTTTAAAATAATTATCACTTTTTAGAATCTTTCCGTCCTTTCTATAAATAGGATTTCCATTTTTGTCAAGTTTCGACATATTACTTTTTTGAATTTCCTCAAATATCAATTCAATTTTATCTTGAAGTCCATGGGATAGGATTGTACCGCACAAAATATACATCATATCACCGAGCGCATCTGCAATTTCATTTAAATCACCATTTTTACAAGCATCTAAATATTCGTTATTTTCTTCTTGCATTAATTTATATCTTAATTTATAAGTCTTTTCAGAAATATTTGCATTAGGGATTAATTTGTTATCTATACCAAAGGATTCATGAAATTTTTTAACATGTTTTATTTGTTTTCTCATTTTTATAATAATATAATTAATAGATTTGCAAACTAAACATAAATAATATAATTATAAAATGAAAAAATTACATGTTACATTGTTACTATTATTATCTTTTTTTATTTCAATTGGACAAACTACAAAAACTATTGACTTAAAAAAGAGTAAAGTTGAGTGGTTAGGAAAGAAAGTTACTGGTGAACATTTTGGCACCATAAATTTAAAATCTGGAAAAATCATAATTTCCAAAGAAAATGTTATAACAAGCGGAGAATTTATTGTTGACATGTCAACAATAAACTGTACAGACTTGAGTGGTAAGGCAAAACAATCAATTGAGTCTCACTTGAAAGATGACGATTTTTTTGATGTAGAAAATTATCCAACAAGTACTTTTAAAATTAAATCCAGTGATAAAAATAAAATTTATGGAATAATGACTATCAAAGGAATTTCTAAACCTATTGAATTTGATTACAAAATGGAATCTAGAGGTGGACAACATATTGTTTTTTCTGAAATTAAAATTGACAGAACAAAATTTGACATCAAATATGGATCAGGTTCCTTTTTTGAAAATCTTGGTGATAAAATGATTTACGATGACTTTATTATTAATATAAATCCAATTATTCTTAAATAAATGGATAATATCACAATCGGACACTGGATTTATGCAATTGTAGCATCTGGAATATACGTGATATTTGTATTATGGTCATATAAAAAAGAATTAAAATATATTAAATGGTTTAATTTTAAACCCATACCAATTTTTATTTGGTGTATATTTCTGTTGTTTTTAATAATTATAACTTCTTAATTTTATTCCAATACTTTTCCAATTCTGAAACTTTTAAATCTTCAATTTTTTTATTGTCTTTATCAATTTCTATCTCCATTTTTTTAAATCTCTTGATAAACTTTTGATTTGTTTTCTCTAAAGCATTAACTGGGTTTATATTCAAGTATCTTGAGAAATTTATTAGTGAAAACAAAACATCACCAAACTCCTCTTCAATATTTTCAACGTTATTATTTTCTATTTCAAACTTTAATTCATTGAACTCTTCATCAATTTTATTTAATGACTTTGATACATTTTTCCATTCAAATCCCGCACCACCAACTTTTTCTTGTACCCTCCAAGATTTCAGCATAGATGGTAAGGTCTTTGGAACCCCGTCTAAAATAGATTTTTTTTTATTGTTTTCTTTTAACTTAATTAATTCCCAATTTCTTTTTACATCAGATTCACTTTTCAATTTAACATCACCATATATATGTGGATGTCTACGTATTAATTTAACAGATTGTTCATGTATAACATCAAATATTGAAAAATCATTTTTTTCAGAAAATAATCTAGAGTAAAAAATAATATGTGTGAGAATATCTCCTAATTCATTTTTTATCGACTCAGTATCATTAGATAAAATTGCTTCCGATAATTCATAACATTCTTCCAAAGTTAAAGATCTTAAGGAGTCTTTAGTTTGTTTTTTATCCCAAGGACATTTTTCTCTGAGTTCATCTATTATTTTAACTAAATTAGAAAACGATTTTTTTTTCATAAAAAATTATTTTTTACAAAGATGAACATCATATCTTTTTTGAAACTTCCCTTCTTTGATTGATTTTAGCTTTCTATTTAAAATATTTTTTCGTTTGGCAGACAAATGGTCAACAAAAAGAATTCCTCTTAAATGATCAAATTCATGCTGAATAACTCTAGCTTCAATGCCGGTAACTTTTTCTTTAATTTTATTAAAATGCTTATCATAATACTCTATTTCAATTATATTTTTTCTAGTTACAAAATCATTTATCTCAGGTATGCTTAAACATCCTTCTTCATATTCTAACTCTTCACCATACTCATTAATAATTTTAGGATTAATAAAAACTTTTTTAATCTTCCTTATAGCAGGTTTTTCTTCTTCAAGTGGTGATAAATCTATTACAAATAAATTAATACCAAGACCAACTTGTGGAGCTGCAATACCAATACCATTTGCATTATACATTGTCTCAAACATATTATTAATAAGCAATTCCAAATCTTTATAATCTGATGAAATATTTACACAATCATTTTTTAAAATTTCATTTCCATAAATATATATAGGCATTATCATTTTTCATTTTTTTTTAAATATGTTTCCAAAATTAAAGACGCACTCACTTTATCTAATAGAGTCTTATCTCTTCTTTTCATTTTTTTTAGGTTAGATTGCAAAATAATTTTTGATGCTATTTTTGAAGTAAACCTTTCATCAATAAAAAAAATCGGCTTTTTAAATTCTTTTTTTAATTTATTTGAAAAAATTTTAATCTCTCCCATAATATCATTGTCTGTATTATTTCCTCTTTTAGGCCTACCCAAAACAATAGATTCAATTTTTTCTGTTAAAAAAAATTCTTTTAAATATTGAAATATCTTGTCATTTTCAATAGTTTTAAGTGGAAAAGCAAACAATTTTTTACTATCTGAAATAGCTAGACCTATTCTCTTTTTCCCAAAATCAATAGCAAGAATTTTTCCCATTATTTACAATTTTTAAATAAATTACTAAAAATTAGACATAGATTTGTATTAAAATTAACATTTTGAAAGTCGGAATTGATGCTAAAAGAGCTTACCACAATAAATCTGGACTTGGAAATTATAGTCGAGATGTTATAAATTCATTAATTAAGGATAGAAGACTAAATATTCAACTATTTACTACAGAAATAAATAACAATTTCATTTTACCTAAAAATATAAAAATTCATGCTCCAAAATATAAAATTTTAAAAAACTATTGGAGAAGTTTTTGTATAAATAAAGTATTAAACAGTGAAAATATAAAAATATATCACGGGCTGAGTAACGAAATACCATATGGATTAAATAAAAAAATTAAATGTGTAGTTACAATACATGATGTAATTTTTAAAAAATTTCCTACTTTTTATAGTAGGTTTGACAAATTTATTTATTCAAAAAAAACTGATTATGCATGTAAAAATGCTAAAAAAATAATATGCGTAAGTAAACAAACAAAAGAAGATTTGATTTCATTTTTTAATGTCAATCCAAACAAAATAGAAGTTGTTTACCAAAGTTGTCACAAAGCATTTAAGTCCAACTTGAAAAATAAAAATATTTTATCGAAGTACAATTTACCAAATGAATACATACTTAATGTGGGAACTATTGAAAAAAGAAAAAATTTAATTTTTTTATTAGAAGCAATGAAAAAAAGTCCAGAGATTAATTTAGTATGTGTAGGAAAAGAAAAAAAATATAAAAAGGAAATTAAATCATTTATTTTAAAAAACAACCTAAAGAATAAAATTTTATTTCTATCGGTTAATGATGTTAATGATTTATCTGATATATATAAAAAAGCTAAATGTCTTGTTTACCCATCAATATATGAAGGATTTGGGATCCCAATTATTGAAGGTTTATATAGCGAAATTCCGGTAATTACAATGAATAAGCCAATTTTTAAAGAAGCAGGTGGAAATCATTGCCATTATGTAAATAATACTGAGGAATTAAAAAATATAATTACTAAGATTTGGTCTCAAAAAAAAGTTATAAATCAAGAAGGAAGAAAATGGGTGTATAAATTTGATAGTGAAAAACAAGCAAATCAAATTGCAGACATTTACCAAAAATTATAAAAGATGAAAGAAGTTATAACAGAAAGTGTAAATATATTAGAAAAGGGGGGGGTTATTCTTTATCCGAGTGATACAATTTGGGGTATTGGATGTGACGCTACAAATGAAAAAAGCATAAAAAAAATATATGATATTAAGAATCGACCGGTGGATAAACCTTTAATTATTTTGGTAAATGATATAAATATGTTATCAAAATATATTATTGAAATTCCTGAAAAGGTTGAAAATTTAATATCTAAAATAAAACAACCAACTACTATTATTTATTCAAAACCTG
Source organism: uncultured Flavobacteriales bacterium (assembly GCA_964435285.1). GTDB lineage: Bacteria > Bacteroidota > Bacteroidia > Flavobacteriales > TMED113. The sequence goes on from CAYSYA010000007.1 coordinate 90,242, forward strand.
TAAATCTTCCAAGTATTCTTACAAAAACAGATTCTATTGCTATTAGAGTGACAAATGATTTATATTGTAAAGAAGTAATTAGAAAACTTAATAAACCCATTGTTTCTACTTCTGCCAATATTTCAACACAAAAAATTCCTAAAAATTTTAAAGAAATTAATACTCAAATAAAAAAAATGGTTGATTATATTGCAAAACATAAAACAGAAATGGAGCTCACACAACCATCTAAGATTTTAAAAATTAATTCAAATAATGAAATTGAAGTTATTAGATAAATGAAAAAATTTTTAAACAATAACATATTTAGTCTTTTAAGTAAAATAAGCAAAGAATTAGACATAGAAACTTTTGTAGTCGGGGGGTATGTTAGAGATTGTTTGATAGGAAAGAAAAGAAAATTAACAGACATTGATATTGTCTGTAATGAGAGAGCAACTGATCTAGCAAAACAAATTGCTAAACAATTAAAAACTAAAAATATTTCTATATATAAAAACTTTGGAACAGCGCTAGTTAAATACGGAGACTTACAAATTGAATTTATAAGTGCAAGAAAGGAATACTACAATGAATCATCAAGAAAACCAGAAGTTGTTCTAGGTAGTATGAAAGATGATCAGAATAGAAGGGATTTTACAATTAATGCTATGTCAATATCTTTGAATGAATATAACTTTGGCACATTAATAGACCCATTTAATGGTTTAGAGGACTTAAATAATAAAATAATTAAAACTCCTCAAAATCCAAATAAAACTTTTTCTGATGACCCATTAAGAATGTTCAGAGCTATAAGATTCGCTAATCAACTTGGTTTTACAATTGAAACTGAAACTCTAAAATCAATAATGAACAACAGAGATAGAATAACTATTTTATCTAAAGAAAGAATGCTTGATGAATTCGAAAAAATACTTTTGAGTGAAAAACCTTCTATTGGACTAAATTTACTTTATAAAACAGGAATTCTAAAATTATATTTCAAAGAATTTTATGACTTACAAGGGGTTGAAACTGTTAATAATCATACACACAAAGATAATTTTTTTCATACTTTAGAAGTAATTGATAATGTTAGAAAAAAAAGCAGCAATAAATGGCTTTTATGGGCTGCACTTTTACATGATATAGCAAAACCAAAAACAAAAAGATATAGTAAAAAAGAAGGTTGGACATTTCATGGTCATGAGTATTTAGGATCAAAAATGGTACCCATTATTTTTAATAAACTTAAGTTACCTTTAAATGAAAACATGAAGTATGTACAAAAACTTGTTCTCCTTCATCTCAGACTAATTCCACTAACTAAAAAAAATGTTACAGATTCTGCATATAGAAGAATATTATATGAAGCAGGTAACGATATTGATGATTTATATATTTTATGTGAAGCAGATATTACTTCTAAAAATGAAGAAAAAGTTAATAGATATTTAAAAAATTTAAAATATGTAAAAAATAAAATAGAAGAAATTGAAAAAAATGATAATTTAAAAAATTTCCAACCGCCTGTAGACGGTAAAATGATAATGGAAAAGTTCAAATTAAAACCTTCTAAATTAGTTGGAGAAATTAAAGTTCAAATCCGTGAAGCTATATTAAATGGTGAAATTAGAAATAATAAAGTAGATGCTGAAAAATTAATGATCAAAATTGGCGAAGAATTAAATCTAAATAAATGAACAAAAAAATTTTAGTTGTAATAGGAGGACCTACATGTGTGGGAAAATCTGAAACATGTATAAAGTTAGCAAAATACTATGACACTGAAATTATCTCCGCAGATTCTAGACAATTTTACAAAGAATTAAATATAGGAGTTGCAAAACTATCTAAAAAAAAACTAAGCACTGTAAAACATTATTTAATTAACAATGCTTCGGTCACTAAAAACTATTCAATAGGAAAGTATATAACAGATTTTACAAATATTTTAAATGAATTATTTAAAAAAAAAGAAATAGTATTCTTATGTGGTGGTTCTGGATTATATATAGAGTCAGTCTGTGTCGGATTAGATAAAATACCAAAAATTAAACCAGGAATAAGAGAAAAGCTGCAAGAACAACTTAAAAATAACGGATTAAAAAACTTAACTGATCAATTAAAAAAATATGACTTTAATTCATGGGAAAAAATTGATTTAAAAAACCCAAGAAAAGTTATCAGGAGTCTTGAAATTTACTTATCAACTAAAAAACCGATGTCTCATTTTTTAAATAAAAGAAAGAAAGAAAGAAACTTCGATATTTTGTTTTTTTATTTAAATGAAGAAAGAGAAGTTCTTCATAATAAAATAAATAAAAGAGTAGACGAAATGATTTCTAATGGATTAGAGAAAGAAGCAAAAAAAATCTTAGAACTAAATAAAAAAATTATGCTAGATACAATAGGATACAAAGAGTTTTATGACTATTTCAATGAAAAACAATCACTAGACCAAACTATTTCATTAATTAAAAGAAATACAAGAAGATACGCAAAAAGACAAATTACGTGGTTTAAAACAAAAAAATTTACAGAGGTTTCACCTAAACAAATAAATAGAATAAAAGAACTAATTGAAAAAAAAAAGGGAGACTAAATTATCTCCCTTTTTATTTATTAACTTATAAAGACTATTTAGTGAATGATAATTCTTTCACTAATTGTTTTTACGCCATTTGATAAAGTAAATGTATATAAACCACTGGTTAAATTACCTTTTTCAAATGAATACTCATTATGTCCAATTTCAGAATTAATATTATCAAAAAATACAATATTTCCTAAAATATCGTAGACTGAAAATTTTATATCTTTGTCATTATCGTTACCAAAATGAATAGTTGTTGATTGATTAAAAGGATTAGGATACGTTCCTAAAGATTTAAAAACTCTAGAATCTACAATTTCTGTAAGGTCAGAATTATCACCTTCCTCAACAATTAAAACTAAATAATTTAACAAAGTATCATCAGTTACTTCAACAGGAATCATTATCCCAAACACTTCATACTCAGCAACTATATCAAGTGCAACTTTCAACGGATAAGTACCAACTACATTAGGAACATCTTCAGAAAAAAGTCTTAAACATCCGTATCCTCCACCAGGAAAAATACAATTATCATTAGTAATAGTACCGCCAGCATCTTGTGAAGCACATTCGTAAGAAAAACCCATAGGTAAACCTTGAATTTCGTTTACACCAATTGTATTAATATAAACTGGATCAAATAATTGAGGACCTTGACCTAAGTCATATTCAATAACAGTATCCGTAGGTATTCTCATGTTAAAAAAGGTTTCATAAGTATCACCAACAATAGCATTTGGAAGAGCAGTTGGATCAACAACAGTTGGCCCCATGTTCAAACCAGTTGTATCTTCAAGTACATAAGCGTCATCTGAAACCCCAACTAGACCAGTAAAATCTGTGTCAGGAGTACACTGAGAGAAACTAACGAGTGGAATAATTCCAGTTAATAAAAAAGTAAGTAAAGTTTTTTTCATATTATAAAATTTAATTAGTTACACATTTCTTTCTAACTCTTCCATAAATAGATAGTCAATTGCTTCTTCTAAAGATGGAACACAAACAAGATTATTGTTACTCACAACATAATCATCGACCACTAATATAAAAGATTTATCACTCTTTTTCCAAAAAGAATTATATTTTACTAAAGATAATATCAAAGAGTCATTGTTAATAAGTTCGTTATTTAATTTAATTATTAAGTTAACAGGTTTAGTTTTATAACTTTCTAATTTATCCAGAAATTTTTTTTTATTATCGATATTTATTCCTGAAAATAAAGAGTAATTATCATTATTGTCAATTGTCATGATATTTTAATTTTTGATGCTAATAAATATAATACTGCCATTCTTATCGCAACACCATTTTCAACTTGATTTAAAATAATAGAGTGACTGGAATCAGCAACATCACTTGAGATTTCAACACCCCTGTTAATTGGCCCAGGGTGCAAAATTAAAATCTCTTTACCTATTTTATCTAATACAGAATTATTTAATCCATACATCATTGTATATTCCCTCAATGAAGGAAAATATTTTAAATTTTGTCGTTCTAACTGAATTCTTAAGACATTAACAACATCACACCACCTTAATGAATCTTCAAGATTGAAGCTAACTTCAACTCCTAAGTCTGATATATCTCTGGGTATTAATGTTGGTGGACCACAAACTCTAACATTAGCACCTAATTTTTTTAAGCAAAAAATATTTGAAAGGGCTACTCTAGAGTGCCTAATATCACCTAATAATAAAATATTTTTTCCCTTAATATTTTTAATTTTTTCAATTATTGAAAAAGAATCTAAAAGAGCCTGAGTAGGGTGTTCATGAGAGCCATCTCCAGCATTTATTACAGAAGCACTAATATTTTTTGATAAAAATGAAGCAGCCCCAGCATCTGGATGACGTATCACTACGATGTCAACTTTCATCGCTAAAATATTATTTACAGTATCAATAAGAGACTCTCCTTTAGATAGAGAAGAACCTGAAGAAGAGAAATTTAAAACTTCTGTTGAAAGTCTTTTTTCTGCTAATTCAAATGATAATTTTGTCCTAGTAGAGTTTTCAAAAAAAAGATTTGCAACAGAAATATCTCTTAAAGTTGGAACCTTCTTGATCGGCCTGTTAATTACCTCTTTAAATCTTTCTGCAATCTCAAATATTAAATTTATATCACTATATGATAAATCTTTAATTCCTAAAAGGTGTTTTGCATTAAATTGTTTCATGTAAATTAATTATTAAATAATACAACACTGCTTTCTTCATCATTCAATCCCCATTCAACTATTACATGTTCATTTTCAAAAACATCAACTGATTTACCAACATACGTAGGTTCAATAGGAATTTCTCTACTAAATCTTCTATTTATTAGAACTAAAAGTTCAATTGAGTTAGCTCTACCAAAAGAACCAAGGGCATCTAAAGCAGACCTTGTTGTCCTTCCAGTATATAATACATCATCAATAACAATGACATTATAATTTTCTATATTAAAACTAATGTTAGTTTCATGAGGCGTTAGAATACCTTTTTTTCTTCTAAAATCATCTCTAAAAAATGTAGTATCTAGCTCACCATATTTTATTTCTTGATTTATTATATTTGAAAGTTTTGTATGAATTTTTTTTGCCAATAAAACTCCTCTTGGCTGAAGACCAATTAAAATAGTATTTGAAAAATCGAAATGACCCTCGATTAATTCATGACATAACCTGTCAATGATTATTGATAATTCTTTAGAATTTAATATTACTTTATTTTCCACAATCTAAAAAAAAACCTTCTTTATATAATTAGAAAGAAGGTTTTAAAAAAATTATATTTTATACATTAAACTATTCATCAATTTTGTTTTTCAAATTTGATAATGCATCTATATCTCCCAAAGTTGACTTTTCAACGCTCTCTCTCATTTTCTTAACTTTTTTATCAACGGCAGACTTTTCTTTTTTCTTATCAGATGCTTCTTTTTTTAATTCATCCATAAAAGTCTTTGAATGAGAAACAACTATTCTATTTGATTCTCTGTTAAATTCAATTACTTCAAAGTCTAGATTTTCTCCTGATTCCAATTTATTTTTATCTTTTCTAACAGAATGTCTAGATGGACAAAAAGCCTCAAGACCTTGTTCTTTGAAAAGAATAGTAGATCCTTTATCAAAGACATCAAGAACTTCTCCATTATGAACTGAACCGAGAGTGAAAATTGTTTCATAAACATTCCAGGGATCCTCAGTTAATTGTTTATGACCAAGACTTAATCTTCTATTGTCAACATCAATTTCTAAAACAATAACTTCCATCTCTTCTCCTAATTTAACAAAGTCAGCAGGATGTTTAATTTTTTTAGTCCATGAAAGATCAGAAATATGTACTAATCCATCAACCCCCTCTTCTAATTCAACAAACACTCCAAAATTTGTATAATTAGTTATTTTTCCTTTAATTTTTGAATCGATTGGATATTTTTCTGCTAACTTCTCCCAAGGATTAGGTGTTAATTGCTTGATTCCTAAAGACATTTTTCTTTCATCTCTATCAAGAGTTATAATTGCAGCTTCAACTTCGTCACCAATCTTTAGAAAATCTTGAGCAGTTCTTAAATTTGCAGACCATGACATTTCTGAGACATGAACAAGGGCTTCAACACCATCTTGAATTTCAACAAAAGCACCATAATCAGCTAAAACAACAACTTTTCCTTTGACCTTGTCTCCCACTTTTAATTCTTGTGGTAAAGATTCCCAAGGATGACTGAACAATTGCTTTAATCCTAATTGAATTCTATTTTTATTATCATCAAAATCTAATATAACGACTTTTATTTTTTCATCTAATTTAACAATTTCATTAGGATGATTAATTCTGCTCCATGATAAATCTGTTATATGTATTAGACCATCAACTCCACCTAAATCAATGAAAACTCCATAAGCTGTAATATTTTTAACAATTCCTTCTAAAACTTGACCTTTTTCAAGTTTTGAGATAATTTCTTTTTTCTGTTCCTCAATGTCAGCCTCAATTAGAGCCTTGTGAGAAACTACAACATTTCTAAAATCAGGATTTATCTTAACAACTTTGAATTTCATATTTCTACCAACATACAAATCATAATCTCGGATGGGTTTAACATCAATTTGGGATCCAGGTAAAAAGGCTTCTAAACCAAAAACATCAACTATCATACCCCCTTTTGTTCTACACATTACATATCCATCAACAATTTCTCCGTTATCATGAGCATCATTTACTTTTCCCCAAGATTTTAAATATCTAGCTTTTTTATGTGAAAGGACGAGTTGACCTGTTTTGTCTTCTTGTTTATCAATAACCACGTCAACTGTATCTCCCTCCTTTAAATCTGGGTTGTATCTAAATTCATTTGTCGAAATAACACCTTCAGATTTTCCAGATATATCAATAATTACGTCTTTGTCTGATTTTTTTAAAACTACACCTTGAATAACATCACCAGAATTCAAAGAGGCTAATGTCTCAGAGTATAATTCTTCCAGTTTCTTTTTTTCATCATCACTGTAAGATTGTTCATTTTCAAAATTATCCCAATCAAAATCCTCAATTATATTAGATTCATCTTTAGATTTTTTAGAATCACTAACAGAGGGACTAGCTACTTCAGATTTTTCATTATTTGAAACCTCAGAATTATTTACATTTTCAATATTTTCTTCCATCATATTTAATTAATTATTAAATCAAGTCCGCAAATATACAAACTTAGATAAGTTTAAAAAATAAATTACAAAATTTAATTAATCACTATATTTGAAAAAAAATTCCGAATTGTATTGAAAAGCTTTGTTTTACCAAAATATTATGAGTCCAAATTAATATCAGAAATTAAAAATATACGTACTGAAAAAGAAAAGCGTACAGACTACAGCCCCACAAAAATATCAATTGGAAATTTAAATTTTTATATACCTAAATACTTTGGATTTTGTTTCGGAGTAAAAAATGCAATTGAAATATGCTATAAAACAATACAAGAAAACCCTAACAAAAATATATTTCTAATAAGTGAAATGATACATAACCCCAATGTAAATGAAGACTTAAAAAAAAAAGGAATAAAATTTTTACAAGAAAGTACTGGAAAAAAAATAATTTCTTGGGACGAAGTTACTAAAAAAGATATTGTTATAATACCAGCATTTGGCACTACCAAAGAAAATATGGATATAATTAAAGAGAAGGGAATTAAAACTAAATCATATGATACCACTTGTCCCTTTGTTACCAAAGTTTGGAATAGAGGAAATGAACTAGCAAAAAAAAAATACACTATTATAATTCATGGAAAACCAGAACATGAGGAGACTAAAGCGACCTTTTCTAATTTTGATGAAAATATTCCCAGAATTATCATAAAAAATATAAAGGAGGCAAAGGAATTGTCTAAGTATATACTAAATGAGAAATTACCAAATTTTAAAGAAAAATTCAAAGGAAGATTTTCAAGTAACTTTAGTCCAAAAAAAGATTTTAAAAAAATTGGAGTTATTAACCAAACAACAATGCTCGCTGAAGAAACAAAAGAAATTTCTTCGTTTTTTGAAAATATTATGAACTTAAAATATGGAGAAATAGACGGAAAAAATCATATTGCTAATACAAGAGATACTCTATGCTATGCAACAAATGAAAATCAAACAAGTATTAAGCAATTAATTAATTTAAATATTGATTTAGCTTTCATAACTGGTGGATACAACAGCTCTAACACATCACAACTTGTCAAAATCTGTGAAAATTATTTTAAAACATTCTTTATTTCATCTGAAAAAAAACTTATTTCTAAAAATGAGATTATTCACTTCGATATGGAAAAAAAAATAGAGAGAATCCAAAAAAATTATTTACCTAACAAAAGAAAAATAAACTTTTTAATCACTGGTGGTGCTTCTTGCCCAGATAGTGTTTTAGAAAGATTGCTTGAAAAGATTTGTAAATATTATAACCAAACAATTAACAAGAAAAAAATAATAGAAGAGTTTAAATCAAATTATTAATTACATATTTCTTCTATACTTACCACCAACCTCAAATAAAACATTTGATATCTGTCCAAGTGTACAATATTTTGAGGTTTCCATTAAAGTTGAAAAAATATTTTTATTATTAGTAACTGCATATTTTAAATTATTCAACTTCTCTTCACTAACACTAGAATAATTCTTTTTTAATTTACTAACAGTATTTATTTGATTTTCTTTTTCTATCTCAGTTGACCTAATAACTTCTTTTGGAATAATGGTTGGAGAGCCTTTAGTATTTAAAAATGTATTTACACCAATAATTGGAAGTTCACCAGAGTGCTTTAAGCTCTCGTAGTGAAGAGATTCTTCTTGAATTTTAGACCTTTGATACATGGTTTCCATAGCTCCCAACACACCTCCTCTTTCCGTTATTCTATCAAACTCATCAAGTACTGCTTTTTCAACAAGATCAGTTAATTCCTCAATTATAAATGATCCTTGTAATGGATTTTCATTTTTTGTTAAACCAAGTTCTTTATTTATAATTAATTGAATAGCAACAGCTCTTCGAACAGATTCTTCAGTAGGGGTAGTAATTGCTTCATCATATGCATTTGTATGTAAAGAATTACAATTATCATAAATTGCGTATAAGGCCTGTAAAGTTGTTCTTATGTCATTAAAATCAATTTCTTGAGCATGTAAGGACCTTCCTGATGTTTGTATATGATACTTTAACATTTGAGATCTTTCATTTCCTCCGTATTTATATTTTATAGCTTTAGCCCAAATTCTTCTGGCAACTCTTCCAATAACTGCATATTCTGGATCAATTCCATTAGAAAAAAAGAAAGATAAATTTGATGCAAATTCATCTATCTTCATTCCACGACTCAAATAATATTCAATGTATGTAAAACCATTAGCTAAAGTAAAAGCTAATTGGGTAATTGGGTTAGCTCCAGCTTCAGCAATATGATATCCAGAAATTGAAACTGAGTAAAAATTTTTAATATTTTTCTTTATAAAATACTCTTGAATATCACCCATGACTTTTAAAGAAAATTCAGTTGAAAATATACAAGTATTTTGAGCTTGATCCTCTTTTAAAATATCTGCTTGAACAGTACCCCTAACCTTGTTTAAGGTTTCTTTTTTGATTTTTTCATATACTTTTTTATCAATGACATCTTGACCTGTTAAACCTAATAACATTAAACCAAGGCCATTATTTCCAGGGGGAAGATTTCCGGAGTATTTAGGTCTTTTTTTGTTTTTATATAATGAGTTAATTTTTTTATTTACTTCATTTTCTAGAGAGTTTTCTTTAATATAAATTTCACATTGCTGATCGATTGCAGCGTTTAAAAAAAATGCTAAAATAATCGGTGCCGGCCCATTTATTGTCATAGAAACAGACGTTAAAGAATCAACAAGATTGAAGCCGGAATATAATTTTTTTGCATCATCAAGACAACAAACTGAAACACCAGCATTACCAATTTTTCCATAAATATCAGGTCTGTAATCTGGGTCATTTCCGTATAAAGTAACCGAATCAAAAGCAGTAGATAATCTCTTTGCTGGCATTCCTGAACTTAAATAGTGAAACCTTTTGTTGGTTCGCTCAGGACCACCTTCCCCAGCAAACATTCGTGTTGGATCTTCACCTTCTCTTTTAAATGGAAAAATTCCTGATGTAAAAGGAAACTTTCCGGGAACATTTTCTTGTAGTTGCCATCTAAGTATATCACCAGAATCTTTATATTTTGGCAGAGATATTTTTGGAACTTTAATATCAGATAATGATTTTGTAAAATTTTTAATTGATATTTCTTTTTTTCTAACCTGAAACTTAAATGTGGGATTTTTATATAGTTTTTTTAAGTTGTCCCATTTTTTTATTAATTTTTTATTCTCAGAATTTAATTTTTGATCTTTAAGCAATAAAATTTTTTTGATTTTAATTAATAATTCTGACTCTGAATTTTCTTTTTCAAGTATTTTTTTTGTGGAGTTTAAGTTATAAATTTCGCTTGCTATATTTTTTTGTTCTTCAACCCACGCATTATATTTACGGTTTTCATCAGAAATTTCAGATAAATATCTAATTCTTTTTTGAGGAATAATACAAATTCTTTCATAGGATGGTAATTTTTTTATTGAAGAAGAAAAATTTTTAAAATTTTTATCATTTATTTTCTTTAAAATAAAATTATATAAATTATTTAAACCTGGGTCATTAAATTGAGAGGCTATTGTTCCAAATACAGGCATTTTATCAACATTTTTTGAAAACAACTTATTGTTTCTTTGATATTGTTTTTTTACATCTCTCAAAGCATCTAAAGCACCTCTCCTATCAAATTTATTAATCGAAATAATATCTGCGAAATCTAACATATCAATTTTCTCTAATTGAGTTGCAGCACCATATTCAGGGGTCATTACATATAATGAAATATCAGAGTGATCTAATATTTCAGTATCAGATTGACCAATACCTGAAGTTTCTAAAATTATTAAATCAAAATTTGCAGCTTTAAGTATAGAAATAGCATCATTAACATGAGCAGACAAAGCTAAATTAGCTTGCCTTGTAGCTAAGGACCTCATATAAATTCTTGGATTATTTGACGAATTCATTCTAATCCTGTCTCCTAATAATGCCCCACCACTCTTTCTCTTTGAGGGATCTACACAAATTACGCCAATTTTTTTTTCCTTAAAATCATTTAAAAATCTTCTAAGTAACTCGTCTACGAGTGAAGACTTACCAGCACCTCCGGTACCAGTAATTCCTAAAACTGGTGTTTTTGAAGACTTAGATAATTTCTTAATAATTGTCAAATCTTTTTTAACGATTTTTGGGTAGTTCTCAGCAGCAGAAATTAATCTTGAAATGTTATTATCTAAATTTAAATCTTTAATGCAACCTGCAATTTTATCTCCTAATGGAAAATCTGATTTTTTTACTAAATCATTAATCATACCCTGCAAACCCATTTTCCTACCGTCATCAGGATGATAAATTTTTGTTATTCCATATTTATGTAAATCTTTTATCTCTTCAGGCAATATAGTCCCTCCACCCCCTGCAAATATTTTTATATGGGATGAATTTTTTTTCTTCAGGAGATCAAACATATATTTCAAATACTCGTTATGCCCGCCTTGGTAAGAGGTCATTGCAATAGCATTTGCATCTTCTTGAATTGCACAATTAACTACTTCCTCAACTGAGCGATCATGACCCAAATGAATAACCTCACATCCCGTAGATTGAATAATTCTTCTCATTATATTAATAGCTGCATCATGACCATCAAATAAACTTGCAGCAGTAACAATTCTAATTTTATTTTTTGGTTTATAAACTTTTTCAGTCATAGGATTATAGAAGGGTTATTTGATTTTTTATTGAATCTATCTTCATTATAGCATCTTTCTGTTTTTTTCTTTCTAAGTTTAACACCTTTTCCGGAGCATTGTTTATAAAGTTTTTATTAGAAAGTTTCTTTTCTACAGAGCTTAAAAAAGAAACCTGATAATCAAGTTCTTTTTGTAATCTTATTTTTTCTTCTTCTTTATTAATTATTAAAGGAAGTATAAGATAATATCTGTTTGTTTCTAATAAAAAAGGAAAAGAACCCTCAACTTTTTCTTTAACAAATTCAATCTTTGAAATAAAACACATTTTTTTAAGAACTTCAATTTGTGATTTTTCTAAGGTCCCTTCATAATAAAGTTCTATAGATTTTTTTGGAGGTAAACCTTTGTCTTTTTTTATTTTTCTGATTTTTGAAATAAGTTTAAATAAGTATGAAAATGAACTTAATAATTTTTTATTAGATTTTTTAACATCAGGCCATGATGCAAAAACAATACTTTCAGTATTTTCTCTTGTGATAATTTTTCTCCAAACCTCTTCAGTTATAAAAGGCATAAAAGGATGTAAAATTATCATTAGCTTTTCTAAAAAGTGAACAGTTTGTTCTTTTGTTTTTATATCAATTTCTTGATTATGGGGCTTAATTAGTTCTAAATAATAACTACAAAAATCATCCCAAATTAATTTGTAAGTTTTCATTAAACATTCTGAGATTCGAAATTTTTCAAATGAATCATTAATACTTTTTAATGATTCTGAAAGTTTACTATCAAACCAGTTTACAGTAACTCTGTTTAATTCAGACTGGTTATTTGATGATACTTTCCATGACTTTATTAATCTAAAAGCATTCCAAATTTTATTGGAAAAATTTCTTCCTTGCTCACACAAAGATTCATCAAATAAAAGATCATTTCCCGCATTAGAAGAAAAGAGCATACCAGACCTAACACCATCAGCTCCATATTTATCAATTAGCTCAATTGCATCAGGTGAATTACCTAAAGATTTAGACATTTTTCTTCTTTTTTTATCTCTTACAATTCCAGTGAAATATACATTTTTGAATGGAATTGATTTAGTAAATGTAAAACCAGCCATTATCATTCTGGCAACCCAAAAGAAAATGATATCTGGACCTGTTACTAAATCATTAGTTGGAAAATAATATTCTAATTCACTGTTATTTTTTTTATTAATCCCGTCAAAAACACTTATGGGCCAAAGCCAAGAAGAAAACCATGTATCTAAAACATCTTCATCCTGTTTGATTTCTGATAATTTGATGTCTTTAAAACCATTAATTTTTTTAATTTTTATTAAGGCCTCATTTTTATTTTTTGCAACTACAAATTCATCGTTGTTATAATAGAAAACAGGAATTCTATGCCCCCACCATAATTGCCTTGAAATACACCAATCTTGAATGTTTTCCATCCAATGCTTGTATATGTTTTTAAAATTTTTAGGATAAAAGTTTATTTTGTTTTTTAATACTGCATCTAGTGCAGGTTTGGATATTTCTTTTACATTACAAAACCATTGCATTGATAATTTTGGCTCAATTACAACATTTGTTCGCTCAGAAAAACCTACTTTATTCTTTATAGTTTCTATTTTTTCAAGTTGATCAATTGACTTAATATCCTTAATTATCTGTTTTCTGACTTCAAATCTATCTTTACCAACATATAGTTTACCTTGTTCATTTATCAAGCCATGATTGTCTATTACAGAGATTATTTCTAAATTATTTTTTTTTCCAATTTTATAATCATTAATATCATGAGCTGGTGTTACTTTTAAAGCTCCTGTACCAAACTCAGGGTCAATATAATTATCAGAAATAATAGGAATTTCTCTATTTAAAAGAGGAACTAATGCTTTTTTTCCAATGAGTGATGTATATCTTTTATCTTTGGGATTAACACAAATAGCAGTATCTCCTAAAATTGTTTCGGGTCTTGTTGTAGCTATAGTAATTTCACCTTCATAATCTTTTAACTTGTATTTAATATAATACAAATTTGAATTTTGTTCTTTGTAAATAACTTCTTCGTCAGAAATAGCTGTTTTAGCCATTGGGTCCCAATTGACCATTCTAACCCCTCTATATATTAATCCTTTTTCAAATAGTTCTATAAAAACATTAATTACAGATTCTGACATATCATCATCCATAGTGAACTTTACTCTGTCCCAATCACATGAAGCACCTAATCTTTTTAGTTGGTTTAAAATTATATTCCCATGCTTTTCTTTCCAATCCCAAGCATGTTTCAAAAACTTTTCTCTTGAAATTTGTGATTTTAAAATACCATCTTTTTTTAATTTATCAACAACTTTTGCCTCAGTTGCAATTGAAGCGTGATCTATTCCAGGAACCCAACATGCATTAAGACCTAATTGTCTAGCTCTCCTAACTAAAACATCTTGAATTGTATTATTCAAAACATGACCCATATGCAAAATTCCAGTTACATTGGGTGGAGGCATTAACAAAGTATAATTTGATTTAGTTTTATCAATTTTTGATGAAAAAAAATTATTTTTTAACCAGTAGTTATAAAGTTTAGATTCAACTTCATAAGAACTATATGTTTTGTTTATTAAATTTTTCATTTTAAAATTGACTTAAACAAATCTACAATATTTATGTCTTTTTATAGCTTTGGACAAAGAAATTTGAATTTGTTTTATTAAATATAAAAAGTTAGCTTTGTAATCTAAAAAAAAATAAAAATGAAACTAAGATATTTACTCACTTTTTGTCTATTTTTTTGCTTTACTAATATTAACGCACAAGATAAAATAATTATTAATCCTAATGCTCCTGAAATTACATTTGAAAAAGAATTAATTGATATGGGAACTTATAATCAATTTGATGATGATAGTTCAAGGTGTGAGTTTGTATTCACAAATACTGGAAAAGAACCCCTAATTATTGAAAAAGCAAAAGGAAGTTGCGGTTGCACGGTTCCAAACTGGCCAAAAGATCCAATTGCTCCAGGTGAATCTGCTGTAATTAAAATAAATTATGATGAAAAACGTGTAGGTCCTTATACTAAAAGCATTACCATAACATCTAATGCTAAGACATCACCTAAGATTGTTAAAGTAAAAGGTAAAGTTATACCTGATGAATCAAACAATAGTCCAATCCTAAAACATTCTGGAAGCGCACCAATTGTAAAATAACTTTATATAATTTTATGCCTAATATTTCTTTTAAGGGTATAAATATGCCCGAGTCACCTATAAGGAAACTTGTTCCTTTCTCTGAGATTGCCAAAAAAAAAGGTAAAGAAGTTATTCATTTAAATATAGGACAACCTGATATTAAACCTCCAGAACAAGTCATTAAAAAAATTAATAATTTCAATATTTCAAAAATTGAATATAGTCATTCAGCAGGAATGGAAAAATATAGAGAAGGAATTGCTGATTATTATCAGAAAAATAATTTAAATATTTTAAAAGAAGATATATTAATAACAACTGGTGGATCAGAAGCTTTAATTTTTACAATAAATTCTATATCTGACCCAGGAGATGAAATAATAATACCTGAACCTTTTTATGCAAATTATAACGGCTTTTCTAAATTGGCTAACGTGGAAATTAAACCCGTTGTTTCAAATATTGAAGATGGTTTCCGTTTGCCTGAAATTGATAGTTTTGAAAAAGCAATAACAAAAAAAACAAAGGCAATTTTAATTTGCAATCCAAATAATCCAACTGGGTACCTTTACACAAAAAACGAAATAAATATACTAGCAAAAATTGCAAAAAAATACGACATATTTTTAATAGCAGATGAAGTTTACAGAGAATTTATTTATGATGAAAATAAACACTATTCCATCCTTTCTGAAAAAGATATAAGTCAAAACGCGATTGTAATTGACTCAACCTCTAAAAGATACAGTATGTGTGGTGCTAGAGTTGGTTGCATAGTCTCCAAGAACAAAAATTTGATTAAAACTTGCTTGAAATTTGCTCAAGCTAGGTTAAGTCCTCCAACATTTGGTCAATTAGCTGGAATTTCTGCACTACAAACAAATGAAGAATATTTTAATAATGTTATCTCAGAATATCAAGAGAGAAGAAATCTTTTAGTAGCTGAGCTCAACAAAATCAATGGTGTTATTTGCCCAATGCCAAAAGGAGCTTTTTACTGTATAGCTAAATTACCAATTGAAAACGCAGATGATTTTTGTAAATGGATTTTAAAAGACTTCGATGTGAAAAATACTACTTTGATGATGGCTCCTGCTAGTGGTTTTTATAGCACTAAAAATACTGGTAATAATGAAGTTAGAATAGCATATGTGTTAGAGAAAAATAAAATTCTTCAAGCATGTGATATTTTAAATAAAGGCTTAAAAAAATACAAACAATTATAAACATTATTTTCTTTTATAAAGAAGATACTTTTCTCTAATTTTCAAAAAATCATTAAGGTCACTAACCCATGAATTTCTTATTCTTTTAGAATCCCAACCTAATTTAATTTTATTCATTAGGGTAGAGTTTCCTGCTAATTTATTAAAGAAAGAATTAAAAAAAATATTTTCTTTTGGGTATGCTAAATATGTACTAATTATTAAATCTAAATCAATTTGATTGTATTTTAAATACGTTGAATCATCTCTAAGAAAAAATTTTAAACCAAAACATTCTTTATTTTTAAATTTTGGATTCTTACTCTCCATTCTAGATTTTGGGGTAAAAGAAAATTCATTTGCGGAAAGATACTTAGAAAAACCATGACTAATCTTGGCTCCATCTAATTCAGGAGCACCTAATATCTGAAAAGGGTAATCGGTCCCCCTACCAATACTTATCACTGTTCCTTCAAAATAACATAATGTTGGGTATAAGAAAATTGAAAAATTTGTTTTTAAATTAGGAGATGGAGGGTCATTAAGTTGTGAATTTGTTATATAATAATCATTTTTTTTAGAAAAAGGAATAACTTTAAGATCACATTTCAAAGAGTCTGACAACCAATCTTCTCCATTTATCATTAATGCGTACTCCCCTATTGTCATTCCATATAAAACTGGGACTTCATGCATACCAACAAAAGATCTATAATTCAAATCTAAAACCGGTCCATCTATATAATTAGAATTTAAATTATCTCTATCTAAAACAATTAATGGTGTCTTAGTTTCAGCACAAGCTTCCATAACGTAATGTAAAGTTGATATATAGGTGTAAAACCTGACGCCTACGTCTTGAATATCAAATAATATTAAATCTAAATCTTTAAGTAAAGTAGGAGAAGGTTTTTTTTTGTCTCCATACAGAGAGTATATTGGTATATTTTTAAACGAATCATTTTTTATTTTTTCACCCGCACCATAATTAATTTTAAATCCATGTTCTGGAGCAAAAATGGATTTAACATTAATTCCAAGATTAATTAAACTATCAATTAAATGAATGTTATCAATTTTAGAATTCTGATTAACAACTAAACCAATTTTTTTATTTTCTAAATAAGGAAGATATAAGTCAGTATGGTCAATTGACTTGTTTTGAGTAAAAATAAATAAAGGAACTAAACTCCAAAAAAATAATTTAAAATTTACATTCATTTTAATCTTCTGTATATATTTGAATTAATAATTAATTTAAAATTGAATATAGAAAAATTTATATCAAAAAGACTAGATAAAAAAAATTCTAAAAAAAAATACTCCAAGTCAATCAGTGATCTTTGTGTAATTGCAATTGCGTCAAGCTTAACAATTATTATTATTTCAATATGTACTGGAATGGGGCTAGAAGAAAGTATTAAAAAAAACTTTATTGATTTAAATGGAAATATTATTATTGAAAATTACTCTAATTCAAATAGTGCACATAATATAGGTGAAAAAGGAATATATTTAAATGATTCGACCTTAAGTAAGATTAAAAATATCCCAGAAGTTAAATTTATAAATAAAGTTATATCTACTTTTTCTGTTATTAGTAATAATAGAGATTTTATGGGTGTAATTTTAAATGGAATTGATTATGAAAACAATAAAGACTTTCTAAACAAAAAGATTATTAAGGGAAAAAAACCAATAAATAAATTTGATATTCTGATTTCTAAATCTCAATCAAGCAAGTTAAACTTAAATCTAAATGATACGATTCTTTTAAGTTTTATACGAAAAAGCCAAAATAAATATGAAGACACACACAGCCAAATGAAAATTTGTGGAATTTATGAGTCAGAAATCGAAAATTTTGATAAAAATATTTGTTTTGTGAACTTAAACTATATTGAAAAAAAAATTGGATGGAAAAATCAATTCAGTTCGTATAAGATTTTTTTAAAAAACAATAAAAAAACATTGCAAGTAAATAATTATATTAATAATAATATAAGTGGTATTTCTAATAACTATATGACCAAGTCATATTCTATTTATGATAAACATACAAATATATTTGACTGGATATCTCTATTTAAAAAAAATATAATTTTAATAACAATTATAATGCTAATAGTATGCTTAATTAATATTACAAAGTTTTTATTAGTTATGGTCATAGAAAGAATTAATATGATTGGGGTTTTAAAATCATTTGGGACTAATGATTTTAAAATTTTAAAAATATTTTACTACAGAGCTACAAATATAGTATTGAAAGGAATTCTATATGGAAATTTTATTGGTTTTTTTATTTGTGTAATACAAAAAAAATTTAAAATTATTAAATTAGACTCATCTTCTTATTTTGTTAATGAAATACCAATATTTTTTGATTTTAATAGTATATTTCTAGCTAATTTTTTAATATTAGCTTTAATTCCAATTGCAATTATGATTCCTTATTTTAAAATCTCAAAATTAACACTTTCTAATTCTTTAAAAATAAAATGAAATATTCAAACCACATAACAGAATTAATAGGACACACACCATTAGTCAAAATAAATAATATAACAAAAGGCATAAAAGGAACAATTCTAGCAAAAATTGAATCGTTTAACCCAGGACATTCGATTAAAGATAGAATTGGTTTACAATTAATTAAAGACGCAGAAAAAAAAGGATTATTAAAAAGGGGAGGTACAATTATTGAAGCCACTTCTGGAAACACAGGCATGGGATTAGCTCTTACAGCAATCCAAAGGGGATATAAATTAATATGTACAATGTCTGACAAACAATCAAAAGAAAAAATAGATATATTAAAAGCAATGGGAGCAAAGGTCCATATATGCCCTACAAATGTAGCCCCCGATCATCCTGATTCTTACTACTCTGTTGCAAAAAAATTAAACTCTGAAATTCCAAATTCATTTTATCCAAATCAATATGACAATTTATCAAATAAAAAAGCACATTATTTGACAACAGGGCCCGAAATATGGGAACAGACAAATGGAAAAATTACTCATTTTGTTGCAGGAGTTGGAACTGGAGGTACTATTAGCGGAACCGCAAAATTTTTAAAAGAAAAAAATAAAAAAATTCAAGTATGGGGAATAGACCCATATGGCTCTGTTTTTAAAAAATATCACGAAACAAAAATATTTGATGAAAAAGAAATCTACCCATACATGACTGAAGGAATTGGTGAAGATATAATTCCAAAAAATGTCGACTTTGAATTAATTGATTTATTTGAAAAAGTAAGTGATAAAAATGCTGCACTCATGACTAGAGAATTAGCAAAAAAAGAGGGAATTCTAGCGGGATATTCATGTGGAGCTGCTTTATCAGGTGTTATTCAACTAAAAAACAGACTTAAAGAAACAGATGTAGTTGTTGTAATACTACCTGACCATGGCAGTAGATATTTAGCGAAAATATTTAATGATGATTGGATGAAAAAAAATAATTTTTTATAATTATATTAAGCTTGAGCTTTAGGTCCACCAAAATTCAGAGGCATTTTTTTTACATCTAAATCTTTTATTAATCCATTTTTAGTTTCAAAATTTTTAACATTATCACTTAAAACTCTTAATAACCTCTTTGCATGTTGAGGACTTAAAATAATTCTAGAATTAACTTTAGCTTTAGGTAAACCTGGCATCACAGAAATGAAATCAAAAACAAATTCTGATGGAGAATGATTAATTACAACTAAATTAGAATAAACCCCAGAAGATAAATCTTCTTTTAACTCGATATTTAGCTGATTTTTAATTTCTTTATCTTTCATTTTAAATTAAATTTCTTAAAAATTATTTTTCTATTCCTTTTCTCTTTTTTCATCATTGGATTCATCTGTTGAATCAGATTTTGTTAAATCATCTAGTTCTAATTTTGAACCAACAATAATTGAATTATAATCTGATAAACCTGTACCGGCAGGAATATTATGTCCAACTATAACATTTTCTTTTAATCCATCTAATGTATCTACTTTACCGCTAACCGCAGCTTCATTTAATACTTTAGTTGTTTCTTGAAACGAAGCAGATGAGATAAAACTCTTTGTCTGTAAAGAAGCTCTTGTAATACCTTGCAAAATTGGTTTTGAAGTAGCAGTTAGAGCATCTCTAGCAATCATTTTTTTCTTATCATTCCTTTTTAATAAAGAATTTTCGTCAATGAATTTTCGAGCTGTAATAATATCACCTTCTTTGTATTTTTGTGAGTCTCCACAATTTTCAATAACTTTTTTTCCGTAAATAAAATCGTTTTGATCTTTGAAATCAAGTTTATGAACTAAATTTCCTTCTAAAAAATTAGTATCACCTGGATCCATTATTTGCACTTTTCTCATCATTTGTCTAACTATAACCTCAAAATGCTTATCATTAATTTTAACACCTTGTAGCCTGTAGACTTCTTGAACTTCATTTACTAAATATTCCTGAACACTTTTTATACCATTAACAGATAAGTAATCTGATGGAGAAATAACACCATCAGATAAAGGAGTACCAGATTTAACAAAATCTTGTTCTTGAACTAAGATCTGTTTAGATAATGAAACCATATATTTTTTGATTTCACCAGATTTTGATTCAACAATAATCTCCCTATTTCCTCTTTTAATTTTTCCAAAAGAAACTATACCATCAATTTCAGCTACAACAGCTGGATTGGAAGGATTTCTAGCTTCAAATAGCTCAGTAATTCTTGGTAAACCACCAGTAATATCACTATTTTTTGAAGTACTTCTTGGAATTTTAGCTAAAGTTTCACCCGATTTAATTTTCTTATTTTCTTCAACAATAATGTGAGCTCCGACAGGCAGATTTGCTGTTTTTTCAACTTTTCCCTTTAATACTTTGATAGTAGGTATCTTTTGTTTGTCTTTTGACTCAATTATTACTTTTTCCTTAAAACCAGTTTGTTCATCAATTTCTACTTTATAAGTAATTCCCTCATCTAAATCTTCGAATTTTACGATCCCATCAATTTCTGAGATAATGACAGCGTTGTAAGGATCCCACTTACATATTAAGTCACCTTTTTTCACTTTTTGCTTATTTTTTACAAAAATCTTTGATCCATACGGAATCATATTATTATAAACAATACTATCATCTTTTCCACCTATCAATCTTAATTCTCCTGTCCTACCTATAACAATTTTTTCATCAGATTTTTTAGAATTATTAACATCAACTGTTCTTAATTCTTCAAAATAAATAGTACCGTCAAATTTTGCATTAATAGAGGATTCTTGCGCAGACCCAGAAGCAACACCACCAACGTGGAAAGTTCTTAAAGTTAACTGAGTTCCAGGCTCACCAATTGATTGAGCAGCTACAACACCAACCGCTTCTCCAATTTGTGCAGGTGAATTAGAAGATAGACTTCTCCCGTAACACAAACTACATATACCTTCCTTTGACTCACAAGTTAATACTGACCTAACCCAAACAGATTCAATAATACTATCATCTAATTTTAAAGCTTGCTCTTTTTGAATCTCTTCTCCTGATTTAAATAATAAATTTTGATTTTCATCATAAACATCATGTAAAGAAACTCTCCCTTCAATTCTATCAGATAACTTTTCAACGACTTCATCATTTTTCTTTAAGTCTTTTATTTCTAAACCTCTTAATGTTCCACAATCATTCTCTTTTATAATTACATCTTGAGCAACATCAACTAATCTTCTTGTTAAATATCCAGCATCAGCGGTCTTTAGAGCTGTATCAGCTAAACCTTTTCTAGCACCGTGAGTGGAAATAAAATACTCTAAAATTGATAACCCTTCTTTAAAATTAGATAGAATAGGATTTTCTATAATTGCTCCAGATGATGAACCAGATTTTTGTGGTTTTGCCATCAAACCTCTCATACCTGATAACTGTCTTATTTGTTCTTTTGAACCCCTAGCACCAGAATCTAACATCATGTAAACTGAATTAAAACCTTGATTATCATTTTGTAATCTTTCCATGGCCTTTTCAGTCAATGAAGAATTAGTTTTAGTCCAAACATCAATTATTTGATTATACCTTTCATTATTAGTAATTAGACCTAAATTGTAAGACTGAATAATTTTATCAACTTCTGAAGTTGCATCACCTACCATATTATTTTTTTCTTCTGGAACAATTATATCACCTAAAGAAAAAGAAAGACCACCTTTAAAAGCCATTTGATAACCTAATTCCTTAATATTATCTAAAAATTCGGATGTAATCGGAATTGTAGTTTCTGTTAACAATTGACCAATAATTTCCCTTAAAGCTTTTTTTGTTAAAACTTCATTAAGAAATCCAACTTCGTTAGGAACTACTTCATTGAAAATAACTCTACCAACCGTGGTTTCTATAAATTCACCCTTTGAATTGTCATCTTTTTTATAATACAAATTAATAATTGAATGAAGGTCAACTTTTTTCTCATTGTAAGCAATTATAACTTCTTCTGAAGAATAAAATTTAAAACCTTCTCCTTTCATTTTTAAGCTTTTATCGCTTTTACGTTTTTTTGTCATGTAGTATAGACCCAAAATCATGTCCTGAGAAGGAACAGTAATAGGTGAGCCATTAGCTGGGTTCAAAATATTGTGAGAACCTAACATTAATAATTGAGCTTCTAAGACAGCTGCATGTCCTAAAGGTAAGTGTACTGCCATTTGATCACCGTCAAAATCAGCATTGAAAGCAGTACATGACAAAGGATGTAATTGAATTGCACCACCTTCAATTAATTTTGGTTGAAATGCTTGTATACCCAATCTGTGAAGAGTAGGTGCTCTATTAAGTAATACAGGATGTCCTTTTATTACATTTTCTAAAATATCCCATACAATAGGTTCTCTTCTATCAATAATTTTTTTAGCAGATTTTACAGTCTTAACCACTCCTCTTTCAATTAGTTTCCTAACAACAAAAGGTTTATATAGTTCTGCAGCCATATCTTTAGGCAAACCGCATTCATGCATTTTTAAATTAGGACCAACAACAATTACAGACCTGGCGGAATAGTCAACTCTTTTTCCAAGTAAATTTTGTCTAAATCTACCTTGTTTTCCTTTTAAACCATCTGAAAGTGACTTTAAAGGTCTATTAGATTCAGTTTTATAAGCAGATGATTTTCTAGTATTATCAAGAAGAGAATCAACTGATTCTTGTAGCATTCTTTTTTCATTTCTTAAGATTACTTCAGGAGCATTAATATCAATTAATCTTTTTAATCGATTATTTCTAATTATAACTCTCCTGTATAAATCATTTAAATCCGATGTTGCAAATCTACCACCATCTAAGGGAACAAGTGGTCTTAGTTCAGGAGGTATAACAGGTATAACCTTCAAAACCATCCACTCTGGTTTATTCTCAATTCTGTTATTTGAATTTCTAAAAGCTTCAACGACCTGTAATCTTTTCAAAGCTTCGTTTTTTCTTTGTACAGAAGTTTCATTATTAGCAGCGTGGCGTAGCTCACAAGAAAGAGTATACAAATCAATTCTAGACAATAGATCAAATAATGCCTCTGCTCCCATTTTAGCAATGAATTTTTCAGGATCACTATCTTCTAGATACTCATTTTCTTGAGGCAGTTCATCTAAAATATTAAGATACTCCTCTTCTGTTAAAAATTGTAATTTACTTAATGGGTTTCCTTCACTATCTAGGGCTTTACCAGGCTGAATAACAACATACTTTTCATAGTATATTATCATATCCAATTTTTTTGAAGGTAAACCTAATAAGTAACCAATTTTATTTGGTAAAGTTCTAAAATACCAAATATGAGCTACTGGAACAACAAGGTTTATGTGACCCATTCTTTCCCTTCTGACTTTTTTTTCTGTAACCTCAACCCCGCATCTATCACAAACAATTCCTTTGTACCTTATGCCTTTGTATTTACCACAATGACATTCAAAGTCTTTTACAGGACCAAAAATTCTCTCACAAAACAAACCATCTCTTTCAGGTTTAAAAGTTCGATAATTTATAGTTTCTGGCTTTGTTACATCACCATGAGATTCTTCTAAAACATCTTCTGGTGATGCTAAACTAATTGTAATCTTAGAAAAATCGCTATTAACTTTTTTATTTTTTGTGAATCTATTCATGATTTAATCCATTTTTATTTTTAACCCTAAACCCTTCATCTCATTTAACAAAACTTTAAAGGATTCCGGTATACCTGGTTGTGGTATAGGATCTCCCTTTACTATTGACTCATATGTCTTTGCTCTCCCAATAACATCATCAGATTTAATGGTCAAAATTTCTCTCAGAATATTTGATGCACCAAAAGCTTCTAGCGCCCAAACTTCCATTTCTCCAAATCTTTGACCACCAAATTGTGCTTTACCACCTAATGGTTGCTGCGTAATCAAAGAATAAGGACCTATCGATCTAGCATGAAGTTTATCATCAACCATATGACCTAATTTTAACATATAGATAATTCCTACAGTAGCAGCCTGATCAAATTTCTCACCAGTACCACCATCATATAAATAAGTGTGACCAAATTTAGGTAGACCAGCTTTATCAGTGTATTTATTTATCTCGTCAATTGTAGCTCCATCAAAAATAGGGGTTGAAAATTTCATACCTAATCTTTCACCAGCCCAACCTAAAACGGTTTCATAAATTTGTCCTAAATTCATTCTAGAGGGAACTCCAAGAGGATTAAGAACAATATCAACTGGTGTACCGTCCTCTAAAAAAGGCATATCTTCATCTCTTACGATTTTAGCAACAATACCCTTATTCCCGTGTCTTCCAGCCATTTTGTCTCCAACTTTTAATTTTCTTTTTTTAGCAACATAAACTCTTGCCGACTTTAATACTCCACTAGGTAATTCATCACCAACTTTAATCTTATATCTTTCTCTATTATAAGAAGAATTTAAAGAAGCAAATTTCTTGTTGTAATTTAAAATAATCTTACCTACTATTTTTTCGGATTCCTTGTCACTTACCCAACCAAAAGGCTCCACTAAATAAAAGTCATTTATTTTACTTAACAATTTTAAAGTAATTTTCTTTCCTTTAGGAATAACAATTTCGTTATCTAAATTTTTGACTTCTAATGATGTTTTCCCTTCTAAAACAGTAGATAATTTTTTAATCAATATTTCTTTAAGTGAATCAAATTTTTTATTATAATTTTTTTCTAAATCATCCAAAAGAATTTTATCATCTAATCTTTGTTTTTTAGTTTTTATTGACTTTTGAAAAAGTTTTTTATCAATAATTGTTCCTTTTAATGAAGGAGGTGCTTTGAGTGATGCATCTTTCACATCTCCGGCCTTATCACCAAAAATTGCTCTTAATAATTTTTCTTCAGGAGAAGGGTCAGATTCACCTTTTGGAGTAATTTTACCAACTAAAATGTCACCAGGTAAAATATTTGCTCCAATTCTAATCATACCGTTTTCATCTAAATCCTTTGTTGCCTCTTCACTTACATTTGGAATATCTGGAGTCAATTCTTCAGCTCCTAATTTAGTTTCTCTAACATCTAGAGAATATTCATCAATATGAATCGATGTAAAAACATCATCTCTAACAACTCTTTCAGAAATAACAATTGCATCTTCAAAATTATAACCTTTCCAAGGCATGAAAGCAACTTTTAAATTTTTACCTAAAGCAAGTTCACCCTTGTCAATAGCATAACCACTAGTTAAAAACTGTCCTTTTTGAACTTTGTCACCTTTCTTAACAATTGGCACAAGATTAATACAAGTATTTTGATTAGTTTTCTTAAACTTGCTCAAGTAATGAGTTGTCTCTTCTGATTCAAAAGTAGTTAACTTTTGTTCCTCATTCAATTGATACTTAATAATTATTTTTTTAGAGTCTACATAATCTACTACTCCCTTTGCATTTGCCCTAATACACATTCTAGAATCAAGTGCAATATTTTTTTCCAAACCAGTTCCAACTATAGGAGAATCCATAGTAACTAAAGGAACCGCTTGCCTCATCATATTAGAACCCATTAACGCTCTATTAGCATCATCATGTTCTAAAAATGGTATTAAAGAAGCCGATATGGATGCAATTTGATTTGGAGCAACGTCCATAAAGTCAATACTTTTTGGATCAACAATTGGAAAGTCACCCATTTCTCTAGCTTTTATTTTTTTATCTAGAATTTTTCCATCAGCAGCTATTTCTGAGTTAGCTTGAGCAATTATTTTTTCTTCCTCCTCTTCAGCGCTTAAAAAAACTGGCTTATCAGAAACTATTCCGTTACTAACTTCCTTATAGGGGGTTTCAATGAAACCCATTTTATTTATTTTAGCAAATACACATAAAGATGAAATTAAACCAATGTTTGGTCCTTCAGGTGTTTCAATTGGACACAACCTACCATAATGAGTATAATGAACATCTCTTACTTCAAATCCAGCTCTCTCTCTAGATAAACCACCTGGTCCTAAAGCAGACATTCGTCTTTTATGAGTAATTTCAGCTAAAGGATTAGTTTGATCCATAAACTGGGATAACTGATGAGTTCCAAAAAAAGAATTAATTACTGATGAAAGAGTTTTAGCATTAATTAAATCAATTGGTGTAAAAACCTCATTATCCCTAACATTCATCCTTTCCTTTATTGTTCTTGACATTCTAGCTAAACCAACACCAAATTGATTTGCTAGTTGCTCTCCAACAGTTCTTATTCTTCTGTTGCTCAAATGATCAATATCATCAACTTCTGTTTTAGAATTTACTAGTTTAATTAAATGTTTAACAATAAGAGTGATGTCATCTTTGGTTAAAACAAGATCTTTTCTTCCGTCTTTAATATTTAATTTTTTATTTATTCTGTATCGACCTACATCACCTAAGTTGTATCTCGTATCAGAAAAAAATAGTTTTTCAATAATGCCTCTAGCAGTCTCCTCATCTGGTGGTTCCGCGTTTCTTAATTGTCTATATATATGCTCAACTGCTTCTAATTCAGAGTTTGTTGGATCTTTTTGAAGAGTCTTGTGAATTATTGAAAACTCAGAGTTTGAATCTAACTTGTGTAATAAAATAGACTTAATTTTGGAATCTATAATTAAATCAATATGCTCTTTTTCAATAACCACATCTCTATCAATGATTATTTCAGTTCTAGGAATACTCACAACTTCACCAGTATCTTCGTCAACAAAATCCTCAACCCAATGCCTCAAAACCCTAGCAGCTAATTTTCTGCCGATACTTTTTTTAAGTGAGGCTTTTGTAACCTTCAATTCATCAGCTAAATCAAACATTTCCAAAATATCCTTGTCATGTTCAAAGCCAATAGCTCTAAAAAGAGTCGTAACAGGAAGTTTTTTCTTCCTATCTATATAAGCAAACATAGCTCCATTAACATCAGTAGCAAATTCAATCCATGAACCTTTAAAGGGAATGATTCTTGCCGAATACAATTTTGTACCATTTGCATGATAACTTTGAGCAAAAAATACACCAGGTGATCTATGTAATTGAGAAACAACAACACGTTCTGCACCATTTATTATAAATGTTCCTCTTTCAGTCATATTTGGGACAGTTCCCAAATAAACATCTTGAATTATTGTCTCAAAATCTTCGTGTTCAGGGTCAGTACAATATAGTTTTAGCCTAGCTTTTAGAGGAACACTATATGTTAACCCTGCTGAAATACATTCTTCCATAGAATATCTCGGTGGATCTAAAAAATAATCCAAAAATTCTAATATGAAGTGATTCCTTGTATCACTAATTGGAAAATATTCACTAAATGCTTTATACAACCCTTCATTTTTTCTTGTCCCAGGAGTTGAATTAAGCTGGAAAAATTTTCTAAATGAATCTAATTGTATGCCTAAAAAATCTGGATACTGTAATTTTCCAGAGAAAGAACCAAATTCTATTCTTTCAAAGTTATTGTTTTTTGCCAATGGAATTAATTATTAAATACTAGTATATAACTAGTATAATTACACAAAAATTTTAAAATTGTAAAGCTTATTTCAACTCTACTTCAGCTCCAGCTTCTTCCAACTGCTTTTTCATAGCTTCAGCTTCATCTTTCGCAACACCTTCTTTAAGAGGTGATGGTGCAGCATCTACTAAATCTTTTGCATCTTTAAGCCCTTTTCCTGTAAGTTCTTTAACTAACTTAACTACCGCTAACTTAGAACCACCAGCAGCTTTAAGAATTACATCAAATTCAGTTTTAGATTCTGAGTCAGAACCGGAGTCTCCAGAACCACCAGCAGCAGGTGCAACAGCTACTGCAGCAGCTGCAGGCTCAATACCATAGTCTACTTTTAAAATTTCTGTAAGCTCGTTAACTTCTTTAACAGTAAGGTTAACTAAGTCATCTGCTATTTTTTTTATGTCCGCCATTTTATTATTGTTTTTAATTGTTAATATTTATATTTTATTAAGCTTCTTCATTAGAAGCATCCTCAGTAGAAGCTTCTTCATTAGAAGCATCCTCAGTAGAAGCATCCTCAGTAGAAGCATCCTTAGTAGAAGCATCCTCAGTAGAAGCATCTAATATTTTATCTTTATTTTCAACAATATCTTCTTTCCTTTCTGAAAGTGATTTTAAAATTCCAGAAATGTTAGCAGAAGATGATTTAATTGAAGAAAGCAAATTCTTCATAGGAGATTGTAATAAAGTTACAACTTCTCCAATTAATTCTTCCTTTGATTTTAAAGTTGCTAAAATATCAATTTGATCATGACCTATATAAGTCTCATTTTCTATGAATGCACCTTTAAGAATTGGTGTTTCGGTGTCATTTTTCTTTAAAAAATCTTTAATTACTTTAGCAGGGTTATTTGATGATTCAGAAATCAAAATAGATGTATTTTCCTTCAGTAAATCATAAAAAGAAGAAAAATCTTTTTCTTCTTGACTTTCCATAGCCTTCTTTAATAGTCTATTTTTAACTACAAATAATGACACGCCTTTGTCAAAACAAAGTTTTCTTAAAGAAGCTGTTTGAACAGAATCAAGACCTGATATTTTAGCAAAATAAATATTTTTACTTTCTTTAAGTTTGATTGATAAATCCTCAATAACTTGTATTTTTTGCTCTTTATTCATTTTTTAAATTAATTTATTCAAATCAATCTTAACCGATGAACTCATAGTACTCGAAATAGAAATACTTTTAACATAAGTTCCCTTTAAAGAATTTGGTTTTAATTTTACTATTGTCTGAATTATTTCGTTAGCATTTTCTGATAATTTTTTAGCATCAAAAGACACCTTACCAAAACCTGCATGAATAATACCAAACTTGTCAACTTTAAAGTCAATTTTACCTGACTTTACAGCTTTTACAGCTTTTCCAATATCGTCAGTAACTGTTCCTGTTTTTGGATTTGGCATTAAACTTCTTGGGCCCAAAACTCTTCCCAGGGGGCCTATCTTTGGCATAAAATTTGGCGAAGTAATTAAAACATCGAAATCAACCCAGCCATTTTTAATTTTTTCAAGATATTCATCTAGTCCATAAAAATCAGCTCCTGCTTCTTTTGCTTCAGTGTTTTTATCAGCATCACAGATAACTAACACTTTTACATCTTTTCCTGTACCATGGGGCAACGAGACTACTCCTCTTATCATTTGGTTTGGTTTAGTAGGATCAACTCCTAGCCTCATAGCCAAATCAACACTCTCATCAAACTTTGAAGTACTGTTTATATCTTTAATTACAGCACATGCATCCATTAACGAGTAATATTTGCTTACATCGTATTTTTCGTTACTTTGTTTTTTTCTCTTACTTAAAACAGACATAATAATAAATTTATAAATCCTCAGGGAATTCCCCTTTAACATTAATACCCATACTTCTTGCGGTTCCTGCTATCATTTTCATAGCAGAACTTAACTTAAAAGCATTTAAGTCAACCATTTTATCTTCAGCTATTTTTTTCACATCATCCCATGTAACACTTGCGACCTTGAGTCTGTTAGATTCAGCTGACCCTTTTTTTAATTTAGCAGCTTCAAGCAACTGAACAGAAGCAGGAGGTGTTTTAATAATAAAATTGAATGATTTATCAGTAAAAACTGTTATAACTACTGGAAGTAATTTTCCTTGTTTTTCTTGAGTCCTTCCATTGAACTGTTTACAAAAATCCATTATATTGACACCTTTTGCACCTAATGCAGGCCCCACTGGAGGAGAAGGATTAGCTGCACCTCCTCTAATTTGTAATTTAATTAAAGCTGAAATTTCTTTTGCCATTATTATTGTTTTTTAACTTGCATGTAACTCAATTCAAGTGCAGTTTTTCTTCCAAATATCTTAACCATAACTTGTAATTTACGTTTTTCTTCATTAACTGATTCAATAACGGCATCAAAGCCATTAAATGGACCATCAATTACCTTTATTGATTCTCCCACGTAGAAAGGAATGTTAATTTGCTCATCTTCTTTTGACAACTCATCAACTTTACCAAGAATTCTATTGACTTCTTTTTTCCTTAGTGGAAGTGGAACCCCCCCTCTCGTTGCTCCTAAAAATCCAATTACATTTAAAACATTTTTTATAGTAATAATTAATTCTGCAAATAGATGAGCATTAATAAGTACATAGCCTGGAAAAAAACTTCTCTCTTTACTAATCTTTTTACCATTTTTGATTTGAAAAACCTTTTCCATTGGGATTAATATTTCCGAGACATACTTCTCCATTTTTTTTTGAGCTAATTCTTTTTCAATATAAAGTTTAACTTTATGTTCTTTTCCTGAGATCGCCTTAACAACATACCATTTAAAATCAAGTTTATTTTTTTTTAATTTTTCTTCAGTCATAAGTCAAAAATTTAGAAAAAATTAAAAAATAAATCAATTAATTTCTTTGAGGAAGTATCCATAACGTAGATTATAGCAGCAATAAAAATTGAGCAAACAGCAACCACGAGTGAACTAGCCTGCAACTGTGTTAAAGTAGGCCAAGAAACCTTATTCTTTAACTCGTCATAACAAGATTTAATATATTCTATCATAATATAATACTTATCAAAGCACGGGTAGAGAGAGTCGAACTCCCATCAACGGTTTTGGAGACCGCTATGCTACCATTACACCATACCCGTAAATGATAGGAATTCTTTTTCTCAGTTAATTACTCAATTATTTCAGTAACTTGTCCCGCTCCTACTGTTCTACCACCTTCTCTAATTGCAAAACGAACTCCCTTACTAATTGCAACAGTGTTAATTAGTTCAACTGTAATTGATAAATTATCACCTGGCATGCACATTTCAGTTCCTTCAGGAAGAGTAATTTCACCAGTCACGTCCGTAGTTCTAATGTAAAACTGTGGACGATACTTATTGTGAAATGGTGTATGACGACCTCCTTCTTCTTTTTTCAAAACATAAACTTCTGCTTTAAACTTCTTATGTGGAGTAACAGAACCTGGCTTAGCAATAACCATTCCTCTTTTAATATCAGTTTTTTCAATTCCTCTTAAAAGAATTCCAGCATTATCACCTGCTTCTCCCCTGTCTAGAATTTTTCTAAACATCTCAATACCAGTAACTGTTGAAGAAAGCTTTTCAGCTCCCATTCCAATAATATCTACAGGGTCTCCTGTGTTAACTACCCCAGACTCAATTCTTCCAGTTGCTACAGTTCCTCTACCAGTAATTGTAAAGACATCTTCAATAGGCATCAAAAAATCTAAATCTACGTCTCTCTTTGGCATTTCAATCCAAGAGTCAACACCTGCCATTAATTCCATAATTTTGTCTTCCCACTGAGCTTCACCATTTAAACCACCAAGAGCTGATCCTGTGATAATCGGAGTATTATCACCATCAAATTCATAGAAACTTAACAATTCTCTAATTTCCATTTCTACTAGCTCAAGAAGTTCAGCATCGTCAACCATATCAGCTTTGTTCATAAAAACAACCATTCTAGGTACTCCTACCTGTCTAGCAAGTAAGATGTGTTCTCTTGTTTGAGGCATTGGACCGTCTGTTGCAGCAACTACCATTATTGCTCCATCCATTTGAGCAGCACCCGTTACCATGTTTTTTACGTAATCAGCGTGACCTGGACAATCTACGTGAGCATAGTGTCTATTCTCAGTTTCATACTCAACGTGTGAAGTGTTAATTGTTATTCCTCTTTCTTTTTCTTCCGGTGCATTATCTATCGCATCGAAGTCCCTTACTTCAGAGAGACCTTTTTTTGAAAGAACTTTTGTAATAGCAGCAGTTAATGTTGTTTTACCGTGATCTACGTGACCAATAGTACCAATATTAAGGTGCGGCTTACTACGTTGAAAATTTTCTTTTGCCATGACTTATTGTTTTAAAATTATTATTAAACTATTTATTATTAATTATTACTATTTATTATTCACCAAAACCAGATTTAAAATCTAGCTTTTTAATTAACAATTTAAAATACTTAAATTGTTTCTTTTGAGCGGAAGACGAGACTCGAACCCGCGACCCTCAGCTTGGAAGGCTGATGCTCTACCAACTGAGCTACTCCCGCAAAATATTTAATCCCAAAGTGGGGGAAAGAGGATTCGAACCTCTGAAGGCTAAGCCAGCAGATTTACAGTCTG
>CAYSYA010000008.1:0-1572 GCA_964435285.1 uncultured Flavobacteriales bacterium
CAATAGATGGAGTAGACTCCCATGCATTAAGTGGTAAACCAATAATCATGTTGTTCCCTGTATTTGAAGCTTCATCAAAATGAACAGGTCTCTCAGTATAAACATGACCATATCTAGCTCCTCCTGATGATGGGTAAGAGTAATTAAATGGATCCATTATTTTAATTTGGTAGCCTTTTCCAGGTTCCATTGTTCCAATTGTATTGATTCCAAACATTGGCCAATATACATTTCCTAAATAATCTTTTAAAATTATTAGATTATCATATATAGGTATCATCATTTCGCCTGCATCATTTATATTTTGATGTAGATAGCCTAAGATAAACCAACCTCCTGGTAAATTAATTTCATAATCTGATGGCGTTAATTCTCCTGTAATTACAAAGCTTTCTTGAGATGTGGTTTTAATCTGATAACCTTCTCCTCTAGTTATTTCTCCTATGGTATTAATACCAAATAGTGGCCAGTAAACATTACCTTCCCAATCTTTTACTATGTCTAATGATGATACTATTGGATTAATAACTACAGATATGTCAGCATTTTCAGGATGTACATATGTTGACCATAAACTCCATCCATTTGTTAAGTTAATTGTTTGTGACACATCACTTATACCTTCTAGTGATGTTAAAGCACTTAATCCATTGTTAGAAAATAAGTTAGTGTTTGGCATGCTATTATCATATTCAGCTACAGCGGGTAAGATTTCACCAGTCTCATTATCCCATATCATCCAAATAAATTCTTCACCTTCTTGAAACCCATTGTCCATACCAGCTTCAGCTCCCCACGCAACCATATTTGCAGCTCCAGAACCTGTCCAAAGAACAGATCCTCCGTTAATTAATTCACCAGATTGATCAGAGGTGTAAAAAAGACCTATCCAGTCTCCGTTTGTTAGTGGCGAGCCATCAAATGTTAAAGTTGCATAAGTAGGGATAGCAATATTGTGATTTGTTCCAGTAGGTTCTAGCGGCCCCCAAGGTCCATAATCACACGAGCCATCATCTGTATTTGAACTAGAATCAAAATTTACAGCTAATACATCAGTACAACCTAAATATATACAAGACTCATCATCTACGTTTGCTTGTGAATCAAAATTATCTGCTTCTATATCCATACATCCAAAGTATTGACATGATTCATCATTAAAGTTTGCATTTTCATCAAAATTATCTGCATCATCATCTATACATCCAAAAATAACAATTGTTAAACAAGAACCATTATCAAAGTCCGCTTCAAATCCTTGTGTCCAAAATTCTAGATAATTTGCATCAGTACATCCAGGAAAGTAGTAACAACTTCCATTATCATTATTTGCTATTTGCCAATAATTAATAGCATTCAAATCAGTACACCCTGACCATATACATGATCCATTGTCTACGTTAGCTTGCGGATCAAAGTTATCTGCTTGAGAGTCAGTACAACCAAAATACTGACATGATCCATCGTCTACGTTAGCTTGCGAATTAAAGTTATCAGCTCCAGGGTCAGTACAGCCTAAATACTGACATGATCCATCGTCTACGTTAGCTTGCGGGTCAAAGTTATCTGCTT
>CAYSYA010000008.1:1672-98333 GCA_964435285.1 uncultured Flavobacteriales bacterium
GGGTCAGTACAGCCAAAATACTGACATGATCCATCGTCTACGTTAGCTTGCGGGTTGTAGTTGTTTGCATCAAATTCAGTACAACCTAATATAATTTCATTTTCTAAAGAACTTATACCATTTAAACCATTACAAGAATATGTTCCATCACCAAATGAATAATCAACAAAATCCATTTGGATTAATTCATTTGTCTCAATCACATAAATTCCCCATGAAAATATTTCTCCATTTTGGAATCCATTATCATCTCCAGCTTCAGCTCCCCAGGCTGCTATTGAAGTTACTTCTCCATTCCATTGAGTTCCTCCACCGTAAGCTAATTCACCATTTTCATCTGAGTAAAATACCCCAATCCAAGTTCCAAATGGAATAGGTTCTTCATCAATAGTTATGTTAGCTTCAGCAGGAATTAGAATAGTTCCATTACAATCAGAGTCAGGTTCAGGTCCAAATGGGCTAAAGAAGCAAGAACCATCATCAATATTAGCATTCAGATCATAATTCCAAGCTTCTATATTCATACATCCTAAAAATTCACAAATTCCATTATCTGTATTTGCTTGTGGATTGAAATTATTTGCCTCAGAGTCAGTACATCCCTCAACTACCTCAATACAAGATCCATCATTAAAACAGACTGATGAATCATAGTTAAATGCAGAAGGGTCAGTACACCCTCCAAGATAACAGCAAGATTCATCATCAGTATTTGCATTACTATTATAGTTAAATGCATTAGAGTCAGTACATCCTTCAATTACTGAGATACATGAACTATCATCGAAACAAGCTGTTGAATCATAGTTAAATGCTGTTTCATCTAAACATCCAGCTATATAGCAACAACAATTCTCACAATCATTTTCTGAGGGATTATAATTAAATGCATTCACATCATTACAGCTAATTGTAATAATATTAATACTTATGATTCCTGATAGACTGTTACAAATGTAAGTTCCATCACCAAATGAATAATTAATATTTTCAGTATATAATATTTCATTTGTTTCAATATTATATATACCCCATGTAAATATTTCTCCATTTTGGAATCCATTATCATCTCCAGCTTCAGCTCCCCAGGCTGCTATTGAAGTTACTTCTCCATTCCATTGAGTTCCTCCACCGTAAGCTAATTCACCATTTTCATCTGAGTAAAATACCCCAATCCAAGTTCCAAATGGAATAGGTTCTTCATCAATAGTTATGTTAGCTTCAGCAGGAATTAGAATAGTTCCATTACAATCAGAGTCAGGTTCAGGTCCAAATGGGCTAAAGAAGCAAGAACCATCATCAATATTAGCATTCAGATCATAATTCCAAGCTTCTATATTCATACATCCTAAAAATTCACAAATTCCATTATCTGTATTTGCTTGTGGATTGAAATTATTTGCCTCAGAGTCAGTACATCCCTCAACTACCTCAATACAAGATCCATCATTAAAACAGACTGATGAATCATAGTTAAATGCAGAAGGGTCAGTACACCCTCCAAGATAACAGCAAGATTCATCATCAGTATTTGCATTACTATTATAGTTAAATGCATTAGAGTCAGTACATCCTTCAATTACTGAGATACATGAACTATCATCGAAACAAGCTGTTGAATCATAGTTAAATGCTGTTTCATCTAAACATCCAGCTAAATAACAACAAGAGCCATCATCCTCTTCTGCATTTTCAATAAAATTATATGCATTATTATCTGTACATCCTTGAGTTGTTGTAAAAGCATCTAAAGTCCCTAGTCCCGAAAGACCATTACATGAATAAAAATTTTCACCAAACATCATTGTAACGTTTGTCGCCTCTATAGATTGTTGTGTTTCAATATCAAATATATACCAAGTATATTCTTCACCAGCTTGAAATCCATTATCCATTCCTGCTTCAGAACCCCATGCAGCTATTGAAGTTGTTTCACCCGTCCATTCAGTATATCCTCCACAACTTAATTCTCCATCAGCATTTGTATAAAAAACTCCTAATAGATCACCATTTGTAATTGGCCCATCATTAATATTAATTGACATATAAGTCAATGATGAAACTAATATAGTTGCATTACAATCTGTATCAGGTGTAACCCAATCTGATGGTGTTATATCATTATTTGAACCATAATTACAACTTGCATCATCAGTATTAGCTAGGGGAGAATAGTTTGTTGCATTACTATCAGTGCAACCTAAAATTATACATGAACCATCATCTATATTCGCTTCTTCATCATAATTAAATGCATTTTCATCAGTACAGCCTAGAACTAAACAAGAGCCATCGTCTATATTTGCTATTGGATTGAAGTTTAAGGCACTTTCTTCTGTACAACCCTCTACTTGTTGGTTTGTAGAATTTTCACAATTATCACAACTAACTGGGCATATATCTTCAATTAATGTGCCACTAAAATTAAAATTACAACCAAGAAGAGAGACAGCTTCTGAACATCCTCCAAATACATTCATTTCTTCATTATTGTCAAAACAATTATTTTCAGAGTTAGTTTCAAATGAAATTGAAGTTAACCCAGAAAGTCCATTGCATGAGTATGTATTTTGTCCAAAACTAAATTCTGAGTTATTTGAAAAAATAGTTTGATTAGATTCAGGGTCAAAAATTCCAAATGTAAATTCCTCTCCAGATTCAAATCCATTATTCATACCAGCTTCTGAACCCCAAGCAGCAATAGATGTAACCTCACCGTTCCATTGAATTCCTCCACCATAAATCAATTCATTATTTTCGTTATTAAAGAAAACTCCAATCCAACTGCCAAACGGAACATCTTCATTGTTTAATGTAATATTAGTGATTGGTTGAATTAAGATTGTACTATTACAATCTGTATCGGGTTCATCACCCCATGGGTTGGAATCATTATTTTCAGAGTTAGTTTCAAATGAAATTGAAGTTAACCCAGAAAGTCCATTGCATGAGTATGTATTTTGTCCAAAACTAAATTCTGAGTTATTTGAAAAAATAGTTTGATTAGATTCAGGGTCAAAAATTCCAAATGTAAATTCCTCTCCAGATTCAAATCCATTATTCATACCAGCTTCTGAACCCCAAGCAGCAATAGATGTAACCTCACCGTTCCATTGAATTCCTCCACCATAAATCAATTCATTATTTTCATTATTATAGAAAACTCCAATCCAACTTCCAAATGGAATTTCTTCATTATTTAAAGTAATGTTAGTTGTTGATTGGATTAATATTGTACTATTACAATCTGTATCAGGCTCATCTCCAAATGGAGAGTTCAATGATGAAAAGTAATTACTGATAATTTCCCCAAAGTCATTGACCATATTTAAAACTGATGTTGAATTTACGCAATAATTAGTACAAAAGTTAGTGTAAGAAAGGTCTGGAAATACAATATAAAAGGTAGGTGTATAAAACATTTCATAACCGTAATAATTTGAGTTTTGGCCATTTATTAAGGGATAACTAGCATTATATTCGTTTATATACTCTTCGCATGCGTTATCATCAGTTGTGTTGTTAATTTCTAACGCAATTATTTCTATTTGATTTGAACCACTAGGTCCGTATTGTTCATATAATTCACTAACTGAGGGGGCGTAGGCTTGACAAGCTCCGCAATTAATATTCATTAGTTCAATTACAACTATTTTTCCTTCATCTAGGTAATCTTGCATTTCTTGGTAATTACCATCTAGATCAAATCCCATAAAGTTTGGAGCTTCACCGGTAGCTTCAAAATTTGCTTGTTGGGAATGAGAATTAAAGCACAAAAAAAAGGATAAACATATAATAAAATACTTCATAACTAAGAACTTAAGTAAATAGGGGTTTTTATATAATCTTCTTTAAATTTACAAAATTCATTATAAAATATAATCTTATAATTTAATTCAGTAAATTTTTCTCATTTATTAACAATTGTTAATAAAGTTTGTTAAAATGTTTTTAATAACTATAAATAAAAATATAAATAAATTAATTGTAGTTTGTATTAAATTTGGAAAAATGATTAAAGGGATCATTATTTGAGTCTTTAATTTAATTAGTTCTTTGAATATTGAGTTTTATTGTTAAAAAAAAATTTTAGGATTTTTTTGTTACTAGTTTGCTGAAAGGTTGATTAGTATTTCGTTGAATTGACTATAAGAATTGATAGCACGAAAGTGTAAATTGTTAATTAAAACTTGATGTAAATCAAGTTCATTCTTCTTAAATATTATTTAAGAATGCCTAATCAGGATTTATTTCTTGACATTTGGCGGTTCAATTGAAAGTATTTACTAAGTTTTATTACCTAATTCAATTAAACCAGAGTAGCGATGCTCATATAGAATGAATGACATCAGTATTAGCTATTTTTTTAGTTAAAGCTGGTTCCCTTTAATTATTTTATTAAAACAGGCAACTGTTTAAAAAGCGAGAATTTTTCTCGCTTTTTTTTTTCTTTTTAAAATCATTTATTATTAATAGACTATATTTAAAAAAAAAAAATAATGAGTATTTTTTTTACTTTATTTGTTATTGTTTTTTCAGTTTATATAATGAAAAAATGCTCTTCAGTTTTTGATATAGCATCAAGCTACTTAACAAAAAATTTAGCTGAGGGAATAAAAGGTCCTACAATTAATGCTGTTGCTTCATCGCTACCCGAATTATTTATTTCTTCAATGTTTTTATTTTATTTTAAAGACTTAAATGGTTTTTCAGCTGGTTTTGCAACAATAATTGGTAGTTCTGCTTTCAATATTGCAATTATTCCAACAGTTTCTTTTCTGTTTGTTTACAGTTTAGATAAAAAAAAGATTTTTAAAGTTGATAAAGTAATTATAAAACAAGATGTTGTTTTTCTTTTGTGTTCAATAATTATTTTAATGATGGGCTTATTTTTTGGTATGAATGCATATGTATCTGCTCTACTAATTTTATTTTACCTTTTATATATTTTTTTCATTATAATTAATAGATCAAAAAATAAGATTAAACAAAAAACCAATAAAAATTTTAAAATTAAAAAAAGCAATTACATCAACTCTGTAATTAATTTAAATTTATTTAATATTTTTTTTAAGGGACAGATTAACATTTTTTCTTCAATTATTGTTTTAATATTATCTATTTTTTTAATAGGTATTAGTTGTTTTTATTTAGTTGTTTCAGTTGAAAAAGTTTCTCATTTTTTAAATATTAATATTTTTTTCGGAGCTTTTATTATTGCAGCAATTGCCTCCAGTATACCAGATACACTTCTTTCAATTGAGGATGCTAAAAATGATAAGTTTTCTGACTCTTTTTCAAATGCTTTTGGGTCAAATATTTTTGATATTTGTATTGGTATAGGTCTTCCTGTTTTATGTTACAATTTATTATACAGTGAAATAGATTCAAGTATACCTATTGAAAGGATGGGAATAATAGGCAATTATATTTTTAATGGTGACCTTTTTTTGTGGTCTCTAGTGTCTTTACTTTTATTTACATTTTTAACTTCTATTATATATTATTTTAAGCAACTTAATTTAAAAACATCAATTGTAATTATTTTTTTATATCTGTTATTTGTCACTTCTTTAATTCTTTTTTAGTTTTTTAAAAAAAATAATCATTTTATAATCATCCAATAATTATATAATTTAAATTTCTTTACTAAATTCGCGTTTAAATAAGGTCGCGTAGCTCAGCTGGATAGAGCATCTGCCTTCTAAGCAGACGGTCACAGGTTCGAATCCTGTCGCGATCACATAAAAAAAGCAGGTTTAGATAACCTGCTTTTTTTATTATTATATTAATATAATTTATTTCTTTTCAATTATAATTTTTGGAGCTTCGTTTTCTTCTGCAGAAACATCAACTATTCTTATTTCACTTGATGATGATCCATAACTATCAGTAACAGTTAATTGAAAATTATATTGACCAGCTTCAGCATCAAAGGAAATTTCTTTAGATGCAGGGTCAAAACCAGAAACCTTTCCGTCTGTACTAATCCAATTCCAAGACATGTCATCTCCAGGTTCAGTTGGAGTACTTTTTGAAGCATCCAAAGTTATGTTAATAGTACCACCTGGTTTTCCATCATGAGGGATTTTGTCATTAAAAGTAATTTTAGCTCTCTTTTCTGCCAATTTTCTTTCTTCTTCAGCATCCATATCATTTTTCTTTGCGGATAATTGTGCTGAATAGTTTTTTAAATCTTCCATTGAAGCACTTTTCTTAACCCACATTGCTACTACTTCACCAACTTCATCAGCTTGAGACTTAATTAATTCTTTTTGGTATTTAAGATCTGTAAGCAGTTCGTAATATTCTTTTCCAACAAATCCAAGTGCAGCTATAATACCTAATGTTGTTAATAGTTTAATAAATGAATCCATAATTTTAATTTTTGTGATTTTTCAAATTTATTAATATTATATCTACTTGTTACACCTAAAAAAGTTATTTTTTTTTACAATGAATTGTTTATATGTTTAATTGATTTATTTTTTTTTAAACATGTTTTTAATATTAACAGAGAAAAATAATAAATAAATAA
The DNA here is from genome assembly GCA_964435285.1 of uncultured Flavobacteriales bacterium. Taxonomy (GTDB): domain Bacteria; phylum Bacteroidota; class Bacteroidia; order Flavobacteriales; family TMED113. The sequence continues at coordinate 8,211 of CAYSYA010000008.1, forward strand.
AACAAAAAACAGTTACTATATATGAGTTTTGAATGCCAATTATGTCAGCAATCTTACCTTGAATTGGTGGAATAATAGCTCCTCCTAATATCATCATGATTAAAAAAGAGGAGCCTTGTGAAGTATATTTTCCTAGATTTTTAATGCTTAAAGCAAATATACAAGGCCACATAATTGAGCAACATAATCCTCCACTTAAAAACGCAAATAATGCAATTTTTCCAGTGGATAAAATACCAATAATCATTGAAAATAAACCTAGAACACTAAATGAAGTCAAAGTTTTTTGTGCATTTTCTTTAAATTGGTAAAAGGCGAAAGTCTGTATAAAAACACATATAATAAATGGAATTAAATCATAAGTATTAAATCCTGATAATTTATTTACATATAAAATAATGCCAAATGCAACAAATGGAACCAGTAGATAAAGCCACTTTTCATTTTTTTTTGAAGAATTAAAAACAGCAATTGCTCCTGTCCATCTACCAATCATTAATCCTCCCCAGTAAATTGAAACATAAGGTGTAATTCCGGAATCTTGTATAATTCCCAAATTTAAAACATCACTTTTTAACAATTCTCCTAAATTACTTCCAATTGTCACTTCTACACCTACATAAAAAAATATAGCTAACATACCTAAAACTAATTGAGGGTACTTCATTGCTCCCCATCCTTTTGAATTTGATTTTGATAATTTATTTACAGAAAATAATCCAATACAAATTATCATTACAGAGGCTAATGATAAAAACAAAATTAATAATTCTGATTTTTCAGAAAGTTTTTCATTAATTCCTAATCCTTTGTATTCATTGAATATTAAATAAAAACAAATGGTAAGTAAAATTGTAATTATAATTAAAAATTTAGATGCTTTGGGAGCAGTTCTAAATGATTCATTATTTGTGAAGTTGGGTAATTTTTTGGAAAATATAAAAATTGAAGCGGCAAGTAAAAATAATAATCCAACTATTTTGTAAAGCGAATACAACTTCGTGTCGTCTATTGGATTAAATAATAATAAGCCTAAAATAATAGGCCCAAGTACAGTTCCAAGGGAGTTTATTCCACCTGCAAAATTTAATCTATTAGGACCTTTTTTAATATCGCCAATATTAATAACAAAAGGATTTGCCGCAGTTTGTTGGATTGAGAATCCTAATCCAATAATAAATAAAGCTAAGAGCATTATTACAAATGAGTTATTCGATAAATTACCAACAACACTTAACATCATGACTTTTGCACCAACTGCAGAAATAATAAGCCCATAAATTATACTGTATTTGTAGCCCCAAATATTTATTAAATCAAGTTTCTTTTTACTTGAAAAGATAAATAAAAACAAAGCACCAAAATAATAAGCACCATAAAAAGCAAAATCAATTAACTGAGATTGAAATTGATCTAAAGAAAAATAAGATTTACAAAATGGAATAAAAATTCCATTTGATGCAGCAATAAAACCCCAGAAAAAAAATACAGATACTAAAGTATATAATGATGATAAATACTGTTTATTATTTTGCATACTATAATAATAATAACTTAAATTTATTATTTAGTTTAAAAAATACAAATATTATGAAGCATTTATCTATATTTCTATTTCTTTTTTCTTTTGGTTTCTCTTACGCTCAAGAAGATACAACATTTATAATTGGACATGATTATGTTGATATGGATTGGTATGGCAACTATGATGCCTGGGCTGAATTCCCAAGTGAAAATAACTCCTATAGAAAAATTTTAATGCATTATGATATGCGATGTTCCTCAAGCGGTTGTAGTGGTTGGGACTATACAACTAAGATTAGTCTATTAAAAGAAAATGGAGATTATGATGAAAATGGAAATCCAATTTATGTTCACAATCAAACTCTAGCAAATGTGATTACTCCTTATGGAACTTACATGCAAGGAGCTGGAACTGAAGGGTTTTCTCCTGATTGGGTTCAAAGATTTACATATGATATAACCGATTTTGCTCCTTTGTTAAAAGATTCGGTATTAATTAGAGCATTTTATGGTGGATGGAGCACAGGATTTAATGTTACTTTGAATTTTGAATTCATTGAAGGAATTCCACCCAGAAATGTTATTAATATTCAAAATTTATGGTCAGGTAGTAATTCCTATGCTGATATACAAAATATATTAAATGACTCTCTAGTTTTTATTCCCACTGAGGCAAAAAATTCTGCAATGAGAGTCACTATTAGTGGACATGGTCAGGATGGTGAATTTACACCTGGTGTTAATTATAGTATAAATTTAGATAATCAAAATTTATACACTCAAGAAATATGGAGAGATGACTGTGGTGAAGTGGCATTATATCCTCAAGGTGGAACTTGGGTTTATGATAGAGCAAATTGGTGTCCTGGTGATAAAGCTACAACCAGATTACATGAATTAACATCATATCTTGAAACAGGTCAAGAAAATTTGTTAGGTTTTAATATTTACAGGCCTAATTGGAATCCAGCTGAAGCAAGTTATATATTTGATGCCCAATTAATTACTTATGATGAACCTAATTTTAATCTTGATTTAGCAATTGATGATATTATCGCACCATCAACTAAAGATGAACATTTTAGATTTAATCCAAATTGTTCAAGTCCCATTGTGAAAATTAAAAATCAAGGTTCTCAAACTATTACAAGCGCATATATTGTCTATGGATTTAACACTCTCTCAGAAAATTGGTTTTATTGGGAGGGTAATCTAAAATTTGGTGAAACTGAATTAATTGAATTACCTCCAATTTCTTGGGATTGGGATAATCAAAGCTCTTTTTACGCAAGAGTAAATATGCCAAACGGAGTATCACAAGATGATTATACTATTAATGATGTATTAACATCTGATTATGAATACGTTGAAGAATATCCTAGCACTTTTGCTATGTGGTTTAGAACTAATAATTTTCCAAATGAAAGTTCCTACGAAATTAGAAATAATTTAAATGAATTAATTTTTTCTAAAACTGGTATGGAAGCAAATACTTTGTATAAAGATACTTTTAATTTAGACCCTGGATGTTATAAGATTAGAATTTTAGATACTGGAGGTAATCCTAATTTTAACGAAGATGGTTTATCTTGGTGGGCTAATGATGATGGTTCAGGTTATGCTAGATTAAGAGAAGTTCCAGGTGGCTTTTTTAAGTATTATCAATCTGATTTTGGAACAGAATTAACTGATTACTTTAGGGTTGGTACCTATTATATGTCTCAATCACAAATTGATAATATATTTTTTGATGTTTACCCTAATCCATCATCAGGAAGTTTTAATATTTACCTTGAACTTCCCACAATAAATAATATAAATATTACTGTTTTTGATATTAATGGTAGGGTAGTAAAAGAAATTTCAAAAGATAATTTTATAAGTCAACTATTTACATTTGATGATTTTCCAAGTGGAATATATACAGTCTTGTTAAATACTGATAATGAAAGAGTAAAAAGAAATATAGTTATTACAAAATAGTTACATTTGATTATGAGGTTTATTGTTTTTCCAATAGCCTTTTTTAATTGCGCCATTTTTTATTAGAGTACCAAAACCATTCATTTTTCCTTCTCTAAGTTCTCCAATATAAATTTCATTATTGTTAAATATTTTTGTGCCCTTACCATTTTCTATTTCATCAATAAATTCTCCTATATATAGACTTTTGTTGTCACTATAATTTAAATATGTTCCTTTCCCATTATATAATCCATTTTTGAATTCTCCAACATAAACTGATCCATCAGGCCATATAAAAGTACCTTTACCATTCATTTCATCATTCCACCATTCACCAATATAAATACTACCATTCTCAAATTTAAAAGTTCCATTTCCAACCTTACAATTACCAGTTATACACTGGGATGAACAAACTGAAAATAGAAAAAATATAATTACTGAAAAAATTATTTTAATGTTCATGCTAACAGATTTTTCTTAAATATAATTATAAAATTTAAATTTTATTTTAGTTTTTTTTTGATATAAGAGTTCAAATAAATTGAAATTATAATTATAGATGCTCCTATATAAAAACCAATAGACATTATTTCTTTGTCATTAAAAAAAATAATTGCTAAAATCATTGCATAAATAGGTTCTAAATTTACACTTATATTCATAGTAAAAGGTTTTATTTTTTTCATAATATCAACACTAATGAGATAAGCAATTGATGTACATACAACAGAAAGTATTAAAATATAAATAATATCATTTCCTTTTGGGATTAGGTTAAGATCTATTTGTTTATTAATAAATAAATAAAATAAAGTAAAAGTTGCGCCTCCAATCATTTCATATTTTGTTATTTGAAATGAAGAGTTTCCTCGTTCAATATATATAGAATTTAGTGATGTAAATATTGATGCAAACATTGCAGATAAAACCGAGAAAAATATTGCCTTTTCTCTAATCTTGAAATTTAAATCTTCAGGTGAAAAAAAAATTATAAGAACACCAATAATAACAAAAAATGAAAGTAAAATTTCATGAATTTTAATCTTATTTTTTTTGAATATCGGGTCTATAAAAGAAGTAAAAAAAGAAGTGGTGGATAAGCATGTGACAGCAAGAGAAACATTATAGATGTTTATTGCTTCAAAAAAGAAAATCCAATGAATAGAAATAAGTATACCAGTTCCAAAAAAATATAATTTATTCTTATAAGAAACATTTTTATTTTTAATAAAAAATAATTCAAATATTGCCAAGCTAAAAAATGCTAATATCATTCTGTTAAAGACAAGTGGTATTGATTGCATATTTATTAATTCACCTAAAATACCAGTGAACCCCCAAACAAATATTATTATGTGTAATACAATTAAACTTTGTTTTTTAGATAGTTTCATTTTCTCTTTTGTTCAAAAGATACATGCTTAAACTTGTTCCAATTAAAAATAAGGATATAGCAATTAATTGACCTTGAGTAATTTCAATTGAAGTTAAGTTATTAAACCAGATTAATGATTCATTAACTCTGATTTCTTCAATAAAAAATCTTTCGATACCATTAAGGATTAAATAAATTGAAAATAATAATCCACCAATTTTTATTTTTTTTCTAATTGACCAAAGAATTCCAAAAATAGCCATACACATAATAGTTTCGTAAATTGGAGTTGGCCAAACAAAAATATTATTGTCTATCATATTAGTACCACTACTTGTCCCATTTACATATTGGCTAGACCATAGCCATTCAGGGATTAGATTAGGATTAGTAATCTTATTTGGAATACCCCAACAGCCATCACCAGACACTTGACAACCAACTCTTCCTATTGCGTATGATAGCATTAATATTGGAGCAAATGCATCAGCTATATGAGGAATTGAAATTTTATTTAGCTTAGAATAAAAAATTACTCCTAAAGTTCCACAAATTAATCCACCATAAAATGTTAATCCTCCAAATGAAACAAGGTTTTGCCAAGATATTTCAGTTTCAAAAAGATAAAATAATTTAGCCCCCAGCACACCAGAGATTAGTGTTACGCCAAGAAGTGTTCCAATTAACTCATGTGGTTTAACATAATTTTTTTTAGGTTCAGTATTTTTTTTACTTAAAAAATAATTTAATAAGGAAAGTGTAAGGCCACCTAAAATGTAAATAAATATTTCAGTAAAAGGATTGTTTAGATGAAATGACAAAATAATTTCTGGATTTTTTAAAAAATTTTGATAGTTTCCCATCATTATGTATGCAACTTGATAACCAATGAAAAAAGAAAATATTATGTTAAAAATTTTTTCATATTTATTTTCATTACTTCTTTTGATTGCTTTAATTTTTCCCTCATTATATAATCTTTCTAATTCATCTTTCAAAAAAATAGATCCAAACAGAAATGCCATTGCAATGAAAAAACCATATGTTTGAATTGGTAAATTACTTATTCCAAAAATATCTCCAAACCTAGGATAGCATACTTGTCGACTATAAAGAAATATTATAAAAAGTAATAATATAAATAGGTATAAGAATTTTTTATTTTTTTTCATTTAAGCTGTAATTCCGTTTACATTTCCATTTTTATTTATAGCAACCATTTGTACGTCTATAACTTTATTTTCAAATTTATCTTGATAAGGAATTTCAATTTTAATATAATTATCTGTATATCCATTAAGTTTTCCTTTTTTTAAATTTTTTCCTTCAATCAGAGTGGGTCTTGTAGTGTTTATATTTTGTAAATAAAAAATATTTTTCTTTTTTTCAGATAGACTCCTCAAAACTTTACTTCTAAATTTTCTCTCTTTTTTTGGTACATTTTTTTCTAATTCTTTTGCAACTGTGTTGTCTCTTTCAGAATATGAAAAAACATGTAAATAAGAAATTGGTAATGATTTAATAAAATCAACAGTTTCATTAAAATCAGACTCTTCTTCTCCAGGAAATCCAACAATTACATCAGCACCAATACAAACTGAAGGGTTTCGTTTTTTTATATTCAATATTAATTTTTTATAATCTTTTGTATTATACCTTCTTCTCATAAGTTTTAGTATTTTATCACTCCCAGATTGAAGTGGAATATGAAAGTGAGGTACAATATTTTCAGAATTAAGTGCAACATCCAAAATCTCATTAGATAATAAATTTGGTTCAATTGATGAAATTCTAATTCTAATAGAGGGGATTTTTACAATTTCTTTTAATAAATCTAAAAAACTTTCTTTTTTACCATTAATTCCAAAATCACCAATGTTAACACCTGTTAAAACAATTTCTTTAATATCCTTTTTCTTTAGATCATTAATTTCTTTTATAACATTTTTTATTGTGTTACTCCTACTTTTTCCTCTTGCAAGGGGAATTGTACAAAAAGAACATTTATAATTACAGCCATCTTGGATTTTTAAAAAAGTTCGAGTTCTTTGATTTTCAGAAAATGATTGTTTAAAAGATGTTATTTTCTCTATTGGTTTAACAATTACTGAAGAGTCTTTATTTGAAATCTGTTTTAAGTATTCCTCTAATTTAAATTTTTCGTTTGCTCCTAATATAAGATTTACACCATTAATTTTTTTTATCTCCTCTGGTTTGAGTTGTGCATAACAACCCATAATCACTATGATAGATTCAGGTGATTTTTTTTTTATTTTATTGATAATTTGTCTACATTCTTTATTGGCATTTTCTGTTACAGAACATGTGTTAAGTACATAAACATCTGATTTATCTGAAAAATCAGAAATTTTAAAATTTTCATCCTTTAAGTTGTTAGCAATAAAAGATGTTTCAGAAAAATTTAATTTACATCCAAGAGTGTGAAAAGCAATTTTCATATTGCGAAAATAAACAAATCGAATTATATAATTTAAAAAAAAAAGATATATAATCTTGAAAGATTATATTTGTTCTTTTATCATTTAATAATGAGAGTACTTTTTTTGTATGTATGGAATTTTTGGTGTTATTTTTCAATGTCAGTTGTTTTTATAATTTCTGCATTAATTGGTCTTTTATTATCATTTTTTTCAGACAAACTTTTTTCAAATTTTGTTTTTTTTCTTTCTAAGCTAATAGTTTATTTACTTGGGGTCAAAACTAAAATCTATGGTAATTATCCTTTAAAAGATAATGATTCTTATATTTATATAGCTAACCACTCTTCTTATTTGGATCCAGTATTTACTACTTATTTAATAAAAAATAAACACAAATATCTTGGCAAAGCTGAAATTTTAAATTGGCCAATCTTCGGATTTGTTGTTAAAAAATATACTATTGCTGTAAAAAGAGAATTAAAACAATCTAGAGCAAAATCAATGGATTTAATGAAAGAAAATTTACTAAATGGTTTTTCTATTGTACTTTACCCTGAAGGAGGTTGGAAAGATGAAAATCAACTTCATCCTTATGATATTAAGCCTAATAAAATTTTAAATCAATTTAGAAACGGTGCTTTTAGACTTGCAATTAAAAGTAAAAAGAAAATAGTACCAATTAGTATGTCAAATGTACATGAAATACATTCATCTAATACAATGATGTTTAAACCAGGAAAAGTTGTTATTAATATTCATAACCCTATTGATCCCAAGGAATTCAAGTTTAATGAAGAGGGTGTTAATGCATTAAACAAAAAATGCTACTCAATAATTTATAATGATTTAATTAAATATGATAATCGTAAAGAAAAAATTTAAAGAGTTATCCCTTGAAGAACTTTATTTAATTTTGAAGATTAGACAAGAAGTTTTCATAGTTGAACAAAGATGTTTTTATTTAGATTGTGATGATTTGGATGAAAAAGCAATTCATTTTTTAGGTTTTTTAAATGGTAAATTAATTTCTTACATGAGAGTTTTATCTAATGAAAATATGAATTTATGGACTTTAGGAAGAATTCTAGTTACAAAAAATAACAGAGGAAAAGGTTATGGTGTTGATATAATAAGTGAGGTAATTAAAATTTTAAAGAATTTAAATTCTTCATATACTTTTGAAATGTCTGCACAAACATATTTAATTAATTTTTATAAAAAATTTAATTTTTACCCAGTTGGAAATGAATATCTTGATGCAGGAATTCCTCATATTAAAATGGTAAAAAAAAATGATGATTAATTTTAATGGCAAAATAGTTTGTGAAGAAGATTTTAATATCAATTATAATAATAGATTCTTTCTTTATGGTGATGGTTTTTTTGAAACTATAAGAGTATTCAAAGGGGAACCAATTTTTTGGAATGATCACTACTTCAGAATCATTGGTTCTGCATGTATGCTTAGAATTCCTATACCTTCTTATTTTAACTCTAAATATTTACATAATGATATTATCAAATTGTTGAAGGCAAATAAATTAAGTAATAAATCATGTAGATTGAGGATTATTTTTTTTAGAGATTCTGAGGGATATTATATGCCAAAAAATGAAACTTTTTCATATGTTATTTCTACTGAATTATTAGAAAAAGATATTTATATTAACAATAAAGAAGGTTATAAAGTAGATTTATTTAACCAATATAAATTAGGAACTTCCGAGCTAAACAATTTGAAAAGTACTAACAGATTAATTAATATTTTATCTTCTATTTATAAAGAGGAAAATATGTTAAATGATTCAATTATTATAAACGAAAAAAATAATATCGTTGAGTTTTCATCAGGCAATTTGTTTTTAGTTTTAAATAATCAAATAATTACTCCTCCTTTAGATTCTGGGTGTATAAATGGAATTATTAGAAAAAAAATTTTAAGTTTTAATTCATTTAAGAGTTTAAGTATTTTAGAAAAAAATATAAAAACAAGTGATTTATATAACGCCGATGAATTATTTTCTACTAATGTTATAAGTGGAGTAAAAATTATTACTTTTTTTAAGGAAAAAAAATATAGTAAAAAGTATTCTAGTTTATTAAATGATAAGTTAAATAAACTATTTAGTTAAAATGATAATTTCTATTTGATTTAACCCACAATTTATATTTCTCATCTATTTCTATTATCTCTTTTTCCCAGTTTATACTTTTATTAATAAAATCAATTTTTTTATTAGAAATAACCCAAGAATTTTCATTAATTTCTTTTTCAAGTTGCATCTCACCCCAACCGCAGTAACCTAAACAAAAAAATATTTCATCAGGTTTAATTAATTTACAATTTAAGTATTCAGTAATCTGATTAAAGTTTCCTCCTAAATATAAATTAGAATTAATTTTTTTACTATTCTCAATTGTTTGATTATTATGAAAATAAAATAAGTTATCAGAACAAACTGGCCCACCGTAATTTACTTTAATTGATTTGATTTTTATTTTATCTACTAAATCTGATAAATTATGATTTAGTTTTTTATTTATTATAAATCCTATTTTTTCTTTTTTTAATGAATTTGTAATAATTATAATTGTTTTATCAAATCTATTGTCTCCAATAAGTGGGATTGATATTAAAAAACATCCTTTATTTATTATATTTTTTTTCATTAATCATTCAAAATATAGTAAAATAATCACAATTTTGTTTTAAATTTTTAAACTATGAAAAAAAGATTAGAGTCAATAAGAGTTGAGTATAACTCTGATAATATAAAACTTGAAGATTTACTTAAAAATCCAATTGATCAACTAAAATTATGGCTTAATCAAGCTATTGATGTTAAAATAAAAGATGCGAATGCTGTAGTCCTTTCTACTGTTGATGATATAAACGGGGTTAGTTCAAGAGTTGTTTTAATAAAACAAATAACTGAAAAAAGTTTAATTTTTTACACTAATTATGATAGTGCAAAGGCAAATCAAATTTCTAAAAACAGTAAAATCTCTTTATGTTTTTTTTGGTCAGAGTTAGAAAAACAAGTTAGAATAAATGGGTTGGTAAATAAAATATCAAAAAATGATTCTGATGCTTATTGGAATCTAAGGCCCAAAGATTCACAAATAAGTGCTATTTTTTCAAAACAAAGTCAAGAAATTAATAAAGATTTTAACTTAAAAAAAGAGTTTGAAATCTTTAAGAAAAAATTTAAAAATAAAGAGATTTTGAGACCAGATAACTGGGGAGGATACGAAATTATACCAACTTATTTTGAATTTTGGTGTGGAATGAGAAATCGTCAACACGAAAGATTTGTTTATACAAAGAAAAATGATTGGTCAATAAAAAGGCTATTTCCTTAGTTTTTTAGAAACCTTTCCTTTAGACTTTGCAAATCTTTTTCCTTTTCTTGTTTTAATATCACCTTTTCCCATATCTAAATATATAAATATTTATTTAAATGAATTGAATAGATCCTTTATTTTCTTTTTTATTTAAAAATCCATTTGCAAAAGAAATTCCATCTAGCTCTTTTTTTCCTGGTATTTTTAAACCTTCAACGGTAAATCTATATTTATTACTTTGAATATATATTTTTTTTTCTTTGGTATCATATATTAATTGATGAATATTATCAGTATTTAATTTTTTTTTCTGAAAATTAGATACTTTAGTTATAATAAGATCTTGGTATTTAATTTGATTGTCAGTATTTGTAATTTTAATAGTTGTTCTTGCTCCAGGTGAAGGGGTGAATCCTCTTATAAAATTATATATTTTATAACTATCTTGTTTCCAGTTTATTATTATATCTTTTTTGTAAATTTTAGGTGCTTTTTTAAACTCTTTCAAGTACTTTTGTTTTTTTGTTTTAAAATTACCCTTAAAAATCTTTTCAATTGTTTCTAAAGTGATTTTGGGACTTAATTTCATAAGCTTATTGTACAAATCTTTAAAAGATTCATTATTATTAATTTCGCATTTTACTTGCATGATAATTTCTCCACAATCAATCCTATTGTTAATAAAAAATGTAGTTAATCCAGTTTCTTTTTCTCCATTAATAAGAACCCAATTAATCGGAGCAGCTCCTCTGTAGTTTGGAAGTAACGAAGCATGTAGATTAAAAGTACCATATTTTGGAATTTTCCAAATTTTTTCAGGTAATTTTTTAAATGCAACAACAACAAATAAATCAGGTTTTAATTCTTTTAGTTCTCTATAAAAATTATTATCGCTTAAGTCATTTGGTTGAATAACATTTAAATTATGTTCTTCAGCTACAAGTTTTATTGGAGATTTATTTATTTTCATTCCTCTTCCTGCCATATTGTCTGGACTTGTTACAACTCCACAGACATTATAATCTTGAGATAAAATTTTTCTTAAAGATTCAGTTGCAAAATCAGGAGTTCCAAAAAAAATTATTTTTTTCATATGTTATTAAATATAAAATTTACTCTTTTGGATATTTTTGTTTTAGGTAATATTTTTAGTTCATAAGAAAATTCACTGTATGTTTTTATTAGGGTTTTTTCAATTTTTTTACTTTCTTCAAATGTTTCTTTTCTAGTTTCGTTCTGTGTATAAATGTCTTTCCAAATGGGACAAAAGAAAACAATATTATTGTACCTATAATTTGAGCATTTTTTTTCCCACAATGCCATAATTTCTTTATTGTAATGTTTTAAATATGAAATTGTATCAATTATACTTCTGTCATAAAAGACGATATTTTCTTTTATGTTTTTAAAATTATTTAAATCTAATTGTTTAAGTCTTTTATCAAATATATGTTTACTAAATTCATCAATGTCATTTATGTTTGATTTATTTGTAGGATTTTCATACTCTTTATTCCAAACTTCATCAAAGCAATAATAACCTTTTTCTTTAAGTTCTTTTATAATTGAACTCTTTCCGGTCCCTGGTGCACCACTTATTATTATTTTTTTTAATTTCATCTTAGCTAATTTACATTATATTTATGTTGCTTGTTTAATTTAATAATAGCTTTTATGTATTCTTTAGTTGAAACCTTTGAATCTATCCAAGGAGAAGGTAAATTTGCCGGTTCACTATGTTTTTTTTTAAGATTAGGTGGTTGTGATATTGGCTGTCATTGGTGTGATGAAAAAAAAAGTTGGGACGAAAAAAAACATCCTAAAAAATCTATAAATGAAATTATGGAGATTATATTAAAAACTAATTCAGAGATTGTAATTATAACTGGGGGAGAACCTTTGATTCATAATTTAGATGAACTTACATCAGAGATAAAAAAATATAAAAAAGTTCATTTAGAAACCTCAGGTGCTTACAAGCTATCTGGTGAGTGGGATTGGATTACTCTATCTCCAAAAAAAAATAAATTACCTTTTTCTGAGGTTTACAACAAGGCAAACGAGTTAAAATGTGTAATACATAATAAATCAGATTTCAAATTTGCTCTAGAACAGTCTAAAAAAGTTTCTAGAAAATGTTCATTATATCTTCAACCTGAGTGGAGTAAAAAAGATGAAATAATTGAGGACGTTATTAATTTTATAAAAATAAATCGACAGTTTAAACTTTCTATTCAAACTCATAAGTATTTAGGTTTACAATGAAATATATAGTTTTCATTTTTTTCTTCTCGGTCTCTTTAATTTTTTCACAAAAAAATTGTGAAAAGATTTTAGAAAAAGTTTTTAAAATTAACAATGAAGTGAAAAACACAGGTTTTGACATAAATAAATTTAAAAAATTTGAAACATTATGCGATGATTCTGAATTTAATATAGTTTTAGCTGATATTTATTTTGAACATAAATTTTATGAAGATGCAATAAATTTATATTTAAAAAAATGGAGTTCTATGTATGCAATAGATGTAATTGAAAACTTATTAAATTCATGTTTATTTTCTGGTAATTATGATCTAGCTAATGAAATAATATTAGAAAATCAACATATTAATATTTCTTTAAATCCTAATTTTAAAGATATTTTTAAAAAAATTGATTTTTCGATAATTCAACTTTCTGATTCTCTAGAAATAGATATTACAAAATTACCATTTTGTACACAATCTGATGAATATTTTCCATTCTTTTCATCAAAAGAAAACAAGTTAATATATACTCTTAAAACTGACGAAGAGGACGAGAATTTTTATTTTTCTGAACTGAATAAAAATAAATGGTCTAGTCCAAAAAAAATGGATTATCCTACAAATACTTTATATAATGAAGGAGCTTATTCAATTTCTGAAGATGGGAATGAGTTGTATTTTGCATCTTGTAACAGATTAGATGGTTTTGGTGGATGCGACATTTATTTCTCAGAATTAATTGATACAGTTTGGTCAGACCCCATTAACCTAGGTTCTAGTGTAAATTCTAAATATTGGGAGTCTCAACCATCAATTTCTTCAAATAAAGATTTATTGTTTTTTTCATCTAACAGGGAGGGGGGGATTGGAAATAGAGACATATGGGTTTGTAAACGTTTAGGAAGATACGAATGGTCTGAACCATTTAATTTAGGTGATAAAGTTAATACTGATAAAGATGAAATTACTCCTTTTATTTTTTCTGATTCTAAAACACTTTATTTTTCTTCTAAGGGTCACATTGGTTTAGGGGGATTTGATGTTTTTGTGAGCACTATAGATGACAAAGGTTATTTTTCAGAAACAAAAAATTTAGGTTATCCAATCAACACCTGGAATAACGAAAGTAGTTTGATTGTTTCTAAGGATTACACTTATGGTTTTTTTTCCTCTGACAGAGAGGATTTAAAAAATCCAAATTTAGATCTTTATTTTTTTGAATTTCCAGACATATTAAAAACAAATAATGTAATTGAAATCAGTGGAACAATAATTGATAAAATAAGTTATAATGTTTTACCAAATTGTAAAATATCATTATTTGATTTGAGTGGTAAAATTATTGGTAATACTTTCTCTCAGCCTGATGGTTCTTTTTTATTTAATTTTTTTGAAACAGATAGCCTTCTAATTAATATTGATTCAAAAGATCATATTTATTTTACTGATAAGGTATGTATGAATTACACATCTAAAAAAAATAACACATTCTTTCTTGATAGAAAATTAAAAGGTAAGAAGGTTATTTTAAATAATATTCTTTATGAAATTGATGACTATTCTTTAAATCCATCTTCATATTTTGAGATAAGAAGATTAGCAAATCATTTAAAAAGAAATAAGAAAACAAAAATTAAAATAGCTGGTCACACTGACAACACTGGCTCAGAGGAATACAATTTAGAATTATCTAAAAAAAGAGCTAAATCTGTATATAATAAATTAATTGAATTTGGTGTAAATAAAGAACAATTGAGTTATCTCGGATTAGGTTATTCTCAGCCTATTAGTGACAATTCAACAGTTAAAAATAGAGCAAAAAATAGAAGAACAGAAATTATTTATGATTGAAGAAAATAATTACATAAGGATTACTGAATGTCCAAGAGACGCAATGCAAGGAATTAAGAAATTTATTCCTACAGAAGAAAAAATAAACTATTTAAATTCATTACTAAAAGTTGGTTTTGATATAATTGATTTTGGAAGTTTTGTTTCACCAAAAGCAGTTCCTCAAATGAAAGACACCTCTAAATTATTAAATCAACTTGAAATTAATAATTCTAATTCTTCTTTACTTTCAGTTGTTCTTAATAAAAGAGGCGCTTGTGACGCCGTTAAATTTGATGAAATTGAGTACATAGGTTATCCTTTTTCAATTTCAGAAATTTTTCAAAAAAAAAATAGTAATAAATCAATTGATGACTCAGTTAATTTAATTGATGACTTAGTAAATATTACATTTAATTCTAATAAAAAATTATTAGTATATATTTCAATGGCTTTTGGTAATATTTATAATGAAGATTATTCACCAGATTTAGTCTATAATTATATTGAAAAATTTTCACAAATGGGAGTTAGTTATTTTACATTGGCAGACACTGTTGGTATTGCTTCTCCAGATTTAATAAAAATAATTTTAAGTAATTTAGATCTTAAACGTAAAAATATAGGAGTTCATTTTCATTCACATCCTGATGAATCATATTTAAAAATTAAAACTGCTTTTGAATGTGGGTGTAGGAGGTTTGATTCTGCGATTTATGGAATTGGGGGTTGTCCATTTGCTAAAGATGATTTAGTTGGTAATATTTCAACTCAAACCATTTTAAATTTTTCTCAAACAAATAAAATTCATCATAATCTTAATATGTTGAATTTTGAGTCATCTTGTAATGAAGCAAAAAAAATATTTAAATTTTAGTCATTTGTAAAGCGGAAATAGCAAACTCTCTTCCCTTATTGTTGCCTCCCTCAGATCTTTTTTTTGCTTGTTCTAAGTTTTGAGTAGTTAGAACACCAAAAATAACAGGAATATCAAGTAAAATATTCAAGTCCTTGATTCCATTAGTGACACTTTCGCAAATATATTCAAAGTGTGGTGTATCTCCTTTAATAATACATCCAATAGTAATAATTACATTAATTTCTTTATTTTTTGAAATTTTCTTTGATGCATATATCAATTCAAAACTTCCAGGAACTTTATAGTCTGATATATTTGTTTTTTTAACTCCGTATTTTACAAGAGTTTCAATTGTTTTAGATAATAAACTATTGGTTATGATACTATTCCATTCTGAGGTAATAATTGCAATTTTTAAATTTTTGTTGTTTTTATCAACTTTTATACTATTCGAAAAGACTCCCATATATTTCCTAATTTCTAGTTAGAAAGTTCATTAATATATTTATCAATATCTTTACTGGATCTTGAATTAGGAAAATCATTTTTAATTTCTTTATAGTATTCTAGAGCTAAATTATTTTTATTTAAAATTTTGGCTGTTTGTGCAGCTTTTTTTAATAGGAAAATTTTTGAACTTGTGTTTGTACTTTTATTGTGGTTAATATATTTTATTGCTTTTTTGTAATATTCAAGTGCTGTTTCAGGTTGGCTTATTTCTAAAAATACATCTCCAATATTTTCATTTATTCTGCTATTGAAAGATGTGTTTTTTGATTTAAAGCTATCAAAGCTATTAATTGCATTAAAATAATGTTCTTTTTGAATTATACTGTCTTTTTCATTAAGTCCTAGGTTATAATAACAAATACCTAATAAGTAATTTGAAAATTTACCAGCATCAGTGTTTTTTAATTTTGAGTTATTGACAATGTTTTTAAGGCCTGTAAATTCAATTGAATCACCTTTAATTTCTTCTGGTAAATCATGAAATCTATTTGTTGAATCTCCAAAAATAGCGGTTTCATAATTTAAATTCTTCATATGAGTTTGTGCTATATGAGAAAGTATTTCTGCTTTTATAGGTTCTGACCAAATTAATTTTTTATAAACCAAAAAACTGATAACAATTAAAATTAATATTCCAATAGAGTTGAAAGTCATTTTTCTATCATTATAAATTGTATTTAGTTTATTTAAATGTTTATTCATAGCTTTGAATTTGAAAACAAAATTAATTAATTTTCTAAATATTTCTCTTTTAAATAAAAAAAATAGAATTTTCAATGATTTTAAATTCTTTAAATCTAATTAATTTCAAAAATTACGAAGAAATAAATTTTAAATTTTCAGAGAAGATTAATTTTTTTTTAGGAAAAAATGGAGCTGGTAAAACCAATATTTTAGATTCCATACATTATTTAAGTTTTTCAAAAAGTTATTTTAATCATATTGATTCTTTAAATATTAAAAAAAATGAGTCATTTTTTTCTATTTCCTCTGTATTTAAAAAAAAAAATATCAGTTATAAAACTTATTTAGCATACGAAAAAAATAAATCTAAAGTAATTAGGGTTAATGGAGAAATATGTGATAAATTTTCTAGTCACATAGGTAAATTTCCAATTATAATTTCAACACCATTTGATTCTAATCTAATTTTAGGTTCTGGTGAATTAAGAAGAAAATTTATTGATGTTTTAATTTGTCAGTTTGACAAAGTTTATTTAAATAATTTAATATCCTATAAAAGATTAATAAAGCAAAGGAATAATTTATTAAAACAATTTCAGAAGAAGAATTATTTTTCTAATGATGATATAGATATTTATAATATTAAATTAGTTGAAACAGGAAATTACATTCATAAAAAAAGAGAAGAGATAATAAATTTATTGAAAACAAAAATATTTAGTTTCTATAGATCTATTTATCCAAATAATGAGACTATCGACATCGAATATAAGTCGCAATTAAACAAGGGGAATTTTTATAATTTATTAGAAAATAATCTTGAAAAAGATAGAATACTTTGCTACAGTAGTATTGGAATCCATAGAGATGATATTGATTTTTTTATAAATGATTCTTCAATGAAAAAATCTGGTTCCCAAGGTCAACAAAAATCATTTCTTTTAGCTCTTAAGTTCGCAGAATTTGAAATATTAAGATCAATGATAAATTTTAAGCCTCTTTTTTTAATTGATGACTTATTTGATAAACTTGATAGTAATAGAGTGGCTTCAATAATTTCATTTATTATGAGAAATGATTTTGGTCAAATATTTATTACTGATACAGATTTAGAAAGAATTAAATTAATTGTAGGTAAAATGAATATAGATTATAAATATTTTTACATTGAAAATAATACAAGTAATGAAAGACGAATCAAAGACTAAAAAAATAGGAGAGGTAATTAATTTATTTTATAAAAATTATAAGCTAATTAGAAAAAAAGATGATTCGAAAATTATTGATATTTGGAGAAATATAGTTGGTGATTATATTTTCTCTAAAACTGATGAAATTTCTATTTATAAAAACATTATCTACATAAAAGTTAAGGATGAATTAATCAAAAGAGAATTAATCTTAAAAAAAACAGAATTAAAAAATAATTTATCTAAAAAATTAAATAACCTTAAGTCAATACAAATAAATTAATAATCCAAAATTTCATTTTCATTGAAATGAAATTTTGATTCAATTTGGGCGTTTTCATCGCTATCTGAACCATGTATAGCGTTAGCTGAAATTGATTCTGCATATAATTTTCGTATAGTTCCTTCTTCTGCTTCTTCTGGATTTGTAGATCCTATTAATTTTCTGAAATCGTTTACGGCATTTTCTTTTTGTAATACAGCTGAAACAATTGGTCCAGATGTCATGTATGAAATAAGGTCATTAAAAAATGGTTTATCTTCATGAATCTTATAAAATTCTGAAGCTTTTTTGTTGTTTAATCTGGTTAGTTTCATAGCAATAATTTTAAAGCCAGCTTCATTTATTTTATTTAAAATTCCTCCTATGTATCCCTTTTCTACTGCATCAGGTTTAATCATTGTAAATGTTATATTTTTTTTCATTTATTAAATTTTTTGTTTGTTAATTTATTATCATTTTCAAATATATCATATTTATCTGTTCTTTTTTGTTAGTTTTGTACTTTATGATAACTCCAAATTATAATCTTCTTAAAAAGTATTTTTCTAAATCCAGAAAAGTTGTAATTACTACTCATCGATCACCTGATGGAGATGCTTTAGGTTCCTCAATTGCTCTTTATGATAGGCTTAAAGTGCATGGTCATGAAGTCAAAGTAATTGTTCCGAATAGTTATCCAAATTATTTAAAATTTATGCCATTTATTGACGATGTTTTAATTTATGAAGATGATGAAGTTAAATGTATTGAAATAATTAATAAAACAGATACCTTCTTTTTTTTAGATTTCAATGATTATTGTAGAATTGATAATATGGAGAAATTAATATCAAATCATAATGCTTATAAAATTATGATTGATCATCACCAATCTCCCTCAATAAATGCTGATCAAATCCTATCTGATGTTTCTATTTGCTCAACTGCAGAATTGGTATTTGATTTTATTAATAATCTTGGTTTTGGATTATCTTACGAATCTGCTATTGCTTTATATACAGGCATAGTCACTGACAGTGGTTCTTTTAAGTATGATTTAGTAAGTAAAAAAACTCATTCAATTGCTTCTGAATTATTGTCTTTTGATATTAATCATGGTGATATTCACAGGAAGTTATTTGACAATAACTCTGTTTCTAGAATGAAACTTCTAGGGTGTTGTTTAACAACGAATTTTGAAATACTATCAGAGCACAATACAGCATTTTTTTATTTAAGACAGCATGATTTAATTCAAAATGATTTTAAAAAAGGAGATACGGAAGGTTTTGTAAATATGCCCCTATCTCTTAAAGGAATTGTTTTCTCAGCTTTTTTTGTTGAATATGAAGATGGAGTAAAAATTTCATTCAGATCTAAAAGTCATTTTGATGTTAATAAATTTTCTAGAAATCATTTTAATGGGGGAGGGCACAAGAATGCGGCTGGAGGAAAAATAACAGATATGAATTTAATGAAAGTAATTGAATATTTTAAAAGTACATTAGAAGATTATAAAAATGAATTAAATTCATAAATATAATTACTAAAGATGTGTTAAATTAGTTGTTAATTTTTTAAATGTGTTAAATATGAAAAATGTATATTTATTATTTATTACGATAAGCATATGTTTTGCTTTTTCTTGTACGTCTAATCCTAATAAAGAAAATAATATGGACAATATTAAATCTAGTATGGATTTTTCAGAAGAATCTTCTGAAAATCTTTCAACTAATGACAATGGTTTATTTGCAAAAATAAAAACTAATAAAGGGGAGATTTTAATTTCTTTAGAGTTCGAAAAAACACCAATGACCGTAGCTAACTTTGTTGGTCTTGCTGAAGGTATAATACCAAACAATAAAAAGGAAAAAAATGAACCTTTTTTCAATGGATTAAAATTTCACAGAGTAATAGCTGATTTTATGATTCAAGGTGGTTGTCCTCTTGGAAGTGGTACTGGAGACCCAGGTTACAAGTTTCCAGATGAATTTCATCCAGATTTAAAACATAATAAATCAGGAATTCTTTCTATGGCAAATTCAGGTCCTAACACTAATGGTTCTCAATTTTTTATTACACATAAAGAAACACCATGGTTAGATAATAAACATTCTGTATTTGGTCATGTTGTTGAAGGACAAGACGTAGTAGATAACATTCAACAGGATGATATTATAGAATCCATAGAAATTGTTAGAAAAGGTAAAAAGGCAAAAAATTTTAATGTATTATTTTCTTTTGAAGAAGGACAAAAAGAATTTAAAAAAGAACAATTAGAAAAGGAAAAGGAAATGCAAGATCAGTTGAATAAAATTTCTAAAGGATCAAAAAAGACAGCCTCTGGCCTAATGTATAAAATTGAAAAAAAAGGCTCTGGTGATTATGCAAAAGCAGGAGATATAGTTAGTGTTCATTATACTGGTTTTTTACCAGACGGAACAAAATTTGACTCCTCTGTTGATAGGGGAGAGCCTATTGAGTTTCCTTTGGGTCAAGGTAGAGTTATTAAAGGATGGGATGAGGGAATAACATTATTAAATATAGGTTCTAAAGCAACTTTAATTATTCCCCCTAGTTTAGGTTACGGAAGTAGAGCAATGGGTCCTATTCCTGCAAACTCTATTTTAATTTTTGAAGTGGAATTAGTTGATATAAAATAATTCAATTATGAAAAAAAATTTTTATTTAATTTCTTTTTTAATTTCATCATGTTTGTTTTCGC
This sequence comes from uncultured Flavobacteriales bacterium, assembly GCA_964435285.1. Classification (GTDB taxonomy): domain Bacteria; phylum Bacteroidota; class Bacteroidia; order Flavobacteriales; family TMED113. The sequence continues at coordinate 29,176 of CAYSYA010000008.1, forward strand.
AGTCTAACAAGATTCTTTCCGGACCTATGATTTCTTACATTGATGCTAGAACTGCTCAAATTTGGATGTTACTTGAGTCTGATGCTAAAACTGTTGAGATTGATGTCAAAAATTATGATAATACAAAGTTTTTAAATTATACTTTTGAAGTTAAGAATCCTCATAAGTTTAAAGATTATATTCCCGTAACAATTCCTTTGGAGTCATTGCGACCAAATACAGAATTCGTCCTAAGTATTTCTGTTGATAATGAGAAATTTGAGAAGCAATTTGATCTTTATACAGCTAGACCTCATTTAGATGACACTCATTTTTTAATAGGAGGAGATATTTCTAATTTAAATAACAAAAGCAGTAAAATTTTTAAATCAATGTCAAAGATGAACTCTGATTTTATGATTTGGATGGGAAACAATATTGTATCTGATTTAAATGAAGATAATATTAATTTTAGAAATTTAGTTGAGAAATACGTCAACACAAGATTAAATTCTTCATTAAATAAATTTTTTCAATCAACTTCTCATATTGCAACATGGAATGACATTGATTATGGTAAGATTAATGGAGGAATTGATTGGGCATTAAAAGATACCGCTTTTTATACCTTTGATATGTTCTGGCCAAATTCTCTGAAAAAAACTTATAACTATACATTTTGGGATTATGGTGTGTATCAAAAGTATTCATATAATGATTTTGATGTATTTCTTTTAGATGCTAGATTTTTTAGAGAAAAAAAATCTGATTCCTCACCTTCGATGTTTGGTGATACACAAATTGAAAGGTTATTTGAAGAAATTAATAAAAGTGGGTCTACCTTTACTTTTATAGTATCTCCAACCCCCTTTTTATTTAACACAGACGAATCATTAATTAATTATAAAGATCAATTAGATCATTTTATGTATAGATTAAAGTTATCCGGCGCTGAAGGTGTTATTTTGTTAAGTGGTCAAGGTGAAAAAACTCAATTTAAAAAATATGAAAAAGATCCAAATTGGAGCGATTTGAGATTTTGGCACCCTATATATGAGTTTAATTTTGGTTCAATTGCCGGAATAGGTGAACAAAATTTTTCTAGAATTAAAGTTGAGGGAAAATCAGGTAAAAGAGTTTGTGTAATTGAAACTTTTAATGAAGATGGAGAACGTTTGTTTATTAAAAGAATTCATGAAGATGAATTAAAATTTTAATTAAAGCCCTCTTTTGAGGGCTTTTTTATTGAAAAATAAGTAATGAAAAAACTATTATTATTTATAATTCCAATATTTAGTATTTTTCAAATTAACTATTATCTTAAATTGAAAACATTCATAATATTTTTAATTTTTATTTTTTTTACTTCTAGTTGTGATATTGATGACTCTGATATGACTTGTGAATTAATTTGTGAAAGTGGCTTTATTTTAGATGAAGTAAATTGCGAATGTATTGATTACAGAGAACAGTATATTGGACAATGGGAGTTCACTAAATACTGGTCTACAACACATCCTTATGACCCTAATGATGGTGATTCATTTTGGATTGGGGAAATAACTTACGGAGATTTTGATAATACATTATTTATACCTCATGCTCAAATTCCTGAAATAAATGAAACTAACTATTGTTACTGTTATGAATTTGAAATTAATCAATCAGGTGAAATCAATCAAAATACATATGATGCTAATGATTTTAATTATTTTTTTGAAGGTTTGATTAGCAGTGATTCCCTCTATTATTCTTCTGCATCTGGTTCTCCATTTAGTTCTTATTCCCAAACTATTTACGGAAGAAAAATTAATTAAAGTTTTTTTAAAAAAAAGGGGAAACTAAATGTTTCCCCTTCTTAATTTATATAACTCTTAAAATTACTCAATAATTACTTTTTGAGTTTTGATAGAGTTAGCATTAGACATTTCTATTAAATAAATTCCTTTTCCAAATTTAGTTAAGTCGAATGACTTTTTTTCACTTAAAGTTTCAATTAAAATAATTTCACCTATAGTGTTAAATATCTTGACATTATAGCTTTCATTACTGTAGTTATTAATAGTAATTTCACCATTAGATGGATTTGGGAATACCGAGTAATTTAAACCTACCTCGTCAATATTAAAGTTCTGACTAAACAATAGTCCGTCAATTATATGAATAACTCCGTTAGAACAAACAATATCAGCTGTAGTAACCATAGCGTCATCTATCATAACACCATTTTCATCAATTGTTACCGCAACACTATTTCCATCCATCATTTCTAATACCATACCATTTGATAAATCAGCTGCATTTAATGAAGCGCCAGCATGAACATGATGAGCTAAAATATCTAATAATGGTGTATCAGCATTTTCTACTATTTCAGCTAATGCTGCATCGTCCAATGCTGAGCTTGGAGCGAACATGGTAAATCTATCAGAACATTCATCTAAAGCAGCTAAATCAGTTGCTGATAAAGTTAAACCCATAGAAACATATTGATTTATATCTTGATTAGAGGTTGCCTCACTAAAAACAGAAACTATATCAGAAGAAACTGATTCTAATCCTAAAGCTGCATGTACTCTTGGAGCCATAAATTGCTGGATTAAATCAGCGAACGCCATTCCTTTTTCTTCGGACATATCTGGACTATCTAAAAGAGCTAAACATCCCATTGTTCCTGGGTCAGTTCCTTGATATTGGTCTGCTATAGCACCATATAAGTCATTATCCCACCAATCCCATGGAGATCCTTGGATTTCATAAGGTCCACATGGAGTCATTTCGCTGGATGGATCTGGTGTAACAATTGGGAATAAACCAGGTAAACTTTCATGTCCAGCAGTAGCTGAATTCTCATCTCCGTTACCAAAACCATACCATGAATCGTTTAAATCAGTTGAAAAACCTGCAAATACATCGTTATTTCCAAATTCAGTAGCCATTTGTTGAACAATTAAAGATCCCATTCCTTCTACTACAATAGCTCCAGTAGTTGGAACCATGATGTTTCCAACACCATAAGGAGCAAAAACTTCATTCCAACATTGCATACTTGCAATAGGTACTTCTCCTTGATCAACCCAACTACTGTCAGGAATAGCTCCACCAACATTGAATGCCATGTCAATTTCTGAACTGTAACCTGGATGATTTGGAATACTCATAGGTACGTCAGTAACATCAAAAACACCATCTCCATCAGCATCTAAACCAGGTAAAATTCCTGTATCAGTTCCTTCAAGGTTTCCAAAAAATTCAGGAATAATGTAGGGAACAGCATCATTTACTCCATCTCCATCAATATCTTGACTAGTATCTAAAAATTTTGGTAATAATAACTCTTCTTCATAATCCCATAGAGAAGCAGCACATAATGATAAGTAACCACCAGTTCCAAGTCCGCCAACTGCAAACTTGTCAGTTATACCGTAAGGGTTACCATCTTCAGCAATAGATTTTCTTAAAAAACGAACACCTGTTCTAACATCTTGAAGTCCTCTGTATGCAGCTTGAATAAGAGTACTTCTTCTTACATCTTCGTTTTCAGAAATTGGATTCCATCCCAATCTATAATTCATCGCAATTGCAACGTAACCTTTTTTTGCAAAAGCTAAACATTGAGCTACAGTCGCATTATCTGTTTTGTCACCTGTAGCTTGTCCATTTGCGACAGCAGGTAAAAAACTACCGGTATGCAATATGATGACAACAGGTCTATCTGTTGCAGTATCTCCAGAGGGCATATAAATATCCATTTCTAAATCCTCTGCTGCTGGTGCTCCACCTTGAAGTAATGGTAAAACACTAATGTTGTTTCCGTAAATAACGTCAGATTCAACATCAACATCACAAAATAATTCATCTAAATATCTCACTTGAGAAAACGAATTAAAGAATGTGAAAAAGAAAAATAATAATAATATTGATTGTAATTTTAATTTCATAATTATTGTTTTTAATTAATTTAATTCAAATAAAAGCGCAAGATAAGATAATCTTCCGACTTTTGGACCTCCATACGCTTGATAAACTTGATTATTTAAAATATTTGAAGATCCGCATTTAATAGTAAGGGGGATATTTTTAATAATATCAAATGATTTATTTATTTGCATATCTAATAATCCATACGAGTTAATAAATCCAGTGAATTGAGGTGATCCTTCAAATAAGAAACCATCTATCCACTTATAATTGACTTGAAAATTAAATAAATCAGAGATAGTTCCACTTAAGCCAAGGTTAAATTTATGTTCAGGGGTGTTATATGCAGGAATAATTGGATCTTTATCGTCTTCATTAATTAATTTATTCCATGAATAATTAAAATTTAATGTTAGGGATTTTGGTAAAAAATAATTCATGCCTATTGTAAAACCTTGAGTTTTTACTCTACCATTAGCATTAACTGCTAATCTGTAACCTTGAATTGAAGGATTAGAAATAGCCATATAATTTGGTATTTCTTGACCTACTTCTTCCGCCCAACCATATTGAACATCATCTTCTGTAGCAATTCTAGTTTGTTGAGGGGCAGTAGGGTCAACAGTGTATGAAGCTCCAATTTGATAGCCAATAAAATCTCGATAAATGGAATAATAATAACTTGCATCAATATATAACTTTTCCCATAAAGTAGTTCTTAATCCAAACTCAATTGTATTTACTTTTTCTGGTTTAATTGGGTCAACAGTTAATCTACCTTTAGTTAATGCATTTCTTGCTATACCTGTTTGAGTTAAAGACCCATTATATGTTATATATTTTCTTAGAGAATCAACGTCAACAAAATACTCCTCAAAACCAAATCCATTTAAGTTACCAAGAAGAATACCAGTGCCAAAGTCATAATCTAGATATTGATCTGTTAATGTTGGATTTCGTAAGGCAGAAGAAAATGAAAGTCTCAATAAATCTTTTTCACTTGCTTTCCAAACAATTGAAGCAGCAGGGGAGAATAAAAAATCAAAATTTTGATTTTTGTCTAATCTAACTGTTGTATTAATTAATAGTGTTTCATTGAGTAATTTTTTATCTATTCCACTATAAATACCGTATTCAAAATTTTTAATTCTATTTCTCGTTACAATTGTATCAATATAATCAATTACCTGAGTAACTGTTGTATCCCATCCAATAGGAGTCCATCCATCTAAAATTGGAGTAATAACTGTATCTAGTAGAGGGTTTCCGTTTTCATCGTATTTATATATATTTTTAAAATTTTGAATAAATCCATCATCAAATATTGAACCTTCAGAGTTAGGAGTGTAAAGTCTAGCATTGGCCCCAATCGTAAGTTTAGTTTTATCATTAATATCAAACTTATATTCTCCTTGAAGGTGATAAAGAGCTGATTTATCAAAAAATCTAGTTCCATTAATTAAATTACCAGTTTGAGGGTCATATCTTGAAGTGGTAGTAATTTCATTAAATATGGTTTCAAATTCTTCGGTTCCTGGTATTAAATATGGGTTTCCATCACCTAAAGTTGAATTTAAAGAATTTGCATAGTTCTCTGCCATTTGATGATATGAGTTAAGTAAGTCTGGATTTTGGTTTAATATATTTTGCATATCCATGATCCATTGACCTAATGTTTCAGTATTTCCATCCCATTCTTCCCATCCAATAACTTCTCCTTCAATTAAAGGGATAATATCATTGGCCCAATAGTTACTGTATTCAGTAGCCCATTCAGTATTTACTAATCCTCTGTCCTGAAGAGAAACAGCAGTTGCAACAGCATCATAAGAATCGCCAGCATCTTCATGAGTTGTATAAAATCTAATGAAAAACTTATCTTTTTTTCTATATTCTAATCTGTTTTGTAAAAATTTTATGTTTTTTAAACTATATCTATTATCTCCTTGGTAAACAGTTGTTCCTTCACCATAATTCATTGAATATATTAATTCATTTTTATTTATTGTTTTATAATGAAAAGCACTATTAAATTTTAAGTTTTTTGTATCATAATCAACTAAATCTTTTTCTTTGTATCCAGTCCTGTAAATTGTTCCAAGGCCAGGATTTTCATGAAAATCACCATATGAAGTTGACCATTCATCTCCATATGTGTTTACAGCATCATATCCACCAGGATTATTTCTATCAGAGTCACTGTCATCAGAGGCTGATTGATTATTTGCTACCCAATCGTTAGCTTTGAAATGTTGAATATTAAATTTAAAACCAAATCTTTCATTTCCAGATTTATCTTTCCAATTTTTAGCAAATCTAAATGAATTTTCTAATAAAGCTCTTTCACCAATTTTTATTTGATATTGAGTTCCCGGAAACATAAAAGGATCTTTAGATTCCATATAAATAACTCCGTTAAATGCATTTGGACCATATAGAGCAGAGTTTGCTCCTACTACTATTTCTACACCTTTTGTATCTAATTCAGGACTACCCATAAAATTACCTAAACTGAAATTTAGTCCTGGAGATTGGTTGTCTACACCATCAATTAATTGCAGAGATCTAACAGGAGATGTACTATTAAAACCTCTAGTGTTAATAATTTTGAATCCTAAGCTAGCAGAAGTTAAATCAACACCTTTTAAATTTGATAGCCCCTCATAAAATGTAGATGAGGGAGTTTCTTTAATTGCATTTATATCTAAAGATTCAATTGTTACTGGAGACTGTTTTAGTCTTTCTGTTAGTCTGTTATCTCTGATTTCAATTTCTTGTAGTTCCTCTTGATTAATTTCTAGTTTTATATTTATGAAATCATAATTTGATATTTCAATATCTTTAGTTTTATATCCTATGTATGAACATCTTATAGTGATTGGAAGTTTTGTGATATTATTAAATGAAAATTCTCCGTTGATATTAGTTGTCATCCCTTTTCCATTGAGGATTTGAACATTTGCGCCAATTAAAGTTTCTTTAGTTTTCTTATCACTAACTACTCCATTAATATTTTGGGATATCAAAATTGAAGAAAATAAAAAAAATAGAAATGAAAAAATATATTTTTTTTTCATGTGGTTAAAAATTTGGAGATAATTGATAATTTTTATAAAAATCGTCAATTATTTCAATTACCTCGTCAACACTATCTACTAATTTAAAGTTTTTTAAGTCTTTTTCTGAAATATTTTTTTCTTTTTCTAAAACTGTTTCTTTAATCCAATCTAATAAACCATTCCAAAAATCACTTCCAAATAAAATAATTGGTATTTTTTGAATTTTTTCAGTTTGTATTAATGTAATTGCTTCAAACAATTCATCTAAAGTTCCAACACCTCCAGGCATAACAACAAAACCCTGTGCATATTTCACAAACATTACTTTTCTAACAAAAAAGTAATTAAAATCAATATTTTTATCATCATCAATATACCTGTTAGGTGTTTGTTCAAATGGTAAATCGATGTTTAGTCCAACAGAAGCACCTCCTTTATTTTTTGCGCCTTTATTAGCTGCTTCCATAATACCAGGACCTCCACCACTGATTATACCAAAACCTTTTTCTGTTAATTTTTCAGAAATTTCAACAGCATATTTATAATATTTATTTTCAGGCTTTGTTCTAGCTGATCCAAAAATAGAGATACATGGACCAATATTTGAAAGTTTTTCAAAACCTTCAACAAACTCAGACATAATTTTAAATATACTCCAAGTTTTATCACTTTTTATTTCTTTCCACTTTTTTCTCATATTTTTAAAATTATTAACTCAATATATCTCTTTTTTTAAATACTTCGCTGTATAACTATTTTTATTTTTAACAATTACTTCAGGATTTCCTTCACATAAAATATATCCTCCATCTTTTCCACCATTTAAACCTAAATCAATTATATGGTCTGCTTGTTTAATTACATCCATATTATGTTCAATAATAATAGAAGAGTTACCTTTATCAATGAGTCTATGAATAGATTTCATTAAAATATTAATATCGTGAAAATGTAATCCCGTAGTAGGTTCATCAAAAATATAAAGAGTTTTGCCAGTATCATTTTTAGAAAGTTCAAGCGCTAGTTTTATTCTCTGGGCTTCACCGCCTGAAAGCTCAGTTGAAGGTTGCCCCAATTTAACGTAATTCATTCCTACATTCATTAATGTTTTTAACTTTTTTTTAATTTTTGGAAACTTGTCAAAAAATATAATTGCTTCTTCTACAGTCATTTCAAGAACCTCATAAATATTTTTCCCTTTATATCTAACTTTTAATGTTTCTGAATTAAATCTTTTACTTGAACAACTTTTACAATCTATATAAAAATCAGGTAAAAATTTCATTTGAATTAATTCTTTACCAGATCCTTTACAATTTTCACACCGTCCACCAGAAATATTGAAAGAAAATCTTCCTGGTCTATAACCCATTATTTTAGAAGAAGGTACATTAGAAAATAATTCTCTAATTAAAGAAAAAAGACCAATATAAGTTGCTGGATTTGATCTAGGTGTCCTTCCAATAGGAGATTGATTAATTGAAATTACTTTATCAATATTTTCAATGCCTTCAATATCTTTATAAATTCCAAAATCTAGATTTGATTTATGAATTTGATTATTTAAAATTGGATATAAAGTTTTATTTATTAGTGTAGATTTTCCACTTCCCGAAACACCAGTTACTACAGTTAAAGTTCCTAATGGAATTTTTAAATTAACATTTTTTAAATTATTTTGACTAGCTCCATATAGATTTATGAAATGGCCATTACCAAGTCTTCTTTTTTTTGGAATTTCAATTAAATTTCTGTTTGAAAGATATTGTGATGTTAGGTGGTTGGAATTTTTAATTTGATTATTTGTTCCTTTAAAAATTATTTTACCTCCATTTTTTCCAGCAAATGGACCAATATCTATAATATAATCAGCAGACTCAATTAATTCTCTGTCGTGTTCAACAACAATAACAGTGTTTCCAATTTCTTTTAATTTTTTCAGTGATTGAATTAACAAGTCATTGTCTTTCTGATGTAAACCAATACTTGGTTCATCTAAAATATATATTACACCGACTAGTTCTGACCCAATTTGTGTTGCTAGTCTAATTCTTTGACTCTCCCCACCTGATAGAGTTTTAGATTGTCTATTTATTGTTAAATAATTTAATCCTAAGTCTTTTAGTATTTTAATTCTCTTTGATAATTCCTTAATAATTTCAATTGTGATTTTGTTTTTTTGATTTATAGATTTTACCCAAGTATAAAGTTTTTCAATTTCTAAATTTGATACATCCGTTATATTTTTTTTATCTATTAAAAAATAAAGACTTTCTTTCTTTAGTCTTTTTCCTTTACAACTTTTACAATTTGCCTCATCAATATATTTTTTTGCCCACCTTTTAATTTTATTTGATTCTGAATTTTCAAATTCATTTAATATAAAATTTGATACTCCAGGAAAATCTAATTCATGATATTTTGTAATGCCAATTTCTTTATTTTGGATTTTGAAATTTTCTTTAATTCCATACAAAATAGAATTAACACATTCTTTTGATAAGTCTTTAATAGGTGTATCTAGATTAAAATTATATTTATTTAGAATAATTTTTAATTCATCAAAAATCCATTTATCATCTATATTTTCTAATGGCTCAATTGCTCCATTAAGAATACTTAAATTTTTATCAGGAATTATTTTTTCTTCTTTTACTAAATAACTTTTTCCTAACCCTCTACATTTTGAACAATATCCCTTAGGGGAATTGAAAGAAAAGGAGTTTGGCTCTGGATCTGGATATGAAATTCCAGATTCAGGACACATTAATTTTGTACTGTAAAAAAATAATTTGTTATTGTCTTTTTCTACTATAATTATTGTTCCGTCCCCCTCTTTTAATGCTAGTTCACATGAATTATTTATTCTTTCAGTATTTTTATTATTAATTATCAAATCATCAATAAGTAAGTCTATATCATGATGTTTATTTCTTTCTAGTTCTAAACTATTAATAGATAAATATGATTTATCTAGAATACTTTTTAATTCTCCATTTACTCTAACTTTCATAAATCCTTTCTTCATTAAATCAATAAAGAATTGCTTGTAATTACCTTTTCTTCCTCTAACTAGCGGGGAAAGTATTAGAACTTGTTTTTTTTTATGTTTTTTTTTTATTTTTTCAATTAACTCTTTTGGAGGAAAATTTTTCATTTCTTTTCCAGTTACATATGAAAATGCACTTGATGATTTAGAGAAAAGTAATCTTAAATAATCATAAATTTCCGTTATTGTTCCTACAGTTGATCGAGGATTTTTTGAAACAGATTTTTGACTAATAGAAATAACAGGACTTAGCCCTGAAATTTTATCTACTTCAGGTTTTTCGTAATTATCTATAAATTGCCTTGCAAATACAGAAAAAGTATCCATATATCTTCTTTGTCCTTCTCTGTAAATTGTTTTATGTGCAAGTGAACTTTTACCACTTCCACTTACTCCAGTTATTACAACAAGTTTCTTCTTTGGGATATTAATTGAAATATTTTGTAAATTATTTTCTTTGGCACCAGAAATTTCAATTTTACTCATTTTAGATTTTAATTTTTACTTTATTTCTAATGACTTTTCTAAAGGAAGTTTTATTATATAATTTTTTTCATCTACTTCTAATTTATTTTTTAAGATCCATGGGTTAAAATACTTAATTATTTTATAGTTAAAACCAATTTCATTTCCAAAATTAGCAATATTTTCAATTGTTTTATTTATTTCCATTTCATATGTTTTGATTGGTTTATACAGGCTGTTTTCATCCAAGTCAAATCCGTATGTAAGTGGATTTTTATCGATTATTTTATATGCAATAATTCTGAATATATATCTTGATGTTTCATTATTTAGTTTTAAATCATAATAATTATTCACATTTTGTTTTTTAATTTGTTTTGTAAGAGCGCTTGGCCCCATGTTGTAGGCTGCAGCAGCTAATGTCCAGTTTCCAAATTGTTCATAAAGTTTACTTAAATATTTACAAGCAGACTCTGTGGATTTTTCTAAGTGGTACCTTTCATCCACTAAATCATTTATTTCAAGATCATATGCAATACCTGTTTTTTTCATAAATTGCCAAAACCCTTTTGCGCCTGCTGGAGATGTTACATTTTCTAAAGCACTTTCTGCAATAGCTAAATATTTAAAATCATCAGGGATATTATATTTTTTTAAATATTTTTCAATTATTGGAAAGTATTTATTTGATCTTTTTAAAATTAATATTGCTTTTGAGTGATAATATGTATTTACTAGTATCTCTTTGTCAAATCTTTCTAAAATATCCTGATTTTCAATAGGAACTTTCTCATCACAAAAAAATAATTTTTCAGGAATAAAAGGTGCTTTAACATGGTAGTTTTGATTATATTTTTTAAAATTATTACTATTTTCTTGAGGGAAAACGTAAAAACAGGAAAAAAGAACAAGTATAATTATTTTCATTGAATCTTTATTGTGTTTAAATAATCTTTTAAACTTATACCTTTTTTATCTTTTTTTGAAATTATAGGATTTTTAATTTCCCAATTAATGTTTAAATCTGGGTCAGACCAATTTAATGTTATGTCATGTTTCGGGTTGTAGTATTTATTACACTTGTATGAGAAAATAGTATTATTTTCTAGTGATAAAAAGCCATGAGCTAGACCCTCGGGAATATATATCATTTTTCTCTCTTTACAATTTAAAATAACTTTAATATGGCTTCCAAAAGTAGGGGAGTTTATTCTTAAATCAACAATCACATCTAAAACACTTCCTTTAATAACCTGAACTAACTTTAATTGACTCTCTGGAGAAGTTTGTATATGTAAACCTCTCAATACATTTTTTTTTGAAATTGATATATTATCTTGTTTAAAATTAGATGATAGATTAATTTTCTCAAAATATTTTTTGTTCCAAGACTCTAAAAAAACTCCTCTTTCATCTTGAAAAATAAAATCGTTTTCAATTATATATAATCCAGGAATTTTTGTGATTGTTTTTTTCATTTATAGGTAAAGATACATTAATTTATGAGGGCCAATTTTAGGAATATGATAAAATTCACCTTGAGATTTAAATCCTAAATTTTCATAAAATGGGATTGCTATTTTTCTAGCATCACACCATAATAATTTTACTTTTCTTTTAATTAATTCATTTTTTGCAAACATTATTAATTTACTTCCCATTGATATTCCTTGGTATTTCTTTTTAGTAGCCATCGCTCTGAGTCTATATTGCTTGTCATTTTCATCAAAAATTATGTTGTTTTGGTAAATAAATGTTCCAATACTCACAAGTTCATCTTTTAAAAATGTTCCAACATGAAAAGTGTCTTTTAAGTTATCTTCAGCTAAGAAACAATTAGATGTATTTTTGTGAGGCCATAAAACACCAAGTCTTATTTTATGAGTTAGGTTAGATTGTATTAGTTTTGATTCAATTTTAATCATTTATTTAAATAAACAGTTGTTGATGGAAATGCAAAATCACTTTTATGTTTTTTTATAATATCCATTATTTTAAAATTGATTTCTTCGGTTGTATTTAAATATTTATCCCAGTCTGTTCCTTTGACATAAAAGATAACTAAAATATCTAAAGAGCTTGACCCAAATTTTACAAATTTAACTCTACCAAAATTTTTATCAGTATTTTCATGCAAGTCTATTATTGCTTTTATGTCTTTTGTTATTTTTTTTATTTGGGATTTAGTGGTTTCATAAGTTAGGCCAATATAAAATTTTGCCCTCCTTGAGGTTCTCATTCCTAAATTATCAACTTCAGCATCTACCATTTTTTTATTAGGAACTGTCACTAAGCTTTTGTCAAATGTTCTAATTCTTGTACTTCTAAAACCAACACTTTCAATAACACCTGTTACAGCGCCAACTGTTACAATATCTCCAACAATAAAAGGTCTGTCCAGAAAAATAACAAAAGAACCAAATAGATTTTCCAAACTTTCTTTTGCAGCCATTGCAATAGCAATACCTCCGACTCCTAAACCAGCTGCAAGAGCTGTTATATTAATATTGAAAATATTACTTGAAATTACGAATACTCCAAATATTATTATTAAAATCTTAATAATCGAGGTAAGGAATGGGATTAGTTGATCATCAAGTTTAGATTTAGTTTTTTCTGCTTTTTTTATTAATATTAAATTAAAAAAATCAGTAATTTTTAATAGTAGCCATACAATTAATATTGCAAATAGAAAATATAATAATTTTGAAAAAAATGAAAAGCTTATTATTGATAATTCATTTATAATTACTTTGGTGTTAATACTTTTGGTACCCAAGAAAAAAAATATAAAAATAATAATTAGTTCGAGAGGTTTTTTAACAGTTTTATAGAAATCATTACCATTTAATGTGTTGACTTTAAACATAAAATCAAAAAGTAATTTGCTAATATTTTTAGAAATAATTTTTTTTAAAATTAATCCTAAACAAAATATTAATACAAATAAAAAATAGTCTTCAATTGTATTTCCAAGTATTTTATAATTTAAATTCATATGTCCAATCTTAGTTTTTTCTAAATATAAGAATTAATCTTTCAGACTTTTCATCAAAATTATTTAATTGATAGTCACCAAAAGTGTTAATTAATTTTAAATTTTGATTTTCGCACATTTTTATTATTTCTTCTTTTTTTAAGATTTGAATCCTTTCAAAGTATTCTTTGCCAAGAAATTCAATTTTTTTGTATAAATATTTTTTATCATACCATTTATTTATTGTGAATGAATAGTTTTTAATTTTTTTAATTTCCTTTTTTACTATAGAGTCTAAACAATTTGACATATTTATAAAATCCATAACAAAAACACCATTTCTCTTAAGTGCAGTTGAGACTCCATTTATAACAATTTTATTATCATCTTTGCTTTCAAAATAGCCAAAACTTGTAAATAAATTTATAACAAAATTGTATTTTTTTATTTCATTAATACTTCTCATATCTCTGTTAAAAAAATTAAGTTTTAGATTTTGTTTTTTTTTAGCAATACTTAAGCTGTATGAAGATAAATCAATTCCGTCGACATGAAAGCCTTTTTTATTTAAATAGATGGAGTGCCTACCTGTACCGCAACATAAGTCTAAAAAATATGAGTTTTTTTTTGGTTTTAGAAACATCAATAATTTATCTATAAATAGCTCAGCTTCCTTTTGATTACGATTGTTATATAGAATATGGTAATATTCTGAATCAAACCAATTTTCGTACCATTCTGACATATTAATTTTTATTTATTAAGTTTCCAAGTAGTTCCAGCGGTAGGAGAGTATGATGGTTTATAACCTAAATTTTTTAAATGTTTATGATATTCAAATAATTTTTTTTTGTTATTTATTATTTCTTTCTCAAAATCTTTATCATAATAGTTTGGGAGTTTTATATTTTCTTTTTTGGCTCTTCTTACCCAATTTCTAGAAGCACTTTTCCAACATTTCATTGAGTTTTTTCCAACTTTCCATCCTTTGGACTCATAAAAATCATACATAATTTCGCTGCCATCAATTTCTCCTAATTTTAAAAAGTAATCTTTTAAGTCTTTAATACTTGGTTTTTTAAATTTTTTAGTTTTAAATAATTTATTTTTTATCTTATTCTTTTTATGATGAGAATTATCGTCAGTAACTAAAAAAAAATTATTTACGTTATTGTACAAAATCTTAACAAACATTTTTTCGGGCTTTTTAATAATAACATCTATAAATTTAATCTTATATAGTTTGTTAATTCCTTCTTTGATTTTAGTTTTTGAAAGTTTTGTGTTTTTAGATATTAAATCTAGATCATTAAAAATATAATGTTTTTCAATGTAATTTTCTTCATTTTTTTCTTCTTGTTCTATAAGCTCAGAAAATAATAAGGAAATCTCAATACCAAGATAATTAATTAGCTTTTTATTTATGAAATAGTAATTATTACTTGAAAGAAAATTATTTGAAGATTTCATTATGATTGTTACTCTTAATTTCTAAAGTATTTCAATTTTTTTTTAAAAAAAAATATTTTAACAATATTTCCACAAATCATTATTTGGTGTGGGAGCAATAATTTGTATTTTATTTTTTTTTATTGGGTGAATGAAATTTATTTCTCTTGAATGTAGGCAAATACCCCCATCTTTATTAGTTCTTTTAAAACCATATTTAACATCTCCTTTAATTGGGGAGCCAATATAGGATAATTGGGCTCTGATTTGATGGTGTCTACCTGTTATTAATTTTATTTCATACAAGAAGTAATTTTCCATTTTTTTAATTAGTCTATATTCTAGTTCAGCTTTGAGATGAGCATCTTTTTTTTCTTTTTGCACAAAAGACTTATTTTTTTTTTGATTTTTTTTTAGGAAATGAATTAATTTTCCTTCTCTATTTTTAATTTTATTTTTTACAACTGCCCAGTACTTTTTTTCTATTTTTTTTTCTTTAAACAATTTTGAGATTCTTGATAAAGATTTACTGGTTTTAGATAGTATCACAATCCCACTTGTTGGTCTGTCAATTCTGTGTGGTAAACCAATAAATACATTTCCAGGTTTATTATATTTTTTTTTAATATAATATTTTGCTAAATCAATTAGTGATTCGTCTCTAGTTTTATCACCTTGAGTAAGTATTCCCGGTTTTTTATTTATTATTAATAGATGATTGTCCTCAAAAAGTATATCATTAGTTATTAAATTATCAATATGACTCATTTTTATTAGGAAAATTACTAGATTTTACATCACTTATATAATTCTTACATGCAATAGAAATTTCTTCGTTTAAATTTGCGTACCTTCTGATAAATCTTGGGTTAAAATCCTGTGTCATCCCAAGCATATCATGAATGACTAGAACTTGACCATCAACATGTTTTCCAGCTCCTATACCTATAGTTGGTATATTAATTTTTTTTGTTACTTTTTTAGCAAGTTGACTTGGTACTTTTTCTAAAACTATGGAAAAACATCCTTTTTTTTGTAAAATTTCACAATCTCTAATAAGTTTCATGGCTTCTTTTTCTTCTTTGGCTCTGACGGAGTAAGTACCAAAATTATAAATAGATTGAGGTGTTAATCCTAAATGGCCCATAACTGGTATTCCAGATTTTATAATTCTTTCAACAGATTCTGATATTTCCTCCCCACCTTCCATTTTTACAGCATGAGCTTCAGATTCTTTCATTATCTTAATAGCTGAGTCTAATGCTTTTTTTGAATTACCTTGATAAGAACCAAATGGTAAATCAACAACAACAAGGGCTCTCTTTGTTGCTCTTATTACACATTTAGCATGATAAATCATTTCGTCTAAAGTAATAGGTAGGGTAGTTTCATGGCCAGCAATAACATTAGATGCAGAATCACCTACCAATATGACATCTATTTGAGATTGGTCAATAATTTTTGCTGTTGTATAGTCATAAGCCGTTAACATAGAGATTTTATCTCCACTAGTTTTCATTTCTTTGAGACTTTGAGTCGTGATTCTACTATATTTTTTCATTTCATTAAACTAAAAATTAAATCAAATCTACGAAAATTATATATTTGCATTGTGAGCCGAATAGTTAACTTTATAATAGTACTAATATTTTTTCTAAGTTGTAGCAATGACTTAGATATTAATGCTGAATGGGAAGATATTCCTGTTATTTACTCAATTTTAAATTCAGGGTCTGTTAATCAATCAAATACAGAGCATTATATAAGAGTACAAAAGTCTTATTTAGGTGATTTTTCTGCTTCTCAAATGGCTCAATCAGAAGATTCAATTTACTACTCTGATAACGATATAAAAATTTGGGCTGAAAAATTATTTAACAATCAGGTTATTGATTCAATTAATATGGATTTAGTATCAAATTTAGAAAAAGACTATGGGTATTTTAACAATGAAAATCATAGAGTTTATAAATTTAATTCTCTTCTAACAAATGATAATGGTTTTCCAGCTTACAAGTTTAGAATAAATTTACTTAATGAAATCTCTAATGTATTATCTTCTGCAGAAGTTGATATTGTTGAGCCTATTCGTATTAGAAAATGGCCAACAAATAATAGCCAATCCACAGGTTTAATGAAATTAGGTGAATCTAATAATCCAATTTTAAATTTAGAGGTTAATCCATCAATTAATGGAAAAATGTACAGGTTTTTTATAAGATTTAAATACATTGAAGTAGATATATTATCAGGTTTAAAAGATTCTTTATTTGTTGATTGGAAATTTAGTCCTAAAATAGCGACTGAATACCAGTTAAATGGAAATTCAAACTTGTCAATTGATTTTAATATTAACTCTATTGAGTTTTTCCAATATCTAGCCTCAGTTATTCCTCAAAAAGAAAATATTTATAGATATACTGATGGTGTGTATTTTCAAGGAAGTGAAGAAGGAGATTTTGGTATTGTTCACCCCTGTATTGAATTGCATTTTGAAATCTTGGATCCTGACATGTATAATTATTTTATCTCTCAAAACTCAACAGGACTAGTACAAAATAGACCTATATACAGTAATATTGAAAATGGTGTAGGTTTAGTTTCTTCAATAAGTCAATTTTCTTTCCAAAATTTAAAGTTTGACAATAAATCAAATGATTCTTTAGCTTTTGGTCAATTTACCAAGAATTTAAATTTTGCCTGTTTTAAAGAGATAGGTTTTG
This sequence comes from uncultured Flavobacteriales bacterium, assembly GCA_964435285.1. Taxonomy (GTDB): domain Bacteria; phylum Bacteroidota; class Bacteroidia; order Flavobacteriales; family TMED113. The sequence goes on from CAYSYA010000008.1 coordinate 46,798, forward strand.
GTTTAGATACTGTTTTAGATTGTCAATAAACTGACTTTTTGTCACGTATTAACTATAAAATTATGTCAATAATGTCCACTATTGTATTTTGGCACAAAAGTTGATTTACTGTAATTATAACAATTAAATTTTAAAATAATGAGTAAAGTAATCGGTATAGATTTAGGAACAACTAATTCGTGTGTGTCTGTAATGGAGGGTAATGAACCTATTGTAATTCAAAATAGTGAAGGAACTAGAACAACTCCCTCGGTTGTAGCTTTTTTAGAAAATGGTGAGAGATTAATTGGACAACCTGCTAAAAGGCAAGCAATTACAAATCCAGAAAAAACTATATCTTCTGTTAAAAGATTTATGGGAGAAAGTTTTAAAAATATTAAATCTGAACTTAAAAAAATTTCATATAAAGTTATAGAAGGTGATAATAATACTCCCAGAATTGATACTGGTGATAGAAAATATACTCCTCAAGAAATTTCAGCTATGGTATTACAAAAAATGAAGAAAACTGCTGAAGATCACCTAGGGACAGAAGTTAAGGAAGCTGTAATTACTGTTCCTGCTTATTTTAATGATTCTCAAAGACAGGCAACCAAAGAAGCAGGAGAGATAGCAGGTCTTAATGTTAGAAGAATTATAAATGAACCAACTGCTGCTGCTCTAGCTTATGGACTAGATAAAAAAGATCAGGACATAAAAATTGCTGTTTTTGATCTTGGAGGAGGGACTTTTGATATTTCTGTATTAGAACTTGGTGATGGAGTTTTTGAAGTAAAATCAACAAACGGTGATACTCATCTTGGGGGAGATGATTTTGATCAAGTTATTATTGATTGGATGGCAGAAGGATTTAAAGAAAAAGAAGGTATTGATTTAAGAGAAGATTCAGCTGCTTTAGCAAGATTAAAAGAAGCTGCTGAAAAAGCAAAAATAGAATTGTCTTCAAGTACAGAAACAGAAATAAACTTACCATATGTTACTGCTACATCATCTGGACCTAAACATCTTGTTGAAAAGTTATCTAGATCTCAGTTTGAAAAAATAGCTGATTCATTAATTCAAAGATGTCTTGAACCATGTAAAAAGGCTGTTTCTGATGCAGGTCTATCTGTTAATGAAATTGACGAAGTAATTTTAGTTGGTGGATCAACTAGAATTCCTGCTGTGCAAAATATTGTAGAAACATATTTTGAAAAGAAACCATCTAAGGGAGTTAACCCTGATGAAGTTGTTGCTGTTGGTGCTGCTATTCAAGGTGGTGTATTTAGTGGAGACGTTAAAGATGTTTTATTATTAGATGTAACTCCTCTTTCTTTAGGTATTGAAACAATGGGAAATGTTTGTACAAAATTAATTGAAGCAAACACTACAATTCCAACAAAAAAATCTGAAGTTTTTTCTACAGCTTCAGATAATCAACCCGCTGTTGATATTCATGTTTTACAGGGTGAAAGACCAATGGCAAAAGATAATAAAACAATTGGAAGATTTCAATTAACTGATATTCCTCCTGCACCTAGAGGAGTTCCTCAAATTGAAGTTACTTTTGATATAGATGCCAATGGTATTATTAATGTAAAAGCTAAAGATAAAGGCACCGGAAAAGAACAAAACATTAAAATAGAATCTGGTAACAAATTATCAGATGAAGAAATTGAAAAAATGAAAAAAGAAGCGGAAGCTAATGCTGAAACTGATAAAAAAGCAAAGGAATTCGCTGATAAGATAAATACTGCTGATACTTTGATTTTTACTACAGAAAAACAATTGAAGGAAAATGGAGACAAAATTCCAAAAGATAAAAAACAAGAAATAGAAAGTCTTTTAAGTGCTCTAAAAAAAGCTCACTCTGATAAAGATTTAGAAGGCATTGATAAATCTATAGAAGCTTTAAATAATATGTGGCAGTCAGTTTCTCAAGATATGTACAAAAACCAGAGTCAAGAAAAACCTACTGAAAATAAAAAGAGTAAATCTAATACTGAAGATGTTACTGATGTAGATTTTGAAGAGGTAGATGATGGTAAAAAATAATAAAATGAACAAAAAAAAAGGAGGCTTTAGCCTCCTTTTTTATTTAAATCATATTAAATTTTTTTTCAATTTCTTCAATATAAGTTCTAAATGTTTTATCTGTTTCGGCTAAATTGTTGACTGTTTTGCACGCATGCAATACTGTTGCATGATCTTTTCCTCCACATTGAGCTCCAATATTTGCTAATGAAGATTTAGTTAATTGTTTTGAAAAATACATTGCTAATTGTCTAGCTTGAACAATATTTCTTTTTCTAGTTTTAGATTTAAAAGAATCAATACTTAAATCAAAATAATCACAAACTATTTTTTGAATATAATCAATTGAAACTTCTTTGGTTGTTGTTCTAACAAACCTATCTATCATATCTCTAGCTAAATTAATACTAATATCTTTTTTGTTTAAAGATGATTGAGCTAATAAAGAAATGAGAGCTCCTTCTAATTCTCTAATATTAGTAGAAATACTGTAAGCTAAATATTCAATTACATCATTAGGGATTTCAATTCCATCTTTATATAATTTATTTTTTAAGATGGCAATTCTAGTTTCTAATTCAGGTTGTTGTAAATCAGCCGATAAACCCCATTTAAATCTAGATAATAATCTTTGCTCAACACCACTCATGTCGACTGGTGCTCTATCAGAAGTAAGAATAATTTGTTTATTATGTTGATGAAGATGATTAAAAATGTGAAAAAATATGTCTTGAGTTTTTTCTTTAGCGGCAAAAAATTGAATATCATCAATAATTAAAACATCAATAAGTTGATAAAAATGAACAAAATCGTTTCTTGTATTATTTCTAATAGATTCAATAAATTGTTGAGTGAATTTTTCAGCTGATACATAGAGTACTGTCTTTTCTGGAAATCTTTCTTTTATCTCGACTCCAATTGCATTTGCTAAATGAGTTTTTCCTAAACCAACACCACCATAAATTAATAATGGGTTAAATGAAGTTCCGGCGGGTTTTTTTGAAACAGCGTACCCTGCAGATCTTGCCAGTCTGTTACAGTCACCTTCAATAAAATTACTAAAAGTATAATTGGGACTCAATTGTGAATCAATTTTTAATTTTTGTAAACCGGGTACAATAAATGGATTTTTTATTTCATTATTAATTACTTCAGATGGTAAATTTATATTTTGATTATTAATTGATTTTCTTTTAACACTTGGTACTTTGATAGTGTAAGGTCTGTCGTTACCATAAATGTTTTCCATCATGATACTGTACACTAATTTTGATTCCTCGCCAAGCTGTTTTTTAATTGCGCTTGTTAATAAGTCAATATAATTTTCTTCGATCCATTCGTAAAAGAATTTACTTGGTACTTCAATGGTTAATGTTTTTTCTTTTAACTTAATTGCTTTAATAGGAGTGAACCATGTCTTGAAACTCTCATTATTTATATTGTCTTTTATATAAGAAAGACAATTATTCCATACCTCAGAGGCAGTATTTTTCATTAAAAAAAATCAATTTATTGGGGTTAAACCATAGCTAAAAATTTAATAGGGATATATTATTTTTTTAGTTAGTCAAATATGTAAATAAAAAAGTTTAAAAAAAAATTCTTAAGCTATTGTTTTTTATTTTTTTTAGTGTTAAGTTATAGAAATTAACAAAAAAGATTTTTCACAACTTTTTCATTAAAATTTCATAAGCTTTTAAAGTTTCATTTATATCTTTTTTGTTAACTTTTTCCTGTGGAGAATGAACATTTTTTTCAGGTGGTCCAATAAAGCACCAGTCAAACGGATAAGGGCTTTTCTGCAACTGATTTCCATCACTTCCTCCGGCACTTTCAACTTCAATTTGAAATTTAACTTTGTTTTTAGTTAATATATTTAATATTTTATTTATAAATGTTTTTCTAGGAATTCCTGAGTCTCTAGCTGATACAACAACTCCTTCTTCAAATTTAATACCATTTGTAACCCAAGTTACATCAGAAATTAATGCTTGCTTAACATTATAATTTTCATATATATACTTTCCAAGATATCCTACAGAACCACCCCCAGTTTCTTCCCAACAAGAAAAAACTAAAATTCCGTCATGTAAATTTTCGGCTATTTTAAGTGAATTCCATACACCTAATCTGTTATCCATATAACAATTTTGTATATATTTTTTTGTTTCCTTCCAATTAGATTTATAGACCAAATTAGTTCCTCTATCAATAGTTCTTTTAAAATCACAAAAAATTTTTTTGATTTTTTTATTGTAGATGATTTTTGTGTTTATTTCACCTCTTGAGTCACTACCAGTTAACATAATTCCATCTTTGACTATTGGACCTCCTAATTTTATAAGTTCATTATTATATCCAACAGTAAATCCAATAGAATCAATATGAGAAAAAATAGCACACCTTGGTTTTCCGAAAACTAAAATTAAACAATTTTGAAAATCATCACCAAAAATAATTTTTGGTTTTTTCTTCCAATTATGTTGATTTTTTTTAACGTAATTAATCAAGAACTCTTTCATTAAATCCTCCTCTCCAGAAGGGCTAAAAATATTTTGCATTTCTTCAAGTAACTTCATTTTTATATATTTTATTCTTAATGATGAAAAGATTGTCTTTTCCAACTTTAATTTTGTTTTTGTTTTTGTCTATTTTATAATCAGGTGCTTTAACTCCATTTATATTATTTTCATTTGAAATAAATATTCTTATTTCATCCCACAAATTTTGATTTATAAAACTATTTAATAAGATTCTTCCCCCTTCAACTAAAATTGAATTTATATTATGTTTTCTAATTTTTTTTACTGTGTCAATTAAACTTTCATTTTTAACTATTTTAATATATTCAACATTAGATTTATTTTTGTCAATAAGCTGATTTGTTAAAATGATAGTCTTACTTTTTAAATTGAAAATATTATGAGTTTTAGGTATTTCTAGATCTTTATCAAAAATTATTCTTACAGGGTTTTTTCCTTTAATTTTTCTAACTGTTAATTTAGGATTATCATAAAGAGCAGTATTTTTTCCAATCATTATTGAATCATTTTCACTTCTCCACTTATGAGTTAGTATTTTACTTTCATTACAACTAATTTTTTGAATACCATTTTTAAAGTTTTCATTATTAATGAACCCGTCATTAGTTTGACTCCACTTTAATATTATATAGGGGCGATTTTTAATTTGATTGACAAAAAACTTTCTATTTAGATCAATACATTTTTTTTGTAAGACACCAACTTTTACATTGCATTTTCTTTTTAACTTTTTAATACTTTTTCCATTAACTTTTTTGTTGGGGTCTTTTGTTCCAATAACTATAGCTTTTATTTTATGCTTAAGAATTAAATTTACACAGGGTGGTGTTTTTCCGTGATGATAACATGGTTCTAAATTAACATAAAGAGTTGAGTTTTTTAATAAATTTTTATCCTTAACACTATTAATTGCATTTACTTCTGCATGATTTGTTCCAAAGGATTTATGATAACCTTTTCCAATTATTTTTGAGTCCTCAGAAACAATAACACATCCCACTAATGGGTTTGGAAAAGTTTTATTTACTCCTTTTTTTGCAAGGTCTAAACATAAACTCATTATTTTTTCGTCACATGTCATATTTCAAAAGTACATTTTTTATGTAAATTCATATTATGAATAGTTATTTTGAATTGAAAAACATTTACAATAAAGAATTAAGTTTTTTATATTCTGAAAATGAAATTAACAGTATTTTAAACATTTTAATTGAATTTGAATTTAAACACAAGCCAATAATTATTAAATTAAATAACTCAATTAATAAAATAAAATTTGATAAAGTAGTTTCTCATCTTAAAAAATTAAAATTAGGTTGTCCAATTAATTATATAATAGGTTACAAATTTTTTTTTAATTGTAAAATTAATGTAGATAAAAGTGTTTTAATTCCGAGACCCGAAACTGAAGAATTAGTTCTTTGGTTACTAAAACATGTAAAAGAAAATCAAAATATTTTAGATTTATGTTCAGGAAGTGGTTGTATATCTATTGCTATAGCTAAAAATATACAGGCTAATATAACTGCAGTTGATATTTCAAGTGAAGCAATTAATTTATCAAGGAAAAACTCTAAACTTAATAATACCTCAGTTAAATTTATTTGCTCAGATATTTTTAAGGATAGCTTTGATAATCTAGAAAAACAAAATATTATTGTAAGTAATCCACCTTATATTTTAAATTCACAAAAAAAAAGTATTCACAAAAATGTTTTAAATTTTGAGCCTCACATTGCTATTTTTGTTGATGACAATGAGCCATTTGTTTTTTATAAAAGAATAATTGAAATATCAAAAGAAAAATTGTTTAGTAATGGTTTACTTTTTTTAGAAATTAATGATTTTTTTTCAAAAGAGTTGAAAGAATTATTAATTAAAGAAGGGTTCAAAAATGTAATAATTAAAAAAGATATAAATGACAAACCAAGGTTAATTAAAGCACAATTAATATGATTATATTTACGTTTAATAAATGAATCCAGAACAAAAAATAGAATATCTTAGAAAAGAAATACATTTACATAATCATAAATATTATGTTTTAAACAATCCTTCCATTTCTGATTTCGAATTTGATTCACTTTATAATGAATTATTAATTTTGGAAGAGCAATTTCCAGAGTATGATGATATAAATTCACCGACTAAGAGAGTAGGAAGTGATATTTTATCTAGTTTTAACACTTTTCCTCATACCAAACCTATGCTTTCTTTAGGAAACACATATTCTGATGAAGAATTAAATGAATTTGACAAAAGGATAAAAAAATTATCAAATAATAAAATTAATTATGTCTGTGAATTAAAATATGATGGTGTTTCTATAAGTCTTGAGTATAAAAATGGTTTTTTAGTTCAAGCATTAACCAGAGGTGATGGGGTTAAAGGAGATGATGTTACCAATAACGTTAAAACAATTAAAAGTATTCCATTAAAACTTCAAGGGGACTTTCCAAATCATTTTTTTATAAGAGGTGAAATTTTTATGAATATTAAAACTTTTTTAGACTTAAATGAAAATAGAAAAAAAAATAACTTGCCTCTTTTTTCTAATCCACGAAATACAGCTTCTGGTTCAATTAAAATGCAAAAAAGTAGTGAAGTTGCTAAAAGAAAATTAGACTGCTATTTATATTATTTAATTGGAGATAATTTACCTTATGACTCCCATTATGACAATTTACAAAAAGCTAAAGAGTGGGGTTTTAAAATACCCTCAGAAATTTCGTTAAAAAATGATATCAGCGAAGTAATTTCCTACACTCAAGAATGGGATCTAAAGAGAAAAGAATTGCCATTTGAAATTGATGGAATAGTTATTAAAGTTAATTCTTTAAGCCAACAAAATTTTATGGGATTTACCTCTAAATTTCCACGTTGGGCCATTGCTTATAAATTCAAAGCTCAACAAGTAGAGACAATTTTAGAATCTGTTTCCTATCAAGTGGGTAGGACTGGGGCTATAACTCCAGTGGCAAATTTAAAGCCTGTAAATATTGGTGGTACAGTTGTTAAAAGAGCTTCATTACATAACGCTGATCAAATCACAAAATTGGACATAAAAATTGGAGATTATGTTTATATAGAGAAAGGGGGAGAAATTATTCCTAAAATTGTAGGAGTCAATAAATCAAAAAGAAATTTAAACTCTGATAATAAACTATATTTTATTGGTAATTGTCCAGAGTGCAATTCAGTTTTAGAAAGAAATGATGGAGAAGCGCAACATTATTGTATGAATCATAATTCATGTCCCCCTCAAATAAAAGGAAAAATAGAACACTTTGTAAGTAGAAAAGCAATGAATATTGATAGTATTGGAAAGAAGCAGATTGAAAAATTATACAACAATGGTATTTTAAAACAAATTACTGACTTGTATAAATTAAACAAAAATAGTTTACTTGAGCTGAGGGGTTTTGAAGAAACTTCAGTAGATAAATTATTATATGCTATTGAAGAATCAAAAAAAATTAAGTTTGAAAAAGTTTTATTTGCTTTAGGTATTAGGTTTATTGGTGAAACTGTTGCAAAAACAATTGTGAAACATTTTAAATCAATTGATAAGGTGATTAACTCAACCTATGAAGATTTTATTTTAGTTGATGAGATAGGAGAAAAAATAGCTAATAGTTTAGTTGATTACTTTAGAGATGAAAATAATTTATTTTTAATAAATGAACTTAAAGTTTATGGTCTTCAATTTGAAAGTAAAAATGAATTAGAAAATTCATCGAATATTTTACAAGACAAGATTTTTGTTGTTTCAGGTGTTTTTGTAAAAAAGAGTAGAAACGAAATAAAAGATTTGATTGAGCTAAATGGTGGTAAAATATCATCTTCAATTTCATCTAAAACAAGTTTTGTGGTTGCGGGTCAAAATATGGGGCCTAAAAAAAAAGATTTAGCAAACAAATTATCCATAAAATTGATTTCCGAAGATGAATTTCTATCAATGATTTATTAAATTGTAACAAAATTCTATGTTAATGAAAAAAACTATTCAATCTTTTTTTTTAAAACAAGCTATTAGAAATTTTGTTATTAATAAAAAAAATATAAATCATAAGTTTTTTTTTAATTATGATAGAACTAAAAAAATAGGAATAATATTTAACGGTAGAGAAAGAAAAAATATTGATTTAACTCGGCAATTAATTGATTACTTTAAAGAAAAGAATATTTCGTGCGAAGCTTTAGGTTTTGTTAATGATACAAGAATGAGAGAATTTAATTTAGCAAGTTTAAACATGGATTATTTTAATTTAAAAGATTGTAATTTTTTTGGTTTTCCAAAAGTTGATAAAGTAATTAACTTTAACTCTAAAAAATTTGATATTCTTATAAATATCTCAGATGAAAAAAATTTAATATATGATTATATTATCTCAAAATCTCTTGCAAAGTTTAGAGTAGGTAAAGGCGATTGTGAATTATATGACTTACTAATTAATACTAAGAGTGGTGACAGTAAAGATTTTGTTTCTGAGGTTATTTTTTATTTAGATTTAATAAGTAAAAACAATCAGTAAAATTAATTAGTTTATCTATTAACATATTTGTTAACTACAACTGTTAAATTCTTTTGAATAGATTGTTGATAATTTGCTTTATTTTGTATCTTGCAAAATTAGCTTTAAATGACAAAATTTAACAGATAGTCCATATGATTTTAAAATCAAAAATACATCATTTACTTTTTACAGTATTTTTTTTATTTTCTTTTTTGGGGACTTTGCACTCACAAAATACTATTGATTTTAACTTAAATTATATTGATTACTCAGGAGCTGTAACTGGTAATGTTGGTGAAAATATTAGTATCCCTGTACAAGCTATTTTTTATCAAGAAGAAGGAAGATGCGAAGGTGCTTTTGGTCCATGTTCTGCTTTTTTGATAAACTCTTTGGACCCTACAATAGATGTTGATTTTACAATCAGAGAACTTCAAGATGTACAATTTGAAGCTTTTGGAGGTGGAAATCTAAACAATGATTTCTCAGGAAATGGTTCTATTGGTTTTGAAGATTTGTTAACTGAATTTGAAATTTGGCCTCCTGACTCTAGTATAACTAATTGTGAATATACTCCTGTTCCAGGATCTAATTCTTTCATTGCATCAAATATTTGTGCTGATGATGTTGATAACATAACTAATAGTATTGGTCAATTTGTTGTTGAAATGGTTGCAACCTTTCCAACTGAATGTGATGACGCCCCTTCTGATGGAATAAATGATAATCAAGCTTTCTGGTTTCTACAGTTTAATTTATTTTTTCCTGAAGAAATATCAATTTCAAGTACTTCTTCTAATTCTTGTGGTTTTAATACTTCATGTAATGGTTCTAATGATGGTGAAATTACGGCAATTGTTTCTGGTGGTGTTCCCCCTTACAATTATGAATGGACTGATGAGAGTGGTAATATCATTTCTAATACTCAAACCGCATCAAATTTGAGTGTTGGTTTTTACACTGTTACCGTTACTGATGACAGTGACAATTTTATTTTTGATTCTAACGGAGATGGAGAAGGTATTACTTGTTCAGAAACTTTTGAGGTAACTGAACCTGACCAAATACTAATTAGTTTGTCTTCATTTGAAGAAGATATTTCTAATTTAGAACTTGATTGTTTTGGTGATACTGATGGTTCTATATTTGTTGATGTTTCAGGAGGGTGTGCTCCATATAACTATTCTTGGTCTAATGGATTAAGCTCTGAAGACATTGAAGGTCTTTCAGTTGGTTCATATACTTTAATTGTTACTGATTCAAATAATTGTTCAGTTGAATTTACTCAAGAAATTACTGAGCCATCTGGTATTATTATTTCAAAAAACATTGAAAATTCTATAGATAGTGACGGTTGTAATAATTTAGGTTCTATAGACATCGATGTATCTGGTGGAACGCCATTCAATGGTTCTAGTCCCTATTTATATGAATGGAGTGTTGATTCAGACGGAAATGGTTCACCTGATATAGTAATTAGTAATGATGAAGATATTAATGGTTTATCAGCAGATACTTACTTTATCACTGTAACTGATGCATTAGGTTGTCAAGAAACAAATGTCTTTACAATTACATGGCCTGGACCATTTGCAGTTGTAATTGAAGAGACATCAAATTTAGAATTAAGTTGTTTTGGTGACTGTGATGGAATAATAAATATTTCAGCATCTGGTGGAAGTGGAGATTATTTATATTCTTGGTCATCATTGAGCGGTGGAGAAGTACCATTGGACCAAATCAATAACCAAAATTTAACAAATTTATGTTCTGGTGAGTATTCAATAACAATAACTGATAATTTTTTTCCTGATTGTACCTGGAATGAGCAAATAGTTATTACTGAACCAGATCAGGAGCTAATTATTAGCGATATTGATGGTATAATAAATCTAGATTGTTTTGAGGATTGCGATGGCGAATTGGATATAACAGTTCAAGGGGGTACAGAGCCATATTCATTTTCATGGAGTAATGGTGAAACAACTGAAGATATAAATAATTTATGTTCTGGTACATATACCATTACTGTAACTGATTTTAATGGTTGTGAAACCTTAACATCTGTTGATATTAATCAACCTGACAATCCTTTATTTTTAACCTCTAATTCAATTGATAATACTTGTTTTAATGATTGTTTAGCTTTTATTGATATAGAATTAAGTGGTGGAACTCCTCCATATATTTATTCATGGCAAGGTCCTGATGGTTTTTCTTCAACTGATGAAAATTTAAGTAATTTGTGTTCTGGTATTTACTCTTTAACTGTTTTAGATCAAAATAATTGTTTAATTGAAGATTCATTTGAAATTCTTGAACCAGAAGAACTACAAGTTACAATTGAAATTTCAGAAAATAATGGTTTTAATATTTCTTGTTTTGGGGGTTCTGACGGTACTGTAAACTTGACTCCTTCTGGTGGTAGCGGTTCTTATGATATTTTATGGTCAACTGGTCAAACAACAGAAGATTTAGTGGGTCTAACTGCTGGTTCGTATGATGTTTCAATAACAGATCAAAATAATGAGAACTGTTTTATAGTTGAAACTATAATATTAAACGAGCCATCAGAAATTCAAGTGTCATTAACTTCTAGTGATTTAACATGTTTTGAAATTTGTGATGGTTCAATATCTTCCTCCGTCCTTGGTGGTATCTCAGAATTTACTTATGAATGGACAGGTCCTAATGGTTTTGTTAGTAATGAACAAAACTTATCTAACTTATGTGCAGGAATTTATAATTTAAATGTTTTAGATGACAACAATTGTATTCAATCTAGTTCAATTGAAATCTTTCAACCTGAGATTTTAACATCAAATATTAATATTATCCCACCTGCATGTTCAGGTTACCCTGCTTGTGTAACTATAGATTCTTTTGGTGGAACGGGAGATAATTACACATATACTTTTTATGAGGATGCAGGAAATCAAGGTCCATTAGATAACTGTACACCTGAACCTGAAGATATTTTATTAGAACCCTCCATTTCTGATGGTTGTTTTAATTTAGTTTCAGGTGATTATTTTGTAATTACTACAGACGAAAATGATTGTTGTATTGTTAATTCTTTTTCTATTTCTCCTGCCGCTGATGTGAGTGTCGATATTAATGAAGTTCCAGATTGTTATCCAAATGATAGCTACTTGATATTATCAGGTTGGACTCCACCACTTGAAACTTATACAGTTGTTATTTTTGATAATGATACAGATAATGATGGTTTATCAAATATAAACTCGAATAATAATCCTTTAGATGAAGACATAGATAATATTGACGGTTTAAATATAAATGATGATGATATAGATGGTGATGGTATTCCAAATATTGATGATTATATTGACTTAGATGGAAATGGAGTATTTAATTTGGGGGATGTGAATACACAGTATTTATTTAGTAATCCTCCAATGTATGATTTTGTATACGATCAACAAGCAGATATAAATTGTGGTGATTTTTTAGGTGGTGTTTGGGATGGTAATGGAAGTGGACCAGGTACATGTAATGAATTTCCACTTGTTTATGATGGTGGTTCAACTGTTGTACTTATTATTGCAGAAAATGGTTGTTTCAATTTTCAAGTTGTTTCTAATGATAATGATATTTATTTGCCAATTGGAACATCTAATGAGATAAATTCCCCAAGTTGTTATGGAGAAACAAATGATATAACGTTTATAAATAATGATATAGACGAAGACGGTATACTCAATGATAATGATGAAGATATTGATGGTGATGGTATATTAAATATTGACGATAATGATATAAATGGAGATGGATGTTTAGATGATGGAACTTATACAAATGAACAATGTGAAACTTGTGGTTGTAGTGGGTCTATTCTAATTAATATTCTTGAAGATGAAGATTATGTAGCACCATATACAGTTTATGTTTCCTCCCAGGTTTATGATCAAGAAAATAATTTAATTTTTGAGAGTCAAAATAGTGATTCAGATTTATTTGATTTAGATGATAGTTATACTTGGTTTAATCTTGGTGATCCTGATGATGATAATGATGGATTATTTGATTATGAAGATCTTTTTCCTTTTGACTTTGATAACGATGGGGTAGATGACTGCACTGGCCCTATTTTTGATTGTGATAACGACGGCATACTTAATAATGATGATCCTGATATGGATAATGATGGTTTGTTAAATGAGGACGATGATTTATTTAGTATTTCTAATTTAATTAATAATAATTTTATTAGTGTATATGATTTAGATAATGGAATTTCAACAAATGATTCAGATGGTAATGGTATTATAGATCAATTAATAATTAATAATCTATGTGTAGGTGAATATATTTATGTTGTTCAAGATAGTAACGGTTGTGAATCAAATCCTGTGATATTTCAAATTGAAGAGGTTGATGATTTGGTTGTTGATGTGAATACTGGACAAGAACCACCTATATTATGTTTTGGTGAATGTAATGGATTTATTGATATTTCCGTTTCTGGAGGAACTGCTCCATATTCATTTTTATGGTCTAACGGAGAAACTACTGAGGATTTATCTGATTTATGCCCTGGTTTTTATAGCGTTACTATTACAGATTCCAACGGTTGTTGTGAAATAATAGAGAGAACTATTGAAGAAGTTCCAGAAATTGAAATTTTAATTGACTCATTTACTGAAAACTTAGATTGTTTTGGAGATTGTAATGGACAAATAAACATAGATGTATCTGGAGGTAATCAACCATATTCCTTTTTTTGGTTTGGTCCTGATGGATTTTTTAGTAACGATGAAGATTTAACAGACTTATGTGCGGGTACTTACACGCTTGAAGTCATTGACTCAACAATTGGTCTTGATGGAAATGGATGTGTTTCATCTATTGAAGTAGAAATTAATGAACCTGAAGAACTAACTGCTTTATTTGATGTAACTGGTTCTTGTTTTAACGAGCCTGATGGTTCAATAAATATGACTATTTCAGGTGGAAGTCCTGGATATGATGTGCTTTGGTCAAATGGTGAAACCAGTGAAGATTTAAACAATTTAAGTACTGGCAGTTACACTGTTACTATTACTGATCAAAACTTATGTACATATACAAATACAATAGATATTAATCAATCTGATCAAATAGTTATAACTGAATTACACTCTGATTTTGATGGTTTTGGTGTCTCATGTAATGGTTCATCTGATGGTTTTATTGACGTTTCTGTTTCAGGGGGGGGAGGTATATTTAGTTATGATTGGTCTAATGGTGCTATAACTGAGGATTTAAATAATATTTCCGCAGGAATTTATTCTTTGATAGTTACAGATCAAAATGGGTGTACAGAAACCATTGAGGTTGAATTAACAGAACCTGAAGGAATTGATATTACTTATACAAGTTCAGATTATAATGGTTTTGGTGTTTCATGTAACGGTTTATCTGATGGTTTTATTAATATTACAGTAAACGGAGGTACAGGATTTTACAACTATACTTGGACTTCAACAAATGGTTTTTCCAGTAATGATGAAGATATATCAAATTTAACAGCAGGTACTTATTTTCTTACAGTTTCTGATGAAAATGATTGCTCAATTGAAATTGAAGTGGAAATAACTGAACCAGATGAATTAAGTGTTTCTGTTTCTCTTATTCAAAATATTCAATGTAATTATTGTGAAGAATCTGGTAGTGTGCTTTCAGGAAACGATGAAGGTAGAATATCAATATCTATTTCTGGAGAGGTGGGTGATTACTCCTATGATGTTTTTGATAATAATGGTTTAGTTATTTCTGGCACCACAGAGGGAAATACTATTTTTGAAACATCAGAACCTGGTGAATATTACTTTGTTGTTACTGATTTTAATAATTGTAATACTATAACAACTGAAACTATAAATATTACTCAACCTGAACAACTTTGTATTGATGATGTTTTAATCAACAATTCTAGTTGTTTTAGTTTTTTATTTAATGATGCAAGTATTGAATTAAATGTCTCTGGTGGTACACCACCATATTCTTTTGATTGGTCTTCAAATGTTCCTGGTCCTGGTATCCCGAACTCTTCACTAATTGATAATTTATCAGCTGGTACCTATAGTGTAATAATAACAGATTCAAACAATTGTGAGATAATTTCAGAGTCCTATGATATTACTGAACCTGACCCATTAAGTCTATCTATATGCTCTGATGCTTTTGTTTGTTGTGATGGAAATAATGGAACAATCGTTGCTACAGCTTCAGGCGGTGACCCAAATTATACTTATACTTTATTTAATTCTTCTGTAAATCCACCGATTATAATAGGATTTAATCAAGTTGGTTTATTTAATGGTTTACAGTCTGGTGAATATTTAGTAGTTGTAACAGATAGTAGTTGGTCAGAAGAATTATCAGAAATTGATCCAAATGCTTGTTCTATTTCAGAAACAATTATAATTAATGAATCGTGTCCTGTTATTGAAGTGGTTAACCAAGAAGATGCTGGATGTAGCGAAGAAGCAAATTTATTCTTTGATATTTCAGGGGGGGTGTTACCTTACTTCATTTATGTTGATGGTATAGAAACAGATACTCTTTACGAAAACTCATCAAATTATTTAATTCCTCTAACATCAGGAAGTCATGATATATATATTACTGATTCAAATATTGATATTTTAAATGCATGTGACACCATAAATAATTCGTGTTTATCAGAAACAATCAATGTTAATGTTGATATAATTGATGCTGTATATGAAATTGATGAAATTATTATTAACCAACCACTATGTCCAGGTGACGATGGTACCATGACTATTTTAGCATCAGGATCACAACCACCAATTGGTGAACAGGCTAATTTTGAATTTGGTGTTGATACTAACAATGATGGCATTCTTTCTTTGTTTGAAGTACAAGCCGCTTATTTTAGTGATTATGTAGAGGAAAATGAATTTGGTTCAAATTATTTGTTTACTGTTCCATATATTTCTTCAGGTGAATATTTATTTAATTCTTTTGAATATTTTGATTGTTCTGAGTCAGGTTCCTTTACAATTAATGAGGTTAATGATATTGATTTTGAAAATTTCTTCGTCTCTGTTGATGCTGTATGTTATAACGCTTCAGGAAGTGCATATGTCAGTCTACAAGATATTGAAGGAGGAACACCTCCATTTGACGTAAATTGGTTTTTAATTGACCCTGATTTTGGAACTTTGATTGAAGATCCTAACGGTAATGGAAATGGAAATTCTCTTTATGCTGGAAATTATATCGTTCAGATTACTGATGGAAATGATTGTTCATATGAACATAACTTTACTATTAATCAGCCAGAGGAGGAGCTATTAGCCAATTTGGAAGTATATGATCCAATTTGCTACAATAACAATTCTTGTTCAGGTTCTGTAACATCTTATTCTACAGGAGGACAAGGAAATAATTATACTTACACTTGGTTTGATTCAAACAATAATATAATTATTAGTGGTGGTATAAACAGTTTAAATAATTTATGTACAGGGGATTACTCTGTTGAAATTTCTGATGGAGTTTGTAATCCAATTATTCAAAATTTCTCAATAACAGAACCAAATGAAATAAATGTAAATATTACAACTGAATTATTATGTAACGGAGATATGGTAGTTTTACCTGATAATCCAAATATTCCAAATTTAACAGTCAATACAACAATAAATTCTTCAGTTGAGCCTATTTCAATATATTGGTTTAACAATACTGTACCAAATACAAATACTCCAATTTTAATTGAAGATTCTTTTGGAAATATTAATTTAAATACTAATGCGTTAGATATTGACGGAGATGGTGTTTTAAATGTATTAGATCCAGATTTAGACGGAGATGGTTTAAATAATAATAATTTTATACAGAACCCAAACACTAACGAAGATATAGACCCATTAGGATACGGAAACGGTAATTGGTGGCCCTACTTATCTTCAAATAATTTAGATTCAAATATATCTGATAATGGTTATTCAATTTCTCCTGTAGATGGTTTATATGCTGGTAGTTACTATTTATATATAATTGATTCTAACGGTTGTTTTTCGGAAATGATATATAATATCGAAGAACCTGATCCATTAACTGTTTCTTGGAATGAATCTGACATTGATACATTAATCGAATGTTATGGAGCAAACAACGGTTCTATTGGTATAATAATTGAGGGAGGTACACCTATTGATGATGATTCATGGCCATTTCCTTATTATTATACAACGTGGATAAATACTGAAACTACTTCTTCTTTTTCAACTCAAGAAATTTCAATTGACACTTTAGGTCCAGGTACTTATGTAATTGAAATAGAGGATGCTAATGGTTGCACAACTCAAACTGAAGAAATCATAATAGCTGAATCCGATCCTTTAGTTATTTCAGAAGTTAATGTCTCTGACTATAATAATTTTGGAATTTCTTGTTTCGGAGCTAATGATGGTGCAATTCAGGTTTTTGTTCAAGGAGGAATAGGTCCCTATGTCTATAATTGGACTGGACCAAATGGATTTAATTCTAATTCCTCATTTTTATCAAATTTAGGACCGGGTACATATAATTTAACAGTAACATCTAATTTACCTCAAGCTTCATTAGGAGATGGTTGCGTACAATATTTAGAAATTGAAATTACTGAACCACAAGAAATTTTAATTTCTGAAACTCATTCTGATTATAATGGCTTTGGTGTTTCTTGTAATGAGGGGACAATTGGTTTAGAAAACCCTTGTGATGGATTTATTAATATTGATGTCGTTGGAGGAGTACCTCCATATTCTTATCAATGGTCTGGAGATTCATTTAGTACCAATCAAGATTTATCCTCTATATGTTCTGGTTCTTACACATTAACAGTAATTGATTCTAATAACTGTGAAGAAAATATTACTATTGAATTAACAGAACCTGATAATATTACATTTAATCAAAGTATAGGTCTTGATGTAACACCAGCAAGTTGTAAAAATGGAAATAATTCAGATGGTATAATTTCATTAAATATTGATTATATACAAGGTGGAGTACCCCCTTATAGTATAACTTTATTAGAAACAGGATCTCAAGTAAATAATGTTTCATCTGGGGGTTCTGTAAATTTTGAAAATTTAACATGGGATTTAAATAATGATGGTTTTATTGATCCATACACCGTTTTAATTACTGATTCAAATGGCTGTCAACTACTAATAGAGTCAATTTTTGTTTCTTACAGTACAGGTATATTTGAAGTTTTACCATCTCCTTTATACAATATTCCTCCAACATGTTCTTCAAATAATGATGGTAGTTTATTAATTGGATCAATTGAAGGAGGTGAGTTACCATACCAAGTAATTTGGTCCAGTGATAATGGATTTTCATATTCGTATATATGGTCTGAAGATGGTATTTCTATTGCAAATTTAAATCAAGGTGGAACCCCTGGTGATATCGATGGTGATGGTATTTACAATTATTTAGACAATAATATTGATGGTGATGCATTAGATAATGACGATCCTTTAGAAGATGATATTGATGGAGATGGCATATCAAATGATAATGACCCAAATCCTTATGGAAATGGTACTGAACTTGGAGGTGTTCTATCTGAAGATATTTATTATTTAACAATTATTGATGCGAATGGATGTGAATCACAATACGAATATATTTTAGAATCTGAACAACCTGAGTATAACGCATATATATCGGATTTTAATGGATTCAATGTTTCCTGTGGATACAATGATGATAATTGTGAAAATTTAGAAGAAAATGCAATTTTAACAATCAGTGAAATAGAATTTGACTTTAATGCAGGTCCACCAAGTTTACCATTTTGGCCCTCATATGAAGCGTTTCCTATTTCTATTGTATTGAATGGTGAAGAAATAGGAACAATCGAAGGTAATCAAGACTTACCTTATCAAATTTCAGACCTAGCACCAAATATTATTGGAGGTGATTATATTTTGGATTCTTATGAAATTAATTTAATAGATAATAATAATTGTTTAATGCAATCAATCAATTTAGATTTAATAAATAATGAAGGATTTTTTGATGTAACTGCACCTGAACCTTTAGATGTTTCATTATCTATTGGTGAGTGTCCCGAGTGTCAAGATGCAGAAAATGGTTCAGTTGAAATCATTTTTAGTGGAGGTGTTGGTACTGGTGGTGGATATAACTTTTATTTTGATCAAAATGGTAATAATGATATAATCTATGCTAATGACTTAGACGGAGATTGTATTCCAAATTATATTCCTGGTACAAATTATCCGTTTGATATTGATATTGATGGTGATGGAATTCTTAATATCTCTTCAGATATTGATGGTGATGGAATACAAAACTTTAATTCAGATATTGATAATGATGGAATAGATAACGGTAAAGACGAAGATATAGATGGAGATGGTATTCTTAACATAAATGATAATTCCCCAATTGGAAATAATGCTCAAGAGATTGACATTAATAATGACGGTATAGTTGATTATACAATTGTTTATCTTGATAATGATGTTGATGGTGACGGTTTACCAAATTTAGTTGACTCTGATCCCTTTAATATTGAAGATCTTGGTGACATAAGTGTTGATCTTTCTCCAACGGGAAATATTAATATTGAAGGAACTGACGGATCATGGATAATTGATAACTTGCCTTACGGTGAATATTTAGTTGGAGTTTCTGATTCAAATGGCTGTATTTCTGAAACCTTAATAAATATTTCTGATGAATATTGTCAATATGAAGTATATGATTGGATAAATTGTTTATTTATTCCTTCTGTATTTACCCCTAATATGGATGGAGTAAATGACTTCTGGGAAATATATAATATAGAATTATATGAGCCTCAAATATTATTAAAGGTATATAATAGATGGGGACAAACTGTATTTGAGAGGGAAGGAGAGTACAGTTCAACTCTGTGGGATGGAAATAGTATGAACGGAGAACAATTAGAAGTTGGAACGTATTATTATGTACTTGAATTAAAAGAATATGATAAAAAGTATAATGGTCACATTGTAATAAAGAGATAATAAATGATAAATAAATTATACATATTACTAATATTTTTAATTCCTTTAGTAGAATATGCTCAAGTTAATTATGAAACTGAAATTCAACCATTATTCAACAGCAATTGTATTGGCTGTCATTCCGGTGGATTTCCTAGTGGTGGTTTAAACTTAACGGATTTAAATAATCTTTTAGAAGGTAGTAATAATGGACCAGTAATTGTTGAAGGTAGTCCAAATTCAAGTCTTCTATGGCAAGAAGTTTTTGTAGGTTCTATGCCTCCTGGTCCAAATGATTTGAGTGAGGAACAAATAAATTTAATTGAACAATGGATTTTTGAATATTCTTCTTTTCAAAATAATGATTGTTTAGTTTTTGAATCTCTAAATCAATCTTGTGCTACAACTAATTCGATTGCTATACCAAATACAATGACTACCGACATAGAAATTGGTGATGAAATAGGTTTATTTTATATAAATGAGTCAAATGAATTTATTTGCTCAAACACTATAATTTGGACAGGAGACACCAATGCTTTGTCGGGATGTGGTGATGATACTGGTACAACTGCAGTAGACGGTTTTCAAACAGGGGACGAACTAAATTTTTTCGTATTAAAAAATGATGGAAGTATTTATAATTTAACAGTTTCTTTCCAAGAAATTCCTGGTTTTGAATCAACATATATTCCAAACGGTCTAACGGCTATCTCATCTATGTTTATTTCAGATTTATATGCTACTGGATGTAATGATAACACAACTATTTTTGGATGTACGGATTCTTTAGCATGTAATTATAATGAAAATGCAACTGATGATGATGGTTCTTGTTTAATAATAGACAGCATTTGTGAAATATGTTCAGGTGAAACTGACGGAACAGGAACTGTAATAGATAATGATATCGATGATGACGGTATCTGTGATTCAGATGAAATTCTAGGTTGTACTGATTCATCAGCAATTAATTTTAATGAAAATGCAACAGATGACGATGGGTCTTGTATACTGGAGCTATTAGGTTGTATTGATTCAACAGCTTGTAATTATAATGAACTTGCTAATACAGATGATAATTCATGCACATACCCTGAATTTGGATATGACTGTTTAAATGAATGTATTTATCCTGACCCTAATAACTCTGATAATTGTTTTTCAGATTATGAACCAATTACAATAACTAATTTAATATGGGATTTAAATAATAGTCAAGTAACAGTTGAGTGGACCGGTGGTTTATCTATCCCAACAATTGAAATTGGTTTAATTGCAAATTATGGTTTTCCCTATGCAGTCGCATATAATATAGATTTTAACTTAGAAAATAATGGTTCTTACACCTTTGAAATTCCATGTACAATAATATTAGACGCTAATAATGATGGAATTTTAGATGAAAATGTATTATTTGAGTACGCAATAAGTGTAGAACAAAATTTTAATAACTCAACCTTAGCACCTTGCAATGTTGTAACGAATGACTATTCATTTTGGGGTAATAATCTAGAAGGAATAGGGTGTAATGATTGTAGTAATAATATTGTAACGTGTTCTCAAACAAATTTTTATACAAATTCTAATACTGATTTAAACCAACTTGCTCAGGTTAATCTATCTATTTGTACTGTTACAGGTTGTACTGATAATACTGCTTGTAATTATGACGACGATGCAAATACTGATGATGGTTCTTGTACTTATGTTGATGGTATATGTGAAACTTGTGAAAATGGTATCATTATTGATAATGATGCAGATAATGATGGGATTTGTAACGATGATGAAATAGTTCAAGTTAATGGTTGTACTGATGAAAATGCGTTTAATTTTGATTCTAACGCTACTAGTGATGATGGTTCTTGTTGTTTTGTAAACGGATGTTCTCAACCAGATAACATTCTTTACAATCCAGATGCTTGTTTTTTTGACGATCAACTTTGTGTTACAATCGTTGATTGTGATGATACAATTATTCCATTTACAACTATTAACAATGTTACTTGTTTCAATGAAGGTGATGGAACTATTGAAGTTATTTTTAACTCAGTATTTGGAGGTACACCACCATACACAGTTGTTTGGGAACAATTAATAGATACTGATGGAGATGGAATCGATGACTCTCAAACATTAATTTTTGACCCAAATAATGATGGTTTACTTGAAAATTTAGATGCTTCTAATTACAAAGTAACTGTGGTTGATGATTTAGGTTGCTCTGGAACTACAATTGTAGCTGTCACACAACCTGCAGAAATAAATGTAAATTTTGATACAACTGAAATTCTTTGCAATGGTGATGAAAGTGATATAAGTATTGGTATCGAAGGAAACATTATGGATTATGATGTTTTAATTAATGGAAATTATATTGAAACAGTTAATGCTGGAAGCCCAACGATAACAAACGAAAATGATTTTGAATTTACTGAGACAGGAACTAATAATACTATAATTATTTTTGGTTGTGATGATTCAGATTGTTCCGATGCTAATGGTGTTATTACGCCTGGTGATATAATAGGAATTTTTTATGAGAATGTAAATGGTGATTTAGAATGTGGTGGTTCTGCTATTTTTAATGGAACAATTCCTTTTGCTGCTCTTTCTGGATGGCAAACTGAATTTGCCTCTGACAATGGTTTTGAAGATGGTGATCCATACATATGGTATTTGTTTGATACATCAGGAGATATTTATCAGCTGAACCCAAATTATGACTTAAATCAAGGTGTTGATTATTTTACTCCAGGAGGATTTACTGTTATAACGAATTTTGAAGTTGGTACAATTCTTGGTTCAAATGACGATTTTTATTATACAACTCAGTCTGGTGAGTATATTATTGAGGTTTTAGCAGAAAATGGTTGTGTTGCTTCTACTACAATTTTAATAGACCAACCTAGTCCAATAGAGTTAATAAGTTCTGAAGTTTCTAATCCAACTTGTGGTGGTTCAATCAATGGAACTATTGATATTGAAATTTCTGGTGGAACTGGTTCATACAATTATGAATGGATTGGTCCATTAGGAGATGTTATAAGTAATAATGAAGATTTAACAGCTTTATCACCAGGAACTTATTCTGTCACTGTAACTGACGAAAATAATTGTGTTTTCTCAAATTCTTTTGAAATAAATAATCCAGAAACAATTGAAGTTTCCTACAGTTATGAACCCATTTCTTGTAATGGTGAAAACACATCACTTACAATTGAAGTTAATGGTGGTGTTCCTCCATATATTATTGACTATAGTGGATTAGATCCAAATAATATATCAAGTGGTTTTTATACTTTTTCTGTTACAGATGATTTAGGTTGTTTAGAAACATTTAATGTTTCTATTTCAGATCCTGATGGAATTGCTATTAATTACCCAGCTGTAGAAACTGTTTGTTATGGGGAAACAAATATCCCGGTTGACTTTTCTATGTCAATTTCTGGTGGAAATCCTCCGTATTCATATGAATGGTTTGATAATAATGGTGTATCATTAGGAATTTTTTCACCATCTGCTACAGTTTCACCAGGTGATTATTCAATAGTAATAACTGATTCTGATAATTGTGTATCAATTCCATCATTTTTTACTATATCAGAACCAGAACAAATTTCTGTAGATTTTGATTTAGATGCAATAAATTGTTTTGGTGAGACAGCAACAGCAAACTTTACAATTGACGGTTCACCTGGAAGTTATACAATATTTTTTAACGGTGAATCTGAGACCACAACAATAGGTTTGTCTGATATTTCTTTTGATTGGACTAATACTGGAGTAAATTCATCAATTGTGATTAGTGAAATAACAGGATTGAATTTAAATGAAGGTGATTTAATAGGTGTATTTTACACATCTGCTAACGGGGTACAATGCGGTGGTTCGACTGCTTATAGTCAATCAACAGGTTTTCCAATTTCTTTAGCAGCTTGGGGTGAAGAAACAGGACAAGATAATGGATTTGTTAGTGGAGAAGAATTTTTATTTTTAATTAGTTCTGGCGGATTAGTATATGAAGTGGAGGTAGAGTTTAATTTAGATTTACCAGGTTTTACTGATGTTTTCGAAATTAATGGATTAACTCAAATAGAAAATATGAATGTTACTGGAGTATTCTCTGATGGTCCAGACTTTAGTTTTGATTCATTAGAAGAAAATAATTATTTTGTTGAAATTCTTGATGGTAATGGTTGTTCTTGGGATTCAACAATTGTTGTTAATGATGCAAGCCAGTTAATTATCTCTAATGAAATTATTAGCAATGCATCTTGTTTTGGAGAATTAGCTGAAATAAATTCTTCAGTTTTTGGTGGTGAACCTCCTTACACTTATCAATGGCAAAATATTATTAATGGTCAAATTATTTCATCACAACCACAACCTGAGCTTGAAGCAGGTTCATACTTCTTTATAGTTACTGATAGCAATGGTTGTTCAGAAATTAATTTAGTTGAAGTTCCTCAAGAATCAGGGGATATTAATATAAATTTTCAAAGTGAAACATGTGCTAATGAGAATAATGGTTTTATTAATAGTTGTGTAGATTGGGAGGGTTCTATTACTTTTTCGCTTTCAGACTCTTCAGGTTTAATTAATGAGATTAATATCGATGGAAATGGTTTGCAAACATGTAATATATTTGAAAATCTTTCACCATCAAATTATATATTATCTGTTGTTAGTTCTGATGGATGTATTGTAACTGAAGAAATTGATATTGAGTCTGCTGATCCTATTTTAGTTGCTTTTGATACAAATCCAGCCCAATGTTTTGATCAACCAACTGGAACAATTTTCATTGATGAAATCATTGGAGGAAACCCACCATTTGAAATCGATTGGAATGGAGTTGATACTGAAGCAGTTTTGCCAGGCTTTCATTCATTTATAATAACAGATCAAAATGGTTGCTCAAAGACTTTTAACTACTTTATAGGTAATTCTCCTAATATAAATACTAATCCAACAGTTGTACAAAACAATTGTTTTAATGGTGAAGAAGGTTCGATCAATTTATCTGTCACAGGTGGAAACCCTCTTTATGATTATATATGGACTAATTCTTCCGGTGATATTATTGGATATAATTCTAGTATTTCAAATCTTTCTTCTGACTCATATTTCGTAGAAATAACTGATGCAAATGGATGCACTTTTAATGAATCATACACTATAACAGATCAAAATGAAAATTTTGTTGTTTTAGTAAATACAGTTCCAGCAAATTGTTATGCTGGTGAAGGTACAGTTTCTGCAAGTGTTTTAAACCAAAATAGTTTAAATTATAATTTTATATGGCCAAACGGAGTAACAAACAATGGTCAAGATGTTTCATTACCAGCTGGTAATTATAATCTTTTAGTAGTCAATAACTCTTCCGGGTGTACTATTACTCAACCCTTTACTATAAATCAGCCTGAAGAATTTATAATTGAAGTTTTCTTTGATGAAATACTTTGTTTTGAAGATAATAATAATGATGGACTAAATGACTTAACTACTTCTGTAAATGCTTTTATAAGTGGTGGAGCAGATTTTGATATTGATGGTGATGGTATTAATAATGACATTGATAATGATATTGATAATGATGGTGTGGTAAATGATTTAGATGATGATATTGATGGTGATGGAATATTAAATGACTTTGATGATAATGGTTTAATATGGATAGATGGTGATATAGATAATGATGGTATAGTCAATGATGAAGACTCTGATTGGGATGGGCAAAATATTTTTGTAGATAATAATTTCTTGTCACCTGGAATATACTTTGTATACTCTTTCGATAGTAATGGATGTTATTCTATAACAGAGTTTGAAATTACCTCACCTGAAGAATTTATAATTGATGTTTATCCAAATCAAATTCAATGTTATGGAGAATATGGAACAGCTGACTTGTCTATTTCAGGGGGAACTCCTCCATATGAAATATCATGGACTAATCAATTAACTGGAGAAGAAATTAACCCATCTATGCTTTTAGGAGGTGAAGATGGTATTACTTATAATCTTGTAGTAACTGACCAAAATCAATGTATCCAAACTAATACATTTATAATTAACCCAGAACCTGAAGAAATTATTATTGAAAATTTAGATGAAATGACATCAAATTACAATGGTTATGAAATTTCTTGTAACGGATATAATGATGGGTATATAGATTTAGATGTTAGTGGGGGAAATCCTCCTTACTCATTTAGCTGGTTTGGGCCTAATGGTTTTGAGGAAAATATTGAAGATGTTTCAGACTTATTTTCAGGGACGTATTCAGTTTTAATTTCTGATTCAAATGGTTGCCAACTCTTTTCTTCAGTTGATCCATTAGAGATTGAAATGAATGAACCAGAGGAATTTGAGATTTTATTTACTTGGGCTGAAAATGCTCGTTGTGAAGATTCTGACGATGGAAGTATAATAATTACAACAAACGGTGCTGTTCCTCCCTTTAGTTATATAATAAATAATGTATTAGATACTTTAGAAGGTGGTTCGTTCAACACTAATTTAGATATTGATGATTATCAATTTGTTGATGAGAGTTCTATAGTCATTCAAGATTTAGAAATTGGTTTATACTCAATTAATATTATTTCTGATCAAAATAGTTGTATAGAACCTCAGTTCGTAAATATGAATGTTAGTTATGATGATGAAAATTGTTTATGGATTCCAAGTATTTTTTCCCCTAACTCTGATGGTGTTAATGATACATTTGAAATTTATGGAATGGAATATTACCCCAATGCATCAGTTTTTATTTATGATCGATGGGGTGTGAAAAAATACGAATCAAAAAATCAACTATATGTTCCATGGAATGGTACGTCAAATGGAAATCTAAATGAAATTGGAACATATTATTATGTAATTGAATTAAATACAGGCCAAAAAACATATAGTGGCAGTATTACTTTAAAACGGTAAATTATGAAAGAATTTAAAAAAATAATTTTAGTATTTGTTTTATTTCTGTTTACTCAGGAATCTAAATCTCAACAATTACCAATATTCAGTCAGTATATGTTTAATGATTATGTAATTAATCCTGGAGTGGCGGGAACATTAGATTACATTCCATTAAGAATGACATATAGAAATCAATGGACAGGATTTACTGGAGCTCCTAAAACTTTTACTCTATCTGCTCATTCAGCAGTTACAGATCATATTGGATTAGGATCCCTGCTGTATAATGATGTCAGTGGGCCAATTAGTATTTCTGGGGCTATGTTCTCATATAATTTTAGATTTCCAGTTTCTGGTAAATATTGTGCTTGGGACAAAAGAAAATTTTTATCTCTTTCATTAAGTACTAGATTAAATCAATTTTCGTTTGACCCTACAAACGAAACATGGTATTCAATTCACGCTCCTGACGGTAGTGGTGCAGTTGACCAGGTTATACCAAATGGAATAGAAACATCTTTCAATGTATATCATTCATTGGCTTTATATTTTTATTCTGAACGTTTTTATGCAGGAATTTCAGCATTAGATATTTTTGCAACTCCAAATGATCTTGATATCCTTTCTTATTATGAGGGTGGTTATTCTAATAATATTATAGGTCAATATAATTTTTTAGCTGGTTATTATTACCCAATAGATCAGCAAATGAATTGGGCTATAGAGCCATCACTATTACTAAAAAAAACAAAGATGTCTGATATGCAATATCACTTTAATACTAGAGTTATTTACCAAGATTTAATGTGGTTTGGATTATCTTACAGACAATTTGATGCGCTTGTTATATTATTTGGTGTTGATTATGGTCAATATTTCTTTGGTTATAGTTATGATTCTTCTATTTCGGAAATAAGTGGTTATAATTCTGGGTCTCATGAATTAGTTGTTGGATATAATTTTTCAATCAGAAACAAAAAAGACAACTTAAGATTTAGAAAAAGGTTTGAAGATAGGAGAAGATTAATTAATCCTTTTAAGGAGTTTAGAAGAAATTAATTTGTATATAATTGTTTTATTTTTTTCATTTTTAATTTGCTTTTCACAAGAGATGGATAAAAAATATTTAAAGAAATTAACACCTGAAGAAATCGAGGTAATTGTAAATAAAGGAACTGAAAAACCCTATTCAGGTACCTATAATGATTTTTATAAGAAAGGTTTATACGTTTGTAAGGCTTGTGATACTCCATTATTTTATTCCAGTGATAAGTTTAATTCAAATTGTGGATGGCCTTCATTTGATGACGAAATAAAAGGTTCGATAAAAAGAATACCTGATTATTCTCTAGGAAAAATAAGGACTGAAATTATTTGTTCAAATTGTAATGGCCATTTAGGACATGTATTTGAAGGTGAAAATTTTACAGAAAAAAATATTAGACATTGTGTAAATAGTATTAGTTTAAAATTTATTGAAAATGAAAAAAAATAAATTATTTATAATTTCATTATTTCTAAACGTTTTCTTTCTTTTTTCCCAAGAAAAAAACAATATATCTAATGATCAGTTAAACAATATGTTTTTTTCTAATGATGATATGAATTCAATTTTTTTCTCTAAAAAAAATATTAATTTTTATAAAATAAAATCATTTGACGCATTGGGAAATAAAATACCCTTATGTATTAATGAAAAATTAGAAATATTTTTAGATTGTGAAAATAGAATTAAGTATGCTCAAATAATTGATTCAAAAATTTACGATAATGAAACGAATTTAATTGGACATTGTTATTTTGGTAAAATAACAGAAAAAAATTTAGATAATTTTTGGAAAACTTTAAAACATTGGAAAGGTAATATTACAATATACGACGAAACAGAATCATTTAGAATTGCAACATTTATGTATTTAAAAAAAGAAAAAGATTATTTTTCAATTATGAATCTAGATACAACTGCTACAGTTAAGATGCTAAAGAAATCATATAAAAAACTACTAAAAACTTATAATATTGATAAGTTTCCTGATGACGATGAGATAATTGCAAAAAATAAAGAAATTGAAGAGGCGTTCATTGCAATATCAAAAAAAATAGATCCAGATTATGAAGATAATAATAATTGGTTAGAGGATTTTTTTTCAAAAAATAGAAGAAGTATGTGGAGTCAAGATGAGGGTTATGTTCCATATATAAAAAGAGAAATAAAAGAATTAAAGCCTGTCTCAAGAGAAAATAAAGAAAGATACCCGTTTTTAGATTAGATTTTAATCATCTATTAAATATATAAATCTCGTATTAGTATTCTAAGCAAAAATAAATTTAATGTTGAGCTCTTTGTAATAATGACTTTTTGTCATGCAATTATTAAATTTTATTAAAAATAAATGACATTTTGTCTTATTTTTTATTTGGCACAATATATGCTTTATATAAATTGTTAATCAAAATAAAATAAATATGCTTACGATAAGAAATAAACCTTTTAACTACTTTAATGATTTTAATTCATTAATTGACAATATTTTTGATGATACTCAAATATTATCTTCAAATAATAATTATCATTTTAGTGAAAATGAAAAAGAAATAATAATTGAATTCCCTTTACCAGGAATTGAAAAAAAAGATATAGAATTAAGTCATTCTGATGGTTGTTTAAAAATCAAATATGAATCAAAAAATAATAAAAATTTAAATTGGGTAAATAACTTTGAAGAAAATATTGAAATTACAGAAGAAATTGATGAAAATAAAATTAATGCTAGGTTTAAAAATGGATTGATGGTTATAAATATTCCAAAAAAAGTTAAAGTAATTAAAGAAAAAATTATTGAAATAAAATAATATGAATCCCTCTATAATAGATTTAAATAAACTAACCCGTGAGGAGTTAATCAGTTTTATTCTCAAATTTTTAGGCCTAATAAAAGATGGAGTTTCTAACGAAAAAGAAGAACTTTATGAAGTTTTAGGTAAAAAAATTAGTGAAATCAATAATTCTCAACAAAGTATACTTATATTGAATGAATCTTTTAAAAAAATTGAGAGCAAATCCAAAAAACATAATATTATAGAGGGATTATTTGAGTTAATTTCATATTTCGAATTTGAAGAAAAATATGAAATATGCGCTACAATAAAAAAAGTAAAAGACAATCTTCTTATGGATTTATAAATACTTTATACTAACATATGATAAATGTAAATATTGAAAAATCATGGAAAAAATTACTAAAAGATGAATTTTCAAAAAATTACTTTACTGAATTAGTTGATTTTATTAAACTAGAATACTCTAGGGAAAAGATATATCCTAATGGATCTTTAATTTTTAACGCATTTAAATATTGTTCATTTAATGATTTAAAAGTTATTATTTTAGGTCAAGACCCTTATCATGGGTATAATCAAGCGCATGGATTATCATTCAGTGTAATTAATGGTGTAAAAAAACCACCATCTCTTGTTAATATATTTAAAGAATTAAAAAATGATATTGGAAAAGAAATTCCTGAATCTGGAAACTTAGAACACTGGGCAAAACAAGGGGTTTTATTATTAAATTCTATTTTGACGGTCAGAAAAGGTCAACCAGGTTCTCACCGAGACAAGGGTTGGGAATTATTTACTGACTCTGTAATAGATTCTATATCAAACAACTCTAAAAGAAAAGTTTTTATGTTATGGGGAGCATATGCCCAAAAAAAAGGAAAAAAAATTGATAGAAACAAGCATTTAGTACTTGAAGCGGCACACCCATCTCCATTTTCTGCACATACTGGTTTTTTTAATTCAAATCACTTTAGTAAATGTAATGATTATTTAAATTTGTTCAATATTGAAAAAATCAATTGGTAATTTTTAACTTTGTTTATCAATTATATGTTTTCAAATGAAAAATTTTATTCTTTTATTTACTTTATTATTTAGTTATCAAGTCTATTCACAAATAAATCTTTTTCAGCTTAGTTTAGATGAGAATAATAATTTAACAAATAATCCTGAAAACTCTATTTCTCTAAATGTAAATGAAGTTTATTTAAATTTAATTAAAGAAACAAAACCATGTGAATTACAAATTATAATTCCATTTTTAGATGGAAGTAATTTAAAATTAAATTTAGAATCTTTTGATGTATTTAAATCTGACTTTAAATTAATAAGAAATACCTCTCAAGGAATTATTATTGAAGAATATAATCCAAAAATTTTATCATATCGAATAAAAGGAGAGAATTTATCAGGTGTTTTTAATTTCTTAGAAAATAATATAATTGCAACAATAAAATATGAAAATAAAGCATATGAATTAAAAGGCGAAAAAAACAATGCATATGTCTTATTTGATATTTCTGATAGCGTTGTTGCTGATAATTATGAATGTCACACCGAAGACGTTGATTTTATAAGTTCAA
Source organism: uncultured Flavobacteriales bacterium (assembly GCA_964435285.1). Lineage (GTDB taxonomy): Bacteria > Bacteroidota > Bacteroidia > Flavobacteriales > TMED113. Next base: position 78,252 of record CAYSYA010000008.1, read on the forward strand.
ACCCTAACCCTCAGAACATTGAACAAAATAGTACAGAATGCGTCGAGATGGGAATAGACACAGATTATTTCACTTTTTTAGAATTTGATAGTAATTGTTATGATGTTGTTGAGTGGGCTTTAGCAGTTCTTGCGGGTGTTAGTGAAATTTATATGTTTGAACTTGATGAGGAAGTACTATTACAAGCAAAATATATTAATGTCAGGGAATTTGAAGATAATTATTTTGATCTTAATGATTGTTCTGATATGTTAACTGAACTTGGTGATTACTGGACATCAAACCCCTTAAGTACATTACAAAATGAAGTTGATTTAGTTCATTTATTTACCAGAAAACAAGCAAATGGCGGTGTAGCATGGGTTGATGGTTTTTGTAATACTCAATATAAATACGGAGTAAGTAGTGGATTAAATACCAATCTTAATTATGACTACCCTGATAATACACCATTTAGTTATAATATGGCTTATGTTGGTCATGAATTAGGTCATAATTTTGGAGCAAATCATACTCATTGGTGTGGTTGGGATGCAGATAGTTCTCTTGGTTTTGGAGGAGGGGCAATTGATTCATGTTATCCAGTAGAAGGTAATTGTTCTGAACCAGGAAATCCAAATATTGGTACTATCATGAGTTATTGTGATTTAGCAGGAATAACATCGGCATTACAATTTCACCCTGTAGTTAAGTCACAAGCTTTATTTCCTAATATCTTTAGTAATCAAGCTAACTGCTTTGGAAACTGTGGTGAATTAGAAACATCCTGTGAAGGTACATTTATATATGGATGCACTAGTGAATTAGCTGATAATTACAACCCAGATGCAAATGTTGATGATGGTAGTTGTTTTTGTGAAAGTTATATAGAGTTTTATTTAGAAACTGACTATTGGAGTAGTGAAATAAGTTGGGAAATTATTGATTCTGAACAATCGATAATTTACTCCGGAAATAATTATTCAAATGGTGGAATTACAGTTGATGAAAATTATTGTTTAAGTCCAGGTTGCTATCAGTTTTTAATTTTAGATTCTTACGGAGATGGTCTCTCTAGTAACAATACTGCTGGAAATACCCCAAATTACTATATTTTAAATAATAGTAATGAATCTTTAGTTCAAATGACTAATACAAATTTTGGATCTGGAGAAACATATAATTTTTGTTTGGAGGATGCAGAATGTATAAGTGATGTTGATGCCGATGGAATTTGTGATGAAAATGAAATAATTGGCTGTCAAGATTCAACTGCTTGTAATTACAACCAAGATGCAACTGATGCTGGTAACTGTACCTACGCAGAACAATATTTTGATTGTTCAGGTAATTGTATAAGTGATAATGACAATGATAATATTTGTAACGAATTAGATAATTGTCAAAATACTTTTAACCCTGACCAAATAGATGCTGATAATAATGGTATCGGGGATGCTTGTGAAAACGTTGTTGGTTGTACTGACGAGAATGCATGTAATTATGATGCTGATGCAACTATTGAATGTAATTGTTGCAACTATTCTGATCAATATTATGATTGTGATGGAAATTGTTTAAATGATTTAAATAATAACGGAATATGTGATGAATTAGAAGAAATTGTATTTGGTTGTATTGATGAAACTGCCTGTAATTATTCTCCTCTCGCAAATACAGATGATGGCTCTTGTGAGTACCAAAATGAATGTGAAAGCTGTTCTGGAGATACCTCATGTATAGGTTGTACTGATACTGATGCTTGTAACTTTAATTCAGTTGCTACTATTGATAATGGTTCGTGCGAATACCCAGATATTTATTATGATTGTTTTGGTAATTGTTTAAATGACGTTGATCAAGATAATGTATGCGATGAACTTGATAATTGTGTAGAAATATTTAATCCAAATCAAGTTGATACAGATAATGATGGAGTAGGAGATGAGTGTGCTTGTGAACAAATGATTATAATTGGTGAAAATGTCGTAGAATCTGGTACTGTTGAATCTTATGATTTAGCAAATCAAATTAATAACAATTACGTATGGTCTGTTGTCAACGGTGAAATTGTCTGGGATTCTGCTACTGATTCTAGTATTTCTATTGCTTGGGGAGACCAAGGTTCTGGAACAGTAATAATTACACAACTTTTTGGTAATGGTTTATTTTGTGAAACTACATTAGATGTTATCATTTTACCATCTACAACGAGTATAGATGAAATATTTTTACCTAACGAGATATATAAAGTGACTGATATTTTAGGTAAAGAAGTTAAAATTAGTCAAACAAACTCTGTTTTAATTGTTTATTTTAAAAATGGAGATGTGAAGAAAATATATAAATCAAAATAAAAACTAACAGTATATAATTAATTAAAAAATAGTTATTTATGGCTTTAACACCCACAAAAAATATACCTCTTGGCTTTTTGGCACCTCATTTTAATTTATTTAATCCATTAACCAATAAAAAAGTTGACTTAAATGAGATTAAAGGTAGCAAAGCAACTGTGATTATTTTTATGTGTAATCACTGTCCATACGTTATACATATTTTAGATCAGTTAGTTAAAATAGCAAATGATTACACAGAAAAACAAATAGCATTTATTGGTATTAATTCAAATAATATTATTTCTCACCCTCAAGATTCACCAGAGAATATGGTTAAATTAATAAATGAATATAATATACCATTTCATTATCTTTTTGATGAAACTCAAGAAGTCGCTAAAGCATATGATGCTGCCTGCACACCTGATTTCAGTGTCTTTGATAAAAATATGAAATGTGTGTATAGAGGACAAATTGATTCATCTAGACCTGGTAACAAATTACCAAATAATGGAAGAGATTTAAGAGGTGTTTTAGAAAACATTTTAAATAATAAATCTATTTCTGAAAAACAAATTCCTTCAATAGGTTGCAATATCAAGTGGAAGAACTAAAAATTAAATTAATGTAAATAATAAATTTTATATTCATTAACTTGATGTTAGTTTTAAACATAAATATCAAAATGAAAAAATATGTTTTTTTTTACTTTTTAATTTTCTTTTATTCATTTTCTCAAGAAGCAGTTCAAGGAATTCTCACCCACGACAATTTGGAAAGAGAATATATCCTTTATATTCCTAGTTCATACAATGGAGAGGAATCTGTTCCTTTGGTTCTAAATTTGCATGGATACACTAGTAATGCGGGTGAACAAATGGTTTATAGTAATTTAATTGAAGTTGCAGATACTGCTAATTTTTTATTAGTTCATCCAATGGGAACAATTAATGAGTTTAATGAACCTTTTTGGAACTCCTGGCAATTGAGTGATGTTGATGACATTGGTTTTTTAAATTCTTTAATTGATTTTTTAGGAAATGAATATAATATTGACTTAGATAGAGTTTATAGTACTGGTTTCTCAAATGGTGGATATATGAGTTATACATTGGCTTGTGAACTCAGTGATAAAATTGCTGCTATCGCATCAGTTACGGGAAGTATGTACATTAATCAACCTATTTTATGTAATCCAGAACGACCAATACCAGTAATGCAAATTCACGGCACAATGGATTTAACAGTACCTTATATAGGCTCTAATACATCAGAGTCTATAGACGATGTAATTTCATTTTGGGTTAATTTTAATGAGTGCTCAAACAATCCATCTTTTTTCTCTCTTCCTAATATTAATACTTTTGATAATTCTTTTGTTGAGCATTACATATATTCTGACGGAAATAACAATTCATCTGTAGAATTATATAAAGTAATCAACGGAGGGCATACTTGGCCCGGAGCCTACATTCCTTTTGCTGGAATTAATACAAATCAAGATTTCAGTGCATCAGAAAAAATATGGCAATTTTTCTCAAATTATGATATTAATGGATTGATAGAAACTGTAAACGTTAACGAAATAGAAAAAGAAGAAAAAAAGCTAATTAATACTTTTGATATTTTAGGTAGAGAAACCTTTAAAAAGGGTCTAATTATTGAACTATATAATGATGGTTCATTTTCTAAAAAATTTAAATTATGAAAAAAATTATATTATTGATTTTATTACCAATTTTATCTTATACTCAATGTAATGAAGGTGAATTTCCAATTTATATGACAACATCAACAGGGGAATGGGCTTATGAAATGTCTTGGGGATTGTGGGATTATGATTCATGGATGCAAGGAAATCCATCCCCTGAAAACTCAGTTATATTTTTCCAAGGATCTGAAAACTTTCAAACAGAAAGTTTTGATGGATGTTTACCCAATTCTGGTTGTTACATGATTGCTGGTTATGATAGTTACGGAGATGGTTGGAATGGAGGGAATTTAACTGTAAGCGTTAACAATAGTAAGGAACCAATTAATTATGAAATGTATAATGGCACATGGGAGTACTGGACTTTCGAGGTAAATAGTAAATTATGTAACTGGGAGATTCCTGGTTGTACAAATACTGAAGCTGTTAATTATAACGACCAAGCAACTATTGATGATGGTTCTTGTTTACTCCCAAACTATTTTGAGTGGGAAAACCTTCAAAGGGAGTACTTTCTTTACATACCTGAAAATTTACAAAAAAATGCAGCTTTGGTATTTGTATTACATGGCTATTGGGGTGAAGGTTCTGATATGATAGGTTTGTTTGAAGATCAGGCTGACCAGTATGGATTTATTGTTTGTTACCCAACTGGATTGCAAGATAATTATGGAACTAATCACTGGAATGCAAATTTCAATGAAATTATGACATCTGTAGATGATACTGGATTCTTAACTAATTTAGCATTAAAACTTCATCAAGATTTTAATTTAAACCCAGAAAAAACTTTTTCATGTGGTATGTCAAATGGGGGATATATGAGTTGGTCATTAGCATGTAATGCACCTGAAACCTTTAAAGCAATCGCTTCAGTAACAGGAACTATGAGTGGTCCTGATTGGGAAGAGTGTAATCCAAATGAACTTATTCCAGTAATGCAAATAAGTGGTACAGATGATAATGTTGTTCCAATGGATGGTTCAATGCAGTATATTGATGAAGGTTGGGGAGGTGCTCCAGATATTTATTCGATAATGGATTTTTGGAGTAGTTTGCACGTTTGTAATGAAACAGAGACAACTAATTACAATTTTGATTATCCTACAGAAAAAACAACTTATTCTGACTGTAACGATAATTCAAATGAATTAAGGCTTTATGTAGCATCGGGAATGGGACATGACTGGCCATCTTTTGCTGAAGAAGAAATATGGGATTTTTTTATGCAGGTTAGTGATAACAACTCAGTTATTGAAGATAATTACTCTGAAAATGAATTAATAAAAACAATTGATATTCTAGGAAGAGAAGCTCAGGAAAATAGATTTAAAATTGAAATTTATAAAAACGGTATTGCAAAAAAGAAATATAGACTATGAAAATAATTTTAAAAATAATGTTAATAATCCCTTTGTTAACATTTTCTCAAACAATTCAAGAACAAATAAATCTTGCTGAAGAAGGTTCAATATTAAATATTGAAGATGGTACATATAACGAAACAATTTATATTAACAAATCAATAACATTAAACTGTAATAATAATTGTGTGATAGACGCATCAAATTTTGTTGGAGGTATCACGATTGAAGCAACTGATGTTACAATTAATGGTTTTGAAATTATAGGAAATAATGAAACTACATATGGAATAGTAATAACTCCAGTGTGTTCAAATATTAACATTACAAATAATGAAATACATGGTATGTCCTTACCCAATCAAGGTAATTCTTCTCCCTTATCATATGGCATTTTAACATATGGAGAAATGACAAGCCTTCCTCAAAATTTAAATTTTTCAAATAATTATATTCATGATATTTCTGGTTCAGGAATTTCTTTAGGCTCATTTACTGGATCTGCTGTCATTTCTGGAAATACTATTGAAAATATTAACCCTGTTCAACTTTTAAACGAAAATTTTAATGTTGGTGTACAAGCTCAATTTTGTCAGTCCTTATTATTAAATGATAATAGTTTGTCCAATCTAATAATTGGAGCAAATTTAATTTTTACTAATGCTACTATTGAAAATAATAGCTATTCAGACGTTGTTTGTTTTCTTTCTCACTCTACTACTGCCTCAGTTAATTTTCAAGAAGAAATTGAATGGTGGAGTGTTAATGGAAATGTTGAATACGAAGGACAGAATTTTGATGTTATTTCTTATTTTAATTCTTTAGATAATGCGATTTTAGCAGCTTCAATAAATGGTTCAGATATTATTTCTTATGACGGTACAATATATGATAGTAATGGTAATCAAGGAGGTTGCGAGGATAATGAAACTCTATTAACTTTAAATTTTAACACAAACGAAGCTTCATCCTTTAATGTATCAAGTTTATCAGGTAGTTTTTTATATAATTCTCCTGTTCTTGAAGGAGAGGGTAGTATTCAGGATTGTTTCTTGACAAATTTAGAAAGTGAGTGTCTATTCATAGAAATTGAAGGAAATTTTAATTCTTGGTCATTAAATTGGATTGGCCTAAATGGTAATACACAAATCTTAAATCAAGATAATTTGGTCAGTAATTACATTGGAGAAGGGTGTTCTGAAGGTTGTACTGATTCATTAGCTTGTAATTTTAACCCTGATTCAAATATAGATGATGATTCATGTATATATGCTGAACTATATTATGATTGTGATGGGAATTGTTTATCTGATTTAGATGGTGATGGAGTATGTGATGAATTAGAAATTGAAGGATGTGATGATCAAGATGCATGTAACTATAATCCAAATCTAACTGAGATTAATAATGATTTATGTGAATATCTTTCGTGTATCTGTGATAGTGGATATATATTTTTTTCACTTTCTTATTCATCCAATGGGACATCCTATCTAGATATTTCTAATTATTCAGGAACAATATTACATGATTTTGTTTTAGAAGATGATGAAGAAACTATAGAAGGATGTTTTCAAGCAGACATAGAAAATGACTGTTTTTTTATTTCAGCTGAAGAAAACTTAATCTCTTGGAACTTTATGTATGTAAGTCAGTTTGGGGAACAAATAGAATTAACGAATAATAGCATTAATAATTACTTCGGAGATCAATGTATAAATGGTTGTATTTACGCAATCATTAATCAAACTATTACATGTAATTATGATTCAAATGCAATTATTGATGATGGTACCTGTGCTGTTCCTGGAGATGATTGTGTACTGAGTGACGGTACTATTAGTACATATAATGATTTTTGTGAGTGTGAGGGTGAAATTTCAAATATTTTAGATTATGAAGATAACAAAAACATTATTAAAGCTATTGACTTATTAGGTAGAGAAAAGAAAAAAAACAAAGGTTTTTATATTGAAATATATAATGATGGTAGTGTAAATAAAAAATTTAAAATATGATAAAGTTTTTAAAACTACTTTTGTGTCCATTATTAATTTTTTCTCAATCATATAATGGTCCGGAAAGTATTGAATTTAACCCTTCAACTGAAAGCTATTTTATATCAAATTCAAATAATGGTCAAATTTTAGAACTAGATAGTAATAATGAGTTATCAATTTTTACTTCAAATTTAGGAAATGGACCTCATGGCTTAGAAATAGTAGACAATGTTCTTTACGCTTGTAGTGGTGGACGATTAAAAGGATATGACTTAGATAATGGGAATCAAGTGTTAAATTTTAATGTAGGAGCATCATTTCTAAATGGAATAACAAAGTATATTGATGGTACAGGTTCATATTTATTTTTAACAGATTTTTCAGCAAGAAAGTTGTACAGATATAAAATTAATGATGAATCTATATCATCTATATGTGATTTTCCTAGAAATCCCAATGGTGTAATTTTAGAACCAATGAATAATAGTCTGTACGTGGTGACGTGGGGAAATAATGCTCCAATTTATGAAGTTGATTTTACAACAGAGGAGTTTTATACTGTAACAACAACTGATTTAAATAACCTAGATGGTATATCTGTTGATGAGTGTGGTAATTTCTTAATTTCTGCATGGAGCACCAATTCAATACATAGGTTTAGTAATGATTTTTCTGAAAATGAAATTATTGTTGACGGTTTAAGTTACCCTGCTGATATAATTTATAATCAATTAAATAGTGTGATTGCAATTCCTAATTCAGGAAGTAATACTGTAGAATTTATAACATATTCTCCTTTTAATGAACCTTTAGGACTCTCATGGTGGTGCACAGATGGGCTTCAATTAAATAACCAAATTGAAGAAATCTTTATTGTTAAAACAATAGATTTATTAGGGAGAGAAAATAATTCTAAAGGATTTGTAATTGAAATTTATAATAACGGAACTGTCAAAAAAAAATATAAAATATGAGATATTTAGTTTTAATCTGTTTTTTTTACTCATGCATTAATTTTTTACAAGCTCAACCTCAATGTAAAAAAATAATCAACAATTTAAAGATAAAGTTAAAATATGACAGGCCTCAGGATTTTGATTTAGCAATGAAAGAAGTTCAAACCTTCACAAGTAACTGGATGATTTCAGGGTGCAACAGAGATGCTTATGAATTTATTGTAATGTCTAATGAATTAGGAAAGTTTGTTGAATCAATTCGTTTAGGAGTACCTGCCAATAATTTTAATTTTTCTTTTGTTGAGCCACCTGTAGATGTTTCTAATTTATGGTTCAATAATTTTTCTGATTACACAGAAATAGATTTTGAAAAATACATCTATCAAGATGACATAAATGTTAGAATTGCTCCAACAACTGACTCACCAATTATAACTAGTTTACCAATAGGGAAAAAGGTTATGATAAAAGAAGTAACAAATGAAAAATATTCAATTAATAATACTGAATATCCATGGATTAAAATATCTTTTTACCATAATAGTACTTTTTTAGAAGGATATGTCGTAGCTAAATTTATTGCTGAGGAATCAATTTTAGTGAATGACCATTTATTTTTATTAGCCCCACAATATAATTACGAACAACAGTACCAAATTAAATCCGTTAAAGATAATAGGGAGGTTGGTAAAATTAATTTATCAAATACAAATGGTTATGACGAAGGTGGTTCAAATTTTAAAATCATCCAAAATAATTTAAATGATGTTGAAATACTTCATATTTTTTGGTGTTACCCTGTTTGTGGTAGAGCATGTGTTGATGAATATGTATTTTGGAATGGAACAAAATTTTATAATCCATCATCTGATAAAAAAATTAATTTGTCATACGGGTGGAAATTTGATGATTCTAAAACAAAAATTCTTTATTACAATGATTTCTTTTTCTACAATGGAAATAAAGAAATATATTATGATGAGATTGATATGGCAGATGGAGATTATCCTCAAGATGAAGATGATTTTGACGGTAATATTTACAGAGAAATTATTTCAGAACTGATTTGGACAGGTCAAAAGTTAAAAAAAATAATTACAAAAAGTGAATTATTAAAAAATTTAGAAAAAAAATCAGGTAGATGGTATTTAAATAATGAATTATACTCTGGTTATATTATTGAAAAATGGCCTAACGGAAAAATAAAAAGCAAAAAAACTATAAAAAATGGATACGAAAATGGACCTCAATTTGAATTTTTTGAAAATGAAAAGATAAGATGTATAACAAATTGGTCAAACGGTAAATGGAATGGTCTTAAAACTTGGTACTTAGAATCAGGCATAAAAGATGAAGTGAAAGAATATTTAGATTGGAAAGTAGTAAAAGTAATAGATAGTGGATCAATGCATTTAGATGACAGTCACAATCATCTTTCATCTGAAAATGATGAATACTCAATAGAGAAATTGGATAAGATGTATGATTTAGATACAGAAGATAAAGAGGTAATAGAATTTGTAGAAGAAGAGATTGTTGATGAAGTAATTGATTTTGATGTAGTAGAAGGTTCTCCAATTTACCCAGGTTGTAAGCCTAGTAAGAAATCCAATATTTCAGATAGAAAATATGAAGATGTAAAGTGTTTAAATAATGGAATAACTAATCACATAAAGAAAAACTTTGCATATCCATTTGAAGCTAAAAAAATGGGTATACAAGAAAAAATTTACGTAACGTTTGTTATTGATAAAACAGGTGTTGTTTCTGATGTGAGAGTTGCAAGAGGAGAAGATAAGCATTTATGTGAAGAAGCTATCAGGTTAGTAAAAAGTATTCCTAAAATGACTCCTGCAAATCAAAGAGGAAAACCCGTTGCGGTTAATTATACAATACCAATTAACTTTATGCTTAATTAATATGTTGAAATTTTTTTTTAAAATAACATATTTTTTTTTATTCATTTTAATTAGTTGTGAGTTAGATGATAGTCAATATGAAAATTTATGTGATGAATTAATATGTGAATTAGTTTGTGAAAATGGCTTAATAATTGATGAAAACGAATGTGAAGTATGTGAATGCGTAATTATTGATTGTACAGATCCAGATGCTACAAACTATAATGAAGATGCAAATACAGACTCAGGAGACTGTATATATAATTATGTTTATGCAGGTGTAATTGATGATAGTTTTACAATTACAGAGTTTACTCCGCCTTTAGAAATCGAGCTAATATGGGATAAAGAAAATCTCTATGGTTTTGGAAATATATCACTTGATGTAGATGGAAATGGGGTAAATGATTTATTATTTAATCAAACAAATTATAATCTAGAATATATTCAACAATTAATTGATGATGGCGTTTCTTTTAGCCCATATTATTTTCCAAGTGCTGGTTTAACCCCTAGTGATGATGTTGAATTTGCTTTTATAGAAGTTGGATTTTACGCTGGTTTAGGTTCTTATAGTAGTACAGATTTTGTTTATAAAATAAATTATCAAGACCGAATTGACAATCTATCTCTTTGGAAGGAAAGCTATGCAGCAATGTTTCAAGAAAATCCTACTACTATTTTTCCTTTTGGTCCGTGGCATGCAACTGATGGTACGTATTACATTGCAATTAAAAAAAATAATAAATTTGGTTGGATTGAGATTGAAATGAATGGCTTAAATACTTTTCCTAAAATATCAAAAATTGCATTTCAAACATTTGTTAAATAATTTTTTTAAAATATAAAACTTAGTATATTTAAGATATAAACTCACTGCTATGAAAAAAAATAATTTAATCTATTTATCTAATTTATTAATCATTTTTTTAGTTATTCTTTCTACGGGTTGTGGATCAAAGTCATCTTACTATGATCAAGTAGCTCTTGTTGCTAAAGATGAATCTAAAGGAGATTATGGTTTTGTTAATTTAAAAGGTGAAGTAGTACTGGACTTTAATTTTAATAAAAGACCAGCAATGATGCACGAAGGTTTTTCATTTTTTAAAAATGAAAACAGAAACATAGTTTATGTAAAAGAAAATGGTGAGGATATAAAAACCCAATTCATAAAAACTTCTCATTTTAATAATGGTTTAGCATTAGTAACTAAAGAAAAAGGCAAATTACAATACATAAATACAGACTTACAAGAAGTTGTAACTTTAGACAAAAATATTGAAGAAGCAGGATATTTTTTTAATAAAAGAGCAAAGTTTAGAGCAAAAAATGGAAAATGGGGATTTATTGATATGTCAGGTAATATTGTTATTAAAGCTCAGTATGATGACGTAGAAAGTTTTTCTGAAGGTGGTGCAATGGTAAAAAAAAGAGATGAAAATGACAGAGATGTTATATATAGAGGAATTATTGATACTGAAGGAAACGAAATTATAAAATTAGATGATGATTATACATCATTATCAGGTTTTCATGATGGTTTAGCTGCTTTTTCAAAACCTAACGAAAGAGGATATTTAAATAAAAAAGGGGAAGTAGTAATAAAAAATAAAGATTGGGATTTTATATATCCGTTTCATGAAGGATACGCATGTGTACAAGAAAATGGAGATTACGGTCTTATTGACAAAAAAGGTAATAGAATAATTAAACCTAGAGAAGAAGCACCAATTATGTTATTTAATGACCTAGCTGTTTATATTTATGTTAATAATTTTGGTTTTATTGATAAAAATAGAACTGAAAAAGTAAAAGCTGATTATCAATTTGCATTACCTTATTTTAATAAAGGAGCTTTTGTAAGAGATGGAAATGACTGGATTTATATTAATAAAAAAAATAAACAAATTAATGATCTAGAATTGAAAAGACTGTATTATAGTGATTTTATAGATAATGTAATTAGTTATACTCATGCTATAGATGTTGAAAAAACAATTGGAAATGAATATATAGATATTGATGGTCTTCTAGAAAATTTATTTAAAAGGTCTGGTATAGATTATTTTGGAATAACAGAAAATGACAATCCTGAGGTTGCATTAGATTATGTTTTAGAATTTTTAGAATCTTATCCTGAATCTGACTTTAAATCAAATTTATTTAAAGAAGATATAATGCAAAAAACTTCTAGTAAACGTAATTATTTGAGTTCTAGAGAAATTTTAGGAGACTATTGTGAATATAATGATCAATTTAAATTTTCAGTTAAATATAATTTTGATAATAAAATTGTTAAAATTGAAAACGGTATAAAAACCATGAATGAATTAGCAAAACCAAATAATATTAATCTTTATATTGGTTTTAATAAAAGAGCTTATGGAGAAAAAAAATACATAAGAGAAAAAATGGAAAATTACTTTGAAGACTTGGGTTATTTGCTAAATACTGAAACTAATAAGTTTGAACACTCTGAAAAACCATCCATTGTAATTAAGAAAGTTAGTAGTTCCTCTGCTGAAATATCGATTTCATTTGAAAAACCAAAAGAAGTAACTTTATAAATTTCTTAATTAACAATTTGTTTATCTAGTTTAATTAAATCTAGTTTTCTTTTTTCTAGTATAGATCTGTAAATCTTAGCTTTTTTGTTCCCTAGATTTAAAGACTTGTTAATCCATGTAATTGCAATATCAATTTGTCCATTTGCTTCTGATGCTAAAGCTAAATTAAAATATGCTCTAGAAACAACTGATGTATTTTTATAATTTGTAAACTGCTTCCAAATTTTTACGGCTTCTCTCCAATTATTATTAGAGGCATAATTAGACGCTTTAATAAATAAATTATTTGAATTGTCACTCTTTATTTTAAAGCCTTTTATATTTTTTAAGTTTTTATAATATTCTCTGTTTATAGTGATGTAATGAGGGGATACTCTAAAATAAAATTGTTCACCTGAAAAAATAGCAGCTTGGGATATAGCGTAACCTAATTTAGGTAATCCCTTTTTAGCTCGAACAATTGTCTTATCAGAATTTTCGAATAACTTTCTATCAAAAAATTTTTGTTCATCAATAATTTTTTTGTTTTTCAAATCATATATTCTCCATCCCGCTTGGACTTCAACATCAAGGGCAGCTACATGTTCAATTACCTTTTTCCATTTACCATCAACTTTAACTTTTCTATTTTTAATTCCTAAGTCTAAAACTTTGGAGGAAGAATCAAATGATTCTAAAACAATAAGTGCATCAACATCATAATTTTTAAAATTATTTTCTATTTTTTTCCATTTTAAAGGTTTTGGCATTTCAGAGGTGCCAGTACCTTTAAATTCAATACCGCTAGTTGAAATTAAGTTAAATCGAGGAGAGTTTGTCATCTTAAGTTTTAATGAATTAATACAGTCGTTAGAGGAGAATTTATCAACTCCTGGAGCTTCTCCTGATAATAACCCATCTAAGATATTTTCAGCTACATTATTTTTTTTAGGTGTGCTTCTATTTATTATAGCAACTGTTTCTATTTCAGTTGGAATATTTATCTCAGCTGGTTTAATTGCTTCAAACTTTATATTTGAAATAGAACAAGAAGATATGATTGATATATAAAACAGAAAGAGTATTTTTTTCATTTGTGATAACAATTATGTTTTTAAAGATAACATTATTTAAATATAGAATTAATATTATATTGGGTTGTTTTCTTTATAAACATAACAGAATAAAGTGAAAAAAATTTTATTAATATTATTGATTGGCTCTATTGGATTTTCTCAAGAAACTATACAAGATTTAATTAATAAAGGTATACATTCAAGTTTTAAAATTGATAACTCATATCAAATACGTCATTTCAAAAATCCTGAATATCAAATTATTATTTCTCAAAAAAATAATAAAATTCAATTAGGAATTTGGGATAAAAATGATAAATTATCAAATACTCCGATTAAAATATTCAAAAATGTAAAGAAAATTTATGATGGAAGACTAGGTGCATATAAGATATATTTGCATGATGTGATTGATACATTTGATGCTTTTGGAAACTTTATAGAAATATTTGATGATGGAGGTACAGGAATCGACGGTTGGTATTTAAATTTAAATATATATTACTTTAGTTCTCGATTACCTACAATTAATAAATTATATGACTATGACTATCAATCAAAAATTGAAAAATTAGGAACAAAAAAAAAGAGTATCAAATTTAATTATGTTTGGTATTACTCCGGTTGTTCTGGTTAAATAATTAATTATGAAAAAAATTTACTTACTTTTTTTACCTTTTTTTATTTTTTCACAAGATTGCTATGATGACAATTATACAATGCAAGTGGGATTAAGTGTTTGGACATCTGGTATTGTTGGTTGTGAAGATGGTATTAGTTTTTTAGAAGATGCAGGTTATCCCTGTAATACTCCTTTAAGTACATTAAACAATCCATTTTGGGGCTCAAACCCAAATGAAACGCTTTTTAATATTTGTAGTTGCACCTGTGAAGAACAATCTCCAAATTTTTGCGAAGACTCAACTGCTTGTAATTATGGTGAAGTTGGAGAATGTGAATATATTGAACTGAATGAATGTGATTGTGAAGGAAATATACCAGAATTTGGGTATGATTGTAATGACAACTGTTTAAATGACACTGATGGTGATGGAATTTGTGATGAATTTGAGGTTAACGGATGTACTGATTCTACAGCTTGTAACTTCGACGAAAACGCAACAGATGATGATAGTTCTTGCACCTATCCAGATGATATCTATTTAGATTGTTATGGAAATTGTATAAATGATTACGATGAAGATGGTATTTGCGATCAATTTGAAGAATATTCATGTGATCAATATCCCGATCCTGGACCTTGTTTTGCGGCTATTGTAATGTTCTACTTTAATCAGGAAACTAACTCATGTGAAAGCTTTGTATGGGGAGGTTGTGCTGGTGTCGTACCATTTGAAACGTTGATTGATTGTCAAAATCAATGTCAAAATAATTCATCAATAAATGAAAAAAGCAGTGATAAAAAACTTATCAAATCAATTAATATTTTAGGAAAAATTGATCCATTAAATAAATTAACACTTAAACTTTATGATGACGGAAGTGTTGAAAAAATATATAAATACTAGACTATGAAAAAAACATTAATTACTTCCATATTATCAATTATAATTATAATTATAATTTCAACCATTTTTTTTACTAAAAATACTATTGATAAAAAAGCCTCTGAAATTGTAAAACAAGAATTGCCGATTATTCTTGAAGAATTAAAAAGTGAATTAGAATCTTTAAATATTTCTAGTAATGTGTCTTATAATGATGTTATAGTAAGTTCAACAGGTGGTCATTTATTATTAGATGGTGTAAATATCTCTGAGCTAAATGGAGATAATTTTTACTTTGATGAAATTAAAATTGGAACTTCTTATAAAGAATTACTTTCAATAATAAAAAACAAAAATTTTGATCAAATCAATTCATTTTTTCTTGAGTTTAAAAACTTTAATATTGTTAAACAATTATCTTCTGTTAATTCAAGTCAATCAAATCAAAAAATTGCTAATAACATCAAATTAGAATTTAATGGTAGGTTAACAAAAGACATGATTAATAATATTCAGTACGAGTTACCTAATCAAAAGCAAAATTTAAAAATTAATGTACAAGGTTTTAATTTCCCAGATGATGATGAATTTTTGTTTGAAATAGAAGAGTTTGTCAAAAATTTTGATTCGAAGATGTTAAATACAGATTTTAGCTTTTCTTTAGATTATTTTCCTAAAAAAAATCAATTCTCAATTAATAATATTTACTCTAAAAATGAACTTGGAAAATTTGAAGGTGGTTTAATATTTAAATACTCAGGAAATAAAATTGATGATATAGAAATTATAAATGTTAGTGCAAATGGAAAAAGTAAAGGGGACTACAGAGGAATAACAATTGGTGATGAAGAAATATCTCTAAATCTTGGAACTGGAGATATAGATTTTAATTTCAATATAAATGGTGATATATATAATATGAATGAAGATGAAATCCTAAATAATATTTTATGTAGTATTGATCTTTCATTCAAAGAATTTGAATTGATTCCTTCAAGAGAATTGGCTAGGGATATACAAAGACTTTTTTTTGGTTTTAAATTGAAAAATAATAAACTTAATTTTTCAAATATTGGAGGAAACTTAAGCTGGGACGGTAAAGATTTAGAAACATCAATTGATATTTCTTCTTCATTAGCTTCGTTAATTAGTAATTTGAAAATGGATATCAATTTTAACAGAGAAGGAGAACCTTTTCTTGAGAATTTTAGATTTAATGGAAAATCAAATTTTGATTTTGACAATATGAAATTAGGAGATGAGGAAGTTTCTCTAGGGTTAGGTAGGGGAGATGCAGTATTTGATTTTTCTATTAACGGTGATTTACAAAATATGAATGAAGTTGATATTATTAGAAATATGGATGGAGAATATCAATTAAACCTAAATAATTTTAAAATTAAACTAGCTGATTATATGATTGATGATATAAGAAGAGATTTAAATGGGTTCAGCCTAAAAAATAATGAAATAAGTCTTAAAAATTATAATCAAGATTTTAAATGGGATGGGGATAAATTAATTAATAATATGGATGTCTCTACTTCTTTAGGTATTTTAAAAAGTGATATTGATATGATTTTAAAGCTCGATAGGACAGGAAATCCAGATATTTTTAAATCTAAGTTAAATAAATGCGTACTTAGACTTGGAAATTTAGATAAAAACATACTACAAATGGTAGAGGATTTTGAAAATGAAATGTTAATGGGTCAATCATTACCTAGAAAAGGAAATGAAATTATTCTTGATGTATCTGGAACATTTGCAAATCCAAAAATAGATGGTTTAAACTTTTAAATTAAGATTACAATTTATTTAAAAGGTTTCTTGAACAGATATAAAAAGATTATTTATTTATTATTTGTAAATTTAAATTACTAAAAGCTAAGGTTATCCTATTCAAAACTAAATATACTATCATGAAAAAAATATTACTATTTTCTATTTTATTATTTATTCCATTTTTAAATTTTTCTCAATCAAATTGTTCTTACACAGTTAATGAAGGAAGTTATGTAAATGATTCATATGAAGTAGACTACGGCTATTATGTAGACGAAGGTTATTATGTATACTACGACACAAGTGAATGTTGTTATACTGACACATGGTTTGGTTGTATTGATTATGGTTACTATAATTGTAGTGGACAGTGTGTAAATTCGAGTGGACCAAACGTTTGTACATCATACTGGGTTGAAAATATGGTTTGGCATAGTAATTGGCAGACTGTTGATAACTGGATTTTTGTAGATAACTGGGTTACATACGATTATACTGTTGAGGAACTTCTAATGCAAAGTTTACCTGGAAGTGATATTATAAGCTGCGGTTATTCAGGATGTGAAATTGCTACTGCTATGGGTGATTTAGATTCATATAATATAAATTATTTATTAGATGCTGGAGTTACAATTTCTGACATTATGAATTGTGGAAATGTTAGTGGATGTTCATTTGTCTCTGCTATGGGTACTTTAGATTCATATGATATAAATAATTTATTAAATGCTGGAGTTACAACAGATGATATTATAAATTGTGGAAATGCTAGTGGTTGTACATTTGCTTCTTCTTTGGGTTCTTTAAATTCATATGAAATAAGCACTTTGTTTAATGCAGGAGTATCAATAGATGATATTATGAATTGTGGAAATGCTAGTGGATGTTCAGTTGCCTCTGCTATGGGTACTTTAGATTCAAATGATGTATATAATTTATTAAATGCCGGTGTATCAGTTGCTGATGTTATGAATTGTGGAAATGCTAGTGGATGTTCAATTGTCTTTGCTATGGGTACTTTAGATTCAAATGATGTATATAATTTATTAAATTACGGTGTATCAGTTGCTGATATTATGGATTGTGGTTATGTTAGTGGATGTTCAGTTGCCTTTGCTATTGGTGATGGTGGTTCTCTTTCTAGTTATGAAATTAACTCTTTACTTGATGCCGGTGTATCAGTTGCTGATATTATGGATTGTGGTTATGTTAGTGGATGTTCAGTTGCCTCTGCCATGGGTACTTTAGATTCAAATGATGTATATAATTTATTCAATGCCGGTGTATCAGTTGCTGATGTAATGAATTGTGGAAATGCTAGTGGATGTTCAGTTGCCTCTGCCATGGGTACTTTAGATTCATCTGATATAAATAATTTATTAAATGCAGGTGTATCAGTTGCTGATGTAATGAATTGTGGAAATGCTAGTGAATGTTCAGTTGCCTCTGCTATGGGTACTTTAGATGCAGATGATGTATATAATATATTAAATGCCGGTGTATCAGTTGCTGATGTTATGAATTGTGGAAATGTTAGTGGATGTTTAGTTGTCTCTGCTATGGGTTCTTGGTATGGTCTTACTGATTATGAAATTAACTCTTTACTTGATGCGGGAGTATCAGTAGATGATATTATGGATTGTGGTTATCTAAGTGGTTGTCAAGTTGCCTCTGCCATGGGTACTTTAGATTCATCTGATATAAATAATTTATTAAATGCAGGTGTATCAGTTGCTGATGTAATGAATTGTGGAAATGCTAGTGAATGTTCAGTTGCCTCTGCTATGGGTACTTTAGATGCAGATGATGTATATAATATATTAAATGCCGGTGTATCAGTTGCTGATGTTATGAATTGTGGAAATGTTAGTGGATGTTTAGTTGTCTCTGCTATGGGTTCTTGGTATGGTCTTACTGATTATGAAATTAACTCTTTACTTGATGCGGGAGTATCAGTAGATGATATTATGGATTGTGGTTATCTAAATGGTTGTCAAGTTACCTCTGCCATGGGTACTTTAGATTCATCTGATATAGATAATTTATTAAATGCTGGTGTATCAGTTGTTGATGTCATGAATTGTAGTTATACAGATCCATGTGATGTTATTTCTTCTTATACTGGTTTTAGTAGTCAGAATTATTTATCTACATCTGAATTAACTGAAATGTTAGAAGGTGGAGCTACAGTATCAGAGATAATGAGCTGTTCACTAGATTATATTTCACATTGTGAGATGGTAAATGCATATGAAAATACAGATGATGATAGTATATTAGATCAGACTGAGATTTTAGAGTTACTTAATGCAGGCGTTGATTTGACTTGGATAAATTCTTGTGGTAATGCTGCTGAATGTGATGTGGCTACTGCTTTTAACACATATGTCAATGGTAGTCCAGATGAGCTTTTAAGTTTAGAAGAAACAACAGTTTTAGTAGAAGCAGAGGTTGATCCGTTTGAGAGTTTATCATGTGCTTATACAGATCCATGTGATTTTATTTCTTCTTATACTGGTTTTAGTAGTCAGAATTATTTATCTACATCTGAATTAACTGAAATGTTAGAAGGTGGAGCTACAGTATCAGAGATAATGAGCTGTTCACTAGATTATATTTCACATTGTGAGATGGTAAATGCATATGAAAATACAGATGATGATAGTATATTAGATCAGACTGAGATTTTAGAGTTACTTAATGCAGGAGTTGTCTTATATTCTATCAATGATTGTGGTGATGCGTCAGAATGTGATGTGGCTACTGCTTTTAACACATATGTCAATGAAGAATTAACTAGTGAAAACTTAGCAATAATAGTAGGTGCTGGTATTTCTTTGGATGTCTTTAATGATTGTATTGTAGATGATTGTGGAGTTCCTAATGGAGATAATAGTACTTGTTCTGGATGTATGGA
>CAYSYA010000009.1:0-19990 GCA_964435285.1 uncultured Flavobacteriales bacterium
AACAGGTCTCTCAGTATAAACATCACCATATCTAGCTCCTCCTGAAGCTGGATAAGAGAAGTTCCATGAACCAGCTAATTTAATTTGATAACCCTGTCCAGGAGTTAAATTTCCTATGTTATTCAAACCAAATTGTGGCCAGTAAACATTACCCCAAGAGTCTTTCATAATAGTTAAATTACTTGAAGTCATTGTTGACATCATAGATTCTACTGTGTAAGATTCTTGATGCAAGTAACCCATCATATTCCATCCACTATTTAAACTAAATTGTGTATCGTAAGGCACCAAGTCCCCTTCTACAACTAATGTGTTTGCAGAACTCATTTTAACTTGATAACCGTTTCCAATTTCAAGTGAACCAATACTATTTAATCCAAATGCTGGCCAGTAAACATTTCCGCCTTCATCCTTAACAATTGTTAAATCATCAACAATATTTGTAAATACAGATTCCATGTTGCCATTTTCAGGAGATATGTAAGTAGACCACATACTCCATCCTTCAACTAAACTAATTGATTGTGAAACAGTCTCTTCATCGTCACAAATTCCATTTTCATCTGCATCTATACATTCGCAATCACACATTTCCATAAATGTACATGTTGACTCATCAAATTCCGTCCACGTCACTAATACTTCATTGTCAGAACATAAGCAATCAACAATAATCGTAAATGTTTCTAAACAGTTTCCATCACAATCAAATCCTGCAGCAGCATAATCACATGTTCCATCATCTTCTGTAGCATCCATATTATAATTACAAGCAGATGAATCAGTACATCCTGATATTGCTGGACACTCAGTATCATGAGACCCTAAGTATGTCCAGTCATCAGTATCTAACACCATCCACTCAGAATCTTGATCATTAGTTCCAGCAGATGCAGCCCAGTCTGTGTTACCAGAAAATATTTCACATTTTCTAACTAGGGTATGGTCTTTTGTTCCATTAGTTACCCCAGCAACATCCCATCCTGAACCTGGATCTCCATTCCAATCTCCAATCCAATCAACAACTACGAAATTTGGTGAAGATGTAGTTGTAGAACAATCCCATTCAATATTAGTAGTCATACCATTAAATAATCCAGTGTAACTACTAACTCCCGCAGCTTCTGCTAAACAAGAATTTGAATATTCTAAACCATCACAACCAATTACTGGATCATAAATCATAGTACACATTGCCATTGGATCTATCCAATCAGGGTTAATACAACAGTTTTCTCCTTCAACTGATTGCTCAGAATAACCTTCAAAACCATAAACTAATGCATACCCATCATCACCATTACTTAAATATTGATGAGTTTGATCAGCCAAATCTAAAATTGATTGATCGGCAGATGGGTGAGCAATTATATATACATCACCTGGAGCAATTGATGCACCATCATCAAATGAATTCCAATATTCGTACTCTCCAACAACAGAAGGAGCGTTAGAAACACTTGCGAATGCGTACATAGATAAATCTACAGTTTCTGTTCCTGCGTTATATATTTCTAAATACTTATTATTAGATGAACCTTCTGCATATTCAGAAAAGAATAAACTTCCAGGGTTAAGTTCAAATACACATGAACCATCATCGTCGGTAGCAGTATAGTCATAATTGAAGGCAGTAGTATCTGTACAACCTAAAATTATTTCAGGACATTCTTCACAAGACTCCCAACATACTGTTGCAACTACCATATCTTCAGTTGGTGTTACCGTTCTGTCGTTACCATACAAACCACCCGCACATATTCCATCTATGTTATCTCCACTTTCATATCCACTTCCTGCTCCGTAACCAGTTTCATCAACACTAGTATGGAAATTATACCCGTATTCAAAACCAGATGATAATTGTAATGTATATGTGAATACCCCATCTCCATCAGAATCGTCCATTGCATACCACTCACTTGGGTTATATTCTCCATTTATGGTTGCAACTCTTACCCAAACACTTGAAGCCTCTTCAACATTCATGTCCACAGAGACAGTAACATTTACTGCACAAGAAGAGCCATCACCCTCACAAACACCACAATCATCATTAACTGCAGTACCTCCACATTCACCAGCACAATCTAAAAATAAACATGAGCCATCATTAAATTCTGCTTCCGCATTATAATTACAAGCAGTTTCATCCATACATCCATAAACTGGACACTCAGTATCATGAGAGCCTAAGTAAGTCCAGTCATTTTGATCTAACACTATCCACTCAGAATCTTCCGTGCTAGTTCCAGCAGACATCATCCAATCAGTGTTACCTTCAAAAATACCACACTTTCTAACTAAAGTATGATCTTTTGTACCGTCTGCAACGCCAGCAACTGACCACCCTGAACCTGGATCACCGTTCCAATCTCCTAACCAGTCTAAAATCTCATAACTACTTTCAGTTCCCCATACAAGAGCATATCCATCATCACCATTACTTAAGTAGGTATGAGTTTCATTAGCAAATGCTAAAATAGATTCATCAGCTGAAGGATGAGCTATTACATATACTCCACCTGCTTCAATTGTTGCTCCTTCATCAAAAGAGTTCCAATATTCATACTGACCTGGTACATCAGGTGCGTTTCCAACGCTAGGGTAACCATAAGCAGATAAATCTACCGCTTCATTAGTTGGATTATAAATCTCTAAATATTTGTTATTTGAAGAACCCTCTGCATATTCTGAAAAGAATAGAGGAGATGAAGTACAAGTTGAGTTATCTCCTTCGCAAACACCACAAAGGTCCACGTTTCCAGTACAGTTACCTTCACAGTCAAAGTTTCCTTCAGGATATGTACAAGTTCCATCATCATCCGTTGCAGATGAATTAAAATTACAAGCAGCAGAATCCGTACATCCAGAAGTTTCAAATTCATCACATACACCGTCACCATCTGTATCATTCATGCAATTTCCATCGCAATCGAAAACAACAGTTTCATACTGTGCATTAAGTGCAGAATCTTCGGCATAAGTACATGAGTTGTTTTCTTCTGTTGCCGCTTCATCATAATTACACGCCATCATATCAGTACAACCTAATACTTCAAAGGCATCACAAACACCATCTCCATCAGTGTCAACTAAACAAACACCATCACAGTCATAGTATTCTGTTCCGTAAGTACAAGAACCATCATCCTCTGTAGCTGCGTAATTGTAATTACATGCTGCTTGGTCAGTACAACCTGGTGTTGTGCTACAACTTGCATTCCAGTAAGGATTATAAGTACTTCCTAACCAATATTCATCAGAAGAATCCGTACCTACCCAAATACCACCTCCACTCATTAAAGTTTCAATTGAGTTTCCGTTCACTCCGCCATAACACTCCGTTATTTCAACGTATGAAACAGAACCTCCTAAAACATAACAATAAGGAATTTGGCAATCACCACAGTCATCAGTAATTCCACAAGTACCATTATCAATAGTTGCTTCTGAGTTGTAATTACACGCCGTAGAATCTGTACATCCATATACATCCACAACAACTACACACTCAAATTCATGAGAACCTAAATTAGTCCAATCATTATTATCTAATACAATCCACTCTGAATCATCTACATTAGTTCCAGCAGAAGCTACCCAATCAGTATTTCCTGTTGTAATTCCACACTTTCTAACTAATGTGTGGTTTTGAGTTGCATTTGAAACCCCTGCTACTTCCCATCCTGAACCCGGATCACCATTCCAATCACCTACAAAATCAAGAATTATATAATTTCCTTCACTACCACAAACTAAAGCATAACCATCATCACCGTTACTTAGGTAATTATGAGTATGATCAGCTAAAGCTAAAATAGTAGGATCAGCAGAGCCATGAGCAATGATGTACACACCACCCGCATCTACTGTAGCACCTTCTGGGAAGGCATTCCAATACTCATACTCACCAACAGTGCTTGGTGCATTTGATACACTTGGGAAAGCGTATCCAGATAAATCAACTGTAGCATCACTAGCATTATAAATTTCTAAGTATTTATTATTTGATGAACCTTCAGCGTATTCAGAAAAGAATAAGTTCGCCGCTTCCAATACTGGGTACTCACACGTACCATCATCAACAGTAGCATCAACATTATAATTAGTAGCTGTAGAATCTGTACAACCTTCAACTATAGCTGGACAAGCCTCACATGACTCCCAACATACAGTATCTAAAACCATATTTTCAACGCCAGGTGTTACTATTCTATCATTACCAAAATTTCCTCCCGCACAATCAGCAATTGTTGAACCTGACTCATATCCACTTCCATCACTATTATTGAAGTTATAACCATATTCAACTCCTGTAATTAAAGTCATGGTATAAGTATAAATCATATCTCCATCAGAGTCATCCATTACAAACCAATCGCTTGGACTGTAAGAACCATTTTCAGTTGATGTTCTCACTTTAATATCTCCAACCACACCTTCAATGCTCATGTCAACAGAAAAAGTTACATCTACAGAACAAGATGAACCGTCTCCGTTACATTCCCCACAAACATCAACAACAGCAGTTCCGCCACAAACACCAGCACAATCAACATCTACAGTACAGTTACCATCACAATCAAAATTAGCTTCTGGGTAAGTACATGAACCATCGTCAGTATTAGCAGTTTCAGAATAATTACATGCTGTCATATCCATACAGCCTAGGAATTCGTTAGCTATAGTTATAGTTTCTGATGAAGTACATCCGTCAGCAGAAGTTACTGTAACAGTGTATTCTCCTGATTCAAGTCCTGAAATGGAATCTTCAGAACTTGCAAATCCATTAGGACCTTCCCAAGAAACAGTACATGAATTATCTTCAATAGTAAAATTTCCAGAAACCATTTCTAAACCACAACCATCACCAATTAGGACATCATCCATGGCTCCTCCAAAAGATAAAAAGATTGGAGAACAATTCATATATAAATCTACATCGCCAAAAATTGTATAATCACCCGGAGTTAAATTCACAGAGGGAGCATACTGATCAATAATAAATGGTTCCCCTGTTGTTTCATTAAACATGGAAATGTACATATAATTCATTGAATAAGGAGCAAATAAATTTGCTGTAGCTTCTTCATTCAAAGTAAAATTTCCAGAAACCATTTCTAAACCACAACCATCACCAATTAGGACATCATCCATGGCTCCTCCAAAAGATAAAAAGATTGGAGAACAATTCATATATAAATCTACATCGCCAAAAATTGTATAATCACCCGGAGTTAAATTCACAGAGGGAGCATACTGATCAATAATAAATGGTTCCCCTGTTGTTTCATTAAACATGGAAATGTACATATAATTCATTGAATAAGGAGCAAATAAATTTGCTGTAGTAGTAGCACCACAACCAGTATTTACTGATGCACTTCCTAGACCATTAGAGCCATTTGTTGATGACACAGTTGGAGCAAGAGCTGAACAATCAATTGTACAATCATTAGACGCATCTGCATCACAAGTTCCACAGTTATCTACAGTAGATGTTCCACCACAAACCCCAGCACAATCAACGTCTACAGTACAGTTACCATCACAATCAAAATTTTCTGCAGCGTAGGTACAATTCCCATCGTCAGAAGTAGCTGCAGAATCAAAATTACAAGCTGCAGTATCCATACAACCTAATACTTCCTCAACAGCACACACCCAAGCAAAAGGATCAAATCCTTCTGGAGCGTACTGATTTCCATCACCACCACCACTATCGTTATCTACATTCCAATCTGCTTCAATCCATGTAGCAGAAGCTGAAGTCCCGCAAGCTCTTTCTGCTCTTCCATCTTCAAACTCGTGACCCGTGCCTGATCCATCTTCACCAGCGACACCAAACATATCAATGATTAAACCATCAGGTCCAAGTAAAGCAATGTTATCATCACCATTAGAGTCAGCAGCACCTCCAGTACCAATATCTTGACTGGCTTCCATACCGTAAGTAGCAGAAAACTTTGTAGCATCATTACATACTACATAGAATCCTCCAGCAGGAATTATACCAGTTAAAGAAACAGCAGACTGCGGATCTGTGTTTCCATTGGTCCATCGCTGTAAAGCATATCCAACTGATAAATCAATATCATCTGTTGATGGGTTATAAATTTCAACATACCTCCCAGCATCACTAGAGTTCTGAGGGTCTGTTAATTCAGTAATCATTAAACTTTGTGCAATAACTACGTTACCACATAGAAGTAATAGGGTAATTAATTTTTTCATTTTTTAATTAAATAATGTTAATAAATAGGGTTACATTAAAGGGTAGACCAAATATAACAATTTTTTGTCTTTTTTTTTAAGCACCATTTAACTAAAGTTATTAACTATATTTCCTGTCATTGTTAATTACACGTTAAAAAAATGTTAATTATTTACGAGCAAATTTTATAAGTCTTTTTTTCTTATTTTTACAGTTAAAATATTACTTGGAGATTATTTATTATCTTTGTATTAGAGTTAATGCATCCAAACTCTTAAATAACCCCAAGTTTTTTATACCTTAAAGTAAAAATATGAATAGACCTATTAAATATATTGTCTTATTATGCTTCTTGATTTTTTCGAGCTCAATCTATTCTCAATCTTGTGAAGATTGTGCTATTTATAATGCAGCACTAGGTTGTTATGCAGTGGCTGTTTGTGACGACCCTAATGCAACAAACTATTGCCCAGCAGATTATTACATAAACTCTGGCTCGCAATTTTGTGAATATGCAGGTGGATGTTTTTGTGAAGACGCATTAAATTTTGGAAGCACTGACGATTGTATTTATGCTCAAGGATGTTCTGATCCCTTAGCTGCAAACTATACTGACTGCTCCAATAGTACTATTATTTCTGAACAATGCCTATACAGCGGATGCACCTGTCCTCTTGCTTATAACTACGATTCGAATGCAGATGTTGATGATGGATCTTGTATTGTATTCACAGGGGGTTGCGCAGACTCTGAGGCAGTTAACTATTCAGGTGATGAGTGTGCATCATCTAATTTTATAGCTCCTGATTGTCAATATGAAAACGTATCCTACGACGATTTAGTTTGGGATTTCACCAATACTGGATCTAATGCTACAATTGCTTTTAGTAACTCTGTAATTTCGTTCAACGGAGATGAAATGCCAGATGGGGCCTTACTTGGAGTTTTCTTTACTGATGATAGTGGTGATTTTGCATGCGGAGGATATCAAATAATTGATAATAGCGAAGGAAATCAAGCTATAGCTGCTTGGGGAAGCGAAACAGGACTTGATAATGGATTTGCAATAGGTGAAGAATACACTCTGTTTGTACAAATTTACGGCCAAACATTTATTGCTGATGCAGTTTCTTGGAATACCACCCCCCCCTTTTCAAACTCTTATGCACTAAACGGTTTTGGTCAAATACTGTCTGCTTCTTTTAGTGGTGAAATTGTTGGTGTGCCGGGGTGCACTGACCCTACTGCGGCAAACTATGACTCTGAAGCAACTCTTGACGATGGTTCTTGTTATAATTTAAATTGGGAATATGAAAACACTGGGGGTAATGCAACCATATTAATTAATGTCCCTGAAAATATTACTATAAATGGTGAAGCTATTCCACTTTGCGCTAACATCGGAGTTTTTTTTCTTAATGACTCTAATCAATATACTTGTGGTGGATTTGGTGAATGGACTGGACAAACGACTTCAATTGCTGCATGGGGATCTGAAACAGGCATGGATAACGGATTCGAAATTGGTGAAAGCTACACTTGGTTTTTACAAATTGGAGACCAAAGTTACCCAGTAGACAGTAACGGAGCGACAATGAATACAACTGCTCCTTTTTCTGATACTTATTCATTGAACGGTTTTGCGTCTTTATTATCTGCAAATTTTGTGGGCGATTTAGAAGAATTAATTTTTGGTTGTGATGACAGTACTGCTTGTAATTACGATGACTCTGCAAACTGTAATGACGGTTCTTGTACATATCCCGAAACCTTATATGATTGTGATGGCAATTGTAATAATGATAGTGATGGTGATTTAATTTGTGATGAATTAGAAATTGAAGGTTGTTTAGACTCTAGCGCATGTAATTATAACCCTGAAGCAACTGACGAAGGGGATTGTTACTTCCCCCCTCAATATTATGATTGTACAGGATCTTGTATTAATGATGCCAATGAAAATGGTGTTTGTGATGAACTAGACGATCCAGGCTGTACGGATTCCACTGCGTGTAACTACGATGCAGATGCATCTGCTGATGATGGATCATGTATTTTTCCTATCATGTGGTATTGGGACTCTGATGGTGATGGTTTGGGAGATGACTATTTTTCCATGGAATCTTGTTCTCAACCAGGTCCTGAATTTGTTGATAACATTGACGACCCATGTCCATTTGATGTAGAAAATGATGCAGATGCAGATGGTGTATGTGAAAGCGAAGAAGTACTTGGATGTAATGATGAAATAGCTTGTAATTATAATTTTTTAGCTACAGAAAATGATGGTTCTTGTACCTATCCTGCTGAGTCTTTTTTAAATTGTGGAGGCTTCTGTTTAAATGATATTGATGGAGATCTAATTTGTGATGAACTAGAAATTCCTGGATGCTCGGATCCTTCTGCTTGTAACTTTGATATTGAAGCTACTGATGATGACGGCTCTTGTTTTTACATTTCAACATGGTACGAAGATGTTGATGGTGATGGACTAGGAGATGTTTTATTTCCTGCAGAATCATGTGATCAACCTGAAGGTTTCGTTTTAAATAATACAGATCCTTGCCCTATCGATCCTGAAAATGATTCTGATGGAGATGGTGTTTGTGAAAGTGATGAAGTGTTTGGCTGTACTGATGAAATTGCTTGTAATTATAATAGTGATGCTACTGAGGAAGATGACTCTTGTTCTTACTTAGTTAATAGCTGTGATACGTGTGAAAATGGAATTGTAGTTGATAACGACACTGATAATGATGGTGTTTGTAATGACGAAGAAATACCTGGCTGTACTGATATTTCTTATGTTGAATACAACCCAGAAGCTACTGATGATGATGGTTCCTGTTCTGTGCTTTCTTCATCTGGATGTACTGATGATGAGGCGTGTAATTTTATTCCTGCAGCTACAGAAGATGATGGTTCTTGTACATACCCTGAAGAAGATTATTTAGATTGTGAAGGAAATTGTAACAATGATACCGATGGTGATGAAATTTGTGATGAATTAGAAATTGTAGGATGTACTGACACTCAAGCTTGTAATTATGAAGATGATGCTACAGATGATAACGGTTCTTGTTTTTACCCATCTGAATATTATTTAGATTGTGAAGGAAATTGTTTGAGTGACTTAGATGGAGATAGTATTTGTGATGAAATTGAAGTTATTGGTTGTACAGACTTCTCAGCATGTAATTACAACGACGATCCTACAACAGATACTGACAACTCTCTATGTACATTTCCTGATGAAACATACCTTGATTGCGAGGGGGGATGCTTAAATGATAGTGATGGTGATGGGGTATGTGATGAAACAGAAATTACTGGATGTATTGACCCTAATGCTTGTAATTTCGATGATAACCCAACTACTGACAGTGATGAGGATCTATGTACTTATCCTAGTGAAGATTATTTAGATTGTAATAACCAGTGCCTTAATGATAGTGATGGAGATGGTGTTTGTGACGAGATAGAAATTGAAGGGTGTACTGATTTACTTGCTTGTAACTACGAAGAAACTAATACAGAAGATGATGGATCATGTGTTTATCCAATTGAAGATTATTTAGACTGTGATGAAAACTGTATTAATGATGAAGATGAAGATGGTGTTTGTGATGAAATTGAAATTTTTGGTTGCACTGATTTACTGGCTTGTAACTACGATGAAACTAATACAGAAGATGATGGGTCATGTATTTATCCAATTGAGGATTATTTAGACTGTGATGAAAACTGTATTAATGATGAAGATGAAGATGGTGTTTGTGATGAAATTGAAATTGCAGGATGCTCTGACCCTCAAGCTTGTAACTACAATGAAGATGCAACTGATGAGGGAGAATGTTCTTACGTTGTTAATATTTGTGATTCTTGTGAAGATGGAATTGTAATTGACTACGATTCTGACGATGATAATATTTGTGATTTCGATGAAATTGGTGGATGTCAAGATATTGAAGCTTGTAACTACAATGAAGTTGCTACTGATGATGATGGATCATGTTTTTACCCTGATCAATTTTATTTGGACTGTAACGGAGATTGTTTAAATGATACAGATGGTGATGGAGTGTGCGATGAAATAGAAATTTACGGGTGTACTGACCCTGAAGCTTGTAACTATAACCCTGATTTGGGTTGTACAGAAGATGACAATAGCTGTATTTACCCAATTGAAGATTATTTAGATTGTTTTGGTAATTGTATAAATGATGCAGATGATGATCAAGTTTGTGATGAAGTGGAAGTTATAGGTTGTCAAGATCCTCAAGCTTGTAACTATGATTCACTTGCTACTGATCCAGGTGAATGTTTCTATTTAGATATGGAAATTTCATATATTACCCAAAACATATCCGTTTGTGCCGCTGACAATGATGGTCTTCTTGAAATTACAATTTCTGGAGGAAATCCTGAATATACTGTTACTTTAGATGGTGATCAGGGAACCACTCAAAGTGGAGGAGTCTTTATATTTGAAAATCTTGGAACTGGCGCATATGAAGTTCAAATTGAAGATATAAATGGATGCTTAATTACTGAGACTATTTATATTGACTCTCCTGAACCGATAGAAATTGACCCAAATATAATTAACCCTCTTTGTTTTGGTGATAACAATGGCTCTGCAAACCCAACAATTAGTGGGGGAACCCCACCATATGAAACTTCTTGGTCCGGCACACCAAATGGTCAAAATTTAAGTGCTGGATTTTATGATTTCACTGTTAGTGATGCAGCTGGTTGTATAGAAGTATTTACCATCCCAATTATTAACCCTCCTTTATTATCTGCTTCATTATCAACAACTGATGTAGCGTGTTTTGGAGAAAATGATGGACAAGTAGAATATACTGTTTCAGGTGGTACACCACCATATTCTTTTGATTGGAATGGTGCAAACCCTAATTCTCTTGGGTTTGGATTTTACACTGTTGATATTACCGATTCTAATGGTTGTTCAATTTCTCAAAACTTTAATATTGGATCTAACTCGGAAAATGTAATAAATATAAATCCTGATTTATTTGAAATATGTGAGGGAGACGTAGCCATTATTGAAGCACCTTCGGGGTTTGAAAATTATTTATGGTCAAATGGATTTGAGGGCAACCCGCTTGAAACTGATAATCCAGGGTTTTATAGTGTAACTGCAACAGACGAAAATGGATGTGAAATAACTTCTAATTTTATTTTTGTAGAAGAACTACCCTCACCCTCCTTAAATGATATATTAGGTAATACTGATGTTGGTATTTACGAAACACTAGTTTATTATACACAACCTAACTCTGAGTCAACTTTTAGTTGGGAAATTGAAAATAACTCGGGAGAAATTTTAAGTGGTCAAGGAACAAATAGTATTGAAGTGAGCTGGGATGTTGAAGGAATTGCTGTTATTTATGTTACTGAAACTAATTCTGATGGTTGTGAAAATATTAACTCATTAACTGTTGAGGTAAATGATTATACTTCTTTAAATGAGAACAATAATGATTTTATAATTTTCCCTAACCCAACTATACAAAGTTCTAGTATCAATATAAAAAATGAATCTGGCGAAAGCTATAATCTTTCTTTACTAGATATAAACGGAAAATTAGTAGACTCATACTCTAAAATTTCTGAAAAGAACTTTAATATTTCTTGTGAAAATTTAGCTAAGGGAACTTATTTTGCTCAAATTACTAGTAATACTAAAAGCATTCAAAAATTAATTATGATAAAATAATTTATTTTGAAACGTTCAAAAAAAATTATTCTAATTATAGTAAGTGTTACCATTGGATATTTACTTTCCACGTTTTCCAGTAGTAAAAAATACGCATCCATTGTTACAGGTCACCCGGAAGCTACAAAAATTGGGGAATATATCTTAAGTATCGGAGGAAATGCAATAGACGCCTCTATTAGCACTCAACTAGCTTTAGCAGTTTGTTTTCCTAGAGCAGGAAATATAGGTGGTGGTGGTTTTATGATATATAGAACCGAAGATGGTGAAGCATACTCATTAGATTTTAGAGAGAAAGCACCTCTAGGTTCAACAAAAAACATGTACCTAGATGATAATGGAGATGTAATTGATAGTCTAAGTACGTACGGAGGTTTGTCAGTTGGTGTTCCGGGAACAATTAGCGGGATTTTTGATGCTCACAAAAAGTTTGGAACCTTAAGTATTGAACAGCTATTTAATCCTGTTATCAATTTGGCTGAAAGAGGCTTTGCAATTAATAAAAGACAAGCTTCTTTATTAAATAAACACAAAAAAGATTTTATTAAGTACAACCCTAAAAATCAATATTTTATAAAAAATACAGATTGGAAAGCTGGTGATACTTTAAAACAAAAAGATTTAGCCAACACCTTAAAAATAATTAGAGATGGAGGGCGCGAAAGTTTTTACAATGGAGAAATTACAAAAAAAATTATTGAGAGTTTAGATAATAAATCAATTTTAAATTCTGAAGACTTTAAAAAATATCAGTCGATATGGAGAGAACCTATTGAAACAAAAATTAATAATTATAAAATAATAAGTATGCCACCACCATCTAGTGGTGGTATTGCTTTATCTCAGCTTTTGTTAATGATTTTTAATTTAGAATTAGATAAAAAACATAATAGTGTTGAATACATTCATTTATTATCTGAATTGGAAAAATTAGTGTATTCCGATCGTTCAAAATATTTAGGAGATAATGATTTTTACCCTGTCCCTAAAGATTCTTTATTAAACATAAAATATATTTTGAGTAGAATTGAAAAAATTAATCCAAATAAAGCAAGAAATTCTAGTGATGTTGGTCCCGGTAAATTTATAAATAAAGAAAGTGAAGAGACAACACATTTTTCAATTGTAGACTTTGAAGGAAATGCAGTTTCTGTTACTACAACTTTAAATACAAACTACGGCTCTAAAGTCTTTGTAAATGATTTGGGGTTCCTTCTAAATAATGAAATGGATGACTTTAGCTCTAAACCTGGATATCCAAATACTTATGGTCTTGTTGGATCTGAGGCTAACTCCATCGAACCTGAAAAAAGAATGCTAAGTTCTATGACACCTACTATAATCGAAAAGGACCGCAAATTATTTCTAGTACTCGGTTCACCTGGTGGCTCTACAATTATTACCTCAGTCTTTCAAACAATTTTAAATGTAATTCTTTTTCATATGGATATTCAAAGTGCCGTTGACGCCCCTAGGTTTCACCATCAATGGCTTCCTGATTTAATTTTTCTAGAAAACAATTCTTTTTCTAAATCTACTATGGACTCTTTAATTTTACTTGGCCATAAAATTAAAGAAAGAGGAACTATGGGTCACGTAAATGCAATTGAATTAAATGATTATATACGATTTGGTGCAGACCGTAGGGGATCTAACTATGGGATAACAATATCAAAAGACTAATTTTTTTTTTGAAAGTCTTTATATAAGTAACTTGGTTGAATTCCTTTATTGGCTTGATATTTTCCACTTTTATACTCATCATAATCACCATCAATTGAGTGAAAGTATATTTGACAAATTTCTACATTAGGATAAATTTTTAAGGGCTGAACTACAAATATTTCTAAAGTCCAAAAACCTTCAAATCCAATGTCTCCAAAACCAGCTGTGATATGAACAAACATTCCTAATCTTCCAATACTACTTCTTCCCTCCAACATAGGAACATATTTTTTTGTTTTAGTGTACTCTAGTGTTCTTCCCAAATATAATTTACCAGGCTCCAATACAATTCCAGTTTCTGGTATTATTAGTTTTGATGTCTTGTTTTCAAATTTCATATCTAAAGGAGAATCATCGTAAACAAGCAACTCATTGTGAAGTCTTAAATTATAGCTATTTGGATTTAATTGATCTTCATTATAGGGTTCAATTATAATATTTTTATTAATATTTTCTGCTATTTTTTTTCCGCTTAGTATCATGCTTATATGAGTAAAAAAGTATTTATTTCTAAATATAGAAATATTTTTTACAAAGATTTTTGTTTAAATGAAAATAAAGTATACATTTGCCCTCGTTTTATACGTTACAGTATAACAAAATGGGGTATACACAGAGAAGAATTGTACATCTTCTCTCATATAAATAGCCACCTAGAAATAGGTGGCTTTTCTTTTTTAAATTAATTAAATACTCAATGTCAAAAAATAAATGATTGTGGGTACAAATAATGATATACACAATAAAGAAAAAATTTTATTAGAGGTCTTCTGTGAATGCCAAATCGCTATAAGTATCAATGGAAATTGATAAAAAAGTCTGACTAAAGTTTTTGATTTTTCCGCGTTTAATATCTCAGGGTTTTGAAATAAATAAATATTTGCTGGAAAAACAGCAATTAATAGCAGGACAATACCTATTCCCGCTAATCTTCTATACTTTTTTACCAGTAATAGAAAACCAAAAAAAATCTCAAAAGCTCCACTCAAATAAACTAGCTCTAGATGAAAAGGAATATAGGGGGGCATAATTTTTAAAAAAAAAATGGGCTCAGTAAAATGTTTAACCCCTATAATTATATACAAGATTGACATTACTATAATAGTAACTAACTTTAATCTTTCAAGTACAATAATGGAATTAATTTTAGATGGATTTTTCACAATAAACTACTAGTGTTCCTGCCCAATTTTCTTTAGATCCAAACTGATGAGTCTTTATATTTTTAAACCCAACATGTTTGTAATTATTTTGCCACTGCTCAATAGAAAATGTTTTTAAAGTCAAATCTAGATCTTTACTCCATGAAAGAGAAGATTTATTTTCTTTGTAATGATCAACGCCCATTATCATACATCCACCGGGTTTTAATAAATAATCATGGACATATTTAAGTACTTTTATAGGATCTTTAAAATAATAAAAAACCTCCATACTAAAGACTATATCAAATTGGTGTTTGTAATCCATCTTTTCAATATCAAATTGAAAATATTCTGAATTAGGATCCTTGTTAACAGCTTTTTTAATCATATTTTCTGCTCCGTCTATTCCTACCGATTTTATACAATTCACATTAGAATTCATTTTTTGAACTACCCAGCCGTTTCCGCAACCAATATCAATAAAAGAAAAATCAAATGATAATTTATTTGAAGGTATTAATTCAAGCATTTTATTAACAGATGATGTGTGGTTTTTTTCCATTCCCACGTCTTTATTTTTTTGTGCCCAAGAATTAAATGTTTTAATAGCTGTGTTCATTTGTTTTTATTTTTAGTAACCATTGTCTTCTATTTCAGTTATTTCTTCTAAAGTCTTTTCTAAAATG
This sequence comes from uncultured Flavobacteriales bacterium, assembly GCA_964435285.1. Classification (GTDB taxonomy): domain Bacteria; phylum Bacteroidota; class Bacteroidia; order Flavobacteriales; family TMED113. Next base: position 15,517 of record CAYSYA010000009.1, read on the forward strand.
GAGGTTATTTCGTTCATGTTTATTTTTTTTCCCTTATTTTGTAATTCACTGTTGCTAGTAATTTTAAAGCCTACAACATGTAAACTGGTTGTTTTTTCATCGATATAATCATTTTCCAAAAAAAGTGAAACATCTGAATTATGAGCATAAATAAAGTTTTCATATTTCATTTCAGACTTATCAATTTTAAACATATGCGAAAAGTCATATGAATTTAACTGTTTTGTTGAAAAAGTATCAAAAGGTTTTAAAAAATATATCCCATTATTTGTAGAATATAAAATATCTCTATATGTATGATCATTATCACCTCTTCTTTTCTTTAGCGAAATAGTATGTACAGTATCGTTTGTTAAAAAAAAGTTGATTTGTAAATCATACCAATTAGGCTCAGGATCATCCTCTTTTTTGTCTAATCTTTTACTTCCAACTATTTCATATTGTAAACTAATTATTTTGTCTCCATCTTTATACTTTACCATATTTGAGTCCCACTTTATTGGGGAAGTTGAAACTGGAGACTCTTCTTTATATATATCTTTAAAATATGCTTCTTTTTCAGCTATACTATCTTCACTAAAATAACGATAGTCTTCACTCCATTGTGCCCTTTGAAACCATTCATCAAATGTTAAATTCTCCTTGAATAGTATCTCGTTAATATCTGTGTCACAAGGCACAATACAGGGAGCAAAATCATTGGGTTTATGTAGGTATTTGCTATTAAAAAGAAAAAAATACTCATCACTATTTAAAAAGCTATATATTTCATCTTCTGACATGCCTAAATAAAATGGACCTATATTATTTTTTGAAACTAATAATGTAATGTTTAAGCCATAATCATCATCATCATCGAATTTTTTAACTCTTTTATGTGTATAGTAATCTTTTGAATAAACTATTGATGTATCATATATGATTTTGGAAAGTTCTAACTCTTTTTTTGAGCTATAGGCTTCTAAGTAGTTGCTTATTTTATTATCACTTAAAAATGAATTATAATAATTTATTAAAACACTATCATTTTGAATCTTTATATTTAAATCTGATGAGTTATTTTTAATATCTTGAATTTCTAAACTAGTTGATAATATATTATTATTTAAAATTTTAATTTGATCTAAAATTTTAATTTCTTTTTTATTCAATTTCTTGTTTGCATTTTTCTTTTCTAAGATTTTTTGAAGTTTGTTAGCTCCTGTTTTTTCATTTTTAAAATAATTTAAAAATTTTTCCAAACTATCTTTCTTGTTAATCAATAAACCTATTTGAGTTAAATTTTCTTTAATTATACTATTATTTATTGTCTGCTTCTCTAATAAATTATTTTTTGCACTTTCATACTTCTTCATATTTTCTAATTTCGAAATTACAGAGTCAAGATATTCTAAACGATTTTCTTGTTGAAATTTTTCGTAATCTAAATACAAACCATCGTAATTAATTGAATACCAACCATTGTATCTTCGTTTTTTTTTTGGTTTTCTTTCGTAATTAGCATAAATCCCCTCTTCATAAGCACCATTTTCATATAAAAATCTATACGGCCCTGATAATTTTCCTTCCTTATAAGTTTGTTCAGAAGTTAGCTGACCATCAACCCAAACATTATCCCCATCTGAATTGATTTCATAATAACCAGAATTCCATCTTTTCTCTACACCTTCTTTTTTCCCATTTTTATAATTTTCTTCTAAAATTAAATTATACGCTGGTATTTCTGGATACATTACTTTATTTTCACCTTTAAAACAGTTGTCACCCCACTGCCTTGTGACTCCATTTAACTTACCATCTTTCCATGTTTGAATTTTTTTTATACCAATAAATTCTAAATATGATTCATCACCTTCACTAACAGGGACCGATTGATACTCAATCCAAACACCATTTTTTTTTCCGAATCTGTAATTATGCTCATACTCTGGACCCTCACCCTCATATCCATGCATGAACCACTTGCCATGTTTCCTTCCCTCATACCAACTTTCTTGATAATTAATATTCCCATACCTGTCAATTTCTTGAAAAACTCCATGTTTATCACCGTTTTTATAATTCTCTAATTTACTTAATGATCCTGCATACTCTGAAGAGAAGTATTTTTGTTCTCCATGTTTTTTCCCATTTTCATATTTGAGATGTTTAATTAATATGGATTTACCTGGTTCATCATCATAAAAACCTGGCTCAAACTCCCATTCTTTTTGATCACCATGTTTATTACCATCTTTGTAATTAAAGTGTTCAAGAAGAAAACCATCTTCATTCCACTTTTTATCTGCACCAATTAATCTACCTTTTCTATCTCTTAACTGATAAAATCTTTTTTGACCATTTTCATAATACCTAACAAACTCACCATACGTTTCTCCCAAAGCATCATCATCTTTATAAATTATCATATCAAGTTGTCCATTTTTGTGCCAATATGTTTGTTTACCATATTTTCGGCCGTGTTTCCAATTTTCAATACTATACTTAATTGGTTCATCATAATAATTTCTAGTCTCATACCACCTTTCTCTTTTACCATGATATTTCCCATTAGAATCAACAGTATATCTTTCAAGGATATTTCCATTAGACGAATATTCACTTATTTCTCCTGTATTTGGGTCTTTTTGTTTGTTCTGAGAAAAAGTTATTGATGCTAAAAGCAATAAAAGGGATAAGTATCTCATTATTTTTTTTAAATGAAAATACTATAAATAATTGTAGGTAAATATTTATTTATAATAATTTTATAAAGGAGTCAACACTGTCAATGGTATTCATCTTGAATTTCTTCATTGTCTTTTCTTCAAGAGATTGATTAGCTACAACATAGTTTTTACAATTAGAAAAATATTTGTTTACAGACTCGACTGTTTTAGAAATATTTAGTTTTGAAAAGTTTGAAACAACGAAAAATAAAGTGAAATCTATTTTTGTACTTTTTGCAATTTCATTTAGAGCCGGCAATGGAACGTTAGAACCTAAGTATACCACGTTATATCCGTAATTAGTTAATAAATACCTAGTGAATAATAATCCCATTTCATGATGTTCATTGGGTGGTAAAAATAAAAGCCAAGTTTTAGATTTTTTATTTTTATAAGTAGATTCTTCATCGATTTGTTTATACATCTTTTGCTTAAACATTTCAGACAAGAAATGTTCTTGAGCGGGATTCATTTTATTTGTTAGCCAAAATAATCCTATTTTAGAAAATGTGGGAAGCATTATATTTTTATAAAATTCTATTGTAGTATATTTTTTTGAAGCCTCTGAGTATGTTTTATTGAATGTGTCAGTATCAAATTTCAAAGCTGATTTAATAAAATTATTGACACAATACTCATTGAAAGAACTTTTATTTTTTTTATGAATAAGTTCCGAAAGCAACAGTTCTATTTCACTGTCATCTTTTTTGGAAATTACTGAAATTTTATGTCCATTATCAATTAATAATTTTGCATTCAACGCTTTAATTAATAATTCATCAGAGTAAGATCTAATTTTCGATTCTGTCCTTTCGGCCGTAAGAAAATTATACCTATTTTCCCAAGTCCTCAATAATAATTTATTAATTCCTGTTATTTTAGAAAATTGATCTATACTGTAGCTCATGTAGTAAAAAAATTGAGGTAATAAAAGTGAAAAAGCCACTTTAAAAATTACCATTTGTTAACAAATATTACTCAAATTTAAAAAAAAATATGTTTTGTATAGTTTTTTTAAAAAAAAATTATACATTTGAACTGTTTTTTTGTATAACTAAATTTTAAACAAGTTATACATAGTACTAATTTAATAGAATAAAAATGAAAAAAATTTTACTTAATATAATGGCAATTTTTCTTTGTCAGATTTTGATTGGTCAAACTAATCATACTATTAACGCAGGTAGTTTCTACTACACTCCGTCTTCATTAACTATAAATCAAGGTGATATTGTCACTTGGATAAATGATGGAGGCTTACATGACGTAAACGGTGCAGTAAATTCTTTAAATGATGAACCTTACAACAATCCAGAATCATTTGATTCACCAACAACTAATGAAGTAGGAGCTGTGATATATACCCACACATTTGATATTCCTGGTGAATATACTTATGATTGTTCTGTAGGTTTACATGCTCAAAACGGCATGGTTGGTCAAATTACAGTTTTAGCTCCAACAACAACTGTAGTTGATATAATAGTAGATTCTGAAAATCACAACACTCTTGAAACTGCTGTAGTTGCCGCAGGTTTAGTTGACGCCTTAAGTGGTGAAGGGCCATTCACAGTATTTGCTCCAACTGACGACGCTTTCGCTGCACTTCCAGACGGAACACTTGATGCAGTACTTGCCGATGCAGATTTATTAACATCTATACTAACTCATCACGTTGCTGAAGGTTCTGTATTGTCTACAGATCTAGAAGATGGAATGATGGTTACTACATTAAATGGTACTGAATTAATGGTAACTATTAATGA
>CAYSYA010000009.1:20090-93191 GCA_964435285.1 uncultured Flavobacteriales bacterium
ATGGAATGATGGTTACTACATTAAATGGTACTGAATTAATGGTAACTATTAATGAAAATGGAGTAATGATTGATAATGCTATGGTTACTGTAGCTGATCTAGTTGCTGATAATGGAGTGGTACATGTTATTGATGCTGTATTAATTCCTGAGACATCGTCAGTATTAGAAAATAACAATTTCGAAAACGATAAATATTTATATTCAATTGATATGTTAGGAAGAAAAACTAATTCACAAATTGGTTTTATAATTGACATTTACGAGTCAGGAAAAAGTATCAAAAAATACAATACAAAATAATTAAAATCTAATCTTAGCCTCGCTAAATTTTTCAAAATGGGGTATTCGTTAAATGGTTTCTGTAACCAAAAGCGAGGCTAAGTTTATAATCTTCAAATCATGTATACAAAAATATTTAACTGTTTTTTCGGATTCATTATTCTTTTAAGTTCATCAATATATGCGCAAGTTGTTGTTCCAAATAAATTAAAAAATCCAGATTCACAGATAGATAACGCAACAGCAAAACGATCACAAATTTGGATAAGTGGAGAATGGGTCGTCGATAAAGATAATTATATATGGAAAAATGGATTTTGGGCTGATAAACGACCGGGGTTTATTTTTTTACCAGGTTATTGGAAAGAGATGGCTAATGGGTGGACATGGATCTCCGGAGCTTGGAAAGAAATTAGTTTAGAAACATGGCAAAAAATTTACTCTTGAAAAATTAGTACATGAACTATGTGGTAATTAACATCATATTGAATTCCATTTTATTAGGAATAATTTTACTTACTCAATTTGTTAATTACCCTTTATTTAAAAAAGTCAATACCGACTTTGAGAATTACCACTCTGATTATACAAATAGAATGGGGTTTGTAGTTGGCCCAGTAATGATGTTGGAATTAATTTTTGTTATTTTATTATTAACAAATTATGACTTAAGCAACAATATTTTAGTTATAGCAATTTCTACGCTATTAATTTGGATTAGTACTTTTTTTATTCAAGTACCATTACATAAAAAAATTGCATATAAAAGAGATTTACGAAAAATAAAAAAGCTGATTTTATCAAATTTAATTAGAACTTTTTTATGGACTTTAAAACTATTTTTTTCAGTATTAATTATTTAATTATGATTTTAAACACTACTCATATAGATAAAGAAAAAAAAAAATTAATCAATAAACTTGTTGGAAATCCATTATCCTTATGGGAAAGTCTATTTCAAAATAAAGGTTCACATAGAATGATTATTGAAAGTTTTAGTGAAAAATTCAATAAATTTTTTAAAACTTATAACAACTTACTTTATGCAAATATTGAAATAAGAAAAAAAGGTATTATTATTCGAATATCTATTAATAATGAAACGGTCTCTTGGCTTGTGCCATTTTACAAATTAACTATATACAATTCTAGTTTATTTAGTATACACTCAAATGGAAACAATATAAAATTTCGAAAAGATAGATACTATAAAATTAATAAGAACTTTATTAACTCATTGATTGAGCAGAAAGCATTCCATTCAAAAAAATTCGATATTTCTTGAAAAGAGTTTGGAACATAGTTAATCCTTCTATTTATAGTTTGAGTTCATTTAATAATGAAGGAGAGCAAAACTTTAATATTTGTTCTTATGTAAGTGTTGTTAGTTTGAAGCCTAAATTATATATGATTGCAATTGAAAAAACAAGTAAAACGCATTCCAATTTATCAAAAAGTAGTTCGTGTATATTACAAATATTAAGTATAGATAATATTAATCTAATTAAATCATTGGGTAAAAAAAGTGGTTGGAGCATAAACAAACTAAATTTTTTAAACAAGAAAGAAATGTTGGAATTATGGAATGGAAAAAAAATTATTAAAAAATCCTGTGGAGTTATATTTCTTGAAAAAACTAACCAATTTATAACAAATGGAGATCATACATTATTTATATTCAAAATTTTAAAAGCCAAAACATTTAAAGAAACTAATATTTTAACTTTTAATAACCTAATTGAAAAAAAAATAATTTTATGACTACTGATTTTCAAAAAATCTTTGATCTAGTTGAAAATATTGATATTAGTAATTACTCTAAAAATCGAAATTTTATTGACGGAAGTGTAACCAAACTATCTCCTTATATTTCTAGAGGCGTAATTTCTACAAAATTTATATTAGAATCTTTAAAGAAAAGAAATATAAATTTAAAGAAAGTTGAAAAATTTATCCAAGAACTTGCATGGAGAGATTACTGGCAAATTACATGGAAAAATAAAAATATCGATGTTGACTTGAAACAAAAACAAAAAGATGTTAAGAAATATGGTGTCCCTGAAAATATTATTAAATCTAATACTGGAATTAAAGTAATTGATAAAGCAATTCATGATTTATATATTTCTGGTTACATGCATAACCACGTAAGAATGTATATTGCTAGTATAATTTGTAATATAGGAAAATGTCATTGGTATATTCCCGCTCAATGGTTTTACTACCACCTTATTGATGGAGATTGGGGAAGTAATGCTTTAAGCTGGCAATGGGTATGTGGAAGTAATAGTTCAAAAAAATATATTGCTAACCAAGAAAACATAAACAAATATTGTCGTGATTCACAAAAAAATACATTTTTAGATCACAGCTATGAATACTTATTTAATTGTGGAATTCCTCAAGAAATAGAAAATGTAATAAATCCTAAACTAGAAACTTCAATTTTAAATGAATCGAAAGGAAAAATTGATTGTGAGAAACCAATTTTGATTTATAATTATTATAATCTCGACCCTTTTTGGAGGCAAGACCTTAATGCAAACAGGGTGTTGCTTCTTGAGCCTAGTTTTTTTAAAAAATTCCCAGTGAGTGATTTCGTTTTCAATAACTTTTTAAAACTAGCAAAGAATATTAGAAATATAAAAATAATTTATTCTGAGTTTAACGATTTGAAACAAAACTATAATAAATCTCAAATCTATTTTAAAGAACACCCAACAAACATACATTACAAAGGAATGTGCGACGAAAGAGATTGGCTTTTTAAAACAAAATCTTATTATCCATCGTTTTTTAAATTTTGGAATGCTAATAAATGGGAACTTAAAATTTAATTATTTAAAACTCAATAATTAATCCAATTGATGGTAAAAACTGTCCTTGAGTGTTGTCAATATATTTTGGTAAATATGTTCCTGCATTATTAGGGTTTTCTATTGGATTACCTAATTCATCCCTCTCTACTGTTAAATAAGGGGACAAATATGCTACTTTATTATATATATTTTCTAAATCAAGATATAAATTTAAAGTCCAATTATTAAAATAATACTTTTTATCTATTCTAATATCTAAGTGATGAAAAGGATTATTTCTTTGAGTATTTAATAAATCATAATCAAGTATTCCCTGTCCAAATACATCCCAATAACTTTGATTCATAGACCTTGATTCATCGTACGGAGTAAATGGGTTTGCAGATGTATACCTCCATTTAAAACCTAATTCCCAGTTTCTATTAAATCTTTTAGCTGCACAAATATTAATTATGTGTCGTTGATCCCATGATGAAGGAATATGATTAAAATTTTTGTCCTCAAATTGACTCCACGATAATGTATATGACAACAATCCATAAATTCCATCAGTTAATTTTCGTTGTGTAAAAAATTCTACTCCATAAGCTCTTCCTTTAGATGATGAAATTACTTCCTCATCTCCAATAACACCAAAATCAGCACCCAAATTAGCAAGAGAAATAGAGTCTCTAACTAAAAATGGATAATCTTCGTAATGTTTATAAAATCCTTCGAGCGTAATTTTAGTATTTGATTTTGTTACATATTCAAATCCCATAACAAGTTGTTTTGACTGAATATAAGTAACATTATTTTGTCTGTTAATTAAGTTGTTGTTTTCATCTCTATAACCAAGAACAGTATATGGCGGAAGTTGATAATAAACACCAGTATTTATACTATATTTTAAATTTGAATTTAAATAATAGCCTATAGATAATCTGGGAGAAAATTGAGAAAGAGGATTTAAATTAATTCTTGAAAAACTATTAAAATCCGTTCTAAAACCAAATGATGTAACAAGTCTTTCATTAAGAAATTGAGATGTTAATTGTGAAAAAAAACTGTATTTAAAAAAATTCAACTTTGAATTATAATTATATGGTAACACTGTTCCATCAAATAAAGGTATGGGTTTATACGTGTCATTAGTGTAGTTGGATTGTTCTAAACCAAAGCCTGTATTTAATTCTGAATTATTAATCCCAAAAGTATATTCATATCTAAATTTATTTTCAATTTCTTCAGACAAATAATCAAGGACTAAATTGTCCTCTAGCTCAATATTATTAGAGTATTTAACTGCATTATTGTTCAAATGATTTCTACTTAATACAACCGAATGAAACCCTTTTTCTGAAAAATATTTATAATGAGCACCTATTGTATAATTCCATTGTTTTTGAACGGGAATGTAATCTAAAATATACTGATTTCTTTCAATGGTTTCTAAATCATCAACACCATCATTTGCCCCTTGGTTTAAAGAAAAATCATCAATAGCGCCAAGTCCAATTATTACTAATTCACTTTTATCACTTAATTTGTTTAAGTACTTAAATTGAATATCATTATACTCTGGTAAAAAAGGTAACTGAAGCGCTTTAAATAAAAACTGTAAATAAGATTTTCTAGCTGAAAAAATAATTCCTGAATTTTTACTAATCGGAGCATCAACTAATAAGGCCAAATCACTAGAACCTAACGTAAAGCTTGTATTGAATTTTTCTTTATTTGGTCTTTTTTGAGAAAATTCAAAAACTGAGCTTAGTGTATTTCCTCTATTAGATGGAAAGGCAGCTGAAATAAAATCTACATTTTCAATTAAGTCAACATTTATCAAACCAACAGGTCCACCAGAAGAACCTTGAGTAGAAAAATGGTTAATATTTGGTACCTCTATACCATCTAAGTAAAATATATTTTCATTAGGGGCTCCACCTCTAATAATTATATCATTTCTAAAACTAATACTCGTTGCAACTCCTGGAAAGGTTTGCATGACTTTAGAAATATCTCTATTTCCTCCTGGATTTCTTTTAATTTCAGAAACACCTATTGCTTTAAATGAAACAGGAGTTTCATCGGGAGAAAACTCACGAGCTGAAACATCAACATCCTCCAAATAATTACTTCCCTGCTCTAAAAAGATATTTTTATAAATTTCCCTAGAATTAGTTAATTCTATTTCGTAAATAATTTTTGTCTTATAACCTATAAAAGAAGCTTGTAAATTATATACTCCAGGTTTTAAGTTTGTTAATTCAAAAATACCTGATTCATCAGTAACCGCTCCTATTTTCTCTCCTATGAGAGAGATATTAACAAAAGGTAAAGGATTACTATTTAACTTATCTAAAACTACTCCTGATATTTTTAAATCCTGTGATATGATGGAGCTGAAAATTAAAAAAGTAAAAATTATTTTTTTCATTTTTTTTTGAAACCAAATTTATAACTAGTTTTAAATAAACAAAATTTATTGTGAAAAATTATACTGTATTAATTGCTGGTGGAAGTGGTTTAATAGGACAAAACCTAAAACATCATCTTGAAAAATTAGATGTTACGGTTCGTATTTTAAGTCGAAAAAAAAAATCTAAGTTTTTTTGGAATCCAAAACAAAAACAAATTGATGAAAAAGCACTTGACCAAGTAGATGTTGTAGTTAACTTATGCGGACTTTCAGTTGATAGACGATGGACAAAAAAAAATAAATTTGAAATTTTATCAAGCAGAATTGATTCAACTGATTTTCTAATTAATAAAATAAACCAAAGTAAAAAAAACATAAAAAAATATATCGGAGTATCAGCAACTGGTTTTTACCCTTATGGTGAAACTCTAAAAACTGAATCCTCTAAGCAAGGTGATCATTATTTGTCAAAAGTATGTTCTAGCTGGGAGTGTCAAGTTAATAAACTTAACAATACGTCTTTCTGTTTATTAAGACTAGGTGTTGTACTATCTAAAGAAGGTGGGATGTTAAAAAAATTATTATTTCCTTTTTCTTTAAACTTAGGAACTTCTTTGGGCAACGGTAAACAATTAATGTCTTGGATTCACATTGATGATGTTAGCAGAATGATTATTCACTGTATAAAAATACCCAATAATGATATTTTCAACTGTGTCAGTCCTCATGTAGTCACAAATGAATTTTTTAGTGAAACTTTTTCGAAGTCTTTGAAAAAAAAGATTTGGCTTCCAAATATACCATCAACAGTATTAAAATTAGTTTTTGGAGAAATGTCTTCAATGATTTTAGGTAGCATTAATGCTTCTAGCAAAAAAATTGAGGGTACAGGGTTCACATTTAAATTTCCGAAGCTTAAAAAAGCGATAGAAGATTTGTTAAACTAATAAGAGACTATTTTTTTATAGTTACTAAGATTTGGTTCAACCGTCTCTAATATTAAATTTATTTTTTTCATTTTCCCATCCTTAGTAAGAACTTTCTTGTTATTGTTACCATCAGTTACATTTAAATAAAACTCTTTAATCAATACACAATTTTCGAAATTTTTTCCGAAACCATCTAAAAAACATAATTCTTGTTTAACAATACCTTTTTGATAAAATATTTTGATAACAGCATCAATTCGTTGATCTATTTTGAAACATCTTTTAGTCTCTAAAATTAAATCTTCACCAAGTACTTCAAAAACATCATAATCAATAAATGAAACCTTTACCTTTCTTTCATAAGCTTGGCCAAACATAATATTTGTTTCATTATCCTTAAAAGCCATGACATCAGGGAAGTGAATAGGAGAAACATTCCAAGAACGAAAAACAGAAAGGGTGTAATTATCAATCAATAAATTTTCTACATCTTTCTTATTTAAAAATTTAATTTTTTTGGTATTAGAATCTGATCTTGCTTGTTTTCTTGCTTCTATCAATTTTTTCTTTAATTGAGCTATATCAACTGTATCTAAAATAGCTCCATAATCTTTTACTTGACTAGTCAATTTTTTATATATCCATCTTTTTTCACCAGAAGGTAGCTCAATTTGTACCCATTTTTTTGTTGAAGCATTGCTTAAAAAAATTTGACCGAATTCTGCTTGACCAACTTTTTGAGAATTTTGATCTGCATCAAATCTAATGTTTACCAAATCTTTTTCAATTTGGATAAAATTTTGGGAATATAAAAAAACAGGTAATAAAAAAAAGAGTAAATTTTTCATAAATCAAATATAAAAATAATACGCTTTGAAAATATAAAAATAGAAAGCAATGTGTTTGTATAACTTTTTTGAAAAATATTTATACAAAAAAGAAAGTTTTAATATAATATTTACTATATTTGAAGTCCCAATATTGTTCTATTATTAATAAAAAATTATTAATTAAATTATTTAATTATGAAAATAAAACTAATACTTATCACATTTTTTATAATGTCATTCGGGTGGAGTCAGTGTAATGTTTATGATGCAACAGATTGCGAATGTATGGAAGAAGGAGAAACAGATTGTGATCTCCTTCCTGATATTCAAGCTTCCTGGTACGGAATACTTAACTACTCCGGTGGGCCAAGTGAATACCCACAAACAGGAGCCGGGGAAAATAATGGTAGACTTAGAATCAGTGTCTCAACACCAAATACTGGTTATGGCCCACTGACTGTAAGAGGGGTTGATGATAACGGCTTTGCTTACTTTTTGTGTGATAATGATACAATTGCAGTTCAAACCGGGGGTTCCATTGGTGGATACTACTGTGACGATTCTGACGAACCAGCTAAGCATTTGGCTATTCAAAGAATTTATCACAGAAATTCAGATGGTTCAATGAGCTACTATGATAGATTTGCTGGAACAATGACATATCACCCTACTCATGGACACATGCACTCAGACGAATGGGGAGTATTTACTCTTAGGTTACAAGATCCTAACGACCCTAACCCTCTTAACTGGCCAATTGTAAGTAACGGGGCAAAAATGGGTTTTTGCTTAATGGATTATAATGATTGTGGAGACAACGCTGCTTACGGGCACTGTAGAGATGAAAATAGATACTCAGAACAATATTTAGAAGATTATCCTGAAGTTGCGGCTCAAGGTTTTAACGGAGGAAATATTCTAACTAACAATAACCAATTTCCTAATAATGGATTAGGTGGTCAAAATTATGGATGTAGTGTAATTGAACAAGGAATTACTGTTGGCTGGACTGATATTTATAGTGAATATTTAGAAGACCAATGGATTGATATTGATCCTGGATTATGTAATGGTGAATATTGGATCGTGGGTGAGATAGATAGACAAAACTTTTACCTTGAATCAAACAAAGATAATAACTGGACCGCTGTCCCAGTAACATTAACTCAACAGTTGGATTCACAAAATTTTGATGTTGAAATTATTACAGACAGCACTCCTATTTTATGTGAAGGAGAGTCAATAACACTTACTTCATCTATTGATAATGCATCAATGTCTTATAACTGGTCAAATGGAATGTCTGGATCAAGTATTGAAGTTTCAGAACCAGGTACTTACTATGTCGAAGTAGTAAGTGAATGCGGAAGCAGTACTTCTGAATCAATTGAAGTTTCATCTACTTCAGTTGATGCTCCAGGAGCAACTGATGTTACAATTGAAGAGGGTAATTCAACCACTCTATATGCATCAGGTTCAGGTAATATATTTTGGATGAACAATGAAGGTACAATAGTAGGATTTGGACAATCTTATACAACTCCTTTACTTTTTGAAAATACAACTTACTATGTTTTTCAGGAAGAAGAAATTATACCTGCTCCAGAATTTCTAAGTACTGGTGAAATTGAACATTTATGTGACGGAGGTGGAAGCTGTGATTACAGTGGCACAGTATATAATGGCGGGTTACGATTTGAGGCATTAAACGAATTTACTTTAAACTCGATCAAAGTATATGCAGGTCTTGAGGGTACAAGAACATTTGAATTACGAAATACTGATTTAAATCAGATACTTGAATCTACTACGATGAATATACCTGTGAGTGAAGAAAATGGTTTTGTGGTTAATTTAAATTGGACGATACCAGCAGGTGAATACATAATAACTACTGATTCAGATTTAAATAACGCAAATTTTGGAGACAATAACCCAATGCTTAAAAGAACTACTGGGGGGCTGGCTACTTTTCCACACTTGATAGACGATGTTGTAAGTATTAATGATGGATATTATAACAATGAGGGTAATAATATTGCAGGTGCAGGATTTAGTACATCATACTATTATTATTTTTATGACTGGAAAATAAATAATGAATGGGAAATTGGAGGAGTGTCTTGCTCTAGCGATTTATTGGAAGTTGACGTAATCGTAAATAATAATAACTCTAATATTGAGGAATCAAGTTCATTAGATTTTGATTTTTTTCCAAATCCTGCTTTTAAACAAGTTAGTATTGAGCCAGGATTTAATTTAAATGAATCTACATTAATAACAATTATTAATGAAATTGGAGAAGAAATTGAAAACATACAAATTGATAATTTTGATGAACCAATAAATTTAAATATTGAAGAATATTCTAGTGGATTATATTTTATTAAAGTCAAATCTTCTAAAGGAGTCAAAACAAAACCAATTATGTTTAATTAAGAAAAAGCCCTCTAGAAGAGGGCTTTTTTTATAAAGTATAAATGAAACTAGTATATCTATTGTTAATAACTACTCAAATTTATTCTCAAATTAATTGGGTAAGTTTTAACACATCTAATTCAAACATTCCCTACAACCAAGTCAACTCTATAGAATTTGGGTCTTCATTTAACTCAAGTGGAGATATTTTCGTTGGAACATCATTTGGGCTAGGTATTTTGAATATTGATAATGCAAATTTTCCCAATAATACTTGGTCTACGTTCAGTGAAGTTACGGACCCAAATACTGGTCTTATAGGAAACGAAATTATTAATATTCAAAAAAATAATAGTGGAGATATATGGATATGTACAACTAATGGTATCTCTATATTGGAATATAATTCTTTACCAGAAGAAATCACGGATGAAAATTGGGAGTACTATAATACAGATAACTCTCTTATCCCAAGTAATATGGCTAAAAGTCTTCTATTTGAAGATGGTGGTAAAACTTGGATTGGCACAACATCCGGACTAGCTATTATCGAAAATGGTTCATGGGATGTGCAAACATTTGAAACAGAGGGAATTTACTCAAATAATATTAAAAAAATTATTCAAAATCTATCTAATCAAAAAATATATATTGGAACTTTAAACGGTGGTATGTATACATGGGAAAATAATGAGTTTTACTATTGGAATAATACAAATAGTGGGCTTATAGATAACACAATTAACGATTTTATATTTGACTCCAACAATAACCTAATTATTACAAGTCCTTCTGCAGGCTTAGAAGTACAAACTTCTGAGGGTAACTGGTTGCAATTTAACACTTCAACTAATCCGGGACTTCCATTTTTTATTAATAGTTTACAAAATATCATTATTGACAATAATTATAATTTATGGATAAGTACAATAGAAAACGGATTAATTAAATACGTAGATAATAATTGGACTTTCTATAATGAGGAAAACTCAGGATTACCTGATAACAAAATTAACTGCTTAAAATATGATAATATAAATAACACCCTGTGGATTGGAACTGATACACAAGGTGTTGTTATGTTAGATTTAAATACCTTAAATAACTTTGAAAATTTAGAAAAACCTAATTTTAAACCTTACTTTGTTGACAATTTTTTAAATATTAACTTAGAAGATCATGGCTTGATAAGCATTTATAATACTTCTGGAAATTTAATATTCCAGTCTCTGAAAAAAAAAAGTGAGAAGTCTGTACTTACAAATAATCTGAAAGCAGGTAATTATATTATTACTTTTAAAAATAAAAGTAATAATATAAGCACTTTAATAACTAAAGAATAATAGTATTTATTTATTTCTTGTACTTGGATCATAATCCAAGTCTCTCTTCTTTAAATAATCATTTTCTTTATTATCTTTTTCCTTTTGCTTTATTCTCTTTTTATTTTTTTCTTTATACTCAACTTTTTTTTCTTCAATTTCTTTATTTTCAAGTTTCTCAGATTGTAACTCCTCAGTTTGATTTGGCAAAGTATCAATAGATACATCTACTTCCACTTTGCTTTTACTGAATAACCACATCAATAAACCTGCTAGGGTAAGCAAAATAAAAAGTCTTTTTGGACTCATTGTTGATTTGTTTTTAGACATAACGATTTTATTTTCTTAAAATTAAATATTTTTTTTATTCCTATCTATTATCATAATATAGAATTTGTATAATTTGAACAACAGATTTATTTTTAATAAAATATAAACTTTGTTTACCTTTTTTATTTGAATTAATAATTTTTTGTCTTTTTAAAATTGCTAGATGTAACGATATGACAGGTTGCTCAATATTTAATAATTCTTGAATATTTTTTACTGATAAAGTTTCGTGTTCATGAATTGCCCTAAGAATCTGAATTCTTAAAGGGTGACCAATTGATTTAAAAATATTTGCTATATTTTGAATTCTATCAGCCTTCATTAGTCCGTTATTTTTTTTCTTAATCTAGCTACTGGAAATCCCATTTGTTCTCTATATTTAGCCACTGTTCTTCTGGCAATATTATACCCCTTGGACTTTAACGTCTCTGTAATGCTTTGATCATTAATTGGTTTGTTAGAATTTTCACTATTAATAATTTCTCTAATACTATTTTTAATTTCTTTTGCAGAAATGCTTTCTCCATCATTTTTAGTCATAGATTCTGAAAAAAAATGCTTTAATGAAAAGACACCAAATAAGGTTTCAACATATTTACTATTAATCACCCTCGACACAGTTGAAATATCCATATTTATCTCCGTTGCTATATCTTTTAATATCATGGGTCTTAAGTCCTTTTCATCACCAGAAATAAAATAATGTTTTTGTTTTTTAACAATTGCTGACATCGTTAGAATTAATGTTTTTTGTCTTTGTTGAATTGCATTAATAAACCATCTTGCAGAATCCAATTTTTGTTTAGCAAACAATAAAGCCTGATGATTTTCTTTACTAATATCTCCTTTTTTTTCTTTGTTTAGACTAATTAAGTTTTGAAACTCTTTACTTATTTTTAAAACAGGAGCATTTCTTGAATTTAAAGTAAATTCTACATGATCTTCTTCATCTACTTGAACAGTAAAATCAGGGATTATACTTTGAATATGACTAGAAGAATTTAATCCAACTGCAGGCTTTGGATTTAATTTTTCAATTTCTAAAATAGCTGATTTTAAAACATTTATATCAACTTGTAATTTATTGCAAAGTTTCTCATAATGTTTATTTACAAATATTTCAAAATAATCTTCTAAGATTAAAACAGCTAAATTTATTTCAGACTTTTTTTCTTTTTTTTTCAATTGAATAATTAAAGATTCTTTTAAATCTCTTGCCGCAACCCCAGGAGGATCAAATGATTGAATTATGGTCAAAACTTCTAAAATCTCTTGTTCATTACAATTTAAATTTTTTGAAAAAACTAAATCATCACAAATCTGTAAAGGTTTTCTATTTAAATAGCCATCATCATTTATACACCCAATTATATAATACCCAATTTCATAATCCTTTTCACTCAATTTATGCTCTCTCAATTGATCATTAAGAATTTCAAATAAATTTTTTCCTGAATTTAAAACAATTTCTTGTTCTTCATTATCGTAAGAACTTTGAGAGTATAATTTATAATTAGGTATTTCATCATCACTAATATATTGGTCTAAATTTACATCTCTCTCCTGATAATCTAAATCGTTTGTATAATCTTCTTCAAAATCACTCACTTCATTATTTGATATATTTTCATTTTCTAAAGCTGGGTTTTCAGTCAGTTCATTATCAATTCGATTTTCCAATTCAATAGTAGATAATTGAATTAGTTTCATCAATTTTATTTGCTGAGGAGATAACTTTTGAAGTAATTTTTGATTTAGAGACTGCTTAGGCATTTTAGAATTCTATATTTTTTGGAGTTCTTGGAAATGGTATAACGTCTCTTATATTACGCATGCCTGTAATAAATTGAACTAACCTTTCTAAACCTAAACCAAATCCTCCGTGAGGAACCGTTCCAAATTTCCTTGTTTCTAAATACCACCATAATTCTTTTTTTGAAATATTCATTTCTGACATCCGGTCATTTAGAATATTAAGTCTTTCTTCTCTTTGAGAGCCCCCAATTACCTCTCCAATACCAGGCATCAAAATATCCATAGCAGCAACTGTTTTATTATCATCATTTTGACGCATGTAAAATGCTTTTATTTGTTTTGGATAATTAATAATAACAACCGGTTTTTTAAAGTGTTTTTCTACTAAGAATCTCTCATGTTCAGATTGAAAATCAACTCCCCATTCAGTAATTAAATATTTAAATTTTCTTTTTTTATTAGGCTTTGAATTTTTTAAAATATTAAACGCATCTGTGTAATCAATAATTTCAAATGGTTCGCTTACTACAAAATCTAATTTATCAATTAATGTTTTATCATCTCTTTCTTCTTTTTTTAACTGACTTTGTTCTTTTAATAGCCTTTCATTTAAAAATTTTATATCCTCAAAATAATTATCTGTTACAAACTTGATTACATATTTAATCATTCCAATTGCTAAATTAATTACATCTTCAAGATTTGCAAAGGCAATTTCCGGTTCAATCATCCAGAATTCAGCTAAATGCCTTGACGTATTAGAGTTTTCAGCTCTAAATGTCGGTCCAAATGTGTAAACCTTCCCTAAACCCAAAGCTCCTAGTTCTGCTTCAAGCTGACCAGAAACTGTAAGAAAAGTATCTTTAGCAAAAAAATCTTTAGATACATCTGTTTTATTTTTTTCTAATGTTGTCGCTCTAAACATTTCACCTGCTCCCTCAGCATCAGAAGTTGTAAGTATTGGAGTGTGTAAATAATAAAAATTTTTCTCATGAAAAAATTGATGGATAGCTAAACTAATAGCGTGTCGAATTCTAAAAATAGAACTGAATGTTTTTGTTCTGAATCTTAAATGTCCTTTTTCTCGCAAAAATTCAAATGAATGAGATTTGGGTTGTATTGGATATGATTCTGGATCGCAATAGCCAATTATTTCTATTTTATCTGCAACAAAATCAAACTTTTGGCCCTTTCCTTGGGATTCTATTAATTTTCCTTCTATTCTAACACTCGTGCCGGTGTGTATCTTATCAGTTTCAATTTTATTTTCAGAAACAACTTGAATACTATCATAGCAAGAGCCATCATTAATTGATAAAAATGTAATTTGATTATTACCTCTTTTTGTTCTAACCCAACCTTTAACAAAGTATGTATCATTAATTTTACCGTTATTAATTAAGTTCTTTATTGAAACGTGCATTATTATTTAAATTATTTGATTTAAATATCGAATTTAATTTCTTAAAAAGAAAGTATTGTGTTTTAATAATTATATTTTTGTATATAATATTTAAGTATATATAATGCCTGACATTCTTTCCAAAATATCAAATCCAAAAGATTTAAAAAAAATTAAAAAAAAGGATTTAAATAAATTGGCTCATGAACTAAGACAATTTATTATAGATGTTGTTTCTGTGAATGGTGGGCATTTTGGTGCTAGCTTAGGAGTTGTAGAACTAACCATTGCAATTCATTATGTATTTAATACACCTAAAGATTTACTAGTTTGGGATGTGGGCCATCAAGCTTATGGACATAAAATTTTAACCGGTAGAAGGGATAAGTTTTTTACCAATAGAAAGTGGAAAGGAATAAGCGGATTTCCTAAAAGAAAAGAAAGTATTTATGATACTTTCGGTGTTGGTCATTCTTCAACATCAATTAGCGCAGCTCTTGGTATGTCAGTTGCTTCTAAATTATTAAAACGAAAAAAAAATCATATTGCTGTAATAGGTGATGGTGCAATGACAGCAGGCCTTGCATTTGAAGGTCTAAACCATGCAGGTATTGAAAATTCTAATATTCTTGTTATTTTAAACGACAACTGTATGTCAATTGACCCAAACGTTGGCGCTCTTAAAGAATATCTGTTAAAAATTAGTACATCTAAAATTTATAATGATACAAAAAATGAAATCTGGTCTCTTCTAGGTAAATTAAGTAATTTTGGCTCAAGCGCAAAAGAAATTGTTAGTCGGACTGAAAAGGCTTTAAAATCAAGTTTACTTAAGAATAGTAATTTATTTGAATCTCTTAATTTTCGGTATTTTGGGCCTGTTGATGGCCACAATATGGAAAATTTAATTGATACACTTGAGAAATTAAAGAATATTCCTGGGCCAAAAATTTTACATTGTATAACTACCAAAGGAAAGGGTTATGAAATAGCTGAAAATAACCAAACTAAGTGGCATGCCCCAGGAATTTTCGATAAAGATACTGGTATAATAAGTAAAAGTAATAATTTAAATGAACCCATTAAATATCAAGATGTTTTTGGAAAAACCATAATTGAACTAGCAAAAAAAAATAAAAAAATTGTTGGAATAACTCCAGCCATGCCATCTGGATCGTCATTAAAATTCATGATGGAAAAAATTCCATCTAGAGCTTTTGATGTAGGAATTGCAGAACAACATGCAGTAACATTTTCCGCTGGTTTGTCAACTGAGGGTATAATTCCCTTTTGTAACATTTATTCTACATTTATTCAAAGGGCATACGATCAAGTAATTCATGATGTAGCAATACAAAACTTACATGTAATTTTTTGTATAGATAGAGGTGGGTTAGTTGGAGCAGATGGAGAAACTCATCAGGGTGTGTTTGATATAGCATTTTTAAGATGTATTCCGAATCTAATTGTATCTTCTCCAAGAAACGAAGAAGAATTACGAAACTTAATGTATACTGCGCAAAGTAAAGATTTTGGTCCATTCTGTATAAGGTACCCAAGAGGAAAAGGTGTAATGAAGAATAGTAACACACCATTTAAAAAAATTAAAATTGGAACAGGAAAAGAATTAATTAAAGGACAAATTGTTGCTTGTATTTCTTTTGGACCTATTGGAAACGACGTTTTTAAAATTGCAAAAGAGTTACAAGGAGAAAATGTAAATATTGGAGTATATGATTTACGGTTTGTTAAGCCAATTGACGAAAAATTGTTGCACAAAATATTTACTAAGTACAATTGTATTATTACTATTGAAGATGGATGCGTTATTGGAGGAATGGGATCGGCAATATTAGAGTTTGGAGCTAAAAATAATTATCATAAAAAAATTGAAATACTCGGAGTCCCCGATAAATTTATTCCTCACGGCAGCCCTGAGAAACAAAAAAAAGAATGTGGTATTGATCAAAAAAGTATTAAAGAGAAAATAATTGAAAATTATAAAAATTTTAGTAACTAAAATCTTCTAAAAATTTTGTTGTATAAACTCCTTTACAAAAGTTTTTATCATGCATTAACTTTAAATGAAATGGAATAGTTGTTTTAATTCCTTCCACAACAAATTCATCCAATGCTCTTCTCATTTTAAAAATTGCCTCCTCTCTGGTTTGAGCAACAGTAATTAATTTTGCAATCATTGAATCATAATATGGAGAAATAGTATACCCGCTGTAAACATGTGTGTCTGTTCTAACCCCATGGCCTCCGGGTACATGAAAGTTTGTAATTTTGCCGGGGCTAGGCATAAAATCTTTTGCTGGGTCTTCAGCATTAATTCGACATTCAATGGCATGTAATTCAGGCTCATAATTATTTCCTGAGATTCTAATACCTGCAGCAACTTTAATTTGCTCTCTTATTAAGTCATAATTTATTACCTCTTCAGTAACAGGGTGTTCTACTTGAATTCTAGTATTCATTTCCATAAAATAAAAATTTCTGTCTTTATCTACTAAGAATTCTACAGTACCTACACCCTCATATTTTACTGCCTTTGCCGCTAAAATTGCTGCTTCTCCCATTTTTTTTCTAAGATCTGGTGTCATAAATGGAGATGGAGACTCTTCAACTAACTTTTGATGTCTTCTTTGTATTGAGCAGTCTCTTTCAGATAAGTGACAAACTCTACCTTTAGAATCACCAATTATTTGAATCTCTATATGCCTAGGTTCAACAACTAATTTTTCCATATACATTCCATCATTTCCAAATGATGCTTTTGCCTCATTTTTTGCACTTTCCCATGAACTTTGAAGTTCTGATTCTTGTTGAACAGCACGCATACCTTTTCCTCCTCCTCCAGCTGTGGCTTTTAACATCACAGGATATCCTATTTTTTTAGCAATTTTTTTTGCAGAACTAATATCCTTGATAATACCATCTGAACCAGGTATAACAGGAACACCTGCTTTTAACATTGTTTCTCTTGCCATGGCTTTATCACCCATCTTACTAATCATTTTTGGGTCAGCTCCAATAAATTTAATATCGTTCTCTGAACAAATTTTTGAAAATTGTGCGTTCTCAGATAAAAATCCATATCCTGGATGAATTGCATCAGAATTTGTTATTTCTGCAGCAGAAATTATATTTGGAATATTTAAATAAGATTGGTTGCTTGAGGGAGGTCCGATACAAACAGCTTCATCAGCAAAGCTGACTGGTAAACTATCCATGTCAGCTTTGGAATAAACGGCAACTGTTTTTATACCCATTTCCTTACAGGTCCTTATAACTCTGAGGGCAATTTCCCCTCTATTTGCTATTAGAATTTTCTTAAACATAATTAATTTTTTATGAAGGATCTATTAAAAAAAGAGGTTGGTCATATTCTACTGGTGACATGTCATCTACCAAAACTTTTACTATTGTTCCTGATACTTCAGATTCAATTTCATTAAACAACTTCATTGCTTCAATTATACACAATGCTTGACCTTTCTCAATTTTATCACCAACATTAACAAAGGGCTCTTTATCAGGACTAGATCTTCTATAAAAAGTACCTATAATTGGAGCTTTAACAGAAATATAATTTAAACTATTATCAGTTTTATCTTTTTTATTTTTCTCATCATCTAAACTTGGGTTAGACGTTGTTTGAGTA
The DNA here is from genome assembly GCA_964435285.1 of uncultured Flavobacteriales bacterium. GTDB lineage: Bacteria > Bacteroidota > Bacteroidia > Flavobacteriales > TMED113. The sequence continues at coordinate 38,242 of CAYSYA010000009.1, forward strand.
TTAGTATTTTCAGCAACTTGTGATTGTATAGGAGTTATTTGATGTACAACAGGTGGTGCTTGCTGACTTATTGGTATTATTTGTTGAGGAATAGAAACATTATCAACTCCTACATTAGAAATTTTACCTTTTGGTGGAGATTTGATTGATAATTTAACATCACCTATTTCAACATCAACTTCTGTTGCTCCAGATTTTGCAACAAATTTTATTAATTCTTGTATTTGTCTTAAATTCATTTATAAAAATTTTAATTTTAGTCGTTTTTTTATTAAAAATGTTAAAAAAAAGGTATAAAACAATAAAAAAACGTATTTTTTTTAATTATTTACTTCAAAAAGTAAAATTAAATTAACAAAAATATGAAAAAAATTTATTGAATCTATTTTTTTAATTTTTAAAAAATTCAAAGTTTTTTAATTTTTTTTGCTTTATTTAATCGATTTTGTTCCTTTTTTAATTGATTTTATTATTTTTTTAATTGATTTTACTATTTTTTTAATTGATTTTAGATTGTTTTTTATTTTTTTCTATAGTATTCGCATTTTTTTATTCTTTTTTTTAATTGATTTTGATTTTTTTTTAAAAAAATTGAATATTTAAGAATTATAAGCCCATTTTAAATAAATGGCTCCCCATGTAAAACCACCACCAAATGCAGCTAAAATTATATTATCTCCCTTTTTCATTTTTTTCTCCCACTCCCACAGACATAAGGGTATAGTCGCAGCTGTTGTATTTCCATATTTTTGAATATTAATCATTATTTTTTTATTGTCTATTCCCATTCTACGAGCAGTCGCATCAATTATTCTTAAATTAGCTTGATGAGGAACCAACCATGATATATCTTTTGATTCTAAATTATTTTTCTTCATTATTTCTGCAGCCACATCAGCCATTTTACTTACAGCAAACTTAAAAACAGTCTTACCATCTTGATAAATAAAATGTTCTTTATTTTTTACAGTCTCTTTCGTGGCAGGATTTAACGAACCACCGGCTATTTGTTTTAAATACTTTTGACCTGCCCCATCAACTTTAAGGATAGTATCCAAAATACCAAATTGAGTTTTGGTAGGCTCTAAAAGAACAGCTCCAGCCCCATCTCCAAATATCACACAGGTTTGCCTATCTTCATAATCTACTATAGATGACATTTTATCAGCGCCCACAATAATTACTTTCTTACATGCGCCACTTTCTATATAAGAGGAACCTGTTTTAAGCGCAAATAGAAAACCAGAACATGCAGCTGACAAATCAAAACCAAAAGCATTCTCAGCACCTATTTCTTCAATAACAATTGCAGCAGTTGAAGGAAAAAGCATGTCAGGGGTTACGGTAGCACAAATTATCAAATCTATTTCGCTTGCCTTGATTTTTCTTTTTTTAAGCAACCTTTTAATTGACTGAGATGACATGTGAGCTGTAGCTTTTTCCGGATCTCTTAAAATTCTTCTTTCTTTTATACCTGTTCTAGTAGTGATCCACTCATCAGAGGTATCAACCATTGATGCTAAATCATCGTTAGTTAATTTTTCATTGGGAACCCAGCCTGAAACTGCGGTTATAGCACAGGAGTGTAATTTAGACATAAAATTTATATAAAAATTTATGCTAATAAAGTTATGATTAAACTGTTACGAAAAAAATTATTCTGAAAATAATTTACCTTTATAATAAATTTTTCCTTCGTGTGTATATGCTCTGTGGTAAACATGAGCCTCTCCGGTTTCCTTACATATAGATACAACTTCACTCTTAGCTTTGTAATGAGTTCTTCTTTTGTTTTTTCGAGTTTTGGAAACTCTTCTTTTTGGATGTGCCATATTACTTCTTTTTTAATTTTTTCTTTAAATAATCTGAAAATAAATTTTTTTTACTTTTTTTTTGATATTTCTCCAAGTTTTTAATTACATCTAAGTTACAATCTTCCAAAGCATGAACTTTTGTTTTTGGAATAGAAAAAACAAGAGATTCTTTTAAAACATTCTCAACATTTAGTTGTTCCGAAAGGTGATTTAAATAAATTACATTATGTAATTGAGGATTGTGGCTTGTTTTTTTTTTTAAGAAAAAAGTTTCGCAAGCCTTAATACTTAAATCTAGAGGGTCTCCACACCTGTCACAATAAGTGTTAATGAGTCCATTTATTTCAACATCAAGTTGTAAAAATGAATTTTTTTTTTCAATCTCAATTAAAAAATTCACACTATAATTTTCAATCAAAAAAAAATCAGAAAATTCAAAGAACTTTTTGTCCAAGTTAAAATTTGAAATAGTCTTTTTTCCAAAATGACTAGGAAGGTTAATCAAAAATTTCTTTCTTCCCATTATTTAAATTTAAATTTGGAAGGCAAATATAACATTTTCTTCTAATTAATTCCTTGCTTCGTATATTTTATTTGCAAAATAAACAGCATTTATAAAAGATTCACAGTTAACCATTTTTGAACCTACAATATCAAGAGCAGGTCCATGATCTGGAGAAGTGCGGACAAAATTCATACCAGCTGTAAAGTTTATCCCCCTGTTAAATGATTTCATTTTAAACGGTATTAAACCTTGATCATGATACATTGAAAGTACCGCATCAAAATTTTTATATAATTCCTTTCCAAAAAAGGCATCAGCTGAGAAAGGGCCTGATACTTTAAAATTTTTTTTAGGTAATTCATTTACCAAAGGAATTATTATTTTTTCCTCTTCTTCTCCAATCAGGCCAGAATCTCCCATGTGAGGGTTTAGTCCCAGTAATGCAACTTTTGGGTAATTAATTTGAAAGTCTTTCTTTAAACTATTTACTAACAAAGTTAACTTAGTTTCAAGCAACTGTTTAGTTAGAAATTGTGAAACTTTAGAAATCGGTATGTGATTTGTGGCCGTCGCTACCCTTAATTTATCTGTCAATAAAACCATTAATGTTTCTTTAGACTGTGTAACGTCTCTTAAATATTCTGTATGACCAATAAATGTTTCCTTGTGACCTAAAAACATATTTGACTTGGTTACAGGCATTGTAACAAGAGCATTGATTTTATTATTTATTAAATTTTTTGAGGCGACAGCTAAAGATTGTGAAGCAGCTAAGCCTGATTCGCTTGTGATTTTGCCAGGATTTATTGATAAATGAGAGGGAAAACATTCATAAATGTTAATCTGATTTGGTTTTGACTTTTCTAGATTAGATATGACACTATAATTAATTTCATTAACATTTAATAGCTTCATGTAAAACTCAAATGAAGACTTAGTTGCAAATAATATCAGCTTAAATTTTTCACTTATATTTAAAGTATCTTTAAAAGATTGGATTAACAACTGAAGACCGACTCCATTAAGATCTCCAGTAGTAATACCTATTTTAGTTAAATTATTCATTAAATAAAATTTTAAATCTTTATATAGTATTTATTTACAAGTAATCTTTTTTTGAAACCTCTTTTATAAATTCACATAATAATCTTACACTAGACCCCGTTCCTCCCTTTGGATATAAAAAATATTTAGAGCTCAAAAATGCAGTACCTGCTATATCTAAATGTATCCATGGATACATTTTTTTTTCATTGTTATTCTTAGTAAAGTGCTCCAAAAATTTACCTGCCGTTATGTGCCCAGCATCTGAGGAACCAATATTTTTTAAATCCGCTATACTTGACTCTAACTCATTTGAATATTCATCCCAAAAGGGTTGTAATGCTATTCTCTCACTAGTATTCTCTCCACATTTTTCAAGTAGATCAAATATCTCTTTATTTACATTACCCATAGCCACAATTCCATACTTTCCAACAGCTCTAACTGCTGCCCCTGTCAATGTAGCCACATCAATAACTAAACTTGGTTTATATTTTTTAGCGTAATGTAATGCATCTGCAAGAATCATCCTACCTTCTGCATCTGTATTTAAAACTTCAACTGTACTACCATTCATCATAGTAACTACATCGCCTGGAACATAGGCATCACCACCAGGTCTATTTTCAACTGCTGGAATCAATCCTACAATATTTATATTTAATTTCATTTTTGAAATTGCGTAAATAACTCCAGCAACAGTTGCTGCTCCCCCCATATCACTTTTCATACAATCCATTGAGTTCGGCGTAGGCTTTAAACTTAAACCTCCAGTGTCATAGACTACTCCTTTCCCTACTAAAACGATTGGTTTTTTTTGTTTCTTATTTGGCGTATAAGTTATTATATTAAAAGTGGGGGGATTGACAGATCCTTTATTAACACTTAAAACCCCTCCCATACCTAAGGATTCTATTTTCTTTTGATTAAAAACTTCTAATTGAAAATAAGAAGTTTCTGAGGCTGTTTTTAATTCTTTTGATAATTGCTGTGCTGTTAAATATGATAGAGGTTCATTTACTAGGTCCCTGGCAAAAAAAACCCCATCAATAATTTCTTTTTTAAAAAATTTATTCTTTGGGTACTTAATTTTAAAGTTTGGCTTTTTGTTTTTTTTATACTTTTCGAATTTATAATTTAACAATAAAATGCTCTCTAAGAAAACTGCGACTTTTTTTTTATTTTTTACTTTATCAATTATTTCTATTTCTAATTTTTTTCCAATTAATTTGTGAGCAAGAAAATCAACTTGTCTTCTTTCAACTGCTTTAAGCCAATCAAAAATTTTAACAGCTTCTTTTCTAATTTCTAAAAATGTTCCAATTAAAGGGACTACAACTTTATTTAGTTCAGGCTTTAAATTTTTTTTTTTGTCGGATAAATATATTTTTATCATAATCTTATTAGTAAATTTATTCATCTAAAGTAATTATTTTAGATGAATAAATTAAAAAAATAATATGTTCTCAGGAATCATTGAAACTATAGGCGAAGTAATTAAGGTAGAAAATGATTTATCTAATTTTAATATTAATATTTCATCAAAATTTTCTAGTGAATTGTCCGTTGGAGAAAGTGTGGCTCACAATGGAGTCTGTTTAACTGTAACTGAAATTAAAGGAGATATATACAAAGTAAACTGCGTTAAAGAGACATTAAATAAAACAAACTTGGGGAAAATTCAAGTTGGCAATAAAATAAATTTAGAACGTAGTTTAATGGTTAATTCCCGAATTAGTGGACATTTTGTTCAAGGTCATGTAGACTGCATAGGAAAATGCTGCTTCATTAATAAAGAAAAGGGAAATATTTTTTTAAGATTTACTTTTCCAAAAAAATTCCAAAATTTAATTTTTGAAAAAGGATCTATTTGTGTAAATGGAGTTAGTCTAACTATTTCAAAAATTAATGATATTGAGCTATTTTTTGAAGTTTGTATAGTACCACATACTTACGTTGAAACAATATTTCAATACATTCAGCTAAATGAAGATGTAAATCTTGAATTTGATATGCTTGCTAAGCAAATTAATAGAACAACTAGTCTTTTAAAATTGTAATATGACCTGTGTAATATTCTTTTTGATTTTGAGCTTGATTAAAGACATCTAACACATAATAATATATTCCGTCGTTAACAAGTTTTTTTTCAGAGCTTTCCGAATAATCTCTAATGTAACTATCTAATATAACCTCTCCATCCCACCAAACGTCATTTAGACCATAATCACTTTCAACATAAACTACACTTCCCCATCTATTAAACACAGTAAACAAGCTATTAGTATAGATACTTGGGTCAAGTCCTTCAATTATAAACTCATCATTAATACCGTCATTATTTGGGGTAATTACATTAGGTAAAACTAACTCACAAGAAAAGCCAACTTCAATATACGAATCAGTATTACAAGCTGTATATTGAAATATGTAAATTCCATAATCCGGAACAGTAACTTGGACTTCTGGCGACCATTGATCTGAAAAAATAACGCCAGTTGGGCCAAAGATTTGAGTCCACGGTCCTCCGTTCTCTGCTTCTGTGTAAGCAACTAATTCAGCTGACAAAACACAATCTTGATGCTGTGGCCCAATAACCGTAGGTTCGTCAGGAGCAAACGTTATTGGAATAATGTCGTAAGAATCACAAGCTTCAAACATAAACTGATATGTTCCATATTGATTCACGGTAACGTTAGTATTTAAACTATTGGGAGAGTCAAAAATAACATCAGAACCATTAGGACTACTATACAAAGACCAACCGACTATATTTTCTATAAAATTAACTTCTAACTCTGTTTGAAAGTCACAGTAAACTGGCTCTTGTGTAATTATTTCTGGGGATTCTGTGACAAATTCAACTGTGACAGTTTGAGAGCCTGCGCACCCCATAAAATTAAAATTGTAAGTACCGTATTGATCTACTACAACAGAGGTTGATAAATTATTGGGTGTTGAAAAAGTAATATTTCCAGGACCTGTCCCAGACCAAACCATAACATCCCCTTCAACATTGGCATTTAAATTAGTACTTAAAAGACAAGATATCGGTGTTGAAGGTTGAGTTATAACAGGGTTACCATCCAAAACAGTAATTGAAATTTGATCAGTGTTGGTTCCGCACTCGTTTGTCACATTCCATTGAAAAATATTTTCACCAATAGAGAGCCCGGAAACTGTTGATTGTGGGTTATTGATATCTTCTATTACACCATTACCAGTAATTAACTCCCATTGTCCAAAATTATCTAAGGATTGTGGGGTGATAGCGGAAAAAGTTGAAAAAGTTGAGCAAATTTCTTGATTTTCTCCCGCAAAAGCCTCTTCTGGCATGGTGCCATCCATTTCAACAATTATATTTTCTTCATCAAAACATCCCAAAGGAGTTGATACACTTAGCGTGTATTGACCGGGCGGAATATTATTTAAAATATCTGTATTCTGAGATAATGTTTCTTGAACTACTATTCCATTCTCATTTGTCCAAATAAAATCGAACGGACCGGTTCCTGAAGGGGTAGCTAAAATTTGACCATCAGGATTAGTTTCCCAACCACAAGAAGCTGGTGTTGACGAATAATCAATAGCTATTTCTTCAAAAAATATATTGACCTCATCTTGAACAGTTCCTCCACCAAAACCTGAACACCCACCCCCCTCACATAGTTGCGCTTGAGCATAATAAGTAGTCGATTCGGTTGGGTTAATAGTTAAAGAATTTCCTTCACCTACAACATTTCCATCAACATCAAGCCAAGTTACAACGTTTCCTGTAATAACAGGTTGATAGGGTATTTGCTGAATTATATAATCATTAGCACCATTTGGGGTAAATCTATAACCATCTTCCAAGGCTGTCCATTGATTTGGGAAATTTCTTTCAATTCCATCAGGACCGGTTACAACATTAGCAACTGTACCGTTATTATTATGTAAAGCATGTATTGCCGCACCATCATTCCATGTTTCACATAAAGGTTTTTCTGAAATGTGCGTTTCTATAATATTACTAGTTTCAAATAATTTTATCTGACTTGTATAGCATATATCAGTGCAAGAAAACATTGGTATAGCACAAAATGTCACTGTAAATACTCGGTTCGGTGCTTCACCAGATAAACTGTATTGAATATTACCGCCAATACCTGGATTTATATCCTGCCATGGACATAAAATAGAATTTAATGGAGCATCAAAATTATTTGGGACAGCTGCACCAATATTCCATCCAGAGTATCCATTAGCATTTCCAGTGTCAAAGGATATATAATTATTAGAGGAAATAACACACTGATTGTAAACATTACCATAAAATTCAAAGTTAAAACCTAAATTAACAACTCCCCCAAAAGTATCATCACTAGAAATACCAGTATCAGTACCATCTATACCGTTAGCAGTTGCTTCTAAAGTAACTTCTGTTTGTTCACATAAATAAATATCATCAGTAGCTACAATTTGAGCAACCATAATATTAGATATCATATAAAAAAATATTAATACTTGAAATCCTAAGTACTTTAGCATGTGAAATTTTTATTTGAGTTATATAAAACAAATATAGTTATTAAAATAGAAGTATATATAGAATTAAAAAAGTAGTTTTGTAATCTTTATAATTAATCATGTCTAACAAACAAATTTATATTAGAAATTTCTGTATTATTGCTCATATTGACCATGGTAAAAGCACTTTGGCTGATAGACTTTTAGAATACACTGAAACAATTGAAAAGAAAAATCTTCAAAATCAGTTGTTGGACAACATGGATTTAGAAAGAGAGCGTGGTATAACTATAAAAAGTCATGCAATTCAAATGCAAACAAAGCAAAATAATCAAAATTATTGCTTAAACCTAATTGATACCCCTGGTCACGTAGATTTTTCATATGAGGTTTCAAGATCAATTGCAGCTTGTGAAGGTGCGCTTCTAGTGGTTGATGCCGCTCAAGGAATTCAGGCACAAACAATATCAAATCTTTATTTAGCATTAGAGAATGATTTAGAAATAATTCCTGTTTTAAATAAAGTGGATTTAGATAGCGCAAACCCTGAAGAGGTCTCAGATCAAATAATTGATTTAATTGGTTGTAAAAATGAAGAGATTATTTGGACTTCTGGAAAAACAGGGCTGGGTATAGATTTACTAATTAAAACAATTATAGATAAAATACCAGCGCCAAAAGGAGAATTGAACTCACCATTACAAGCCTTAATATTTGACTCTGTTTACAATCCATTTAGAGGCATAGAAGCATATTTCAAAGTTGTTAATGGCAGCATTTCAAAAGGGGAAAAAGTAAAATTTTTTGCTACAGGAAAATCTTACAATGCTGATGAGGTTGGAATATTAAAATTCAAACAAGAAAAAAGTGAAACTATTTCTACGGGAAATGTTGGATATATTATCTCTGGAATTAAAGATGCTAATGAAGTTAAAGTAGGTGACACAATAACTTCGTATGAAAATCCATGCGAAAAGCCAATTGAAGGTTTCGAAGATGTAAAGCCGATGGTATTCGCTGGAATATACCCTGTTGATACAGATGACTACGAGGAGTTAAGAAACTCTATGGAAAAATTAAAGTTAAACGATGCATCTCTTACGTTTGAACCAGAATCCTCAATGGCTTTAGGATTTGGTTTTCGTTGTGGGTTCTTAGGAATGTTGCATATGGAAATTATTCAGGAACGATTAGATAGAGAATTTAATATGAATGTAATAACTACTGTTCCTAATGTTTCTTATTACGCACACACTAAAAAAGGTGATGTTATTCAAGTTAATAACCCATCAGATTTACCTGAAGCTAACCATTTAGAAAAAGTTGAAGAACCATTTATTAAAGCACAAATAATTACAGACAGTCAATTTATTGGACCTATAATGACACTCTGTATTGAAAAAAGGGGTGTGTTAAAGAATCAAGTATACATAACCACAAACAGAGTGGAAATTTCTTTAGAAATGCCATTATCTGAAATTGTATTTGATTTTTATGATAGACTTAAGAGTATTTCAAAAGGATACGCTTCTTTTGATTACCAACCATTAAACATGCAAATTACTCATTTAACAAAAGTAGATATTCTACTTAATGGTGATCAGGTAGATGCATTATCTTCTTTAATTCACAGAGACAACGCCTACAACATTGGAAAAAAAATGTGCGTCAAACTAAAAACTTTAATTCCAAGACAACAGTTTGACATAGCGATTCAGGGCGCCATAGGTTCTAAGATAATTGCAAGGGAAACAGTTAAAGCTGTTAGGAAAGATGTAACGGCAAGGTGCTATGGAGGAGATATCACTAGAAAAAGAAAATTATTAGAAAAACAAAAAAAGGGTAAAAAGAAAATGAAGCAACTTGGTAACGTTGAAATCCCTCAATCCGCTTTTTTAGCTGTATTAAAATTAAATGAATAGTTTTATTATATTTGTTGACTAATTTAAAACCAGAAAAAATGGCAGCTAAAAGAAAAACAACTAAGAAAACTTCAACAAAAAAAGCTAAACCTATAGTAGAGCCTCAAATCGAAACTAGTTCTAATGGTCGTAGGATTGCTATTTTAGTAATTATTGTTTTAGGTATCTTAATCCTTATGGGAAGAGGTGATGATAAAACTAAAAAAACTAATAACGATAAAAACAATAAAGTAAAAGTTAAAAAAGACAAAGTTAAAAAAGACAGAAAAAAGAAGAACGATAACTCAATGAAAGAAGATGCTGAGTACATTCCCCAATCTACTAAAGATAACGACGATAGTTATTTAAATAAAAGAAACGGGACTGTTGATTATTTAGAAAAAAGAAACTAATATGGCTGGCCATAGTAAATGGGCAAACATTAAACACAGAAAAGGAGCGCAAGATAAAAAAAGAGGTAAAATTTTCACCCGTTGTATTAAAGATATTTACGTTGCTGTGAAAGAAGGTGGTGATGAATTAAGCTCAAATCCAAGACTCAGGACTGCAATTCAAAATGCCAAAGGGGTAAACATGCCTAAGGACACTATTGAAAGAGCAATTAAGAAAGCGGCGTCCAAAGACTCTGGATCTTATATAGAAACTACATATGAAGGTTACGGCCCAGGAGGAATTGGCTTTTTTATTGAGTGCACAACTGATAACATTAATAGAACTGTAGCTAACATTAGAGCTATTTTCAATAAATTTAATGGTGAACTAGGGAAAAATGGATCTTTAGAATTTTTATTCAAAAGATTAGGAATTTTTGAGTTAGATAAAAAAATTGTTCCGTTTAATGAAGAAGAACTTGAAATGTCATTAATTGACGGTGGACTTGAAGATTTTGATATAGAGGACCAGTCTTATTTTTTTACTACTTCATTCGAAAATTTTGGATTAATGCAAAAAAAACTAGAAGAGCTAGACTTAACTCCAAAAATATCTAAATTGGAAAGAATCCCCATTGAAACAAAAAAAATGAACGCAGACAGGGCTAAAGTAATTTTAAATATGATTGAAAAATTTGAGGAGGATGAGGATGTTCAGGATGTGTTTCACACATTAACAATTTCAGAAAATTAAATATATGAAAGTGCTATTAATTGGTTCAGGTGGAAGAGAGCATGCAATTGCATGGAAGTTATCCTTAAGTAATAAATTAGAATCTTTATTTATAGCGCCTGGAAACGCGGGTACTAGTGAATTGGGAACAAATGTAAATATAAACGTCACCAACTTTAAAAATATTGAAGAATTTATTCTCAATAATAATATTGATATTTTAGTTGTTGGCCCTGAAAATTTAATTGTAGAAGGTATATTTGATTATCTTAATCCTATATTCCCTGAACTAATAATTATTGCGCCATCTAAGAAGGGTAGTTTGCTAGAAGGAAGTAAGAAATTTGCAAAAGAATTTATGCATAAAAATGATATACCGACTGCAAAATATGCTTCATTTAAAATGAATGAATTTGAAAAAGGATTAAGTTATTTAAAAACATTATCTCCACCATACGTTTTGAAAGCAAATGGTCTTGCTGCTGGAAAGGGAGTAGTTATTTTAGATAATCTTACAGATGCAGAAAGAGAATTGAAAGAAATGCTTATTGAAAAGAAATTTGGTGAAGCAAGTAATGAAGTACTTATTGAAGAATTTTTATCTGGTATTGAGCTCTCTGTTTTTGTTCTTACAAACGGATTAAATTATAAAATTTTACCTACTGCGAAAGATTATAAAAGAATTGGTGAAGGTGACACTGGTTTAAACACGGGGGGAATGGGATCAGTATCTCCTGTCCCGTTTGTCAACAAAGACTTAATGAGAAAAATAGAATATTCAGTTATTAAACCTACTATTGAAGGATTAAAAAAGGAAAATATATTATATAATGGATTCATTTTCTTTGGGCTAATTTACAAAGAAGGAGAAGTTAAAGTTATAGAATATAACGTTCGCTTAGGTGACCCTGAGACACAAGTTGTATTACCAAGATTAAAATCAGATTTACTTGATTTGTTTTCTACACTTAATGATATTGATGCATTTAATAAAAAAACAATAGAAATTAACGACCAGTATTGTAGTGCTGTAATTTTAACATCTAAAGGTTATCCCGAAAAATATTCTAAAGGACTTCCTATTTCAGGAATTAAAAAATTGGATAATAGAAATCTTATTTTTCACGCAGGAACGATTCATAAAAATAATCAAATACTAACAAACGGCGGGAGAGTAATCGCAGTTGGTGGGTTAGGAGATAATATTAAATTATCTTTAAAAAATTCATATGATTTAGTAAACGACATTCATTTTGAAGGAATGTACTACAGAAAAGATATCGGATCAGATTTGATTGCTAAATAAATTTTTTTGCTGAAATAATAAATGCTATACATGCCAAAAAAATAAAAAAATAATTTGCGTAATTTCCTAAAAAGGGGAGTACTTCAAATGATTTTTCAAAAATATTTGCTAACGTATTAAAGAAATCTGTCATAACTTAAATATTGATTTAACAAAAATAAGTTTTTTATAAATATCTACAAGTAAATAATTGTTTTACTAAAAATCTATTTTAACTTAATAGTAAATTTAAATTAAAAAAAATGAAATTTGGTGTAGTCGTTTTCCCTGGTTCAAACTGTGACCATGATATGTTTTATAATCTGAAGACTAACTTAAATCAAAAAGTAGAATTTTTATGGCACAAAGAAACAAGTTTGAAAAAATGTGACTTTATTATACTCCCAGGTGGATTTTCATATGGGGACTATTTGAGATCGGGTGCTATTGCTCAATTTTCACCAATTATGAAGTCTGTTATAGAGCACGCTAACAATGGAGGTTATGTCATGGGTATTTGTAATGGCTTTCAAATTCTTTGCGAAACAAATTTACTTCCAGGAACATTACTTAGAAATAATAATCAAAAATTTATTTGCAAAAACCTTTATATTAAATCTAGTAATTCGTGTTTGCTGACAAAAGAAATCAGTTCGAAACAGTCTTTATTGATTCCAATAGCACATGCAGAAGGTAGATATTATGCGGAACCAAAGACATTAAAATCACTTATTTCCAATAAACAAATTATGTTTAAATATTGCGATATAAACGGAGATGTAAATATGGAAAACAACCCAAATGGTTCAATTAAAAATATAGCTGGAATATGTAATAAGTCAAAAAATGTTTTTGGAATGATGCCTCATCCTGAAAGAGCATGTGATTCTAATTTAAACAACAGCGACGGAAAATTAATTTTTGAATCAATAATTGCCAATATTTAAATAGGAAAGCAGAACACGTACAAATATAGTAGCACCTAATTTAATTGTACATGCTCTGCTTTCACACCCCAATACTATCTGAATAAATATATACAATTATCATGCCAAAGTTAATATAGCCTATTTTTTAATATGTAACTATAGACTTCTGAAGGGAGATTTTTTTTTGCTTCTTGTAAATTTATTGAAATGTTTTTTCTTATTTCAGTTGCAGAAATATTTAATTTGGGAAGAGTTAAATTAATAACATTTTTATATTTTAATTTATTTTTGATTTCAAATTTTCCACGAGGATATACATAAATAAAGAAATTTTCATTTATTTTCTTATAATCTTTCCATGTATGAAGATTTTGTAAATTATCTGAACCCATTATAATTGAAAATTTATAACTTGGAAATTTAGAGGTCAAGAAAGATAATGTGTTAAATGTGAAATTTGGTTCACTAAGCTTAAACTCAACATCACTGATAAGTACATTTTTAAATTTATTAAAAGCTAACTCTAACATTTTGAGTCTTAGGTTTTTTTTTGCTAAATCATGGGTTTTGTGAGGACTTCTAGGCGATAAAATTATCCACAACTGATCGAAAATCTCTTCATTTAGAATTTTTGAAATAACGTTTACATGCCCCAAATGAACTGGGTTAAATGAACCAAAAAATAAACCAATATTCATTATTATTTTTTCAAAAATTCTTTAACACTAAATAATACCTCTTTCTTTGATTCATCTAAATCAATATTAACAACAACATTATCAAATTGTGGCATAAACATTTTTTCTTTTTTTACTTTTAAAAGTCTGCTAACTATATCTTTTTCAGACTCTGTTTTTCTATTTCTTAAACGCCTCTCTATTACTTGCTTTGGAACATCAATATATATTGTAAAACATTGATGTTTGAAAAATCGTTTTAATGACAATGCTCCCTTTACATCTATATCAAATATTATGTTTTTTCCAGAATCTAATTTTGATATTACATCTTCACGTAAAGTTCCATAAAAAGAATCCTTATAAACTTCTTCCCACTCTAATAATTCATTATTTTTTAATCTTTTTTTAAATTCTTTTAAACCTATAAAATGATAATCGACTCCGTCAACCTCATTAGATCTTTTTTCTCTACTACACACTGAGACTGAAAAGTGTAAATTTAAATTTTGGGATAATAAAAATCTAGTAATAGTTGTTTTCCCGGAACCACTAGGAGCTGAAATTATAATAACTTTTCCTTTATTAAAGCACATTTTGTATTTGCTCTTTTATTTGTTCTATTTTTTCTTTAATTAAAACAACACTTTTTTGTAATTTAAAATCATTGGATTTTGATCCAATAGTATTTATTTCTCTATTCATTTCTTGAACTAAAAAGTTAAGTTTTTTTCCAATTTCATTTTTTGCTTTTAAGAGCTCAACAAAAAAACTTAAATGATAATTCAATCTCACTATTTCCTCGGAAATATCTAATTTCTCAATATAGTAAATTAACTCCTCCTCTAATCTAACTTTATTCGCTTTTTTTAATAGCTCCCCTAACTTTTCCTTAATTTTTTTCTTTTTATTTTTTAATCGATTTTTATCTATTTTTTCAATCTTTGATAATTGTAAATTTATTTGATTAAGATATTTAACTATCTCTTTTTGTAAGGCTATTCCCTCTTTTGATCTAAATAATATCAAATCATCTATTGTATTATTAAAAAATTTTAAAAATTGAATTTTATATTTTTTTGAAATTTTAATTTTTGTCCTGTTTGTACTAGTTGGTATTAATAATGATAATTCTAGTAATTTTTCTTTTGTGCTTTTGGGACTAATTTTTTTTAAATACTTTATTCTTTGGTTAATTTTTTTTAATTCAATTTCTTCATCTTTTTTTAATGTACTTATTTTTCTAACTCTTATATCGACTTTTCCACGAAGAAGTTTTTTTTGAGAAATTTTTTTTAATTCTTCCTCAAAAGATTGAATTTCCTCTGGACACCTTATTGAAAAATCAAAAAATTTACTGTTTAAAGTTTTAACTTCAATTGTAAATGTATCTTCTAAAATTGGTTGCGTTTTTATCGCATAACCTGTCATTGAATAAAGCATATAAGTAAATTAAACTACAATATACAAAAGTGTAGTTTTGATTTATAATTAATTTAGAAACATTAAATAATCATTTGTTTTATCTTTTGCATAAATGTAATTTATGATATAAATTCGATATTAAAGCAATTAATAATTAAATTATATCATAATGAAATTTGGAACCAAAATTATACACTCTGGCTTACAGTCTGATTTAAAGCCTTCGGGAGCTGTAATAACTCCAATCTATCAAACATCAACGTATATTCAAAAAAGTCCAGGTAATAATTTGGGTTATGAATACTCAAGGAGTTCAAATCCTACTAGAAAAGCGCTTGAAAAAAATATAAGTAGCTTAGAGAATGGAAAATATGGATACGCATTTGCAAGTGGAATGGCCGCAATTGATTGCATACTTCGACTTTTGAAGCCAGGAGATGAGATTATATGTTCAAATGATATTTATGGGGGGACATTTAGATTATTTAACCAAATTTACACAAGACAAAACTTTAAGTTTATATTTTCTGATTTACAGTCACTAAATGAATTAGAAAAACTAATTACAAAAAATACTAAGATGATTTGGATTGAGACTCCTTCCAATCCAATGATGAATATAATTGACATTAATAAAATAACCGATTTTTCTAAGAAAAATAAATTATTAACTGTAGTTGATAATACATTTGCCAGTCCTTATTTACAAACACCCTTAGACTTAGGTGCTGACATTGTAACTCACTCTGCAACTAAATATTTAGGCGGGCACTCAGACTTAGTGCTTGGCGCTCTTGTAACTAATAAAAAAAATCTTTCGGATAAATTATATTTAATTCAAAAAAGTTGTGGTGGAATTCCCGGACCAATGGATTGTTTTTTGACTTTAAGAGGTATTAAGACTTTACATATTAGAATGGAAAGGCACTGCTTTAATGCAAAAAAAATTGTTGATTATTTAATGTCCCAAAAACTTGTAAAAGAAATTTACTGGCCAGGATTAAAAAGCCATCCAAATCACAAGATAGCAAAAAAGCAAATGAGGGACTTCGGTGGAATGGTGTCGTTTAAATTAAAGAAAAATTCATTTTCTTATACTAAAAAGTTTTTATCAAACCTTAAAGTTTTTACTCTAGCAGAATCTTTAGGAGGGGTAGAATCTCTAATTTCTCATCCATTTTCAATGACTCATGCAAGTCTTTCAGATGAATTAAAAGCAAAAAATAAAATTACTGAATCATTAATCAGAATAAGTGTTGGTATAGAAAATCATGAAGACCTTATAAATGATTTATCAAAATCTTTTAATAAATTAAAATAAAATATTGACAATATGAAAAATAAGTTTGCAATAATAGGTCTTGGACAATTTGGTATGGCTATTGCCAAAGCTCTATCTAAAAAAGGGGCAGAAGTAATTGCTATTGATAAAGACATTAATAAAATTGAACAAATAAAAGAATTTGTTTCATATGCTGTTTCTGTAGATGCAACTGACAAACAGGCATTAGTGAATCAGAATATTGAAGAAATGGATGCTGTAATTGTTGCGATTGGTGAAGATTTTAAATCAATGATATTATGTGTAAACATTTTGACGGAACTTTCTATTAAAAGAATTGTTGGTAGAGTTATGGGTGAGAATGAAAGGCTAATATTAAAAAAATTGGGTATAAAAGAGATATTGTCTCCAGAAGATGAAATTGGAAAAGGTATTACAAATAGTTTATTAAATCCTAATATCGTTTTTAGCCTTGAATTACCTGATAATTTTTTAATAGCTGAAATAAAATCCCCTAAAAAACTTCATGGTGAAAAACTAGGTGAAATTAAATTGAGGGAAGATTTTGGTTTAAACTTAATTACAATTCTTAGAGGAAGAATTAATGACGAAAATGAAATAATGCATAATATTTACGGCATACCCAATGCTGAAACTATAATAGATGAAAATGATATTTTAGTTCTATTTGGATCTTCAAAAGATATTAAGAAATTCGTCGAAATTAATACATAAATATATAATCAAAACAATAAAATTTTGATTTTTCACTGTTTTCGTTATTTTGAATTATTTTATATTAAAATTAAAACATAATCCTCTGTTTATCAGCTGATTACATATGTTTTTTTTAATTCACTATTTGATGTTAATAAATACAGCTAATAATATTTTGATTAAAATTAAATAACAGAGGTAGTTGATGTTATCCAGAAAAAAAAACACATAAATTTAAATAATTCAAAAATTTAGTTATTGATGTAGATATTTTAGAAAAATAGCATAAGACTATATAAATTTGAAATGTTTAACCAAAAAAACGAATGCTATGAATTCAGTATTTAAATCATTTGGCGACTTTATAGCTGGCTTAGCTGGTTTGTTTATGTCGCTTTTAGGGCTAGGAATAGTAGCTCAAGTATTATTAGGAGAAGCAATGGGTGCTGGAATGGACGTAATTGGTAATATCCAAGGATTTGTTACCGATTTTGCAAACGGAGGATTTGCTGGACTAGTAACTCTTATAGTAGTACTATCACTAATCAAAAAATAATTTTGATTATTTCTTAAAAAACCCGCTTATAAATAAGCGGGTTTTTAAGTTCACTTTTAATTACTATGAAAAATATAATAAAAAATATTAATAAAATTATACAAGAAGCTACACCCATGGCTTTTAGCTTTCTATGTTTGGGTATTACAGTTCAATTAATTATTGGAGAACCTATTTTAGGTTGGGATGTTGTTGGTAATATCTCAAAGGTAATTGGAAGATTGGGTCAAAATACATTTGTGGGTATTGCTGCTTTATTACTCTTATATACTATTTATAATAAAAAAAATTAATGAGCTTGTAACCAATTTTCTCCAAATCCAGCTTCAACTTTCAAAGGTATTTTAGTTTCATAAGCACTTTCCATTCTAGTTTTTACAATTTTTGCAACAATTTCTTTCTCTCTAATATCTACATCAAAAATTAATTCGTCGTGAACCTGAAGAATCATTTTAGATTTTAATTTTAAAGAAATAAAATCATTATAAATACTAATCATTGCTTTTTTAATTATATCTGCTGCTGATCCTTGAATAGGAGCATTAATTGCATTTCTTTCTGCATGACTTCTTAATAACGCATTTCTAGAATTTATATCCCTCAAGTACCTTCTTCGACCTAAAATAGTCTCAACGTAACCATTATTTCTAGCAAAAGCTACTTGTTCATTCATATATGTTTTTAGATTTTTATACTGATAAAAATACGTATTAATTAATTCAGACGATTCTTTTCTTGATAAATTAGTTTGCTGACTT
The DNA here is from genome assembly GCA_964435285.1 of uncultured Flavobacteriales bacterium. Taxonomy (GTDB): domain Bacteria; phylum Bacteroidota; class Bacteroidia; order Flavobacteriales; family TMED113. Next base: position 56,769 of record CAYSYA010000009.1, read on the forward strand.
AAGCCAAAAGCAGAAACTCCATAAATAATTCCAAAATTGACAGTTTTAGCATTAGATCTCATTTCTCTAGTTACACTTTCAAATGGAACATTAAATAGTTTTGAAGCAGTTATGGAATGTATATCTTTATCATCTAAAAATGCCTTAGTCATGGTTGGCTCTGAACTAAATTCAGCAATTAACCTTAATTCAATTTGCGAATAATCAGCTGCTAATAATAAATTATTTTTAGATGGAATAAACGCTTTTCTAATTTCTTGACCATACTTAGTTCGTATAGGAATATTTTGCAAGTTAGGTTCCTTTGAACTCAACCTTCCCGTGGCCGCAACAGCTTGATTAAATGTAGTGTGAATTTTGTTTGTGTTAACATTTACTAAACTAGGTAATGCCTCAACATAAGTTGAGAATAATTTTTCCAAAGACCTGTAATTTAAAACTAAATCAATAATAGGATGATTATTTCTTAAACTTTGTAAATTTTGTTCTGAGGTTGAAAATTGTCCTGTTTTAGTTTTTTTAGCATTTTTATCTAAATTTAAATCAACAAATAGTACGTCACCTAATTGTTTTGGAGATGAAATATTAAAATCTTTTCCTGCTATCTTAAATATATCCTGCCTAATATTGTCAATTTCTGATTTTAGTTTATTGGAAAAATTTGCTAATGTTTCTCTGTCTAAATTAAATCCAGCCTGTTCCATTTGGAATAAAACAAACATTAAAGGAGTTTCAATTTCGCTAAATAATTCAACCGTCCCCGACTCTTTTAAGCTTATTAAAAGTTCATTATACAATTTTAAATTTAGTACTGTTAAATTGAAATTAAATTGCTCAAATTCTTCGTAGTTTTTTGAATTATAATCTAAATCAATTTTTAAAATTCTTTTAATCAAAGTGTTGTTTTCATTTCTTTCATCTGCATTTACAATATAAGCCGCCAACATAATATCAAATAGACTTTTATTAATATTTGACTGGAATTTTAGTCCTATAATATTCCACAATTTTTTAATATCAAAACATACTATATCTATGTTTTGAATAAATAAATCTTGTAAAAATTCTTGAATAACTTCTATTACTATTTCTTCATTATTTTCATTTAATATATATAAAGACTTTCCATCAAAAGACATACTAATAACTAATTTTCCGTAATTATTTTTAAAACCTTGAACAGATATTTTTTCATAATTACTTAACTCTTTTTTAAATCTATTTAAGTCTTCAATTGATTCAATATTAATCACATCTTTAAAATATTTTTTAAAGCCGCTTTCTTTAATATTTTCGTCTTCTAATTGAGAAAAAAGATCTGTTTGTAAACCTATTTTACTTTTTACTTGATGTTCATCATCATTAGAAAAATTAAATATTTTTTTAACTCTATTTAGAATATTATTGAACTCTAACTCTTTGAATAATAATTCAATTTGTTGAAAATTGGGTTCTTTAATTTTGAAATCATCAAAAGAAAATTTAACTGGCGCATTTGTATTGATTGTAACTAAGTCTTTAGACAAAAATGCATTTTCTTTAGAGGTTTCTAATTTTTCTTTTAATTTTCCTTTAATATTATCAATTCCTTCGTAAACCTGTTCAATTGAACCATACTCTGTTATTAATTTTTGTGCAGTTTTTTCTCCTACCCCAAACACGCCTGGAATATTATCAGACTTATCGCCCATAATACCTAGAAAATCAATAAATTGTTTAATATTATTTAGTCCAAATTTTTCACAAACCTCATCCACACCCATCACTTTTGGGCCACTAAAACGAGTACCTGGTTTATATATAAAGGTGTTAGCAGTAACTAATTGACCAAAATCTTTATCTGGTGTAACCATATATGTTTTAAACCCTTCTTTATCGGCATGTTTACTCAAAGTTCCTATTACATCATCGGCTTCATAACCCTCTAAAGACACTTGTGGAATATTCAGGGCCTCTAAAGACATTTTAATATATGGTATAGCTCCAGAAATTCCTTCAGGCATAGCATCTCTATTTGCTTTGTATTCAGGATATTTTTCATGTCTAAATGTTGGTCCTTTTAAATCAAAAACTGTAGCAATATGAGTTGGTTTTTCTTCTCTAATTAATTCTAATAAACTATTCAAATAACCATAGACTGCTGATGTATCTAATCCTTTAGAGTTTATTCTCGGATTTTTAATAAATGCAAAGTAAGCTCTATATATTAGAGCATATGAATCTAGTAAAAAAAGTTTTTTTTCTCCCTGGGTTATCATAGTGTATATCATTAAATTTAATTAAAAAACAATACATTAGATGTAAAATTTATTTTAAATATTAATTTGAAGAAACTAATTTCTTATTTGAGTATTGAAGTATCGGGGATAACTATTTCTATTTTTAGAATTCTTTTTGGGATAGTTCTCTCTTTGCAAAGTATTTATTGGGTTATAACTGGATTTATTCAGAAAAATATTATTGATCCTACTTTTTTATTTCCATTTATTAAAAATGTCACACCCCTTAGCGATAATCTCATGATTTATGGCTTAAATGGATTATTAGTAATTAGTCCAATACTAATGATAATTAATAAATTTTATAAAATTGGACTAGTAATTTACCTTTTATCCTTTACTTACCTTTGGGTACTTTGCCAAGGATATTTTAATAATCATTATTATTTAATTTCTTTAATTTGCTTTCTATTACTTTTTTCAAAAAGCCCTTTTTCTAGAATTGAAAAAGTTAGAGTGCCTCAATTTCATTTATACTCACTAATTTTTTTGATTGTTGCAGTGTACATAATTGCTGGAATAAATAAACTAAATCCATACTGGTTATATGATGTTCAACCTATGACATTTATCTTGTCTAAAGCTGGGTTAAAAGAAAGTTCTTTTTTAATTCCTTTACTTTCATATTTAGGTTTATTTTTTGATTTGTTTATTGGTCCTATTTTATTATTTAAAAAAACAAGAAACTATGGTATAGTTTTTTCTATTTTTTTTCACGTTTTAAATTTCATTATTTTTCTTTTAGTGGGTGGTGAAATTGGATTTTTCCCATTCATAATGATTGCTACTTTAATTCTTTTTATAGAACCTAGTTGGATTGAAGAGAGGCTTTTAACAAACAATGCAAGAATACTAAGTAGGCAAAACTTAAATGTTCATCTTACATACTTATTGCTTATATTCTTATCATTACAAATTATAATTCCATTTAGACATTTTTTTTTCAAGGGCTATGTTGATTACAATGGCATTGGGCAAAGATTTTCATGGAGACTAAAAAATATGTATAAAGAACCTGTTACCCAGCCTGGCTTAATAAATTTTACAGTCTTAACTTCAAATGGAGATACTGTTTCAACATTCCATTTAGGAAATATAAATAAGGCAAATATAATTCTTACTGATCGTCAAAAAACTAATTTAATTTACTACCCAAATATGATACCTGTTTTTGCTAAAAAAATTGAGGATAAATTTCAAGAATCTATCAATAATAAAAATTTTGATTTTATAATACATGGAGAATGTGAAATTGGATTTATGGGTAGAAAATCTGAACTTCTATTTAGTCCTAAAATAGACTTAACAAAAATTTCTAGCTTGAGTCATAAAACAAATTCGTGGTTAAATCCTCTAAAACAAAAACCATGGGACTTTAAATGAGACTATTCATTATAAACCACATCCATTACAGTTTGACCAACAGCATTTAAGGTTTCAGTTGAAATATTATTCATGCCGTCGCCATGGGTATGCCAAAATTTATTGAATTGACTTTTAGTAGAAGAATCATATTCAATAATATCAATAGTTGGAATTCGCAATATCTCATTTATTGGTAAGTGGTCATCAATTATTCCGGGAGTTATTTCAAAAGAAAAATAATCTGAATAACCTGACTCAATAGCTTGATTCCAATATTTTTCCACAATGTCTTTAGCAAATTCAACAGAGTACCCTTCCTGGGTGAAAATTGCTCCTGGCCCACCTACCATATCAAGTAAAACTCCATATTCAGCATTATAGTTTTTGATATGAGGGTTTTTAGACCAATACTGAGAGCCAATACACCAACTTAAAACATCGCCAGTTCCTCCTTCACCTTGATCTTCTAAATCAAAGAAAATAATATCAACACCTATCTCAGGTTTTTTCATAGAAATCTGTCTAGCAATTTCTAATAGAACGCCAACACCGCTAGCACCGTCATTAGCACCATCAATGGGTTCCTTAGTTCTTATTGTATCATGATCTGCAACAAATCTGGAGTCCCAATGAGCGCAAAGAAATATTCTTTCATTTTTTTCTGGTGAAAAAGAACCAATTATATTTTTCATATTAAGTTTTTCTCCATCGAATCTTTGTTCAACGGATTCTTGTATAAACATTTTTGCTCCGTATTCTTCTAATTTTGATACTAAATAATTTCCACATTTTTGGTGAGCTCTAGAATTTGGAGATCGAGGGCCAAACAAAACTTGTTGTTCTACAAAAAAATATGCTGAGTCCGCATTAAAAGTAGGTATATCTACTTTCTTTTCTGTTATTTCCTTTTTTAAAACTGGTGTATGATTTTTTTTATTGTTTTCACAGGCGAATAAAAACAATAATATTAAAATGTGAAAACTATTTCTTATAATTCCAGGAAGAGCCATCTTTATTATCTTTTATTTCAATATTTAATTTATTTAAACCATCTCTAATTTTATCAGCTGTTTCCCAATCTTTGTTTTCTTTCGATTGATTTCTAATATCTAAAACTAGAGACATTAATGAATTTATGTCAGATGATTTATTTTCTTCTTCACTATTATATAATCCAAAAACAGTTATAACATATTTATTAAATAATTCTTTTAACCGCTCAATATCATCAACTGATAAATCATGTTTACCCTCTTTACTAGAATTAATTACTTTGACCGCATCAAACAAATGAGACAAAACAATAGGTGTATTTAAATCATCATTCATTGCCTCATCACATTTAGATGAATATAAAGAAATATCAATAGTTGAATTTTCTTTTGGTGTAATTTCATTTAAAGTTTTTATTGCATTAAACAATCTAATTAATCCTTTTTCAGCTGCCTTTAAGGCATCATTTGAAAAATCAATAGTGCTTCTATAATGAGCTTGTAATAGAAAAAATCTTATTACCATTGGATGGTAGGCTTGATCCAACTTTTTATGTGAGCCGCTAAAAAATTCATTAAGTGTAATGAAATTCCCTAATGACTTACCCATCTTTTGCCCACCAATTGTAATCATATTATTATGCATCCAATATTTTGCACCTTTGTTATTGTTCGCGGCACAGCATTGTGCTATTTCGGCTTCATGATGAGGGAAAACTAAATCCATTCCTCCACCATGTATATCAAATTCTTCACCCAAATACTTACAGCTCATTGCAGAACATTCAAGATGCCAACCCGGAAAGCCATCTCCCCAAGGTGATGGCCATCTCATAATATGCTCTGGAGAAGCCTTTTTCCATAAAGCAAAATCGACTTTATTTTTTTTATCAGACTGCCCCTCTAAATCCCTTGTGCTCTCCATCATATCCTCAATTTTCCTTCGCGAAAGAATTCCATAATTATTGGTCTCATTATATTTTACAACATCAAAATAAACAGATCCGTCAACTTCATAACCAAAACCATTATCAATAATTTTTTTGATCATTTCTATTTGTTCAATGATATGCCCTGATGCTAAAGGTTCAATACTTGGGTTCTCAACATTTAATTTATGCATTGACTCATGATACTTTTTTGTGTAATAATGAGCCACCTCCATGGGTTCGAGTTTTAACGCTTTTGCCTTTTCTCCAATTTTATCACCACCCTCATCTGCATCATTTAAAAGATGACCCACATCTGTTATATTTCTAACATAGCGCACCTTATAACCTAAGAATTTTAAATACCTAAATAATATATCAAATGTTATTGCGGGTCTAGCGTGACCTAAATGTCCTTCACCGTATACCGTAGGTCCACATACATACATTAAAACAGACTGTGGGTTGATTGGTTCAAAAATCTCCTTATTTCCACTTAATGTATTATGTATTTTTAAATTTTGCATTTAGATTTTTATTTCTTATATCTTTTACTCAAATTTAAGATAATATCATTAACCATTTGCGATAAATTAAAATTTGGCTCCCAACCCCAATCTTTTCTAGCGAAATCGTCATTAATTGACTCTGGCCATCCTTTGGCCAACACGTCTCTTTCATCTGGTTTGTATATTATTTTAAAATCTTTAAAGTGTTTTTTTATTTCTTCTTCTAATTGTTGAGGATTAAAATGCAAGGAAGATAAATTATATGATGTTCTTATTTTTATTTTATCATATGAGGCCTCCATAATTCCAATGGTTGCCTTTATAGCATCATCCATATACATCATAGGTAGCGTTCTATCTTCAGATAAAAAGCACGTATACTCTCCATTTTTAATTGCTTCATGAAATATGTCAACAGCATAATCAGTTGTTCCTCCGCCCGGCATAGATTCCCAACCTATTAGACCAGGATATCTAATACTACGCACATCAATTTTAAATTTATTATAAAAATAATTACATAGACTTTCTCCCGCTAATTTACTGACACCATAAATAGTAGTAGGCTCTGTGATTGCATACTGGTCAACATGATTTTTTGGAGTTGTGGGGCCAAAGACTGCTATTGAGCTAGGCCAAAATATTTTTTGGATTTTTTTATCTTTTGCAAAATTTAAAACATGAAGTAATCCATTAATATTTAAATCCCATGCCTTTTCAATATTTTGCTCACCTTTTGCAGATAAGTATGCTGCTAGTAAGTAAACATCTGTAATATTATATTTACTAATTATTTTTTCTAAAAGATTTTTGTCTAAAACGCTACATTCCTCAAAAATAAATTTAGTTTGATTTTCAGGTGGTCTTAAATCACTTCCCACTACGTTTTCAAAACCATATTTTTCACCCAATCGATTTGTTAAGACAGTCCCTATTTGACCATTTGAACCAATAACCAAACATTTTTTTTGTGATGACATAAATTTTAATATTGTAACAAATATATAATCTATTAATTATCTTTGATTTAAGATGAGTGAAAAAAATAAAATTTTACATAATAAGTTTGGGAGAAAAGATCTGGAAAAACAACTAGCTCAAGAAGATTTTGAAAGAACAACCCTCTCTTTTTATAAGTATGTTATAATTGAAGATCCTGTCGCTTTGAGAAAAGCACTTTTTATTAAATGGGACGAATTAAAAGTAAAGGGCAGAATTTATATTGCTCATGAAGGTATCAACGCACAATTATCTTGCCCTAAACCAAACTGGGAGAAATTTGTAAAATCAGTTAAGTCAATAAAAGGATTTGAAGACATCCCATTTAAAATTGCTGTTGAAGAAAATCAAACATCATTTTTAAAATTAGCCATTAAAGTAAAAAAACAAATTGTTGCAGACGGCCTAAACAATAATGAGTATGACGTAACAAATGTTGGAAAACACTTATCTGCCAAAGAGTGGAATGAGTGTATGAATAATGGTGCGACAGTAGTTGATGTTCGAAACCATTATGAAAGCAGAATTGGACACTTTAAAGGAGCATTAAAACCAGATGTTGATACATTCAGAGAAGAACTACCACTAATCAAAGAAAAATTAAAAGACAAAAAAAAAGAAAAAATTTTACTTTATTGCACTGGTGGAATCAGATGTGAAAAAACCAGTTCTTATTTAAAACATCATGGATTCAAAGATGTAAATCAACTTCATGGAGGTATCATAGATTATGCTAAACAAATTAAAGAGCATAATCTAGAAAATAAATTTATTGGTAAAAATTTTGTCTTTGATGATAGGCTGGGAGAAAAAATATCTAGTGATGTTATAGGAACATGTGATCAATGTGGCGGGCCTTGTGATGATTACACTAATTGTAATTATGTTGACTGTAATCTACTTTTTATTCAATGTGAAAAGTGTAAAGAAAAGTATGAAGGTTGTTGTAATACAAATTGTCAAGAAATGTCTAAGCTTCCTAAAGATGAACAGAGAAAAATTAGAAAAGCTAGAAAAAGACCATCACTAACTTCATTTAAAAAAAGTATTCGCCCGCAAGAAAATATTGCTGAAAGAAACATTAACTCTCGATAATAATTATATTTACAAATAATTATTAAACTATGCCTTTTTATCACAAACTAGGTGACATACCAAATAAACGACACACTGTCTTTAAATCAGAATCTGGTAAACACCGCTACGAAGAATTATTTGGAACAATTGGATTTGTAGGAATGTCCTCACTTGTATATCATACACAAAGACCAACACAAGTAAAAGAAGTTCTTAAAAAAGAAAATATGCAACCTGAAATTGCAGTTGAAAATAACATAAAGTCTAGACTTTTAAAAGGTTTTGATTTGCCTAAAGGAAAAAGTTATTTAGAAAGCCGAACACCTATTCTTATAAACAATGATTGTCATATTTCATTAGCAGCTCCAAGTGAATCAATGACTGAAAACTTTTACAAAAACACCGATGCTGATGAGTTAATTTTTGTTCATAAAGGATCGGGAACTTTGAAAACAATGCTTGGAAATTTAGAATTTTCATATGGTGATTATTTGTTAATACCTAGAGGAATTATTTATCAAATAGAATTTAATGATGAGGACAATAGATTGTTTATTGTTGAATCGTTTCATCCTATGTATACTCCTAAAAGGTATAGAAATCACTTTGGTCAATTATTAGAACATTCTCCATATTGTGAAAGAGATATTAGGAGACCTAAAGATCTTATTACTAAAGATGAAAAAGGAGATTTTTTAATGATGATTAAAAAAGAGGGCATGATGCACCACGTAGTATACGGCTCACATCCTTTTGATGTTGTAGGTTGGGATGGTTATAACTATCCATATGCTTTTTCAATTCATGACTTTGAGCCAATTACTGGAAGAATACATCAACCCCCACCGGTACACCAAACTTTTGAAACAGATGCTTTTGTTGTTTGTTCTTTCTGTCCGAGATTATACGATTATCACCCGGATTCAATACCAGCTCCTTATAATCATAGTAATATTGATTCTGACGAAGTATTATATTACGTTGATGGTGACTTTATGAGTAGAAACCATGTAGAGAAAGGTTACATTAGTTTACACCCAGCAGGTATTCCACATGGACCACACCCTGGCGCCATGGAAAGATCTATAGGGCAAAAGGAAACTCAAGAATTGGCTGTAATGGTTGACACTTTCAGGCCTCTTAAATTAACTAAAGCTGCTATGAATTTAGATGATGGAGAATATTATAAATCTTGGATAGAATAATGAGCGAACAATTAAAAAAAATATTTCCTAAGGCACAGGATTTTCTTCCAATTAATGGAACAGACTACGTAGAATTTTATGTGGGTAATGCTAAACAAGCAGCTCACTTTTACAAAACTGCATTTGGTTTTCAGTCATTAGCATACTCTGGATTGGAAACAGGAGATTCAACAAAAACATCATATGTTTTAGTTCAAGATAAAATACGAATTGTGTTAACAACACCAATGTCTGGTAACACTGAAATTGAAGAACATATCACTAAACATGGTGATGGGGTTAAGGTCATTGCACTGTGGGTTGATGATGCCACAAAAGCTTGGGAAGAGACTACAAAAAGGGGTGCAAAGTCTTATATGGAACCTACAAAAATTGAAGATGAAAATGGTGTAGTTATTCGTTCTGGTATTCACACTTATGGTGATACTGTTCACGTTTTTGTAGAAAGAAAAAATTATAATGGCATTTTTCTACCCGGTTTTGAAAAATGGGAGTCTACTTATAATCCAGAACCAATTGGATTAAAATATATTGACCATATGGTAGGTAATGTAGGTTGGAATGAAATGAATGTTTGGGAAGATTTTTATCGAGATGTAATGGGTTTTGCAAATTTAATTACTTTCGATGATAAAGACATTTCGACTCAATATACTGCTCTTATGAGCAAGGTTATGACAAATGGAAATGGTAGAATAAAGTTCCCAATTAATGAACCTGCAGAAGGTGCAAAAAAATCTCAAATTGAAGAATACTTAGAGTTTTATAATGGACCAGGCTGTCAGCATATTGCCATTGCTACTGATGATATTATTGATACTGTAAAGAAAATGCAGGAAAGAGGTGTTGAATTTTTACATGTACCAAAAACATATTACGACACAGTTCTTAATCGTGTTGGAGAAATTGATGAAGATATAATTAAACTGCGAGATCTAAGTATTTTGGTTGACCGAGATGAAGAGGGATATTTACTTCAAATTTTTACTAAACCAGTAGAAGATAGACCAACCTTATTTTTCGAAATAATTCAAAGAAAGGGTGCGCAATCTTTTGGTAAAGGTAATTTTAAGGCTTTATTTGAAGCTATTGAAGCTGAACAGGAAAAACGAGGCACCTTAAACTAAATTAAGATGACAATTGTTCTAAGTGACCCTCCGAAAACTAAAAAATTGTTGTTTGATAACAACCGTTCTTTTTCGAAAAATTGGATTGATAGTCAACTTTACGATGAAATTAAAAACTCAAAAATAGTCAAGTCCATACTTAAAAAATCATGCGAAGGAATAGATAATTCAAAAACTGTGGAAAACATTCAAAAGAGCTGTTTTCATATTTTATCTAGATGTGAAAATCCTAAAAACTGGAAGGAAAAAAAAAGAGGATTAGTTGTAGGTATGGTTCAAAGTGGAAAAACAGTTAGCATGTTAAATACAAGTAGTATTGCTATGGCGGCTGGTTACGGACTTTTCATTATACTTGCTGGTGATAAAAATAGTTTAAGGTGCCAAACTCAAGAAAGATTTGAAGACGCGTTCTCTGACCAAAAGAGTACTCGTTTTATAACTAATGAAAAAAATGATGTGTCGGGTTTTTTAACAGAACATAATTATGATTTAAAAAACTTTTTACATCAACATATAAAATTTTCAAAGACTGTTGGAGAAAGCCCTAAATTTATTGCTGTAATTAAAAAAGAAGTTTCTCAATTACGTGCTATTAATAATGTTATTAATCAATTAAAAATTGTCTGCAAAAAAGAAAATATAAATTTTAATAAGTCTTTTCCATGTTTATTAATTGATGATGAATCCGATTATGCAAGTATTAATACTGCTAACTTTAAAGAAGACGATTATAAAAAAGATGAAGATTCCACTGAAACATTTTTTCAAATAGATAAATTATATAAGTCGATTGAAAACTGTTGTTATTTGGCGTATACTGCCACTCCTCAGGCCTGTTTATTGGCAAATAAAGATGACTTCAATTATCCCAAAAATTTTATTTGGCTTTTAGAGCCTACTTACTTAGATTCAGAACAAAAAAAAACAGCAAGCTACATGGGCGGGGTAGAGTTTTTTCACCCAGAACCATATCATCAAAAAGAAATTATAAGAATTGCTGCTAAAAACAGTTGGCCTCATTATATAAAAAATGATAATACTGGGAAAACTGAATACATACAACATCCAAATAAAGGAAAAATACGAACAACTGCACTTGACAAACATGAGTTAGATTTTGCCAAAGATTTAAATAATGACCCAGGAAAAATTCCTGAAAGTTTTAAACAGGCAATTTGCGATTTTCTGATTTCATGTGGAATGAGGTGGTACCAATACTTCATTGTAAATCAAAAAAATAATTTAAAAGATATTAGCAATTTAGATGAAGCAAAAATAGAAAATTTAGACTTCCCTTTTCATGCAATGATGATAAATCTTAGCACAAAAAAAGAAACTCATAAATTCATTAGATTGTTTTTTGAAAAAGGTTTTAACCAATTATGTGATAATGATTTTCAAGAATTAGGAAAAAACTGGGATAAACTGAGCATAGAAATGGTAAAAAAAATGGAAGGAAACCGATTTGCAAAATCTATTTTAGATTTTTGGAGCGAAAATAATTTTCAAAAATATAGAGAACCTGAAAAAATTAAATTGCAAGGAGTTTTAATGTTAGTCCAATTAGCAATAAAAATTACAAAAAAAAATAATTTAGATTCTAATAATTTTATTTACGTAATTAATAGCGATGAAGACACTTTAAAATATTCGAAAAAATCAACAAATAGAACTAAAAAATGTGCAATAATAATCGGAGGTGCCATTTTATCAAGGGGCTTGACAATTGAGGGTTTATGTACAAGTATTTACATTCGAAGTACTAAGGAAGCAAATCAAGATACAAGTTTACAAATGTGCAGATGGTTTGGTCATAAAAAAAAATATTTAAATTTTTTAAGATTATACACTATAAAAGAAAATTTGAGATTATTTCAAGATGTTAGCGAATCTGATTTAGACCTAAGGAACAATTTAAAAAATTTAATTACAGAGGGAAATTCACCTAACGAAGTTTTAATTAAGATGCGAAGTAGTCCTTTTTTTAGGAACACAAGTAAACAAAAGTCAAGATATTCAAATGATACCAAGGGCTCTAATTTTTCTGGAACAGCTAAGATTCAAACTGAACCAATTTTTGATGAAAAAATTATTTTAAATAATAAAAAAGCTATCAATGAATTAATTAGTGATGTTGATAAAAAAAATATTAGCTGTAACCACTTAAATAGAGGAATTTTATATAAGGATATTGATTATCATAAATTTATTAATTTTTTGGAAGACTTCACAGATAAGCCAAATGCATATAAAGTTTCATGCAAAGAATTTAAAAATTATTTGATTCTATGGGCAAAAGAGAAAGCTGTTCCCAAAATTAATGTCGGATTCATGAAAAGAACTAATGCACAAAGATCTTTTTTACCAGAATTGTGCCCGGATAAGCATTTTATAAGCGATGCAAAAAAATTTGCTGAAAATCGTTTCGAAAATTTTTATGGTGGAAGTAAAATTACAAATGATTTGTATTATAAGGGTGATAAGTTTTTTGACTTTGAAGAAAGTTTTCACAAAAAAAACTATAATAAAGAAGAGTATAATTTATTAATAGAAAAGACACGTGAGGACATATTGTTTTTAATATATTCGTTTAATCCCAATTATATTACACAAAAAAAACTTAGGAACAATCAAGCTCAAAATAAAATTTATCTAAATTCTGAAGATAAAGGTTATATTAATTTAAAAGAAATTTACACATTCCTTGTTTGTACTCCATTTGGTGGGCCAAATTTTTCTGTAACATTCAACAAAACAATTTAATATGAAAAAAAATTATGATGAAATTTGGAATGAATTAAAAGAAAAGAAAAGAGAAACAATTGGTAATTTAGTAGCGGGAGATGATCACAAAATTGGTAATATTATGCTTTCATTTGGAGAAACTAAAGGCTTTATCCTCATGAAAGAACAAATAAAAGAAGAATTAGATTTTGAATATATTTATGTGAAAATTAAAAATGGGGAACCTCAAGTACAAAGGGATTTTAATGAATCGGAAAACAACAATACGGAATTTGATAATTATATTATTGTAGAGTCTAGTTATAAAGACGAAGAAAATCACCTCAAGAATATATTAAATACAATAACTAAAAACAATCTCGACCACTACAATTTTGAACATTTAAAAGTTGCCTTGCAAGAAGTTGCAGATCAGTTTTACAGAAAATACCCACCTAAAAAAGAAGAAATTATTGGTTTGTGGGGAGAGTTATTTTTTTTAAATAACTTACTTAAAAGAATCAACTCAATTAAATATAAAACATTTTATACCATCATCAATAGTTGGGAAAAAAGCGGACATTACTCTGGTCGTTCAGCTATTGACTTTAAGTTTAATAACCTGCTTGCTTGTGAAATAAAAACCACAACTCAGAAAGAACGCAAACATCATATTCAAAGTTTGAATCAATTGGATTATAATAAAAATTTTAAATTCGGTTTTTTAATTTCTTACATGATAACTGATTCAAATAAAGTAAATTCTAAAAGCTGTGTAGACTTAATTAAGTCTATTAAGGAAATATTGCAAAAAGACCCAACTTCTTTAGAAATTTTTAATGAAAAAATTGATTTTTTACATCCAAAAGTAAAACTTTCTAAAGACAAGTATTCAGTATTAGGTGGTGAAAAAATATACCCTTTTGAAGGAATCCCGAAACCAAAAATTGATTCGGCAATCGAAGATGTCTCTTGGTTAATAAATTTAAACAAAGTAAATTGTATTAATAATAATAATTTTAACGAAATATTTGATGAGTACGTATCACTTTAAATCCCATGAAGAAATAGAAATAGGATTAAATTATCTAAAAGATAAGTTTTTAAACCGGCAAAAAGATGTTATAAATGTTGGGAGTGACGAGAAAATAAATGAGTTTGTAAACATCCTTGATAAATTAGAAGAGTTATTAAGTGAATTAAATGAGGGAATTATCCAAAGAGAAAACCCAACAGATGTTGAAATAAAATATTGCCAAAAGAGTATTACAAAAGACATTCGGTCAAACTTTAACTATTGGAAACAACTATATGAAGAACCTTTAGAAAACGAAAGAGAAGCAAGGATAATTAATTGGGGGGAATGGAGGGACGAGGAATTAGAAGTGCTGCCTTATGGATATGATGACGGGGCGCACAATAAAACCTTAAAGCATTATAATTTACCCAATACAATTACAACATACAAAAAAATCCCCCCTCCGTTAATATTAAAATTATTAGAAATTCGTCAACCAACAGGGGATAAAAATAATAATGATTTTGTTTTTTATACAACACAAGCTGCAGCTCATGAAATAGCATCTGCTTCAACAGTTCCATCTTTACCAAAAATTATAACACCACTAGATGGCTCTCAAAGAGTTTTAAATCCTCAACAAAATTCTGATGAATGGCAAAGACAAATAAATTCGTCTAGAACTCGGTCTATTACAAATTTTGCAATGGAAACAAACAACTTCTTAGCAAACGCCCCTATGCTTTATGTAAATGATGACAAATCCATTAACATCTATGAAGAAGATGGAAATTGGTGGTTAAAAGTTGATTACTCTCAATTCTTAGTTAAAATTGAGAATGAAACAAAAGACGGGTCTAGATTCATAAACCATGATATTCCTGATTATGAAAATCAAAATACAGTTATTAGGCATGGCGCGTCTAATTTAGGAAAAGACAAAAGGCCCTTTTGGATTATTGATGGCCAACACAGAATAGAAGGGTTAGCTCAAGCTTATCAAAATAATGGAAAATTGAAAAAACCTGTTCCATTAATAATTATCCCCCATAAACAATTACATCAAGTTAATTCAAAACAATCTTTACCTCAAATAGCAAAGTTATTTACTGAAATTAACACTTTACAAGTAGCATTAGACCCACTACACGAAATATTTTTAATGCACAGATTTAAAATTGAGCACCCATTAAAACAAAAGAGAAATTTTAAAAATTGGAAAAAAGGATCCTATTCTAGTGACTTAGATATGGCAAGAGCTAATTGTTTAGCTTATGAACTTGCCGCAAAATTAAATTCACATCAAACACCACTCAAAGATTTAATTTTATTTTTAAAAAGTACAGATTCCACGGGTAAATTCATATCAAACAAATATAAAACAATAATTGATGCAGAGCAGTGGCTAAACTATACAAGAGGTTGGTTCTTGAATAATGGTCCATACTCAAAAAATAGTCAATTTTGTAATAATTATAAAAAAAATGAAACGGACTTGTTTGATGAAGTAAATAATTTTTTTCACGCATTTGTTGAAAATTGTAATCATGCAACATTTATATACGGCAAAAAAAACACTATGTGGCCTGATAACAAAGAAAGGTGGCAAACCGTTGAGACAATAAAGGGTAGCCGTGTTTTTCCTAACTTCAAAAATAGTTTAATTCAACAAGGGCCTCATTTTCAAATATTTCTAAAATTATATCCAATAATTTATAATGAATGTTGGGATAAATACGGTAGTCAAATAATTAAGAATAAAAATATTATATCTAAACCAATTTTTTTAAAAGTTCTGAAACCTCTTGAGCAAGTTGATTGGATTGATTTTGATTTACTTAATTCATTTAAAGGTGGTGGTGAAAAACCAAGACAAAGTCTATACATATGGATGGAGGATGCAATAGTAAATGGAAAATCATATTCACGAAATGATGTGATGGCTAAGAATATTAAATCAGTTCCAGGTAAGGGAATTTTATCTCCTCCGGACTCTTCAAAATGGCAAATAATTCAACATCCAAATAGTAGAAAACCGATGTTAAATTTTATAACAAAAAAAGGAGACAAAGTATATATAGAAAGTATAAGACCATGGAATGCAAAAAGAACATGTTCATTAGAAATACTTAACATTAATAGTAAAAACAAAGATAATATCACCTTATCATTATCTAAAAAAAATTGGAGTGCTAACAAAAAATACTCTAAGAACAATCAAGAAAAAGCTATTATTGAAATAAAGTGGCATAAATACATATCTGCTAATAAAATTAAAAAAGGAGATTTAGAAGTAAGTGTTTCATGGGAAAATATTGCTGACCCTCCAGGAAAATTTTTAAGTAAACTTTAAGAATGAATTCGGTTGTAGAACTTTTTGCAGGCGTAGGTGGTTTTAGAATTGGTTTAGAAAATTCAGGTTGGAAGGTTATTTGGAGTAACCAATGGGAGCCATCAACAAAAAAACAACACGCATCCATTGTCTACGAAGCCCGTTTTGGCAAAAAAAATCATTCAAACTCAGATATTAATAATCTAGTAATTAATAATATTAATGAAATTCCAGATCATGACTTGTTAGTAGGGGGGTTCCCTTGTCAAGATTATTCTGTTGCAACTACATTAAACAATTCTAAGGGACTAAAGGGTAAAAAAGGAGTGCTTTGGTGGGCAATTCATAAAATTATTGAACAAAAAAAAAATAAACCAAAATATTTATTTTTAGAAAATGTTGACCGGCTTTTAAAATCACCAGCTAATCAAAGAGGACGTGATTTTGCTGTTATGTTACAAAGTTTAAACGATTTAGGTTATGCTGTAGAGTGGAGAGTTATTAATGCGGCTGAATATGGAATGCCACAAAGAAGAAAAAGGTTATTTTTTTTAGGTTATCATAAATCAACAAAAATTTATAGAAAACTTTCAAAGTCAAATAAAAAAAAGTGGATTGATAATTTGGGAATATTTGCTAATGCATTTCCTATTAAACCTTGTGAAAAAATAAATGAATTTAAAATATCGGGAGACTTAGTAAATATCACAAACAAATTTAACCAAAAAGGTAGATTTTCCCCTTTTCTAAATACCGGTATTTTCATCAAAGGAAAAGTCTTTACCACAAAAACAGAATTTGATTATGAGGGCCCTAAACAAGTTTTGAAAGATATCCTATTTAAAGGTAAAATACCTTCAGATTTTTTTATTAATAAAGTTGATATACCTAAATGGAAGTATTTAAAAGGATCTAAAAAAGAAAAAAGAACAACAAAAAAAGGTTTCGAATACAATTACAGTGAAGGAGCTATGGCTTATCCCGACCTATTAACAAAACCCTCTAGAACAATAATTACAGGTGAGGGGGGGAAATCACCTTCAAGATTTAAACATGTTGTTAAAACAAAAAAAGGTTTACGTAGATTAATGCCAATCGAGTTGGAAAGACTAAACATGTTTCCTGATAACCACACTAATCTAGATGGAATATCTGATACTAAAAGGGCATTTTTTATGGGAAACGCACTAGTTGTTGGCGTAGTAGAAAAAATAGGTCAAGTTTTGATTAATAAAATTTAATTTCTTTTGAATTCTTGTCAATTATAAATGTGTCAGGCTCACAAATTCCAATTAACACAATTGGTACAGTTATTAAATTATTATAGGGTTTAAAATACTCTTGAAATTTTTCAAAGGTACCTATTGCGCTATCAAAATTTCCAGCTTTTTTTAATTTTTCAGTAGCAACAATTATAACTCCCATTTCGGTTTGAATATCTTTTTTTACATGATTTAATTCACTCGCCAGTACAGGCTTCATAATATTATGAGCTGTTGCTTCCTGATGATTAAAAGCAACTTCAATAGAAATTTTATTTTTTGCAAAATCTAATCTCCATCTACTCCTGTTTCCTTGATTATATGGGGGCTCTTTGAAAAGACTACTTTCAGAAACCCACCCTAAGTATGTTAACTTGTGTTTTAATATATTATTAATTGGCTCTGAAAGACTTTTAATATTTATTCTTTTACTTTTACTTTTGTTAAATTCTTCAATTAAATCAGAATCTGAAATTGAATTAAGACAAGAAATTAACTCATCGTAATCAGATTTAAAATATATATCATTTTCAACTAAAAGATTAGCGTGTCTATGATAAAAATATTCTAGTTTCATATGAAAAATGTATATTAATTATTAATTAATAAGAACTCATAAGGTAATTTAAGTATTTTAAATTTATTTATTCATTGTTTTTTTTACATTAATCCAATCTTTTTTAAGTATTTTATCTTTGCGTAATTTTTCTTTTTTCCACTGACGAAGTTTTTTATTTCTTTGAATCATATCATTGATTTGCTTTGGATACATTTTTATTCTTTTTTCATTTGGATTTAAATCAATATCCTCTTTTATTAATTCTAAATACTCACTTCGATATTTATAAGTTAGTTCCGAAAATAAACTAGCGGCAATCCAAGATTTAATTCCATCTGTCATGTATTTATGTAACTTAACTAAGTCATCAATATAACTTCGATTATCCCATTTAGTTTTTTTTAATTGTTTTTTTATAAACGGTGACTTTATATTTGAATATTTCATAATTATTTATTTTTATATTTATACTATATGTTAAAGTTGTTTCAAAAACTTAAATCTAAATGGGGGATAAATTCCAATTTTCAGTTTTTCATCATAAACCTTGTTTTTGCAATTAGCGGTTTTAGCTCTTTATTAATATCAAGGCCGTTGTTGAGTTTATTTGGAATAAACAATGATTCTCTTAATTGGTATTTATATTACCCACTTAGAATTTTAATTATTTTTATTGCCTATCAGTTCACTCTTTTAATAGTTGCTTTTATATTTGGACAATTTGATTTTTTTTGGAAACAAGAAAAAAAGATTTTAAAAAGAATAGGATTTAAAAAATTTTTATAAACTATTGACTGCCTGATTTTTTTATGTCCATATTTCTTTTATATAATTCTAAAAGAAATGATTCCTCAAAAGTCATATCATCTATAATTTCATCATTATAGTTCTTCTGTTTACACAAGAAACTTTTTCTTTTGATTTTATTACTCAAAGAATTCTTTAAACTTTCTTTATTTTTTTTATTTTTCATAATACAATAATTTAGAATTTAACATTATTGCATCAATTAAAAATAGTGAATTGATTACCATATTATTTTAGGATGACCACCTCACATCTTTTTTCCACCGGCGCCCTGGCTAGGGTCGGTTGGCATACTTTTAAGTAACTCTTGATGCTATTACAAAATTAAGAAATTTATTAAATACCTAATTCTTTTTTTATAAAAAATAATAAAACCAAAACTAGAAGTGAAGGAAGCATATTAGTTGGGTTGATTTTTTTGTAACCTAATATTTTTAATCCAATTGCTATTATTAAAACACCCCCTACTGCACTTACGTGATCGATTAATTCTATTGGTAAAAAATCTTTATAATAAAAAATAAGAATAGTTATTCCTCCTTGGAAAAGGAGCATTGGAAAAACAGAAAACAAAACACCAATTCCAAAAGCCGATGCTAATATTATTGAGCTAATACCATCCATTACAGATTTAGTATATAGTATGTCAGGTGTTTTTCCCAAGCCCTCATCGATAGCCCCCACAATAGTCATTGATCCTATACAGAAAAGTAAGAATGCTGTAACTATTCCGTCCGTAAATTTTGCGTCCTTAACATTAATTTTAATTTTAATTTTTTCTGTAAAATTTGTAATCAATTTATCTAAATTACAATACTCACCATACATTGTTCCAAAAACAAGAGATAGAAACATTAATATAAAATCTGAACTTTTTATAGACATACTTAGGCCTAAAACTAAAGTGAATAAACCCATGACAAAAAAAACTTTTTTGTTTAGTTCGGGGCTAATTATTTTTTTAAATGCAAGACCTATTGTACTTCCAATTAAAACTGTAACAACATTGAATAGTGTTCCAAATGGAATCATATTGTGATTTATTTTGTTTGTAATCCCAACTCATTAAGTTGGTCGCTATCTATTTTGGAAGGAGCATCTAACATGACATCTCTTCCTGAATTATTTTTTGGGAAAGCAATAAAGTCTCTAATACTATCTGAACCTGCAATGACGGCACAAATTCGATCAAGACCAAATGCTATACCGCCGTGAGGGGGGGCGCCATATTCAAATGCTTCCATAAGAAACCCAAATTTTTCATGTGCCTCGTCATCACTAAAGCCAAGTAAATTAAAAACTTTTTGTTGTAATTCTTTGTCATGAATTCTAATGGAACCTCCTCCTATTTCTGTACCATTTAAGGCCATATCATACGCATTTGCTCGAACCATTTTTGGATCACTTTCTAATAACTCCATATCTTCAATATTGGGTGAAGTAAACGGGTGATGCATAGCATGATATGTTTTAGTTTCTTCGTCAAATTCAAATAAAGGAAAATCTGTTACCCAAACTGGTTTATATAAATTAGGGTCCCTAAGACCTAATCTTTCCGCAACTTCTAATCTTAAATTTCCAATAGCATTTATAGTAACTGATTTTTTTCCTGCTAAAATTAAAAGCATATCTCCATCACTTGCACCACTAATTTCTTTCCATAACTTTAATGCACTTGCATCAAAAAATTTATCGACTGATGACTTATTTTTGCCACCCTCATTAAACTTACAGTAAATCATTCCAGTTGCCCCAATTTGTGGTCTCTTAACCCAGTCCGTTAAACTATCTATTTGTTTTCTGGTAAACTCTGCACCACCAGGAACAACAACTCCCAGTACTGTTTCAGCACTATCGAAAACATTAAATCCTGAACCTTTACAAACTGATTCTAAATTTTTTATTTTCATCTCAAACCTTAAATCAGGCTTATCAGTCCCATAGTATCGAATGGCATCAGCGTAAGTCATCCTAGGTACTTCATCAATTTTAATTCCTTTTGTTTCAAACAAAATATTTTTCATCAAACCCTCAAATGTTTTTAAAATATCTTCTGTTTCTACAAATGCCATCTCACAGTCTATTTGAGTAAATTCAGGCTGACGATCAGCTCTAAAGTCCTCGTCCCTAAAACATTTTACAATTTGATAATATTTATCATAGCCAGAAACCATTAACAGTTGTTTAAACGTTTGTGGAGATTGGGGAAGTGCATAAAATTCTCCTTGATTTAATCTAGATGGAACAACAAAATCTCTAGCTCCTTCTGGAGTTGATTTAATTAGTACTGGTGTTTCAATCTCTAAAAATCCTTGATTTTTTAAATAAGATCTTGTGTGAAATGCAACTTCCGATCTAAGAATTATATTATTTTTAACAGGTTCTCTACGAAGATCTAGGTACCTATACTTCATTCTTAGGTCATCTCCTCCATCAGTTTGATCTTCAATAGTAAATGGTGGAGTTTTTGATTCATTTAAAATGATAATTTCTCCTACCTCAACTTCAATTTCTCCAGTTTTCATTTCTTTATTAATTGAAGATCGCTCAATTACTTTACCTACAATTTGAATAACAAACTCTCTTCCTAAACTTCTTGCTTTTTCACATAGTTCAGAATTTGTTTCCATACTAAAAACAAGTTGTGTAATTCCATACCTATCCCTCAAATCAATAAAGGTCATTCCTCCTAAGTCCCTAGATTTTTGAACCCAACCACATAATGTAACTTTTTTTCCAATATGGTTTTTTCTTAACTCACCATTGTTTGCTGTTCTATACATAAAATATTATTTGCTGTAAAAGTACAAAAATGAGATAATAAATTAGGTCTTGTTTCTATTTTACATAAATTTATGTTTATGATAGATATGGATGAGTTTTATATGAGAGAGGCGCTGAAGGAAGCCAAAAAAGCGTTTCAAGAAGATGAGGTGCCTGTGGGCGCAATCATTGTGCACAATGATACTATAATTGCCAGAGGGTATAATATGTGCGAAAGATTAAAAGACCCTACAGCTCATGCTGAAATGACAACCATAACTTCAGCATGTAATTATCTTCAATCAAAATATTTAAATGAATGCACAATGTATGTGACATTAGAACCATGTGTAATGTGTGCCGGTGCTTTATTTTGGGCTAAAATTGGAAAAGTTGTTTATGGGGCAAGAGATGAAAAGGAAGGCGCTTTCTTAATTGGTAAAAATATTATGCATCCTAAAACAAAAATAAAAGGGGGAATCTTAATGGGAGAATGTGCTTATTTGTTGACCTCTTTTTTTGAAAAAAAACGTAAATTAGATAAAAAAAAATAACTATATGTATCCAGAAGAAGTATGTACACCAATGAGAGAAGAATTAACCTCTGCGGGATTTCAAGAACTAAGAACAGTTGAACAAGTCGACGAAATGTTAAATAAAAAAGAGGGGACTGTGCTAGTTTTAGTAAACTCCATTTGTGGATGCGCGGCAGGTTCATGCAGGCCTGGTGCTTTATTGTCTCTAGAAAATGATAAAACACCTGATTTTTTAACCACAGTTTTTGCTGGCCAAGATAAAGAAGCAACAGATAGAGCACGCGCCTACATGTTACCTTTTCCACCATCTTCACCTTCCATTGCTTTATTCAAAGATGGCGAATTAGTTCACTTTGTTGAAAGGCATAATATAGAAGGTCATTTAAAAGAAGCTATTGCAGAAAATCTTTCTGCAGCTTATGACGAATTCTGTTAGTTTTTCTTTAAAACTTTTGGGACTTTAATATAGCTCGAGTCTTTTTCAGGAGCATTCTTAAGAGCATCTTCAACACTTAGCATGCCCTCAACTTTATCTTCCCTCATGACATTAGTCACATCTTCATTAATATAAATTAGGGGCTCAACTCCTTCTGTATCAACTTCTTTTAGTTTATCAACAAAACCAATCATTTTCTTAAAGTCTTCAACCATTTCCATTTTTTCTTGTTCAGAAAACTCAAGTTTAGATAACTTGGCTAATCGCTCTACAGTGGATTTGTCAATTTTCATTTTATTATTTTAATATAATATTATAAACTTTATTGATTAATTCATAAAATTATAAAGTTTATTTATGATAACATTTTTCTATATTTAATTAAAAGAAAACAAATGGCAAGAATATTAACTGGCATACAAAGTTCCGGAGTTCCGCACCTGGGTAATGTGTTGGGCGCAATAATACCTGCCATAAAAATGTCAAAAATTACTGAAAATGAATCTCTTTTTTTTATCGCCGATCTTCATTCATTAACAAGTATAAAAAATGCAGAACTAATTAAACAAAATACTTATGCTACCGCTGCTGCATGGTTATCATTTGGTTTTGATACTGATAAAAATATTTTTTATAGACAATCTGATATTCCTGAAGTGACTGAACTTATGTGGATTTTAAATTGTTTTACTCCTTATCCAATGCTTGCAAATGCTCATTCCTTTAAAGATAAATCAAGTAATTTGTCAGACGTAAATTCAGGTTTGTTTACCTACCCTGTTTTAATGGCCGCCGATATTCTTCTTTACGACGCAAATATTATTCCAGTTGGAAAAGACCAATTGCAACATGTTGAAATGACTAGAGATATTGCGGGTAGCTTTAATCATTTAATGGGTGAAACACTCATCCTACCAGAATCCCAAGTGTCGGAAAATGTAATGATAATCCCGGGTGTTGATGGTAGAAAAATGAGTAAATCTTATGATAATACTATTAATTTATTTGCAGACGAAAAGAGTCTAAAAAAACAAATAATGAAAATTGTTACTGACTCATTAGAGCTTGAAGACCCAAAAGACCCTAGTAAGTGTAATGTTTTTAATATTTACAAATTAATTGCTAACGATGATGAAATAAAGAGAATGGAAACAAACTATATGGAAGGGGGCTTTGGTTATGGCCACGCAAAAATTGCATTGTTAGAATTAATTTTGAAAAAGTTTTCTAATGAAAGAAAAATCTATTTTGAATTAATGAATGACACTGAAAAAATCGAATTTAAATTAAAAGAAGGATCAGAAAAAGCTAAAAAAATAGCTTCCTCTGTCCTTCAAAGAGTAAAAAGTAAATTAGGAATTTAGTGTCTTGATAAATAATCTGCGACACCGTCATGACTTTCCTTCATTCCTTCTTTTCCTGGCTCCCAATTAGCTGGGCAAACTTCACCATTTTCTTCGTGAAAAATTAAAGCATCTAAGATTCTTAATGCTTCATCAACATTTCTACCAAGTGGTAGATTATTTACTAATTGATGTTGAATAATTCCTTTTTTATCTATTAAGAATAATCCTCTATATGCTATCATTGAATTGCTTGCAACAAGACACCCTTCATCATCATAATCATATTCTCCATTCAATACATCATAAGCATCAGAAATAGTTTTGCTAGTATCTGCAATTAACGGATATGTTATTCCTTTAATCCCACCATCATCTTTAGATACCTGCAACCACCCCCAATGTGTTTCAGCGGTGTCTGTAGAGCATGCAATAATTTCACAATTTCTTTTTTTAAATTCATCAAGTTTTTCTTGAAATGCATGTAGCTCAGAAGGACAAACAAATGTAAAGTCCTTTGGGTAGAAAAATAAAATAACGTAGTTCTTATCTATGAATTGTTCTAATGAAAATTCACTTACAGTGTCCCCTCCATTTACAACTGCGTTAGCAGAGAATTTTGGTGCTTTTGTACCTACTAGTCCCATAGTTTAAATAATTTATAATTAATAAAAACTAAAATATAACATTTATTCTTTTTGGCAAAAGAAAAGGCCTCGCTTGGAGGCCTTTTCTGAAGTGCAAAAGAATTATTTGAGGATTATACTTTTGGTAGAAATACTATTTTCAGTTTTAACAACTATATTATAAAAACCTTTTGGTTGATTTGATAAATCTAATAATGTTGTCACTTCTTTGCCGTATATATCTGGATACCCACATGCTATTCTTCCACCTAAAATATTATAAACCTCTACTGAAATATCTTTGGCCTCATCTGTGTTGTATGTAATATTGACAACACCTGTAGTTGGGTTTGGGTATGCCAATAAAACATCCAAACTTTCCATTTCTTCTAGTGGTAACATATTTTCACACCTGTCACCTACACCGTTCTCATTCATATCAATTTGATCAGCGTTCCAGTTTTCAGGGCAGTTATCTAATTCGTCGCAAATTCCATCACCGTCTTGATCTGTAACACAATCACCGTTACAATCATAATAAATTTCTGAATAAATACAGCTTTCATCTTCTTGATTTGCAAGATTATTATAGTTACATGCTATTGGATCTAAACACCCATATATAACCTCAATTGCTGTTTCTTCACATATAGGTAAATCTAAAGAGTTAGCTTTTGCAATTATTACTTCTTGAACAAGTGGTTCAAACTTCATAATAATTCCACCTCCTTGATTTTGATTCCAAGTATGACAATAACTCATTATTGTACCAACTTCTGGAGAAGGATCATTTACATAAGGATCACAATCTCCTGGCACTGATTCTTCTAGGTCAACACAATTATTAATAGGTCCACCTGGCCAACCGCACCATTGAGTATGCATTGAGCCTAAATTGTGACCTAACTCATGAGCAGTACATAATAAATTCCAGTGAAAAAACGGTGCGGGAACTTCTGCATATTCCATATCTGAAGTTAAATTACTGCTATAACCAAAACCATAACTATCACTACCCGCACCATTAACAAAAGCAATACCACCAGTTCCAGTATTCTGGCGTTTAGTAAATAAATGAACCATGTGTCTATTTACATTTAATAAATCTTCATCATCATTCCACTTGTCTTTAATTGCATACAACATTTCTGAAGATTGTTCAATGTAACTATTGTAAGGGTCATTAATATCCCAAACATAAGCATAACTAGAATTAAGTTTTATATTTAATTCTTCTTCATATATAAAGCTCACGCCAGCTAGTATAGACAATGCCCAATCTATCGATTCACTAATAGAATTAAATGTTTGTCTTGTAAAATAATCAATCTCTATTGCTACGTCCATACAACTTACAGAGGAACCTAATCTACTTGCACTATGAGAGTGACCAGAATGATCTATATCGACATTGTGTAAATGATCCGAACCACATGTAAATTTATTATCATTTGGATTTTCACTTATATCACTTAAAATATATAATTCATTAGAAAAATAATCAGATCTATTTTTATCAATTTTAGCTAACTCATATGTAGAATTATCATATTTAAGTATTGCGCTAACACCCGATTTTGAAAAAATCATAATTCCATTTACTTCATCATTATTAACTTGATATGTAACAAATCCAGGGTTATATTGTTGTGGTATGTTACCCTCTTCAGTTCTAACAATTAATTGCAATCCATCATAATTAATATCTTTTTTTTCTAATGTTAACTCTATATTATTATTCAAAGGAAGAGAGATATCAAGAACTTCACTTTTGTTTTCTAAGACCTTGTTTACATAATTAGTAGAAATAAATACCGGAATTGTTCTTTCTTTTATTTCTTCTTTCTCGTTAAAAAAATTATTCCAATTATTTAAATCAGTTGGATTAAATTGATATTCTACAAATGATCCTTTATTATCTTCACTCTTCTCCTCTGGAGTTTGAGAAAAAAGACTAAAAGAGAAAAATGTTATTAAGATTAATGTAAGTTTTGTTGTTTTCATAGCGATGTGTTTTTAATATTAGGTTTAAGCGTAAATATTATTCCATTGTTTCATATCTATTTCTTTCCACGTTCCTGAAACCCAAGTCCAGCCCCCATTTACTTCTTTCCAGTATCCGGGCATAAAAATAAAACCAGGTTTTTTGTCTTCCCACGATCCTTCTTTCCAAACATATTTGTTGTCTAAAACTTCCCATTCTCCACCAATCCAAACTTGTGATCTATTTGAATTATAAATTATGTTACTTTCTGGATTGTCTAATTTGTTTGCAACAACTACTTGAGAATAAGATGTTGTTGAAAATGTTAATACTAATAAAAATAGTACTGTGGTTATTTGTAAAGTTTTCATAGTTATAAATTTTAAATTAAACTTCAGTTTCATACAATTCACTTTAAATCAAATGCCGTGCCAAACTTTTTTAATAAAAAAAAAAGGAGGTTAAAAACCTCCTTTTTAAATCTGTTAAGTGTTGAAAAAAAATTATTTCGTTAAATTAAATTTTTCAAGAAACTTGCCGTAAAGTTTTGTTTGATGATTTTCTAAAGGCACTTCTTTTCCCATTAAAAAAAGGAGCTCAATATTGTGCCCCATCATGTCTAATGCGTCGCCAGTAGATACAAATAAATTTGCGTCTTTACCTGTTTCAAGTGTTCCTGTTTTTTCATCTATACCTAAAATTTTAGCAGCATTAAGAGTAATTAATTGTAATGCCTCCTCCTTGTTTAATCCATAAGCAACAGTAGTTCCAGCAACAAATGGTAAATTACGAGAACCCATCCTAGGCATATCTCCCGAGTAGTCTAAACAAAATAAAATATTTGCATCTTTTAATATTTTAGGTGTTTTATAGGGCTGATGTACGTCGTCCTCAGGGTAATTAGGTAAACGATGAATCCTTCCTAATACAACTGGAATGTCATTAGAGGATATAAAGTCTGTGACCCTCCAAGATTCTGACGCTCCCACTAAAACAATTTTTTTTATGTTATTTTTTTTTGCAAACATAACAGATTCTTTTATACCATTTGCCCCATTTACATGTATAAATAAGGTTTGCTCACCTGTAAATAAACCTTGCATAGATTGTAAGCGTAAATCAACTTCATTGTTATTTATTTCTGAGTATTTTTTTGCCTCTAAAAACAAATTTTGTATTAAAGAAATTGAATTCAAAACCTCATCCAATTCATCTTCATGATCATTATTATCAGAAGCTGTAAAATTGTGACTATGACCATGATACTGATAATCATGGGACTCTGGCCAATAAATGTGTATCCCATCGTCTTTTAAGTAAGTGGCCTCTTCCCAGTCCCTACCAACTAATTTCATTATCGAAGACGTCCCTGAAATTAAACTTCCCCTGGGAACTATTTGGGCTATCAATATACCATTTGTTTTTACTGTACTAGTAACAATTGATTCGGTATTATACGCAATTTGAGTACGCACATTTGGATTTAAATCTCCGGTCTCCCTTTCATCTCTTGTGGCCCGGACAGCATCAATCTCTGCTAGTCCCAATGTGGTATTTGGTAAAATAAAAGATGGATATATATGTTTATCCGTGACATCAAATGTTTTACCTCTTTCTTTATTTACAATCACTAGGTCTGAAGGTCCTATTGCAACTATTTTACCATTTTCTATAATAAGTATAGAATTTTCTATGACCTCTCCATTACCAATATGGGCTGTGCCACCAGACAAAATATATCTTTGATTTTTTTCAAAATTATCTTGAGAAAAAATAATTACCGAATTGAAAAAAATTAATAAAACTATTATTGTTCTCATTTTATTTTTACCAGTTTATTTAACAATCTATTTTTCTCTTTAGAAATATATTCTCTATGTTTTTCATCCTTATCTAATGAAAAATAACATCTTCCATCTATGTAAGTAGCTTCTACTACAGAATAAATAGAAAGTGGATTATCAGACCATATAACTAAATCTGCGTCTTTATTTTTTCTTAAACTACCTACGTACTTATCAATATGTAACATTTTTGCCGGATTAAGGGTAACCATTTTCCAAGCATCCTCTTGTGAAGTTTTTCCATATTTTATCATTTTTGCAGCCTCTTGATTTAACCTGCGACCCATTTCTGCGTCATCGGAGTTAATTGCTGTATTAACACCCATTTTATTTAAAATTGAAGCATTGTGTGGAATGGCGTCATTAACTTCATATTTATATGCCCACCAATCAGAAAAGGTAGATGCGTGAGAGCCATGCTTTTTTAATTTATCAGCAACTTTATATCCCTCCAATACATGAGTGAAGGTGTTAATTGTAACTCCAAACTGGTCAGCTACATCCATCAACATGTTCATTTCAGATTGAATATATGAATGGCAAGTTATAAACCTTTTCTCATTCAATATTTCAACTATAGCATCAAGCTCTAAGTCTTTTCTTGGCTTTGAAATTTTTAACTTCTTATAATTTTTACTATTGTATTCATATTCTCTCGCTCTGCTAAATGCATCAATAAATATTTGTTCAACCCCCATTCTAGTTTGAGGAAATCTAGTTTTATATTTACTACCCCAATTTGATTGTTTTACATTTTCTCCTAAGGCAAATTTTATAAAAGGTTTTGCCTTTTTATACTTTAATTTATCTGCTGTTTGCCCCCACCTTAATTTAATAATAGCAGACTGACCACCGATTGGATTAGCAGAGCCATGCAAAAGTTGAGCCACTGTTACCCCACCAGCTAACTGTCTGTATATGTTAATATCATTAGCATTTATCACATCTCCTATTCTTACTTCAGATGTTACAGCTTGTGTTCCTTCATTAACCCCATTACTAATAGCAATATGTGAATGTTCATCAATTATTCCTGAAGTTAAATGTTTTCCTGTAGCATCAATAATTTTAATATCTTTTGTGTTTCTAAAAACACTTTTTTTTATATTTTTCCCTACTGAAATTATTTTGCCATTTTCAATAGCGATATCACAATTTTCAATTATCCCTCTTGATTCGTTTGTCCAGACAGTTGCATTTCTAAAAAGAACCGTTTCTTGTAAAGGTTGTTTTTTAAAACCATATGCCATATTTGGAAATAAAATGTCACTATATTTTTTTTGACTAGCTCTATCATTAATAGAATCTCCTTTATTTATATTTTTAATTAATTTCCAATTATTCCAGTTTCCTAATGAATCTTGCATTTCTCCAGAAATCACTCCATCTATAACACCACTAAAAAAATTATTATTTTGAGAAAATGAAATTCTTTCTCCAACGAATTCAACATTGTTAATTAACTGTTTCTTTACTGTATCTCTGGACAAAGTTCCAACTAATTCATTCTCATCAATTTTAAAAAGAATTGAGTCTATTTCTTTTTCTCCAATAAATAGAGAGTGGCTTCCTAATATTTTAATCAAATTTTTATTATTGATTTGATAATTCCTTCCATTTATCCAATTTTCATATATAACAAACTCATTTGAAAATAGCTCTCCACTAAAAATTATAAAATTTGCTTTTTTTCCTTTCGAAATCGACCCAACCTTGTCAAAAACATTTAGAAATCTTGCAGGATTTTCAGTTAAAGACCTTAGCGCATTTTTTTTTGACAATCCATTATTAATAGCAATCCTAAGATTATTAAAAAATTCTTCCTGACTTAAACCATGTGTTGTTAAGGCAAATTGAATATTATTTTCAGATAAAATTTTTAGATTATACGGTGCGAGCTCCCAATTTTTTAATTCTCGTAATGATAAATCTAGATTATCATATGGGTCTTGATGCACATCTATTTTAGGGAAATTTAAAGGAACTATTAACTTTTTATTGATTTTTTTTAATTCTTCTA
This sequence comes from uncultured Flavobacteriales bacterium, assembly GCA_964435285.1. Classification (GTDB taxonomy): domain Bacteria; phylum Bacteroidota; class Bacteroidia; order Flavobacteriales; family TMED113. The sequence continues at coordinate 87,505 of CAYSYA010000009.1, forward strand.
CTCTTTGGTATTCATCTCCTTTTGTTTTAATGATGTAATTATCATCAAACTCTCTACTTATTTTGTCAGCCCTAAATATTGATTGAAAATTATTTACTTCAAAAATTTTTGGTAAGTTTTTGTTTCTTGAAAATGCTTCTAAAGAATTATTAAAGTTAACTTCTCCGTTTTCATACCAATCTAAATCATAATATGCTTGTCTTAATAAAGCAATAGAACCCATTAAAGAATTAGGATATGAAACCTTAGATGATCCTTTATCAAAAGAAAAACATAATGCTGAATTCTTAGATAAAATAGAATTATTGGGTTTATCAAGGGCTAAAGACACTAAAGTTGATGTTCCTCTAATTATACCATCTCTTTTTAATGAATTCACAAGTCCAAAACCAGAAAAAATATATTTTTTAGCCTCTATTTTATTTATTTGAAAATAATCTACTGAGTTAAACTCAATATTTAATGCAGGATTCCATGAACCAGTTGTAATATTATTTTTTATATCTCTGTCCTGACCGTATTCTGAAAATATATCAATAAAGGATGGGCAGATGGTAAAACCACTTAAATCATGAATTATAGCTTTTTCAGGAATTTTTATATTTATTCCCACATTCATAATCTCATCATTTTTAATAATTAAAGTTGCTTTTTTTAATTTTTCTTGATGGTTTAAATAAATGTCAACATTGGTAAATGCATGAATTTTATTTGATGATTTTTTTACTCCATTTATTGGAAAGTTATTTTGAGAAAATAAAAAAAGTGGAAAAAAAATTAAATAAATAAAAATATTTTTCATGGTTTGTGGGGCATATACTTATAGTAAAATTGATTATTTTAGATGTTAAATATAAAACAATTTTTCATGAGACCATATCACGCAAACCTATTAAACTGTATTACTTTAATTTTAATGCCTCTATGGGCATATTTCACATTTGAAGGCACAGTTGAAAAGCCTGACCTATCTATGACAGCATTTATCCCACTTGCTTTTGGGGTAATATTATTACTATGTAGTAATGGATTAAAAAATCAAAATAAATTGATTTCCCATATAGCTGTTTTAATCACTTTAATTGCATTGATTGGTTTAATGATGCCATTGAAGGCAGCAATTGCAGACGATCGATTTTTATCTTTGATTAGGGTTTTGGGAATGATAATGACAGGTATAATTGCTATGATTACATTTATAAAAAGTTTTATTCAGGCTCGAAAAAATAAATAAGGGAAGCATTTAATTGGAAAAGGCAATTTTAATTGGCATAATAACTCAAAATCAACCTGAAAAAGTTGCTATAGAGTCTATCAATGAACTAGAGTTTTTAGCTTTAACAGCTGGTGCTAAAACAGAAAAAAAAGTACTACAAAAGATGCTAAAGCAGAACAGTAAGACCTTCATTGGGAAAGGAAAAATTACAGAATTAAAATCAATTGTTCAATCAGAAAAAATTGACATGGTCATTTTTGATGATGAATTATCCCCATCGCAGTTGCGTAACGTTGAACAAATTTTAAATTGTAAAATTCTGGATAGAACAAATCTCATTTTAGATATTTTTGCTTTTCGAGCATCAACTGCATATTCTAGAACACAAGTTGAATTAGCTCAATATCAGTACCTTTTACCAAGATTAACTAATCTTTGGACTCACTTATCAAAACAAAAAGGAGGTATTGGGATGAAGGGGCCAGGAGAAACAGAAATTGAAACAGATAGAAGGGTGATTAGAAAAAAAATTAGTCTTTTAAAGTCACAACTTAAAAAAATTGATATTCAAATGGAAACCCAAAGAAAAAATAGAAAAGATATGATTAGGGTTTCATTAGTTGGCTATACAAATGTTGGAAAATCTACACTAATGAATATTATTAGTAAATCTAAAGTTTTAGCAGAAAATAAGTTATTTGCAACTCTTGACACAAAAATGAAAAAAGTTGTAATTAACAATACTCCTTTTTTACTTTCTGACACAGTAGGGTTTATTCGTAAGTTACCAACTCAATTAGTTGAATCATTTAAATCTACATTAGATGAGGTTAGAGAGTCTGATATTTTAGTCCATGTAGTTGATATATCAAATCCAAATTTTGAAGAACACATGCGATCTGTCAATGAAACACTTAAAGACCTAAAAGTTTTAGACAAGCCTATAATCACCGTCTTTAATAAGATAGATTTATTTTCATACACAAAAAAAGAACATGACGATTTAAGTGAATGGGAATTTAAAAATTACGATTTGAATTATTGGGAAACAACATGGATGAAAAAAACAAATAATAATAGTGTATTTATTTCAGCAAAAAATAAAAAATCACTGGGAAAATTCAAGGAATTGCTCTTTAATAAAGTTTGTGAAGCCCAATCAATTAAATACCCATATAGAACAATTACATATTAAGCTTTATTTTAATATGAACTTCTTCTCAACTTTTCCATTTTCATAAACTGAAAAAACAAAACCCTCAGTGTTTGAATCTATTACTCCACCAAGAAGATTCGTCTGGTAAATTAAGGTTGGATTATTCAATTGTTTTTCCAATACTGATGAGGAGTTATCACAATTTATTCTTTCATAAACAAAATCTGAAACAAAGTTTATCACTTGAACCATTTTAGTTGAATTAGATGACCAAGGGCAATGGTTATCATTTGGAAATGTTAGTAAATCTGAATCAAGACCAAGTGATTGAAATTGTGGATTCAACGCGCCACCGCCACACAATTGATCAAAACTAGGATTATTTTGAAAACCATTACAGTCGTAAGGTACTGTACCATCTGCATCTCCATGACAAAAAACAGCAGGTATATCATCTTGACTTACATACTCAGATCTGTGAAGAGCGCCAGCAAGACTAATGACACCTGAAAGACTAGATGAATATCCAGAATTTCCACTATTTCCCTCTATTCCTCCTAAATCATTAAAAATTTCTTGCGCAATAGCAGCTCTATTAGAATCTAACGGTCCGACAAATTCATCTACACTTAAAACGTGACCTGCATGTAGAAATAAAACTCCCCCCGCTGAATTTCCTCCAGCCCAAATTTGATTAGGATCAATTCCGTATGAATTATTATTTTCAAAAAAATCTCTTCTAAAATACCTTATAGCAGCCTTTCCATCCATTGTGGCAGATAAAACAACTTCATATGCAGTATTTGTATTTTGGTAAAAAGTAAATTGTTGTAAAAACCCTACTATGTCACCAGCTAATCTATAGTTTATAGACGCCGTAACATAGCCTCGCTTAGCGAATGCCTCACAAAATTCAACAGCTGTACTATTATTTTTACTTCCAAAAATAAATGTTCCACCATGAGCAAAAATTATTAGCGGACGACTTGTTTCTGTGTCTCCTACTGGTTGGTAAATATCCATTTGAAGATTATTCTCTTCAGAATAAGTAACAGTTGTAACTTCAACCTCACTAAATATTTCTTCTTCATACCTTCCATCACAAGGATCTTGAGATAAAGAAAAAGTAAAAGGTATGATGAAAAGTATGGTTTTTAAATATTTTTTCATTTGTTAAATTTTTTACATAATATTTTGACGCTCAAAAAAATACCCCTAAATGATAGGGGTATTTTTCTTCATATTTGGGTTTTAATTATTTTACTATATCCATTTTCTTTGTGAACATAGAATCACCTGCTTGCATTCTTACAAAATAAGTTCCTTGTGCAAGATTTTCAGCATTGAATGTTAAATTATGCATACCTGAATCAAAATTAGTATTGGCTAATTCTTTAACCATATTACCTACTAAATCAAAAACTGCTATTTTAACATTACCATTTTCAGGAACAAAGAAGCTTATCGTTGTTTGAACATCAAATGGGTTAGGGAAATTTGAGTATAATTCGTAATCTGATTCCAGAGATGAATTGTATCTAATATTTCCAGCTAAAGCTATTCCATTAGACACATACACATTATTTCCTTCTTCCCAATTATCAATAGTAATTGTTTCTATAGAATTGTCAGATTTTCTCCAAATCTCTAAATCTATAGCTTCTCCTTCTAATAATCCTTCTATGATGTCTGTTGTTGGATCATCTCCCCAAACAGTAAGTGCTGTTGACTCTCCATTAAAGGTTACGCTACCAACTAAATTGCCCTTTGAATTATATGCAGCGATTTCATCTCCAACTTCAGGAGTATTTTCCCAAGCATATAAAGGAATACCAATCACCATATTATCGCCTGTATTAACAGCCTTTGAATAATTATACAAAGGATAGGTGACTGAAGGAGTTCCTATTCTTTGTGCGTTGGTTATCTCAGGATATGAGAACGAATATTGTTCACCTACTTTTATTGCAAATCCTTGACCAGGGTTCATTAAACCAGAACCGTCGCCTATAGTATTTACTCCAATTAAAGGCCAAAATACGTTACCAGCTCCATCTTTCATAATAATAAAGTTACCTGCATCAACTACTGATGACATCATGCCAGATGCATCTGCTGATTCTTGATGTAAATATCCAATAAAACTCCATCCTGAAGGCATGAAAATTGGTAAATCAGATGGAATTAAATCACCTGATAATTCAAGCATACTAACTGCAGTCGCTTTAATTGAATATCCCTCTCCGTCCGTTAATGAACCAATGTTGTTAATACCAAGTAATGGCCAATAAACATTTCCTAGTTCATCTTTCATTATTGTAATATTATCTACAACACCTTCTAATACAGTATCTAGAGATGGGTCTTCAGGAGCAATAAAAGTAGAGTACATTCCCCAACCTTCTTGTAATTCAATTTGTTGAATAAATACTGTTCTTGCAACAATATCTAACACTCTACTTAAACCACCACATTCAAAATCAGCTTCATTAGGATATGACTGATCATAAGTAGCTTCTGCAGAATAATATGCATCATCAGAATCTAAACCTAAACCATCAATATTTGCCTCATTTGCGTTCCAAATAGACCATTCAAATTCAGCACCTTCTAATTCAGTTTCACCATAAACTGTCATTGTAGACTCCTCTAAGTTCCACATCATCATACCAACAACTTGTCCATTTAATGATGCTGCAATCCAATCTCCGTATGTTATAGCTTCATAATCAATGCTAATATCAGCATTAACAGGCACTTCAATAGAATGTGCACAATCTGTTTCATCTACAGACCAAGCAGATGGTGTATAAAAAGGAACTGTAATATCAGCTGATATATTGCAACCATTTTCATCAGTTGCTACTACTGTGTAAGTACCCGCAAATAAACCATCAATATCATCGCCATTTTCCCATGTTGTAGTTCCGTCTGCTAGAGATGCTGTCCACTCATAAGTATAGTTTCCTGTACCACCAGCAACTGTAATGGAAATTGAACCAAAACCTTCTGTAATGTCACCTAAAACGTGTGGACCCTGCACAACCTCATCGACAACTAAAGTCAATGCATCTGATTCCGTAATCTCAACTTCTATTGAAACTGAACAACCATTCTCATCAGTAACAACTACTGAATAAGTGCCAGCTCCAAGATCAGAAACATCTTCTGTTGATGCTCCATTTGACCATGCGTAAGTATAGTTTCCTGTACCTCCTGTTACTGTTACGTCAATAGAACCATCTGTTGCTCCATTACACGAAACACCAAAACCAGTGTAATCTGAAGCTACACTTGAAATAGCCATCGCTTCAC
>CAYSYA010000010.1:0-59800 GCA_964435285.1 uncultured Flavobacteriales bacterium
GAGAGTATACATCAAAGAATAGTTTTAAATAAAACTAGATTAAAAAAGCCCTGAATCTTCAGGGCTTTTTTTATATTTAATAAATATAAATCGATTATGCCACAAAGTATTTTAATTGTTGATGATGAAAAGGATATATTGGAATTTCTAAGTTATAATTTAAAAAATGAAGGATACAAAGTTTTTCAAAGTAGAAGTGGAGAAGAAGCAATTAATATAACAAATGAAATAAATCCTGATTTAATAATTTTAGATATAATGATGGGAGGGATTAATGGTATTGAAACTTGTCGTCTTTTAAGAAAAAAAGAAAATTTAAAGGATACATTAATTGTTTTTTTAACTGCTAGGAATGAGGATTTCTCAGAAATAGCTGCCTTCGAAGCAGGAGCAGATGATTATATTTATAAGCCAATAAAACCAAGAGTTTTTCTAAGTCGAATTCAAGCAATATTAAAACGTGTAACAAATCAAGAAAAACAAAAATTTGGTAATTTAGAAATAGATATTGAGTCCATGCAAATTAAAGTAGATGGCAAAGAACAAACACTCAGAAAAAAAGAATTTTTATTATTAAAGCTTTTAACTTCTAAGCCAGGAAAAGTTTTTAGAAGAGAAGAAATAATGAATACGGTTTGGGGCTCAGATGTAATTGTAGGAGATAGAACAATTGATGTTCATATAAAAAAATTGCGGGAAAAAATTTCTTCAGAAATGATTAAAACAATAAAGGGTTTTGGATATAAATTTGAATTTTAAAATTTATAATTTTTCATTCTCAAGTATATAAATAAAAATACCATTTTGAAATGAGTAGTACTAAAAAAAAGAAAAAAAAACACTACATAATAAAGAAAATAAAGCAACAAGAAATTCAAGCCTTAAAACGTGCTGCTAAATACAGAAGAGAATTTCTTGGTAATGTTTCACATGAACTAAAGACTCCTATTTTTAATATTCAAGGTTATGTTCACACTTTGCTGGATGGTGCAATTAAAGATGATAATGTAAACATTAAGTATTTACAAAGAACTAGCAAAAGCATTGATAGATTGATTGCAATAATAGATGATTTAGATGCAATATCGAGACTAGAATCAGATGAATTAAAATTAGAAATAACGAGTTGGGATATAATAGAATTAATAAATGAAGTATTCGAAACCTTTGAGGTTAAAAGTGAAAAAAAGAATATAAAATTAAAGTTACCAAAACATCAAAAACCGCTTTTTGTAGAAGCTGATAGAAACAAAATAAGTCAAGTTCTTTATAATTTAATTTCAAATGCTATAAAATATGGACAAGAATTTGGAGAAGTTAGGGGGCGGGTAACAAACGAATCGAATCAAATTCTAATTTCTATTAAAGATAATGGTATCGGTATAGATGAAGAGAACATACCAAGATTATTTGAAAGATTCTATAGGGTCGATAAGGGTAGGTCTAGAAGTGAAGGGGGAACAGGTCTTGGTCTAGCAATTGTAAAACACATTATAGAAGCTCATGATGAAAAAATTGAGGTGTTGAGTGAAAAAAATGTGGGCACAGAATTTATATTTACTTTAAAAAAAGTAACAAATGAATAGAAGAGATTTTTTAAATTTCCTAGGTAAAACTATCACGATTGGAGCTGCCGCGCCACTACTTTCCAAGGCAAAATTAATTGAGTATATAAATTATTCAAATATAAAAGGAATTAAACCATCCGATAAAGATGAAGTTGTGTTAGCTGATGACTTAAAATATCAAATATTAATTTCTTGGAAGGATAACATTAATAAAAAACAAAAATTTGGATTTAACAATGATTATATAGCTTTTTTACCCGGAAAAAATGCTAATGAAGGATTCCTGTGGGTTAATCATGAATATATTCATCCCTTGTTTTTTTCAGCTAAACCTAATGATGAAAAGACTATAGAAGATGTTAAAGATGAAATGAGAAATGTTGGAGGAAGTTTTTTCAAAGTCTATAAAAACTTCAAAACATGGAAGGTTGATATTAATAATAAATATAATAAAAGAGTTGACGCATTAGATAAAATACCATTTGATAATAAAACATTAATTGAGGGCTCTTCTTTTGCTATTGGAACTTTAGCTAATTGTTCCGGTGGTATAACTCCTTGGAGAACAATATTAACTTGTGAAGAAAATTATGATATGTTTTATGGAGAGAGAAACTTAAGAAACAGGAGTATAGCTAAAACTTCATATGATGTTGGGTGGACAAAATATTATCCTTTTCCTCCTGAGCATTATGGTTGGGTAGTTGAAGTAGATCCCTTTTCTGGAAAAAAAAGAAAATTAATTTCTTTAGGAAGATGTGCCCATGAGTGTGCAACAGTAAAACAATTAAATGATAAAAGATTAGTGGTTTACACTGGAGATGATATGGACAATGGTTGTTTATATAAGTTTATTTCAAATTCGCAAGGAAATTTAACAAATGGGAAGCTATATGTAGCGTCAATGGAAACTAAAAAATGGATTGAAGTAAATTATGAAAAGCATAAAATTTTAAGAAAAAAATTCAAGAATCAAACGGAAGTTCTTACGTATTTGAGAGAGTCTGCAAAATTAATAGGTGGCACAGAGTTAGATAGGCCAGAAGACATTGAGATAGATCCATTTAATAATCATGTTGTTGTTGCCCTCACTAATAATTATTCGAAGAATGATATGCATGGTAGCTTATTAAAGATCATGGAAAAAGATAATAAACATGATTCATTAGACTTTGATTTTGAAACACTCAAAAGTGGAGGGGTGTCAACTGGTTTTTCTTGTCCTGATAATTTATTATTTGATAAAGTAGGTAATTTATGGTTCACCTCTGATATATCAGGGAGTAAAATGAATAAAAGCCCTGAATACTTACCATTTAAAAATAATGGTTTATTTGTTTTAATTAGAAATGGAATTCAAGCTGGTGAAATTATTCAAGTTGCCTCTGCTCCAGTTGATGCAGAATTTACAGGTCCTTGTTTTTCTCCTGACGGAAAAACACTTTTTTTAAGTGTTCAGCATCCTGGGGAGAGAAGTCCAAATTTAAATAATTTAACTAGTACTTGGCCTAATAAAAAAGATGGACCAAAGTCCTCTGTTATTACTATTCAGGGTAAATTAATTAATGAACTAATTAATATTTGAAAAATAATTAATTTAAATTTAAGATTAAATTAATACATCTGTAGTTGGGATTTTTAGATAATTGCATAAAAAAATTTGAAACTATTTCATTAAAAGAAATGGATTCAGTTGCCCTTATGAAAAGAGTTGATACGAAGTTTCTAATAAATAGAAATTTATTAGAAAGTATCTTCCCGTCTTTATCTACGCACTATAAAATATTAAAAGTTAATGGTACAACACAGTCGAGATATAATTCCTTTTATTTTGATACTATTAACTATAATTTTTTTTTAAATCATCATAATGGAAAATTAAATAGATTTAAGGTTAGATTTAGAGAGTATGTTGATTCCAAAACCTCTTTTTTAGAAGTTAAGAGAAAAAATCAAAGTGGAAAAACCATAAAAAAAAGAATTAAAGTAGATAGACCTTCTGAAAAACTAAATTCGGATCAAAAAAAATATATTAATGAAATACTTAATAAAAAACAAGATTTAATTTATTGCCATACTAACAATTTTTTTCGTTTAACTCTGGTAAATAAATATTTAAAAGAAAGAATAACATTAGACTTTGATCTTGAGTTTATAAAAGATGACAAAATAATTTCTGAAAAAACAAATAATGTTGTAATAGTTGAGCTTAAACAAGAAAGTTTAAATAGAAACTCTTTTTTTTATAAATTGTTAAAAGAAAATGGTGTGCGACCATCCAGTATGAGTAAATATTGTATAGGCACGGCATTATTAAATAGTAATTTAAAAGCAAATAGGTTTAAAAAAAACTTTCGCATTTTAAATAAGATTAATAATAATTAGTAATATTATAATATGGAATTTTTAGGAATAGATCTTATTGATCAAAAAGATTTTTTAAAATTAATTGTTAGAGCAATATTTAATTTATTAATTATTGGAGGTATTGTGATGGGGCTCTACTACCCTTCTAACAAAAATAAAAATTACGTTTTTACCTATTTACTAATTGCTGTAGTTGTTTTCTTTTTATGTTTTTTACTAGAAAATGTAAAATTAGAATTGAGCTTTGCTTTAGGTTTATTTGCAATTTTTGGAATAATTAGATACAGAACAGAGACTATACCCATTAAAGAGATGACTTATTTATTTGTTGTTGTAGGGCTATCTGTTATAAATGCTCTTGCTAATAAAAAAATAAGTTATGCAGAATTATTATTTGCAAATTTTGCTGTAGTTGGACTTAGTTATTTTTTCGAAAAAATTTGGCTTATTAAAAATACATTAAAAAGTAAAGTTGTCTTATATGAAAAAATTGAAATGATAACTTCTGAAAAAAGAACAGATCTTATGATTGATTTAGAAAAACGTACGGGTTTAAAAATAGAGAAGATAGAAATAGAAAACATAGATCTTTTAAGAGACACAGCGAAAATAAAAATCTACTATATTGAATAAAATAGTTATTCTTTTATTTTTTTTAAGTACTTTTTTTACTTTTTCTCAAGATGAAGAATCTGAGTTATGGGCAAAAATGAGCTTTAAAGAGAAAATAAATAAAAACTTATTTTTTTCCTTAGAGCCTGGTTCTAGGTATAATTTTGATAATTTTTTTTTCACAAAACAATTTTCAGATTTATCAATTGAGGCTCAAATATTAAAAAGTAAAATAGGAACTATTTCAATAGAAATAGGAGGAAGATTAACTAAAATACCAAATCAAAGGACTCTTGGTAAAAGGCAATATTTTACAACCAACTACACTAAAAAAATTAATAAAATAAATCTTTCTTTGAGATCTAGACTTTTCTTTGAGCAGAATGTTGTTAACTATTATAAGAAATATTTTAGAAATAAATTAACTATTCAATACACTCAATCTAAATTAATTAGACCATTTTTAGATGGTGAATATTTATCGGGACTAAACTCAAATAACGTAGATAAAATGAGATTTAGTATTGGTAACTCTTTTAAAATTTCAAAAAAAAGAACGTTAAAAATATTTTATAGACTTCAAAATACTATTGAAGATAATGTAAATAAAAAAAGAATTTTTGGTATTTACATATCTCAAAAATTGTAAATGATTATTATCTTTGAACTCACTTACTAATAATTAAAATCATGAGACTATCGCTAATACTTTACTTTTTTCTATTTTCTTTTTTTGCTAATTCACAAATTTTTTTCTCTGAATATGCAGAGGGCACTTCTTATAATAAGTATTTAGAAATTTATAATCACTCAGACGATATTGTAGATTTATCAAATTTTGCTTTTCCAAGTTGTTCTAATGGATGTGATGTAGATGGTGAGTGGGATTATATGAATTATTTTCCTGAGGGAGCAGTAATTAATCCAGGAGATGTATATGTCATCGCTCATCCTAATGCAAATGATCCAACTGGACAGTATTACACAGAAGAAATTTCGATGTATAGTGATCACGAGTTCACATATTTAAGTAATGGCAATGATCTTTTTGCATTAATTAACATTAATACTCAACAAATTTTAGATGTTATTGGAGCAATAGGCCCGGATCCTGGGGAGGGATGGGATGTCGCTGGAGTTGTAAATGCTACAAAAGACCACACACTAGTCAGAAAATCTAATGTTTCTGTAGGAAATTCAGGTAATTGGACGAGTTCAGCTGGCTCAAATTCTAATGATTCAGAATGGATTGTGTTGGATAATGAAGTTTGGGATAATTTAGGTTTTCATCAATGTGATTCATGTGGTTTTTCTGTTATTTATGGTTGTACGGATTCAAATGCAATAAATTATAATGCAGATGCTACAATTGATGATGGGTCATGTGAATATACCATTATTGAAGGATGTTCTGATTCAACAGCATGTAATTATGATGCGTCAGCAACAAATGGATTTTTTATTTATTCAAATACTGACGCAAATATGACTATCGCATTAGAATATTCTGTTGGTCTTTCTGCAGGTCTTGAATCTGGTGATATAATTGGTGTTTTCTACACTGATAATTTTGGAAATTTAGTTTGTGGTGGTACTGCTCAATGGAATAATGAATCTTTAGCAATAGCTGCATGGGGAACAGAGTCCGGGTTAGATAATGGTTTTGAGGTGGGCGAAGAATTTGAATTTATTATTCAGAAGTTTAATGGTCAAATGTATTCAACAAATAACACAATGAACACTACTCCTCCATTTTCTAGCTTATATACTGCAAATGGATTTGGTCAAATAACTGAGCTAATTTTAACTGAAATTTTGCTAGATGAAGAAAATTGTTTTTACCCTGAATTATATTATGATTGCGATGGTAACTGTATTAATGATAGTGATGGAGATGGAATCTGTGATGAATTTGAACTTTCAATAGAAGAGGAGATTTTTAATAGTAAACTTTTAAGGTCTATTGATGTTACTGGGAGAGAAATCAATGATGATGAAAAGGTCAATAAAATTTTCATAAATATTTTTGAGGATGGAAAGGCCATCAAGTCTATTAAAATAAAGTGATTTCATTTTAATGAATAAATTAAATAAGATTTTATTGATAATTCTTTTTTTCAATTCATGTGTAAATGATAGAAATACTGAAGTTCAATTAGAAAAAACACTTGTTAACTCAAATGAAAATTGTGTGTATTCAGCTAATTTAAAAGCTACTGATGTAATATGGAGCGGTTTTAAAACAACTGATAAAATTAAAGTCACTGGAAAATTCAACAAGATTAGTTCAAATAAGATTCAAAATAAAAATGAATTTTCAAATTTGAGTGAGTTAATTGAAGATTTAGATTTTTCAATTGATTTAAGTAGTTCTTCGTCAGGAGATGAGATTAGAGATTTAAATTTAAAAAATTATTTTTTTAATTTACTTGCAAGTAATTTTGTTTTAAATGGAAAGTTTGAAAATATTGAAGACGATTCTGTTTATGTCGTTTTAGATTTTTTTGGAAAACAAAAAAAAGTCAAGTTAGGTTACGCATATAAAAATAAAATGATTCAAATTAAAGGAAGTATTGATTTAGTAGAAAGTTTAGGAGCTATAAAAGCATTTGAAAGTATAAGTAATAAATGTTATGATTTACATAAAGGGCCTGATGGTGTCTCCAAAACTTGGAAAGAGGTAGATGTTTTGATTAAGGCGCCAATTATAAAAAGCTGTAATTAAATCATTGTGTTACACCCCCTCATCGAAGAATTTTGTAATCTACCTAGTACCTTAAAGTTATTATTTGAAATTTGCCCGTAGTCACTAGTTGCAATAAATGCACAAGAGTTAATATTTGATAAATCAATTATATTTATTCCACCAATTGTTGTAGTATTTATTTTTAATGGGTTAGTTATTTCACGTATTAAAATTTTTTTCCAAGGGGGGCTTTTAAATTCTCCATTTTTATATGAGTAAGATTGTGACAGTAATTCTGTCATTCCATATTCAGATTGGATTGAGTTTAAATTAAATTTTTCTTTGAGAATTTCATATAAATTCTCTCTGACCATTTCTTTTTTCTTATTTTTCATGCCGCCAGTTTCAATAAGGTAGCCGCCACCCAAATCAAATTTATTATTCTCTGCTAAATCAAGGATTGCAAATGATAATCCAATTAATATAAATGGGTTTTTATTACATTGAGCTTTTTGAATTTCCTCCTTTAACTTTGCATAATTATTTAAATAAAATCCACTTGCTGATTTTTTAGAAGATTTAATAAAAAAGTCGCACATGTGAACCAGTGAAGAATTTGGAGCTTCTATTTTGTTAGGGGTTAGGCAAAAGAAAATGTAGTCATCAATATTACCCCAAAACTTTTCGAAACAATAAGCTGAATTTTTTTCATAAAATTTAATATCATCAATATAGTGTTTACTTTTTACTTCAGAACTTGTCCCACTGCTATAAAAAACATGACTATGAAGTATGTTTTTACATAAAATTTTTTCTGTTTTAAAAAACTCAATTGGCAAAAATGGAATATCTTCGATTACCTTAACTCTATTAATATTAACACCAAGTAAGTCACAATATTTTTGATAAAAGTTATTATTGTTAATTTGATAATTAAATAACTCAAGAGCTAATTTTTCAAATTCTTGGTTATTTGATATCTCAAATATTTTTTTTTTAAAATTGCTTATATCCATTACTTTAAATTAATAAAATTTGATATATTATTGTGTAATTTTTCACTTCATAATCATAAAAATATTAATGAAAAATATACTTGTTTTGTGTACTGGTAATTCTTGTCGAAGTCAAATGGCAGAGGGTTTTTTACGTAAAAATGGTTATAATGTGCAAAGTGCTGGATTAGAAAGTCATGGTTTAAATCAACTAGCAGTCAAAGTTATGAAAGAAATAGGAATTGACATTTCAAATCAAAATTCTAAAAAAATTAACTCCTTAGATTTAAAAATGTATGATGTATTATTTACAGTATGTGATGATGCTAATGAATCATGTCCAATTATTCCAACAATAAAAAAAAGAATACATAAGTCTTTTGTTGATCCAGCTAAAGTCAGAAATGAAATGAATAAGTTGCAAATATTTAGAGAGGTTAGGGACGAGATAAATTTTTTTTGTAATAAAGAATTCAAAAAATTAGATGGCTAAAAATAAATTACAAAAGTTTGAAGAGTTAAGACGTCTAACTAATACTATACAACCAGACAAGTCTGATTTATTAAATGATCGATTTAGATTAAAAGGTTTTTGGAAAAAAGAATTTAAAAATAATAATCCAATTATTTTAGAACTAGGGTGCGGAAAAGGTGAGTATACAATTAATTTAGCAAAGAAATTCCCTGCAAATAACTACGTTGGAATTGATATTAAAGGCTCTAGAATTTGGAAAGGGGCAAAATACGCAACAGAAAATGAATTAAATAATGTTAGGTTCCTTCGAACACAAATAGAATTTTTACCTTATTGTTTTTCTTCAAATGAAGTATCAGAGATATGGATAACATTTCCTGACCCACAGACTAAATATAGGAGGAGAAAAAAAAGACTAACATCATTTGACATGTTTAGTAAGTATAAATGTGTTTTAAAGGAAAAATCATTAGTTCATTTAAAAACTGATAGCCAGTTCTTACATGGTTATACTTTAGGTGTACTGGAAAGGTTAAATAGTAAAATTGTTGTATCGTCTCACGATATTTATAATTCAAATTTAATAGACAAATACGATTATTTAAAAATAAAAACATTTTATGAGAAGAAATTTTTAAAAAATAATCTAGCAATAACTTATATTTGCTTTCAGATTAGTTAATATGTCAATAACCAAGAAAGATATTTTAAATTTATTACAAAGTATAAAGATTCCATCAGAGAATAAAAGTTTAGTTCATTTTGATATTCTAAAAGATTTATCTATTGAAAATTCAATTATTGAATTAAAATTATCAATAAGTAATCCAACTCTTCAGTTTAGAAAAAAAATTGAATCTTTGGTTAAAGATTTTGTTAATAAAAAATCACCAGAGTATACTGTAAAAATTGATTTTATTATTCAAGAGAAATCAAAAAAAGATTTAGAAAGTAAAAAGACAATCAATGGTATAAAAAATATTATTGCTGTTGCGTCAGGAAAAGGGGGGGTTGGTAAATCTACTATTTCTAGTAACCTTGCTACTTCGTTATCTTTAATAGGCAAAAAGGTTGGATTGATAGATGCTGATATTTATGGCCCATCAATACCAATCATGTTTGATGTTGAAAAAGAAAAGCCAGTTGTTTCTAATATTAATGGCGATTCTTTAATTGAGCCAGTCCAAGCGCATGGTGTAAAACTTTTATCAATTGGATTTTTCTCAAAACCATCTGACGCAATTGTTTGGAGGGGTCCAATGGCTAGCAAAGCACTTAATCAAATGATTCATCAGGCAAATTGGGGAAATTTAGATTATTTGATAATAGACTTGCCACCTGGAACAGGCGACATTCATTTAACATTAGTTCAATCACTTCCATTAACGGGAGCGGTAATAGTAACTACACCACAACCAATCTCTATAATTGATGCAAAAAAAGCAGCGGCTATGTTTAAAATGAAAAATATAAACGTTCCAATTATTGGGATGGTAGAAAATATGTCTTGGTTTTCTCCTCATGATAATCCAAAGAAAAAATATTATATATTTGGCAAAGCTGGAGGTCAGAATTTAAGTAAAGATTTAGAGATACCATTATTATCTAGATTTCCTTTATTAGAAACTATTAGAGAATCTTCTGATGTTGGTAGGCCCGCAGCTCTTCAAAACAATAATGTTTCTGAGATGTATAAAAATTTTGCCATGAGTGTTGTGGAAAAAACTATGGAAAGAAATTTAAAATTAAATAAAACAAAAAGAGTAAAAATAACTCACACTAAAGGGTGTTCTTAATTTTCTTATATGAATGAATTAAATTTATTTGAAAGAATTAACAAAGGTCTTGATGAAGTTAGACCTTTCTTGAATGAAGATGGTGGTGATGTAACATTTGTTAAAGTAACTTCAGATTTTGATTTGGTATTAAGATTTGAGGGTGCCTGTAGAACATGTGAAGTAAATCAAATGACATTAAAAAACGGAATAGAAGAGTCAATTAAAAAACATGCTCCTGAAATTAAATCAATTAAATCGATATGATAAAAACAGATATTATTATTATTGGAGCGGGTCCCTGTGGTTTATTTGCTGTTTTTGAAGCAGGATTATTAAAGATGAAATGCCACCTAATAGATTCTTTACCAATCGCAGGGGGTCAGTGTTCTGAAATTTATCCTAAAAAGCCAATTTATGATATACCTGCATATCCTGAAATTTTAGCTGAAGATTTAGTAGAAAATTTAATGAAACAAATAAAACCATTTAAGCCCGGTTTTACCCTAGGAGAAAGGGCAGAGAATTTAAATAAAAAGGGAAATAATTTTATAGTTACTACTAATAAAGGAACAAAGCATGAGGCTCCAGTAGTTGTAATTGCTGGGGGATTAGGTTGTTTTGAACCAAGAAAGCCGTTAATAAATAATTTAGAAGACTTTGAGGGAAAAGGTATAGAGTACATAATTAAAGACCCTGAGTTATATAAAGGAAAAAAAATAACTATTTCTGGAGGAGGTGATTCAGCTTTAGATTGGGCGATTTATTTTGCAGAAACAGCAAGTCAAGTAACCTTAGTACATCGAAGAAGTTCTTTCAGGGGACACTTAGACTCTGTAGAAACTATTAATAAATTAGCAAAAAAGGGTAAAATAAATTTAATTACTGAAGCCGAAGTAAATAAAATTGAGGGTAATGATAAATTACAAAGTATTGAAATAAAAAATAAAAAAGGAGAAGAGATTAATTTACATACCGATTTTTGGTTTCCATTATTTGGATTAGTTCCAAAGTTAGGCCCTATAAAGGATTGGGGATTAGAGTTGGAAAAAAATGCAATTAAGGTTGACACTTTAGATTATAGTACAAACATAAGTGGAGTGTATGCAATTGGTGATGTTAATACATATCAAGGAAAATTGAAATTAATTTTGTGTGGATTTCATGAAGGAGCAATTATGGCACAATCTGCTTTTAAAAAGGTTTTTCCTAATCAGAAATCTTCGTTTAAGTATACTACGGTTTTAGGTGGAATTAAAGGTTTTTAAAAATGAAAGAAATTATAATTAATGTTATAGACGAAACAGGTAAAAAACATAAAATAGTTACTCCTCTAGAGATGGGGTTGAACTTAATGGATGTTTTAAGATCTCACGATTTAGTAGAGGGTGCGTGTGGTGGAATGGCTTTATGTGCTACATGTCATTGTTACATAGAATCTGATCATCAAATTGCTAATCAAAAAGATGATGAATTAGCAATGTTAGATCAATTATTTTCTGTTGATGATGAGAAGAGTAGATTGGCTTGCCAAATTCCTATTACTGAGGCTATTAATAATATTATTGTTAAAATTGCTCCCCCTGATTAGGGAATTTAATTTTATTCTTTGGAATTTTACAAACAGGTATTGGATTCATTTTGTGTTGATTATTTTTATTATGTTTTTTGTATAGTTTAATAAGTCGCTCTTCCTTTTTATTTAAATTTTTTTTATTTAAATTTTTCATTGCCCATTCAATTTCCTTATATGATGCTCCAATTTGATCCTCGTCGGTCCTATCATCTCCCCAAAGACCATCAGTTGGATCTGCAGTTTGAATGCCGTTTATAATTTTTAGAAATTTTGCTAATTGATATACTTCAGATTTAAGTAGATCACCAATAGGGCTAATATCAACACCACCATCTCCATACTTTGTATAAAAACCAATACAAAAATCTTCTATTTTATTTCCTGTTCCAACAACAATCCCATTTTTAGATGCAGCTATTTGATATAG
This sequence comes from uncultured Flavobacteriales bacterium, assembly GCA_964435285.1. Classification (GTDB taxonomy): domain Bacteria; phylum Bacteroidota; class Bacteroidia; order Flavobacteriales; family TMED113. The sequence continues at coordinate 12,482 of CAYSYA010000010.1, forward strand.
TGTTGTCATTCTTAATCTAGCTTTAGAGTTTGCAAACCCTAATTTATTTTGAAGTTCTTTTGGAAATTGTTTACTAAAAACATCATATACATCACTTAATTGAATAGTTAATTCTTCAACATTTTTATATTTTTTTTTAAGCCATTTAATGTGGTCTTTAGCAAGTATTAATTGTTTTTTATTTTGATGTATAGGCATTGAAACAACAATAGTTTTGATTCTTGTTTCAGCGCATAATGTAGATGTTAATGCAGAGTCAATTCCACCAGAAATACCTACAATTAAACAATGAATATCATTATTTAAACAATAGGCTTTTATCCAATTTGAAATATATTTAGTTACTAATTTATAGTCCATTTCCATTAGAATAAAAAACCAACACTGAGACCTAACTGGTTCATTAAAAAAGTATCATAAGAGAAAGCGCCGGTGTCTTGCCATCCTTTTGTAATTCCATTTTTAATAAAAATTTCAGCAAATAAACTAGATTCTTGTTTTAGAGAATATTCTGTGCCTATTGAAACATTAAGCATAAGCATTAAGCTTGTCCCTTCACCATAGTTTAAGTTCTCATTGTTTAAGTTCTCATTGTCTCCTTCTACATTGTCTCTGATTTTAACACCAAAGGATGGGCCTGTTTTAGCATAATAAGTTAAATATCCAAATGGTCTGGATTTCATTTTAACTTGAATTGGTAATACAAAATAATGAGATTTGTAGCTTATGTTATTTATCTCACCGCTTTTTTTAGAGATTTCAAAACCAGATTCTAAAAAGTGATTTTCACTAAATGCATACTCTATTATATATCCGTAATTTAATGCAATTTTTTTCTTTCCATTTTCAAAATCGTTAATATTTATTGAATTAATTGAGGGGGAAAGAAAAAGCCCCATTTTTATATCTTGAGAAGCAATAACAGATGAGAAAAAAATTAAAATAGTTGTAAAAAAAAGTTTTTTCATAGTTGAGTTAAAATTTAATCATAAATTTAATCTTTAGTAATAAGAAAATGAAAAAGTATATAATTATTTTTTATTCAATTTCTTTTGTATTTTTTTCATCATGTAATAGAAATGAAAAAATAACAATAGAAAAAAATAATAATAGAAACTTAGTAAAGTCTTGTAAGAATATAGATTCAATTTTACGATCTGAAATAAAACTTTTTGATTTTGATGGAGAAAATATTGAAGCCGAAATTAAAAAATTGAGCAACGAGCATCCGTATTTTTTTAAAGATACCCTCAAGAATTTTTTTAGAGATATTGCCAATGACATAAATTATAATATAATTTATGATTCTGTGTTTGTCAAGTTTAATAAATTAGAAAATATATATAAGGATGTAAACATTGGACTTTGTATTTTTAACAAATATTTTCCTAATTTCCAACCTAGATTAGTGACAATGATAGATGATGACATAATTGACACTTTTTCACCACCCTTTAATCCAATAGCATTTGATAAGATAAATAATATAATTTTGATACAATTACAATGGTTTTTAGGTAAAGACCATGTATTTTATTCTAATAGAGCGCAACCAATTCCTGAGTATTTAACACAAAGGTACCAATCACAATATATTGCACCTATGATTTTTCAATCTATTAGCAATTCTTACATGAAACAAAATAACAAGGAAGATTTTTTAACATCAATAATTAATGAGGCTAAGCCATATCTTTTTAGTGAAATAATGTTGCCTCATTTAACTGATAGCATTATTTTTGGTGCATCAAAAAATGATATTGATTTTTTTAATAAAAATGCACATATGGTGTGGAAGTACATTTTAGAAAATGAATATCTTTTTTCAGGTGAATCTAATTTAAAGCAACAATTTATTACACCATCAAGCTCTAATCATTTAGGAACTCCTGGAAGATTTGGTGTTTGGATAGGTTGGCAAATTCTTCGTTCGTATTATAATAACAATAATAAATCTCTAAAAGAGGTTTTAGAAGAAACAAACTATTTAAAATTATTAAATGAATCCAACTACAAGCCATAAATAGAAAGTATATGAAAAAAAGAAAAGCAAATATTAAAATAGATATAGTGTTAAATGAAAATAATATTCCTGAAGAAATTTTCTGGAAAGCTTCAGATAGTAAGATTGATAAAGCTAATGCTCAAGCATTTTTTTTATCTTTCTGGGATACTGATTCAAAAAACTCATATAACATAGATTTATGGAATAAGGAAATGACAGTAGAAGAAATGAAATTTTTTATTTTTCAATCTTTACTCAAAATGTCTAGTATTCTGGAGAGGTCAACTGGTGATGAAAACTTAGTAAAAAAAATGAAAGAATTCTCAAAACAATTTGGAAAAATGACAAACGTCCTTAAATAAACTTATTTCAACTTATTATATTCTTCAATTTTTTTTAAAATATCTAACCTTCCAATTTTATTTTTTGATGAAAAATTAATGAACGGTGGTGTTCTCTCCCAATAATTTAAAAGTTCGGTATTGTGATGTTCATTTGATATTTTTATATCATGAATTTTTAATTTATCAATTTTTGAAAATAATCTCACAAATGGTAATTTGTTTTTACCTAACCAATTCATAAAATCTATATCATTTTGCTGCGGTTTTATTCTTAAATCAATTAATAAAAAAACACACCTTAATTGTGTGCTTTTTGTCAAGTATTCTTTTGAAAATGAAATAAAATTTTTTCTGTTTTCTTTAGAGGTCTTAGCGTACCCATAGCCTGGTAAATCAACAAGATACCAGTTTTCATTAATTAAGTAATGATTTATTAATTGAGTTTTTCCTGGTGTGGATGAAGTTTTCGCTAAAGAGCTATTTGTTAGCATATTAATTAGTGATGACTTTCCAACATTAGATCTTCCAATGAATGCATATTCTGGCTTGGGTTCAATTTTTTTAGTTTCTTTAAATGACGATGAGCTAGTCAAAAATTTAACTTTTGAAATTTTCATTTTTTTAAATTATGAATCCAATTAATTAATATTTTATTAAATACTTTAGGTCTTTCCATCATGGCGGCATGCCCGCAATTTTTAATCCAAAATAAATCAGATTTATTAATTAATTGATGAAATTCTTTTGCTACATTTGGTGGAGTTACTTTATCATTTTCCCCCCAGATTATACAAGTTGGAATCTCAATTTTTGATAGTTCATTTTTCATATTATGCCGAATGGCAGATTTAGCCATGGCTAAAATTTTAATTAGTTTTTTTCGATTATTAACTGTACTGTAAACCTCATCTACAAGCTCTTTACTTGCGCATTTTGGATCGTAAAACACCTCCTCAGTCTTTGTTTTTATATAATCATAATTACCTCTTTTAGGAAAAGTTCCTCCAAGAGCATTTTCGTATAAACCTGAGCTTCCAGTAAGAATTAATCCTTTTATTTTTTTTTGGAAGTTTATTGTGTAAATTAAACCAACATGACCTCCTAGGGAATTTCCAAGTAAATAAAATTTATTTAGGTCGAGACTTGTTGTAAATTTATTCAAAAAATTACTTAATTCTTTTGCGCTAGTTTTTAACAATGGCAAATCATATATTGGAAGCATTGGCATAATAACTCTAAAGCCTTGTTTGGGCAAATCTTCTATACAATTTTTAAAATTACTAAGGCTTCCCATTAAGCCATGTAATAAAATAATAGGTATTCCTGTTCCTTTATCTATATAATTAAAATTATTTTTATTTAAAATTTCTGTTTTCATATTCTTGATTTTCAAATTTAAACAAATTTTAATTTTTCAAATTAAGCTTTTCAACAAATCCTTTAATCATATTCAGGCTAACTTATTAACAAAATAATAACAATATGTTAATTAATTGTTGATATGGTGTTAACAAAAATTGGTGGGTAAAGGTGGTAAAAAGTGGTAATTTATGGCTAATTTTATTCAATTCTAATAAAAAAGTGAAAAAAGATAATGTCTGAATATTTGATAGGGGTATACGAGTGTAAGGTCGACTCTAAAGCTAGAGTCATGTTGCCAATGCAATTAAAAAAACAATTGGGGGGCTCTTTAACTTCTTCGTTTATTCTAAAGCGAAGTGTATTTCATCCTTGCTTAGAATTATTTACAATTGAATCCTGGAATAATGTTGTAAAAGACATAAATAAACTCAATAGGTTCGTAAAAAAAAATAATGATTTTATAAGAATGTTTACTGCTGGTGTAAAGTTGACAGACTTAGATTCTAACGGGAGACTGTTAATACCAAAAGACTTAAAACATTTTGCTAGTATACAGAGCGAATTAGTATTCTCAAGTTCGGGGAATATGATTGAAATATGGAACAAATCTAAATATGAAAAAATAGTAACTGATACTGAGTCTGATTTTTCTAAGATGGCTGAAGAGGTGATGGGTAATATAAATAATAATCAAGATGAGTGATTTTCATGAGCCAGTATTATTAACAGAATCAATTTCTGCTTTAAATGTTAAACAAAATGGAGTTTATGTTGATGCTACTTTTGGTGGTGGTGGGCATTCTAATGAAATTTTAAAGAAACTAAGTAAAGATGGAAGGTTGATTGTCTTTGACTTAGATGAAGAAGCGATAAATAAAAATAAAATAATCGACGATAGAGTGATTGCCATGAATAAAAACTTTAGATATATTAAAAATTGTGTAAACTCTTTAGGTCTATTTAAAATTGATGGTATTCTTGTTGACTTAGGGGTTTCATCATTTCAAATAAATAAAGAGAGAGGCTTTTCATTTAAATCAAATACTGATTTAGATATGAGGATGAATCGATCAGCATCTTTCTCAGCAAATGAAATTTTAAATAATTATGATGAAGAAAGCTTGAGTAGAATATTAAAGGAACATGCAGATTTTTCAAATAGTAAAAAATTAGCACAAAAGATAATTTTATACAGAAAGAAAAATAAAATAGCATCCACAGAAGATATCGAAAAAATATTCAATGGAGTTTATTATGTGCCAAAGAAAAATCAATTTTTTGCAAGAATTTTTCAAGCAATAAGAATTGAGGTAAATGATGAATTGAATTCACTAAAGGAGCTGCTAAAATCATCCTTAAATTTGCTAAATCCACATTCAAGATTAGTAGTGATATCGTACCATTCTATAGAGGATAGAATAGTAAAAACATTTATGAAATTTGGTCATTTTAGTCCTTATCCAAAAAAAGATTTTTATGGAAATCAATTTCGACCATTTAATTTAATTAATAAAAAACCCATAATTCCATCAAAAAATGAAATTAGTTTAAATAATCGGGCCAGAAGTGCAAAAATGAGAATTGCAGAGTTTATTCAAATTTAGAAAATTAGTGATATGATATTTAAAAACATATTAATACATAATAGTTGGAGATTTTTACTACTATTTTTTTCTATGTCTTTAGTTAGTATTGTAGCCTCATTAATGATGGATCAAAAATTATATATAAAGCAAAAAAATAAAGAAAAAATTGAGTTTTTAAAAGCGTCTTTTTCTGAATCTAGAAAAGAATTAATTGATTTAAAAAAGAAGGTTATTATCAACGCTGAAAAATTTAATCTAAAAAAAAATTCTAACGTAATATTAATCAAATATGAATAGAGAATTACGTATAAGATTAAGTCTTGTAGTGATAGGTATTTTATCATTTGGTTCTTTCCTAATTTATTCATTAGTATTTTTTGATTTTGATATTTCAAAAAACTTTGTAACTCCAAAAATTTTGTATGCTTCTAGGGGAGATATTTATAGTTGTAATTATCAATTAATGTCAACCAGTCCAATAATGTATAACATAGCAATTGATCCAACTTTTGCAAAACAGAAAAATAAAAATTTCGAAAACGATTTAATAATTTTAGCTAAAGAACTGGATGCATTAGGATTTCAGGATTATAAGAAATTCACACAAAAAATTGATAAATGTGTCGAAAAAAAAAGCAGATATCTATCAATAAAACGACAAGCTTCTATTTATGAGAGAGAAAAATTAAAAAGTTTACCAATACTTAAAAATGGTAGAAATTACGGATACATCGAGGAAATTATAAGAACAAATAGATTTAAACCAAATAATTTATTGGCTTCAAAATTATTAGGAAAAGTAAACATAAATAAAAAAAACAAAGCGTATTTACAATTCGGAGAAAGGCAAATACCAAATGGAGGTTTAGAATTATCGTACGATTATTTGCTAAGGGGGAGAGACGGTTACCTATTACAAAAAAAATTAAAAAACAATGTTTCAAAACCTTTACCCTCCTTTCATTCAATCTTACCACAGGATGGGAAGGATATAATTACAACAATTGACTTAAATATACAAGAACTTGCACATGTCTCTTTAGTTTCAAAATTAAAAGAATTTGAAGCTCGTTTTGGCACTGTTATTATTATGGAAGTCGAGTCTGGGAATATAAAAGCCATGGTGAATCTTGGAAGGTTAAATTCAAAAATTTATTTAGAGGATTGGAATTATGCTGTGTATGGGAACCCCCTCATACGAGGGTTTAAAAAAATGGAGCCAGGCTCTACTTTTAAATTAGCATCTTATTTAGCGTACTTTGAAGATGGAGGAAATATTGAAGACACAATAAATACATTCAATGGAAACTTTAAGGTTCCTAACACTAAAAAAAATATTATTGATTCAGAAAAAAATTTAGGAATAATTTCCTACAATGAGGCCTTCTCAACCTCTTCTAATGTTGGGGTAGCCAGAATGATTTTAAAAAATTATAAACAAAATCCAACTAAATTTTTAAATCACATTAATATTTTCGGACTTAATGAAAAATCATACATAGACTTAAGTAATGAGCCTATTCCTTATATAATTCATCCAGATCATTCAAATTGGTCTGAAATAAGTTTACCTTGGATGTCATATGGATATGGTGTAAATTTAACTCCTTTACAAACACTAACATTTTATAATGCAATAGCTAATAATGGTATAAGAGTAACACCTAAATTAGTTAGTCATTATATTGACGGAGTCGATACAATTCAACTAAATAGAAATTTAGTAACAAGTAAAAAAATATGTTCTGATCAAGCATTAGAAAAAGCACATACTATTTTAAGGAACGCAGTTTTAAATGGTACGGGAAAAAAATTAAATGATCTAAATGTCCTAATTTCAGGAAAAACAGGAACTATAGTAACAAATTATGATTCGAAAAAAGATACTACTAAGACATATCAAAGTTCTTTTGTTGGTTTTTTTCCTTCCAATAAACCAAAATATAGTTGTATAGTTCTTATAGATAATCCAAACCCAGAAATAGGTTATTATGGTTCTGACGTTGCTTTGCCAGTATTCAAAAATATTGTAAATGGATTGAAATACAATGACACAATTATTGTAAGTAAATCAGTTATTTCAAATTTTTCTTTTGATACAATTATAAAATCAAGTAATAAATTTTTTTAAGTATGCAGTTATTAAAAGATTTATTAGAAAAAGTTGACAAACAATCCATTAAAGGAAAAGATGATAAATTTATAGGCAGTATTGCTTATGATTCTAGAAAAGCGATTAAAAATTCGTTATTTATTGCAATAAAAGGAATAGTTTTCGATAGTCATGAATTTATAGAAGAAGCTATTCAATCAGGTTCTGTAGCAGTAGTATGTGAAGAGTTTCCCAAAAAATTAAATAATAATATTACATACATCAAAGTAAATAATTCTAGAAAATGTTTGGGCGTTATTTCAAGCAATTTTTTTAATAAACCCTCAAATAAATTAAAAATTATTGGAGTTACTGGTACTAATGGTAAAACAACAATAACAACATTATTATTTAATTTATTCCGGTCACTTAATTACAAGTGTGGATTAATTTCAACAATTGAAAATAGAATTAATGATGAAATTATATCTACAAATTCCACTACACCTGATTCTTATAAAATTAATGAGTTGTTTAATGAGATGGTCAAAAGTGGTTGTGAATTTTGTTTTATGGAGGTAAGTTCTCATGGAATTAAACAAGATAGAATTTTTGGTATTAATTTTTCATTTGCAGTATTTACAAATATTAGCAGAGACCATCTAGATTATCATAAAAACCTGGAAGATTATATTTTAACTAAAAAGAAGTTTTTTGATGATTTAGAAAGTTCATCAATTGCTATAGTAAATAAGGATGATATATACTCTGAAAAAATGGTTTCTGATTGTAAAGCCAAGAAAATCTATTACTCAATAAATTCATCAGATTCGGACCATCAAGCAGAAATAATAAATAATAATTTTAATGGTCTTGAGATTTTGATTGACCGCCATATTTTAAAAACTAATATTACAGGTTATTTTAATGTTTACAATTTATTAGCAATATATTGTGTTGCAACACGAATTTATAAAGACAAATTTCAATTATTAAAATCTTTATCTGGATTAAAAAATATCTTAGGTCGTTTTAATATAATTAAAAATAAAAAAGGAATAAATGCAATAGTTGACTATGCTCATTCTCCCGGAGCTATTGAATCAGTGTTTCATTCAATATTAAAAATTAAAGAAAACAAACAAAAAATAATTACTGTAATTGGATGCGGTGGTAATAGGGATATTGGTAAACGACCATTAATGGGTAATATTTCATATTACAACAGCGATACTACAATATTCACATCAGATAACCCAAGAGATGAAGATATCATGAAAATCATAGATGAAATGTGTACTGATTTAAATGAATTAGAACATAAACAGTTAATTAAAATACCTGAACGAGCAAAGGCTATTGAGAGAGGAGTAAGATTAGCAAAAAGAAATGATATTGTTTTGATACTTGGTAAAGGACATGAGAAATATCAGGAGATTAAAGGAGTTAAGTATCCATTTGATGATTATGAAGTGCTTAGAAAAATATTAAAATAATTATTATGATTTATTATTTAACTGAAATTTTAAAAGATAAAATAATGTATGGTGAACAAATATCAAATTTGTTTTCTTACATATCATTTAGATCTGCTCTGGCAGTAATTTTTTCATTGATAATTACTACATATTTTGGAAAATCAATAATTACTTTTTTACACAAAAAATCAGTTGGTGAAAATATCAGAAAATTGGGATTAAATGGTGAGAAACAAAAGGAAGGCGTTCCAACAATGGGAGGGTTAATTATTTTACTAGGTATTTTAGTTCCTACATTTTTGTTATGTAAATTAAATAACATCTATGTAATCCTAATGATATTAACAAGTGTTTGGATTGGATGTATTGGTTTTGTCGATGATTATATTAAAGTATTTAAAAAGAAAAAGAAGGGTTTAGCAGGAAGATTTAAAATTTTTGGTCAAATTGTTTTAGGATGTATAGTTAGTATCATTTTATATTTTCATCCCAGTGTAACCGTACAAGAAAAGATTCCTTTAACATCAAGCACTAAAAATAATACTGAGATAATAAATGATAATTTTATAATTAATGAAGTCTTTCAAGAAGAAAAAAAATCAACAAATACTACGATTCCTTTTTTTAAAGATAATCAATTTGATTATTCCTCAATTTTAACTTTTGTAGGATTAAATAAGAAATGGACTTGGTTAATTTATCTAATAATTGTTGTATTTATTATATCCGCAGTATCAAATGGTGCAAATTTAACTGACGGAATTGATGGTTTAGCGACTGGAACCTCAGCTATAATTGGAACTTGCCTTACAGTTTTTGCGTATGTCTCAAGTAATGCAATAACATCAGATTATTTAAACATAATGTTTATCCCTAATAGCTCAGAGTTAGTTGTTTTTATGTCTGCTTTTGTTGGATCTTGTGTTGGTTTTTTATGGTATAACTCTTATCCAGCACAAGTATTCATGGGCGATACAGGTAGTTTATCATTAGGTGCCATAATTGCAGTTTGCGCAATAACTATAAGAAAAGAATTATTAATACCTATTTTTTGCGGTGTTTTTTTTATTGAAAGTATTTCAGTAATACTCCAAGTATCTTACTTCAAGTACACCAAAAAAAAATACGGAACAGGCCGGAGAATTTTTTTAATGTCCCCCCTACATCATCATTTTCAAAAAAAAGGAATTCATGAAAGTAAAATATCAACTCGATTTTGGATAGTATGTATTTTCCTTGTAATAATTGCTTTTGTCACACTAAAAATCAGGTAATGAAAAATATATTAGTTATCGGATCTGGTTTAAGTGGAATAGGCGCATCTAAGTTAGCTAAGTCTAAAGGTCATCATGTCATACTAACTGATTCTAAAAAAATTAACTCTAATGTCAAAGAGTTTTTAAATTCTGTGAATATTTCATTTGAAGAAGAAAATCATTCATATAAAAATTTAGAATGGGCTGATGAAATTATTATAAGTCCAGGAATTAGTAAGAATACAGATTATGTAAAACTTGCTATAGAGAAAAAAGTACCCATTATCTCTGAAATAGAATTTGCATCGAGATTTACAAATAAACCAATTATTGCAGTTACTGGCACAAATGGTAAAACTACAACATGTAGCTTATTATATTACATACTTAAAAATGCAAAACTAAACCCTAGACTATGTGGAAATATTGGAGTATCATTTTCTGAAGTATTAGCTTCAAATCCAGGGGATGTCTACGTTTTAGAAGTTAGCAGTTTTCAATTAGAAAATATATTGAAGTTTAAACCCAATATTTCAATTTTATTAAATCTTACCTCCGATCATTTAGATAGATATAATAATAATAAGGAGTATTATTTTGACACAAAAATGTTAATCCAAAAAAATCAAAATGAAAAAGACTTCTTCATTTATTCTAATGAAGACAACAATATAAATTCTAGAATTAGTAATTCTAGCAAGCAAAAATTACACTCTTTCGGGAATTTAAATAATTCAAAAAATACATCTGCTTGGGTAGATGGCAATCAATTAATTATTAAAAACAATAAAAATTTATTTACTATGTTATTACACGAAATGGCCCTACAAGGCAAACACAATATTTACAATTCGATGGCAGCAGGTATAGCTTCTAAAATTTTAGGTGTCTCTAACGATGTCTTAAGAATGTCACTCATAAATTTTAAAGGAGTTGAACATCGTTTAGAAAAAGTCTTAAAATTGGATGGTAGAGTATTTATTAACGATTCAAAAGCAACTAATTGTAATGCAGTTTATTTTGCTTTAGAGTCTATTAAATCACCAATTGTCTGGATATGTGGGGGTATTGATAAAGGTAATAATTATGATCAATTAAATAATTTAGTTAAAGACAAAGTTCACACTATAGTTGTGATGGGGAAATCATCTAAAAAAATTATTAATCATTTTAAAGAAATTGTCCCAAATATTATTAATGTTGATAATATGCAAACAGCAGTTTCACAAGCATATCGATTAGGTAAAAACGGTGATAGTATATTATTGTCACCAGCTTGCTCTAGTTTTGACCAATTCCAAAATTATGAAGAAAGAGGGAGAGTTTTCAAAGAGTGTGTCTTTAGTTTATAAATAAATATTTGATGTTAAATAATTATTTAAGAGGTGATAAGTTTATTTGGTTTATAGCTATTTTCTTAGCTTGCACATCTTGTCTAGTTGTTTTCACTTGTTCTGAATCAGTAAAAAATTTATTTAATCATTTATTTCATCTAACATCAGGCCTTTCTTTAATGTTTCTTTTTTCAAGAGTTCATTATAAATACTTAACAAATGGTTCACTTTTATTTTTCATTTTTTCTATTATTTTATTGCTTATTGTAATAATAAAACCTTTACCAGATGTAGAAGGAATTATTGATGCTCGTCGGTGGATTAAAATCTTTGGTTTAAACTTTCAACCATCAGAGCTAGCAAAATTTAGTTTAGTATTATTACTATCAAGAAACCTTTCAATTTTTGATCATAAATCGTTGAATTTTAAAGACCACTTTAAATTTTTTTATTTTCCAATATTAATTTCATTTGCATTAATATTTAAGACTAATGGGTCAACAGCATTAATAATATTAATTTCGTCTTTGATAGTTTTATTTATTTCTGAATTTAACATAAAAAAAATATTTAAATTTTTATTTTTAAATGCTCTTCTAATCTTAATAGGAATCTTTATTTTATCCCAATTCACATCAAACAGTAGAGTTGGGACTTGGAAAAGTAGAATAAATAATTTTATCAGCGGAGAATCATCATATCAGGTAAATATTTCAAAAAAAGCAATAGCTACTGGTAAGTGGAGTGGTTTGGGGCCGGGAAAAAGTGTGCAAAAGCACGTCCTTCCGCATGCCTCTTCAGACTTCATTTTTGCAATTATTATTGAAGAATATAGTATTGTTGGGGGCATTTTAATTTTAGGATTATATATTTCTTTTTTAATTAGGATTTTAGCAATTTCTTTGAGAATTAAATTAATGTTTCCATATTTATTATTAATCGGACTAGGAGTTTTAATTGTTTTTCAAGCTTTTTTAAATATGAGTGTTTCTCTTGGAATAGTCCCTGTAACTGGACAAACTTTACCTTTAATAAGTAAAGGTGGTAGCTCTATATGGATTACAAGTATTGCAATAGGAATAATTTTAAATATCTCACACCAGTTTAATAAAAAAAATATTAATCATGAAAAACAATAGAGTGATAATTAGCGGTGGGGGTACAGCAGGTCATATTTTTCCTGCTATTTCTATTGCAGAAGAATTAAATAGTTCTGGAAAAATATATAATATTTTATTTGTAGGCGCTAAAAAAAGAATGGAAATGCAAAAAGTTCCCTTAGCAGGTTATAAAATAGAGGGCATCTGGATTGATGGTTTTCAAAGAAGCTTTACTATAAGGAATTTTATGTTTCCTTTTAAGTTGGGAATTAGTTTAATACATTCTTTTTTTATCTTATTAAAATTTAAACCAAAATTTGTTGTAGGCACAGGTGGTTTTGCTAGTGGACCTTTATTATTTGCTGCTTCAATTCTAAGAATCCCAACTATAATTCACGAGCAAAATTCTTTTCCAGGTATCACCAATAGATTATTGTCTAAGTTCGTAGATAAAATTTGTGTATCTTATGACGGTATGGAGAGTTACTTTCCAAATAAAAAAATTGTAAAAACAGGTAATCCAATTCGAAAATATTTATATGAAAAAACTAATAAAATTAAGGCTGTAGAATATTTTGATTTAGACCCTACAAAAAAAACAATTTTAATAGTGGGTGGAAGTTTAGGAGCAGAACCTATTAATAAAGTAATTTCAAATAAAATTTTTAGATTTTCTAATTATCAAATTATTTGGCAAACAGGAAAGTTTAATTACAACGAGTATAAAGAATTAGCTTCAAACTACAAAAATGTAAATGTTTTTAAATTCATAGAAAAAATGAATTATGCTTATAGTGCTGCTGATATTATTATTTCGAGAGCTGGGGCATTAGCAATAGCAGAAATTTGTTTTTTACAAAAAACAGCAATATTAGTACCATCTCCATATGTTTCAGAAAATCATCAAATGAAAAATGCAGAGGCGTTGGTAAATAAACAAGCCTGTGTTTTAATTGAGGAGCATAAATTAGAAACCAATTTATTGGAATCAATAAATAAGTTATTAGGAGATACTAAGTACAGCCAAAGATTAGCTTCAAATGCTAAATCACTAAGTTTTAATAATCCATCTTCAAAAATAGTTAAGGTATTAAATAATTTAATATATGATTAAAGATAATATCCAGAACAGATTTAAGAATTTACGCTCAGTTTATTTTATTGGGATTGGGGGTATAGGAGTGAGTGCTTTAGCTCTTTGGTGTTTAAAAAATAAAATTAAAGTATTTGGATATGATAGAGAAGCAACAGAGATAACCAAAAATCTTCAATTTAAAGGAGCTACAGTATTTTATGAACACGAGTCACTTTCAAAAAAAAATAGTAAACACCAAAACGTATTAAAATCATTTAAAGGAAAAAATTACTCAATAGTTGTTTTTTCTTCAGCAATTAATAAAAATCACCCAATCAGAAAATATTTTGATATTAATTTTGTTAAATGTATTAAAAGAGCAGAATTTTTAGGTTTGATTTCAAATAACTATAAAGTTATTGCTATTTCAGGTACTCACGGAAAAACAACAATCAGTACTATGTTAACACATATTTTAAAATCTGGTGGTATTGATTGTACAGCATTTTTAGGCGGAATTTCAAAAAATTATTTATCAAATTTTATAGAAGGGGATGGGAACATAATGGTTGTTGAAGCAGATGAGTATGATAAGTCATTTTTTTATTTAAATCCTAATATAATTTTAATTTCATCATTAGATAGAGATCATAGTGATACGTATCCTACTTTTTTAGATATGAAAGCTGCGTATAAACATTTCGTTCATAAGAATAGAGCCAACTTATCTGAAATAATTTTAAAAAAAGATATTCAAATAAATTTTCCAGAATTTGAATCTGTTTTTGAATATTCCATAATTGGTACTGCAGACTACAGTTTAAATTATAAAAAAAATAATTTAGGTGATTATACAATCTCAATCATAGAAAGAAAAAAAAATTCAAATAAATTAAATAAGTTTACAGAAATTAATGTTCCTTTTCAACCCGAACATAATTTAGAGAATTTTTTAGCTGCTTCGATAATTGCTTTAAGACTAGGTCTTTCAATAAATAATATTTCTTTAGGTATAAATACTTTTTTAGGAGTTAAAAGAAGATTTGAATTTCATATAAGAAGTAAAAATCAAATCTTCATAGAAGATTATGCTCATCACCCAAGTGAAATTAATGCATTGATTATGAGTTTACGAAAAATGTATAAGTCGAAAAAAATTACAATGATTTTTCAACCTCATTTATATTCTAGAACAAAAGATTTTTTATATGATTTTGCAAGTTCTTTATCAAAAGTTGATTCTTTAATTCTATTAGACATCTATCCAGCTAGAGAATTACCAATTAAAAATTTCAATATTGACAACTTATATAATCTTATTAATATTGACGAAAAAATATTTATTTCAAAGGACAACCTTGTTTCATATATCTCTAAAACAAAGCCAAAATTTTTAGTTTCGGTAGGTGCTGGTGATGTGTCAATTTATAGTAAAAAAATAAAAGAAGTTTTAGTATGAAAAAAAAAGTAGTTATAAATATTGCTTTCTTTTCAATGTTGTTGTTTTTTTTGTTTTTATCATTTAATCAAAATAATTCTTCATCTAATATTTATACTGAAGTTAGATTTACTGATGAACCTCCTCAATTTATTAGTAGAATTGATGTTATAAATAAAATTAATTTCTATAATGAAAATATTAAAAGTTCAAACAATTTAAAGGATATAAACACTAGATTGTTAGAAGATTCAATAGAGTCTTTAAATTATGTCAAAAATGCTGAAGTATATTTATCTAGAGATAAATTAACGATACTAATTCAAGAGGAGCTACCTTTTATTAAGACTAGGGTAAACAATGAGACTTATTATTTATCTAATGAGGGGAAGAAATTAAACTTAGTTGAAGGACAAACTCATGAAGTTCTTTACTTTATTTGTAATAAAAGAATAATAAATTGGAACAAAGTTATTCAATTAGCGGATGTCATTTACTCTAATGATTTCTTAAGTTCTTTTGTCAGTAAAGTTATTGTCAGAAAAAATGCTGATTTTATTTTATATTCAGATTTTTTTGAAACAAATATAAATATTGGAGACCTTCATAATTTGAATCAAAAAATCGAATTAATTAAGTTGTTTTTTTCTGAAATTGAAAAAAATAAAGGTTTAATGAAAAATAAATTAATTAAAGAGTTAAATGTAAAGTATGATAATCAAATTATATGTGTTAAGTAATATTTTACATTAAAGCAATTAAAATGGAGACTATTCAAAAAAATAAGGGTAGAGTTTTTATAGGTCTTGACATTGGGACTACTAAAATAGTATGTTTGGTGGGCAGGAAAAATGAGCATAATAAATTAGAAGTTTTGGGTTATGGAAAATCAAAATCTTTAGGTGTCAAAAGAGGAGTTGTTGCTAATATAGTTCAAACCATTGAATCAATTGAAATAGCAGTCAACGAAGCGAAAGAAAAAACAAAATTAGATATTGTTGATGTCGCTGTTGGAATAGCTGGTCAACACATCAGAAGCATGCAACATATTGATTATATAATTAGGGAAGACTCAGAAAAATATATTAACGAAGATGATATAGTTAAATTGGTAAATAATGTTAAAAAATTGAAGTTAGAACCTGGAGAGGAAATTATTCATGTTTTAGCCCAGGAATATAAAATTGATAATGAGTCAAATATTCTACAACCACAAGGAATGTGCGGAAGTAAACTTGAAGCAAACTTTCATGTAGTTGCTGGACAAATTTCAGCGATGAATAATATTACCAGATGTGTTCAAGATGCCGGGTTGAAAGTTGCCGATATACATCTAGAACCCCTTGCTTCATTAGAGTCCACTGTAACTGAGGAAGAGAGGGATGCCGGTGTAGTTTTAGTTGACATAGGAGGGGGAACAACTGATATAGCAATTTTTAAAGATAAAATAATTAGACACACAGCAGTTATTCCGTTTGGTGGGAATATAATAACAAATGATATAAAAGAGGGTTGCTCTATAATAGAAAAGCAGGCTGAACAACTTAAATTAAAATTTGGTTCCGCTTTACCCTCTGAAAATAATGAAAATGAAATTGTGTCAATACCTGGTCTAAAAGGTCATGATCCAAAAGAGATTTCTTTAAAAAATTTATCTAAAATAATCAAGGCTAGACTTGAGGAAATATTGAATGATGTAAATAAAGAAATAAAATTATATCAAGATAGTAATCACCAAAGAAATAAATTAATCGCAGGTATTGTTTTGACAGGTGGAGGGGCAAATTTAAAACATATAAAACAACTATGTGAATATGTAACTGGAATGCCAACCCGTATAGGATATGCAAATGAGCATTTGAATCATACTTCGCCTGAAGAATTATCTAGTCCAATCTATGCAACATCAGTTGGACTAGTTTTAAGATACATGAATAATAAAAAAATGATACCTAATCTGGATGAAAAAAAAGATTTAAAAAACATTGAAAAGGATTTTTTTGGTAAATGGTCAGAAAGATTTATAACTGGAGCGGGTAAGCTGGGTTCTCTATTTGCAAATGAAAATATTGAAGAAAAAAATAATGAAAATTAAAAATTAAAATTTATATGAAATTAGAAGATTTTAAAAATAACAATTATAATGAAGAAAACTCCTCAGATGAAAATTATATTGAATTTTCACAGGAGTTAGATTTTGAAATGAATACACCGGATGGTATGACTGAAAAATCTGTAGAGAAAAATATTGAAAAAGACGACTCAATTGTGGAATTTGATTTGCCTAAAAATCAATCTTCTTCAATTAAAGTTATAGGAGTTGGGGGTGGAGGAAGTAATGCTGTAAATTACATGTTTGAGCAAGGAATCCAAGGTGTAGATTTTGTAATTTGTAATACTGATGCTCAGGCAATGGATAATAGTCTTATTCCTAATCAAATACAACTAGGTATAAAATTAACTGAGGGCTTGGGTGCAGGTGAAGATCCTGAGGTAGGAGAAAATTCAGCATTAGAAAGTATAGATGAAATAAATAGCATTTTAAAACAAGGAACTAAAATGGTTTTTATAACCGCTGGAATGGGAGGGGGAACAGGAACAGGAGCAGCTCCTATTATTGCACAAAAAGCTCAAGAGTTGGATATATTAACAATTGCAATTGTAACAGTCCCATTTTCTTTTGAAGGTAAAAAGAGGATGCAGCAAGCTCAGCTTGGTATTGAAAAAATGAAACAACACGTGGACTCTTTAATAGTTATTAATAATGATAGATTAATAGAAATATATGGTAAGTTGGGCTTTAAAACAGGATTTGCAAAGTCGGATGAAGTTTTAACTGTTGCTGCTAAAGGTATCTCTGAGGTCATCACTGTTAAAGCTCAAGTAAATATCGATTTAAATGACGCTAAAACTGTTCTTAAAAATAGTGGAACAGCAATAATGGGATCAGCTAAGGCCAAGGGAGAAGATAGAGCAATTAATGCTATTAAAAATGCATTAGATTCACCTTTACTAAATTTAAATACTATAAGAGGAGCAGATAAAGTTCTCTTACTTTTGATGTCAGGAAATGATGAAATAACTTTTGATGAAATTGGAGAAATTAATACTCACATACAAAATGAAGCTGGAGGTGATGTAGATATAATAATGGGTGTTGGAGAAGATACGAATCTTGATGAAAATATTAGTGTTACTATTATTGCTACGGGAGCTTTTGGAACAAACATTGATGTTGTTTCTAAAAGTCCTAAAATTATTGTACATGAGTTAAATTCGATTAATGAAACAAATTCTAATGTGGAAAAAATTAGTAATTATTCAAAAAATGATTTTGACTTTGAAAAGGAACAATCTCTAGAAGAGCATGGTGCTTTGGAAGAGAAAGTATTTGAAAAAGAAAAAGATATTGTAGAAGAACAAAGTACAGTAGAAGAACAAAGTATAGTAGAAGAACAAAGTATAGTAGAAGAACAAAGTATGGTAGAAGAACAAAGTATGGTAGAAGAACAAAGTATGGTAGAAGAACAAAGTATAATAGAAGAACAAAATATAGTAGATGAACAAAGTATAATAGAAGAGCAAAGTGTTGTAGATGAACAGAATTTTTCTGAAAAACAAAAATTCGAAGATGCAAATTTTAACGATACTCAAACTAAAATATCATTAGATGTGAAAAATGTTTTAGACGTTAAATCCCCTGAGAAAAGTAATGGGGATAATAATTTGGTTAATATTCAAAAAGAAGAACCTATAATTAACGTAGTAAATGATGATAAAGTTGGAGAATTAAAATTTGATACCGAACAAAAAAATAATGAGTCATATAATTTAATTCAAGAACAGAAACGAATAGCACAAGAGCGATCTAATAGACTAGATAGATATAATTATGACTTAGAAATGAAGAAAGAACCCAGATATATTCATCAAATAGAAGATGAGCCAGCATACAAAAGGCAGGGTATAGAACTAGAAAATATAGATAGTTCAAAATCTGAAGAGCCAATTTCAAGACTAACTATAAATGAAGAAGATAAAGAATTAAGAAATAATAATTCTTTTTTACATGATAACGTAGACTAAAAAGGCTTGAATTTCTTCAAGCCTTTTAGGCATTCTTAATTATTAAATATTTACATCATACCTGGCATTCCGCCCCCCATTGGCATTCCTCCACCAGGTAAAGGAGCACTATTTTCTTCTTTGATTTCAGCTAAAACACACTCAGTAGTTAATAACATACCAGCAACAGAGTTCGCATTTTCTAATGCAACTCTGGTTACTTTTGTTGGGTCAATAATACCAGTTTTAAATAAATTTTCAAATTTATCTTGTTTTGCATTATAACCAAAGTCATCTTTACCTTCCCTGACCTTTGATACGATTACAGCTCCCTCTCCACCAGCGTTTCTAACAATTTGTTTTAAAGGTTCTTCTATAGAGTTTGCAATAATCTGAATACCTGTAGACTCATCATCATTTTCTCCTTTTAATTTTTTTAAACTCTCCCCAGCTCTAACTAATGCAACTCCACCTCCAGGCACTATACCTTCTTCAATTGCAGCTTTTGTGGCTGCTAATGCATCGTCAACACGATCTTTCTTTTCTTTCATTTCAACTTCACTTGGAGCCCCAACATATAAAACAGCTACCCCACCAGATAATTTAGCAAGTCTTTCTTGAAGTTTTTCCTTGTCATAATCTGAGGTTGAGTTTTCGATTTGAGTTTTAATTTGTTTAATTCTACCTTCAATATTATTCTTTTTACCTGTACCATTAACGATTATTGTGTTATCCTTATCTATTGTTACTTTTTCACATTTTCCTAACATTTCCATTGTTGCGGCTTCTAATTTGTGCCCTCTTTCTTCTGAGATAACAGTACCACCTGTTAAAATAGCAATATCTTCCAATATCTCTTTTCTTCTATCACCAAATCCTGGTGCTTTAACAGCTGCTATTTTTAGCGCCCCTCTTATCTTGTTAACAACTAATGTGGCTAATGCTTCTCCATCAACATCTTCTGCAATAATTAATAAAGGTTGATTAGTTTTTTGAGTTTGTTCTAAAATAGGAAGTAAATCTTTCATATTTGATATTTTTTTATCATATATGAGAATAGCTGGATTTTCTAGCTCAGCCTCCATTTTTTCACTATCTGTAACAAAGTAAGGAGATAAGTATCCTCTATCAAATTGCATTCCTTCTACAATTTCAACAGTTGTTTCTGTTCCCTTGGCTTCTTCAACTGTAATGACTCCTTCTTTGCTAACTTTTTCCATTGCTTTAGCAATGAGTTTCCCAATTGTATTGTCATTATTAGCAGATATAGTAGCCACCTGTTCTATTTTCTTATTGTTATCACCTACATTTTGGGATTGGGTTTTCAAGTTAGCTACAATAGACTTAACTGCTTTATCCATTCCTCTTTTTAAATCTAGTGGACTTGCACCTGCAGCTACATTTTTTAAACCATTAGACACCATAGACTGAGCCAGAATAGTTGCTGTTGTCGTTCCATCTCCAGCTTGATCCGCAGTTTTAGAAGCCACTTCTTTAACCATTTGAGCGCCCATATTTTCAATTGTATTTTCTAACTCAATTTCTTTAGCTACTGTAACACCATCTTTTGTGATTGATGGAGAACCAAATTTTTTATCAATTACCACGTTTCTTCCTTTAGGTCCTAAAGTGACTTTTACAGCGTTTGATAATGAATCGACTCCTCTTTTTAATGCGTCTCTAGCATCACTGTTAAATTTAATTTCTTTTGCCATTTTGTATTTATTAAGTTTTTAAATATTAAATAATTGCTAAAATATCAGATTCTTTCATGATTAAGTAATCAGAACCTTCATAATTTATCTCTGTCCCTGAGTATTTTCCGTATAGTACACAGTCACCAATTTTAAGAGTAACTTTGTTATCGTTATCCCCTGGGCCAACTGCAACAACTTTACCTTTTTGTGGTTTTTCTTTAGCAGTATCAGGTATGTAAATACCTCCAACTTTTTCTTCTGCAGCCAATGGTTCCACAAGAACTCTATCAGCTAATGGTTTTAATTTCATATTCTAAATTTTTTAATTCAATTATTAAATAGCAAAAAAAGTGCCAAACAAAAACTAAATGACAAGTTGTCATAAGTATTAAAAAAATTGTATTAAAAAGCGTATATGTTGTATATCAAACATAAAGCAACTAAGATAGCAGCAAGGACCCAAGTTGTTTTTTCTAAAACATCGGCAGTTTTTTTTACTCCCATAATTTGATTTCCGCCACCAAAAGTAGATGATAAACCACCTCCTTTGGAATTTTGGACGAGTACAATTAGTCCTAAAAAAATACACACTAAAATTATTAAAAATATTAAAAGTCCCATTACTTATTTTTTATTTCAACTTGGTTAGTTTTTTTATTTCTGTTGCAAATAAACTACTTTTTTTTGGATATTTCAAACACAATATTTTATAAGCTC
This sequence comes from uncultured Flavobacteriales bacterium, assembly GCA_964435285.1. Taxonomy (GTDB): domain Bacteria; phylum Bacteroidota; class Bacteroidia; order Flavobacteriales; family TMED113. The sequence goes on from CAYSYA010000010.1 coordinate 34,031, forward strand.
TAATTGCTTGCTCAAAATGACCCTGCTCAAAGTATAATTTAGCAAGCGTTTCAGTCATTAAGTCATCTGTGTTTTCGTTTGAAATTATACTCGAATTCTCAGTGTCTTTAGTCGAAGTCTTCTTTTTTTCAAACTTTAAATTATTCGATAGCCAATTGAGAAAAGGTTTTTTAGTATTTTGATGATTTATTTGTTTTTCCTCTGTTATCTTTTTAAATAGAAATGGATCAGAATGTTTGATTAAAGTGAGAAAAAAACTTCTTCTATTACTACTATAAATAGCAACATTTGGTAATGTTTCTTCAAAACTAATGTCTTCGTTTTTATATTTTATGATAGCATCAATTTTTCTTATAGTTTCACAGTAAGGAAAAAGCTTAATCATATCATTCATTTTTGAACTATTATTATCTAATTCTAATTTACCAGAAACAAAATCATTAATTTGTTTTTTATTCATTTTTACCAGTTTGAAAAAGAGGTATTAAATATGTCCTCTATTAATTTTTTGATAAGTTCATCATTTAACTCGCTTTCAATATCTACAAAATTTTCAGAACTACTAAAGTCTACATAATTTGAAAATTTTTTAGAAAAGCTGCTAAGAGTATCTAAAGTGTTTATGTATTCAATGTCAACTTCTATGGATAATCTATTTTGAGATGCACTTTCCTGGGAGTTTATTGAAATTGGATTAATGTTATATTTTGAAATTTTTCCAGAAAAACTTAAATCGGGATTTTCTTTGGATAACATTAAGCTTGTTTCAGAAAGAATATAATTATTTAGATTTTCAGTAATTAAACTAGACAATTCAGGACTTGATAAAGGAGAATTATTTTGTATTTCAAATATGTAAATAGACTGAGCATCTTTAGGTATTGAAGAACCTTTGAATGAATAAACTCCACAATTAAAAATCAATATGGATACACAAAATAGTAAAAAAATATCCTTATTAAAGATCATACTGTTTAATTTTTCTATACAATGTTCTTTCTGAAATGCCTAACTCTTTAGCAGTTAACGATCTTTTACCATTATATTTTTCAAGTGCTTTTTTTATAATATTCATTTCTTGAGTTTCTAGAGATAGATTTTCTTCAATCGATTCGGAAAAGAGCTCCTTGTTACTAATATTTGAATTAATTTGATTATTTAAGTTACTAATTTCAATTTCTCTGAGTTGTTTATTCTCTGTTAGACTTTCTTCTGTTTGTTCAGTAGAGTCAATAATTGTAGCTTCATATCCTTTGTTTTTAGAAAATGAGTTTAACATCTCTTTTAAATTATTAATGTCATTTCTCATTTCAAAAAGAACTTTATATAAGATTTCTCTCTCAGAAAATTGGGAGTTTTTTGTGCTACCTCGTATTAAAGAATTTTCCTGGACGGGAAGATGTTGTTCAATATCTTTATCTGTTAATAATCTTTTTTCTTCAATTATTGAGATTTTTTCAGTGAAGTTTTTTAATTCTCTAATATTACCTGGCCAATTATAATTATTTAGTAGATTAATGGCCTCATCATTTAAAGAGATTCTTGGCATATTATTTTTTTCAGCAAAATTAATTGCAAATTTTTTAAAAAGAAGATGGATATCTTCTTTTCTTTTTCTCAGGGGGGGCATTTTTATTTCTACTGTGTTTAATCTGTAATATAAGTCCTCTCTGAATTTTTTAAGAGAAACAGCTTCTTTAAGATTAATATTTGTTGCTGCTATAACCCTTACATTAGTTTTTTTAATTTTTGATGAGCCAACTTTAATAAATTCACCATTTTCTAAAACTCGAAGTAACCTTGCTTGGGTAGAGATCGGCATGTCTCCAAGTTCATCTAAAAAAATTGTACCATTGTTAGCTTCTTCAAAATACCCCTTTCTTGAGTTAATAGCACCAGTAAAAGCACCTTTTTCATGTCCAAACAATTCACTATCCATTGTTCCTTCTGGAATTGCGCCACAATTAACAGCGATAAATGGTCCATGTTTTCGAATGGACTTAGTGTGTATTATTTTAGGAATTATATCCTTTCCTGTTCCACTTTCTCCTGTTATTAAAACAGATATTTCAGTTTGAGATACTTGACTTGCCTTCATTAGACATCTATCAAGTAAAACAGAATTACCAATAACTTCAAATCTACGTTTTATACTTTGTAATTCATTCATTTAACATTTTTTTCCTATTAAAGTAGCAGATGTACATTCACTAATTTTAACATTAATAAAATCTCCAATTTGGATATTTTCTTTAGGAAAAACTACAACTGTATTTTGTGTAGTTCTTCCAAATAAAAAATCTTTAGATTTTTTAGAAACACCTTCAACTAAAATTTCTTTAATTAAGCCAATCTGTTTTTTATTATTATATAATGAGTGTTTTTGTTGTAAATTTATTATTTCGGTTAGTCTTTTGCTTTTTATTTTCTCTTCAACATCATCCGCATATTTTCTTTGAGCTAATGTGTTTGGTCTTTCAGAGTATTTGAACATATATCCAAAATCATATTTAACATAATTCATCAATGATAGTGTTTGATTATGATCAAAATCAGTTTCGGTGCAAAAACCAGTAATTATATCCATAGAAATTCCACAATTAGGAATAATTTTTTTTATTGAATCAATTCTATTTAAATACCAACTTCTATCATAGCCTCTATTCATAAGTTTTAAAATCCTAGAACTTCCAGACTGTAGAGGCAGGTGGATATATTTGCAGATGTTTTTATGTTTTGCCATGGTGTGTAATACATCATCTCCCATATCTTGAGGGTGAGATGTGGAAAACCTGATTCTAATTGTTGGGCAATTAGTAGCAACCATATCTAATAATTTAGCAAAATTTATGCTGTTATTTTTTTTATTACTTGGTAGTTTATTTATTTCTTTTTTACTTAATCCATTATTCCAAAGATATGAATCTACATTTTGTCCTAATAACGTGACTTCTTTGTACCCATCCTTATGTACTTTATTAATTTCATTTACTATTGATATTGGATCACGACTTCTTTCTCTTCCTCTTGTAAAAGGGACCACACAAAATGAACACATATTATCACATCCTCTCATTATAGATATGAATGCTGTAACTTTATTATTACCTAACCTTAAAGGAACCACATCAGCATAAGTTTCCTCAGTTGACAAAATAACGTTTACAGCTTTTCGTCCGTCTTCAATTTCTTTAATTAACTTTGGTAAATCTCTGTACGCATCAGGCCCAACAACTAAGTCAACTATTTTTTCCTCTTCTAAAAATTTAGTTTTTAGTCTTTCTGCCATGCACCCAAGAATTCCAATAGTCAATTTTGGATTTTTTTGTTTGATTTTTAAAAAACTTTTAAGTCTTGCTCTTACAGTTTGTTCTGCTTTTTCACGGATTGAACAAGTATTTATAAGAACTAAATCAGCTTGTTCAATAACTTTAGTAGTATTATAACCTTCTTTTTGTAATATAGATGCAACGATTTCACTGTCAGAAAAATTCATTGCACAGCCATAGCTTTCTAGGAATAATTTCTTAGTTTGCTTTTTTTTACTTGAGTTCAAGGAGAGAATTTCTCCTTGCCTTGCCTCTTCTATAAGTTGTTCCTTAATCACAAAAATTTATTTTAGGCTCAAAAGTATAAAATTTTACTGACAAAATGACATATATCAAGATCAATATTTAACTACATTAATTTGAGAATTAGAAAAAAAAACTAATTTTGTCACAAATAAAAAATTCTATGTCTAAAAATCTTGTTGTTGTTGAGTCACCAGCCAAAGCTAAAACTATAGAAGGTTTTCTTGGAAAAGACTTCAAAGTAGTTTCTAGTTTTGGTCATATTAGAGATTTACCCAAAAAGAATATGGGAATTGAAATTGAAAATAATTTTAAGCCAAATTATGAAATCTCACTAGACAAGAAAAAAATTGTTGATGATCTTTTAAAGTTTTCAAAAAAATCTAAAATTGTTTGGTTAGCAACAGATGAAGATCGAGAAGGTGAGGCTATTTCATGGCATTTATATGAAACTTTAAAATTAAACAAAGAAAACACCAGAAGGATTGCTTTCAATGAGATAACAAAAAAAGCCATAACAAGTGCAATTGAAAATCCAAGAGAAATAAATATCAATCTTGTCAATGCGCAGCAAGCCCGAAGAATTCTTGACAGAATTGTGGGTTTTAAGTTATCCCCTGTTCTTTGGAAAAAAGTTAAGTCAGGTTTATCTGCCGGAAGAGTACAATCTGTTGCGGTAAGATTAATTGCTGAAAGAGAAAATGAAATAAAGTCATTTGTTAAACAAGATTTTTTTAGTGCAAATGCAGTATTTATTACAAAAGAAGGAGAAAAAATAAATGCATATTTAAATAAAGATTTTGATTCTTTGAATAGTCTAAGATCTTTTTTAAATAACAAAATTAACGCCAAATTTAAAATCGATTCTGTTATAAAAAAACCATCTAAAAAAAATCCTTCACCTCCTTTTATAACATCATCACTTCAACAAGTTGCATCGACAAAATTCGGTTACTCTGTTAGTAAAACCATGACTTTAGCACAAAGATTATACGAGTCTGGAAAAATTACTTACATGAGAACAGACTCAACTAATATTTCTGATGAGGCGAGATTAAACATTAAAAAATATGTAATTGAAAAATTTGGAGAAAAATACCACTCACCAAGAAATTTTTCAAAAAAATCTAAAAATGCTCAGGAGGCTCATGAAGCTATCAGACCTACAAATATGATGCTTTCTGAAATTGAGGGTGATGAATCAAAATTATATAATTTAATTTGGAAAAGAACTATAGCGTCTCAAATGTCAGAAGCTTTGTCTGAAATTACAACTATCAATATTTTTAGTGAAGATTCTGATGACAAATCTCACTTTTTTATATGTAAAGGTGAAGTGATAACTTTTAAAGGTTTTTTAGAAGTTGATCCTATTGATAAAAAAAATAATGAAATACTACCGTCAGTTAATCAAAATGATGAATTAAAATCAGAGTTCATTTCTGCTAGACAAAAATTCAAAAAACCAAAAGGGAGATTCAATGAAGCCTCTTTGGTAAAAAAATTAGAAGAACTAGGGATTGGCAGGCCATCAACTTATGCACCTACAATTTCTGTGATTCAAAAAAGAGGATATGTTGAAAAAAGAGACTCTGATGGAAATGAGAGAGAATACTTAGAATTAATTCTAAAAGATGGAAAAATACTTGAAAATAAAAGAAAAGAGAATTTTGGAATTGAAAAAAGAAAGTTGTTTCCAACAGATATAGGTTTGGTGACTAATAAGTTTTTAATGAAACATTTTTCGGAAATTATTGATTATAATTTTACAGCAAATGTTGAAGAAGATTTTGATAATATAGCAAAAGGTTCATCAGTTTGGAGTGAGATGATAAAAGGTTTTTATGATAAATTTGATCCAGAAATTGAAAAGGTAACAGAGTTTGCTGAGAAGTTTGTTGGTGCGCGTGAACTAGGAATAGATCAAAAAACTGGAAAAAAAGTTTATGCTCGAATTGGTAGGTACGGCCCCATGATTCAAATTGGTGAAAATGATGATGAGGAAAAGCCTAAATTTACAGGTTTACAAAAAAATCAATCAATTGAAGATATAACACTGGAACAAGCTCTAAAATTATTTCAATTTCCCAAGACAATTGGAGTTTATCAAAACAAAGATGTTGTAATTGGAAGGGGAAGGTTTGGGCCTTATATTAAGTATGATAATGGTTTTATATCTCTCAAGGAAATTGACCCATCCTCTGTAACATTGAACCAATCGATTGAGCTTATAGAGGAAAAAAAATCATTTGACAAACAAAAAAATATAAACATTTTCGATGATGAAGACCCCAAAATTGAGGTTTTAAATGGTAGATATGGTCCATATATTAAGTCCGAGGGAAAAAATTATAAAATCCCAAAAGATCAAGATCCTAAAAAATTATCAAGATTAGATTGTTTAGATTTAATTTCAAAAAATAAAAAATCAAAAAAAAAATAGGTTAATTTGAGACATTATGTTTTCAAATTATTTTAATCCAGTTTCAAGTGAAATCCTTGATCTAAAAGAAAAATTATCTCCAGGTACAATTGGTGAATCTATTGTGGTATTTTCTGATGGTAATTTTCCTGATTTTCAAAAAGCTGAAATTGCCATTTTTGGTGTTAATGAGAATAGAGGAATTTTAAATAAACACTCAATCTCAATGAACATGGATTCAATCAGAAAGTCCTTGTATAGTTTATTTATGGGTAATTGGAAATTAAGAATAATAGACTTAGGAGATATGAAAATAGGTGATGAAATAAAAGACACGTATTTTGCCATCACAGATTTAATTTCGAATCTTATCAGTGAAGGTGTTTTGCCTATTATGATTGGTGGTGGTCAAGATTTATGTTATCCAATATATAAATCCTATGATTCATTTAATAGAGGAATAAACATCTGTTCAATTGATTCAAAGTTTGATATGATTACACCTAATGAATTAAAATTAAATTCTAGTAACTATTTAGGTCATATAATTAAGGAGGATCCAAATCATTTAAACTCATTTACAAATGTTGGTTTTCAAAGTTATTTTGTTCAAAATGATGAAGTTCATGAAATGGAAAAAATGTTTTTTGAAACTTTTAGATTAGGAGACTTCAGAAAAAATATTGAAGAGGCTGAACCTTTTCTTAGAAATTCAGATTTAATTTCATTTGATTTGTCCTCAGTTAGGCATTCTGATGCGCCCTCAGTAGTTTCTCCATCACCAAACGGATTATTTTCTCATGAAGCATGTATTTTATCTCGATACAGTGGAATGAGTGATAGAGTAAGTAGTTTTGGGATTTTTGAAATTGACAATGAAACAGATCTCAATAACCAAACTTCCAATTTAATATCACAAATATTGTGGTATTTTTTCGAAGGATTTAGTTTAAGAATAGGTGACTATCCCTCAAAAAAAACAATCTTAAAAAATTTTACAAAATATGTAGTCCCTATAGACGATGAGGATTTTCAATTTATTTTTTATAAAAGTAAATTAAGTGGAAGATGGTGGATATCCTCTTCTACCTCTCAAGTAATTAAGTCAAAAAGGGAAATTATATTACCTTGTTCCTATCAAGATTATATCGATTCAGTTGAGGGGAAAATTCCTTCTAGAATGATGCGAATGTTAAAAGTTTAACTGAGTATTTTTTAATTTAAATTAACTCAAGTTTTCAAAATAAATTATTTAACAGTAAATAAATTGTCTTAAAAAAAAATTATATATATATTTAACCCTTGTTAAACGAAGGTATCTCATGTATAAGGCAATTTTTAAGAATAGTTTTCTATTTTTTATTTTAAACGTTAGTTTGATTTTAGGTCAACAGGATCCTCAGATTACTCAAAACATGTTTGATAAGTTTTTGTATAATCCAGGAGTTGTTGGAAGTCAGCCCTCTGTTAACGTTGGTTTGTTACACAGGTCTCAGTGGGTCGGTGTACCAGGTGCTCCTACTACCCAAAATTTAACAGTTGAGTCAAGAATTGAAGCTTTGAATGGAGGAATTGGGTTGAATGTAATTAATGATGCTCTTGGTCCATTGAGTACTAAAACAGCTACACTGTCTTATGCTTACCAACTGAGGTTAAATGAAAATAATCAACTTGGTTTTGGTTTTAGTTTTGGAATGATGCAAATTGGATTTGACGAGGAGTGGATAACACCTGATGGTCAAATAGACTCTAGTCTGCCTCCAACTGGTAGCTCGGCGACAGTACCTGACATTGGTTTAGGATTGTATTTTACATCTGAAAATTACTATTTAGGTTTGTCAATTACCCATTTAGTTCCTTTTGAAGCAAATTTTGATGGGATTGCTACTTTTAATCCAGCTAGACATTATTATATTGCCGCTGGGTATGATTATGATATTGATGAGCAATTTTCTGTTAGACCTTCCTACTACATGAAAACAGATGGTGTAATATTCCAAATGGATTTTAATGTCAATGCTTTTTATCAACAAAAACATTGGGTTGGTTTTTCATACAGAATCGAAGATGCAATTGCATTTTTAGTTGGTGCTGAACTTACAGACAACCTAACTTTAGGTTATGCATATGATTTTGTTACATCAAAGTTGGCATCTGAGACAACAGGTGGCCATGAAGTAATGTTGAGATATTCTTTTGATTTAGATATAATAGGGAAGCCAGATACACGTTATAAAAACGTTAGGTTCCTCTAATTTATAAGTAAAAATATAATAATGATGAAAAAAATAATTTATTTTCTTTCCCTGATCTTAGTTGTTTGTTTGTTCAACTCTTGCGGTTCTCCAGGTGTTAACGGTGAGCTAGTAGGATCTAGAACAACAATGAAAGATTGGAGATTACCGAGTCCAGCAGGGATGGTAAAAATTCCAGAAGGTAGTTTCGTTATGGGGGCTAACGGTGAAAATACTCCTTACAGCTCTGGAAAAAAAAGAACATTGACAATGAGTTCATTTTGGATGGACCAAACAGAAATCACTAATAATGAATATAGGCAATTTGTTCATTGGGTAAGAGACTCAATAATAAGAAAAGAAATATATTTGAATTATTCTTCTGAGTCATTATCTGATGAAGCTGCAATTATAGCTTATGCCTATGGAGTTCATAGACCAATTCCAACTTGGAGAACTGATTTTGGAGAAGAGTTAGATTTTAAAGCACCTGATTGTAGTAAATATGAAAACTTTGAACAAGGCTATTGTGAGTATGTAGGGTTAGATTGGTCACACGAATTAGTTAACGGAAATTTGAATACATTAACTGATGAGTACCAAACAATGTCAAGAATTTTGTACATGGATGATGATTTACAAATGACTTTGGATAGGTCAGAAGATCGTCAAAATAGAAGATTCCCTCACTTTCAACATAAAAAAATAGATGTAACAAAATTAGCTTATGCTTGGTCTTGGATCAACACTGATATGTTGCTATCAAAAACTGAACTAAGAGGAAGTAAAGATAAAACTGATAAATGGAATAGATTAGAGGTTTCTTCAATGAGTGCTTCTACAGTTCCTGTTTACCCTGATACATTAGCTTGGTTAAAGGATTTCACTTATACATTTAATGACCCGTTATTTAGCAGATATTTTTGGCACCCAGCGTATGGTGAATACCCTGTTGTTGGAGTTAGTTGGTCTCAAGCTCAGGCTTTTTGTGATTGGCGAACTGCTTTAAAATTATCTGGAACAGCCCCTGAGTTAAGAGTCTTTGAAACAGCATATAGATTGCCAACTGAAGCTGAGTGGGAATATGCTGCAAGGGGAGGTAGAGAACAAGCAATATATCCTTGGGGTAGTCCATATTCTAGAAATAGTAAGGGTTGTTTTTTAGCAAATTTCAAGCCTCTCAGAGGAAATTATTGGGCTGATGGATATATTTACACCGGAAGAGTAGACTCATATTGGAAAAATGACTTTGGGTTATATTGTATGTCAGGAAATGTTTCTGAGTGGACAGGGTCTTCTTTTAATCCGTTAAGTGACGTTGTCATTAGTGAAATAAATCCAGATTACCAATATAATGCTAACGAAATGGATGCTCCAACTGCAAAAAGAAAAGTAGTAAAGGGAGGTTCATGGAAGGACGTTGCTGCTTTTTTAGAAGTGGGAGCAAGAGATTATGAGTATCAAGATAGCGCCAGATGTTACATTGGATTTAGATGCGTTAAAGCCGTTGGTTCTCCTAAAGTAGATATCACTTTTGATGAACAAACAGCTCCTTCAATTAAATAATAATTATTAATATATAAAATAAAAGATATGAATTTTTTAAATCAAATAGCTGATAGCAAAGTGTATAAGGCGCTAATGCCTATATTATATGGATGGGGAGCAGCTTTAGTAATTTTGGGAGCTCTTTTTAAAATTTTGAGTTTGAATGGAGCAGATATTATGTTAATGGCCGGTATGGGAACAGAAGCATTTATATTTTTTATGTCAGCTTTTGAGAAAGCACCAAAAGAATATAATTGGGAAAAAGCTTATCCTCAAATTTTGGATAAATCGGGAGATTCCCCAGGACCAGTTCAGCAGTTAAACGATATTTTTAAAGAGGCTGAAATTGATAATAAAGTTTTAGCAAAACTTGGAGATGGAATGAAAAAACTTAGTGTTTCTGCTAGTAATATGGGAGATGTAATGGATGGTACTAAAAAATATAATAAACAGATGACAAAGGCATCTGATCATCTTGAGAAAATTAATGACCTTTATTTAGACCAAATTAAGTCATTTAATACTAGGATGAAAGTTACCGAAAAAATGACTGATAATTTAACAGCATCATTAGAACATAGTAGTAGACTCTCTGTTGAGATATCAAATCTTTCTAATAATTTAAATGCATTGAATGGAGTTTATGGAAATATACTTACAGCAATGACAAATAAAACTAAGAAATAAAAAATGGCAGGAAATCACGTCAGTCAACTAAGTCCTCGTCAGAGGATGATTAATATGATGTATTTAGTGCTAACAGCTCTGTTGGCATTGAATGTTTCAAAAAAAGTTTTAGATTCATTTTTTAAAGTAGATAAGTCTTTAACTCAAACTGTTTTAGAAAAGCATACAAAAAATCAAGAGCGTTATTTGGACTTTGCTGCTAAAGCAGATAAAAATCCTACAAAAATTGGAAGGTGGAATGATCTAGCTCAGCAACTAAATTTTGAGACCCAAAAGGCTTTTAGTTATATTGATTCTATTAGGTACGAGCTATGGTCTATTAATAAGCCATCGGATCCATTTAATAGTAAGAAAAGCTTTGATTTTGAAAATGAACAATACATGTCTTATATAAGCAGTAAATCTTTATATGAATTACATAATAGGCTAGGAGGAGTTCCAGAAATTATGGATAAGCAAAACTATCAAAGGTCTACAGAGGTTTTGATTAAAAATGAAAATCCAGAAGGGAAAATACTAGTTGAAAATCTTAAAAAATATAAGGAGGCTATTTTAGGCATGGATGTATTTCCTCTTACTGATAGTACTTATCATAAAGAGATTAACAACCTATTTAAATTTGATCCAGTTAAGGAAGATGGAAAAGACTTTGAACAAGAATGGTATAAGTATAAATTTGAAAAGATTCCTGTAGTAGCAGTTTTAACATTTTTAAATCAATTAGCTTTAGATGTTGTAACTGCAGAAGATAAAATGTTAACATTATTAGAACAAAAGACAGGTTCAAGTATTGTTAGCATTGATAGACAAATTCCTTATGGGTTACCAAAGAAAGCCTATTTAAACACAGGTGATAATTTAGAAATGTCTATGTTACTAATGGGGATAGATACAAAAACTAAACCCACATATGATATTTATGAACTTGACTTAAATTTAAGAAACCCTACACCTGGTGTACAATACAATAATCCCCTTCCAAAGGGAACAAAAATTGATAGTATTGTGACTGTTAACAGAGATTCTTCTAGGACTGTAGAGTACAAATTTACTATTGACCCTCAATATAAAATTAATGAAGAACCAATTAATGCCAATTTTGATGGTATGGGAGAATGGAGCAAAAAAATGGGAAGATCTGGTAAACAATGGATAGGAGGTGTAATTACTGTTGTTTCTGACATTGAAGAAGATGGTAAATTGGAGTACCCTTGGGCCACAGAGATTGTTGTTGAACAAGCTATGTCAGTAGTTTCAGCAACAAATTTAAAGGCATTATATGTCGGTGTCACAAATGATTTTACAGTTGCTGTACCAGGATATAGCCCAAATGATTTAACATTGAAGTCTGACTACAGTGGTTTAAAAATATCAAAAAAAGGTAAGGGAAAATTTACTGTTAGGGTTAGTAAAGGAATAGGTAAAACTGTGAAGTTGTGGGTTTCTGTCAAAGGAAAAGGAAAGGTTGGTGATGTAGCGACATATACAATTTTCCCACTAGCTCCCCCACTTATTTCTTTCAATGGAGGAAGACCAAGTGGAGAATATTCTGTAGACAACCTGAGAAAACTCACTAAGGTTCAAGCAAAAACAGATCCGTCATTTATATATGATTTACAATATCAAATAAAATCTTGTAAAGTAAGTTGGCAGAAACAGGACGGTACTGGGGTTACTAAAACTCTAAAAAGAGGAGGGTTTAAACCTATTCAGTCGGTACTTTCTAATGCAAGACCTGGTCAAATTTTTACTTTTACTAATATGAAAGTTAATGTTTTTGAAAACAAGAAGAAAGTTGATGAACAATCAATAAAAACATCCTTATCTATAACCGTTAAATAAATAAGTTATGAAAAAAATATATTTTTTAATTGTATTAATTTTAAGCTCTACAGTTGTTATAGCTCAAAATGATAATAATACAAAAAATAGAACTCAAATAACAGTCAAGGACTCTTTAATGAATAATACTTACAATTTAGAAACCAATCTTAAGCAGAATCCTTATAGTGAATCAGATGCTGCATCCGGTTATCTTGAGCCAGTTTCAAAAACAAATTTATTTCAAGATCCAAATGATCCAAGCACAACTTGGAAAGACTATGAGCGTGATGGAGCAGGTAATATTATTTATGATAATGAAGATGGAAAATCAAATGGAAGTGTCAGATGGCAAGATGCTGCTTATTGGAGCTCAAGAGAGAAACAAGGAATGTGGGAGGTAGCAAAGTTGCCGTATGTAAGTGAAGATGACGTAATTTGGGGAACTAGAGTTACTAGAGATGTATATGTTAATGAACCGGCAAATATACCTTTAAAATATCCCCATAGCATTGAATATGATGACCATATGTCTGATGGTTCAGGTGGTTTAACAACTTTACAAAATAATCAAGTTTTTTCTGGAATAGATGCTAGAAAAAATTTGTTTCAAATATTATTTGATGCATCATGGGTAGGTCAAATTAATGTTTATAATTCAAGAATGTCAAGACAGTACTCTGAGTTAGAATTAAAAGGAGAAGGTCAAAGACCAGGTGTTTTAAGATATCTTAGAGAAGAAGCTGAACTAGTTGATTTTGACGATTTTGATGATGATGAGTTTATTGAAGAAGGGGATGATATTGAAGATGCAGTGCTAGTACTTACCCCTTTTAAATCATCTAATTTAGTTAAATACAGAATTGTGGAGGATTGGTTTTTTGATAAAAGAAGATCAAAAATGGAAGTGAGAATTATTTCAATTAGCCCGTATGTTACTTATACAAATGCGGAAACTGGTGAAGATGATTTGGCAAGTGTGGGAACTTATTTTTATCCAGAGATTAGACAGTTATTGGCTAATCACAAGATATATAACGAACAAAATATGATGGATAGAATGTCTTTTGATGAGTATTTCCAAAGAAGGCTTTTTAATTCATCAATTGTTAAAGAATCTAATGTTTATGATAGATCAATAGATCAGTATATTGATGAAAAAAATAAATTAGCTCAGCTGTTAGAGGCAGAAAGAATTAAAGAGCAGATAAGAACATATGAGCATAATGCTTGGGAGTATTAAATTACAAAAGTAAGTTTTTTAAAAGCCTCCATTTAGGAGGCTTTTTTATTTATAATAATAAGATTTGAAAAAAGTTGATTTCATTATTGTTGGACAGGGAATTGCAGGTACAGTATTAGCTTTTGAAATTTTAAAAAGAAATAAAACAGTTCATATAATTGACAAGTTTCAAAAAAATTCAGCTTCAAGAATAGCTTTAGGTGTTTATAATCCTTTGGTTCTAAAGTGGTTTACTAAAACCTGGAATGCAGAAATACAACTTAATTATTTACAAAGATTTTGTAATGATTTTGAAGAGAAATTTTCTGTTAAAATAAATCATAAAAAAAATATTCATAAATTCTTGGACTCAAATTATTCCACAAATAATTGGTTTGAAAAGCAAGCTTCACCAAATAGAAAGGAGTTCATGGCAAGTGATTTGAAATATTTCGAAGGTGTAGAAAAACCTTTTGGTGTTGTTTTAAATTCAGGATGGGTAAATATAAAATTAATGTTAGATACTTTTAGATCTTTTTTAATTGAAAAAAATTCTTTACAAGAATCGAGATTTTTTTATGATAAAATCAAAATTAAAAGTAATCATATAGAGTATGAGGATGTGATTTCTAAACATCTTATTTTTTGTGAAGGCTCTTCTGTTTTAAGAAATCCGTATTTTAAAAATTTAGGATTTAAAATGACTAAAGGTGAAATTATTCACTTTAAAAGTAAAGATTTAAAAATAAATGAAATAACTCATTCAGGAACTATAATTGTACCAATTTCAAATGACATATATTATGCTGGGGCAACATTTAATTGGGATACTAATAATTTACTTTGTTCGAAGGATTCTGAAATTGAAATTATTGAAAAAATAAAAAAAATTAAAAATTTTAATTATAAATTAATAGATCACAAAGTTTCTATAAGGCCCTCAGTAATTGATAGAAGAGCAATTATAGGACGTCACAGTAAACATAGGAACTTATATTTACTGAACGGTTTAGGTTCAAGAGGAATGTTATTGTCTCCTTATTTAGTATGTCAGTTATATTCCTTTATCATTAACAATGAAAAAATTAATACTGAGATTGATATAAATCGGTTTTATAAATAAAAAATAAATAAATATGAATAATTTCAAAACAGCTTTAATCACAGGCGCTAGCTCAGGAATTGGGTTTGAGTTAATAAGCTTATTTGCTAGAGATAAAATTAATTTAATTCTAGTTGCAAGAAATAAAAAAAAACTTGAAGATATTCAAGAGAAAATTTCAAATAAGTACTCTGTGAAAGTATATATTTTCCCTTGTGATCTATCTATTTCAAATTCTGCAAAAAAGGTATATAATTATTGTATGACAAAAAATTTAAAAATTAACTATTTAGTTAATAATGCTGGCTTTGGGATTTATGGGGAATTTGTTAACAATGAATTCATAGATATTCAACAAATGATTCATTTAAATATTTCATCTCTAACAGAGTTAACAAAATTTTTTTTAAATAATATGAAAAAAGAGAAATTTGGTAGAATTATGAATGTGGCTTCTGTTGCCTCATTCCAACCTGGTCCCTTAATGAGTATTTATAGTGCAACAAAGCATTATGTATTAGCTTTTTCAGAAGCATTAGCGGAAGAATTAAGTGGAGAAAATATTTCTATTACTACTTTATGCCCAGGTCCTACTATTTCTGGCTTTCAAAAAAGAGCAGGTTTTCATTCATCCTCCAGGATGTTTAAAAGTCCATTAACAGCTACTTCAAAACAAGTTGCTTTGTATGGATATGGAAAGATGATGAGTGGAAAAAGAATAGTGATACCTGGTCTTTCAAATAAAATATCTTCTTTCATAGTGAAATTTATTCCTAGCACCATTAAAACTAAAATTGTTAAAAAAGTGTTTGATTTTATGCACTAATTCAAAATACCGACAACCAAGGTGAGTATATTATTTGTACAGTGAAGTATGATTGGAACAGTAAGGCTTTTTGTTTTTAGTCTTGAAAAACCTAATATCAATGCGTTTGGAAGTAAAATAAATATAAGTATACTTATATCGTATTGAATGTGAGGTAAAACAAATAATAAAGATGTAATTAAAACAGTTTTTAAGCCACCTAATTTATTTAATAACCCTTTAAACAAAATTCCTCTAAATAAGAACTCTTCAAAAATAGGTTGTGCAATACCAATTCCGTAGAACAATAGTATCAGATTACTGGAATTTTCAAGCACTTGATTTGTAAATTCAACATCATTTATATTTCCTAGCCATTTATAAACAATTGAAGAGAATAGTGAAAAGCTAATTAAAATAAATAGCCATGAAAAGGTTTCCTTAAAATCAGGTTTTTTTAATGGAAGTATTTCATTATATGTAATAGATTTTACTGTAGAGTTAACAATATATTTGCATAAATAAATTGTTAATAGAATTCCAAAAAGACCAGAAATGCTAGAAATTGTAGAGATATGATTATAAGATTCATTTTCAATTATATTCGGGTTAGAGCTTATGTTGGTTAAATCAAAATCACTAAGAAATAAAACAACAAATAAAATGAAAATTTGAAAAATTGAAAATACTATAAATATAAATAAGGATAATGATAAAGTTCTACCTAGTGAATATTTCTTTTCTTGAATAATATTGTTGTCTGGCACGAAATTTGTATTTAATTCAAATATAAATCAATTAAATAATAATTATGAAAAAAATATTTTTTCTTTCTTTATTTCTGCTTTTTACATTTTCACAAAATTCTATTGCACAGAAAAAACATTTTCCTAATCAACCTAAAAATCATATTCATAAACATAATAATTTTGCAGGTGGTTTCTTTGCTGGTTTAGTTTTTAGTGAGTTTTTTGGTTTAAATTCTAGAGGCTACAGGCAAATGTATTTTAAATACAAGCCAATTCAACAAAATTGGAGACTTACAAGGGATTTTAATAAAAGAGGTTCTGGCTTTTACTCTAATGGAAAGGTAGTCGCTAAATTTGAGAACCCAAATGGTGGGAGAGACTTTATTGTTACTTTAACTAGAAACGGAGAGTGGTATTTAGATTGTCCAAAAAAATTAAGAAAAATTTTAAAAAATAAAGTTAGGAGAAACCTTTAAATTAATCATATTTCAAATGTTAGTTTATTGAACTATATTTGTATTATGAATTTATATATTAAGTTTTTTTCTTTTACTTTCTTTATTGCAACTAATTTTGTTTTTAGCCAAATAGTTTCTTATGAGCTTGTTAAAAGTTGGACAAAATCTGAAGTTGAGGAATTGTATATTAATAATTTTTTGCCATCCAATACTGGTAAGGTAAACTTTGAAGTTGATGGCTATAAAATTTTATATTTTACCCCCAATCATAATGGAGATTTGGTTCTTTGTTCAGGTGCAATATATTTGCCAAAAGGAACTATTTGCCCTAGTCCAGTTTTAAGTTGGCAACATGGTACTACTGCAAATGATTATTGGGTGCCATCAAATATATATAGTGATAATAATATAATTGGAGTTGTTGGGGCTTCACATGGATATATTGTTACAATGAGTGATTTTATTGGTTTAGGCGATGGTGTAGGTTTTCATAATTATGTTCACGCCGAAACAGAAGCTTCTTCAACTATCGATCTAATTTTATTAGGGAAAGAGTTTGCCTATGATAAAGGGGTGATGCCTAACAATCAATTATTTTTATTTGGATATTCTCAAGGTGGGCACGCGACTATGGCAACTGTTAGGGAATTGCAGAATAACCCATCATTAAATCTTAATGTAACAGCATCTGCGCCAATGGCAGGGCCATATAGTATGTCTGGAATAATGCGAGAGCTAATGGAATCGGGAATGCCATATCCTAATCCAGGATATTTACCTTATGTGCTATTTAGTTATCAAAATATATATAATTTATTTGATGATATTACAGAGGTTTTAAAATACCCCTATAATGAATATCTTTTTGGTATGTACTCAGGTGCATATAGTATGTATGAAATTAATCAAACTCTTCCACAGAATCCAATAGAAATTTTTCAAAATGATTATTATGAAAATTTCTTAAATGATCCTAATCATCCTTTTAATTTAGCTTTAATTGATAATGATGTTTATGATTTTTTTCCTGAGTCTCCAATGAAATTATTTCATTGTAGTGGGGACGATAATATTCCTTTTGAGAATTCTGAATATGTATTTGATTTATGGACTGAATATTCTAACATTTTAGGAGTTGAATTAGATGTGGTTTTAGAAGATGGAGGTAATTTTGATCACGTAACATGTGCTCAATTTGCAATAATTGGTTCTAAACTATGGATTGATACAATGGCAGAAATATGTGAGCCAGAAGAAACAACTAATTTAGAGCAGAACTTAATGAATAAAAAAAAAATAGAAAGTATATATGATTTAATGGGTCGAGAGGTTAGAGCTAGTAAAAAAATGAACCAAATATTAGTTTATTTTTATAATGATGGTACTTTTGAAAAGAGATTCCCACTTTTTGAAACAGAAATGCAAAGATAAATTTGACAGCTAGTATTGAAAATAAAAAAATTACAATTTCTATTTTTATTTTACCATCAATAGTTAGCTTACTTATATTTTTTTTTCATTATTCAAATTTAGATACTCGACTTTTTTTTGGAATTCAGCCACAAAATTTACACTACTTAACTGGTGTTTTTTTAGCTCCTTTTGCCCATTCAGATTATAGTCATCTTATTAATAATACTATTCCTCTTTTTTTTTTAATGTCTCTTCTAATATATTTTTTTGACTCTCTCTCATATAGATTATTATTTTTGATGTATTTTTTTACAGGCCTAGGAATGTGGTTTTTATGCCCAATAGGCCATAATATAATTGGCGCTAGTGGAGTTTTATATTGTTTATCATCATTTTTATTTTTTAGTGGTCTAATTAGAAGAAATAGGCAACTAATGTCAATATCCTTATTAATTGTTTTCTTGTATGGAAGTATGTTTTGGGGAATTTTTGATATTCCAAGCAATGAAATGAAAAATGTATCCTGGGAGTCTCATAGAATTGGTTTTGTTTTAGGTATTTTATTTTCTATAATATTTAAGTCAAAAGGTCCTCAAAAAAAAGTATATGATTGGGGGGAAGATGAAAATGGCGATAATAATGAATCATCATTAGTTGAAAACAATCAAGAAATCAGATACACCATAAAAAAGTAATAAAAAATTAATTCAGCTCATATTTTTTAAAAGTCTATAAATTTTTCTAAATTTGGTAGTTGGTTAGACGTATTCTTGCCTTCTTTTTTGATTGATACCCCATTAATCGAAAATATTTTATTAAAAAAATTAACTTAAAATTAAAAAAATGAGTAGATCAAGCATTTTATTTAGTATTCTATTTTTATTGTTTCAATTTTCTTATTCTCAACCTACAAATGAGACAGTAGAAGCAGGTGCATATTATTTTAATCCAAATCCAATAGAAATTGAGGTTGGTTCAACTGTAACTTGGATTAACGTTGGAGGTTTACACGATGTAAATGGTATTACAAATACTCTATCAGGTGAATCATTTGGTAACCCCGAAGACTTTTCATTACCTGCTGTATATGCAGTAAATGCAGACAACCCTGTTGAAATAGGATCTTACACTTTTACTGTTCCTGGTACGTATAATTATGACTGTTCGATTGGTAATCATGCTGAACAAGGGATGGTTGGTCAAATAATTGTAACATATGTATCTTATCCTGGTTGTATGGATGAATTAGCTTGTAATTATGATATGACGGCTAATGAAGATGATGGGTCGTGTATATTTAATGGAAATGATGTAAACGGAGAAGCTAATGGTGGAGGTTTTTGTTGTGAAGCACTTACACCGGAGTGTCTTGCTTGTGCCGCGTGTTTAACCCCTGAGCAATGGTGTGCTGATCAAGGATGGGGTTATCCTGGATGTGAAGCGTATGAAATATTAGGGTGTACTGACGACGGAATGCAAGATTGGTCTCCTTTCCCTGGAAATATAGCAGATAATTTCAACCCTGATGCAAATACTGATGATGGCTCTTGTTTATATTGGGGATGTGGTAATCCAAATAATAATTTAATATTAATTGGAACATTTATGGACGAAGGACAAGATGGATGGGATGGAGCTTCTATGACTGTTTTAAATGTTTGGGATGAATCAGAATATTATGCAGAGGGAGAAGAAGTTTTTTACTTTACCTTAACAGAAGAAATTGGTTATACTTTACCTGGTCCTGCTTCTGAGGATACAAATAATGATGGAGAGATTAATTATTTAGATTGCCCAGAGTGTCCTTTAAACCCTGACTATGAGGGAGAATGGGGTTACGTGGTAACGTTTTGTGCTCCTGATGATTTATTGGACGGATGTTATAATCTAATTGTAGATTATCCAAATGATCCATCATCTAGTCCAGAAATTTCATGGCAAATTCAAAATGCTGAATTTTCAGTTTTTGCGTTGACAGGTGCAGCAGGTTTTGACCAAACTAGTGGTTCAGCTTGTGAGGGCAATGAAGGAGAAGAAGGTTTTGATTTTTATGACTTAGATGTTGTTTCAGTAGAGTATAATGAAGGACAAGTTAGTACTGTTATTGCAAATGCTGGTAATGAAACAACTCCAATTGGTGGGTATACTTGGATTCTTGTAGATGGGTCTTCTGTATTAGTTGATACTCCTCCATCTTGGGCTTTTGGATCATCAAATGAATTTACATATGATATTTCTGAATTTATTACTGATCTAGCTCCAGGTAATCATACCTTGACAGTTTGGGTAAACGGAGGTGAAGAAGAGCCTTTAGGTTCACAATATGGTTTGCCTGAAAACGAAATAAATCAGTTTGAATTTATTTTTGAAACATTTTATGAAAATAATTCTATGACCATTGATTTTGAAATTCCAATAGTTAATGGTTGTATGGATCCTTGGGCGGGCAACTATAATGCTTCCGCTAACACAGATGACGGTTCTTGTGATTATTCATGTAATGAACCAAGTCAATCAAGTTCTATTATCGTTAATTCTAGTCAATATCCAGAAGAAATTGGATGGAGTATCCAAACAATTGAAGGAGAATTAATTATCGAAGCAACGCCTGGTAATGCATCTCCTTATAATAGTTCAGATTATTCTGAAACAGGTTTATGTTTAGAGCCAGGTTGTTATATGTTGGTTATGACTGATACATATGGTGATGGTTGGAACGGAAATACTTTAGAAATGTTTGGTGAAACTTATTTCATTGCTTCTAACGGTTGGACTGTTTACGATGGTGGAGATTATCAGGAAGAGTTATTTGAAATTGGAGTAGGTGGTTGTGGAGATTATCTTGGATGTACTGATGCTGCTGCTTCCAATTATAATGAAGCTGCAGTTCAAGATGATGGTAGTTGTACATACGACTGTTCGATTTTTACTGGAGCTGATTATGAATCTGTTTCAATAGAAGTTAATGGTGGTTCTTATCAATATGAAATATCTTGGGAAATTTTAGACTCTGATGGTAATATTGTCCTTTCTGCATCTTCAGATGATGAAGATGAAGATACAAGTGGAGCACCATATGATAATGTTTCTTGTTTAGAAGTTGGTTGCTATACATTAAATATGTCAGATGAGTTCGGTGATGGTTGGAATGGCAATGTGATGACTATATCTACAGATTATGGAGCTTGGGAATTTACAATTGATAGTGGGGCAACGGGAACGGGTGAATTTGCTGTAGGTGACCCTTCTGCATGTGGAATAGTATTTGGGTGTATGGATGAAAATGCTGACAATTATAATGAAAACGCAACACTAGACATTATTGGTGGGAGTTGTATATACTCGTGTCCTGATTCAACACAGATTTCAATTATTGTGGAAGGTGGGAGTTTTCCAGGGGAAGTATCATGGGAAATATTGGATTCAGATGGAAATTTAATTCTAGAGACTTTAGCGCCAGGATCTCCTTATTCGGCTGATGATTTATGTTTAGCTGATGGTTGTTACACTCTCAATATGTATGACTCTTTTGGAGACGGATGGAATGGAGATGTTATTACTATTTCAGGAGATGGTGTAAGTGAAAATTCATCATTTACTATAGAAAATGCTGGTGGAAGTGGAGACTTTGCAACAGCAGTTTTTGGAGTTAACAATGACACTTGTGTCGTTTCAGGTTGTACTGATGAAGAAGCAGAAAATTATAACCCAGATGCAAATACTGAGGACGGTTCTTGTGAATATGATTGTGAATCTTGGTTAGATACAGAATCAGAGTTTACTTGTTATTGGTATGTTTGGGTATACAACTCATATGATTATACTGTAGCTGAAATGGAAAGTTTTGGTTATGATTGTACTTGCGTTGAGGATCCGATTCCTGGTTGTACAGATCCAAATGCAGATAATTATGACCCTAATGCTACAGAAGCTAATGATTCATGTACATATACTTGTGATGAAGAAGCGGGCCAGGTAACCACACTTATTACAGTTAGTGGTGGAACATGGCAAGGGGAAATTAGTTGGCAAATTTATGATGATTCAGGAAACATGATAGCTAATGGAGGAGCTCCTTATTCTAATGAGATATGTTTATTAGATGACATGTGTTATACAATTGAAATGCAAGATTCTTTTGGAGATGGTTGGAATGGAAATGTTTTAACTATTGGTGATTTTACAACAAGTTTATACGCAGGTGATAATGCTACTGGAACATACAATTGTGTAATTGAATGTGATGTTGAGGAAACCCCAGTTGTGGTTAACAACGGACTCGGAACTACATTTGGATGGTCGATTACAAATAGTGCTGGTCAAGTAGTTGCAGGTGGTGGTTCAGATTTTGATGGAACAGTTTGTTTACCTGCTAATGATTGTTATGATGTTAATCTAGCTAGTTCTGGAGGTAACGGAGATGAAGGAGCAACTTTAACTGTGGGTGACCAAACGTTTGGATGGACAGGATTTAGTTTTTGGTATGCAAATTACTATGAGAGCGTAGGTGATTTATGTCCAGTGTATGGATGTATGGACCCATTAGCCGACAATTATAATCCTGATGCTACTTTAAATCAAACAGATAATTTAAATAGTGCAGACCCTTGTGAGTATTTTGGGTGTACTGATCCAAATGCAGCAAATTATGATTCTAATGCTAATGTAGAAGATGGCTCTTGTGATTGTGGAGATGCTACTGCGTACATTATTAATATGTCAGATTCATTTGGTGATGGTTGGAGTGGAAATAATTTAGTTATTACAGGGGCAGACGGAACAGAAGCAGGAACATTTACAATGGAAGGTGATGAAGGTCAAGCTTCAGTTTGTTTACCTAATGATTGCTTTACTGTCACTTGTGATGGCGGTTCATGGCAAGGAGAAGTTTCATGGGAAATAGTCGATAACTCAGGAATTGTTATCATTTCGGGTGGAGCTCCATTTAGTGGATTAGTTTCTATAGGTTCAGAAGATGCTTGTGGTGATTTAATTGGATGTACAGATTCAGACGCACTAAACTATAATGAAAACGCAATTCAAGATAACGGTTCTTGTGAATATGGGTGTGAACAAGATGGATTTGAATCAATTACAATGATTATCCCTGATTCTGGAGAAAATGCGGGCCCTTATCAGTATGAAATCGCATGGAATATTGAAGATGCAGATGGAAATATTATTTTTTCCGCTGGTACAGGTTGGGAAGAAGGAGCTTATGATTTTGAATATACTGCTATTGGTTCCTTCTGGACTTGTATAGATCCTAACTCTTGTTATACAATTAATATGAATGATGATTACGGAGATGGATGGAATGGAAGTATATTGACAGTTACTAGTGAAACATTAGGAACACTAGATTATACTTTATATGCAGGCTATGATGGATCAGCAGAATTAGGTAACTGTCCATTTGAATGTGATTTTTCCACTGTTGATGTCTCAGTAGGTGATGGTGACACTTCTTCAGACTTTGGCTTTTCAATTACTGACTCGGAAGGTAATAGTGTTGCTTCAGGTGGTGCTGACTTTGAAGGTTTAGCATGCCTAGACCTTGAAAATGGTTGTTATGACATTGGTTTGTCAAGTGCAGCTGGAGGAGGGTATGGAAATGCATATTTAATTGTTGGAGAACAAACATTTAGTTGGGATGATGGGACCTCAGGTTTTTGGAGTTCTAATTTTATTGAAGTAATAGGGGGAGGTTGTCCAGTATATGGATGTACAGATGCAACAGCTAATAACTATAATCCAGATGCAGTAGTTAATCAAGTTTCTGCAATAGATACTACTGATCCTTGTGAATATTGGGGTTGTACAGATCCAAATGCTGTTAATTATGATGATACATCCAACTATAATGATGGTTCTTGTGATTATGGTTGTGAAGAACTTGGTTTAACTACGTATTCAATTTCTTGTGATGGTGGTGATTGGCAAGGTGAAGTTAGTTGGAGTATTACTGGAACTGATGGTTTAGTTGCTGCCGCAGGTGGAGCTCCATATAATGGTGGAGGTTGTTTTGATCCAAATCAATGTTATGAAGTTAGTATGACTGATTCATTTGGTGATGGTTGGAATGGTAATATTCTTGATGTTAATGGTCAACAATTTACCTTTACTTCAGGCTTTTCTTCTTCTGAATTTATGGAGGGGGCTGAGGGGTCTTGTTCTGACTTTGAGGGATGTACGGACCCAACAGCAGTTAATTTTGACTCAACTGCCGCTTTAGATGATGGTTCATGTGCTTACTCTTGTGCTGAAATAGGATTATCAGAAGCTAGTATATATATGTCTACTAATGGAACCGTTTCAGGATGGTATGGTAGTAATTTAAACATAGGTAATGACTCGTTTACATTAACAGGTTACACTCAAACCTTAACAGCATGTCTTGACTTAACAGAATGCCTGGGAGTTACTGCAGGTGGGGGAATCATGCAATATCAAATTGGATGGTCGATAACTATAGATGGTGAAGTTGTTCTTGATGGATCAGCTCCATTCGTTGGAGACGTTGGGAATTGTGATATTCCTGGTTGTGTAGACATTACTGCATGTAATTATGATGAAGGTGCTGATTTAGATGATGGTTCTTGTATCTACCCTATTTCATCAGAATTAGATTGTGATGGAAACTGCTTATCTGATACTGACGGAGATGGAGTATGTGATGAAAATGAAGTAGCAGGTTGTATGGATTCTACTGCTTTAAACTTTAATTCAAACGCCACTGATGATGAAGGTTGTATTTATGAAGTATTAGGTTGCATGGACCCTTCTGCAGCTAATTTCGATGAGTCTGCTAATACTGATGATGGTTCTTGTGATTATGGTCCATGGGGTGAAGTAACAACTACTGACTGTAATATGACTATATTACTTCCATCTGATGCCTCTATTACAATTGAAGGAGGTGAAATTACACCAGGAGACTGGGTAGGAGTATTCTATATGAATGATGAAACTGGTGAAATGATTTGTGGTGGTTCTACGATTTGGACTGGTGAAACAACTTCTGTTGCTGCTTGGGGAGCAGAAGGTGGTGATAACGGTTTCGAGTCTGGTGAGAATTTAACATGGGGAGTATATGATAGTGAAACGAATAACTTTATAATTGGTGCTAATGCTTCTTACACTTTTGGAGCAGGTACTTATTCGTGTAATGGCCTGTCAGGTATAAGTTCTATTGATGCTGTATCTACATTCACCCAAGAAATTCCTTTAACTACTGGTTGGGGTATTTGGTCAACATACATTGATCCAGAAAACACAGATATGGCTTCTGTATTTAGTGGCATTGTTAGCGATTTAATTATTGTTAAAGACGAAGCAGGAAGTGTTTATTGGCCAATGTTTGGATTGAATTCAATAGGTTCATTAACTAAAGGAAAAGGTTATCAAGTAAAAATGGATGCTGATGCAACTTTAGTTCTTGAAGGCGACCTTGTTCCTTTTAATTATGATATTGTTCTTGATGAAGGTTGGGGAATTACAGGTTATTTACATCAAGACTGTTACAGTGCAATTGATATGATGTCGCCTGTTGTTAATGATTTAATTATTCTTAAAGACGAGGCAGGAAGTGTTTATTGGCCAATGTTTGGATTAAATTCTATTGGTAACATGTGTCCTGGAAAAGGGTATCAAATTAAGATGGATGCATCTACTACATTAAATTATCCAGCTTCAGGAGGAGCTAGATATGGTGATGTTTATACTGAGAGACCTGTT
>CAYSYA010000011.1:0-51940 GCA_964435285.1 uncultured Flavobacteriales bacterium
TAATTATAAAACACATATAAATTTACATAAATTTCTGACGTAATACTTGCATATCTGAGCTCACCTTAGAATCTATGACACGAGCATATATTTGTGTAGTTTTCAAACTATTGTGTCCTAGCATCTTTGAAACAGTTTCTATAGGCATTCCATTATTGAGTGTTATTGTAGTTGCAAATGTATGTCTAGCGCTATGAAAAGTGATGTTTTTATCAATACCACATATACTTGCAATCTGCTTTAAATACTTATTTATTTTTTGATTGGAAATTACAGGAAATATCACATCACTATTACATAACTCCATATACTTATTTATAAGTGATTCTGCTTTTGGTAAAAGTGGAACGTTAGAAGGTATATTTGTTTTGTCACGATTTATATAAATCCATATAAAATTATCATCACCTTTTTTTATATGTTTTTTATTTAATTTCTTTATATCTGTATATGACAAACCTGTATAACACGCACATATAAAAATGTCACGAACTTTTGAAAGTGATTCATTAAGCTCTGCATCTGTTATTTTATATAATTCATCCATAGTTAAATATATACGATTTGAAGGTTTAAATGTTATATTAAATCCATTGAAAGGATCGTATGTGATATATTGATTTTTTATACAAAAATTAGTCACTTTTTTTAATCGTTGCATATGCTTCATCATTCCATTGTGATTGCATTTAAATTCTATTAAAATATATTGAGAGAATTTATATAAAAAATCAAAGTTTAATCTACTTAGCATCATATCATCTTCTTTATATATTTTCTTTATAAATTCTTTTAATCTCTTTACAGTTGTTATATAATTTTTATATGTTCCATAACTATATTGTTTACCAATAAGTGCTTCCATATATTTATTATGTTCTTCAAATACATTTATAATAGTATTCATAATCATTGAATTGTTTTTATAATAGTCTACAATAAGTTGAGACGTTATTATGACGTTTGTTTTCATAAGCTCATAATACTTCTCAATTATATTTACACGTATTTTTTCTAATTCAATATTTATATAATTTTTATTTAAGCCTATTGCACGTGTATTTACAGAATCCCATTCATTATATAATAAATCCATTTTGGTATTAAACTGTATACATTTTTTATTATATCTTACTTTACAATATATAGGCACAGTTCCATTACTTTTTTTAAGTGCTTTTCTAGCAAAAAATGTGACGAGTAGTTTGTTTTTCATAGTCGAAAATTTGTTATAAATTAATACTTATTTTAATGTATAACAAACTGATTTTCAATAGTTTATCTTTAAAGATATATTCGATTTTATTTTTAAAAATATGAACTTTATGAGGTCATTGAATCAAAAATTCATTGCTAAAAAAATTATAAAAAAAATTTGGGTGATTTAACTAAAAAAAATGAACCCATTTTTTTCACCGCTTTTTTCACCGCTTATAATTTTTTAAAATCCTCATAACAGGTCTAGAGGCTAAAAAAATTATTTTAAAAAATAAAATGTTACGCGGTGAAAAAAATTAGATGAAATAAGAGTCCAAATCTGTTAATTTCCTAAAAAACTAGGGAAAATTGTCGGGGTAGGAGGATTTGAACCTCCGATCTCACGCCCCCCAGACGTGCACTTTAACCGGACTAAGCTATACCCCGAAAATTATGGAATTACTTGAAAGTAAATCGATTTACCTGAAGCAAATACACCAGCGCCATTTTCAACATTTGTATAAATAGGAACTGGTTCAGTACCTATTTCACTAAAAAAACTATCATCATTAGATTCCATAGAATTATAATAATTAAACGCTTCTTCACTAAAAGAAGTTAGTTGCAGAAATATGCTATCATTCATCTCTGTATCTACTTTATATTCAAAATCAAAAGAAATTTCTTTTTGTGTACCATTAAATAAATCATCACTAAAAAACACTCTTCTCCCACTAAAACTATAACCATCCCAAGGGATACCTTGAGAAAAAGAAGGATCATTAGAATATAAAATTAGTGGGTATGATTTCTTTATAGTTTCATTATCACCTTCCTCATCTTCAACTTCTGCGGAAGTATGTACATACAAGCTAATTCTATAATAATTACTCTCATTAGGATCATCAAAGAAACTTAAATTTAGAGTAGAAACATAAGTCTCGCTAAGATCTGAATTATCAAGAATTTCAAGCTCTGATAATTCAATTTCTTGAGGAACTGTAGTTTCAGCTGAAACAGATTCAAAATTTGGATGACTTACTTCAACAGAGTATGTGGAACCAACTTGAGGGAAACCATTATAAGTGTAATAATAAATTGGTTCAAGTTGATTTGCTCCCCACCAATATCCAGATTGCTCTAAAATATAAATTGAATCTTGGGTGTTAAAATCAACACTCATTTCTCCAAGTAAATTATTATTCTCATATAATAGAACATTAGCATCAGAAATAGAACTAATTTGACCTTGTTGAAAAGCACCAACAGAGTTTGAAACATGAAGAGACATAATTGAATCAGTATCAAGAATTCCGTTAACAACTAAAAATGGAGTGTGTCCAGGGATTTCTAGCTCAACAACCTGTTCTTGACAACTAAAAATTAAAATAGAACATAAAAAAATTAAAATCTTTTTCATAATTAAAACTTTATACTGTAGGTTATTGTTGGAATTATTGGAAATAAAGATACTTGCCTAGCTACATTTTCATTATTATCATTTTGAGCTAAATAAACAAAAAATGGATTTTGTCTATTATATAAATTGTAAACAGATAAATTCCATGTTCTATTATAGCTTTTTTTCTGTTTATGAAAGTTAATACCAAAGTCAAATCGATGATAAGGGTTCATTCTACTTGAATTTCTCTCACCATAATATTCTATCGTTTGAATATAATCACCGTTTGGACCACCTTCAAATGACCAATAAGTAGCTTGAGGGAATGTAATAGCATTTCCTGTTCCATACACCCAAGTAGCACCAATATCTAACCTATCACTAAAAGCATGAGACATCACAACAGAAATATCGTGTCTTCTATCGTATTTATATGGGTACCATTCACCAAAATTTATATTTTCAAATTTTCGATCTGACCACGATAATGTATAACCTATCCAACCAGTTGTTTTACCATTATTTTTTTGTAAAAATAGCTCTAAACCATAAGACCTACCCATTCCTCCAGTTTCAATCGAAGACTCCCAACCATTTGCGTCAAAAAAAGAAGAGCCCTCTTTATAAGAAATTAAGTCATTCATTGTTTTATAATATCCCTCTAAACTTGCTTCTAAAACTCCATTAAATAAATTAGTATTAATTGACATAGCAAACTGTCTAGATTGTTGTGGAGGGACTGAATCAGTAGAAGGTACCCAAATATCTGTAGGTAAACCGACAGATGAATTGGTAAGTAAATGTAAATTTTGTTGCATTTCAGCATAAGAACATTTCAAAGACCATTTATCATCAATCATATACCTTCCAGAAAAACGAGGTTGTAGTTTCATATAGCTTTTATCTCTAATAGAAAAAACACCAGTGTGTAGACCAAAATTAGCTTTAAGTCTTTCTGAAAACTTAATTTCATCTTCTATATAAAAAAAAGCGTCATGAGCTACTAAATCTTCTGAAAAATAAAAAACAGTATCAATGTCAACATCAGACACTCCATTAGGATACTTAAAATCTAAATCAAGTTGACCTGGAAAAAAATCATGATAAGTATAAGATAATCCAAATTTAATAGAGTGAAAGGGATTGGGAGAATATTCAAAATCTGATCTAGCACCAAAATCTTTAAGACCGGAAATATATCCAAATCTTAAATCATAGTCACCTGAATCAAATCCTTGATCTATATCAAATGCATATCGACTATATGTAAATGTAGTATTACTAAATAACTGATCAGAGAATAAATGATTCCACCTAAGTGTTGCAGTTTTATTTCCCCAACCTAAACCAAAATTAAATTCATCTGAATTATCAGTAAAATTTAAACCAAAAATATCATCCCCAAAATAACCACTTAAATATATTCTATCTCTATTTGAGATTTTATAGTTCAACTTAGCATTTAAATCATAAAAATAATAACCTCCATCAACTCCTGAATCTGAAGGATTAAGAGAGTTCAACAATAAATCTGCATATGTCCTTCTTCCTGATATTATAAATGAAACTTTATCTTTAATTATTGGGCCTTCAAGTGCTAGCTTTGACGAAATTAAACCAAGACTCCCCTCTCCTTTGAATTCTTTCATATTTCCTTCTTTCATATCAATTTCTAAAACAGATGATAACCTCCCTCCAAATCTGGCAGGAAAACCTCCTTTAGTCAATTTAACATTCTTTATAGCATCAGCATTAAAAACTGAAAAAAAACCAAATAAATGAGATGAGTTATAAACAGGAACTCCGTCTAAAAGAATTAAATTTTGATCAGGACCTCCTCCCCTAACATAAAAACCAGAGGTACCTTCATTTCCAGACTGAACACCAGGAAGTAGTTGAATAGACTTTAATATATCCACTTCCCCAAGAAGCATGGGAATTGATTTAATTTGTTTTACTGGAACTGAAATGACAGATGTTTGAGTTGATTTTACGTTAGAAACTTTACTCTCAAGAGTAACTTCGTCAATTAGTTGTGAATCTAAAATTAATTTTGGATTAATTTTAGTATTAGATGATAAATCTATTTTAGTTTTAAAGTCCTGATAACCTACAAAAGAAAAAATGATTTCAACTTCTCCTTTAGGTAAAGTCAATGAAAAGAAACCAAAACTATTTGATGATGTTCCAATCTGTAATTCATCTGAGTAAACATTAACTCCAATTAATGTTTCTCCACTAGATGAATCTTCAATATATCCACTTACGGTAAAATTATCTTGTGAAAAAACAAAGTAAGAGCACAAAAAAAAGAAATTAACTATTAATTTATTAATCATAAAAATAAGTTTCCATTTCTAATTGAAGATTTTGATAATTTTCACAAGGTTTTAATAAACTATCACCACCTTCATAAATAATACATCTCTTGTCAATAGAGCTCATTATTGATTCTAAAAAACTTCTATCCTCTTGATATTTAGAAGAATCAATTTCGTCTTTAGATTTTGATAAAGCATTAATTTCTAAAGCAACTATGTACAAAGAATTCACACATTCACATGGTGTATTAAGTTCCGTAACATCAATATCTTTTGCTTTTTTATCTTTTGAGCAAGAGAAAATAAATAATAAAGTCAAAGTTAAAAAAAGTGCTTTTTTCATAAAATTAACTAGGCTGAACAGATGAATGATGAGATAAGATTAAATCATTTTTAATGACAAAAGTGTATCTAGCTTTTACAACTTTTTTTTCTCCGTGTTGCATATATGTAAATTCATAAAGACCAGAAGCTACTTCAAAATTTCCTGATTCATCATTATGAGTATAATTATCGATAATTTGACACTCTATAGACTCCTTATTCAAAAAACTTATCATGTACTCCGTGACACCATCATGACCAAGAAAAAGAGTTTGGAAAGTAGCTAAAAGAACAGAATTCTTTGAATATAGTTGAGTTTGCTTTTCAGGATTTCTTTCAGAAACGGTTTTTGCCCATAAAGAAACTGTTTTAGGAATTGATTTTTTCATATTATTTATATTAATTTTCAGAACAACAACAATTTTCTGTACCTAATTGCTCACAACATTCAGTGTTACAAATTTCACAATTTTTATCGTTAGAGACGGGTAAATCTTTCTCACAAGAAATAAGAAAAATTAAGAAAAAAGAAAGTGCGAAAATTTTTTTCATTTTATAAATTTTAAAGTCTTTATATTTGCACAAAGACACCTTACTAAACAAAAATAGTTTTTTTTAATCTTTAAACAGATAAATTGAAAATAAGATTCATATTAATACCACTTTTATTTTTATTTTCATGCCAACATGAAAATAAAATCAAGTCATTTTTAAAGGAAATAAGAGCAATTATAAAGAACACAAAACCTTTACCTAAAGGAGATTATTCTGTAGACTATATTGATGAAAATTCAATAATTGGAATTGATATTTCACACCATCAAAAAGATATTATTTGGGAAGATGTTAGTAAATGGAGAAATCATAAAATACAATTTATATATATAAAAGCAACTGAAGGGGCAAGAGGAAAAGGATCAAAAGACACAAAATATATTGAAAATATCAAAAACGCTAAACAAAATGGATTTAGGGTGGGAAGTTATCATTATTTCAGGTCAACAAGTAGTGCAGAAGATCAATTTGAAAATTTTATTAATACGATAGATAATTACCCACAAGACTTAGTACCAATGGTAGACTTAGAACAAAACGATAAATACACTAAAAAAAAATATGTCGAAGAACTCAATAAATTTTTGATTTTATTAGAAAATCATTTTAATCAAAAACCTATTATCTACTCTGTTACTAATTTTTATAATCAATATTTATCAAATAATTTTTTAGATTATAAATTATTTTTAGGATTTTACAATTTAGAACATGAAAAAATTTCGTTAAAGGACAAGAGGAATTGGGATATTTGGCAGTTTTCACAACAGGGTAAAATTAAAGGAATTTCAAAAAATGTCGATATTAATGTTTTAAATAAAAAAATTCAATTAAAAGACTTGCTATTAAAATGAAAAAAATAACCAGAAAATACTTTTTAAAATCAATATTTAATTTAGGAATATTTTCCTTTCTACCTTTCAAATTAAGTGCATTTAATTTGTTTGATGAAAATTGTGAAACAACTACAGATATTCAAGGGCCATTCTATATTGAAAACCCTCCAAATATTTCAATTTTAACTCCTCCAGAGATAACATCTAATTTCTTATTTATTACTGGTACAGTTTACGCAAGCGACTGTAAAACTCCAGTTCCTAATGCAGCGGTTGATATTTGGCATGCGAATAAAGGAACCTATAATGAAATAACTAATACATATTTAGACTCTGATTATGAAGATAATTTTTATAGAGGAAAAATATTTACTGATGAAAATGGAAACTATGCCTTTCAAACAATTCTTCCAGGAAAATACTTAAATGGTCAAACTTATAGACCTAGTCATATTCATCTTAAATCTTCGTATTTAAATCAAAATGAGATAACCACACAGATATATTTTGAAGGAGATTCTAGCATTGAAACAGACCCGTGGGCTTCGAATCCAAGTGCAGAAAATAGAATAGTGCAAGTTTTAGAGGATGAAGAAAATAATTTTCATACATCTTTTGATATATATTTAAATGTAAAAGCAAACGAAATAGAGGAATCTACTTTAAATGAAAAAAATATTATTAAAAGTATTTTTCCTAACCCAATTAATGAATCAACAGTTATTTATTTTAATAATTTTAATAAAACAATTTCAGTTGATATTTGTGATGTTAACGGAAAAATTATTAATCAAAAAAATGTACAAAGTAATTCCATTTTATTAAATGAAATAACAAAGAAAAAACTTCAAAAAGGAATTTATATTTTAAGAATTTTTGAAAACAATATACCAAAAGAAGCAAAAAGATTTATTGTTAATTAACTATATGAGACATTTAAATTTTTTATTAATATTTTTTCCAATTTTATTATTTAGCCAAAATTATTTGGACGGTATTATAATGGGCAAAAATATTCCATTGGTTGGGGCAAATATTCAATGGATCAATTCAAATATAGGAGTTACTACTGATCGAAATGGAGAATTCACTATAAATAAAGATGATATTTTTGAAAAAAAATTAATTATTAGCTTCATTGGTTTTATTACTGACACAATTGAAGTCAGTAATTCAATCAACTATATTGAAATAAATTTAAAACCTGAAAATGATTTAAATACTATTAATTTAACTGATGAAATAGAAGGAATATATATAGATAAACAAAAGGCAATTAAAACTGAGGTCATCACTCAGGAAGAACTAACAAAAGCTGCTTGCTGTGATTTAGCT
Source organism: uncultured Flavobacteriales bacterium (assembly GCA_964435285.1). Lineage (GTDB taxonomy): Bacteria > Bacteroidota > Bacteroidia > Flavobacteriales > TMED113. The sequence continues at coordinate 7,971 of CAYSYA010000011.1, forward strand.
GGATGTTTTGAAACACAATTAAGTGTTGAACCAAAAACAACTAATATCATCACAAATACTAAAGAAATAAGTGTTCTTGGTTTATCTGGAGTTTATAACCAACTACTAATTGATGGGCTTCCAATTATGGACGGTTTAAATTATACATACGGAGTAAGTGCTATTCCTGGAACATTAATAGATAATATTAGAATATCTCAAGGTTTAGCATCAGTTCTTCAAGGATTTGAAAGTATTTCGGGACAAATTAATATTGAATTAAAAGAAAAAAGTAATGAAAATAGAACTTTTCTGAATTTATATATTAATAGTTTTTTGTCTAAACAAGTAAATTTTGATTACAATTTTAATCTTGGTAATTGGAAATCAATATTTTCAATACATTCTACACAACCAGGAAATCGAATTGATAATAATGATGATAATTTTCTAGATCTACCACTAACAACAAAATATTCCCTATATAACAAGTGGATATATGGAGAAAAAGAAAAAATAGGTTTATACTCTGTTATAACTTTTAGGTACTTAAAAGAAAAAAGAATTGGTGGAGAAATAAATTATAATCAAACTCAACAAGGAAGTAATAATGTATACGGACAATTTATTAATTTTACTCAACCTGAATTTCTCTTTAAATCAACTTATAAGTTAAATAATAAAAATAATTTTATACTTAGATCTGCAATTAGTCATCATAAACAAGAATCTTTTTTTGGAACAACAGAGTATTTAGGTGATCAAATCAAGTTATATTTTAATTTTTCTCATAAACTTAACTGGAATAATCACGTATTGACTTCAGCTGTTGACTACAGAAAATTAAAAATTAATGAAACAATTAATTTAAATGAAAATTTAAATAGATCTTTTGGAGGAGCATACAATAAAAATGAAAATATTCCTGGAGTAATGGTTGAAAATACTTTTAACTGGGATAATAAAAACATACAATTTATAAGTGGATTAAGATTAGATAACCATAATAATCATGGATTATACCTTACTCCTAGATGCCTATTTAAATATAACTTATCAGAAAATACAACTATAAGAACTAGTATTGGAAAAGGATGGCGAACAGTAAATATATTTAGTGAAAATGTAAAATTATTTGGTACTAATAGAGATATAATTATTTCTAATGATTTACAACCAGAAGTTGCATTAAATTATGGCTTTAACTTACTACATGCTATTTATCTAGGAAACATAGAGTTACAATTTATTTTTGATGCCTATAAAACTAATTTTTCTAATCAAATTCATCCTCATTATCATACAGAAAGTAATTTAATTTACATACATAATTTAACTGAAAATAGTAAAAGTAATTCATTTCAAAGTGAATTTGCTATTGAACTATATGAAAAGATAGGCGCTAAAATTGCATATAATTATTTAGATGTATTTAGAATTGAACATGGTCATAAACATAGATTACCATTTACAGCAAAACATCACATACTGAGTACCATTTCATATAAACCTTTGTCAAAAGGATGGCATTTTGATTGCAATATCCATTGGTTTGGAAAGAAGAAATTAATTGATACTTCTGAAAACCCAGCTCCTTACAACAGGCCCAAGTGGTCTAATCCATATTCAACAGTTAATCTTCAGTTTACAAAAAAAATTAAAAGATTAGACTTATATATTGGTGCTGAAAATTTACTAAACTTTAAACAAGAAAATCCTATTATAAGTTGGGAAGAACCTTTTGGTGAATACTTTAATATAGCTAACGTATGGGGACCAACAAAAGGAAGAGAAATGTATTTAGGATTGAGATATAGCCTATAATAGATTAAAAAGCTTTTCTACACTTCCATCATCATACAAATAAATTAATTTTTTATTATTTAAATCAAGTACTTCTTTTCCAAGAAAATCATAAATTTTTAGTATTTTTCTATCAGCTTTATTAATATTCTGTAAGGATGATGTATTACAGTTAATCAAACCATTTATATCATACTTAGATACAAAATTCCAAATTTCATTTGTTGCGTTAATATCCATATTACCAAAAACACCAGGCCAGTCATGATCCCCTCCAATAACTTTTAATTCTTGAACGGAAGAACAATTATCACCATTTAACCACCTTTTTCTCTCTACAGTACTACCGTCGTAAGGAGAAATATCAACAACATTTGTTATAATAGGATTAGAGTCAGTGTTATTATAGTTTGACCAAAAATTTGTAATATCATCAACAGACATATAAAGAGGCATATCACCATAAGATAAACCTTCATATGTTGAGTGAGGATTTTGATCAACTGTTCCAGGAACAAGCATCATAGCAGTTGGGTGAACTGGTTCGCATGTACCCCATCCATAAATATCATTTCTGTAGTAATCTTCAAGCATACTACCAGAAACTGCAGCAAAAGCAGCAATTTTACTATTTAGTCGACATCCTAACTCGTAAGAAAGTATAGCTCCTTCAGAGTAACCACATGCATATACGCGACTTTGATCAATAGAATACTCAAGACTTATTGCGTCAATAATCGCTTCAACAAAAAAAATATCATCATGATCAGTTGGAGCTTTATGAATCCATGAAGTAGTCCCACCTTCAGGATCTATAGCTCCTTGGGGATATACTGCAATAAAGTTTGCAGTATCTGCAAGTGGCCTCATATCATTAGTTTGAATAAAATCAGAGGCATACCCACTTCCACCATGAAAACTAAATAGAACTGGGACATCAAGAGTTCCGTCATAAATTTCAGGGACATAAATTATATACTCTCTATCTTGACCATCAAAAAAAAGAGTTTCAGTTATTTGTTGTTGAGAAAAACAAATTGTAATAAAAAGAAAAAAAGAGTAAAATAATTTATTCATGATTGTTAGATTTTTGATTTTAAATTTAAAAATTTTGATTTTATTTTTTCGTTAGGGACCATACATTTATTTTTTTTTCCAAAAAAATTATACCTAGACTTAGCAATAAAAAAATAAAAAAAATCTCTTATTGGATAAGGAATAAAATAAAAGATGTAAAAGATTCTCCAGAAAGTAACCAATTGTTTTAATATTAATAAAACTGCAGTGGATCGATAATTTATATTTTTATTATTTATCAATATTATAGAGTCATTTTTAATAATATCAATTGAATACTTTCTAATTATTTTTTTTCCCTCTTTACTTTGTATAGCAGCTAACCTAAATTTATCATTTAAGTCGTTTTTAATAATAAATTGGATAGAACTTAAACATAAATTACAAACACCATCAAATAAAATAATCATTTTATCATTCATAGAATTAATTAAATTTTATACTGAATTGTTATATAACAATTTCGGTTGGGAGAAGGAATTATTCCAGGTCCAGGATATCCAGTCGCCCTATTGGTAAAATAATAATTATCTAAAATATTATTAATACCAAATTCAAACTTTATTTTATTAAACAAATATGAAAAAGATAGATCTAAAACATCGTACTTTGGTAATATGCCTATAACACCACTTAAGTCACTTTCTACAGAGTTAGTCGCGTCTGTAAACTGTTCTGACATATATGAGTATTGTAAAGAGCACTTAAAATTTTTATAGTCTAATTTAAATCCAGTTTTTAGATTTTCTCTAGGAACAAATTCTACTTGATTACCTTCAACTCCATTTAGTCTTGAAGAAATATACTCTGAGTATATATTTGAAAAATTAAAAAAATAACTAATGTTAATTTTATTATTTTTAAAAATGAACTTTGATAAATTAAAATTTACTAAAAATTCCTGACCATACAGTATTGCGTCACCAACATTCCCTTTTTCATTTTTAACACTACCGTCTGAAAAAGTATTTTGAATAAATCCAATTCTGTCACTGTAAAAAAGATAAAAAGAATTTATATCATAAAAAACAAAATCTTTATAGTTACCCCTAAAGCCAAAATCCGAAGTATAGCCACTTTCATCACTAATATTTGGATTAATTATAAAACTTGGATTAATTATATTTATATCTGAAAAAGTAACAGCCCTATAGTTTCGAGAGTAATTTGTGTAAAACTCAGACCAATTAGAGAATTTATAACTGAATCCTATACCATATAAAAAAAAGCTTCTTTTTCTTATATTATTTGTTTCAATTAAATTATTCAATATAACGTTTCCAGCTCCATCAGTATTAATATTTCTATAAAAACCATCAGAAGAAGTTTTAATATATTCAAATCGAAAACCTGGAACAAATGATATTTTACTATTTAAATAAAAAATATTTTCATTAAAAATTGAATAATTTAAATTTGGATTAGAGTAATTTGATTGATTTTCATAATTGGGGAAGCTATCATATTGAAAATCAAAATTAGCATCAAAATCATCAGTTCCTGGTCCCTGCTTCGTTGAATTAGATCCGCTGTAAAATTTAGCTCCTAATAAATAAACAACCTTTTTATTAAATAAATTTGTTTTATGTAATAATTTAGATTCAACACCCACATTATTAAAATTTGACTTTATTAAATCTCTTTCTTCAAAAGAATCAATTTGGTCAACTCTGTTAGATCTAAAACCAACAGCATATCTATGAGCATCTAATATAAAACTACTAATTGAAAAATTAGTTTTATTAGAAATGTCATAGGATGCCTGAAAGTTATATAATAGCCAGTTTACCTCAAACCAATTTCTTTCTCTATTACTTTGAAAAATATCATCGTAAAACATAATGTCCGTCAACCCACCTGGTTGTTTTGCTAAATAATTTAAATATGTTACTTCAAAGGAAAGATTTAAATTTTTCAAAACATCATATCTTAAATAAGAATATAAATTATAAGAATCAAAATTTGAGTTTGGTCTAAAACCATCACCTATTTTGTAATTAAAAAAAGTATAATAACCTATTTTATCTAAAGTTCCAGAAAAACTTGTGAAGTTTGAGTAAAAATTATTAGATCCAGTAGTATTTCTAGTTACAATTTCTAAATTTTTATTTTTGTTTGGTTTTTTAATGTTAAAATTAACAAGTCCGCCAAATTGAGTTCCATATTGAAGAGAACCAGCTCCTCTAATAAGCTGAATATTTTCTAGACATTCAAAAGGTGGAGAATAATAAGTTTCTGGATATCCAAGAGGATCAGCACTAATTTCGTAATTATTTTGTCGAACATTAAAATTTGAACTTCTCCTTGGGTCAAGCCCTCTTCCACCTATATTTAGCTGTAAACCTGCATCATCAGTTTGATAAATATTAATACTAGTTGATTGATTATACATTTGTCTAGCATTGTTGAAAGAAGTTCCGGATCTATTTTCTGTTAGTATTAATTCGCTCTTTTTTCCAGAGTAAATTGAGTTTAATTCAATATCATCTAAAATATCTGTTTCAAAAACACTGCTTTTATTGTCATAAATTACAACCTCATCTAATTTTGTATTAATTTTTGAAAGAAAAAGATTTAAATTAATATTATTGTCATTCTGAAAAATAACGGTTCTGAGCGAAGGTGAAAAACCTTGTTTAACAAAATTTAAATTTAATGTATCTTCATAAGTATTGAAAAAATAATAACCTAAAGAATCTGAAATAGATACAAAGTTATTCTTATCATCAAATATCTTGACATCTTTTAAAGGAGTTTGTGAATTATTATCCACAACGAATCCATTAATTGAATTTTGAGATTTTATGCTTTGACATAAAATAAATAAAGAAAAAAATATTTTAAAAACCTTTAATTTCATCATTTAGAGGTAAAATCCATTTTTTATTCCGAAAAGATTTTTTTTCGGAATACAAATTAACAGAATTATTAATAAACCTTTGACTTTTTCTTCCATTCAATGATACATAACTATCAACAAAAACATTAACATCATCAGCGTTTCCAAACCATTTAAATTCATTTCCTAAGAAATGAGCAAACTCTAAAATCATATCAGGCTGAAAACTCATTTGTTTTTCTTGAAAATCAGTTAAATAATGGCTATTAATAACAGTAATTGACTTATTATCATTTGGATTAACAATTCTAAAACTAGTTTCAGCTGTTTTCTCAATCAACATAACTCTCCAAGAAAATCTGTAACCTTGTTCAGTCCATAATAATTCACCAGGATAAAAAATATACCTAAAAGGAACTAATATTTGAACTAAAAAAAAACAACATATAAGAAGAATAATTGCTCTTTCTTTTTGGACTGAGTAAATATCAATTTTTATTATTTTAAATGATAAACCTGTTATTTTACATAAAATACTTTTTAAATGATAAATTATTTTGTTGTGAAAGTTAGGTGAAAAAAATATTAATGCACTAATTATCATTATATAAGGAAACATTCCTATAGGAAATAAAATTTTAGTTAAAAGATGAAAAGCAATAACAAGAAAAAAAGCAAAAATTCTTGTTTTAGAATACAAAAGAAGAAATGGAATAAATAAATCATAAAACATTCCAGACCAACTCATAAAATAATGAACCCAATTTTTTTGAAACAAATCACCTAAAAGTGGTAAGTCATAATTAGATGTTAACCAAATTTTTAAAGGCATAGCATCAATTAACCAATCTGAATTCATTTTAGCAATGGCAGCGTAAATATATACGATACTAATTAATAATTTAATACAATCAACGCTCCATTTTGGGATTTTTTTATAGGATTTTTTTTCTATTAAATTATCGACTGAAAAACTTGCGTTAGCAGGTAAAAATATCATCAAAAAAGATAATATAGAAACAAAGTAATAATGATTTAAATAAGTAGTTTTATCCATCAATTCGATGTAAGTAAAACTTAAAAAAAAGACAATAATTGAATATCTATATTTTAGACCTACAGCAATAAAAAAAGATGATAGGAGACAAATTAGAAAAATAAAATAAGTAAAGTCACCTATTGGTTTTACCCATTCAAAAGCATAATATGAGAAATGAAAAGTAGGTTCAAGGTAAAGTTCTTCTATCCAACCTTTAGACCAAAATCTAATAATACTTACGGACATCAACAGTCCAAAAAAGAATCTAAAAACTGCTAATGGTGAAGAAGAAGTTTGTTTATGAATATATAGTTTGGGATTGAAAATCATAATTTAATCTCCGTCTGCATCAACGTAATCTACAGAAACTCCTAAAGCTTGTAACATGTCTACCTTGAAATAAACAACTAATAATTGAATCGCATCATAGGTGAGTAGCATATCAGTATTGTTAAATTCAATTTGAGTTACAAAATTATCATCTAACTGACTGAGTTGATTAAATGCATTTTCAAATTGAGTTTCTATTATTGATGAAATATTATTTTCTCCTGGATATAAATAATTAAGGTAAGATTTTAAACTTATTCCTGAAATGTTACTTGTAAAATTTAAATTTGAATTAAAAGAATTACCCAAATAAAAATTTTTAGATGCATTTAAAGCCTGAGTTACTAATTCCTTAGAAACGTCTTGTTTATAATATGCTTCAACGGTATGAGGTAAAGGATCTGATGAAAAAATACCAGCAGGTATACCAATTTTATTAGCCCTAAGTCCTTTTTCAAAATAATATATAAAATCATTAGTCATTTTATTAACTGAAGATGTTGCAGTATTTGATGATAGGTTAATAAATTCATCTCTATAAGAACCCCAATCATCTATAATTAAATTAGTATTATATATCATATTATTAACTAAATCTGATAAGTATTGGGAATGTGAAGAATTAGAAATATAGTTATTAATAATGCCATCTTTGCTTTCTGCTAAACCATGAAGCATATAGTCAATAGCAGGAAATCCTCTAGAATCAAAGTTATTATTATTGTCAAGGTCATAATTACCAGATTCAATATTTTGATCAATTAAATAAGAGTCAGTTGGATATATATTCATTTTGCCTTTATAATTAATTACCTCGGCTAAACCAATATCAAACATTTCAATGTGTTGCCAATATTTATATGAAGTGAGCCAAGCATCAGATGCAAAATCTAAAGTAGAGTTACTTGGGTTAGAAATAAAAGAGTTAATCGCAGTGTTTAATTCATTGAGAGTATTGTTAAATTCATCATAGGCAGGAATTATGATATTATCCGCCCAATTAATTAACATCTCTGTTCTATCAAAACCATCAATGTTTTGATGGTTTTGATTATCTTCATCCGGGTCACAAGATGACAACAGTAAAAAAAATACAATTAAAAAATAATAATTTCTCATTTTAATATTTATTTTTTTATAAAAAAGTTAACCAGCTTGAATAAGAATTTATCAATCCCTTTATATACTCTTTATCAAGCTGGATGAACTTAAAATTTAAAATTATAATCCAGATGCAGACTCAATCATAGTTACCATTGAATTTAAATCATCAGCTGATATATCCCAAAAACCATTTCCAGCCATCATTTGCTCCAGCATAGAATTAACTTCAGAGTTTGAGAAATAACTAGTAAACTGAAGACTCATAACAAAACCATAACCTTCAGATAAGCCATGAAAAGTATCTTCTCTTGGAGCACCAGATTCAATTGTAATTGCAGCAACGGATAAATAGTCAATTGATTTTTGAGCAATGATTTTATCCATATGCTCTCTTATGATGTTTGCCTGAGCATCTCTTAGGTCATAATCACCTGCAACAATAGCAGCTCTACCTAGCTTAAAAGCATCATAAATTACATTTGCTATTCCAGGATGAGAACCTTCATTTAATTTTTTTAAGTATTTATTAACTAAAACGCCATGTCCTTCAGCTGGGCCATTTGCATTATTGTCAGAACCTCCAACATGTTCATTGTTATATCCATATAAATATCCATATCCTTCATCCCAGTAATGTTCCATATTCGTGTATTCACCAGCAATTAATCCATCTGTGTTATTTGTGGTTCCATCACCATCTAATTTAGAAGGAGTTAAATAATTATTAGTCATTTGATCTAAAACCATAGCACCCATTAAACCTTTGATAAAGGCCTGGTCAATCTCTAAACCTTTTCCATCAACTTGATAAGTTGATCCTGTACTCGTAGTAATTTGACCAGCAACACCAACAGAAGCAGAGCTAGTCCAATTTGGATATACTTGATCAACGAGGACAGTAAACATATCTTCAAATTGAGATTTAACTGTGGAAGAAGCAGTTGGAGAAGCAGCAGTTTTTCCGCCAACATTTTTTCCACATGTGTAAGCAAAATCAAAACCTGAACCTTCATTAAACATTGTTAAAAATTCACTAACAGAAGCACCATTAGCTGTATTCATAACATCATAAATATCCTTTGCCATTTGTAATCTACAAGTTTGTCCAGAAAAAGATACAGTTGAAAGTCCATCTCTTTCAAAAGAATATGTAGCAGGAGCAACTACTGAATCATGATCGTGATCGTGATCGTGATCATCATCATCAGTGTCACAAGAGTTAAAAACAAAGGGTGAAATAAGTAAAAGTGTAAAGTAAAATATATTTTTCATTTTAATAATAATTTGTTATTTAGAATGATTCAAAATTACAAAAATATTATTTAGAATCAATATAAATAATGAAAAAAATTATTAAAATATTATTTTAATTTTAAAACCTTCTCTACAGAACCATCATTATAAATAATAAATTGTGGTTTATTGTAAGATAATTCTTTGGAGTTTCTACCTAAAATATCCGTAACCAAAACAATCTTCTTAGAGAAATTAAACTCACTAGTAGAACTGTTACATCCAGAATTCCAATAAGGATTCCATGGGCTACCTAGCCAATAATCATCTGACGGATCATTTCCAACCCAAACACCATCGCAATCAGATTGATTTATATAGGAAGGTTGATTAGTAATAATATCATAGCAATACGGTACTTGACAGTCTCCACAATCATCAATTAAACCGCATGTTCCATTATCTATAGTAGCATTAACATCATAATTACAAGCATTCTCATCAGTGCATCCATAGATATTGACTGGCTCCTCTACACCATCACAAGAACAAGGACAAATATCAAAAATTAATAATCCACCAAAATCAGTCATTGGAGAACCATTCCAACTACATGATTCATATTCAGAATAATTATAACTATCAAATAAGAAGTCTATTAAAGATGGACAATCATTTATGAAAAAAGAACCAAAATTTTCTTCAATTACAGCATCATTATCAACTAAATCATCACAAGGAGAGTCTAATTCATCACATATACCATCACCATCTTCATCATTTAAACAATTCCCATCACAATCATAGTATTCTTCTGCATAAACACAAGAACCGTCATCAAATACAGAAGCATCATTATAATTACAAGCTAATTCATCAATGCAGCCAGCGAAATAACCACATAATTCTCCAAAATAATAGCTTGATTCAGTGGAATATGTAGCAAAATCTGAAATACTTTCACTTGTTAACCATTCATTTAAATTTCCTCCTGTACCAATCCAAGATAAACTCCATGTTAAGTTACCATCAACCTCAGCAGAAATACATTCATTTTCAAGCTCAGTTGGAAAACACGATGAAATTTCTCCTGAACCATCAGAAAGTGTAGCGGAATACAGTTCCTCAACAGGGTATACAGAAACACTGAAAGTAGATTTTCCTAATGATGTATAATTTAAAGTCATTAAGGTTTCATTGTCTGAACAACCTCCATTTTCAGAGGAGTAAAAAGCAAAAGTACCAGGGCTAATTCCTGTTGAAAATGAATTAATAACTTCATTATTTTCATCAAAAACATAAACTTCTCCGTAAGAGAAAAAATCAGTGGAACTAGCATAAAATAAATTATCAGAGCTTTCAATAATTTCGTAAAAGTTTAAATTAATACCCTCTTCTACACCAACAGTTTCCATATTTACATAATCATATTTATGTACAGTACTTCCCTGCGAAACTTGATAATTAAGAAAATCACCTCTTAAAGCCGAGGTACCACATCCAGTAGAAAGATCAGCCAAGTCTTCAGTGACAACTTCATTGTTAATTAAATTTATTCTTGAAACAGAGCTTCCTGACCAATTTTTATTATTTACAGTTAATAAGTAATCCCCCTTAAGGACCATATTATCTGGGTTAGTTCCATTTTCACCTAAATCAAACTCATTTGTGTAAGTAAGATTGTTAGCATCAATAACACCCACTAAACCTTTTTCATTATTCCACTCAAATCCATTGTTAATTGCAACAAAAACTTGATCATCTTTCGAAACTAAATTTTGAGTTGACCAAGCAGGTCCATTTTCAGTATCAAATTGAGCAACAAAAGAAAAATCATCTTTATTGTATACAAGAAGGTAAGAATCAAAAACAACTGGAGACCATGTATCGTAGTCATAATCTCCTCTAGAAATGAATAAATTATTGTTATGAATTAATAAGTTTCTAGCACCTTGAACTTCAATTTCATTTAATAATTCAAAAGAACCAATTTGATATTTTAAAATTTTATTGTCAGCAGCAACATACAAAATATCCCCATCAACTATCATGTCAGATGCAAATCTTACCCCATCAATAATCACAACTTCTTCGTAAATTTCAGTTGAAGGAAAGTAGACACCAATTGAAACTGGCTCAATAATTTCTTGATTGGTGAAGTCATAATAACCCTCGTTGAGTATGATTAAGTTATCACTAGTTTGTGAAGTAATAAATAATGTTGAAATAAAAAATGTAAGTAAAGTTTTTTTCATGTTTTAAATATTTTTATCAAACATATAAATTTTATAAATGAAAAAAATAATTTAATATGTATAAGTAGTAAAATGTATAACTTTATTTGTTATATTTTATGCAATAGTTATGCAAGAAAGTGATGATTTATACTTTTTTTAATGACTTGATATAAAAAAATAAGACCATTGATAGCATCAAAAAATTATATATAAAGTCTTCAATAGGAATGTTTAAAAATCTAATTCCGAGATTATATAAATCATTATACCAAACTACTGGCTCAGAAGTAAAACTACCGGTTAAAAAGCCATTAATCAAAACAAAAGGAATAAAAGTAACCAGATAAGCACGATAAATTTTAAATAGAGTAGAAGGCTTTAACAAGTATAAGAAATAGGTAAAAAAAGTAGCCAGTGAAAAACAAATAGCGGTGTAAGTTTTATCATGAAAAATAAAAGACAATACTAATAGAAGGACTGATTTAATAAATAAAAAATTATTTATATAATCATGTTTTTTTGAAACAGGAAAAAAATAATTTAATACTTCATAAATAAATACACATGCGAATGGAACGATAATAAAAAACAACCACTCCTCTAAGGGCAAAAATAAAAATGAAGGTATATTTAGTATAAACTTATGATTAAAACCCCAAATCCCTTTATGTGTAAAAATTATATCCCATGGAATAAATAAACACATCATAAAAAAAATACCTTTAAACAAACTTTTCCATTTAGTATAGTATTTAATTCTTCTCTCAAAACTTTGTAAAAGGGGGTACGAAAGAGTAAATAACAAAAGAATTAAATAAAAGAAATTGTTTTCTAAAAAATCCATATACTAAACAACTATAATATTTAAATATGTAAAAAATATTAATTGGGCTAAAAATAAAGAAATGGCAATACTTTTTGAAATTTCGTATTTTTTTAATGAAATAATTATTTGCATAACAAAAGCTACTAAAAACCACATTAAATAATTACTAAAAGGAACATAACCTAAGCCCCAAGACCACCAATCAAAAGTAATTGCAACGGGTTCAATTAATAAATCTAACAAAACCATTAACAAAGATGAAAGTAAAACTTGTATTACATTATTTTTTAAAAAATAATTCACAATTCCTCTAGATGCATATACTAAAATAAACCAATTCAAACCTATTACTAAAGGAACATTAAATATCTTGAGACCTAAACCATCACCGTATATATAATCACCAAATAAAAAACCACTATAAACTCCTAACACCTCAATAAAAAAACCTAATAAAAATATTAGAGCAGTTAATTGAAAAAACTTTTTGGTGTAATTTTTATAGATAAAAATTAAAATAAATGTAAATAATAAGTGATAAGGAGTAAGGAATAAAAAAACGTCTTGAGATGACTGAAATGATAAACCTAACATTCCAATTAGATGAAATATCAACAATAAACTAACTATTATATTTTTTTTTAATAATTTCATTTAGCTAACAATTTCATCTATTATTTTAGCAGAATTTAAGGCAAGTGGTATCCCTCCCCCAGGGTGAACACTACCACCACAAAAATATAAATCTTTTATTTTACTTGAATAATTAGCATGTCTAAAAAAAGCAGAAGATTTTGAATTAGATGAATTCCCATATAAAGATCCTAAATATGAACCTGTTTTATTTTCAATTCTAATAGGGTCTAAATATTCTTCAAAGACTATTAATTTTTCTAAATCAACTTCAAAATGATTGTTTATTTTATGAATTATATTTTTTCGAGCGATAGAAATTAAAGATTTCCAATCTTGATTTTGATTGTGAGGTACATTAATCATTACAAACCAATTCTCATGACCTTTAGGGGCATCATCAGCTTTATACTTAGACGTAATATTAATATAAACTGTCGGATCATCTGGGACTGTTTTTTCGTTGAAGATTTGATTAAATTCATTTTTGTAATCAGAGGAAAACAAAATATTATGAAGGTCTAAAGATTTAAACAATTTTGAAATACCCCAATAAAAAATCAAAGCTGAAGATGACCTCTCTTGATTTAAAATTCGAATCGGTTTTTTCTTCACATCAAGTAAATTCTTATAAACAAAATGAATATCAACATTAGAAATCACTAAATCAGAATTATACAATTTACCATTTACCTCAACTCCTATTGCTTTATTATTTTTTAAATTTATTTTATCTACTTTACTATTGAGATGAAATTTTACATTTCTTTCTAAACAGATTTTGTATAAAACATCAACAATTGACCTCATACCCTTTTTAGGAAAAAAAGCTCCTTGATTAAATTCTAAATGAGAAATAATATTTAAAATACCTGGAGCCTTGTAGGGATTAGAGCCGTTATATGTTGCAAATCTGTTAAACAGTTGAGTCAGTTTCTTATTTTTTAAACTATTTTCATTGACTTTATTCATAGTGGTAAAAATGTTTAAAAATGGAATTTTCAAAAAGGATAAGAAAGTTTTAAATGATAAATAAGTTGATAATTTGTGTAATGACTTTTCAATAAAAATAGATTTAGTAGAATTATATATAAATTTATTTTTCTTGAGAAAGGATTTTAATTTTTTAGGATCAACTCCGGTTTTTTTACTTGCTTCAAAAACAAATCTATCAACATCAGAGTAACCATGAATTATAGTTTTATCGTCAAAAAAATACCGGCAACTCTCTTTTAATCTAGAATATTTAAAATAATTTTGAGGATTTTTCTCAGATAATCTTATAAGATCATCAATCAACTCAGGCATAGTGAATAATGAAGGGCCTGTATCAAATCTGAATCCGTTTTTTTTTATTTCTGATATTTTACCTCCTACATGATTATTGGACTCAAAAACCTCAACCTCATAACCCCTTACAGAAAACCTAATTGCAGAAGAAAGACCTGCGACACCTGATCCTATTATAATTACCTTTTTCATAAAAAACTAAAGTAATTATAATTAAAATTAATAAGTAGAAAAGACCCAAATATTTTACTTAAAAACTAATTAGAATCCTAGCCTGCTAAAAAACTTTGTAATTCCTGAAACGAATTGTTCTGGCATATCATTTATCATTGATGAAAAAGTTAATTGATCATTAACACCAATTGCAATTGCAATAGAAATAAATAAACCAATCATAGCAAAAGAAAAATCTTTAAAGATTAATTTCACACTTTTTAAAGTACTATTTTCACCTGTTTTAGTTAAAGCCATACCTAATTCTCTACCACCTAATAAACCAATAAAAACCCATGTAGTACTCATTGGAACTTGAGAGTATAATTTAAAATAGAAAAGAATTATACAATACACAAAATCAACACAAGTTGCAAATCTAACATCGCTAACAATTGATTTTTCAGTAACTATTCTTTGAATACGACCACCTTTGTAATACAGTAGAAGGCCTAATCCAATAAACAAAACACCAGCGAATACCGAATATTGCAAAAAACTTAAACTTCTTGGAAGAAAAACTGCAATATTTGCTGCATCTTGCATTAACCAAACTGACCATAGAGTACCAGTAGTAATCCATTGTGCAATTGTCCACTTAAATGAAGCCTTTCCAGTAAAATATTTTTTAGCAAGTTTAGCAATTGCAGAAAAAACAATTAAACCTAAGAAAAAAGCTAATATATAACCTGACATACTTTTAGCAAGAACCTTACCCACTGCAGCAGGAGAAGCAGCAAATGAAGTCAATAAAATAAAAGTGGTTGAAACAGGCATTCTTAATCTAGTAAGAATAAGTAAAAATATAGGAGCTGCTATTTGTAGAAAATGAAAACTTTGAGGAGCTTGTTCAAAACCCTTTGCCAATAAACGCCCGTGACTTACATCACCATCAGCTATACCATCACCGATAGGGTTTCCGGCAGCATCAAAAGCACCGACAAAGTCAGAAAACAACCAACTATAAGTGTGTGTTGCCAAAAAAACACCACCAATAAAAATCCATAAAACCCACCATTTTTTATCTTGATTAGAAGCAATAAAAGTACCTAAAGTTTGAATACTATCGTTTGCAACAGCGGCATAAGCTGCGAACATAAAGCCAACCCACATTGCTAATTGAGGGTATGGAGAAACAAACATTGCTAACAAAAAAGCAAAAGCAATAAAAGCTAAAAATGATCTTTCAGACTTCTGTACATATAATTGTACAGGGTAACTGAATTTTGAGAAAAATTTTTTCATATTTATAAAGGGGTTTGAATAAAATTATCTTTCTAAAAAAAAATGTGATAAAGTATATGCTATAAGTAATTATACTATTGTAGAAATAAAAGCTAAAGCCATTATTGCTACGTATAAAAAAGTACTTATTTCTATTTTTCTAGTTTCCATATTTTTAATTTTTTATAAAATTATATTTATAATGTTAATCGAATGTTTTTTAAATGTTAAATAATTGTTAAAAATCTATTTGCATTCTACATTGAAATGTATTTTCTGTAGTCTCTACACCATGATCATCAAAAGTTCCCATCACATAGTTAAACATCAATCTAGTACATGGATTTAAATACCAATTAAGACCAACAGTTATATCATTAAGAGTTCCTGCATGAGCTTCAGATAAGTCCATTGATGAGTATCTAGCAGCTATTTCAAAAGCACCTAAACCCTCGCCTTCTTTCATATTCTTATTAGGCTTGACTCTATCAAATCCAGCCAAAGAGTTTTTATATTTTCTCTTCTCACCAGTTAAAAAATAACTTACTTGACCATAATAGCCTGAAAAACTATAATCTTCCATAGCTTCTACACTATTCATAACATACTCTCCTTGAACAGAAAAAGAACCCATTACAAAAGCCATTTCCGCTCCCATTAAGTTCATTCCACTCACATCTTCCAAATCCATATCTAATAATTTAGTTCCTAGATGATTTTCTGCTCTACTTGAAACAGAGTAGGTGTCATCTGAACTAGATCTACTGCTAAACGCTGCCCCTAAATGAAGTAAGTTATTATCATTATTTATTGGTAGAAAAGTTATTCTTGTAGTAATATTTCTGACATCTTCAATATTAACGTCATCACCAGAGGAAGCCTCTCTAAATAAACCAGCCTGAATTGACAACTTATCATCTAAAAAAGAATCATGAAGCATTAAACCAACATTTCTTTCTGGTGAAAATGCAATTGGAAGAGCTCTTTCCATGAAAGTAATATATTTACTACTTGTTAGAGCTTCTAAGCGAAAAGGCTCTTTAAAATGACCTACTTTAACATTAACAAAATAAGGTAAAGAAGTTTCCATATAAACATCTTTAATCGAAACATCACCTCCAGCAAAATCTAGTTGAAGTTTATATTTAACATTATCATAGACTTTTCCAGAGTTAAAAAAACGAATTCTTCTAAATTCAGTTCCCGAAAAAGTTTCATCTCCATTATTCCAAATGGCATAATCCGACATAATTCTTCCTCCAAATTTTAAACTATGCATTCCATCAGAGCTAGAAAGTTTATAACCATTACCCCACTTCGTTGTAAAATCTTGAGAATTACCAATTGATAATATTAGTAATGAAATAGTAAAAAGTAATATTTTTTTCATGGTATAATTATTAAAAATTTAATTTTATTCAAATTAAGTACCTTAACTTTAATTAAAAGTAAACTTTATGTTAAATCATTGTTAAATATGAAAATCAATTTTTTTTTAATCTTATTGACTCCCCTATTTTGCTTTACTCAAATAGATATTTCTAAAATATCAAAAAAATTGAACCCTAACTCTAAAACATCTAAAAAAGAAATATCAAAAGGTTTGACTGAAGCATTGAGTCAAGGATGTAATTATGCAGTTAATGAAGCATCAAAAGAAAATGGATTTAATAAGAACGAATTAATTAGAATTCCATTTCCAAAAGAAGCTAAAAAAATAAAAAAAACATTAGCTGATATTGGCTTTAAAAAATCCATTCAAGAATTCGAAATAAAAATGAACGAAGCAGCTGAGAATGCTTCCAAAGAAGCACTAAATATTTTAATCACTGAGGTGAAAAAAATAAAATTTAATGATGCGAAAGAAATATTAAAGGGGGAAGATAATGCCGCAACTAAATATTTAGAGAAAAAAAGCTATGACTCATTGTTTTCTAAATTTACCCCAATCGTAAAAAGATCAATGGCGAAAGTTGAAGTATATAAATATTGGAACCCACTAATTAAAAAATATAATTCAATACCATTATCCAAAAAAATAAATCCAGATCTAGAAGAGTATATAACATCTAAAACCATTCAGAGTTTATTTAAATTGATTGAAATTGAGGAAAAAGAAATTAGAACAAACCCAAAAAAAAGAATTTCTGAAATATTAAAAAAAGTATTTAAATAACTTAAGTGTCACAGACTCTTTCTGAAAAAAAAATACAAAATAAAACCTGTAACAACAGCATACACCCCTTTTAAATAACCCAATTGATCTTGTGAAGGTATTAGTGAAGATTCTTGTAACCAGGAAAAAACAGCAAACATAATTCCAAAAGCAGATATAAATAGCCAAATTTCTTTTTTCATATAACTTAATTTAAAGCTTCTTTGTAGGTTGATAGACATCTTTCTCTAGCAAACTTATGATCAACTATTCTAGAAGGGTATGTTTCTTCGTCAAAATCAGCAATCCATTTTTTTGTATAAGTAAGATTAGAATCAAATTTTTTTAATTGTTCAATAGGGTTAAATATCCTAAAATATGGAGCTGAATCACAACCAGTTCCAGCAGCCCACTGCCAATTACCATTATTAGAAGATAATTCAAAATCTAACAGTTTTTTTGCAAAATATCTTTCTCCCCATCTCCAATCAATTAATAAATGCTTGACTAAAAAACTAGCTGTAACCATTCTGACCCTGTTATGCATATAACCAGTTTCATTTAACTGACGCATACCTGCATCAACTAAAGGATATCCTGTTGCGCCATTACACCATGCCTCAAACTCTTTTGGGTCGTTACGCCATTTTATTTTGTCATATTTTAATTTGAATGATGTATCAACTACGTGAGGGAAGTGAAATAAAATTTGCATAAAAAACTCTCTCCATATTAGTTCCGACAAAAAAACAGAGTTAGTTTTCAATGCAAAATTAACACATTCTCTGACTGAAATAGAACCAAATCTCAAGTGAGGGCTTAAATATGAAGTAAAATCTTTGTGAGGATAATCTCTAAAAGATTCATAATTAGATAAAAATTCAAAATTAAATGGTCTAACAGAAATACCTGATTGAGTAAAACCTAGATCATTTAAGGACGGGAAAGAAGATGTTTTCTTTAAGAAATTATTAAAATTTATTTGGTTATTAATTTCAAAACCTTCTTTTTTATTTATTTGTTCAAGGTTATATAACCACTTATTTTTATATGGGGTATAAACGGTATATGGATTGTTATCATTTTTTAAAACATCATGTTCTTCAAAAATAACTTGATCCTTGTATGTTTTTACATTAATATTTTTTTCTAATAATATCTTTTTAATCTCATTATCTCTTTTAATTGAATATGGTTCGTAATCTTTGTTCCAATAAACTTCACCAATTTCATATTCAGAAATTATTTTACGCCAAACATCTATTGGTTTTCCATGATAACAAAAAACTGCAGAATCATGATTATTTAATTTATTGTTAATAGATTTTAATAAAGAATGAATAAAAGACAACCTAGAATCATTAGGCTCAAGTTCATTTAAAATATCAGAGTCAAAAATAAATATAGGCTTAACGTTATTTAACTTCAGTGCTTGGATTAATGCAGTGTTATCAATTAATCTTAAATCACGACGAAACCAAAAAATATTTACTTTCATCATACAAAAATAAAAAAGAAATTATTAATTGTTAAACACAAAAGATAATGTTTGTATATTTATAGATAATACCCTTTTAACATGAAAAAATATTTTATTTATACTGGTGAATATATTAGTGGGGGACGTTATTGGATTAGGATGTTATTACAGTATTTTACTGTTGCTTTTTTTGGACTTGGATTTTATCTTCAAGCTATAACTATGTATACTAGAGCGAGGTCTTTAAATCACTCACACTCAGGAGCACTTTTAATTACTATTGGTTCATTTTTTTTAGGTCTCATTTATCTTGCGATTGCTCTAAACGACCCGTACTCTGATCGTTTAGATTACATTGGATTAGAACTAATTATAGCAATTCCTCATCTATATTTATGGTTTTCAAATGGGAATCCTCCTTACAAATATGAAAAAATTCCAATTAAACCCGGTCAAAATAATGGTAGCTCTGAAGGATTTGGTTATGACGGTGGTCATAATAAACCAAAAAAAAATAATCAAGATGAAGAAATTAAAACCAAAGAATTAAATAGTCCATCTAAAGAAGAAGATGGGTATAATGGAAACTTGTATGGGTAAATCAATTACATCTATTTACATATTTTTTTTATTTTTTTCTTTTTGTTTTTCTCAATCAACAGAAGAAGTTGCAGAAAAAACTAGATTAGCTACAGTAACAGTTTTTAGAAATACTAGTATTGGAACAGGTTTTTCTATTCAAACAAATAAGGGCCCATTTATTATTACAAATTATCATGTTGTTAATTCATCTGGGCCAATTTATGTTTCTAATGTTGATTCAAAAAAAGAATATACGGCAAAATTAAAATACTACAACAGATCCAAGGATTTAGCAGTTTTAGAAATAGAACGTAAAAGTTTTTTTAAAAATTATCTTAAAATTGAAACTTCAACTCCCAAAATTGGATCTAAAGTTTATGCTTGCGGAAATACATCTGGGGGGGCTTATGGAACTTTTACTGAGGGAATTATTAGTGGATTTAAGAATATGGGGGGTAACTATAATGTAATCCAACATACTGCTCCGATTTCATTAGGAAACTCTGGAGGACCTCTAGTTAATGAAAATGGTTTTCTTATTGGTGTTAATACATGGGTAGCTAACTCAGCAGAAAATGGTAGTATTTTTAATCAATCTTCAGGAATAAATGAAACTATGGGTTTTGCTACTAAATCAAGTAGTCTAATTAGTTTTTTAAATCAAAAAAATATTAAAGTAAAAAATAATTTTAATGAATATATTTCAGTTGAAAATTTACCTGAAGACTCTGCAGACGAAAATATTAATTATTATCAAGACAATAACTCGCCAAAAAAAAACAATATAAATAGAATCCTTAGTATATCTTTTGTTTCAATACTTGTTTTTTCTATGATGGCGTATTTGATATATGAAAGAAAGAAAAGAAAATTACATATCTCTAAAATTGGAAAAAAAACTAATATGAATAAAGTTAAAAGAAATGATAGTCCTGTATACAAAAAAGGAAACCCTTATGGCTCACAATAAAAATTAATAAACTAAAAAAAATGACTGAAGAAATAAATAATTTATCTGAAATTTATAACGAAAAAGAACATGTTCCTGTTCAGGTTTCCAGTGGAAGACCGTGCTTGATTTTATTATTACTGGACCAAAGTGGATCAATGAGTATGCAGTTTGGAAATAACTCAAGAGAAAAACTAGTAGCTCAATATGCAAATCAAATAATTTCAGAAATTGGATATAAATGTATTCAAGACGGAGAAGTTAAAAACAGGTTTGAAATAGCAGTAATTGGCTACGGCTTAAAAGGCAAAGTTTATTCTGCATTTCAAGGTCAACTTCAAAATAGATGGGTAGTTTCAATTAAAGAACTTTTTGAAAAACCGTACGGTGAAGAAAATGGAAGTCCAATTTGGATTACTCCAAAAAGTGGATCTACAACTCCCATGACTGAATGTTTTATGAATGCAAAAAATTTAATTAATGATTGGATCAATTGGGGAAATCACAATGAGTGTCATCCTCCAATAATGTTAAATATTACAGACGGAATACCTACTGATTGTGATAGTAATTTTAAACAATTATTAAATATAACTTCTGAAATAAAGAATTTACATACCAATTATGGAAGCACATTAATTGGAAATTGCCACATCGGAGGAAATTCTACAGAAACTAATTATCCTACACAACTTCAACCAAATGCTGATGCATATGATAGAGCGATGTTTAATATATCATCTAAACTAACTCCGGCAATGGCAAGAGAAGCTGAAGGTAGAGGGCTTGAGGGTATTTCTAGTGAATCAAAATTATACTTGAGTGGAGTTGAAAATCCTGAGCAAATAATAACATTTTTACAAATTGGAAGTTCTGTTGCCTAATGTCTATTAAGATTTTATCAATACATAAAGAAGAATCAATATCTTACTCTAAAACACAAGATAAATATGCATATGGAAAAAAATTAGAGAAATTCTGTGTTTCTGATGGGGCTACACAAGGATTTTTTTCAGGAAAATTTTCTGAAATTATAGTAAATAATTTTATAAAAAAGTCTGCTCTAAACTTTGATAGCTTTTTAAAATTAATAAAAAAATCTGCTTTAGAATTTAATAAAAATGATTACCTAAAATCAGAAAATAATATAGCAGTAAAATCATTATTAAAACGAAAGTCTGAAGGTGGAGCTTATTGTACATTTATAGGATGTCATATTAACGAAAATAAAGCTCATGTCATTTCTTATGGTGACAGTATGTTATTTCATATAAGAGATGAAAAAATAATCCAAACATTTCCGTTTAATAGTGAAGAAGAATTAGATAAGTCTGCAAAATTTATAAATACTAAAGTTCTTGTAAATAAAGATATTTTGGAAAAGAGTCATCTTAAGTTAAAAACATTAAATGTTAAAAAAAATGACATTATTATCTTATCAACCGATGCAATTTCTAAACATCTGTTAAATTTTCCTGAAAAAATAAATGAAATATTAAATTTTTCAACATTTAAAAGATTTAGTAAATACATCACAACAAGTTGGAAAAATAATAAACTTCAAAGAGATGATGTTACTATCATGATTTACAAACATGATAACGAAAAAAATATCTCAGAAATTACACCCCCTACAAAATTTAAATTTAAGGAACCTGAGGAACCAAAAATGAACTTTCAAATTAAAAATTACACAACAGAAAATTACGAACAAAATAAAATAGAGATGGAAAAAATTAAAAAACGTTTAAATGATTTAGAGACTCAAGTAAAAATTCTTGGTGGACTCATTATATTTATTTTTGTGATTCTCATGATCTCAACAATATTTCAATACTCAAAAAGTAAAGATCTGTATCAACTAAAAAATAAAATTAAAAATCTTCAGCAATTGAAAGATCAATCACCTGGTAGTGATCAAATATATATTGAAGAAGAAAGCAGAGTTGAAAAAGAGAACAGAGATAAAGAAGAAAACAGAGATGACGAAGAAAACAGAGATGACGAAGAGAAAAGAAATGACGAAGAGAAAAGAAATGACGAAGAGAAAAGAAATGACGAAGATATCAGAGATGACGAAGAGAACAGAGATAACGAAGAGAAAAGAAATGACGAAGATATCAGAGATGACGAAGAAAACAGAGATGACGAAGAAAACAGAGATGACGAAGAAAACAGAGATGACGAAGAAAATAAATCAGAGTTAAAACAAAAAAAGAATAACAATAAGAAAAACCTAAGGAAAGATTATATCCCTCAGTCAAAAAAAAAAAAATAAGTAATAATTACTGATATGAAATTCCCAAGTATAATTAATTATGAAAAGGCTATTTCACTAGGTGAAAAATCTTTTGCAAATCTGACAAATATCCAATTTACCCCTTCATCAAAAATTGGTAAAGTTACAATATACACTTTCGGAGCCGGACAGTTTGCTGTGGTATTTAAAGCAAAGATGTCAGAAAAAAATTATGCATTGAGATGCTTTCAAAAAGCAACAAAAAAAAGTTTAGAAAAATATAAAATTGTATCGTCATATTTAAAAAAGAAGAACCTTGATTATTTTTCAGAGTTTAAATATTATGAAAATGAAATAAAAGTAGAAGGAAAATACTACCCTGTCATATTGATGGAATGGATTGATGGAGAAAGTATTCACTCTTATATTGGTAAAAATATAAAAAACAAAAAAAACCTTTCTAAAATTCAAGATTTACTTTGTCAATTATCAAAAGATCTTGAAAAAAATAAAATTGGGCATGGAGACTTACAATCTGGAAATATTTCAATTATAAATGATAATGGAGAAATAAAAATTAAACTACTAGATTACGATGGAATATATGTACCAGGACTCAGTCAATTAGAATCAAATGAATTAGGAAAGCCAGATTTTCAACATCCAAAAAGAAAAAAAGAATTTTTTAATGAAAAAATTGATAGATTCTCAATTTGGGTCTTATTGACAGCTATCGAAGCAATAAAATATGATGAGACTTTATGGGATAGAATTTCAGACGGAGGATATAATGATTTATCTAACTTTTGTTTTTTGTCTGAAGATTTCAGAAATCCTAATAATTCAAAGTTATTTGATAAACTAATCAATAGTAATCATGAATCTGTAGAAAAATACGCAAAAAAATTAAAACAATTTTGCTTGGAGGAGGATGTAAGTAAAATTTTAAAACCCAAGATTTTAGGAACGAGTGAAAAAAGTAAAAAAGATTTAGTTGAATCAAAAAACATCATTCTTGATTCAAAATTAAAGGAGGTAATCAGCACAATTAAAGATAAAAAAAATAACAATGAAGCTGCAGTTGAATCAAAGGAGACAAAAAAAATTACAAATATTAAAAAAGGCTACGTTTTAATTAATTCTGAACCTGAGGGAGCGGCAATTTTAAATTTGAAATTAAACAAGTTGGGAACAACACCTTCACAAATTGATTTAAATGAAAAGAAAGTTATAGTTTCATATGGGAAACAGACTAGACAAGTTAACTTAAAGAAAGATGCTAAAAACTCCGAAATAAACATCAAGTTTGAAAAAAGAAAAGAAGAAAAAAAAATAAATAATGTTGAAAAAAAACAAATAGGCAAAAAAGAGGGTAATGAATTAAGTAAAATACTAAAAAGAAAAAACATTGAGATAATTGAATTAGAAGAAAAAATTGAAAAAAAACAAAAAATAATTGATGGACTAAATAAAAAAATTAATTCAGGAAATAATAATGGAAATAAACTAAATCGAATTCCTATTATTATAATAATAATCTTAATTGGAATATTAGCCTTTGCTGAAGTAGATAGACAAAAAAATTATAAGGCTAAAATGAAATATATTGGACTTTACAATACTACAAATATTAAATTAACAAACGTTAATAAAGAAATAGCAAATTTAAAATCAAATATTAATGATTTAGAATCAAATATTAACGATTTAGAAAAAGAGAATAAAAAATTAAAAAAATCAAGATCTTCCTCATGCAGCACTAGAAAAAAAATAACTTATTATAATAAAAGAAATAGTAAAATAAAAGTTAATATAAGGCAAAAAGCTACTAAAAATGGAAATTGGACCAGATTTAAAGAATTTGAAATGGTAGCTGGAGAGGCTTCGTCTTTTTATGTCACTACGTACCCAGATAAAAAAGTCTATGAACACGAATATTATATAAAAGATAACTGGGGAAATACAATTATTAGTAAAACTAGAGTCAGAGCTTGTAAAAAAGATAAAGTATATATATACTAAAAAAAAGCTTTAATTATAATTGATTTTCAATTCATCTAGATAATTTTGAAATGATAACTTATCAACTTTTTTGTTATCCCATACTCCCAAGACTAATAAAGTCAATATTTTATCAATATCATCTTGAATATTATTTCTAAAATTATAATATGAGTTATAATCTGTTGCAGTATAGGAATTCCATTTATTTAAAAAACATGAAATAGGATTAAACCAATAAGTTGATTCAATAAATTTATTTTTTAAGTTATTTCCCTCTTCAATTTCAACAATAACGTTCTTATTCATATCATTCGCTACAGAACATATAGTTTGCCTCAACGCATTATAATTTGCATCATTTAAATTTCCGTTGTTTGCTTTAACTTGCATACCGTAAAGGGTTTCGTCGACATTGGGATATATGTCATTCAATTTCTTGTAAATATTTTCAGCAGGTAAACTAACTAGTTCATAAAAATCGTTTCTATTAGCATCTAGAAAATCAGTCATATAATTAGTCGGGTGTTTTAAAGACGCATACTGATGTACTCCACCTGGAAGAACAACACAAAATAATAACCAAATACTTATCATTTTAAATGCTATAGAACTTGTGCTATCGCTGAAGATTATAATACAGTAAAAAATTATAGAAAATAATATAACGTACAATGATGACAGTAAAATTAAATCATAGATACTGCTATTAAATTCTGTTGGAACATTATTAATCAAAACAACTGAAAATATTAAAATTATAACAGTTAGTAAAAGAAGGAAAACATAGAATAAAAATCTAAATAAAACCCATTTAGGAAAAGACCTTGATTGTATTGTAATAAGTTTATCAAATCTTAAATCTTTTTCGAGCCCTCCTATATTATAAGTTAAAATAATGAGTAAAATTGGTAATAAAAAAATTATTAAAAAAGAAAAATCAATACTTCCATTTACTAATCTCTCTGGATTTGATATTTCTTCCATCATATCTGCATCAAAAGTTGAACTCCATCTGCCAACCTTTTTATAATAAGAGTACTGCTCAGCCTGACCAATTCCTAGTGGAAGTAAGGGTGAAGGATTTTTAATAGTATATAACGGAATGTATTTAAATGCCCAATCAGGTTTTTGTTCAGTTAAATCATTTTCAAACCAACCTAAGACTTTATTAATATCATTTTTTTGTTCGTTTTCAATATGTGTTATTGTATTTATTTGTTTGTTATAAAGACTAAAACCATTATATATTGAGTAAATACAGGCCAAAACAAAAATTAGATAGGTAATTACTTTAGAAATATTTTTTCTAAAATGATGAAATTCAAATAAAAAAACATTAAAATATCTCATGACTTATTTTTTGTAAAGAAATTAATCATTAGTACAGATGATAAAAACCAAAAAAGTAATACAATTATGTCTAAAATATATTTCCAAAAAAACGTAGATAAATAAGGAACTTTGTATTCAAAATCATTAATTGACTGATAAAAGGAAGAATCTGCACTGTATGTTTCTGTAAATTTTTCATTCAAAATTTTTATAAAATCCCTCCTGTATTTTTCACCTTGACTTAGAAAGTTTAAATGATGATACATATCAGTTCCTGAAAAACCCATACTCAAATTTTGCAATGAAGAAAAAGGGTTTAAAAATCCTGATATCTGATACTTTTGTTTTTGGGATTTTAACTGATCATAAAGTTTACCAAAGTGTTTGTCCCATACTTTGTTTCCATATTCTTCATCCGCTTGCATTACAATACCTCTAAAGTTTATAGGCAGTTGTGATAGACTATCAACATTATATTTTTCTAAAGTAGCTTTTTTAAGTTCTTCAATATGATTATCGTCCATTGGACTGTGTCCATCAATACCCTTCTTTCTATCTTCAGTCATTGAATCTTGAAATTCAACTCTAGTTGGTAAAGGATGCATTGACTCTAACGTATTACCTATAATTTTAGGAAAAAATACTGACCACATAAACCAAACAACAATAGTTAAAGATAAAGCTGAAGTTGAATTTTTAAACAATATGGAAACAGCAACAGATAAATTTATAATAATTAAGTAATAAATATTATAGGAAATGATAAGTAGGATTAATCTAAAAATTGTGTCCGGATCTAATAAGCCAGAGTTAAAAATAAATTGTATAATCAATGTTATAAGTAAAAGACAACAACCTATCAGCCAAATGCTGTAAATTTTTGCATAAACTAGTTTTTTTAATGAAATTCCTTGGGTTAATAAAAGCTTAAGTCGTCCACTTTCCCTCTCTTTTGAATAACTATTAAAAGAAAGAAAAATTAAAAATAACGGGATGAGGAATTGAAATATTAAAGAGGGTTTTAATTTCCCTAATTTTGAAATCATTAATGATTGAGAGGCCTCAGAGAACATAACATCATTTTGTTTATGACCCTCAAGCCTCAAAACATTCCCAGTAACAGAGTTTACCCCTTCATCAATACTATTTAAGATTGTAGATTCCTTAAAAGCATAGCTGCCAAAATGAGCAGCTCTATGGGGGTTTGAAGTTCCCATATCATCCCATTGTTTTCTTATATGTTCTTTAGCATCTTTTTGGGATTGAATTAAGTTTTTGTTCTGTAAGATTCCTAGAAGTGTTGTCACAAATAAAGAAACAGAAAAAACAAAAGATAATAGAAGAAAAAGTCTACTTCTAAAAAAACCCTTGAGTTCATTAACAATAACATTCTTCATTTTAAAAAAGTATTAGTTTTTCATAAAATTTAAATAAATACTTTCAAGTTCATTTGAAGAAACATTTTTTGTGTCCATCTCTTTAATTAATTTTCCATTTTTTAAAATACCTATTTTATTACATGTTTCTCTGACTCTAAAAATGTCATGTGAAGCCATTAATATTGTTGACCCATTGCTAGCTAATTTTTTTAATAATTCAGATAGTTCATTACTTGACAAAGGGTCTAATCCACTTGCTGGCTCATCTAGCAAATATACTTTGGCTTTCTTAGCATAAGCAATAGCAATACCTACTTTTTGCCTCATTCCTTTAGAGTAACTTGAAGTTACTTTTTGGTGAAAATTATCATTTAATCCACACTCACTTAAAAAAGAAGTTAATTCATTTTTACTGTACTTTAAATTAGCTAATTTACAGAAGTAATCAAGATTTTCTAAACCACTTAAGTAAGGATATAAATTTACATTTTCTGGAATGTAACCTATTGAACTCGTAGGTATGTTAATATTACTATTAGAATCTTTAAGCTCAATAGTTCCACTATCAGGATTTAAAAATCCTAAAATAAGATTAAGAGTTGTTGATTTTCCTGCTCCATTAGCTCCTAAAAGACCATATATTTCGCCTGACTTGACCTCTATTGAAAGATCTGTAAGCGCTTTATGATCCTTGAAAAATTTAGAAATATTTGTAAGTTTTATCATAACTTTAAAATTAAAAGGCCTCAATGAATTGAGGCCTTAAAATTAATCAATTAAACATTAATGTGCGTGTTCTTCACAATGCACTTCGCTAGCAGAAAATTGATATCCTGCTTCATAAGTAGTCCCCATGTGGTCAAATGCTGTTACAACTGTCCACCCATTTTCTTCAACATCATGAAGATCTTCTCCACAAAATTCACCTATTTCATGAGAGTGATCAACAGTACCATCAGCCATCATAATTTCTAAGTGACATTCTTGACAACCTTCATGATCGTGATCATCTTCTTCACAAGAAATTAAAAAAAAGCTTAAAAATAAAGCTAACATTATTGGATTTTTCATAATTCTAAAATTTAATTAAACATTGACAACTTATAATAAGTTGTTTCGCTTTTTAAAAGCTCATCAGAATGTTTTTTTTTTTAAAAATCATATTTCACACTTACATTAAACGATCTTCCAGGCTCAGGCACACCAGGACCTACTTCTTTAATTCTTGAAAGGTGAGGAACATATTCCACATTTAATATATTTTTTATTCCAGAAACAATAGTCATATTTTTAAGAGGATTAAAAACTAACTCAAAATTCAAAAGATTATAAGAATCCGATGGAGATTCATATAAAGAAACATTATCTTGATTAAAAACAAACATGTGGTATAAAGAAATATTACTCATCTTTAAAAACTTGTATTGTTTTACGTCAAAATTAACGGAGGTTTTAATCTTGTTAGCTGGTGTAAGAGTTAAATAAGTATCTTGATCTAAATTCCGAGCATTTAAGAAGGAATAAGATTGATGAAAATGTAAATTGTGAAGTATATGAGGATGGTAATGAATATTAGCTTCAAAGCCATATAAAATTACATCTTTAAATTGCTCGTAATTATATATTCTGTAAGTATTATTATAAAAATCATTTGTTGGGTTAATTGTGATAAAATTATGTATATATTGAAAAAAAGGATTAACTACAAATGCAAAATGTTGACTAGACCATTGATGTTTAAAATCGAACTGATGACTTTTTTCATTTTCTAAATTTAAATTACCAATTTCAAACCTCATAGTTCCATGATGCAGTCCAAAAGAAAAAAGTTCAGAAAAATGAGGAGATCTAAAAGAACTTGAATAAGTTAACCTAGAAATGTGATCATTTTTTTCAATGAAAAAACCAGCAGAAGATGAAAAAGAAGTATATGAGTTTTCAAAATTTACATCACTACTCTCAACGTTTTTATGGTCAAATCGAACTCCAATATTAAAACCAACACCTTTATTCTCAAAATCTAAAATAGAATAAAATCCAATATCTTTAGAACTAGCATTAGGAGTAAGTGTATCAGTTGCTTCAGCGTTTTTATTATCTAAATATTCAAACGATGTTCCAGCATTAAAAGTAAATTTATCATAAAATTTCTTATAGTTAAAACGACCTATGGAGTTATTTGTTTTAATATCAAATCCTGGAATTGTCCATTTTTCAAATTCTTGTAAGTGATTGATAAAATGGCCAATAAAAAAAGTATATTTTGATTGATTATTGAAAATTATGTTTTCTAAAGTAAATAAGTGATTATTTATAAATTGCGTGGGCCTAGTAGCCTCGAAATCGTCTGGTAATATTAATTCACTACTTGCTAAATCATTTATGTCTATTTCACTTAAATCTCCATGTGCGTGAGCTGGAATACCAACTTCATCAACATTATTTTGATATCTAAAAATACTTTGAGTATTATCAGTTCTTTTTGCTATAGAAAATTTAATCCCTTTATTTCTAAACCTTGAGTTAAAAAGATACGTATTATTTGGTAATCTGTAATCAGCTGCTAGATCATATTGACCATAAAGATTAATAAAAAAATTATTGATAGACCATTTAAAACCAAACTGATTTCCGAACAAAAAATGACTGTTATCAAATTTAGTTGCTATATAACCTGATGGTATTTTACTTTCAATAAAAGGAGAATCCTTAAAAAAAACTAATCCTCCTACTGCCTCACCACCATACATTAAAGAAGATGCTCCTTTTATCAGCTCGACTTCAGATAAACCTAAATCAGTGAAACCAATACCATGATCATTAGCCCATTGCTGGTTGTTTACTTTCATACCATTTAGATAAGAAACAACTCTTAAACCTGATAAACCTCTGATAACAATTTTTTGTATACCAAGTCCTGATCCAATTGTATTTATTCCTGGAAGTTTAGTGATAGTCTCTACTAAAGAAGAGGATGAAATAAAATTATTATTTAAAGATTTAGTCTCAATACTAAGAGTTTTACTTTCCCCTAATTTTTGACTTTTATCAATTATACCAACCTCATCTAACTCAACATGTAATTTTTCTAAATAAACCTTTAACTCTCCTCCTTTATAGTTTACTACTTTAGTTGAATAACCGTATTTTTTGAATTCAATAATAGAGTTTTTAGGAATTTTAGTTGAAAACGTAAATTCACCAAACTCATTTGTATAAGAGATTATGTCTTGGTCTGCAATATAAACAGAAGCATTTTGAATTGGAACTCTATCTAAATTGAGTAAAACACCATTTGTTTGGGAGTGTAAGCAAAAAGAAAAGAAAAAAATAAAATAAAAAAATTTAAAATTCATTTTTAGTTACAATTTGAACAAATACCGCTAACATTAATATTTACATCTTTAAATGTATAATTAGGAACTTTTAATTTTGGGAAATTATCAATATCTAGACATGTAACGTCATCACATTTATTACAAACAAAATGAATATGCTTGTGATTATGGTTATCAGCTGCTCTACATTCATGATTACAAAGAGCAAAAAACTTCTTACCATTATCCAAAATAATGCTATGAATTAATTTATTTTTTTCAAATATTGAAAGTATCCTAAATAATGTTACTCTATCAAGATCTTTAAATTTAGAGTTTATAATTTTTAAATCTAAAGGCTTAGCTTCCTTTAGAAAAAAATTTAAAACTTTAATTCTATTTTTCGTTACAGCTAACGAACAATTCTTAAGTAAATTTTTACTTTTTAAATGCAACATTGTTGCAAATATAGATAAAATATTTATTATTTAGGCTTATATAACATCCAATCTTTAACAAAGGCACCGTAGTTTTTAACACCAAAATTATTTTTATCATTAAGAAAGCTTGAGGAAACTATTATTTGATCTAACCAACCCCAATTTCCTTTATAATTATAACTTCCACAATCAAGACTGGACATCAAATTTGTCAATTTATTCTTTTTAGTTTTTAATAAAATATTTTTAATACTTGAATCAGATGGGTAATCATTAAAATCACCCATAATTATAATTTTCTCTTTTTTTCTAATGTTATCTTCAATATATTTTTTTAAAACATTTGCAGCGTATATTCTCTTATGCTCCGTTTCTTTAGTACCTCCCCATCTAGACGACCAATGATTAACAAAAATATTTATAATATCGTTTTCAATTTTTAATTTAACATAAACAATGTCTCTAGTTGGCTTTTTTGAACCTGGTATTTTTACAGTTAGAAAATCACTTTTTATTAGTGAAAAATTTTCATCAAATAATATAGCACAATCAATACCTCTCATATCTGGACTTTCACGGTGAATAATATTATACGTGTGATTTGAAAAGAAAGGTTGTTTTAATAAATCTTCAATCACCGTTAGATTCTCAACTTCACTAAGACCAATGATATTTGGCATTTTATTTGAATTTGCAGATTTGAATACTCTTTCTAATTGACTTAATTTATTAAAATATTTATTTGTATTCCATTTTTTATCAGAGCTAGGTAAAAAAGAATTATCATTTTTTTTGGGATCATCAATTGTATCGAAAAGATTTTCAACATTATAAAACATTGTAAAGATTTCCTTTCCGTAATGATTGAACTCACAGTAAACTGGAAGATGATCAGAAAAACCACCGTACCAATTAGAACCACCATAAGTTCTGTTAGGTTTACCAAAACTTTTCTCATTACAATTAGAGTAAAAGTCTATTTTCGTATTAGACTGGGAAAAAATAAATAGTGGAACAAATAAAAAAAAATATAAATAGCCTTTCATTTGACAAATATGAGTGAAAATTATTGAAAAACTATTGAAATATCAATTTCTTTACCATCTCTTAAAATCTTTACTATAGTACTATCCCCTTTCTTAAACTTACTTAAACCTTGCATATAACTCATCATATCCTCAACATCTACTGAACCCATTTTTATAACTATATCTCCTTTTTTTATTCCAAATTGACCAGCAGTTTTTTCTTTTGATACCCCATCAATACGCATTCCTTTTCCACTATATAAATAATCGGGCATAACACCAAGAGTTACAGAAAATTTAGGAGTTTGTCTAGTATCATTTTTTGTTTCCTGAAAATCAAAAACAGAAATTGAAGAAGAGTCTTCGATAATATCATAAACAAATTTTAAAATTTCAAAGATACCCTCGTAATTAATTGTATTTCTCTTGTCCCTGGGTGTATGATAATCATTATGTTGCCCAGTGAAAAAATGAATTGCAGGTATTTCGTGCAAATAAAAAGAACTATGGTCTGACGGACCAATCCCAGACTCAGATAATTTCAAAGAAAAGTTTTCATCTACATTTAACTCATTAATCAAAGTTTGCCACTTTGAGCTAGTTCCTGTTCCATTTATGGCTAAATCTTTATTTTCATTTAATCTACCAACCATATCAAAATTTAACATAAAACGAATGTCCGCTAAATCAATAGTAGGATTTTTACAAAAAAATGAAGATCCATATAATCCCATTTCCTCTCCATCAAAAGCAATAAATAAATAATTATAAGATTTATTTGAATCATACAAAAGATCAATCAATGTAATTGCTAAAGCAACACCACTTGCATTATCATCTGCACCATTGTGTATTAACCCCTTTCCATCTTTATCTCTTGAGCCAAAATCTCCTAAGCCAACATGATCATAATGAGCACCAATAACTAAAGTTTCATTTTGATTATTATCAATATAACATATTATATTTTTTGCTAATTTATTTCCGTAATTAACATTTTTCATATGAGGGTTTGATGAAAATGAAAACTCAAAATCTTGAGTATAAATATCAACATTATCATTATTTTTAAATATTGTTTTTAAATAATTTAAAATATATTCCCCTGCTTTTTCACCACCAATTTCACCTGCCTGACGACCTTGATATTTATCGTCTGATAATTCACATAAAATATTCCTTATCATCATTTTCGAATACCAATCTGAGTTATTTTGAGATAACAAAAAACTTACTGTAAAAAAATAAAAAATTGATAAATAAAATTTCATAAATATTATTAATTTTGAACCATTCTAAATAACAAATTTATGAAACAATCAATCATTTTAATAATCATCATAACAATATTTTCATCTTGTAAAAATCCAAATCAAAAAAATGATAATAACTACAAAATTGAAGAAGATACTTTGAGGTATAAAAATGAAGTTCATTTAAAAAATCTTAAACAATTAACATTCGGAGGTGATAATGCAGAGGCATATTGGAGTTTTGACGACAAAAAACTAGTGTTTCAAGCAAAAAATGAAAACTGGGGAGCATTATGCGATCAAATTTATATCACAGACTTTGATAATTTCAATATGAAAAACGAAATTCCAAAAATGATTAGCACAGGGATGGGTAGAACTACTTGCTCATATTTTATGCCTGGTGACAGCTCCATAATTTATGCTTCAACTCACTTAGCAGATTCGCTATGCCCTGAAGAACCAAAAAGAAGAGAGGATGGAAAATATGTATGGCCAATTTATGAATCATTTGATATATTTATTTCAGACCTTGATGGAAATATAACGCAACAACTAACAAATCAATTGGGATATGATGCTGAAGCAACTGTTTCTCCATTGGGAGATAAAATTGTATTTACTTCAATAAGATCGGGAGATTTAGAACTTTATACATGTGATATTGACGGTAATAATGTAAAACAAGTAACTAATGAAATTGGATATGACGGAGGAGCATTTTTTTCTAATGATGGAAAAAAACTAGTTTTTAGAGCATCTAGACCAAAAACTGAAGAAGATATTTATGAATACAAACAATTATTAAGTGAAGGACTTGTAAAACCTACAGAAATGGAAATATTTGTTTGTAATGTGGATGGAAGTGAATTAAAACAAGTAACTAATCTAGGAAAAGCAAATTGGGCACCTTTTTTTCATCCGTCTGATGAAAAAATAATATTTTGTTCTAACCATAAATCAAAAAGAGGATTTCCTTTTAATTTATATATGATTGATTTAGATGGAAAAAATCTAAAACAAATAACTTATGACTCACAATTTGACTCCTTTCCAATGTTTTCTAATGATGGAAAAAAAATTGTATTTTCATCAAATAGAAATAATGGTGAAACAAGAAATACTAACTTATTTATAGCTGATTGGGTAGAATAATGAATTTAAAATCTTTTTATTTAATTTTTATTTTTTCTTTTTCTTTTTGTCAAGAAAATACTCAATATCCTAATGATGTTAAATGGGTAACAGAATCAAAAGAATATAAAATACTGTGCGAACAAATATATTTCAATGCTTGGAAATCAATAAAAAAAGAAGTTAAAAAATCTAAAGAAGCTGTTATTATTATGGATTTAGATGAAACTATTCTTGATAATTCAAAATATCAAATAGAATTATTTAAAAAATCTGAAAAATATAATCCTAAGAGTTGGAATAAATGGGTAGAAAAAGAAGAAGCTGATTTAGTTCCAGGGGCAAAAAAATTTATTTTAAAATTCAAGAACAAAGATGGTTCCAAAATTATTTTTTTGAGTAACCGAGATAATTCAACTCTTATTTCTACAAAAAGAAATATGAAAAAATTAGGAATATTATTTGAGGACGATATTTTTTTACTCAAGAAAAACTCTGAAGATTCCAAAATAAAAAGAAGAAAAGAAGTTTTATTAGGAAATAATAGAATGGAAGAATACGGTCCAAAAAAAATTATTGCTTATTTTGGAGATGCCTTCGGTGATTTCCCAAACGATAAAAAATATAAATTTGGAGTCAATAATTTCATTTTCCCTAATCCAATGTATGGAAAATGGTAATCAAAAATATTTTGAAGATTTATTTATATAAATAGTAAAAATGATTGAGGTTTTCAATAAAGAAAGTCAGGTTTACGGCGAATTCAATGGAGGAGAAATTATTGAAAATAAACCTATTGGCTTCCCTCACGAAAGAGGAGGAAGTAAAGCATATTCTAATTTATTTTACTGGGCTTATGCCAAAGCAAATGTTGATAGCACAATTGGATTGCATCCGCATAAAGGATTTGAAATTATGTCTTACGTAATCAGTGGAACAATAAAACACTATGATACACTAATAAAAAAATGGAAAAACTTAGAGGAGGGAGATATTCAAATTATTCAATCTGGATCAGGAATATCTCATTCTGAATCCATAAATAAAGATGCCTCAATTTTTCAAATTTGGTTTGATCCAAATTTAGAAAAAAGTATCTATCAAAAACCAACCTATGTAGATTACTCATCAGATAAGTTTATTTCTAATGGACCAAAGAAAAAAATAGTAGGAAATAATGCGCCAGCAAAAATATTATCTGAAGGAATAGAAATATTTGAATTGAATTTAAAGGAAAATTTTTCTGTTAAAACTAATCTAGATCAAATATTATCAATTTATGTACTAAATGGGAGCCTAAAAATTTGTAATCAAAAAATAAAAAAACATGATTTTGTTAAAATTCAAAAAATGAATGAAATTGAAATAAATATCAATGAAAATTCCAAACTATTTTGCATCTTATCCTCTTCAAATCTGTCATATAAGACTTATGTTAGATAATACTTTTTAATAAATATCATCAAACTCTATTACTCCCTTTAAATATATAACTGCTTTTCCCCCAATAATCACTCTTTTTGATTTATTAAGACAAATTAAATCCCCCCCCCTATTTGATAATTGCATCGCTCTAAGTTTACTTTTATTTAGTCTTTCTGACCAAAAGGGAATTAATGAACAGTGAGCAGAACCTGTTACAGGATCCTCTAAAATTGTTGCTTGAGGAGTAAAATATCTAGAAACAAAATCAACATCATTTCCAACTGCAGTAACTATAACACCTCCATGTCCAAGATTAATTTTACTAAACTGATTTGTATCAATTAATATTTTTTCAATTTCACTCTGTGAGTCATAAACAAGTAGATAATCTCTAGATTTTAAAACTTCTTTAGGTTGAATATTTAATGATAATTTAATTTCATCAGGTAGCTTCGAAATTACAGGTTTTCTAGAAGGAAAGTCTAAATAATAAATATTATCCTCAAGCTTAACAATTAGCTCTCCACTCATTGTTTTAAATAAAATATGTTTTGAGGTATTTTTAAAAACTGATTTAATAACATGAGCTGAAGCTAAAGTTGCATGCCCACATAAGTCAATTTCATGATCAGGTGTAAACCATCTAAGGTCAAAAAAAGAACCTTTATTAATAAAAAAAGCTGTCTCGGAAACTGAGTTTTCTTTAGCAATATTTAACAAAAAATCATCTGAATACCATTTTTTTAAAGGAACAACACAAGCAGGGTTTCCACTAAAAATTTTATCGGAAAATGCGTCAACTTGGAATATTTCAAGTTTCATTTTATAATATCTTTTGGTTTATAAATCTTAATTTTCTTTTTATGGTCTAAAAGTGACTCTAAAACCATTTTATTAGCTAAATCATGAACATGCAATGGTTTAAAAGATTTTAATAAACCAATTTTATTCAATTTAGTTAAAATTGAAATTGCAACTTTTTCACCAACACGAAGTAAACTGGGTTGTCTAATTAATGATGGTGGTTGAAAAATATGAATTAATTTAAAGTCTAAACATTTTATTCTTTTTTCCAAAGCCCCTTTAATTCTGGGATAAAAGAAAAAAGAATTTTCGTTTGCACCTAATGATGAAATAAGTGAGTAAATCTTTATATTATTTTCTGACGCCATCTTTGCAAAATCAAATTGATAAGTATAATCTACTAAGTATTGATTTTTTTTTCCACCAGCTTCACTCCTGGTTGTTCCTAGACAAGAAAAAAAAACATCCCCATTAATAAGATTTTTATAATCTTTTAATTTAGAAAAATCTATTTTATGAACTACTAGCTTATCATGTGTAATGCCAATATTTTTTCTTACAAAAATAGTGACTTTACTAAAATTAGAATTATTTAATAATAGTTTTAAAATTTCTTGCCCAGTTGCTCCTGTAGCCCCTAAAATTATAGCATGTATTTTTTTCATATTACTAATTTACACATTTACCGTTAGACCAAATTTTAAATAAATGCAACAATGTTGCAATAATTAATTATTTTTGTCTAAAAAAAAATATGTCAATCCCAAAAAAATTACCCGTCACTGTCTTATCAGGTTTTTTAGGTGCTGGTAAAACAACTCTGTTAAATCACATATTACATAATAAACAAGGATTAAAAGTTGCTGTTATTGTAAATGATATGAGTGAAGTTAATGTAGACGCAGATTTAATAAAAAATGAAAACACTTTATCTAGAACCGAAGAAAAATTAGTAGAAATGAGTAATGGCTGTATTTGCTGTACATTAAGAGAAGATTTAATGATAGAAGTAGAAAGGTTAGCTAAAGAAAACAGATTTGATTATTTATTGATTGA
Organism: uncultured Flavobacteriales bacterium; assembly: GCA_964435285.1. Classification (GTDB taxonomy): domain Bacteria; phylum Bacteroidota; class Bacteroidia; order Flavobacteriales; family TMED113. The sequence continues at coordinate 46,375 of CAYSYA010000011.1, forward strand.
AAGTACTGGAATAAGTGAGCCTGTTCCAGTAGCTCAAACTTTTTCATTCATCGACGAAAATAATGGCATAGACCTTTCCAAATTTAGTTACATTGACACCATGGTAACTGTAGTAGATGCATTAAACTTCTTGAAAGATTTTGGAAGCCCTCAGAGGTTAAAAGATAGAGAGCTAAGTGATATTGAAGGAGATGATCGAACTATTGTCAACTTATTAACAGACCAAATTGAATTTGCTAACGTTACAATTATTAATAAATGTGATTTGATTTCTAAAGAACATTTAGAATTATTAAAATCAATAATAACTAAGTTAAATCCTGGCTCAAAAATTATTGAATCAAAATTTAGTAAAATCGATATTAATGAAATTATTAATACAAAATTATTTGATTTTGCTAAAGCCGAACAAAGTGCAGGATGGATAGCTGAACTAAACAAAGAAGAACACACACCAGAAACTGAGGAGTATGGAATTAACTCATTTGTATTTAGAAGTAAAAAACCATTTCATTCCGATAGATTTTGGAGCTATGTTCAAAATAAATTTTCTAGCTCAATCATAAGAAGTAAAGGGTTATTTTGGCTAGACTCAAGACCTGAACAAGCAATATCATGGAGTCAAGCTGGGGGGTCACTTAGAGCAGATAGCGCAGGCGTTTGGTGGGGGAGCATGCCATTTGAAAAACGAATAGAACAACAATCATTTGTGGAAAATCAAGAAATGATTGAAGAAAACTGGGATAAAGATTTTCAAGATAGAAAAAATGAGATTGTAATTATTGGAATTGAAATAGATAATAAAAAAATTAAATCTGAACTTGAAATGTGCCTTTTAACTGATTTAGAATTAAAGAAAAGAGATTGGAAAGTTGGTTACGAAGACAATTGGCCAGTAGTTAGGGTAAAACCTATCTAAAAAAACTTAACAAATTTGTTAAATATTAATTTTAAATTTGAACTTTAAAATAATAATCATGACTTTAAATACATCTCAAATAAAAAAAATTTTAATTATTATATTTTCATTTTCATTTATTCACGCTCAAGAAAATTTAAATAATAGTAAGTTCAAACAATTACATGAAGAACTACCAACTCCAAATGTTTACAGAACAGCAAGTGGAGCTCCAGGTCATGAATATTATCAACAAAAAGCAGATTACATTATTAATGTAGAACTGGATGAAAAAAATCATATAATTTCCGGAGATGAAACAATTACTTATACAAATAACTCCCCTGATATATTAAACTATTTATGGGTCCAATTAGATCAAAATGTAAGAGCAAAAAACTCACATGCTCAACTTACTACAACAAATAGCATTAATGACAAAATGAACTTTGGAAGTATAAAGAGAATGCATGATAAAATAAATTTTGATGGAGGATTCAAACTAGAAAAAGTGACTTATACAAATGGAAAAAACCTACCATATATAGTTAATGAAACAATGATGAGAATTGAACTTCCAAAAGGATTAAAGCAAGGACAAACATTCTCATTTAAGATAAAATATTCTTACAACATCAATGATAGAATGAAAATTGGAGGTAGAAGTGGATATGAATACTTTGAAGATGAAGATAATTCAATTTATACAATTGCTCAATTTTTTCCTAGAATGGCAGTTTATAATGAAGTAGAAGGATGGCAAAACAAACAATTTTTAGGAAGAGGAGAATTTGCCTTACCATTTGGAGACTATAAAGTTAGTATAACTGTTCCTGCAGATCATATTGTAGCTGCTACTGGTGAATTAAAAAATCCATCTTCTGTTTTAACTAAAAAACAAATAAAAAGATGGGAAAAAGCAACAAATAATTACGATGAACCTGTAATTATTGTCACTCAAGATGAAGCTGAAGAAAATGAAAAACAAAAAAGCAAAAAAATGAAAACATGGATTTTTGAAGCTGAAAATGTTAGGGATTTTGGTTGGGCTAGCTCTAGAAAATTTATTTGGGACGCCATGGCAGTTGATATCTCTGGAAAAAGAGTTATGGCTTACAGCTACTATCCAAAAGAAGGAAATCCTCTTTGGGAACAATATTCAACAAGAGTTGTTGCTCACTCTTTAAAAACTTATTCAAAATATACAATTGACTATATATACCCTCAAGCAACTTCAGTACACGCAAAGAGAATAGGAATGGAATACCCTATGATTTGTTTTAATTTTGGTAGACCTGAGACTGATGGAACTTATTCTGAAAGAACAAAATATCGAATGATAGGAGTTATTATACATGAAATAGGTCATAATTTTTTCCCGATGATTGTTAACTCTGATGAAAGACAATGGACATGGATGGACGAAGGTCTATGTTCTTTTGTTCAATATCTAACAGAACAAGAATTTGAAAGGAATTTCCCGTCTAGAAGAGGACCTCCATCAAAAATTATTGACTACATGAAAGGAGATAAAAGTGGTATCGTTCCAATTATGACAAATTCTGAATCAATTCTTCAATTTGGTAATAATGCATATGGAAAACCTGCAACAGCACTTAATATTTTGAGAGAAACAATTATGGGGCGAGAATTATTTGACTATGCCTTTAAAACATATAGCGAAAGATGGGCATTCAAACACCCAACTCCTGCTGATTTTTTTAGAACCATGGAAGATGCTAGTGCTGTTGATTTAGATTGGTTTTGGAGAGGATGGTTCTACACAAATGATCATGTAGATATTTCCATAGATGGAGTAAACTGGTTTAAGGTAAATAGTGGAAATCCTGATATTGAAAATCCATTAGCAAAATATGAAAAAGAAAAAAACAGTACTTATATCGGAGATTCAAGAAATAAAACCTCAATTTCAAAAACAATTACAGAAAAAGATGAAAAAGCAATTGACTTTTACACTACATATGATCCTTTTTCTGTTAATATTTTAGATAGAAATAATTACAAAAATTACTTGAGTAGCCTTGATACTGAAGAGGAAGAGATTTTAAACTCAAATAAGAATTATTATGAAATACATTTTAGTAATGTTGGCGGACTAGTAATGCCTTTAATAATTGAATTTGAATTTACTGACGGAACTACTGAAGTAATTAGAATACCTGCTGAAATTTGGAAAAAAAATTCTGAGAAAATTAAAAAAATATTTATTCTTGAAAAAGAGTTAATAAATATTAAACTTGATCCATTCTTGGAAACAGCTGATGTAAATATGAACAATAATTATTGGCCACCTAGAATGGAACCAACTAGATTTCAATTGTATAAACAAAAGCAAAGATTTCAACAAAATCCAATGCAAATAGATAAAAGAGTAAAATTGATTGAAGGATTAAATGAAGAATAGCAACTATGTTTAAAACTCTTATTCTATTAATTTTTTCAATTTTTTTATCACTACATGAATTTCATATTTCACATACCTCAATGTATTATAATGAAGTCTCTGGTTCTTTAGAAATTACAATTAAAGTACCAATCGAAGACCTGGAAAAATCTTTAGAAATGAAGAATCAAAAACCTTTAGGAATAGGGACAAATAAAGAGTTAAAATCAATTGATAAAAAAATTAATAGTTATATTAAAAAAAATCTAAAATTATATTTTAATGGAAAAAATATTGAATATCAATGGATTGGAAAAGAAATTGATGATAATCTTGAAGAAATATATTTGTACTTTGAAGTCCAGGACTGTAACCAAACTGACATAACAAGTAAAATTAAAATCTACAATACAGTTTTTTTTAACATAAATGATAATCAAGTTAATATTGTTTTAGTTGAATATAATAACAAAAAAATGAATCTAAATTTCACTAAGGACAATGAAATTCAAATCTTTAAATTAAATTAATTAATCAAGATTTAATTGATTAATACATCTAATTACGTATAAGGGATTATATTTGACCGAAATTAAAAATTATTCAAATGCTTTTCTCTGCCATCAAAATAAATGAAAATATAAAAAAATCTCTAGATGAACTAGGCTTTTTAAAAACCACAGAAGTTCAAACTAAAGCAATTCCATTTATTCTAGAAAATAATACAGATTTAATCGCATTAGCCCAAACTGGAACAGGAAAAACAGCAGCATTTGGAATTCCGATAATAGAACAAATAAATATTGAAAAAAAATACACACAATGTATTGTTTTATGCCCTACTAGAGAATTATGTATTCAAATAACAAAAGACCTTGAACAATATGCGAAATATATGAGTTTAAAAATAAATTCTGTATACGGAGGGACTGATATAAAATCTCAAATAAAATCACTAGCAAAGGGTAATAACATTATAGTTGGTACACCTGGGAGAGTTTTAGATTTAATCAAAAGAAAAAATATTGATTTAAGTAAGATTAAAACTGTTGTTTTAGATGAAGCTGATGAAATGTTAAATATGGGATTCAAAGATGAAATTGATAAAATTTTACATAAAACTCCAAAAAACAAGCAAACATTACTTTTTTCAGCAACAATGCCCAAGGAAGTATTAAAAATTTCAAAAAATTATATGAGAAATGCTCATATAATTGAAGTTGCTAAAAGAAACGAGAGTGCAAAAAATATATCTCACTCATATTATTTAGTAGGAGCAAAGGAAAAATATTCTGCATTAAAAAGATTGTGTGATTTTAATCCAAATCTATATGGTATTATATTCTGTAGAACAAGAAGAGAATGTAATGAAGTATCAGGAAAATTAATGAAGGACGGATACAACGCAGATGCATTACATGGAGATTTATCACAATCACAAAGAGATTATGTTATGGAAAAGTTTCGACAGAAAAATATAGAAATATTAGTAGCAACTGATGTGGCAGCTAGAGGATTAGATGTTAATGACATAACTCATATTATCAACTATAATTTACCTGACGACAACGAAGTTTATGTACACAGATCTGGTAGAACTGCAAGAGCTAATAAAAAAGGGGATTCAATTATAATTGCTACAGAAAGAAACATGAATAAAATAAAAGCAATTGAAAAAATGATTAATAAAGATATCCTGTCAAAAAAAATACCAACTGGAGATATGATTTGCGAAAAACAACTATTAAGCCTGATAAACAACGTGGTGGACTCTAAAGTAGATGATCAAATTGAAAAATATTTACCAGTTATATCAAAAAAACTTGAACATTTAGATAAAGAATCATTAATAAAACATTTTGTTTCTGTTGAATTCAACAGATTTTTATCATTTTATAAAAATTCACCTGATTTAAATTCCAAAAAAAGAATAAATACTAATAGCCAAAAAAGTGATAATTTAGTTCGTTTGCACATGAATATTGGAAAAAAAAATGGTGTAGGAGCTCAACATATACTTGGTCTTTTAAATGATAAAATCAAAAAAAGAAATATTTACATTGGAAAAATAGATATAATGAAAAGTTTTTTGTTTTTTGAAATTGAAAAAGAGATGGAAGATTTAGTTTTAAAAAAAATAAATAATCAAAACTGGAGGGGAGTAAAATTAAGATTAGAAATTGCAAAAGAATTTTCACCAAAATCACACTCAAAAAAAAAAAAAAAAAAAAAAAAAAATTTTCTAAGTATAAAAATTAAAAAAA
>CAYSYA010000012.1:0-41671 GCA_964435285.1 uncultured Flavobacteriales bacterium
CCAGTGACTTCTACCCTGTCAAGGTAACACTCTAAACCAACTGAGTTAATGACCCTAATTAATAATAGTTTAATTTTTTAATTTACTAATTATACTTCCCTTTTCTTGTCTAGCTTTCCACCTTTCTTTAGCATATTTTTGCATGTCAACAATTTCATCATTCTCATCAGTAATTTCAAGGCCAAGTAAAGTTTCAATAACATCTTCCATAGTAACAATTCCGTCTATACCACCGTATTCATCAATAACAATAGCAATATGCTCTTTTTTTGCAACTAATTTATCCCACAAGTTAAGTAATGTAACATTACTTGGAACCCTCAATACATCTCTTTTAAATTTTTTAATTAAAATGTCATTTGAATCTTTTTCATCTGTAAGTTTCTCTAAAACGTCTTGTAAAAAAATATATCCAGTAATTTTTTCATTTTGATTATTATAAGTTGGTATTCTTGAAAAATTCAAAAACTTTTTTTCATTTTGAAATTCTAATAAAGAGGAATTTTCATCAACTGATACTACAACAACTCTTGGGGTCATTATTTCAGTTACTTTAATTTTTTGAAGCTTTAAAATATTTTGAATTATTTTATTTTCGTTTTCTGAAAAAACTCCTTCATCAGTACCGATTTTTGCTAGAGCAGAAATCTCCTCTCTACTAGTTGTTTCATCTTTTTTGTTTTGAGAAATAATTTTTGTTATTTGAATAGAAAAAATTACAAGAGGATAAGTAATAAATAACATTACTTTAATTATATAAAAATTTACTTTAGATAAACTTCTCCAGTATCTCGCACCCATTGTTTTAGGAATAATTTCAGTGATAACAAGTATTAACAATGTTAGTATTGCAGAAGTAACGCCTAAATATGCCTCACCAAATTCTTCAACTGCCTTAGCCCCAACTCCAGCCGCACCAATTGTGTGAGCAATAGTATTAAGGGATAAAATTGCGGACAACGGTCTATCAATATCATTTTTTAATTTTAAAAAGGAATTAGCCCAACTTTGTTTTTCTTTGATAGAGGTTAAAAAAGTTTTTGGTGTTGATAGCAAAACTGATTCTGCAAGCGAACATAAAAAAGAAACAAATAGAGCTAAAAATAAATAGGCAATTAATTCACTCATATATACATCAAATTACAATTTATTTATGATTTTTTATGAAAATTTATTTGGTAAAAGATAATACTATGGTTTAAACCAATACTTTATAGGAAAAAAAAGCATACCAAAATTTTCACCATTTTCTTTTTTTAAATTTTTGTGATGAATCTTATGAGCTCTTCGAAGGGCATTTAAATAACGAGATGAAGTATTCCTAAAGATTTTTGACCTTTGATGAATAAATAAGTCATGTATTAAAAAATAAGCAAAGCCATATAATGTTATACCTAAACCAATCCAAAAAAACGTTGTGTACTCAGGAAGCCCTATTAATATTGAAATGATACCTGGTGCAGCAAAAATTAAAAAAAAACTATCGTTTTTTTCAAATAATTGATCTTTATTAGGTTGATGATGATCTTTATGTAAATTCCAAAGAAAACCATGCATAATATATTTATGAGCAAACCATGCTACAAATTCCATAAATATAAATGCACAAAAAGTTATACCTATATTAATTAAAATACTAATCATTTAAAACAATTTTTTGGTAATTATTGCCATTATTTAAAATAAATAAACTGTCTTCATATAAGTTACTGTTATAGTTTAGAAAATTTGGTAAATTTTTTTGTAAACAAAACCTTAACCATCTAGACTCAACAAATTTAGGGTTTTTATTTATTACTTCATCTAATTTTTTCCTTCCCTTTTTAAATAATGATATTTTTGAAAAAGTAGATTTTTCATGCTTAGCTTTTAAAATCAAACCAGCGCCTAAATAAGCTTTTTGTTTTTCATTTTTTTCATCAGAACAATAACTTATCAAAGAATCACAGGAAATTTTATTAGTTACTGATCTCTCAAATAATTTATTTAATTCATCACTTTGTGAAAAAATAAAAATTGGAAATAGAAAATAAAATAATCTCATTGTTTAATAAAATAATTTTTAACAATTGAAGAAATCATTAAAATGAATTTTTTTGTATTTGAAATTCGAACACGTTTTTTTAAAATAATTTCTGGCTTTATTTTTTTAATTTTTTCAAATAATTTCAAATAATAAATGTAAGCTAAATATACTCCTAATCTTGCATCAGAAGGCAATAATTTAATCCCTAAATACCCATCATCAAAATCTTTTTGAATATCTGATTCAATCTCTTTTTTTTCTTTAGAATTAAAATTTGATAAATTAATATTAGGAAAATAAGTTCGACCTAATTCATGGTAATCATCTTTTATGTCTCTTAAAAAATTAATTTTTTGAAAAGCAGAACCTAATTTTTGTGCACTATTTGATAATTTTTTATAAAGCTTATCATCTCCATCAACAAATACCTTTAAACACATTAAACCAACAACTTCTGCTGAACCTAAAATATATTTTTCATATTCTTTTTGATCATAATTTTTTTCAGAATCTAAATCCATTTTCATACTGTAAATAAACTGTTTAATTAATTTGTGATCAATATTATATTTATTTACAACCCATTGAAAACTATTTAAAATAGGGTTCATACTTATCCCATCTTTAATAGAGTTAAAACAATTTTTTTCAAATTGAACAAGTAATTTTTTCTTATCATAATCATGAAAACCATCTACAATTTCGTCAGCAAAACGAACAAAACCATAAATACTATATATAGGTTCATGGAATTTTTTTGATAACATTTTAATACCTAACGAAAAACTAGTACTATAAGTTTTTGTTGTTAGCTCACTAGTTTTTAAGGACAATTTATCAAAAGTTGATTTCATAAAATAGGTTTTTTTTCACTAACATATTTAGCAACAATTTGCCCAGAAATTAATGAGGGAGGGACTCCGGGACCAGGAACTGTCAATTGTCCAGTGTAAAATAAGTTAGAAAGCTTTTTATTAATTATACTTGGTTTAAAATTTGCTGTTTGAAAAAGAGTATTTGCCAAACCATACGCATTTCCTTTGTAAGCATTATAATCTTCAATGAAATCATTTACACAGTAATCTTTTTTGTACTCAATAAAATCAGAAATATTTTCCCCACAATAATGTTCCAACCTTTTTAGAATTAAATTAAAATAATAATTTCTTAATTCATTGCTATCTTTTAAACCTGGAGTAATAGGAACAAGTAAAAAAACATTTTCTTTTCCATCAGGTGCAGTAAATGAATCTGTTTTTGATGGACAACAAGCATAAAATAAAGGATCTTTTGGCCATACTTTTTTTGTGTAAACTTCACTTATATGTTGATCAATATTTGCGTCAAAAAAAAGATTATGATGTATTAATTTATTTAATTTTTTATTTATTCCTAAATAAAAAAGTAAACAGGATGGTGAAAATGTTTTTTTTGACCAATATTTTTCAGAGTAATTTCTATATTTTTTTGGAAGTAATTTATTTTCAATATGGTGATAATCAGCTGAACCAATCAATACATCAGTTGAAAATAAATTATTTTTTGTTTTTACTTCTTTAACTTTGTTATTAGAAATATTAATCTTCTCAACAGATTCTCCTAAATAAAATGTAACCCCTAATTCTTTACACAAATCACCCATTCCCTTGATTACTTGATGAAAACCACCCATAGGATAATATGTCCCTTGAATAAGGCCAGAGTAAGCCATCAAACTATACAATGCAGGGGTGTCTTTAGGTGCTGTACCTAAAAATAAAACTGGAAACTCTAATAATGCTTTTAATTTAGGATGTTTAAAATATTTTGAAACATGAGATTTGTAAGACGAAAAAATTTGCAATCTAAATACATTTTTAAATAAATCTAATTTACAGAATTCAAGCCATGATATTCCAGGTTGAAATACAACCGAATTCATTCCAAAACTATATTTAAACTCTGCCTCTTTCATAAATTTATCAAGCTTTACTGCAGAACCAGGTTCTATTTGATTAAATAAAGATTCCAACTTATCATAATTAGCAGGAATAACTAAATTACTTTGGTCCTGAAAAATAATTTGAAAACCAGGGTCCAATTTTAAAAGTTCATAATAATCACTTGTTGATTTTTTAAATTGTTTAAAGAAATTTTCAAAAACGTCAGGCATCCAATACCAACTAGGACCCATATCAAAGTTAAATCCCTTTGCAGAAAATTGTCTTGCTCGACCACCAATTTGATTATGTTTTTCTAAAACCTGAACACTATATCCTTTGTTAGCTAATATAGCTGCTGTACTCAAACCAGCAAAACCACTTCCAATAATTGTTATATTCATAATAACTAAATTAGTTCATTCAAAAAAAAAACCTCACTGTATGTAAGGTTTTTAATTGTGGGCGATACTGGATTCGAACCAGTGACCCCCTGCTTGTAAGGCAGGTGCTCTGAACCAACTGAGCTAATCGCCCTTATGAGTATGCAAATATATAAATCTTTCTCTTTTTATCTAAAAATAGATAAAACATCTGCAACAATAAAAGAACTTCCAGTAACAAATACCATTTCATCGTCAGACTTTTTATCAATTATTTCCTTGACAGCATCAATTGGATTATTAAAAAGAAAAAAGTTTTTATTAATTGATTTAATAAGAGAAAAATATTTTTTTGGATTTAAGACTCTTGGGTTTGAACATGAACAAAAGTAATATGTAGCATCAAGATTTATAATTTTAAAAATTTCAATTAAATCTTTATCAGATGAAAAACCTAAAACAATATGTTTTTTTTTATTTTCTTTCCTTAACTGAGAAAAAACTGATTTTAAACCCTGTATATTATGGGCAATATCACAAATAATTAATGGTTTTTTCTGGATTATTGTCCACCTTCCAATAAAAAAATTTTTTTTATAATAACTTTCTATAATTTTATAAGATTTATTTTTTGAAAATTTTATTCCCAATTGAGATAAAATAGATTTTGCAGACTTAACTAATTCAATGTTAAATAACTGATAACTTGGCAAATTTATATTAGAATATTTATTCACTATTTTTTTAGTGTAAAAAATTGATGAAGATAATTTTTTAGCTCTTTCAGAAAACACATTAATCACATCATTTTTATTTTGTGATGAAATTAACACAGGAATATTTTTTTTTATAATTCCTGCCTTTTCATTAGCAATTGAAATTAAATTATTTCCTAGAATATTAGCATGATCAAGAGAAACGCTGGTAATTATTGAAAGTATTGGGTGAATAACATTAGTTGAGTCTAATCTCCCACCTAACCCACATTCAATGATGGCGATATCAACATTTTTTTTATTAAAGAACCAAAACGCCATTGCTGTTGTAAACTCAAAAAAAGAAAAGTTAACAAATTGGCTCAATGATTTAAATTTTTTTACAAATTGTATAACAGATTCTTTATCAATGTATTCATTATTTAATTGAATTCTCTCTCTAAAAGTCAATAGGTGAGGAGAAGTAAAAAGACCAACTCTATAATTTTGCTCTTTTAATAATTTTGACAACATATATGAAACAGATCCTTTTCCATTTGTGCCAGCTACATGAATACATTTGAAGTTGTTTTGCGGATTACCAATCTTATTTAATAGATCAGAAATATTTTCTAAATTTTCTTTATAAGCAATTCTACCTTGATTTTGAAAAAATGGTAAATCATTACATAACCAATTTTCTACCTCATCATAATTCATTAAAAAAATTTTGAAAATTAAAATTTACAAACAAAAAGATTTTCTTTATTTAACTTTTTTTCAATAGTACTAGATTTCAATTTTGTGTCATTCTCATTTTTGTTTAACGCCCAGTAAGTTAAAGCTCCTGAAGCATATCCAATGAATGCCAAAAAAGTAATACGTCTTAAATACCAAAAAAAATCAATTTTTAAAATACCCATAATTGCTACTCCAGCTGCTGATCCAATTATTAAAACACTACCACCTGTTCCAGCACAATAAGCTAAAAATTCCCAAAATGAGGAATCAACAATTTCTTTTGGATACATTTCTATAGCTCCAGCTACTAAAGGTACATTATCTACAATAGCAGATAAAAGACCAATAATAAAGTTAATAATGAAAATATCTCCATTAAAACTAGATTTTAAATAACTAGCAACATTATCTAATGTTCCAATAGTTTGAAGGCCATGTACGGCAAGTAGTATTCCTAAGAAAAAAAATATTGTTGGAATATCAATTTTTTTTACAGCACCAATTACAGTTAACTTTTTTCTTGTTTCATAAATTTTATTTCTGTGTAAAATTTCAGTCACAATCCATATCACACCCAAACTAAGTAGCATGCCCATATATGGAGGCAAATCGGTAATTAGTTTAAATATTGGAACAAATAGTAAACCTAAAACACCTAAAAAGAAAATAAAATTTCTTTCATTAGAGGTTGTAACATCATCATCTTCAGTTCTATTATCATTCATTAACACATTTCCTTTCAGTTTTATAGAAGCATATAATAAGGGTATCACCATGCAAATAATACTTGGTATTATTGTTGACTTTATAATATTAACTGCTGTTACTTTTCCTTTTATCCATAACATAATTGTTGTCACATCCCCAATTGGAGACCAAGCCCCTCCCGCATTGGCAGCAATAATAATCATCCCACCAAAAAACCACAAATCATTTTTTTCTTTCATTATTTTACTAAGTAAAGCACCCATTACAATAGCTGCAGTCAAATTATCTAAAACAGCGGAAAAGAAAAAAGCAACAATAGACAAAATCCATAATAACTTAACCCTTTTATTTGTAGTAATCCTATCAGTAATTATCTTAAAACCCTTGTGATTATCAACTAATTCAACAATAGTCATAGCACCTAATAGAAAAAATAAAATTTCTGATATATGTCCTACATGTTCGTGTAGCTGATATTTAAAATCTGGTGTATTCATCCCTAAAGCAATCAAGGCCCAACAAATAACACCAGTTACTAGTGCAATAGATGCCTTATCTACACTAACAACATGCTCTAATGTTATAAAAATATACCCTAATACAAATACACTAATAATAAAAATCTCCATAGTTTTATTTTAATAATTTCTTTAATGCTATTTCTAATGCAACAGAGTTAATTCTTGTTTTTTTAGAACTTACACTATAACAATCTTTTAATGCTTTTTTAATTATTCTAGAACAGTCCTTAAATACTGAATCATCAGTAATTTCTTTTTTTCCAGACATTAAAAAATCAAAGGCTCTAGCCATACCACAATTGGAAATGAAGTCCGGGATAATACTAATTTTATTATCACAAAACTCAGAAGTTGGGCCATAAAAAACTTCTTCATCAGCAAATGGAATATTAGCTCCTGCAGAAACTAGCTCTAACCCAGATTTAATTAATCTACTAATTTGTTCTTTTGTTACAATTCTAGAGGCAGCACCTGGAATAAAAATATCAGCATCTAAATCCCATATTTTTTTATTTATTTTCTTAAATGATTCCATTTCTGAACTGAAAAACTTATTTCCCTTTTTGTTTAAAAAAAACTGTCTAATTTCTTCAAAAGAAAATCCATTCTCATTTATTTGACCAGAGTTTTTATCGATTATTCCTATCACAGATGCACCTAACTGAGATAAATAATATGCAGCCGCTGATGCTACATTTCCCCATCCCTGAATAATAACTCTCTTTTTTCTTAAATCACCTCCCCACAAAGTATAATAATGCTTAACTGATTCTGCAACACCATATCCAGTTATCATATCAGCTATTACATAATTTTTATTTAAATCTGGAGTATACTTTTTATTATCAATTCTTTTTTTAACTCCATATCTTAGTTGACCAATTCTATTAATTTTTTCTGCTGAATTTGGGGAGTAATGACCTGAGAAAACCCCTTCTTGAGGATGCCAAACTCCACAATCCTCTGTCATTGGAATTACTTCATGAACTTCATCAACATTTAAATCACCTCCTGTACCATAATATGACTTTAATAATGGAGATACAGCTTTGAACCATCTTTTTAGAACATCTTTTTTTCTAGGATCTAATGGATCAAAATTAATTCCAGATTTTGCTCCTCCAATCTGTGGTCCGCAAACTGAAAACTTAACTTCCATTATTTTAGCTAATGATAGAACTTCATATTTATTTAATCCTTTTCTCATTCTAGTCCCTCCTCCACAAGCTCCCCCTCTTAAAGAATTAATTACAACCCAACCCTCAGCATTAGACAAACTATCTTTCCATTCAAAAACAATTTCTGGAGACTTATTTTCATATTTTTTTAATAATTTTTTCATAAAAAAAATTTAATCAAAAATAAAAAGATTATTACTTATGCTGATGTAATATTTATTTTTTTTTACAATTAACAGCAAATATCACCCGAACTGTGATCAACAGAGGAGCCTGTTATTTCTGACAGACAGTTAACTTCATTTCTAAACCTTAGTAAACCTAAAAATGCAAATATAATTGCTTCTTTAAATATTATGATTTTTTTTGAAGGCACTATTAACTTAGTTTTTGTTTTATTTATTATTTGTGACATTAAAAATTTATTGAACACACCACCACCTGAAACAAGACAATTTTTAATATTAAAATTAGAAAACGTGTTTGAAATTTGAAAAGAGAAATGTTCAACACAAGTACTTAATAAATCATTTGTATTTAAATTATAATTATTTAACTCAGATAAAAAAGATTTTTCTAACCATTCCTTGGCCAGAGATTTTGGTGGTGATTTTTTGTAATAACTAATTGAATTTAAGTTACTCAACAAATCTAAATTTATTTTTCCTTTAGACGCAAAATCACCTTCTTTATCAAAACTAAACCCTTTTTTTTCAGCTAAATAATTTAAAACAATGTTTAAAGGACATATATCAAAAGCAATTACTTTATTTTTTTTTTTGAATGATATATTTGAAAAACCTCCTAGATTTAAACAGGATTCATAATTACTAAATAATAAAACATCCCCGTATGGAACTAATGGTGCTCCTTGACCACCTAACTTCACATCTTGCTCTCTAAAGTTATATACTACAGGTATATTTGTTTTTTTGAAAATAATATCCCCCCTACCAATTTGTTTTGTTATTCCTTTTTCAGGATTATGAAAAATTGTGTGGCCGTGAGAAGAAATATAATCTACTTCGAGATTATATTTATTAATAAAATTATTAACCGATTCAGAAATGAATTCAGAGTATTGTAACTCAATTTTATTAATTTTTTTGTTGTTATAAAATAAATTAGAAAGCTTTTTTTTCCAATCAATTGAGTACTCAATATAATGAGTTGAAATTAATTCAAAATTCCACTTTTTATTTAAATATTTAAAATTACACAAAGCCATATCAAGACCATCTAGCGATGTTCCAGACATTATTCCTAAAACCCTATAATTTTTAATTTTCATACATTCAAAATAGAAAAAAAGAATTAATTTTAAGTCCCAAAATTAAACTAATGAAATTAAACTTATCTGAAGAACATTTAATGATTCAAAAATCAGCCAGAGATTTTGCTCAACAAGAACTTTTGCCTGGTGTAATAGAGAGAGATGAAAATCAAAAATTTCCTACTGAGGAAGTAAGGAAAATGGGGCAAATGGGATTTATGGGTATGATGACTTCAACTAAATACGGAGGAGGAGGTATGGATACTATTTCTTACATTTTAGCAATGGAAGAAATTTCTAAAATAGATGCTTCTGCATCTGTTATAATGTCAGTAAATAACTCATTAGTTTGTTGGGGAATAGAAAAATACGGAACTGAAGAACAAAAGCAAAAATATTTACCAAAATTAACATCTGGAGAACAAATCGGAGCTTTTTGTCTATCTGAACCTGAAGCGGGATCAGATGCTACGTCACAGAAAACAACAGCTCAAGAAACTAGTGAACATTACATTTTAAATGGAACTAAAAATTGGATTACAAACGGTAATTCAGCATCGGTTTATCTTGTGATTGCTCAAAGTGACCCCGAAAAAAAACATAAAGGAATCAATGCATTTATTGTTGAAAGGAATTGGGATGGAATAAGTATTGGTCCTAAAGAAAATAAATTAGGAATTAGAGGTTCTGATACTCATTCTGTCATGTTTACAGATGTTAAAGTTCCTAAAGAAAATAGAATTGGAGATGATGGATTTGGATTTAAGTTTGCAATGCAAACTCTTTCTGGAGGAAGAATTGGAATTGCTGCTCAAGCTCTAGGAATTGCTTCTGGAGCATATGAACTTTCTTTAGAATATTCTAAACAAAGAAAAGCATTTGGAAAACCTATATGTCAACATCAATCTGTAGCGTTCAAACTAGCAAATATGGCTACGGATATTGAAACATCTCGATTATTATGTCTTAAAGCTGCTTGGGAAAAGGATAATAATTTAGATTATAGCCTATCTGGGGCGATGGCTAAATTATTTTGTGCCGAAAAAGCCATGAAAATAACAACTGAGGCTGTTCAAATCCACGGTGGATATGGTTATGTTAAAGAATATCATGTTGAAAGATTAATGAGAGATGCTAAAATCACTCAAATTTATGAGGGAACATCAGAAATTCAAAAAATTGTGATTTCCAGATCTATACTTAAGTAGTTTAATATAATTTATTTTATATTATATTTTTTAACAACTTCTCCATTATCAAACAATAAAAAATATGTTTGATTATCTTGTAGCTCATATACTGACCTTCCAAATAAATCAAAAACCCCAATTAACTTTTTGTTTTGATTATTTTGATCAATATTACTATTTTGATGTACTGTTATTTCTATTTCAACTGAGGGACTAGTACATGATTCATCAGAACTTGCAATCTCCCAATCATAAAAATAATAATAATACGCTGGACTAAATCCAGGGTTATCGCCATTTTCATAGTCGTTAAAATAACCTTCATTTATACTTACAATTTCATTAACAATATATGGAAATGTTGGAAGTCCTCCAGTTGTTCTTTTAAACAAAGGATTGTTGTCTCCAAAATTTGCATTATTTAAAATAGCATCAGTAGTAATTATATATTCACCATATGGAATTGTCCAATTTAAATTTATTACGTAGCCATTTTCTTCACTTTCAGGAACATTAACGGTGATGGTCTCAATAATATTATTTAAATCAGAATTCATTAATTGAATAGTTCTTTCACCAGCTGTTCCAGTATAAACTTTAACAGAGTTGAGTGTGAATTCATCTAATGCTTGAAAACGTAAACCACCATTATATACTGTTCCACTATAATCACAATAAGGCCCACCATCACAAATATGATTTTGTTCTCCAACATTTTGAATTGTACCAGGATTTACTACTTGTTCTTGGTAAACATAATAAGTAGCGTTTTCAGTTAGGGGATTTGTTTGATAAAATAAACCATTATTAATAATGTTTAAATTTTCATCCATCCAGTAAACATCGCCATCAGCCTCAGCTTCAATTGTAATTATATCACCATAATCAACTACCCAATTTGTTTCTACATTAGGTGGATAGATAATATATTGATCACATAAATAAATACATGAATCATTATTTTCAACATTAACTTCTGGATCAAAGTTTTCTGCAGTTGGATCAGTACAACCAACAATTAAGCATGAACCGTCATCAGTGTTGGCATCTGGATTATAATTTGATGCATTTTCATTAGTACAACCAAAAATAGGTTCAGTTATTTCTAAAATATGAAGACCCGTTTGTTGATCAGTTGCTAAAATTAAGCCGGATGGTAAAAAAGGGTAAGCTCCCCAACAACCTTCGAATTCACCTCCTTCATAATCAGGTGAAGTGTCGTAATATGCAATCTCATTCATGTTAAATGGATCACTTGCATCGATAACAGTAACTCCAGATGTATAATAAGATGTAACTAAATAATCTCCTAAAACGTGAGTATTGTGAGGAATAACTGGAAAACCATTTTCATTATTCCATGATTGAATTAAATCTATTTCTTGAATATCAGAAATATTTGAAACGTCATATGCCCCAACATTACAATCAGATTGTTCGTCAGTAGTAAATACATAATTACCATCATCAGAAACCCAGGCATTATGAGTAAAATTACAAGATGTAGGTGAAGACCCTAAAATAACAGGGTTTGCTTTGTCAGAAACATCAACTGCTGTTAAGACACCTTCATAGACAGCAGCGCCCCATAATGTATCGCCCCTAACCATGCCGTCATGTAAATAATAAGCATCAAATAAACCTGCAACTGATGGATTCATTGGATCATCGTTAAGATCTAAAATTATTGCTCCATCAGTTGGCCCATCTTGAGAACCAAATATGTAAGCAAAACCATTTTCATCAATGTAAATATTATGAGCTCTCATAAATTGATCCGTCCAATATGTATAAGTTTGACCACTCAAATCTGTCAAGTCAACAATTAATAAACCATCTTCTGCTTCAGTTGTAACATATGCATACTTGCCCCAAGTTTTTAAATCTCTCCAAACAGAGTTAGATCCTGAAATAAAAAAAACTTCTTGAGGATTTGAAGGATTAGAAACATCAACATATGAAAAACCATTAGCGCAACCTACTAGAGCATGTTCATTTCCGTTAAGATCAACATAACCCCAAACATCATTTAAATCTTGATTATAACTTAAATTTCCTATTTGAACCATATTTAAACTGGATTGACTTAATAAGAAAACAGGGAATAATAAAATGAAGATAATAAGTTTAGTAAAGTTTTTCATAAGCTTAAAATTTTATTTAATATATACTAAGAGTACAAAAATTGTTCCCAAAGATAAACAAAGTGTTTTACAAATTTAGTTTTTCTTCGATATAAGAAATGATGGAGTGAATAATTGTAATATGCATTTCTTGAATCGAATCAGTACTTTTTGAACTCACACAAATAGAAACATCAGTATATTTAGATAACTCACCTCCTGAGTTTGAAGAAAGTGAAATAACTTTCATGTTTTTCTTTTGTGCTTCTTTAGCAGCATTAATTACATTTATTGAATTTCCACTAGTACTAATGGCTAATAAACAATCCCCTCCTTTTCCATTAGCTTCTAGAAATCTTGAAAATATGAAGTCAAAGCTTGTGTCATTAGCAACACATGTAATATGGGATGAATCAGAAATACATATTGCAGGTAGCGCTTTTCTTTTTTTATTAAAGTATCCAGAAAGTTCTTGAGCAAAATGCATAGCATCACACATAGAGCCACCATTACCACAGCTAAAAATAGTACCGCCATTTTTAATACTATTTAATATTAAATCAACTGCCTTCTGAATAGATTTAAAATTATTCTCATTATTCAAAAAAGAATCTAAAATAAGACGGTGGTTTAAAAAATGATTTTTTATGTCCATTTTATTCAGAATAAAAATCATTAAGACCCTGTTCTAACCAAGTCCTGTAAACATCTATACTGTTAGCATCCTTATAGGCTTTAGGTTGAAAATAATTACCATTTTTATCTTTTAACAATTCTTCATCATAATTAGGATCTTCACTTGGTTTTAAAATTATATGTAAAGGTTGTGTATTTTTTCCAAAAGTCAATGTTTGCAATGTACTCCACTGTTTACCAGTTGTATTAATTATCTTAGATTTTTTCCAACTACCATCTGCATAACATTCATCAATTTTATGTTCTGGGACTTCTTTTCTAATATCAACATATAATTGAGCAAGAATATATTGACTAATCAAATTATCAACTTCAGCATCATTCCAAATTTGATTTTCTAATTTTCTACAATTTACACAAGCCATTCCTGTAAAATCTACTAATATTGGTTTTTTATGTTTTTTTGATAATTCAATTGCCTCAAAGTAATCTTTAGTTACAATTCGATCATTACTTAAATTGATTACTTCACTTGGGTCTTCGTTACAATAAGAATATGTCTTAGGTGGAGGTAAGCCAAAAAGAGTGTGAGTAAAAACATCCTGATATTTACAAGATATACCGGGAAGTAAGTAAATAACAAAAAATAGAGTTAAGAGCCCAAATGCGATTCTAGAACTACCTATTTTTTTTCCTTTCTCATCATGAGGGAATCTAATTACACCAAACAAATAAAGGGCTAGACAAAGAAAAGTTATTGACCATAAAACAAAAAATGTTTCATATTTAATTAGACCTAATTTATACACTGCGTCAGCATTTGATAAAAATTTAATTGCTAATGCAACTTCTAAAAATCCAATAAACACTTTGAAGGTATTCATCCAACCGCCTGATTTAGGTAGTGATTTTAACCAAGTTGGAAAAACTGCAAATAGCGCAAAAGGAACACCCAGAGCCAGTCCAAATCCAATCATAGCTGAACTTAATTGTAAAGCGACAGCTGATCCAGATCCAGAAGCAGTGAGTCCAGTTTTAGCTAAAGCAGCTCCTAAAACAGGGCCGGTGCAAGAAAACGATACTAAAGCAAGAGTTAGTGCCATAAAAAATATACCTATAGCTCCACCAACTTCAGATGCGGAATCCACTTTATTTAATAATTTACTTGGTAAACGAATTTCAAAGTACCCAAAGAAGGAAATTGCAAAAATTGTAAAAACAAAAAAGAAAATTAAGTTTAACCAAACATTAGTAGAAATCTGATTTAATATCTCAGCATCAAGAGAAAAGAAATGAAAAGGTAAACTAAGTAAGAAATAGATCAGTACAATAAATCCGCCATACATAGTAGCTCTCATAATAGATTTTCTCCTATCTTCAGATCCCTTCAAGAAAAAACTTACAGTTAATGGAATCATAGGAAAAACACAAGGGGTGACTAACGCTATAAGACCAGCAATAATACCAGCTAATAAAGCTTCTAAAATCTTAATAATCGATGAATTTTCTTCTTCTTGAACTAATGAATTTAATCCTTTTATTTCTCTGTTGTATTGATTAGAGCAATCAAAATTATCATTAGAATGACTTAACGTTTCTTCGTTTTTAGTTAATTCTTTTTTTTTTAATGAAAAAGTAATATCAACAATTTCAGGTGGCAAACATTGTTGATCATCACAAACCATGAACTCATACATTGCATCTATTTGAGTGATGCCGTCTTGAACTTCAACTTTTTGAAAAAAACTTGCATTATCTTCAAAGTATCTTGCAATTTCGTCTTGAATTGGAACAAATTTTTCTATTGGATTATCTTCAGTAAAAAAAACTTTAAAGCCATTAACAAAATCTACTTTTTCAGGTTCTGAATCGATAAAATTTATACCATCAATATTTTTAAAATAAAAACTTGTTGAAACAATAAAACTTTCAGGATTTTTGTATTGAGAATAAATATGCCATCCTTTATCAATTTTAACATTAGCTAATAATTTATAAGAACCGTCACCTAGTTCTTCAACATCAAAAGACCATGTAGTCGGGTCTTCAATCTGAGATGTTGAAAAAAAAGGAAACATCAAACAAAAAACAAAAACTATTAGCTTTCTCATAACTTATTTTATTTGGCAAATATATGCCTTTTCTAGACTGTCAACAAATTTATATCTTTCATCAATTCTATGACCTACTATCCATACTATATCATTATTAGAGCAAAGAACGAAGCAACGCTTCTTTTCAATCAAAGAAAACTTATTGTCAATAAAGTAATCACTTAATTTTTTTTTTCCTTTCATTCCCGATGGAATAAACCAATCACCTTCCTTCCAATTTCTAAGTGTAAGCGGGAACTCTAATTTATCATAATTCAATACAGCAACTTTTTTATTTTTAAATTCAGTTAACTTAAAATTACCAACCAATTTTAATGACATTTTTATTGGATCTTTAATATAATTTTTCTCTTTAGAAATCTCTATAATTCTATCTTTAATCAATTTTGAAATGCAAAGTTTATTTCTATTTTTTACTAAAAAATATTTTTTTGAATAAAAACTTTTTCCTGATTCAGCGTCAATTACATTAAATATACTATCAATATCAATAAACCCAAATTCTTTAATTATTTCATATAAAACAGTTTTTGGTTCAATTGATTTAGTTAATAAACCAATGTCAATTTTTAAAACTTCATCAACATAGGTAGTACATCTTTTTTTTTCATTTTCTATAAACTTCAAATAAATATTTTCTGCACTTTTGAAGTTTTCAATTGTGTTATACATTGATTCAATAAATCCAGGATTTATATTTTGAAATTCTGGAATAATTGATTTTCTAATTTTATTCCTTTTATACTTTTCATCCTCATTTGATAAATCTTCTCTAAATTCAATTTTATTTTTATTTGCATAATCTAAAATCTGATTTTTTGTGAAATTTAAAAGAGGTCTAATTAATCTATTTTGTTTTTTTTCAATTCCCTTCAAACCAGATATACCTGTTCCTCTTGAAATATTAAACAAAACTGTTTCAATGTTATCATTAAAATGATGAGCTGTAACTATATTATCAATTTTATTTTTATTAACTAAATCATTAAACCATTCGTATCGCAACTCCCTAGCAGCCATTTGAATAGAAATTTTTTCATCAAAAGCAGTTTTTTTAGTATTAAATTTTTTTACAAAAACATTAATGTCAAGCATATTACAAATAGATTTAACAAATTTTTCATCCTTATCAGAATCTTCTCCTCTCAAAGAAAAATTACAATGAGCCACTGAAAATTTAATATTAGAGACTAAAAATAAATTTAACAAAACCATACTATCAACCCCACCACTCACTGCTAACAAAAATGAGGATTTTTTATAATCAACTATATTGCTTAAATCTTCTAAAAATTTATTTTTCATCTTCTAAGACATTGAGAATTGATTTTGCTTTTATTAAACATTCTTCATATTCATTATCAGGATCGGATTCAATAGTTATAGCTCCACCTACAATAAAAGAAAGATAATTACTTTTTTGATTATATAATAGTGAACGAATTACAACATTAAAATCAAAATCTAATTCAGGTGTAAAATAACCTATTGAACCTGAATATAAGCCTCTTTTAACATTTTCATATTTTTCAATTAATTCCATAGACTTTAACTTCGGAGCGCCAGTCATAGAACCCATGGGAAAAGAGTATTTTATAACATCCAAAGGGTGAAAATTAGAGTTAATTTTTGAAGAAATTGTGGAAATTAGATGATGTACATTTTTATAACTATATAATTTAGCAAGTTCCTCAACTTTAACTGTATTTTTTTTTGCTGTTATTGATAAATCATTTCTTACTAGATCTACAATCATTACATTTTCTGAAAAATCTTTTTGACTATTCATTAATTTTTTTTTGTTTTTTTTATCAGATTCAATCGTACTTCCTCTAGATTCGGTTCCTTTAATAGGTTGTGAAATAACCTTATTATTTTTATTTCTTATGTATCTTTCAGGGCTTGAGCATAAACAATACTTATTATTAACTTTATAAAATGATGCAAAAGGAGACCCAGTATAAGTGTTTAGCTTGTTAAATAACTGAGCAGGACTTAAGTCATTAAATTTTACATTGAATTCTTGACAAAAATTCATTTCATAAATGTCCCCCTTTTGAATGTGTTCTTTTATTAAACTAATTATTGACAAATATTTTTTTTTTGTAATAGTAGGCTGAACTTTAAATTTATGGTTAATTTTTTTAGGTTCTTCTTCATTAATTATTTTATTATATAAAGATGAAATATTTGATTTTGAAGAATCATAAATAATTGTAAGGGTTCTATTTTTTACTTTGAATATATAAAATGGAATAAAAAAATTTAGTTTTTTAAATTCAAAAGAATCTTTATTTAGTGAATTTAAATTTTCTAATTCATTTTTTAAGTCATAACTAAAATGTCCAAAGACCCAATCTTTATTTCTATCTAAAAAAGATTTAAACGAACCAAAAATATTTTTTTCTGGACTAATTTTTTTTTTTACACCAAATGCCGCCAAATAATCAAAAGAAGAATATTTATTATAGTTGTTGTTACTATCTAGAAAACAAAATCTAGATCTTTTATCTAAATAAAAAAGTAATTTTTTCTTAAATAAAGTTGGACATTCTAGAATAAATGTTTTTTTCTTTCTCATAAACATTGTTAAATTAGTGAATTATTAATCAAAAAAATAATGATGGAAAATTTAAAAAAAATAATTATCTCGATACTAATTATACTAATATTAGGAGCAGTTATTTGTGTTATGATGTGTAACAAATCTGAAAACAGAGCGATGGACATTTACAATCATAATGTAAAAATTTTGGAAAAGTTTTGGGAGTATTATGAAAATGAAGACTTAGATAACATTGAAAATATGATGGCTGGAAATTATGAAAGTTATTTTTATCCAATTAACGAACCAAAGGGAATTAAGTCTAGCAAATATGAAGAATTAGAACGTATGAAAAGATTTTTTGATATGGCCGATAATATTTCTTTGGATCACACCATTATATTACCTGGAATTGATACCACCAGTTTCTCACCAGATGGAAGTGTGAGAATGTATTCAGGATGGTCATTTGACGTAAATGATAAAAAAGTTAGCTTATCGCTTTATGGATTTTATGATTTTATTGAAAACAAAATATTGTTATCTCACGAGTGGTACGACAGAAGTGGTGTTGGTTTAGAAATAAGAAAAGCCTTTCAAATAAATGAAAGTTCTACTGACGAAGCTATAAGTGAGTAGTTATCAATAATTTAATGCTCTTTTTTCTGTTGCATCTAAAGCTGCTTCCTTAAAAGCTTCTGAAAAAGTAGGGTGAGCATGACAAATTCTTGCAATATCTTCAGCAGAAGCTTTGTATTCCATTGCAACAACTGCTTCAGAAATTAAATCTGCACACCTAGGGCCAATCATATGTACTCCTAGTATTTCATCTGTTTCAGAATCGCAAATTATTTTTATAAATCCATCAATATCATTTGAAATTCTAGCTCTACCATTTGCCTTGAATGGAAATTTTCCAATTTTAATTGATTTACCCTCGTTTTTTAATTGCTGTTCTGTTTTTCCAACAGAAGAGACTTCAGGCCAAGTATAAATAACACTTGGAACTAGGTTATAATCAATATGAGGAATTTGACCTGCTATAGTTTCAGCTACAAAAACACCATCTTCTTCAGCTTTATGAGCAAGCATTGGTCCACTTATTACATCACCAATTGCAAATATATTTGAAACTGATGTTTGTAATTTTTCATTTACCTTGATTCTTCCTCTTTCATCAACCTCAATGGAAAGATTCTCCAAACCTAAACCATCAGTATATGGTTTTCTTCCAACAGAAACTAAACAATAATCAGACTTTTCAGTTATTTTATTACCATTCTTATCTTCAGAAATAATTTCAACTTTTTTTCCAATTGTTTTAACAGATTGAACTTTATTAGACATATTAAATTCAAAACCTAAATGGCTAGTTAATACTTTTTTTAATTCATTCCCTATACTTTTGTCCATAAAAGAAATGATTGAGTCTGAATAATCAAAAACTTTAACCTTCGCTCCTAATCTAGCAAAAACAGAACCTAACTCAAGACCTATAACCCCAGCACCAATAATTGATAAGTTTTTTGGACACTCCTTTAATGATAAAGCCTCAGTTGAAGTTATAACTCTTTTCTTGTCAAAAGTGATGAAACTAGGCACAATTGGCTTTGAGCCAGTTGCAATAACGATATTTTTGCTTTTTAAAACCTTTTTATCTCCACTATTTTTTATTTCAACTTCTCCTTTTTTATTCAAATATCCAACACCATGAAAAACACTGATTTTATTTTTTTTCATAAGAAAATTTAAACCTTCTGAGTTCTCTTTTACAACTTTAGATTTTCTACTAATCATTTTGGAAAAATCATACTTTGGAACAGCAGAAATACCATGCTCTGAAAAATCAGTGATAGCTTTATGAAACAACTCGGAAGATTCTAAAAGAGATTTAGATGGAATACACCCAACGTTCAAACAAGTTCCTCCTAAATTATTATATTTTTCTATGATAGCAACATTCATTCCTAATTGGGCGCATCTTATTGCACAAACATAACCACCTGGACCCGAGCCAATAACAATTGTATCAAATGTATTCATAAAATTAATTTCTATATTTTTTTATTAAACCAAATAATAAAAGTATTACAAGATAAATGAAAATTAAAATATTTCCATATTTGACATAAAATGTTTTAAATGATAATAATTCAATAGGATGTGTAAATGAACCTGAAGTATTAGGCTCTAAGACTTTTTCAAATTGACCTAAAGGATTGATGACACTTGAAATACCAGTGTTTGCTGATCTTGCTACATATCTTCTTGTCTCTATAGCTCGTATTCTAGCATAAGAGTTATGTTGTTTTCTCCCTTGAGTGTCTCCCCACCAACCATCATTGGTAATTATAAAAATTGCTTGAGCTCCTTTCTCAACAAATTTTCTGACGTGATTTGGAAAAACAGACTCATAACAAATTAAAGAGGCAATTTTATTTTCATTTGAACTAAATAAAGTTATTGAATCTTGTTTTGAAAGATTTCCTGCACCCCCTGCTAATTTTAAAAAATTCTCATTTAAAAAAAACTTTAAATAATTTTTATATGGTAATTGTTCAGCACCAGGAACTAACTTAGACTTATGGTAAAAATTTATTCCACTAGAATTAAATTGTAAAGAAGAGTTATATAATTTATAAGTTCTTTGTTTATAATCTTTATATCCATCTATAAAATGATAGACTGTAGCTCCAATAATTATATTTAAGTTTGGGTACTTTTCAACCAATCTTGTTATGTGAGATATTTGATTTCTGTTATAATTAATTATCTCATTGTTTGATATTGTGAATGTACTGGAAAGAAATGTTTCAGGAAAAATAACATAACTTATAGAATCATTAATGTTCTTTGTTAGATCATAAAAAACAGATTTTTCAATTATTTGAGCTTGACTTGAAAACTTTTCTAAATTAGGGTCAATATTAGACTGCGCAACAAGTATATTAATTTTCTTACCTTGAAAATTTGATGAAATATAAATACCAGCTGATATAAAAATCGGTATAAAAAAAACTAAAAGGATGTTATTTAATTTTAATGTTTTTTTTGATATAAAATTTAGATAGCATTTAAAAATCAAATAATTTATAATTAGAACCCATAAACTACCACCTAATACTCCAGTGTAAGAATACCATTGAATAAAAATAGGAAATTCAGAAAAAACATTTCCTAAGGTTAACCAAGGCCAATTTAAATCCCAGTTCATGTGTAAAATCTCAAAAAAAATCCAATATCCAGAAAGAAAAAAAATAGGTGATATAAAATTTATTTTCTTTGAAGAAATATGAAATAAATAAAAAACTATAGACATAAAAAAAGAGTTGAGTAAAACAGCAATCAGCCCTTCTCCAAATGCTGGAGAAGCATTCTCAACCCAAATAGTACAAGAAAAATTAAAAATGAAAAATGAAAAATAAGAATATAAAATTACGTATAAACTATTTTTTTTATTCGCTCTAATATTATTCTCTATCAATAAAAGAGGAAAAAATGTTAAAAAAATTAAAGGAGTTAAAAGTTTAAAATTGGTGGGCCAACTCAAAAAAAAGAAAACAC
The DNA here is from genome assembly GCA_964435285.1 of uncultured Flavobacteriales bacterium. Classification (GTDB taxonomy): domain Bacteria; phylum Bacteroidota; class Bacteroidia; order Flavobacteriales; family TMED113. The sequence continues at coordinate 21,617 of CAYSYA010000012.1, forward strand.
CAGAAATTATAGATAAATAAATTAGTTTCATCATTTTCTACCACTTATATTTTATTGTAAAAATATTTGAATATAAAACCGAAGAAGTATTACCTAAATCTGTTAAAGAATAATCAATAAATAAAGACCAAATATTTATACCAATACCAAAATTTGGTTGAAAAGTAATATTTTCTCCTAGAGTCTCTAATAATTTTTCTTTTTGAAAATTACCGAATCCAAACCTTAAAAAACCTATTTTTTTGTAATCTAACTCTAGTCCTAAAGCAGGATCTAAATTAATAATCTGAGAAGAAATAATCGTATTTCTTTGACCATCCCAAGTAGCTATCAGTTCAAGGGCTGAAAGACATGATATATCTTTATTAAAATTTAAATTTCTTGAAACACCAAAAGAAAATTTAGGGTAAGTAACTTCAATTCCATCTTCAGGAATATAATTACCAGATTCTAAATATTGATCTGAATATTGACTTTCATTAATATCCCAAATATTTAATGTGCTAGTAAAGTCTTTTAAACATATACCAAATTTCCATTTTTGTAATATGTATTGAAAACCAATATCTAATCCAAATCCCCAAGCACTCGCAAATGGACCTATTTTTCTGTGAATTATTTTTGCACTTAGGCCATAATCTAAGTTATATTTTGTTTTTTTTGCTAAACTAAATATAGAGGCGAAATCTGAGGATGAAAAAGTAGAAATATTATTATAATTGATGTTACCATTTTCATCTAATAAATTTGTGGTATTTAAAATATCATCTATTCCGAATCTTATAAACGCTACCCCCAACACATAATTAGAATCGACTGGCATTGCAATTCCAGCATAATCATACTCAGCAATTCCTGCAAAGTAAGAAGAATGCATGACTCCCAACTCAAAACTTTTAACATTATTTAGTCCAGCAGGATTGTAAAAAACAGATGTCAAGTCAGATACATTTGACACAACTGTATTAGACATCGAAATTGAACGAGAATCGATTCCAATTGACAAAAAATCATTACTATATTTTGACTGAGAAAAACTTACCAAGTAACCTAAAAAAAAGAAAAGAAAAATCTTCATAAACACAATAGATTAGTTAAATATAAGCTAATTGTTATTATTTTTGAAAACGAATATTTAAATAATATATTACTATATAGAAGAAGAAAATGATAAAAAATATTCCTAATGTAATAACATTAAGCAATCTAACTTTAGGGCTTTTGGCAATTTTTCATGGACTAATTAACTCTAACTTAGTTTTATGCTCTTTTTTAATTGTTTCCGGAGTTTTTTTAGATTTCCTGGACGGAAAAATTGCAAGATACTTAAAGGTAGAAAGTGATTTTGGAAAGCAATTAGATAGTTTTGCTGATATGGTTACTTTTGGAATCGCACCATCAGTTATAATTTATAAACTACTTGAATTATCTGGTTCCAACTTTACTTATCTTGCCTTTTTCATACCAATTTTTTCTGCAATAAGATTAGCAAAGTATAATATTGATAATAAACAAGGAAATTATTTTATTGGCTTGACAACCACAGTGAATGCATTATTACTAAGTTCTTTACCTTTAATTCAACAATTTCAATCATCAAAATTTATTGAAAGTTTACTTTCTGACGCTAGTTTTTTAATTTCTTTTACTTTATTATTTTCTATTTTGTTGATTAGTAACATCACTACATTTTCATTAAAATTTTACTCTGCAAATAAAATGGAAAAAAAACTTAAAGTTTTATTCATAATCGCATCCATTCTTTTTTTTATTTTATTAAAATATTTAGCTATACCAATAATTATTTTTTTTTATATGCTTTTATCTATTATATTTAAACCAAAATAATTTATATGAATTTTATCGCAAAAATTAATATTATGCCCAAAGAAGCATTACTTGACCCTCAAGGAAATGCTGTTAGAAAAGCTATGAATAATTTAAAATTATCTAGTCAAAAAGTTCGAATTGGAAAACACATTATAATTGAACTATCGTGTGATACAGAGAAAGAAGCTAGTAATATTATTGAAGAATCTTGCAAAAAATTGTTAGCAAATCAAATTACAGAAGAATACTCGTATACAATTGAAGAAATTACAAGTTAAAGTTTTTCCCTAAATATAATTTTTTTACTTGTTCGTCATTAGCGAGTTCATTTGATGTTCCTGCTTTTAAAATTTTTCCATCATAAAGTAGATAAGACCTATCAGTTATTGATAATGTTTCTCTAACATTGTGGTCAGTAATCAAAACTCCAATATTTTTTTCTTTCAATTGAAAAATCATTTGTTTTAATTCTTGAATTGCAATAGGATCAACACCAGCAAAAGGTTCATCTAGCAAAACAAAACTTGGGTTAACGGCAATGCAACGTGCAATTTCTACCCTCCTACGCTCACCTCCAGACAACAAATCTCCTCTGTTTTTTCTAATTTTAGTTAATCCAAATTCCTTTAATAATTGATTTAATTTTTTTTGATTTTGTTTTGAATTATTATTCAAATACTCTAAAACACATAAAATATTATCCTCAACTGTCATTTTTCTAAATATTGATGGTTCTTGTGCTAAGTAGCTAATTCCTTTTCTAGCTCTTTTATACATTGGATAATTAGAAATGTCCTGACTATTCAACAAAACTTGTCCATCTAAATGTTTAATTAACCCAACTAAAATATAAAATGATGTTGTTTTTCCGGCACCATTGGGCCCAAGTAAACCAATAATTTCTCCCTTTTCAATTTTAAAAGAAACATTATTTACTACTTTTCTTTGATTATACTGTTTTGTGATATTTACTGCTTCTAATTTCATCCGTTAGTTTTTTTATGTACATAATGAACTACTATGATAGAAATCTCATATAATATCATTAGAGGAAATGCAATCAAAATTTGACTTAACACATCAGGTGGAGTAATTATTGAAGATAAAATTAAAACAATAACAAACGCATGTTTTCTGTAGATTTGCAATAATTTTTTAGTTACTAAATTAAATTTTGCAAGAAAATAAATTACAAATGGTAGTTGAAAAACAAAACCGCATAACAAAATAAATTTTGTAATCGTTTTAACAAAGGATATAAAATTTATATCGTTAATAATAATATCACTAACAGTAAAATTGGAAAGAAAGTTTAGAGATAGCGGAGTAATGATATAATAACCAAATAAAACACCTAGTATAAATAAAACTACTGAGGAAAAAATTAAATATCTTGCATATTTCCTTTCAGACTTATACATACCTGGTTTTATAAATAACCAAAATTCAAATAAAATATATGGGAACGAAAAAATTAATCCAAAAGAAAAAGCTACTAATAGTGACATATTAAATTGACCGGCTAAATCAATATTTTGGAACTGTAAAGTAAGTGGATTTAAGCATAACGATTTTGAGATTGAACATAAAAATTCGTAGGTAGGGAATTTAGGGTTCAAAAAAGCAAAAATAAACTTATCAAATATTACTTTAATATTTATGAAAGAAATAATAGTAAATAAAATTATTGCCAAAAAAGAGTAAACTAAATGCCACCTTAATTGCTCTAAATGACTCAAAAAACTAGATTTCTTTAATTGTTCTTGTTTCATTAGTAATTATTAAATTATCTCCTCTTTTAAAATATCATGTAAGTGAATAATCCCATCATATTTATTTTTTTTTAGAACTAATAACTGAGTAATATTATTTTTTTTCATAATATTAAGTGCTGTAAATGCAAGTTCACTTTCCATTATTACTTTAGGGTTCTCAACCATCAAATCTTTCGCTTTTGAAGTCATGATATTATTATTTTTTTGTAAAAAACGTCTTAAGTCCCCGTCGGTAATTATCCCTAAAACTTTATTTTTTTCAACAACACAAACTGCTCCCATTCTCTTCGAAGATATTTCAAAAACCACGTCCTGTAGTGAATCATCAAGTTTAACTTGTGGTTTTAAATCAGAATTATAAACATCTGAAACTTTTAAGGTTACTTTTTTTCCCAATATTCCTGCTGGATGAAAACGTGCAAAATCATCTTTAGTAAAACCTTTTAATTTTAATAAACAAATTGCTAAAGCATCTCCCAAAACTAATTGGGCAGTTGTACTTGTTGTTGGGGCTAAATTATTTGGACAAGCCTCCTTTTCTATATAACTATTTAAAAAATAATCTGTGTTTTTTGATAAAAAAGAGTTTTTATTAGATGACATTGATATAGTTATATTTTTTTGACCTTTTAGAATTGACAAAATTTTTTTTAACTCTTCTGTGTTACCGCTTTTTGAAATAAATAAAACAACATCATTCTCCTTAATATTTCCTAAGTCTCCATGTAATGCTTCAACAGCATGGATAAAAACAGAGGAAGTACCTGTTGAATTAAGTGTGGCAACTATTTTTCTACCAATGATTGCACTTTTTCCAATTCCAATAACAACTAAATGACCCTTCATGTTTTTTAAAACACTAATAATTTCTACAAAAGAATAGTCAATGTAATCTTTTAATTGATTAATAGTTTTTGCCTGAAGATCAATTACATCAATAGCATTTTTTATAACGTTACTTTTGTCCATTATTAAAAGGATATCATTAAAAGGAACACAAAATTAATTTAATTATTGTAAAAAAATTATCTTAAGTGCTAAATGTATATTATGTTTTAAACTTTAAATGCAAAATATGACATTAAATTCAAACCTATTTTAATAGAATTATGATCAACATTAAATTTTGAAGTATGTACTGAATGAATAATTCCTTTTTCTGAGTTTGCTACTCCTAATCTAAAGAAAGTAGATGGGCATTCATGACTGAAAAAAGAAAAATCCTCAGAAGCCATTCTGATAGGTAACTCATGAATACTATTTTTATCTAAAATGTCTCTTGATAAATTAATACACTTTTTAGTAACTTTTTCATTATTAAATAAAGATGGATAACCTTTAAGAATATTAAAGTTGCACTTTGCTTTATATTTATTTTCTACTTTAAGGGCTTCTGACTTTAAAATTTCATGAACTTCTTTCCTGAAATCTTCATCCATAGTTCTTAAAGTCCCTTCAATTAGTGCTTTCTCAGGAATTACATTGGAAGCACCAAATGCTCTAAAATCTCCAAATTCTAAAACATATGGACTTGAATTTTTTCTATTTTCTACTTTTTGTTTTGTATTAATAATAAGTTCTGATGCAACTGTAATAGGGTTTATAGTTTTGTTAATTAATGCAGCATGTCCTCCCCTCCCAATTATCTCAATTTTCATATCATCACATGCCGCCATGTACTGTCCAGATTTAAAACCTACATTTCCAACTTCCATTTCAGGAAATACGTGTAACGCTAACATTTTTTCAACATCTGGATTTTTCAAAACACCAGATTTAATCATTAAAGAAGCGCCACCTGGTAACTTTTCTTCAGCAGGTTGAAAGATAAATTTTATTGTTCCAATTAAATTTTCTTTTAATTTATTTACAATTATCGCAACACCGAGTAGTATTGAACTATGAACATCATGTCCACAAGCATGCATAACTCCATGATTAACAGATTTATAATCAATGTCATTTTCTTCTATAATTGGTAATGCATCCATATCAGCTCTAAATCCAATGACTCTAGAACTTGAGTTCTTTCCTTCTATAACTGCTACAACTCCATATCCACCAATATTTTTTGTAAATCTTATATCATTTTTCTTTAGTATAGAGCATATGAATTCTGAAGTTTCTTTTTCTTGAAATGATAATTCAGGATGTTTATGTATCCATTTTCTAAACGATACAACATCATCAAAAATCTCATTAGATATTTTTTCAATATCAGACTTTAAATTGTTTATTTTCAATTAAAATTATTGAATTATTTATAAATTTAATTTAACGAATTTTTATTAAAACATGAAAATCAAAAAATTTACTTTTAATACTTTTCAAGAAAATACTTATGTAATTGAATCAATGAATAAATGTATGATAGTTGACCCAGGTTGTTCAAACAAAGAAGAAGAAGAAACTTTATCAAATTACATCAAAAGTGAGAATTTAGAACCAATTGAATTAGTTAATACTCACTGTCACATTGATCACATATTTGGAAATAACTTTATTTCAAAAAAGTATAACCTTAAACCAAAAATTCATGAATTAGATCTCCCATTACTTGAAAATGCTGGTTTAATTGCCAAAAGTTATGGAATAAGTCTAGAACAACCTGACACTGACGTAACTTTTATAGAAGAAGGAGATATAATCAAATTAGGTAATACAAATTGGGAAATTATTTTTACACCTGGGCACGCTCCAGGTCATATTTGTTTATTGGATAAAAAAAATAAAAAAATAATTTCAGGAGATGTGTTATTTAACATGAGTATCGGTAGAACCGACCTTCCATTATGCAATCATGATGACTTAATAAATAGTATAAATGATAAATTGTTAGTTTTAGATAATGACACCGAAGTATTTTGTGGACATGGTCAAAACACAACTATTGGATTTGAAAAAAAACACAACCCGTTTTTATAGTTATAAAAATGATAAAATTTTTTTCTCAATAAATTCACTGTCCCAAATTGAATCTATATTTTCAATTTGCATAATTTCTTGCATTATTTTTTCTTGTTTCCTTCCAATCTGTAAAGCTTCATTATAATCAATATGACTAAATGTTACCATGGAGTATAGAGGAGTCCATTTTGAAGGATGTTTTTTTGTAAATAGTGCCTCTATTTTTTTTTGAAGTAAAAACTGCTTATCACCAGTTTTATCTCTCATAACAATAAAATTATGCATGGATAAATCCTGCATAGCGTCAGTGTTAATTTTTCTATTTTTTAAAAAAATATCGATAGAGCTACTGAAGTCAATACCTCCAAAAGACTTATCAAAAAAATCTACAATTAAATCACAATCTTCAAAGCCACAATTCATACCTTGGCCATAAAAAGGAACAGTAGCGTGACAGGAATCTCCAATCAATATAAAATTATTTTTTCTCCATGGAGAGCACCTTATTATTCCCAGAGGAGAAACTGGATTGTTTAAGTATTGTTCTGTAAGATCAGGAATGAGAGGAACTAAATCAGGACAATTTTTGTTAAAAAAATCGTTTACATCCTGTTCACTATTTAAATTTTCAAATGAATTTTCTCCTTTGACAGGGAAGAATAATGTACATGTAAAAGTTTTATCTAAATTAGGCAAAGCCATTACCATGTAAGAACTTCTTGGCCATATATGTAACGCGTCAGGTGAAATTTGCCAATCACCATTATTATCAGTTGGAATAGTTAATTCTTTATACCCACAATCAATAAATTTACTGGTCATATCAAAATCAGAAAATTTGTTCATTTTTTTTCTAATTATTGAACCCGCGCCATCAGCAGCAAAAACAAAATCAAATTTTAAATTTTCACTTTCATCGAATTTTAAAATTGTATTTTCAAAATCTACGTCTATACATTTTTTTTTGAAAAAAATTTTTACTCCATCGTTTTCAGCTAAATCCATTAACATACAATTTAATTCTCTTCTGGGAACAGAGTAAATTGCTTGATTTTTTTTTCCATAATATTGCTCAGTTAATTTATTATCGACTGAGTGCATTAATCTTTTTTCAACAGGAACCGAAATAGATAATATTTTTTCTTCTAAACTAACTTTTCTCAATGCTTTTCTTCCACGATTTGATAATGCAAGGTTGATAGATCTTCCAGCATGAATACTATCTTTTCTCATGTCACCCCTTCCTTCAAAAACTGTCACTTTATATCCTTTTTTTGAAAAATATATTGAGAGTAAGCTACCTACAAGTCCAGCTCCAACAATAGCTATATTTTTTCTTTCTAAAGACATTTTCTAAGTATTTGACTAAAATTATAAATATCTTCAAATGAATTGTAAAGTGGTACTGGAGCAAACCTTATTACATTTGGCTCTCTCCAATCTACAACAACCCCATTTTTATTTAATATTTCATAAACTTTTCTTCCGTTTTTATTTACTAAGACAGATAATTGACAACCTCTTTTTTTTGGCGTAATAATTTTAAATTTAAAATCTTTAGACTCATTATTAAATCTTTCAAATACCAATTCAAGGGCATTGACTAATTTTTTTGATTTTTTAACTAAATTATTCATCCCAGCCTCATTAAAAACATCCAATGATGCCTTGTGGGCAGCCATTCCAAAAACTGGAGCATTAGATAACTGCCATCCTTCTGCACCCTTCATTGGACTGAATTTTGTTTTTTTATTATAGTTAAATCTATTTTTTTCAGAGTGTCCCCACCATCCTTTTAATCTAAATGGATTTTTTTTACTTTGATTTTCATGTACAAAAATTCCTGAAACATTTCCTGGGCCAGAATTTAGATACTTATAAGAACACCAAGCAGCAAAGTCAACATTCCACTTATGTAAATTTAATTCAATATTACCAGCTGCATGAGCTAAATCAAATCCCGCTAACGAACCAACTTTATGACTAGCAGCAGTTATTTTTGAAATATTAAAAACCTGACCACTATAATAGTTAACTCCTCCAATAAAAACTAAGGCTAATTTATCTCCTATTTTATTTATTAGTTTTATCAATTTATCCTCATCAATTACACCATGAGAATCACAAGGAACTTGAATAACGGCATCTTCAAATTTATATCCATGTAATTCAACTTGAGATTGTAAAACATATAGATCAGATGGAAATGCATTTGATTCACATAAAATTTTATACCTACTTTTACTAGGTTTGTAAAAAGACATTAGTAATAAATGAATATTAGTCGTTAATCCGTTCATTACAACAACTTCATTTTTTTTAGCACCAACTATTTTTGATGTTTGACTTGTCAATATTTTGTGAAAAGAGAACCACGGATTTTTAGCTTTAAAATGACCATCTACTGCATATTTTGCCCAATCATTTAGCTCAGACTTAATATATTCTTCTGTTTTCTTTATTTGTAAACCTAAGGAGTTTCCACAAAAATATATACATTTTTTACCTTTGTGCATAGGAAAAAAAAACCTATCCCTGAAATTAGATAAAACATCTTCTTTGTCAAGTTTTTTTGCAATATTTTTATTAAAGTCCTTTAACATTTTTATATATAATGAATTGCAAAATTAATAATTGAAAGTTATTTAATACTAAAAACTAAATTTTAATTCTTTAATATTTTTTGTGTTAAAAAAAAAGTGATTTTTTACAACAAAACATTGCAAAAATTAATACTAAAATGATAATTTAGTTATCTTATTTTTTAACTATGAATTACTCAAATGATTTTATAAATAGACACATCGGTGTTAACACAAAAAATGCCAAAGAAATGCTTACCTATTTAGGGTTTAATGAAATTTCAGAATTGATAAAACAAACAATTCCACAAAACATTAGACTTGAAAAAGATTTAAGTCTACCAAACGGATTAAGTGAACCTAGGTACCTTGAATTAATTAAGAACTTAGGTAGAAAAAATAAGAATTATAAAAGCTACATTGGTCTTGGATATTATAATACAGTTCTTCCTAGTGTAATAAAAAGAAATATACTTGAAAATCCTAATTGGTATACAGCTTACACGCCATACCAACCAGAAATAGCTCAAGGTAGACTAGAAGCTTTATTTAATTACCAAACTGTAATAACTGAACTTACCGGAATGCCTATCGCTAATGCTTCATTGTTAGATGAAGGTACGGCAGCAGCTGAGGCTATGATTTTAAGTTTTAATAACAGATCTAATAAAAAAGGGAATGAGCAAAATACATTTCTTGTTTCGAGTGATTGTTTCCCTCAAACTATTGAAGTACTGAGAGCTAGAGCAAATCCAATTGGAATTAATTTAAAACAAGTAAATGAATTTGATTTTTCAGATGACGTATTTGGTATTTTAATTCAATACCCTGGTAAATATGGATCAATAGAAAACATTGAAAAAATAATTTCAAACGCAAAGCAAAAGAATATTATTGTAACTGTTGCAGCTGATTTACTTGGTCTCACGTTACTAAAGCCACCTGGGGAATTTAACGCTGATATTGTTGTTGGATCATCACAAAGGTTTGGTATACCAATGGGATATGGTGGCCCTCATGCTGCATATTTTGCTACTATAGAAAAATTTAAAAGAAGTGTTCCTGGTAGAATAATTGGCGCTTCTAAAGATGTTGATGGAAAACTTGCTTATAGAATGGCTCTTCAAACTAGAGAACAACATATAAGAAGAGAAAGAGCGACATCAAATATTTGTACTTCACAGGTCTTATTAGCTGTTATGGCATCAATGTATGCTGTATATCATGGCCCTAAAAAATTAAAGAATATCGCTCAAAATATTCATCAAAATTGCTCCATTTTATCTAATGGTTTAAAGTCCATTGGAGTCAAACAATTAAATGACTATTTTTTTGACACAATTTTAGTGGACATTGGAGATATTTCAATGGATACTTTAAAAGTATTTGCACATGATTCTAAAATGAATTTCAACTTCATTGATGATAATTTACTATCAATTAGTTTAGACGAGAAAGATGACATCTTGAATGTTCAGGAAATTCTGAAAGTTTTTTCTAAAATCCAAAATAAAACAATTAGCCAAGAAAAATTAAACGATCTTGTTGAAAGTAATCAAAATAAATTTAATATTCCTGATTCTTTAAAAAGAGAATCAACTTTTTTAAATTTTAAAACATTTAACTCATATCATACAGAAACCGATTTAATGAGATACATAAAAAAATTAGAGCGAAAAGATTTGTCGTTAACTCACTCTATGATCCCTTTAGGCTCTTGTACTATGAAGCTAAATGCAGCCGTTCAATTACTTCCTTTAAGTTGGTCAGAATTTTCAAATATTCATCCCTTTGCTCCACTTGATCAATCTAGAGGTTACCAAATTATGTTTAGAGAATTAGAAGAAGATCTTTGTGAAATAACTGGTTACGATGCTATTTCCTTACAACCTAACTCAGGCGCACAAGGTGAATTTGCTGGCTTAATGGTTATTAAGAAATTTCACGAAACTAATAATGAGGGACATAGAAATATCTGCTTAATTCCCTCATCTGCTCATGGCACAAATCCTGCAAGCGCAAAAATGGCAGGTATGAAAATTGTTATAATTAAATGTGATGAACAAGGAAATATTGATTTTACTGATTTAAAATCTAAAGTTCTTGAGTACTCAGATGTCTTAAGCGCTTTAATGATTACTTACCCATCTACTCACGGTGTTTTTGAAAATAATATTCAAGATATCACTAATTTAATTCACGAACATGGTGGGCAAGTTTATATGGATGGAGCAAATATGAATGCACAAGTTGGTTTGACTAGTCCAAGCATTATTGGATGTGATGTATGTCACCTTAATTTACATAAAACTTTTGCAATTCCTCATGGAGGAGGTGGGCCAGGAATGGGGCCAATTGGGGTTAAAAAGCATTTAAAAGATTTTTTGCCAGGAAATCCAATAATTAAATGTGGTGGTAAACAAGCTATTCCATCAATTTCTTCAGCCCCATGGGGAAGTGGTTTAATTTTAACTATTTCGTATGCATATATAAAAATGCTAGGAAGAGAAGGTCTTAAAAAAAGTACTGAAATTGCAATTCTAAATGCAAATTACATGAAAAAAAGATTGGAAGAGGACTATAAAATACTTTTCACAGGTATAAATAATACTGTAGCTCACGAAATGATAATAGATTGTAGAGAATTTAAAGAGCACAATATTGAAGTAACTGACATTGCTAAAAGATTGATGGATTATGGGTTTCACGCACCTACAGTCAATTGGCCAGTTGTAGGAACAATGATGATAGAACCTACAGAAAGTGAAAGTAAAGAATCTTTAGATTTATTTTGCGATGCACTAATAATGATTAAAAAAGAAATTGAAAAGTATAAATCAAATGAAAATAATATTTTAAAAAATGCTCCTCACAATTTAGAAGTTTTAATTAATGATTCATGGAACTTTCCTTACTCTAAAGAGGAAGCTGTTTTTCCAACAAATTTTGTCAAACAAAATAAATTTTGGCCTACTGTTAGACGTATTGATGAAGCTCAAGGAGATAGAAATTTAATTTGTTCATGTGTAAGCACAGAAGAATATAACATTAATTATAAAGAAAAAGTCTTATAATTTTTGTAAATTGTCAGCCACAAAATTTAATATTTATTAATAAAATTCTAAAGAATATGAAAAATTTTACTATTTCTATGTTTTTTATTGTTTGTTTTGGACTAAGTATTTCTTTTGCTCAAACTAACAATAAAATCAAATTCAAAAAATCTAAACAAGAAACAACAATTAAAAATATTGAAGTTTCAAATACAATCGAATCTAGACAAGGAGGTGATTGCATTTTTTCAGATGATTTCTCAAATCCCTCTACATGGGTTATTGATCACGATGCTACTGCTTGTGATTTAGATTGGGAAATTGGAACAGGATTAGAAACCGGAGGGAGCTATCCAATATCATCTATAGAATCATCAACAGCAAGTAATGGATATGCTATGATTGATTCTGATGAATACGGAGGAGAAGAAGGTGGAACTGAGGTGGAAGACTCTTGGTTTACAACTGCTCAACCTATTAACTTATCAAGTTATCCTAATGTAGTTTTACAGTTTGAGACATGGTACAGAAGCTGGACTTTTGAAAAGTGTTGGATTGTAACAAGTACTGATGGTGTTACTTGGCCAGAATTAACTCCAGATTCTGAAGAAGATCCAGCCGCTGGTATATACGAAGTTTTTCCTGGTATCTCAGGTGATGGTGGTGCAGATGTTGGAGATAATCCACTTACTAAAAGAATTAATATTTCTGAATCTGCTGGAGGTCAAGAACAAGTATGGATTAGATTTCACTGGACTGGAACATGGGGTTACGCATGGTTCGTAGATGACGTATGTGTTATTGAGCAACCTGCAGATGATTTAGTTTTGAACTATGGGGTTGTTTCACATACAGGTACAGGTGAGGAATACGGTAGAATCCCACAAAACCAATTAGGTAATTCAATGCAATTTGGTGGCGAAGTTTTTAATTTTGGAATAAATAACCAAAGTGAAGCTACTTTAAGCATGAACATGTCTCTAGACGGAAATACTGTTGTTTCTGGTGAATCAGGATTTACTATGTACTCAGCAGATGCAGACGGATTTTATAACGTAGAAGAAACTGATGGTTTGATAGATTCTGACGAGTCAGTTTATTTCCAATTAGATGCCGCTCCTCCTAGTACAGAAATTGGAATGTATACTGTTGATTTTTCAGTAGAATCATTAAATGAAATGGATGGTTCTGAAAACTTTGGAAATAATATTCAATCTAGAGAATTTGAAATTACCAATGATCTTTACTCTGTTGATGGAATTGATGTTTATTCTGAACCTACTATAACAAGACTAGGAACTGGTTCGTTTACTGATGCTACTGATGGGTTTATGATTATGACATATTACGAAATTGAAGAAACTACTGATGTTGCTGGTCTAGAAATTATGCTTGACTCTTACGCATACACTACTCCATTAACAGTTCCTGGAGGTGAGATAATTATATCACTGAAAGATACTTCAGATGTTTTAGCAGGGTTTGATTTAGCAAGTTTTCCTTCTTCTTCTTTAGTAGAATCAGATTTTTATATGGTAACTCAAGGAGATATTGATGACGGTTCATTAGAAGTTGCATTTGACTCTCCATATACATTAAGTCCAGGAGCATACTATGCATGTGTTGAGATGTATAGTAACAACAATGCTTCTGATATTTACATCCTTGATGATGAAACCGTTCCACAACCGGGTAGCGCTAGTATGATTTTTATTCCTGGTGATGCAGTTTACAGTAATGGAACTGCAGCTGGTGTAAGAATGAAATTAGGTAACGGACAAGGTTTTGATATTGAAGAAGCTACTTTAAACGGAGTTTCTGTTTATCCAAACCCATCAACTGGACTAATTAATATTAATTTTGAAAATAATGATGATTATACTATTGAAGTAACAAATATCATTGGAGAAATAATTTTATTAGATAAAGTTAATTCAAACACTAATATTGATTTAAGCAATTTTGACAAAGGAACTTATTTAATTAAAGTGTCAAATTCAAAATCAAGTAAAACTGAAAGAATTGTTATTGAATAAATAATAATTCTATATTAAAAAAAAAGCCCGGTTTATATCGGGCTTTTTTTACATAAAACTTTTTAATCTCCTAAATATTTCAGAAGAAAATATAAATTTATTTAGATCTTTATTTGTACTGTTCATAATTTCGTCCTTTGACCCCTCCCATAATTTTTTTCCCTTTTGAATAAATATTATATAATCTCCTATTTGCATGACTGAGTTCATGTCGTGAGTATTAATAACAGTAGTTATATTATACTCATATGTGATTTCTTTTAATAATTCATCTATAACAGTGGCAGTATAAGGATCTAATCCTGAGTTTGGTTCATCGCAAAATAAATATTTTGGTTTTAAAATAATAGCTCTAGCAATTGCAACTCTTTTTTGCATCCCCCCACTTAAGTCAGCAGGATACAAACTGTTTACGTTATCTAAATTAACCCTATTCAAACAAAAATTTACCCTATCTTTCATCTGCTCTGTGGACATTGATGAAAACATAATAAGAGGAACCATTAAGTTCTCTTCAATAGTTTTAGAATCAAACAATGCTCCTCCCTGAAAAACCATACCAATTTCTTTTCTTATATTTTGTTTTTCCTTCTGACTCATTGAAGAAAAATTTCTCTTATCAAAAGAAATTGAACCAGAGTCAATTTCATGTAAACCTAGCATTGATTTTATTGCAACTGTCTTTCCCGAACCACTTCTACCAATTATTAAATTAACTTTACCTGGAAAAAAACTAGCTGAAATATTATCTAAAACTAAATTAGGGCCAAATGATTTAATTACATTTTTTACTTCTATCATAATGATTAACTTAAAAGTAACTGAGTTATTAAATAGTTAAATATAATAATCAAAATACTTGAGTTTACTACTCCTTTGGTACTTGCTTGACCTACTTCAAGAGCTCCACCTTTTGTGTAATAGCCATAAAAAGCAGGGAGTGTAGCTATAATTATTGCAAAGAAAACTGTTTTTATATATGCATAAAAAACGTTAAAGGGAATAAAGTAATACTGCACACCATCTAAAAACTCTGTTGTACTACATAAACCAGTTATATCACCAAAAAACCAACCTCCTATAATTGCAAGAAACATACTAAAAGTAATTAAAATGGGATTAAAAAAAATAAGGGCAAAAATTTTTGGTAAGACAAGGTAAGATGCTGAGTTTATACCCATCATTTCAAGTGCATCAATTTGTTCGGTAACTCTCATCGTACCGATAGTTGATGCGATATTAGAACCCATTTTTCCTGCTAAAATCAAGCTAATCATTGTTGGTGAAAATTCTAAAATTATTGAATCCCTAGTAGCTAAACCAATCAAATAACTAGGTAATAATGGATTTTCTAAATTATAAGCAATTTGAAGAGTTACGACGGCTCCAACAAATAATGACACAAAAGCAACAAATCCAATCGAAGAAACTCCTAAAACAAAAACTTCATTCAAAAAACTTTTGTAAAAAACTGTAAGCTTTGAGGGTCTACTGAAAACTTTTTTAACAAAAAGAAAATATTTACCAATTAGACTAAAAATGTTCATATTCTTTTTTAAAAATAATTATATTTATTAATACTATGAAAAATTTACTAATATCTACATTATTATTATTATTTATTGGAGCTTCTTTTTCTTCATGTAAATTATTAAAGAAAGATTGCGACTGTCCTCCTACACCTGCAAAAATACCTCTTAAGCTTTTAAAATGAAAGATTTGTTTTGCATTATTCTAGCTGGTGGAATCGGTAGTAGATTCTACCCATTGAGTCATGAAGATGAGCCAAAACAATTCTTAGACTTTTTTGGTGAAAAGGAATCATTAATACAAAAAACATATAATCGGATTTCTCTATTTGTTCAAAATAAAAATATTTTTGTTCTAACGAATAGTAAATATGCTAATCTTACAAAAAAACATCTTGGAAAAATACCAAAAGAAAATATTTTATGCGAACCGATTCAAAAAAATACTGCTGCATCAATAGCATACGGAAGTTTTACCATTCATAGCAAAAACAACAATGCAAAAATAATTGTTTGCCCTTCCGATCATTTAATTAACGACAACTTAAAGTTTAAAAACTTATGCTTAAAGGCTTTTAATTATTTAAATATTCAAAGCCAAATTGTTACTATAGGAATCACGCCAACAAGTGCTCACACTGGTTACGGTTACATAAAAACAATCAAAGGCAAAAACAATGAAATAACAGATGTTAAAGAATTTAAAGAAAAGCCTGATAAAAAAACAGCAAAAAAATTTCTAGATAGTAAAACATTTTTATGGAACTCTGGTATATTTATTTTCAAATCTGAATTAATTATTCAACAATTTAAGTTACATCTACGTAAAACATATAACTCATTTGAAAAAATTTTAAATAACAAAAAATTTGACTTAACTAGTTGTTTTTCAAAGATTGAAAACATCTCCTTTGATTATGCTATTTTAGAAAAAAGTAAAAAAATTCAAGTACTTAAGACTAACATAGGTTGGAATGACTTAGGTAGCTATTCTTCACTATACAAGGAACTAAAAAAAACAAATTTCAACAATGCTCTCAATGTTAAAGAGGCAAAAATAATAGATTCTAAAAATAATTTGATAGTCCTACCAAAAGGAAAAAAAATAATTCTAAAAGGACTTAATAATTATATAATAGTAGAAAAGAATAACACATTGTTAATTTACCCAAAAAGCAATGACCAAGAAATTGGAAAATTATAAGTTTTAATCTACAATTACTCTTTCAATAAATAACTTATCACTGTCAACTATTTGTAACTGATAAATTCCTTTTCCATAATTTTCAAGATCTGTAGAATAGAAAATGTGAGATTCTAAAGAATTGAATTCAGTAACCTTTATAATCTGACCGACAGAATTAAAAATATTCAAAGTAATATTACTATTTTCAGATTTAAAGTATTTAATATTAACGATACCATTTGTTGGATTTGGATAAATTAGAAAATTTTTCTCAAATTCTTCATCAATTCCTATACCATCATCAAAGTCACAAACATTACCTTCACCATCTCCATCAGAATCTTGTTGATTTGGGTTAAATACATAAAAACAGTTGTCAATATAATCACAAACACCATCCCCATCATAATCATCAGTAATTCCATCTCCATCATCATCAGCACAATTGCCATTACAATCAAAACCTTCTTCAGCATAAACACATGAACCATCATCATCTGTAGCAACTACAGAGAAATTACATGCAATTTCATCTACACAACCACTTACTTCAATTTCATCACAGACACCGTCCCCATCTTCATCATTTAAACAATCACCATTACAGTCCAAATAGATGTCCTCCACATAATCACATGAACCATCATCAGTATTAGCAGATTCATTATAATTACAAGCTACTGAATCTGTACATCCAAAATAAATACATGACCCATCATCTTGAGTAGCACTTGAATCGAAATTATCAGCTAAAGGATAAGTACAGCCAAATATTTCTAATTCATCACAAATTCCATCTGCATCAATATCATTTAGACAATCACTATTACAATCTAAATAATTTTCGATTGGAAAATCACAAGAACCATCATCAATATCAGCAAAAGGATCATAATTACAAGCCGTAATAAGAGTACATCCTTGGTATAAACATGAACCATCATCTTCATTGGCAAGTGGATCAAAATTATAAGCATCTAAATCCATACACCCTCCTACTTCATCTTCATCACAGACACCGTCACCATCTTCATCATTTAAACATAAGCCATCACAATTAACATAATCAACTCCAAATAAATCGAGAACATATAAGCAGGAATCGTCGTCAACAGAAGCATTTGAATCATAATTACATGCTAAGAAATTAGTACAACCTTCATATAAACATGAATTATCATCAACGTTAGCTATTAAGTCATAGTTAAGTGCTGTATTATCAGTACAACCCAAGACAATAAGAGTGTTACAAGAACTATCATCATCTGTTGCAATAGGGTCAAATTCTAAATATCCAGGATCTGTACAACCCAAAATTTCCAACTCATCACATATTCCATCATTATCAATGTCACTTAAACATTCACCATTACAATCTAAATAAGTCTCAATTGGATATGAACAAGTACCATCTTCATCAGTTGCATTTGTATCATAATTACACGCTGTAAAGTCAGAGCATCCTAAAATTTCTAATTCATCACAAACACCATCACCATCAGAGTCATTTAAACAACCACTATTACAATCTAAATAAGTCTCAATTGGATATGAACAAGAACCATCTTCATCAGTTGCATTTGTATCATAGTTACATGCTAAAGTATCAGTACAACCATTTATTTCAACTTCATTACAAATCCCATCTCCATCAGCATCATTTAAACAGTTACCATTACAATCTAAATAAGTCTCTAATGGAAATATACAAGAAGCATCATCAGTTGCATTTGGATCATAGTTACATGCTAAAGCATCAGAACATCCTAAAATTTCTAATTCGTCACAAACACCGTCTTCGTCTACATCATTCAGACAATCACCATTACAATCTAGATATAACTCTAAAGGATATATACAAGAACCATCGTTGTCAGTTGCATTTAAATCATAATTACACGCTGTAAAGTCAGTGCAACCGTCTAATAAAAGAGTTAAACAAGAACCGTCATCATCTGTAGCGTTTGGATTAAACTCTAAATATAATGAATCAGTACAACCACTTACTTCCACTTCATCACAAACTCCATCACCATCAGTATCATTTAAACAAGTACCATTACAATCAAAATAATCAACCCCATATATATCAATAGCATAAATACATGAATCATTATCATCAGTTGCTGATGAATCGTAATTACAGGCTATAAAATCAGTACATCCAGAAATTGGTACTGTTTGACCAAATAAAATAAAAGGAAAGAAAATTAGTAATAACTTTTTCATAAAAAATATTATCAACTTGAATAAATCACATGCTTCACAAGCCAGAAGGAATTCAAATTATTTTAATTTTAAGTTAACAAAACTAAAAATAATACTATACAAATTTAATCAACAATAACTCTTTGAGATACTACTTTATCAGCGTCATGTAATTGGATTTGATAAATACCTTTTCCATAATTTTCTAAATCTAAAGAATAGTCAATATTTGAATCAAATGCTTTAATTTCTATTGTTTCTACAATTTGACCAATGTTGTTTATGATTCTTAAAATTATATTGTTTCCTGAATTTAAATATTGAATATTAACTAATCCTTTAGTTGGATTTGGAAATACTAAAATTGAATTATTATTTTCTTCATCCAAACCAATACCATCATCTGGATCACATTCATCTCCTTCACCATCACCA
Source organism: uncultured Flavobacteriales bacterium (assembly GCA_964435285.1). Lineage (GTDB taxonomy): Bacteria > Bacteroidota > Bacteroidia > Flavobacteriales > TMED113. The sequence goes on from CAYSYA010000012.1 coordinate 41,158, forward strand.
TCAAAATCTTCTTGGTCAGGGTTATATACATCTACACAGTTATCTAATTCATCACAAATCTCATCCCCATCAGCATCATTTATACAGTTACCATCACAATCATAATACTCCTCAGCATATTCACAGGAACCATCATCGTCAGTAGCATTAGGATTATAGTTACATGCATTAGCATCTGTACACCCAACTATTTCTAATTCATCACAAATCTCATCCCCATCAGCATCATTTATACAGTTACCATCACAATCATAATACTCCTCAGCATATTCACAGGAACCATCATCGTCAGTAGCATTAGGATTATAGTTACATGCATTAGCATCTGTACACCCAACTATTTCTAATTCATCACAAATCTCATCCCCATCAGCATCATTTATACAGTTACCATCACAATCATAATACTCCTCAGCATATTCACAGGAACCATCATCAGTATTAGCAGATTCATTATAGTTACAAGCTGTTAAATCTGTACATCCAAATACTACTAAGGTAGCACATGAACCAT
>CAYSYA010000013.1:0-32170 GCA_964435285.1 uncultured Flavobacteriales bacterium
ACCCCGACAATTTTCCCTATTTTTTTATGAAATTAAAAGATTTTGGACTCTAATTTCATCTAATTTTTTTCACTACTCAACATATTATTTTTTTTAAATTAATTTTTGAAATTCTTTATGATTAATTAAAATTTTACACCATTTTATAATTCTTTCTTCAGTTTTATCAAATTGATTATCTTCATCAATAGCTAATCCATAAAAGTTATTTTCATCTTTTAAACCTTTTGATTTTTTAAATTCATAGCCTTTTGTACTCCAATCACCAATTATAGTACCATTATTTTTTATTATTACTTTGGCTATAATTCCAATTCCATCTACAAAATTATCTTCATACCCAATTTGATCCCCAAGTCCAAAAATTGCAATTAATTTGCCCTTAAAATTGATTGATTTAAATTCTTCAAAATAATAATCCCAATCGCTTTGTAACTCTCCAACATGCCATGTTGGCACTCCAAAAATCAAAAAATCATACATTAATATTATTTTTTTATCTATTAAATGAATTTCATGTAAGGTTATATTAAAGTTTTCAAAACAACTTTTTATTCCATCTGAAACTTGATGAGTGTAGCCTGTGTCACTTCCATAAATTAAACCTATTTTCATATAGTAAAAATAACTATTTAGAATGATTATAAATAGTAATTTTTCTTAATTTTGTTTTCATGAGTACTGATTATTTTAAACTTTATTCTAATTTGAATGATTTGCAAAAAATTATTTTAGAATCTACTACAAAATGGGTAAATAAATATGTTAGACCTAATATTCAAAATTCATTTATTTCTGGTGAACCGATTAATTTAAAATCAGAACTTGCTGAATTAGGTGCTTTTGGTTCAATTTTTCCTGAAAAATATGGTGGTTTAAATCTAGATTTTATTTCTTATGGTCTTATGATGAAAGAGCTAGAAAAAGGTGATAGCTCAGTTCGTGTTATGAGTTCCATTCAGACTTCGTTAGTTATGTACTCAATATATTCATTTGGTTCAGAAGAACAAAAAAAAAAATATTTACCGGATCTCGCCTCTGGTAAAATTACTGGATGTTTTGCGATGTCTGAACCAAGTCACGGGTCTGATATTTCTAATATGCTAACTAAGTTTAAAATTAATGGTAAAAATATTATTATTAATGGTTCAAAGTTATGGATTGGAAATGCTGAAGAATCTGATATTTCAATTGTTTGGGCTAGAAATGATTTAAATGATATTCAAGGAATAATAGTCGAAACAAAAAATATTTCAAATTTTAAATCTACTACAATTAAAAATAAATGGTCCTTTCGTTCCTCTCATACAGGAGAATTATTTTTTGACAACTCAGTTATTCCAAAAAATTATTTATTACCAGGAACCAAGTCTATAAAAGATGCTTATGAATGTTTAAATATAGGTCGTTATGCTGTTTCTTGGGGTGCTCTGGGTATTGCCGAAGAATGTTATGAAACTGCTTTAAAGTATTCAATTGAGAGAAAACAATTTGGTGCTCCAATTGCAAGTAAACAATTAATCCAAAAAAAATTAGTTGAGATGATAACAGAAATATCAAAGGCACAACTTTTAACATTTAAGATAAGTGAGTTAATGGAGAATAAAAAAATTACTTATGAACAAATTTCAATGGCTAAAAGAAACAATGTTAAAATTGCTCAATCTATTGCTCATGAATCGAGACAAATATTAGGTGGAATGGGAATAACTAATGATTATTCAATAATGAGGCACATAATTAATTTAGAAACTTTGATAACTTATCAAGGTACTAATGAAATGCATATATTAATAACTGGAAGAGATATAACTGGTATTAATGCATTTTAAATAAGTATAAATATTATTAGAATGAAAAATATTAAATTAGTGTGGCAATTTTCTGGTCCAGATTCTCTTAAAATAGCCGAACACCATTTAAATCATCTCAGTGAATATATGATAATTAATAATATAGTTTTAAAAGACAAAGCGGTAGAATCAATAAATGATTTTTCAGCTTTATCTTTCATTATTATAGATCAATTTTATGTTAAAAAATTATCCATTGATTTAAGGCCTCACAAAGTGATTTTAATTGAATAATTTATGATAATATTTAACATTTAATTTGTTAAATAAATAAAGTAAATATCTATATTTAAACTAAATTTTGATGAACTATGCAACGTTTTACTTTTTTACTTTTTTTTATTTTTGTTAGTGTTCTTTACTCTCAAAAAAATTCCCCTGAGTTAGTAATCGGAGAAGAGAGAGTTGAACCTGGTATCATTTTTATTTTTGAAGGAGCAGTTAAAGACCATATCATGCCTGGTTCTATGCATTTATCAGAACTAGAAACTCACGTTCATATTGAAGCTCGAGTAAACTGGGATTTAAATAATATTCCTGTTGGAGCAGTACAAAATGGTTTTGTGCCTTATTTATATATTAATGCTAAAATAACTAATGAAAAAACAGGACTCAGTACTTTTATTGATTTAGTACCTCACATTAATTTAATTGATAATTTTCATTATGCTCGTAATATTTCTCTTCCTGGTTCAATAAATGATTTTTACTCTGTAAAATTTAATATTATTCCACCAACTCAAATTGATCTATCATTACACAAAGATTGGAGTTTGGAATTTGGTAATAAATTACTTGAGGAATGTAGTTTTTTTTATGAAAAAGTAAATTTTAAAGAAATAGCTAAGGCAAAAAGAAAATAGTTTACAAGTCTATGTTAGAATATATTTCAAGTGTATTATCAAGTATTATTGTTGGTGTTATTTTATTTCAATCTTTGTTGATAGCTCCCTCAGTTAACAAAATAATTAGTAAGCAAGAAGCAAGTATTTTTTTAAGATTTATTTGGCCAAATTTTTTTTTACTTATTGCTTTTTTAAGTTTCATTAATTTATTATTATTTTTTATTTTAAAACAAGATGATAAGTTTATTTTTTATTTAAGTTTAGTTAGTTGTTTGTTAATGGTATTTTGTTATTGTGTTACTCCGATAATAAATTCTGCTAAAGATAATTCTAATCAAAGATTATGGTCTTTTTTACATTTTGTTACAATTATTTTTACCTTAAAATCACTTATTAGTAATATTATTATAATTACTTTATAAAAAATTTATTTTTTTAAAGACATATTTTTAATGAAATTAAAAGGAGTTACGTGATACTTTTTTTTAAATGCTGCAATAAAGTGACTTGAGTTACTGTAGCCAACAAGTAAACTTATTTCGTTTATATTATTTTCTCCTTTAATTAGTAAATCTTTTGCATGTTCAAGTTTATGATTTAATGCGTATTGATATACTGAACAACCGTAGACTTCTTTAAAACCTATTTTAAGTTTTTTAAGACTTATTTTAATAATATCAGAAATTTCATTCAGAGTTGGTGTTTTAGAAACATCTTTTATTAATTCTTCTTTTGCTAATCTTATTTTAGTTAAAAGATCATTATTGATTGTAAAAGGGCAACTTTCTGAGCTTTTATTGTTTTTAAACAATAGACTGAATGTTTCATAAATTTTTGCTTTTAAAAAAAGTTTTTGAGTATTTACTGAACTATCGTAATTACTAATTTGGTTTAACACGTATAATAATGATTTATCTAGTTCTAGTTCTTCGTAGTATTTTTCTTTTATATTAATAATTGTCGGTATATAAATATCTTGATTTGATAAAAGTCTGTGAAGTTCAAATAAAGAAATGACAAATGATACCGTTGTAGAATTTTTATTTATTTCAGCATTAAGATTAATTCGTTTTTTTGAATTGTAAAGTAAAATGCATTTATTTTTTTTAAGTTTAATTTTGTAATTTTTATTAAACTCTAATGTAAATTCACCATTAATATTAAAATGAAATTGGATTTGATTCATTTCTACTTTTCTGAAAACTTTTTTAGTTTTTGATTCATTATTTTTATAAATGTTTACAAAAATTTTATTTTCTATATTGATTTCCATTATTAAATTTTTTTGATGTTTTTTTGGCAATAGAAATACATGAACTAACAGAAACGCCTTCATAAAAGTTTCCAATTACATGTAAATTTTTATGTTTTCTTTCAATGTGTCTAATTTCTTTTCGTGTATTATTTATTTCTTTACCATAATTAGGTATAGCATTAATCCATCTTTTTTTATTTAAAAGCTCTAACTTATTTAAATTAAAAAGTTCTTTAATTTCTTTTTTTATCTTTTCTGAAATTATATTAATTTCTTTTTTGAAAAGATTCTTTTGTTTTTCACCACCTGAAAGAACTGTAATAAGTTCACTTTTATTTGGTGAATGATTAGGGAAGATGAAGCTACTAAATAGAATTCCTAAAAATGTTTTTTTTTCATCTGATTTAGATAATAGTCCAAAACCTTTAGGTATTTTATACTTCTCAGTTGCACAATATTTAAAATGAAAAACATCAATTGGGTTGTAATTGTTTTTGCTTGTTAAATATTTTGGTTTTAGTTTTAAAATCTTTATGAGTTTTTTAATTGGAATTGTTGAAACGATTTTTTTACATTGAATTTTTTTTTTGCAATCTGATTCTATAATATTTATTTTTTCTTTAGAATTAATAGTTTTAACATTAAATAAATAATTAATACTATCTTTATTTTCTTCAACTAGTTTGTCAATTAAAGTTTTATTTCCCTCTTTAAATGATATTGTTTTCCTTTTTTTTCTTTTATTTTGAAACATCAAATAAAGTAATAGGCTACTATTTTTCTTAAGAATTTTCCATAAAAATGGCATTGCATGTTGTAAATATAATTTTTTTGTATTTCCTGCATAAATTCCATTTAAAAATGGCTCAATAATATTATCATGTAATTGTTCGCTGAAGTTATTTTTAAAAAAATCATATACAGTTTTAGATTTTTTATCTTTTATAAATAATAAACCAGAAATTATTTTAAGTTTAGAAGAAAGGTTGAGAAGGGGACTCTTTATAAAATTTAGAATTTTATTTGGCATTAATACAATATTGTTATTGTGTAAAATATATTTTTTATTAATACTTTTATCAGCTTCAATCACACTATTATTTAATTTTAAATCATTTATTAAATTAATAATTGATTCATTATTTAATAAGATTGTATTTGGACCTTCTTCACAAATAAAACCGTTTATTTTTTTTGTTATAATAACACCTCCAGCTTTATTTGATTTTTCAATTAAACAAGTTTTCAATCCCTTTTTTTTAAGGTAATAAGAAAGTGTTAATCCGGTTATCCCAGCTCCAATTATTCCAACATCATATATTTTATTTTTCATGAATTATTATTTAGTACTTTAAATTTTTTTATAAAGAATATTTTATGAAATTAAATTGTTCTGTCCAATACAATTTTTTTTAAGCATTCAACCCATTTATTATTATCGTTTAAACTTTCAACAAGTTGAACTTTTTTTCCACCATATTCTTCAAATATTTCTTGGTACTCATCTCCAATTTCAATTATTGTTTCTAAACAATCTGCAACAAATGAAGGCGAAAAACATAGTATTTTTTTATCTCCTTTTTTTGCACTTTTTTTAATAATATCGTCAGAAAAAGGTTGTAGCCATTTATTGTCAAGTCTCGATTGAAAAGCTACAGTGTAATCATTTTCTTTTATTTTTAGTCTTTTCGCTATTTGTTTAGCGGTTTCATAACATGTTGCTTTGTAACAGAATTGATTTTTTTTTGTAATTCCCTTTTCACAGTCATTTTCTTGACATAAACTGTCTTCATATACTTTGTCTACATGTCTTTCTGGCAACCCATGGAAGCTAAATATAATTTCATCATAATCTTTTAAGTTATATTTTTTTCCATTTTCAGCAAAAGCATCTAAAAATAATTTCTCTTTATAAAATTGGGAAACAAAACTTATTTCAGGGATAACCCACCATTTTTTTATTATTCCCATAACTTCTTCAATAACAGATCCGTTTGTAGCTGAAGCATATTGTGGGAATAACGGAATTATAATAATTTGATTTAAGTTTTTAACTTTGAGTTTATTCAGTGCTTTTTCTAATGATGGGTTCTTGTATCTCATTGCATACTCAATATAGAAATCGTCTCCAAGTTTTTTTTGTAACTTTTCTTTTAAACTTTTTGTGTGATAAATTATAGGAGACCCTTTATCTGTCCAAAGTTCTTTGTATACCTTAGCCGACTTTGGAGCTCTAAATGGAACAATAATTAGATTAACTAATATTTTTCTGATTAACCATGGAAGATCAATAACCCTCTTGTCGTTTAAAAACTGAAATAAATAACTTCTTACATCACTTGTTTTTGGACTCTTGGGGGTTCCAAGATTTACCATAAGGACACCAGTTTTTTTCATCTCTCATTGTTTTTATTTAAATTGTTTTAGAGTAAATCCCTTTTTTATCTGAAATTAGTGGGTCGAATCTCATTGCAATGTTTCTAACGACTAATCTTGCAGATTCATTTACTAATATTTTGTTTTTATTCGTTTCAACAAATCCACTTTTTTTAAAATCTTCTAATTTAAAATCATTATAATTTACTATTTCCTTTATTGTATCAATTTTTGTTGAATATAAATCACTTATTTCGCTAAAATCTAGATAATTATTACACATAATTGAATTAATAGATTCTCTGATGATTTTTTGTTCTTTACTTACTCTATAGCCTCGTAATACAGCCACGTTGTTTTTTTCTATTGCTTTAATGTAAGCTGCTCCATTTTTAATATTTTGACTGTATGCAGATGATAACTGAGAGATTGAAGATGCGCCAATACCATAAACTTGTCCTGTATTTGATTTTGTACAGTATCCTTGAAAATTTCTTCCCAATTTTTTTTGCTTTAAGGCTACACTAAGTTCGTCACTTTTTTTTGCATAATGATCAATACCTATGGCATTATAATTATTTGATGTAAAGTAATTAAAGCCATTTAAATACATTTTTGCTTTTTCGAGAGTACTAGGAAAACCTATATTGTCTAATACTTTTTGTCTTGTAAAAACAGAGGGTAAATGGGCGTATGAAAATGTTACAACTCTATCAACGTCAAGTTTTAAAGTTTTCTCAAGAGTTTTTTGAAAACTTTTTTCTGTTTGAAGAGGTAATCCATAAATAAGATCAATATTTGTTCCTTTGAATCCTTCATAATGTATTTTTTCCACTAATTTATCAATTGGATGCTTAGACCCTTTACGATTTATGGCATTTAAAACGTCTATATTGAAGTCTTGGATGCCTAATGATATTCTGTTAAACCCAAAATATTTTAATTGTTCAACATGTTTAAAATCCAAATAGGCAGGGCTACATTCAATAGCCATTTCATATTTCTCAGTTAGTTTAAAATTATTTTTAATAAAATTTGTCACTTCTTCTATGTATCTCATAGAAATTGCATTTGGAGTTCCTCCTCCCCAATGAACTTGAGATACTTTTCTTTCCTTGTCAATATATTTTGATATAAAAGTAATTTCTTTCATTAATGCGTCAATATACTTTCTTATAAAAGGTTTAGTAAAGCCTTTTTCTGTTGTACAGCCGCAAAAGTGACAAATTTGAGGGCAAAATGGAATATGAATATAGAACGAGATATTTTTAGGATTTTCATTATTAGAATTAATAATATCTTTGATAAAATCTTTATTCTCATAAGACCTATTAAAGTAAGTTGCAGGCGGATAAGACGTATATCTTGGTCCAGAGGAGTTATATGTATTTATTATTTCATTAATTTTCATTTATCTTCCCCATTTATTGTTTTTAATCCATTCTACTACTCTGTTAACTTTATCTTTTTTAATACCTGGGATAAAGCCATGTCCAAGATTGAATATCCAATTGTTATTTTTTTTACCAAAAGATTTCAAAGAATTTAAATAGTCATCAATATGTGAGTTTGAAGCAAAAAATATCCTTGGATCCATATTTCCCTGAATTCCTATTTTTTTATTTAGAATTTCTCTTGCTTTTTCTAGATTTATTTGCCAATCTATACTCACGTAATCGCAAATTTCAGGTTCAATTTTATTTAATCCAGTTGAAAGATTTTTTGGAAAAAATATTGTTTTACAGTTCTTTTTTTTTGCTGCGTTCATAATAGATTTTACATGAGGCATAAACATTTCAAAATATAAATCTTCAGGAACTAAACCGCAATATGTTTCAAATAATTGGAAACAATCAATTCCATTGTCAATTTGTTTTTCAACGTATTTAATTGAAGCCTCAGTTATTTTAGTTAATATTTTTTCGCATTTTCTTCTATGTTCATATAAATTTTTAATTACATTGTGAAACTCTTTAATAGAGTTGTTTTTTTTAAACATAAAAAGAAAAATAGTTAACGGTCCCCCGCAGAATCCAATAAGTGGTTTATTAATTAACTCTTTTTTTGTTTGCAATATATTTCTATAAATATAATCTAGTGATGAAGGATTAAATTCAAGTTGGTCTTCGTCAAACTTTTCAATTTCTAATGTTTTATCAAATTTTGGGCCACTATTTAAAAACTTCACATTCATACCTAATGATTCAGGAATGACTAGAATATCAGAAAAAAGAATAGCTGCATCGACTCCTAAATCATTTATAGGTAATCTTGTTACTTGTGAGGCTAATATGGGCTCGTTCATAAGATCTCTGAAGCTATATTTTTCTCTAAGTTTCAAGTATGATGGTAATATTCTACCTGCTTGTCTCATAAACCAAACAGCAGGTCTTTTAGTTTTTTCTTTATTTATTGCTTTTAAAAATATTGAATCCATTATTTAATTTTATTTAATGCAATTTTATTTGCATCAATTATTTTATTTATGTCATTTTCCTTCAAAGCAGTTGAAATAAACATTGCTTCAAATTGTGATGGGGGGAGGTAGACACCATTTTCTAACATGATATTAAAGTATTTTGAGTATGTTTTAGTATCACATTTTTGTGCATCGTTGTAATTTTCTATTTTTTTTAGTTTAGTAAAAAATAATGTCATCATCGAACCTTGTCTTTGAATTATGGCATTAATATTTTCTTTTTTGATAATTTCTTCTATACCTAATTGAATTTTGGAAGATATTTTTTCAAGTTTAATATATACTTCTTTTGATAGTTTATTTAAAGTACTCAATCCGGCTGACATAGCAAGAGGGTTTCCAGAAAGAGTTCCAGCTTGATAAACAGGTCCATTAGGGGCAAGGTAATCCATTATTTCATTATTTCCACCATAAGCACCTACTGGCAATCCTCCTCCAATTATTTTGCCGAGTGTTGTTATATCCGGGTAAACATCATAAATTTCTTGAGCTCCTCCCTTAGCAACTCGAAATCCAGTCATTACTTCATCAAATATTAGTAGGATATTGTTATCACTACATATTTTTCTTAAATCTTTGACAAAATTTATTTCTGATTTAACTAAACCCATATTTCCAGCAATTGGTTCAATAATAATTGCTGCAATTTTACCTTTGTGATATTTTACAAGTTCACTTACAGATTTAATATTATTATATTCGGCATTTAAAGTTTCTTTTGCAATATTTTCTGTTACCCCAGAGCTATTCGGAAGATTTAGACTCATCATTCCAGATCCAGATTTTGTTAAGAAACTATCACCATGTCCATGGTAGTTGCCACTAAATTTCATTATGATATTTTTTTTTGTAAAACCTCTGGCTAACCTTATTGCGCTCATGGTCGCTTCAGTTCCAGAGTTAACCATCCTTACTTTATCAATTGAAGGAACAAGCTCAATAATTTTTTTTGCCATTTCATTTTCTAGAACAGTTGGTGCGCCAAATGTAGTAGCGTTGACAACACAATCATTAATGGACTTAATTAGTTCTTTATCTGAGTATCCAAACAAAAGTGGTCCCCAAGATGACACACAATCTATGTATTTATTATCGTCTAAGTCAGTTAGATAACAACCTTTTCCTTTTTTAAAAAAAATTGGATTTGAGTTAACGTATTTAAAAGACCTGACAGGAGAATTAACACCTCCAGCTATAAATTTTTTTGCTTCTTTAAAAGCTGAAATACTTTTTCGTTTAATCATGATTTTTAATAATTCTAGCCATTTCTAGAGCATGATATGAAATTATTGCATTAGAACCAGCTCTTTTAAGAGCAATCATAGACTCATATAAACAATTTTCATAATCAAAGAATTCATTTTTAATATTTGATTTCATTAATAAAAATTCTCCACTAACATTGTAGCTAATAATTGGTAATTTATAAAGTTGTTTTGCTCTCCATATTATGTCTAAGTAAATTAATGCTGGTTTGATAATTATTGCATCTGCTCCTTCATCAATATCTAATTTAACTTCGTTAATGAAGCTTTCAGAATTTTTGTAATTCATTTGGTATGTTCTTCTATCAATATTGGAAACATTTATATTTGCAGCTTTTCTAAACGGACTATAAAAGGCTGAAGCGTATTTTACTGAATATGGAAAAATTAAAGTTTTTTGAAACCCATTTAAATCAAGTTTTCTTCTTATCACCTTTACCCGTCCATCCATCATGTCGGAAGGGGCAATTGCATCTGCGCCAGATTGTGCTAAAATTATGGCTTGTTTAGCTAAAATTTCATTTGTTTTATCATTATCAACATCTCCGTCAACAACAATTCCACATTGTCCATTCACAGTATACTCGCAATTACATAAATCAGCAATAATAATTATGTCTTTATTATTTTTTTTGATTTCCCTGATTGCTTTTGGTATTATTGCATTACCATCAATTGCGGTAGAGCAATTGTCATTTTTGTTTTCGGTTACTCCAAAAAGAATGATAGAGGAAATTCCATTTTTTTTAATTATATCGCAATATTTTATAAGTTCGTCAATTGAATATTCATAATGTCCATCAAGTGATTTTATTTCTCGTTTTATTTTATTTCCTTCACAAACAAAAATTGGTAAAATAAAGTCTTTTGTGGAAATGCTTACATCTTCAAACATATCTCTTATATGTTTATTTTGTCGAAGTCTTCTTAATCTTGTATCTGGAAAAATCAAAATTGTATAGTTTTTAATTAAAAAAGTTATGCAAATTTAGTAAATTTAATCTTTAATATCGTTTTTTTTTAATAACAAAAAAATCATTTTTTAAGAATTTTTATTGTGAACTACTTTAGTTAGTTTATTTAGAATTATTCTAAATTAACAGATTGAACCTTTTGCGAAATTATTGAACTTTTTTCGTTGTTTTATTTATAGAATCGGTATTTATCTTTGTATAAATTAAAAAAAATATATTTTGATATTTCTTTTGAGTTTAAATCACAAAAAAACAACATTGTCTGAAAGAGAGCCCTTTCATTTTGATGAATATGAAAAAAATAATTTTTTTCAGTTTTTAAAACAAAGTTTAAAATTTGATGGAATATTTATTCTTTCAACTTGTAATCGTACTGATTTTTATATTCACAGTGATAAAAGTTCACCTATCAATATTGAAAGTTTAATTAATTCGATTGAGATTTTTAAGAAAAAGAAAATAGATAGAAATAAATTTTATATTGAAACTAAAGTAGATAAAATTACAACTAATCTTTTTAGAACTGCCTGTGGTATTGAGTCAATGGTTATTGGAGAATATGAAATTGTTGATCAAATTAAAAAATCATTAAAATTTTCTATTGAAAACAACCATCTTTCTCCTTTTTTAAATAGATTAATACAAAAATCATTAGAATGTAGTAAATATATTCGTACAAATACTAAAATTAACAAGGGTTCAACATCAATTTCCTCTGTCCTAATTAAAAATTTAAATAATATATTTGGTCTAAAATCAAAAAATATTTTAATTGTTGGTGCAGGAAAAATGTCTAAACTTTCAATTAAACACTTAAAATCAAAAACCGTAAATAATATTTTTGTTACTAACAGATCTAGTGTTCAACTTAACAAGCTTCATAAATTATTTGGTATTATAAAAGTACCATTTAAAGATTATATTGATTTTATTCCAAAGATGGATTTTGTGATTTTTTTAACGTCCTCAAAAACCCCTTTAATAACTGACACAGATATAGATAAAATCATCAAAAAGTTATTAAAAAAAATAATCTTTATTGATTTATCAGTGCCCAGAAATATAAATTTTATAAAAAAGTATGATAAACTTATTGAGTTTAATTTAGATCACTTAAAAAATCAAATAGAAAAAAACAAAGAATCAAGAACAAAAGAAATAAAAAAAGCTGAAAAGTATATTGATATTTTCCAAAATAAATTCATCAAGTGGCACACAAAATATAATTATATTAAAAAAAATAAATATAAATCTAAAATTTTTTTAAAGCCTACAGAAAAGAATTAACTACTTTTCAAAATCAATTTCATGGATAAAAAAATAGTTATTGGAACCAGAGGAAGCAAACTAGCACTAGAACAGTCAAACATTGTAAAAAAAAATATTTTAAAAAAAAATCATGATTTAAATTTATTTATCAAAGTTGTAAAAACTAAAGGAGATTTGATGTTATCTCAAAGTGTTCAAAATTTAGTGGATAAAGGTTTTTTTGTTAATGAAATTCAAAATGAACTTGTTAAAAATAATATTGATATCTCTGTGCACAGTTTAAAGGATTTACCAACCAAAAATAATTCTGAAGTCATGATTTCATCAATTCCAAAAAGAGATTCTGCAATAGATGTTTTAATTTCTAAAAACAATAAATCAGTTCATGACCTTCCAAATGATTCAATTATTGCAACATCGTCAATTAGAAGAAAATATCAATTGCTTAAAATTAATCCTTTTTTTAAGATAAAAGAAATTAGAGGAAATATAGATACTAGAATTAATAAGTTAGATAATGGTTTTTGCGATGCTTTAGTTTTAGCAGAGGCAGGTTTAAATAGACTTAATCTTCAGCATAGAATTGCTTACTATTTCAAATTAGATGAAATGATTCCAGCCGCAGGTCAAGGAGCTATTGCTATAGAGTCTAGAAAAAATGATGATAGAGTTTTAAAAATACTAAATGAAGTAAATGATTTTGAATCATATGCATCCACAAGTATTGAGAGGTCTTTACTTACTAAATTTGGTTTAGGATGTAATGCGCCAGTTGCTGCATATGCTCAATTTAAAAACAGAAAAATATATTTTACTGCAATGCTATTTTCACTGAAAAAAATGAAAGATATTACAATTTCAATTTCTGATAGTATAGATAATTATAAAAAAATTTCAGAAAAAGCATACAATGAATTTGTTAAAAGAGGATATAAAGAATTGTTAAATGTATAAAGAAGAAAAAATAATTTTAACTAACGAATTTGTTAATTCAGATTTTAATGAACTTTTTAAAAGTATGTATCAGGTATTTCATTTTCCAATGATTTCCACTGTAAGTATAGAATACAAAGATTTAGAGTTAAATAAATTTGATTTTATAATTTTCACATCAAAAAACGGGGTAAGATTTTTTCACAAAAAAATAAAGAACGAAGAAATTTTACCAAAAATAATTTCTCTTGGTTCAAAGACAGCAGAGTTTTTAAAAAAAAAAAAGTTTGTTACACATTACATAGCGAAAAGAAATTATTCTCATATGATGGTGGATGAATTATCTAAATTAAATAATTTCATAGGATCTAGAGTTTTACTAGTTCAAGGTAATTTGGCTCAAAATTCATTCAAGGAAAAACTCAATGAGTTTTGTAATATTTCAAGAATTATTGTTTACAAGACAATTTTAAATAAAATAAAAAAAAATAATTTGATTGAATTGTTGGATAAGTATGAGTGCTATACAGTCTTTACTAGCCCCTCTTGTTTTGATGCTTTTTGTTTAAACTATAATCCAAAAAAAACACAAATCATCAGTATTGGCAATACTACTACTAATCATATTGTAAAAAAGGGTTTTGAGCCTTTACTCACTTCAAAGATGCAAACCTATGAAGGTATATGTCAAACTGTTTTGAATTATCTGAACTCTTAATTTTTTACAAACTATTCATTAAAAAACACTTGGATTTTTTAGTTTAGTATTAATTGATTTATCAAAAGTTGGAGCACTTCCACCAAATCCACTACCAGATCCACTACCAGATCCACTACCAGATCCACCACCGCCTTGATATAGTGTAACTTCTCCAGAAAAACAACCACTTAAACCATTTGGTCCATTAAAGTTATAAGTAATATCAAAATTACCACCACCATTATCAGTAATTTCAACACTACCAGAGTTTGCAGCAGTAGGAAATGCCATTCCCATAGAATAGTTGTTCATATTTTGATTAATAAAGTATCCACCGTCAAATGTATTTTGGCTAGGATTAAATGAATTATTATTAAATGAATAGCTGCCTGCTACATTTCCGTTAGTATGTAAATTTAAATAGATCATATTTCCTATGCCTGAGTAATTACCAGAACCAGATGTCGAAATTTCATTTGAAAATAATCTTATTTCATAGTTTACTGTTGAGTTATTGTAAAAATTGCCAAAGTTTATAAGTTCAGACAAACCACCAATATCATAATTATTTTGACCAATATCAAATGAGTTATTACAACCTTGTTGATCAATACAATTAGATTCACAATCAGATAAGGAGGAGTAAACACCAGTATTATTAGAGTATTCTACGCAATTATAGTTAACACAATTCCAAGATGAGTTATTTCCACCATTTGAGTCACCACAAACTGACAGGCAGTCTGATAGAGTAAGATATTGACCGCCACTTTGGCCAATACAATTACTATTTATACAATTGTAACCGGAATTATTGTCATTATTATCTTCCTCTTCTTTTTCGCAAGAAGAAATAAATAAAGAAATGCCTATAATAAGAAAAGAAATTAAATAGATTTTATTTTTCATTTTAAACTAAATTAAATAGATTTTATTTTTCATTTATTTGCAATTTACTTAATTTTCTTATTTAGAATAATTATAAATAATAATTTATTAACATTTCTTAATTTATAATTTTATAGAATTTTATGATTTTAGTCACAGGAGCAGCGGGTTTTATAGGTTTTCATCTAGTAAAAAAATTATTAGATTGTGGTCATAAAGTTGTTGCTATTGATAATATTAATGATTTTTACGATGTTAGTTTAAAAAAAAATAGATTAAAAATATTAGGAATAGATATTAATAATAATCCTTTTGTAAATAAAGTAAGTGATAATTTATTTTTTCATAAAATTGATTTACTAGAATCAAATTTAATAGATAAAATATTTGAAATTTATGAAATAAATTTTGTTTTTCATTTAGCATCCCATGCTGGCGTCAAACAAAGTACTACTTTCCCTAAAATCTATTTTAATAATAATGTTTCAGGATTTTTAAACTTAATTGATAAGGCCAGATCTTATGGTGTGGAAAAGTTTATATATGCTAGTAGTTCAAGTATTTACCCGAATAATAATGAACTAAATCAATTAAATGAAGAATTATGTTTAAATAATTTTAAAAGTATTTATGCAGCTTCTAAAATGTCTAATGAAATCATTGCAAATACTTACTCAAAAATTTATAATATTCAAACAATTGGACTTAGGTTTTTTTCAGTTTATGGTCCTTACGGGAGGCCTGACATGTCATATTATATATTCTGTGATTCTATTTTTAAAAATAAAACAATAGAACTATATAACCATGGTGAAAACTACAGAGATTTCACATATATTGAAGATTTAATAAGTTTTTTAATGATTCTTTTAGATTATAAAAATAAGACAAAATACTTAGTTTATAATCTTGGTAATAGTAATCCAGTTAAAATTATTGATCTGTTAAAAATGATTGAAAATATTACCGGAATAAAATCAAAAACTAATTTACTTGAAAAAAATAAAGAAGATAATTTTGCAACATTTGCAAACATTAATAGAATTGAAAGTGAATTTAATTTTAAACCAAATTGGTTGATCAGAGATGGTCTTAAAAGTTTTATTTCTTGGTATAAAAATTATTATTGTAAATAATTTATTTTGGAAATACAAACAATATTTATTTTTTTAAAATTCTCAGTTTCAGGTTTGATAGGAGTTTTAATTAATTTTTCTTTAACTTTTATTTTAAAGGAAAATTTAAAAATTAATAAATATTTTTCAAGTTCATTTTCATTATTAATTGCTTTAATAATAAATTATATACTAAACAGATATTGGACATTCCAAGTCATTTTTGAACCTATTCACATTCAGTTTTTGAAATTTTCCATGGTTGTTTTGATTAGTATTTTTTTTAATCACTTTATTGTTTTTTCTTTTCACAGGTTTTTAAGAATTAATTTTTATTATTCAAAGTTGATAGCTGTTATATTAGTTTTCATTTGGAACTTCACAATGCATTCTTTATACACTTTTAATTCATTTTAATATATTTGTTTTATGAATTCACGTTTTCCATATTTAATATGTTTATTTTTTTTAATTCTATTCTCTTGTTCTAAGGAAGATGATGATGTGCAACAAGTTAATGAAACTTGGAGTTGTATTAACAATACATGTTTTGATCCCGGTGATGGTAGTGGTGATTTTAATTCTATTACATCTTGCATGATTTATTGTACAGATTCAGGCGGAAGCGGTTCCGGAGGAGGAAGTGGTTCCGGAGGAGGAAGTGGTTCTGGAAGTGGAAGTGGTTCCGGAGGAGGAAGTGGTTCTGGAAGTGGAAGTGGTTCTGGAAGTGGAAGTGGTTCTGGTAGTTCTGTCACTTGGAATTGTATTAATGGAAATTGTATTAGTCCTGGAGACGGTACTGGGCTTTATACTTCTTTGATTAATTGTCAACAATCACCTCCATGTTTAATTCCAGAAACATGGAATTGTATTAATGGTTCTTGTATTAATCCTGGTGATGGTTCTGGTGTTTTTAATTCCCTTTATGAATGTGAACAAAGTGATCCATGTTTATTGCTATCATGGGATTGTATCAATGGTTCTTGTATTGATCCCGGCAATGGAAATGGTTTCTACAATACGTTAGCTGATTGTGAGTCAGTTTGTATTAATTCCTCTCAATCTTGGAATTGTGTTAATGGATTTTGTTTTGATCCACTAGATGGTGAAGGTTTTTTTAGTACTCTAGCTGAATGTCTGATATCTTGCGGTGGTTCTGGAAGTGGTTCTGGAAGTGGTTCAGGAAGTGGTTCAGGAAGTGGTTCAGGAAGTGGTTCAGGAAGTGGTTCAGGAAGTGGTTCGGGAGATTTTCAGATTAATAATGGTACAATTATAAATCCTCACAAATTCTAGTTTTAAATTTTTATGTATTCAGTAACTAACTTAATTTTTAAAAATCAGTTAGTTTTATTTATTTTTTTTACATGTCTTATAACAAGATTTGCCACTACTATTTTTTACATAGAAGATATTGATAGTTTGCGGTTTTTCCTATCTGCTTTTGATTACAATGTTATTGAAGGCAGACCTCATTTTCCTGGATATCCAGTTTATTGCTTTATATTAAAAATAATATTTAGTATCACAGGGTCAATTGAGTATACTTTTTCTATTATTGGAGGATTTTCAATGTTTTTAATAATTTATTTTATAAATAAATTATGTCTTTTATTTTCAGGAAAAAATAATTATGTTTTAATTTTTATTTTACTTTTTAACCCTCTTTTATGGTTAATGTCAAATAGATTTATGCCTGATATTTTAGGATTATCATGTTTAATTTTAAGTATTTTTTATTTCTTGAAATTTATAAAAACAAAAGATTCTAAAATATTATTTTATTTAGCTTTTTCAATCAGCTTTTTATTTGGTATAAGATTATCATATATCCCTTTTTTAATACCATTAATTTATCTACTGTATATAGATTACAAGTCTTTTTTAAAACTTAGTTTTTTTACCTTTATTATTTCAATGATTTGGTTTTTACCTTGGGTTTTAATTTCTGGTTTTGATGACTTAGTTAATCTCGCATTTCATGACTTGAATGGTCATTTTAATGAATGGGGTGGGACAGTATATAGCGGAAACTCTTCTTTGATATATAGATTAAATATGACTATAAAAAGTATTTTTTCTGACGGTTTTGGTTTTTGGTGGCATGATAGGCATTATTTAACTTTTATAAATCTTATATTTTTAATTCCTTTTTTTATAATTGGTATTTTTTATATTTTTTTAAATTATAAAAAAAATCTTATTCCATTTAGTTTAATATTTACTTGTTTATTTTTTTATTTGATCTGGATTATTTTATATCAAAATGTGGTTTATAAACCCAGACACATTTTACCATTAATTCCTTTTTTTTCATTAATTATTTCATTTGGATTTAATTGGATATTTAAACAGAAATTTAAAATTATAAAATATTGCTTCTTCATAATTATTTTTTTTCCATATTTAATATGTTCATTAAAAATCAATCATCAGCACAGTAGTAATAAAAGTTCTTTAAGTCAAATGCATGAATATATTCAAAATAGAAATGAAAATCCTATAATTGTAATTTCTGAAAATTTAAAAATAAACTATTTTAAAAAAAATTTTTATAATTATAATTTAAATAGCTTAAATGACATTACTTATTTTAATAGTAAATATTTTTTTAAAAAAAATAATATTTTAAGTATCAATAAAAAAAATCTAATAATTTTAAGTACAATTGAATTACCAACTCAGTCTTATAAGCTAGTTAAAAAAAATTATTTTTTTCATAATCCATATGTAAATAGGCTTTGGGATCATTTAATATTATATGAGTATAAAAAAAAATAAAATAACGATTATTGGAGGAGGTCCAGCTGGATTAGCTAGTGCTTATTATGCAAAAAAAAATGGTATAGAATTTATTGTTTATGAAGCATCAGATTCTTTTGGAGGAAATTGTCAGACAATTAAATACAATAATTTTTTTTTCGATACAGGTGCACATAGATTACATGACAAAGATCATGAAACTACAAAATTATTTAAGGATTTATTGAAAGAAAGATTAAGGAAAATTCATATACCCAGTCAAATTTACAGAGACGAAAAATTTATAGATTTTCCACTTTCTCCATTTGGTTTATTTAATTTTTTAGGCCCCGTAAACTTCATCAAAGAAGCTCTTACTATAATATTTAATTCATTTAAGTCAAAAAGTAAAATTAAAAACTTTGAAGATTTCGCAGTTAATAAATTTGGTAAAAAAATTGCTCATCTTTTTTTATTAGAATATTCAAATAAGCTTTGGGGTTTACATACATCAAATTTATCTACAATAATTTCTGGAAATAGGTTAAAAGGGTTATCTATTTATACTTTAGTATTGGAAATGGTTTTTGGAAAAAAAAGAAAGACAAAACACCTAGACGGTTCTTTTTATTATCCAGATTATGGTATAGGTGTTCTTTTTGATGAATTAATTAATCATTGTGGTGAATTAAATTTTCTATCTAAATCTAAAGTTACCAGAATAAATCATTCAGAAAATAATATTAATTCTATAGTTATAAATAATCAAGATTGTCATAATATTAATCATTTAGTATCTTCAATGCCACTTGGTATCTTCATAGAATCCATGAATCCCCTTCCTCCTGATGAAATATTAAATATTTCAAGATCTATAAAATTTAGAAACATAATATTAGTTTGTTTTTTCTTAGATAAAGAAAAAATTAATAATAATGGCTCTATGTATTTTCCAGATAAAAAATATTTATTTACTAGAATTTATGAACCTAAAAATAGAAGTGCTAATATGTCACCTAATAATAAAACATCTTTAATAGTTGAGATTCCGTGTTTTAAAAATGATGATATTTGGGTTATGGACCAAAATGAATTAATTGAGAAGATTAAAGATAATTTAATCGATTTAAAATTTTTTACTAATAATCATATTATTCACTCTAATATTTATAAAATATCAAATGCGTATCCTATTTTAGAGTTAAATTTTGAAAAAAAAATAAAAAAGATTTTTGATTACTTATCTAGATTCAAAAATCTAAATGTAACAGGAAGAAATGGTCTTTTTGCATATACTCATATTCATGACCACATGAAGAACGGAAGAGAAATAATTGACTATTATATGAAAAAATAAATCTGTAGTCTGTTTATTCAAATAATTCTTTGTATCCAAGTTGTAATAAGTTAACTAGTAATTAGGAAATTGGTAAAAAAGCTACTTTTAGAATTATATAATTATATTTTTCTCATTCTTAAGTTCAATGGCGTTATTTCTAAATATTCATCTTCTTTAATATATTCCATTGATTCCTCTAAAGAAAACTCAGTTTTTGGTGCAATTCTCATAGCATCATCAGAACCGGATTTTCTCATATTAGTCAACTGTTTCCCTTTTACAAGATTTACGCCTAAATCATTATCTCGGTTATGTTCTCCAACAACTTGTCCTTTATATATAATTTCAGATGAAGAAACAAAAAACCTTCCTCTGTCCTGTAGTCTATTTAATGCAAAGGCTGTTGCTGGCCCCTCTTCATTAGATGTAAGTGAGCCTTTTGTTCTAGTTTCAATATCTCCAATATGTTTTTTAAATTCCTCAAATTTGTGTGTCATAATTGCTGTACCTGAAGTTACTGTTAAAATATGATTTCTAAGACCAATTAAACCTCTTGAAGGGATAAGAAATTCTAAATGTTGTAAATCACCTTTTGGTTCCATAGATAGTAATTCTCCTTTTCTTCTAGTAGCTTGTTCAATACATTTACCAGAGTATTCACTAGGAACGTCTATAACAAGTGTTTCAAAAGGTTCATGTTTTATTCCATTTATTTCTTTTTCTATAACCTTTGGTTTACCTACTTGCAATTCATAACCTTCTCTTCTCATTGTTTCTATTAAAATAGACAAATGAAGTATCCCTCTTCCATAAACATTAAATTTTTCTTCTGAATCTGTTTCTTCAACTCTAAGTGCTAAGTTTTTTTCTGTTTCTTTATTTAGTCTGTCCCTCAAATGTCTTGAAGTTACGTATTTACCCTCTTTACCAAAAAATGGTGAATTATTAATTGTAAATAACATACTCATTGTAGGTTCATCAATTTTAATTCTAGGGAGAGCTTTAGGTTCTTCTAAGCTTGTAATTGTGTCACCAATTTCAAAATCATCCAATCCAACAATTGCACAAATATCACCAGAGTTAATTCTTTCAATAGGATTTTTTCCTAAACCTTTAAATTCATATAATTCTTTAATTTTAACTTTTTTATAGTTATTGTTATTTTGACATAAATTATATTCTGACCCTTTTTTTATTTCTCCTTGATAAACTCTACCAATTGCAATTCTTCCTTTAAAATTAGAGTAGTCTAGGGATGTTATTTGCATTTGTGTTATTCCTTGCCTGTTAGGAGCTTGTGGAATATGACTTATAATTTTATCTAAAAGAACGGAAATATTATTTGTTGGATTTTTCCAATCTAAACTCATCCATCCTTGTTTTGATGAACCATAAATTGTTTCAAAATCTAACTGATCTTCAGAAGCATTTAAATTAAACATTAAATCAAAAACTGATTCTTGTACTATGTCTGGTTGGCAGTTTTCTTTATCAATTTTATTTATAACTAATATTGGTTTAAGATTTAGTTCA
This sequence comes from uncultured Flavobacteriales bacterium, assembly GCA_964435285.1. GTDB lineage: Bacteria > Bacteroidota > Bacteroidia > Flavobacteriales > TMED113. The sequence continues at coordinate 21,564 of CAYSYA010000013.1, forward strand.
ATAGCTTTTTGTAGAACAAACCTTGTTTGTGGCATGATGCCTTCAAAAGCATCAACTAATAGTAATACCCCATCAGCCATTTTTAATACTCTTTCAACTTCTCCTCCAAAATCAGCGTGTCCTGGTGTATCAATTATATTTATTTTTACACTCTTATATTTGACTGAAATATTTTTTGATAATATTGTAATTCCTCTCTCTCTTTCTAAATCATTGTTATCTAAAATTAGCTCTGAATTTTCCTTGTTCAGATTCTCAACTATACATGTTTGAATAATTTTGTCTACCAAAGTAGTTTTACCGTGATCAACATGAGCAATAATGGCTATATTTCTTATTGAATCCATATTTTTTTTTTGCAAATATAACTTCTTATAACTCTTAGGTTAATAATTTTATAGAAATTAATTATTATTAATTTTTAAATAATTATTTATATTCAAAACATGAAACTACTTTTTATATTAACGTTAATACCTTTTTTAGGATTATCTCAATCTTTTGACAATTCTTATAGTTTTTCAGATCCAATTATAGTTAGTAATAACCCTGAGTTAGGTTTAACTCGTCCTCGAATAATTGTTGTAGAAAATGGTTCCCCTGTAATAATGTGGACATCTGTGAATAATAATAAAATTTATGTTTCTAGATGCGTTGATAATGAGTTTATTGAACCTGAGTCTATTTTACCTGAAAATTTTACTTTTTTTGGCGCACCTAATTACGGTCCAGAAATTGATAATAATGGAAACACCATCGCAATTGTATTTTCAAATTCTACAAATGAGACAAATAATCTTTATTTCATTTATTCTTTGGATGCTGGAGTAACCTTTTCAAATCCAATTAAAATTATTGAAGATGATGCTTTTATTGAGGGGGCAGGTGTCCATATAAACTCAAATAATATTCCAATTGTTACATATGAGAATCTTCAGTCAAATGGAATTGCTAATCAATTAGTTGGATTTGGTCAATTTATTGACGATGGTTCAGAGGTTGTATTTGACGATTTTATTATTGCAAATGCTTTAACAGAGGGAGTGCCTTGTGAGTGTTGCCTTGGTAATTTAACTACTAATGAAGAAAATCTTGTATTCTCATATAGAAATAATATTAACAATGTTCGTAATATGTTTGCTTGTACCTATAATGATTTTACTACTTCATTTGATGAAGGTTTTTCTATTGATAATTATAATCAATCATTGAGTGTATGCCCAACAGAAGGCCCTAAAAGTTTGTTAATTAATAATTATTTAATTACCTCTTTTAAATCATATGGTTACTCACCATCTAGAATAAGTACTACCATTTATGATTTGGATAATGATTTGTTAGTTAGTGAATCTGAAGTTGATTGGGGCCAAGGTTACGGTACCCAAAGTTTACCTGAAATTGCTGGTAATGAATCTGTTTTTGCTGTTGTTTGGAAAGAATTTAGATATTATAATTTTGATGTTTTTATATCAATATCTAATTCTCCTTCCAATAACAGTGAAATAAACTTTAATACATCATCCTCTGTTAGCTCAACAATACCTAACTCTCAAAACGCAAATGATTTTACAAGTGTTGATATTAGTGAATATAATGGAGAATTTCATATAGTTTATTTAGATTTTAATGATAGTGTAATATACTATAGAACATATTTTGAAGATGAAATAAATGATATATTAGAGAATGGAAAAGAAAAAGATTTAATCAATAAAACTGATATTCTTGGAAGAAAAATAAATAATCATGGTATTCAATTGGAGTTTTATAATGACGGTAGTGTAGAAAAAAAATATATAATAGGGGATTAATATTTAAAATTATATAGAATAAAACCCATTACATCAGCAGCTTCATCTATTCTTTTACTTATTGGAGTTCCCGCTCCATGTCCAGCATTTATTTCGATTCTAATTAATGTTGGATTTAATCCTGATTGTTTGCTTTGTAATTGTGCTGCAAATTTAAAACTATGAGCAGGAACAACTCTGTCATCATGATCACCTGTTAAAATTAAAGTAGCGGGATATTCTATACCTTTTTTTACATTATGAACAGGGGAGTATTTATATAAATATTCAAACATTTCCTTGCTTTGTGCTGAGGTTCCATAATCATATGCCCAACCTGCTCCTGATGTAAATGTGTGATATCTCAGCATATCTAGAACACCAACTGCTGGAAGAGCAACTTTGAATAGATCAGGTCGTTGAGTCATACATGCCCCAACTAAAAGCCCTCCATTTGATCTTCCGCTTATTGCTAAATATTTTGAGCTTGTATATTTTTTTTCAATTAGAAATTCAGCCGCTGCGATAAAATCATCGAAGACATTTTGTTTTTTCATTCTTGTTCCTGAATCGTGCCATTCTTTTCCATATTCACCACCGCCTCTAAGATTAGCTACTGCATAAATACCTCCATTCTCTAACCAAACAGCATTTGAAACAGAAAAAGAAGGTTTTAATGAAATATTGAATCCTCCGTAGCCATATAAAATAGTAGGGTTTTCTCCATTTAACTTAGTGTCTTTTTTATACATTATACTTATAGGAACTTTTGTTCCATCTTTAGAAGTATAAAAATGTTGTTCTGAAATAAAATCATTTGAATTAAAATCAATATTTGGTGACCAATATAACTGAGACTCACCTGTTTCTACATTATATTTAAAGGAGGACCTAGGAGTTATATAGTTACTGAAATTATAAAATATTTCTTTTTGATTTTCTTTTCCTGAAAATCCACTAACATTTCCTTTTCCAGAAAAAGAAACTTCTCTTATTAACTTTCCGTCAAAATTATATTGAAATATTTTTGAGTTAGCGTCAATAAAATATTTTGCAAAAAAATAACCCCCTCCTTTAGAAATATTTAAAACACTATTTGTTTCAGGGATAAAATCTTTCCAATTTTTGATTTTTGGTTTATTTGCGTCTACTACAACAATTTTTTTATTTGGAGCGTTTAGGTTTGTAGATATGAATAATTTACTTTTAATATTATGAACAATGTAGCTATTGCTTTCAAAATTATTAGTTATTTGGATTAGTTTAGATTTCTTTTTCTTAATATTTTTTATAAATAAATTATTTCCTGACGTTTCTTTCGATGCGCTAATTACTAAATAACATTGGTCTTTAGTTACGTATCCACTAACGTATCTATATTTATTTTCATTACCAAAAATGATTTTGTCATTTTTTTGTAAAGAATTTAACTTATGGTAATATAATATATGTCTATCAGTCTTATCTGATAGGGCTGACTTTTTAGGTTTTTTATAAGAAGAATAGTAAAATCCTTCGTTTTTATACCAACTAATTCCCGAAAATTTTATGTCTAATAAAGTATCTCCAATTACCGTTTTAGTTTCTGTATCCATAATAACAACTTTTCTCCAATCAGATCCGCCTTCAGAAATTGAATATGCTAATAAACTTCCATCTTCAGAAAAATATGTTCCTGCTAATGAAATTGTACCATCATCAGAAAATTTATTAGGATCGATAAATACTTCTTCTTTTTCTTCATTTTTTTTTCGGTATAATACATATTGATTTTGTAAGCCATCATTCTTATAATAATATGTGTAATCTCCCTCTTTAAACGGAGTTCCAATTTTTTCATAGTTCCATAATTCTTTTAATCTATTTTTGAAAAAATCTCTTTCAGGAATTTGTTCTAAATAGGAAAAAGTTAGTTTATTTTGTTCCTTAATCCAGTCTTTAACTTTTGGTGATTTGTCATCTTCTAGCCATCTATATGGGTCATCTACTTCTGTTCCAAAATAGACATCTTTAATAATTTCCATTTGTGTATTTGGGTATGTAACTTGACTATGACTATTAAATATGGAAATTATTGAAATTAATATTGTTAGCTTTAATTTCATAACACAGATTTTTAAAATTATTTTCTATTAATAAGGTAATATCCGATACAAATTGATAAAATAGAAATACTAAATAATAGAAGATCATTTGGAGTTGTAAAGTTATGTGACAATTTTAAAACTTTTTCAAAAAATTTAACAATCAAAACGATTATAATCACTTTAATAATTTTATTTTTTAACTGATCTAAATTATTTATCTTAAGAGTAGATTCTGCGAATTTTCCTCTAGCAAAGTCAATTTCACTAATAAATAATTCATAAACACCAAAACCAAAAATTAATAAAACTATTCCAATTAAAAATAAATCAATTGATGAAATGATTTTAAATAATAAATCATTATTGTTAACTATATCAGCATTAAATAAAGGATTATTTAATGTTGTAGCTTGAATAATTTCCCAGCCTCCAATTAGAAATAAAGAAATTGATGATAAAATAGATAAAATAACTGCTATAATTACAATGAATCTTGTACTCCAAAGTAGTTTTTCAAATTTATGCTCAAACATTTTTTTTTTTTTCAAATATATAAAACTATCATAAATTCAATTTGGTAGAATTGGATTTTTATATAAAACTATAGTAAAGAATAGACTCTTTCGATAAACCAATATGCGCCAATTAAACTTATTAATACTGAAATAGGTATTCTTATATTTTTATTTTTCGAATTAGTTCTTAAAATTACATTTACTATAAAAAATGCAATAATTAATACAGTGAGCTGACCTATTTCCACGCCAATATTAAAGGCTAACAACAATGAGATGAAATTTTCTTTTGGTAATCCGTAATAATTTAGAACAGATGCAAATCCTAATCCATGAAGTAATCCAAATAAGAAAATTAGTAATGGCCTCCACTTATTAGGTTGGTTAAATAAAAAATTTTCTACTGCAACCCATACAATTGATAGTGCTATGAGAGGTTCAACAACAGAGGCAGGTATTTGAATCAAACCTTGTCCAGCTAGTATTAAGGTTATACTATGAGCGGCTGTGAAGGCAGTAACATGAATTAATAAAGATCGAAATTTAATACAAGAAAAAAAAAGTCCTAAAACAAACAAAATATGATCTAATCCTTTTGGTAAAATATGTTCAAATCCTGATTTAGTGAATATAAAAAACTTTTTATGCATTGGCATTGCTTTAAGTCTTCTAATTCGTAGTCTTTTTAAAGCAGAATTATATTCTTCTTGTATTTGTTCATTTTCAAAGGTTAATATTCCTTGTTCTATTTCTGAAATAATAAAATTTTCAGGGTTGTGTGAATATGAGTTGAAACAAAAAAATAATAAAATATTGATTAGAGTTATGTTAAAAATATTCATAACTAATGAAAATATCCATTATTTATCTAGTCCTCTTACTCTTAAAAGAGGTTCTATCATAGGTTTCTTTCCTCTAAATTTCACATATAAATCCATGGCCTCTTCAGTAGATCCTTTTTCATATACATGAGTTCTTAGTTTGTTTGCTAAATCTTTATCAAATACATTTCCTGTTTCTTTGAAAGCTTCAAATCCATCAGAATCTAATACTGCTGAATGCACATAACTATAATATCCAGATGAATATCCTCCAGAAAAAATGTGTGCAAAATATGTGCTTCTATACCTGGGGGCTATTTCATTAATTAAACCATATTTTTTCATTGACTCACTTTCAAATTTATTAGCATCTTTCAAATCTTCATCAGAGGAAATTGTATGCCAATCCATATCTAATAAGGAAGCAGCAAGATATTCCGTATTAATAAATCCTTGATTAAACTTAGAGGCATTTAATAATTTATTTATTAAATCATCAGGGATAGTTTCCCCTGTTTCATGGTGAATTGCAAATGTTTTTAAAACTTCAGGTTCACTTGCCCAATGTTCAAGTATTTGAGCAGGAAATTCTGTAAAGTCTCTTGGTCCAGATGTACCAGACATACTACCATAAGTCACGTTTGTTAAAATTCCATGCATAGCATGTCCAAATTCATGAAATAAGGTGATTAAATTTTCAAAGCTTAATAGTGAAGGGGAATCACCAACGGGTGCAGGGAAGTTACATACATTAACAACTACTGGTCTTTCTCTTCCTTCTAGATTTGATTGCCCTTTAAAGCTACTCATCCACGCTCCTCCTCTTTTATTTGATCTTACAAAATAATCCCCAATAAAAATTCCTAAATGACTTCCATCTTCATCTTCAACCTTCCATATCCTAGCATCAGGGTGGTACATGTCAACATCATAAATTTCGGTAAATTTAATACCCCATAATTTATTCGTAGTATTAAATACTCCCTGCAATGCATTATCAAGAGATAAATATGGCTTTATTAAAGATTCATCTAAGTCATATTTTTCTTTTCTAACTTTTTCAGAGTATTGCCACCAGTCCCAAGCAGCTATTTTGAAATCTTTACCCTCAGCAACTACAACTTCTTGCATATCAATTACTTCTTTTTTTGCTCTGTCCAAAGCAGGCTCCCACAGTTTGATTAGTAAGTCATAGACTTCTTGAGGTGATTTTAGCATTCTTTCCTCAAGAACAAAATGTGCATGAGATTCGTAACCCATTAGTTTTGCTCTTTCAGCACGTAATTTTGCTATTTGGGCTGTTATTGTCTTATTATCTGTTTCATTATTATTATCACCCCTCATTATGTAAGATTTATATAATATTTCTCTTAAATCACGTCTACTAGATTCAGTTAAAAAAGGATACATACTAGTTCTATGAGGAGTAAATAGATATTTTTCTTTGTATTTGTTTTTCTCATCATCTGTCTCAGCTTTATTCATTTTTTGAGATGCAGCTTCAGCAGCCGCAGCAATAACCGATTCAGAAAGGCCGTCAAGGTCTTTTTTTTCTAAAATAAGTTCAAAACCATTTGTTTCTGCTAATAGATTTTGTCCAAATTTAGTAGTGAGTTCTGATATCTTAGAATTAATGGTAGTGATTTGTTCTTTTTGTTCTTTGTTTAATAGAGCACCACTTCTAACAAATTGTTTTCTTGTATCATCTAATAATTTTTTTTGTTCATTTGTTAAGTTTAAAATATTTTTTTCTTTCCATATTTCTTCAACTCTTAGGAATAAACCTTCATTTAATGAAATTTTATCGTAGTGGGCTGATAGTAACGGACTGAGTTCCCTCTGAAGTTCTTGTAGTTTAGGATTGGTATTAGAACTCGCTAAATTTGAGAAAACACGTTGTACTTTAGTTAATAACTTTCCTGTTCTTTCAAGTGCTTCAATTGTATTTTCAAACGTTGGTTTCTCTTTATTATTTACTATAATGTCAATTTCATCCATATTTTCTTTCATTCCTTTTTCAAATGCAGGCATGTAGTGTTCGTCTTTGATTAAGTTGAAAGGAGGGACACCAAAAGGGGTGTTCCATTCTTGAAAGAACGGATTTTCAATTGAATTAATAGTTGATTGAGTTTTTTTATTTTGACATGAAAATAAAATAAAAATAAAAGAAAGATAGAATAGATTTTTCATGATTAAATTTTTATTAAATATAATAATTTAAATGTTATAGTTTTTATACCAATTTTTAATGATTTTGTTAATAATCATTAATCCATCAGTTAGTGCGGCAGGGCCCGGTTGTAAAATTATACTAGAATCTATCTCATGAATTTCATTATTTCTAATTGCTTCAATTGAATTCCAATTTTTTCTGCTTAACATTTTTTCTTTTTTGAATTTTTTTCCACACCATGATACAAAAATTATATCTGGATTGTAATTTAAAATTTCATTATCATTTTTTATGATTCTATCTTTTGCTAATGATTTAGAATTTTTTGATTCATATAAATTTTTTCCACCACATATCTCAATTATTTCAGTTACCCATTTTATACTTGTTATTAGTGGATTAAACCATTCTTCAAAATAAACTTTAGGTTTATATTTCATTTTGGAACTACTTAATTTAATTTCTTTAATATTTTTTTCAATATCACTTATAATTTTTAGAGACTTTGAATGTTTTCCTACCAATAGACCTATTTGACTTATCATTATTTTAATTCCTTTAACACTTCTGTAGTTGTTTATCCAAACTGTTACCCCACTTTTTATAAGTTTATGAGCAATTTCTGCTTGAATGTCAGAATAACCAATAACCAGGTCAGGTTTTAAGTCTATTATTTTATCAATATTTGCATTGATAAATGAACAAACAACTTTTTTTTCTTCTCTGGCTCTTTTAGGTCTTACAGCATAGTTTGATATTCCAACAATTCTTTTTTCTTCACCTAGTAAGTAAATTGTTTCTGTACACTCCTCAGTTAAACAGATAATTTTATTTGGATAACTATCTTGAATATTCATTTAATTAAAATATTTAAAAAAAATTATAATGACTTCATATTTAAACCAAAATAAATTTGTCTTGGATAACTTGGGCCATATATAAAGTTACTATCTCTATTTTTTGTTGAATCAAAGTTATTTTGATAATCATTAGTTAAGTTTTTAACGCCTATGCTTAATTCAAGTTTTGAGTCTAATTTTTTAATTTTTTTTATGTAAGTAATTTTAATCCCTAGAACATTAAACATCTCAGATGTAACGTATTCATCTTCTGTTTGATTTGGTGATCCTGCTAGATGAACTAAATTCATTCTTCCTGTGTGAATAAAGTTAGTCATAAGATTAATTTTTTCGTTTAAATAGTAATCAAAAGTTGCATAACCATACATTTTTGGAGTTCTTAAAAATTCTTTTTTTGGTTCTAAGTTTACAGAGTAATTAATAGCATCATCAAATTCAGATCTCTGATAAGTTAGCCCAGATTCAAATTGTATTTTATTGTTTAGATTTGTTCTTAGTTCTAAATTTAATCCTTTTACAGTAGCACCGTCTCCATTTCTTTTTACATATATTTCTCCGGATTCATCCAATCCAATAGGATCGAGATAAAAAACATTTTGTAATCTGGTATAAAAACTTTCAATTGTAAATCCAAAATAATTTTCTTTTGTAGATTTATTAAAGTTTAATGAACTACTTAAACTATTTGATTTTTCTTCTTTTAAATTATTTGCTAATTGAATCGTTGAAATTCCCCCGCCTGAAAATGCAATGTGAAGATCAGTGTCAAATGCTTGAGGAGCTCTGAATCCTTTACTATATGTTGTTCTTAGTTGAAAGTTTTTATTTAATTTATAAAGTAAAGAAGATCTAGGGCTAATTATGATGCTATTGATTAATGAATTTTTATCTACTCTAATTCCACTTAAAAAATTAAAATTTTTATGTAAAGTCCAATCAGATTGGAGATATGCCCCAAGGTTATTGACTTTTTGTTGAATTAAATAATTATATGATTTTATTTCATCAAATACATCGTCCATCATGTATTCAAAACCAGTGCTAATCATATTTGAACCAAATATGTAATCCATTTCGTGGTTTAATTGTATTCCTCCTTGGAAAGTTGAGTTATTTGATTTTCCGTAAGGAGGATTAGAAAGAAATATTAAATCGTTAAAAGATCCAATTTCTGGTCTTATTCCTGTATAGTGTTCTCTTTTTGTTTGTTGTATTGCTAAGTATGAAATGAAATTAGAGTTCTTATTAAAATCAATTTGATAATTTATATCACCAAAAAGAATATTTTGAATTCTCTCTTCAGATTGCATATTAAGATGAGGGGGTTGCTCAATCATTTCTCCTCCGTATCTATATTCATAAATACTTCCTGTATGAATTTTGATTTGCTTATGCTCTGAAATTTTATAAAAAAGATTAATTCCAAATGTTTTGTTTTGCAAATAAGGAATTTCAGAAAAATTATCACCGTTATGATCGTAAGTTGTTCTTGTTCTTTGATTTAAAAAAAATGTAATTCCACTATTCATTTTTTCAGAAACAACGGAAGAATTAGCTTGGAAATTCATATCGTTGGATTCTGTGTTAATAGCTGATAGATTATAACCAAATTGATAACTGTTTTTAGATGGATTTTTTGTTATTATATTAACAGTTCCGCCAATGGCTGAGGAGCCAAAAATAGAGCTTCCCCCTCCTTTTACAATCTCAATTCTATCAATCATATTAGATGGTATTTGCTCCAGTCCATAAAGACCAGCAAGGGGACTAAATGTAGCTCTGCCATTAATTAAAATCTGTGAATAACCTCCATCTAAACCATTTATTCTTAGTTGTGTATAATTACAAGTTTGGCAATCAGTTTCAACTCTTAAACCAGATTGGAAGTTCAATCCTTCAGCTATATAACATGCTTGAAGGTTTTCTAATTTTTGGATATTAATTATATCAACTATAATAGGGGAGTCTATTATTTTTTTTGCAGTTCTAGTTCCACTAATAACAACTTGGTCTAAATTTTCGTTAAAAATTGATAACTCTACATCTAATATATTTACCCCTTTTTTTACCTTTAAATTTATTTCTTTCTCAATCATTCCTATTTTAGAAACTAAAAGAATTTGATTGCCTAGTGGAACATTTTTTAGTTTAAATAATCCATTTTCATTTGATGTAGCTCCAATTTTTGTGCCTTTAATTAAAATATTTGCAAATGACACATTTTTTTTATTAGAAGTTATTGTTCCGGAGACATCTTGTGATTTACTTATTAAACCGACAAAAATTAAAATTAATATTTGAATGATTTTTTTCAATTTTAATACTTAGAAATTATTTTTTTTTTTTTTTTTTTTTTTTTTT
>CAYSYA010000014.1:0-30867 GCA_964435285.1 uncultured Flavobacteriales bacterium
GCCTCCCGTAGGAGTCTGGTCCGTGTCTCAGTACCAGTGTGGGGGATCATCCTCTAAGAACCCCTAAACATCGTTGCCTTGGTGAGCCGTTACCTCACCAACAAGCTAATGTTGCGCATGTCCATCTATAACCGCCGGAGCTTTAATGTATAAAAGATGCCTTAAATACATATTATGGCGTATTAATCCACTTTTCAGTAGGCTATTCGCCAGTTATAGGTAGGTTACATACGTGTTACGCACCCGTTCGCCGGTCGTCAGCAAAAAAGCAAGCTTTTTTCTGTTACCCCTCGACTTGCATGTGTTAGGCCTGCCGCTAGCGTTCATCCTGAGCCAGGATCAAACTCTTCATTGTATAAGAATTTAAATAATTGTCTAGAATGAATACTCAAATAGAAATTGGTATTTTACCTTTTTCTCTCAATAAATCAATGAACTAAATTATTACCTTTCTCAAGAAAATAATGTTTTTCTTCACAAAGGGACAGCAAAAGTAAATTCTTTTTTGACTTTTACCAACTTTTTATATGTTTTTTTTGATATAATTTTTAATAAGAGCTACTTGCTCAAAAATTGTCATGTTACTATTGTCAATTAAAATTGAATCTTTAACCCTTATTAAAGGGCTATGTTTCCTATTTTTATCAATTAAATCTCTTTTTTTAATATTTTCTGTAACATACTGTTTAGTTATTTTTGAGTTAATTGACTTTAACTCTTTGTACCTTCTTTCTACTCTCACTGGAAAACTAGCTGTTATGAATAACTTTAGTTCAGCAGATGGAAAAACAACAGACCCTATATCCCTACCCTCCATAACTATAGCTTTTTTTAATCCTAATTTTCTTTGAATATCAACAATTTTTTTTCTTACCTCGTAAATAGTACTTACGTAACTTACTAAATCTGAAACTCTATTAGTTCTTATTTGTTCAGACATATTTTTACCATTAACAAATAAATAAGAAAGATTATCAATTAATCGAAATTCAAAATTTAGTTCATCAATTAGCTTAATGATGTTTTGTGAAAAAATTTTGTCCCCTAAAAAAAAATTATTTTTAATTGCAAAAAAAGTTAGAGCTCTATACATGGCTCCAGTATTTATATGTTTGTAAGACAATTCTTTTGCTAGTGCTTTAGCAAGAGATGATTTTCCTGAAGAAGACTCTCCGTCAATTGCAATTATTATTTTTTTCAAAAAGCAGAAAAATTAGTAGTTAAACCAATACTATTAATCGGATTTGAAAAATGATGAAATTGTCTAGCATAATCAAATTTGAATCGATTAATTTTAAAAGTAAATCCAAAAGAAAAACCAACCATTGCTTTCCTATTTAAAAGTATCATTTCAGCACGTTTTCTGTTATTGTAGCCAAACCTGAATTGTAAATTTTTTGAAAATAAAAACTCAGTAGAAAACACACAATGTCTAAGTATTTTTTGCCCAATACCAATTGAGGTATCAGTATTTAAAAAATTAGCTGATTGTGATGAATTATTGAATGTTAAATCAAATTTTTCTATATGTTGTAAGGAAAATGTCCATCTTAACGGCATGTGCTGTAGACGATTAGAGACACTTAAAAGTAATTCTAATGGTAACCTCTCTCTATTTCCAGAGTAATATGGAATAATTTGATAACCTAAATTCCTTATCATTAAAGTTGATGTAACTTTATTATTATCATTATTATAGATAATTGAAAAATCGGACAGTATAGACAAAGATTTTTCAAAATAAAGTTGAGATATAGCAGATTTAATATTAAATCCAAAATTAAAAAATCTTAATGAATCCAAATTAAATATTTTTTTTGAATGCCCAACTGAAAATAAATATTCAGACGCACTAAATTCTCCTGTTATATTACCAAACTCATCAGTCTCAGAGAAAAAACCATAATCAATATAGTTTAAAGAAAATAAAAAAGGATTTTGTTTCTCATTAAAACAATGACCATACAAAACAGAACCGTAATTAATATCTGAATGGTAGTTAATATAATTAATTGTAAATTTTTTATTCATTTGGGAATTTATCAAGCCTGGATTAAAAGAACCTAAATTTACATCCTGATCTATTACATTTGGAGCATAACCTCCAAGTGAATTAATTCTTGGAGATGTTTGTAAATTCAAAAACTCAAAGGTGCTCAATCCACCTATTTGGGAGAGAGAAAAATTAGAAACAAAAAATAATGTTATAAATGTAAGCCTAACCAAAACAAGCTAAATTAGCTTTTTAAAAGAGCAATATCAAGGACTTCTTCCATTTTATTTACATAGAAAAATTTTAATCCTTTAATGTAAGATGGATGAATATCCAATACATCTTTTTTATTTAACTCACATAAAATTATTTTTTTTAAACCAGCTCTCTTTGCGGCAAGTATTTTCTCCTTAATTCCACCAACAGGTAAAACTTTACCTCTCAGTGTAATCTCACCAGACATTGCTAGATTTTTAGCTACTTTTTTCTTTCTTAACAAAGATGCAAGGGATGTTAACATAGTAATACCAGCTGAAGGACCATCTTTAGGAACAGCTCCTTCAGGAACATGAATATGAATATCATTTTTTTTGAAAAAATCAGTTTCTAAATTTTCAACTAAAGATTTAGATTTTAAATACTCTAATGCAATTTTAGATGACTCCTCCATAACTTTACCAATATTACCAGTCATTGTTAATTTCCCCTTTCCTGAACTATAAGATGACTCAATAAATAATATATCACCTCCTCTTGGGGTCCAAGCCAAGCCAGTTACAACACCAAGATTATCATTATTTTCATATCTATCTTTTTCAATTTTTTTTGGACCAAGAATTTCAAGAATTGTATTTGAATTTAAATCTTTCTTATATTTCTCATTCAACGCAACATGCTTTGCTGTGTTTCTGATAATTTTAGCCAATGTTCTCTCTAGATCCCTAACGCCTGATTCCCTGGTGTAATTTTCAATAATACTTTCGAACTCAACTTTACCAATTTTAAGATCTTGTAATTTTAATCCATGATCAATTAAAAGTTTAGGAAGTAAATGTTTTTTTGCAATGTGAAACTTTTCATTAATTGTGTAACCTGAAATATCAATTAATTCCATCCTATCCCTCAATGCAGGTTCAATAGCACTTATATCATTAGCTGTAGCAATAAAAAGAACTCTTGATAAATCAAAACCAGTTTCAATGTAATTATCATAAAATGCATTATTTTGTTCGGGATCTAACATTTCTAGCATTGCCGCAGAAGGATCACCAAATGAATCTCGGCTTAATTTATCAATTTCATCTAAAACAAAAACTGGATTGGAAGACTTTGCCCTTTTAATTGATTGAATAACTCTACCTGGCATTGCACCTATGTAAGTTTTACGATGTCCTCGGATTTCTGATTGATCTCTTAATCCACCTAAAGACATACGAATATAATTTCTACCTAGAGCTGCAGCAATTGATTTACCTAGAGAGGTTTTACCAACTCCCGGAGGCCCATGCAAACAAATAATTGGAGATCTCATATCACCCTTTAATTTTAAAACAGCTAAATACTCTAATATTCTATTTTTAACTTTTTCCAAACCAAAATGATCTTTATTGAGAATTCTTTTAGCTTTATTTAAGTTAAATTGATCTTTAGTAAATTCATTCCAAGGTAAATCAAGAAGCGTTTCTATATATGTTCTCTGAACACCATACTCACCGACTTGTGGATTCATCCTTTGAAGTTTATTTAATTCTTTTTCAAAATGATTTTTAGTTTTTGTATTCCATTTCTTTTCATCTCCTTTTTTTCTCATGTTTTCAATTTCCTCTTGATGAACATTACCCCCCAATTCTTCTTGAATTGTCTTTAATTGTTGATTTAATAAGTATTCTCTCTGTTGTTCATCTAAATCTGATTTAACTTTAGATTGAATTTCATTTTTCATTTCCAATACCTTCAACTCTTCATTTAGAAACTTTAAAGCCATTTTTGTTCTAATTTCTAATGAAGGTTCCTCTAACATTTTTTGTTTATTTGAAACCTTAAGGTTCATGTTTGAAGAAATAAAATTTACTAAAAAAGAGTTACTCTCTATATTGTTGACAGCAAATGCCACTTCAGATGGTATTTTTGGAGACTCTTTAATTACTTTTAATGCAGTATCCTTTAAGGAGCTTATAAGTGCTTTAAAATTATCATTATTTTTTTTGGGATAATTTTCAATAAAGGTAATTACAGTAGCTTTGAAGTATGGCTCTGTTTGAGTAATTGCTTTTAATTTGATTTTTTTAAGACCTTGAATAATTATAGTAACTGTTCCGTCTGGCATTTTAAATAATCTCATGATTTTTGCCATAGTACCTACCTTATTTAAATGGCTAGGATCAGGGTTTTCAACAGTTGTGTCGTTTTGAGAAACCGTACCAATGATTTTTTTTCCAACATAATATTCTTTGACCAATTTTTTAGACTTTTCTCTTCCAACGGTAATAGGAATAACTACTCCAGGAAAAAGGACTGTATTTTTCAAAGGTAAAATTGGTAATTCCTTAGGTACTTTTGTTGAATTTATTCTTTCTTCATCATCAAGGGATAGAAGTGGAATTAAATCAGACTTATCATCTATATTGTCTAAAAAAAATGGATTCATATTTAATGTGTGTTTATACTTTTTTATATAACAATATTTATGCCAAAAAAAAAATATGGCAAAATGTCAGTTAAAACCTAAATGATGATGTCATATGAAAGACTTCAATTAACATATTTTCATAATGAGAAGACATTTTAATAGATCTTCTACTCATTACTTTTTTTGCAGTTTCAATTGCTTTTTTAACATTATAATCTTTGTATCCTGAAGACCCGCCCCAAGAAAATGAAGGAACATAATTTCTTGGAAAACTAGAACCAAAAATATTACAATTGACACCAACAGTGGTTCCAGTATTAAAAGAGGTATTTATCGCACATTTTGAATGATCACCCAAAAATAGACCTAAAAATTGTTCTTGAGTATCTTTAAATTTTTTTTCTTCATAATCCCACATTTTAACAGTTTCATAATTATTTTTAAGATTAGAATTACTTGTTCCAGCACCAATATTACACCACTCTCCAATAATTGAATGACCCAAAAAACCATGATGAGACTTGTTTGAATATCCTAAAAATATGCAGTTAGAAATTTCTCCCGCAATCTTACAAAACGGACCAATAATAGTTGGGCCATAAATTTTTGCTCCCATTTTTATTATAGATCCTTTACTAATGTACACAGGACCTCTTATCATAGCTCCCTCCATAATAGTAACATCATCCTCGATGAAAATTGGACCTTCTTCATCATTTAAAAATGGACTACTTGAACAATCAACATTGCTTTTATAATGTTTTAAAAAATAAGGCGAATCAAGAAAATAAGAAACAGGGGAAACAACAGAGTTATAATTTAATTTTAATAATTTAATTTCATTAAACCAATCTTTTTTATTATCAATATCTTCTTGTGTTACCAATAATTCAAAGGTTTTAACTTGATCTAAATTAATTGGTGAGTCAGAGAAGATTAAAGTATTTTTTCCCACTTTGAGGTTTATTGGATATAACTTAGATAAATATTTTCTAGTTATTTGAGAAACCTCACAGCCCAGTAGCTTTTCCCAACGTTCTTTTATTGTACCTCCAAAAACCCTCATTTCACAAAAAGGACGGGTTAAAGTAAACGGATAGTACTTTTCTATATTTATTGGATCACAGAGAATGTAATTCATACTATTTTTATTATGACAATAGGAGTAAAAATTAAGTATTTTCTTCTTTTTTACTTTTTTTCAGCAGACACTTCCTCTGAAGAAGCATCTCCTTTAGGTGCTTCCTCAATATGTGTTTCCTCTGTAGAGGTTTCCTCAGTAGAAGTTTCCTCTACAGACGCCTGAACTTTAGGTGTTTCCTCTGTTAATGAAACTTCATCAGCATCAGACTCTTCAGAAGATAGATTTTTATCCTTTTTTTGATTAACTGACTCATTTTTATTTTTACCAAAACGACTGTAAAATTTATCTATCCTTCCTGCACTATCAACTAACTTCATCTTTCCAGTGTAAAAGGGATGAGAAGTACTTGTAATCTCTCTTTTTATAAGTGGGTATTCAACACCATCTATTTTAATTGTTTCTTTAGAATCAGCACATGAGCGAGTAATAAAAGTTTCGCCATTTGACATATCTTTAAAGGCAACTAGTCTGTAGTTTTCTGGATGTACACCTTTTTTCATAATATTTTTTTTTTTAAAAGGAAGCCAAATTTAGTGAATACAAATGAATGGTAAAAATTAATTATGAATAATTTTATAACTAATAATATTATTTTCAATTTGTTATTTCTTAATTTGTAAATAAATTAATCTATATGAGAGTTATTTATACACTAATTTTAGCAATATTTTTTATTGTTAGCTGTAACAACGAAGATGATATAATTGGAGGGGGGAATTCAGGTTCATTGTCATTCTCAGTTGACACATTACTATTTGATACTGTCTTTACAACAGTAGGTTCTGCAACTAGATACTTAAAAGTATACAATAACAGCAATAGTGATATAAATTTAGAAAATGTATATCTAAATGGAGGAGAAACATCACCTTTCAGAATTAATGTTGACGGAGAAAGTGGAACTGTAGTTAATGATATTTTAATTAGAGCCAAAGATAGTCTCTATGTATTTGCTGACGTAAATATCAACCCAAACGATGGTTTAAATTCATATTTCATAGAACAAGATAAAATCATTTTTGATTATGATAACACTAATCAAAACGTTGATTTAACTGCTTGGGGAATTGATGCGTACTTCTATCCTGGCATCTCCGATCATCAATCAGAATTTCAGTATGTTGATTCAATAGATTTTGATGGCGATGGAATTTTTGAATACAAATTTTTCAATATTAACACCTCTTCTTTTTGGAATAATGATAAACCTCATGTTATATATGGTGATTTATGGGTTACTAACGGAGCAACTTTAAATATTGGAGCTGGCTCTAATATTTATTTACACAATAACTCTAATATAATTGTTACAGAATCTAGTTCTTTGATTATGAATGGCGGTCAATCAAATGATCAACTAATTACAGTTCAAGGAGACAGGCTAGAAAGTTATTATCAAAATATTCCAGGTCAATGGGGAAAAATTTGGTTAACAGCAGGAAGCATAAATAATAAAATAGAATATACAATTATTCAAAACGGAACAATTGGAATCCAAATTGACTCTACAGTAAACGAAAATCCAAGTTTAGAACTCAAAAATACTATCATAAATAATATGTCAGGCCTTGGAATATTAGCTCAAGATTCACACGTAATTGGTGAGAATTTATTAGTCACTAACTGTGGACAATTTGGCCTAGCACTAAATTTTGGAGGCAAATATGATTTTAAGCATTGTACCTTTGCAAATTACTACTCTACACTAAGTAGGCAAACACCAAATATTTTCCTTAACAACTATTATGAAGATATAAATGGGACAATCCAAAATAGAAATCTTGAACAAGCTAATTTTAGCAATTGTATTATTTATGGAGATAATGAAAATGAACTTTTACTAGATAATAATAATGAATCTCTATTTAATTATAACTTTGATCACTGTTTAGTAAAAATTGACACGACAATATATAACCCACTTAATGATCCTAATTTTAATCAATGTTTAATAAATAGTGACCCAAGGTTTATTGATGTTGATATTTGGAATTTTGAACTTGACTCTATTTCTCCAGCCATAAATATTGGCTCGGAAACTACCGCAAATCTTGTACCTTATGATATAAACGGTAATTACAGAGTATTACTTCCTGATCTTGGGTGCTTTGAAATGGTCAATTATTAGTAAAAATTTATTTCTTTTGAAACTTTTCCATTTTCAAATTGAGAAAAAATAATTTGATTTTTTTCATGACCTTTTATCAAACAGCCCATCAAATTGAATTTTTTTATAATTTCATTACTAATTAATTCATCATTAATTATAGAAATGGAATTAACTACATTAATTGAATTGGGATAATATATATCACTTCCTTCTACCCATTCACTAATAATTAAGTTTTTCTCACAATTCAAGTTACTATCCCATAATTTTAAAATGAACTTTTCACCGGAAAAAATACCATCTTTTTCTAAAGTTGTTTCATCATCTCCCCATATTGATATTGCTATTGATTGACCATTAAATACGGTAGAACCAACTAATTTTCCATCAAACGTAAAAATTCCAATTTCATCACCAATACTAGGCAAGTAACTCCAACTAGAAATAGGAATACCTAATGTCATATTTTGACCAGTTTTTTTAATTTTACTAAAATAAACTCTTTGGTTAGCAAAGTCAGGATTAATAAATCTAGCATTAGATGAAGGTAAATAAGAAAATTCTGAGGGAGAATTTAACTTTATTTGATATCCCCTTCCAGGGTGCATATTACTCATACTATTAACACCAAACTGAGGCCAATAAATTAGACCATCTTCATCTTTAATAATTATTAAATTTTCTTCTATCTCCTCCATCAAATATTCTACAGGTGCGGACTCTTTATTTAAGTAAGATATTATACTCCAACCTTCATTAATATTAAATTCCGAATCAGAGGGAACAGAAGAGCCTGTAAATAATATATTGGTTCCAGTAGACTCATAATTCATTTTAACAATATATCCCTCATTATAACTAATTGGACCTATTTGATTAATACCTAATGTGGGCCAAAAAACATCACCATTTTGGTCTTTGACAATAATTAAATCACTTACACCACTAAATATTTTTTCAATATCATTTTCAATAGGAACTATGTAGGATGAAAATATTGTCCAGCCAGCAGGAAAATATATTTCTTGATTGAATACTGATAATTCAGCTAATCCTCCTAGACCGTTACAATTATAAAAATTAGAGCCAAATATATAATTAGGAATTAATGTATCTTCTGACTCATTTTGAAAAACTTTCCAAATAATTTCTTCATTTTCCTGAAAGCCATTGTCTGAACCACTTTCAGCGCCCCAAATTGCAATAGAAGTTGTTTCTCCTTTCCACATGACAGAACCTCCACAAAGTAAATTATTGTTTTCATCTTTATAAAAAGCACCAATCCAATCACCAAATTCTAAATTATATTCATCTATTATCAGATTAGCATTGTCAGGAATCAAAATTGTCATATTACAATCTGTAGAATTAAATTCCCAAGGGGAAAACAAACAAGAGCCATCATCAATTTCTGAATAAGGATTATAATTACCAGCTAAAGGATCTAAACACCCAAAAACTGGGTACCAACAAGTACCGTTATCTTCAGTTGCACTATTTTCAAAATTATATGCATCAGGATCGTTACATCCAAAAACTTCATTTTCATCACATATACCATCTCCGTCCGCATCATTCAAACAAGTCGTTCCATCACAATCAAAAATAATTCCTGGATAAATACAAGAACTATCATTTTCAGTTGCATTAGGGTTATAGTTACATGCCATTGGTGTTCCATCTAGATTAGTACCATCCGTACAACCAAATATTTCTAACTCATCACAAACGTTGTCATTGTCTACATCATTCAAACAATTATTATTACAATCATAATATTCTTCAGGGTATTGACAATCTCCTTCATATGCATAATTACATGCATAGTAATCGTTACAAACTTCTTGTGAAAAAACAAAGAAGGGAAAAAAAAGAAGTAAATAAATTACATTTTTTTTCATAGAAAAATTTCGTTAAATGAGGTTGAAAACAGATTTAAATTTACAAAAAAAATTAATTTTTTAAAAGAAAATCAATAGTATCTATATTGTCAGCATAATCTTTCAACCCAGGTTTTTGAGTCTTCCCAAACGAGATTGAGTTATATATATCCATATTTGAAACTACACATTGTAATTTAGAAAAATCAAAAACATAATCATCTAGTTTATCGTAGTACTCAAAGTAAATAACTGAAATTGGGGAAAATAAATCTTTTGACTCTAATAACAAAATACTTTCAAAATTTAAAAAGTTTAAGTTATTAAGTTCATAAATAACTTTAAAGTAATTTAAGTTTTTAAAATAAAAGTCATGATTTAATATGTTGCTATATTTTTTGAAATATTTTTTTAATCCATTTATGTTGTAATTTTTAGGCAAATAAATTTTTGATACATTTCTACATCCTAAACCAAAATATAAAAAAATGTCTTTCATTAAATTATTTAGCTGAAAATTTGTTTCCCGCCCATTCAAAATTGCAATACTAGTTTTACTTTTTCTAATAATTTTTGGTTTTGCATTTAATTTGTATTCCAATATATTAGCAGTTATATCATTTCCGGTACATATAAATAAATCAGATTGTAAAATATTTGATTTTAAATAAATTTTTGATTTAAATCTAGGTTCAATTTGAAGAAGTTTTTTTATGACATATTTAAACAAAATCCTGTCTTTTGAAGATAGCTTTCCTACAAAGTTATTATTCGAAATTAAAACACATAAAAAATCGTGAAAACCGACTAACGGAATGTTTCCTGCCATAAATACACCAATATTTTTTGATTTATTGTTTGTACTTAAATTATATAAACTTATCCATTTTTCAATTTTATAATTTTTGAGAAGATCAGAGATTGAAATAAGGGCATGGATAACATTATTTTGGGTGAAAAATTTGTTTTCGTTATAAATTTTTTTGTATATCGGGTGTTCTTTTTTGTTAATTAATTTTAGTAAAACATCACCTAATTTTTCAAAAGCTTTAATTCTATCTGATAAATTCAAATTAAAATATTTATAAATAACTAAAATAAATATACTATATGTTTAAATATTTGAATAAATTTATATTACTTAATTTTTTAAAAATGGCTATAAAAATAACTGAAGAATGCATTAACTGTGGAGCGTGCGAGCCAGAATGCCCGAACAACGCTATATATGAAGGTGCAATGCCTTGGAAACTCTCAGAAGGAACCAGTTTAAAAGGAAACGTTTTATCTATTTCAGGAGAAAATATTGATGCTGATAAGAGTATGAGTGCTATAGATGACGAGTTTTATTACATTGTACCAAGTAAATGTACTGAATGTAAAGGATTTCATGAAGAACCCCAATGTGCAGCTGTATGCCCTGTTGATTGCTGTGTCCCAAATGAAAAAATTGTTGAATCTGAAGAAGAATTACTCAAAAAACAAAAGTATTTACACAAATAATGTTAAAACATAATTTTAGCGCCGGACCTTGTATTCTACCTCAAGAAGTGTTCAAAGAAGCTTCAGAATCGATTTTAAACTTTAATAATTTAAATTTATCTCTGATTGAAATCTCTCACAGAAGTAAAGATTTTGTTGATGTTATGGATGAAGCCATAAGTTTGACAAAAGAATTACTGAATATTCCAACTGGATACTCTGTTCTTTTTCTACAAGGCGGAGCTAGCTTGGAGTTTTTAATGGTTGCAATAAATTTAATGAAAGAAAAAGGGAAAGCTATATATCTTGACACGGGGACATGGTCAGCAAAAGCTATCAAAGAAGCAAAAATATTTGGTGACACCATCACAATAGCAAGCTCGAAAGATAAAAATTATAGCTACATTCCAAAAAATTATAATATTCCAACGGATGCTTGTTATTTTCATTGTACATCTAATAACACTGTATTCGGAACTCAAATAAAAGATTTTCCAAACTCACCTGTAAGTTTAGTCTGTGATATGTCCTCTGATATATTTAGCCGAGTTATTAATATAAATCAGTTTGATTTAATTTA
This sequence comes from uncultured Flavobacteriales bacterium, assembly GCA_964435285.1. Lineage (GTDB taxonomy): Bacteria > Bacteroidota > Bacteroidia > Flavobacteriales > TMED113. Next base: position 11,819 of record CAYSYA010000014.1, read on the forward strand.
CGCAGGAGCTCAAAAAAATCTAGGTCCAGCTGGTACAACTTTAGTTATAGTAAAAGACAACATACTTGGAAAAACTGGTCGAAACATACCAACAATGCTAGATTACAGAACTCATATTGACAAAAAGAGTATGTTTAATACTCCCCCTGTTTTTTCAGTTTATGTTTCAATGCTAAACTTAAGATGGCTTAAAAAAAATGGTGGAGTAAAGTGGGCTGAAAAAAGAAATATTGAAAAAGCAAACTTATTATATCAAACAATTGATAAAAACCCTTTATTTTCAGGAACAGTTAATAAAAATGACAGATCAATAATGAATGCTACTTTTTTATTAAATGAAATTAAACTTGAAAAGAAATTTAACGAAATGTGGAATGAAAATGGAATAAATGGTTTAAAAGGACATAGGTCAGTTGGAGGATATCGAGCTTCAATGTATAATGCAATGAGTCTTGAGAGTGTAAATGTTTTGGTTGAAGTTATGAATGAATTAGAAAAAAAAGCATAGTATGAAAATATTAGCAAACGATGGAATCTCTGAAAATGGAAAAATAAAACTTCAATCTAACGGATTTAGAGTCATTTCATCAAAAGTAGAACAAGAAAAATTAATTGAGTTTATAAATGCTAATGCAATTGAGGTTTTATTAGTTAGATCTGCAACACAAGTTAGAAAAGAACTAATTGACAGATGCATAAATTTAAAAATTATTGGCAGAGGAGGAGTTGGTATGGACAATATAGACGTTGAATATGCAAAAAATAAAGGAATTCATGTTATTAACACTCCTTCAGCATCATCTATTTCTGTGGCTGAATTAGTTTTTGCCCACTTTTTTAATTTAGCAAGATATCTTCACAACTCAAATAGAAGTATGCCTTTAGAGGGTGAAAAAAAATTTAAGATTTTAAAAAAAAAGTACTCAAAAGGAACTGAGTTAAATAAAAAAACACTTGGAATTATTGGCTTTGGTAGAATAGGTAGAGAAGTTGCAAAAATTGGAATAGGTCTTGGAATGAACATTATTTTTCATGACAAACATATTAATGAAAGTATTATAAATCTGAACTTTTTTGACGACCAAAAAGTAAATTTTAAAATAAATTCTTCATCTTTTAATACCGTATTAAAAAACTCTGATTTCATTTCTTTTCACATTCCAAAAATTAATGATAAAGCATTGATAGGAAAAAAAGAATTTAAAATGATGAAAGATGGTGTATGTATTGTTAACACAGCAAGAGGTGGCATAATTAACGAAAAGGAACTAATATCTGAGTTAGAACATGAAAAGGTTAAATCTGTAGGCTTAGATGTATTTGAACATGAACCACAACCAAGTGTTAAAATTCTAATGAACGAAAAAATATCTCTTTCTCCTCACATTGGGGGTTCAACGATAGAATCTCAAAACAGAATAGGTTTAGAACTAGCAGAACAAATAATTAATATTTACAAAAAATAAATTGGTAAAAATTTCTGAATTTCAAGCTTTAATTGCAGCAAAAGAAAAATTAAAAAATTTTTCAATAAGATCATACCCAGAATACTCTGAAAATGAAATAAAAAATGAGTTAAAATCTAATAACATTAGCTATTTAAAAATTTTAGAGGAAAAGAAAGGAAGCAATGATTTTTTAAGCATAAAACAAAAAATAGAAAGTTTTAAGGAAAAAAAAATTCTTTTAAAACAAAAAGCAAGTATTTATTTATATGAGCAATCTGATTCAAATAATAACTTTATTGGCTTCATTTGTGGGGTTTCAACAAAAGATTATACCAATGGATACATAAAAAAACATGAAAACACATTAAAAAAAAGAGAAATTTTATTTGAAAAATATTTAGAAGATTGTAAAGTTCATGCTGAACCAGTTTTATTAACTTATAACAAAGACGACAATATTGAGAATTTAATTTTAAATAAAATTAAAGATAAAACTGATTATGAATTTACTACTAATGATGAAAAAAAACATAGAATATGGATAATTAATGAAACTAAGACGATTGAAGTAATAAAAAAATATTTTTCTAAAATAAGAAATCTCTATATTGCAGATGGACATCACAGAATTGCTTCATCGAACTCATATAATGAAAACAACCAACTTAACAACCCCTGTTTAGCATTTATTATATCTTCAAATCAATTAAAGCTAGAAAGTTTTCATAGAATAATCTCCAACCCAAGCAATATCGATAAGAAAAATCTTTTAAATTATATTAAAAAGAATAAACTCATTAAAGAAACTAAACAAATAATTCCTGTTAATAAAAATGAAATCAAAATATACATAAATAACAAGTGGTACTCTATTAATTTAATAAATACAGAAAGTAAAAATGATTTCAATCCTTTAATTTATTTATCTGAAAAAATATTAAAACCAATTTTAAATATTAATAATTTACAAACTACCAATAAAATAACCTATGTAGCTGATTCAGACTTTAAAATTAAAGAGATTGATAAAAAAAATAATTTGGTTTTTTTACTACCTAAAATTGAATTAAAAACAATTTTTGACACAGCAAATAAGAATCATACTTTACCACCAAAAAGCACTTTTATTCTTCCAAAATTAAGAACAGGATTACTAATTATGGAACTAAAATGATTGAAGAAAGAATTAAAAAAATTAAACAAATTATTGGTGACGGTAATTTAATTATTGTATCAAAAAACCGAAGCATTGAAGAAATACTTAATGCTTATAAATTAGGGCACAGAGACTTTGGTGAAAATAAAGTACAAGAACTATTAAAAAAATATGAAAAGCTACCAAAGGATATAAGATGGCACATGATAGGTCATCTTCAAAAAAATAAAGTAAAATATATAATTCCTTTTATTCATTTAATTCATTCCGTTGATAGCATTGAGCTACTAGAAAAAATCAACTCTATTTCTGAGAAGAAACAAAGCTTAACAAAATGTTTAATACAAATTAAAATTGCTAAGGAAGAAAGTAAATTTGGTTTATCAGTATCTGATTTTAATTCAATCAAAAATGAAATTAATCAATATTCAAACATAAAGATAAAGGGACTAATGGGGATGGCAACCGCAACAACAAATAAAAAATTGATTACACAAGAATTTAATAAACTATTTAAACTTTATAAAAGTAATTCTAATTTTAAAATCTTATGCATGGGAATGAGTCAAGACTTTGAGATAGCAAATAAATGTGGCTCTAATATGTTTAGAATTGGATCTTATATATTTAGCTAATTGCATTCATTATATTTCCTTCCACTCTGTTTAATAAATTTGAAACATCGACTCTATCAAAACTTTCATTGGTAATTTTCTCAAACAACTCTATATATCTGTTAGAAACTAAATTTATAAAATCTTCATTCATTTCAGGAATAACTTGCCCTTCTTTTCCTTGAAAATTATTTTCAATTAACCACTGTCTAACAAACTCCTTCGATAGTTGTTTCTGTTTTTCACCTTTTTCTTGTCTTTCTTCATAGCCAGAAAGATAGAAATACCTGGAGGAGTCAGGTGTATGAATTTCATCAATTAGTAGTATTTCTCCATTTTTATCTTTTCCAAATTCATATTTTGTATCTACAAGAATTAAACCTTTATCTCTAGCATATTCTGTACCTGCATTAAATAATGCTAAAGTTTTATCTTCTAAAAAATTATAATCTTTCTCAGAAACTAATCCTTGAGATATTATTTCTTCTCTAGATATATCTTCATCATGACCAACACTTGCTTTTGTAGTTGGGGTAATTATTGGATGAGGAAACTTATCATTTTCTTTCATGCCATCAGGCATCGGAACACCACATATTGTTCTTTTTCCTGAATTATATTCCCTCCATGCATGACCAGACAAATATCCTCTAATTACCATTTCAACTTTAATTGGATCACAAAGTTTTCCGATAGTAACAACTGGGTCAGGGGTTGACATCTTCCAATTAGGTATTATATTAGAAGTCATATCTAAAAAAGAACTTGCAATTTGATTGAGAACCTGTCCTTTATAAGGAATTCCTTTTGGTAAAACAGTGTCAAATGCAGAAATTCTATCAGTAGCAATCATTACAAGAATTTCGTTATTTATATTATAGACATCTCTGATTTTTCCCTTATAAAAAGATGTTTGATTAGGGAATTTAAAATTGGTATTAACTATAGTATTATTCATTATTATAGGCTTTAATTATTAATTGTACTAATTTATGTCTTATCACGTCGGATTCACTAAGTTGTAAAAATCCTATTTTTTTTTCTTTATTTAAAATATTTATAGCATGAAGTAATCCAGATTTTTGATTTTTTGGTAAATCAATTTGAGAAATATCCCCAGTAATAATAAATTTTGCAGAGCTTCCCATTCTCGTTAGAAACATCTTCATTTGTGAGATAGTTGCATTTTGAGCTTCATCAAGAATTACAAAAGCAGAATCTAATGTTCTTCCTCTCATGAAGGCTAAAGGAGCTATTTCGATAATATTATCAGACAAAAATCTTTTCAGTTTGGTTGAGGGAAGCATATCGGACAACGCATCATATATAGGTGACATATAAGGATCTAACTTTTCTTTTAAATCACCTGGTAAAAAACCTAAATTCTCACCACTTTCAACTGCAGGTCTGGTAAGAATAATTTTCTTTACTTCTTTGTTTTTTAAAGCCTTAATTGCAAGGGCAACAGATGTGAATGTCTTACCAGTTCCTGCAGGGCCAGTAACAAACATCAAATCATGTTTCGAAGACATATCAATCATTTTTTTTTGATTTTTAGTACGTGCTCTTATAATTTGACCAGAATGACTATGTAGAATAATTTCTTGATTAAAAAAATCGTTGTCTATATTACTAAAAATATAGTGAATATCACTCTCCAATAAATTATTATTCATTTCATATCTATGTAAACAATTATTGAATTTAAAATCAAAATCTTGGGTTAAACTTTCTTCTCCAAATATAATCATCACCTCCCCTCTTAATGTAATTTTTAATTTCGGGTAATAGGATTTTATGATTTTTAATTTGATTTCATTTTCACCAAAAAGATCAAGTAAATCTAAATTTTTTAATATTATTTTCTTTTCAACCAAAAGAGAAAAAATTTAATTATACAATGTAAAAAATAAATATGTAATTTAGATATATTCAAAGTAAAAAAATGTCAATTATTACACTTACTTCAGATTATGGAACTAAAGACCACTTTATAAGTAGTGTTAAGGGATTTATATATGCAAATTCTAAATCTGTTAATATAGTTGATATAAGCCATGAAATTGATCCATTTAATATAGGGCAATGTGCTTATATTTTTAGAAATTCATATCCTAATTTTGCTGATAATACAATACATATTATAGGTTTAGATTCTGAAATAAGCGGTGAAAAAAAACATGTAATCGCGAAAGTAAACAATCAATACTTCATAGGAACTGACAACGGAGTTTTCTCTATAATTTTTCAATCAAAAAAAATTGAAAAAATTATACAAATTGAATTTAATAATGAGCTTAAAGATTCTCGTTTTCCTATGTTACATATTTTTGCAAGAATAGCATGCCAAATTACAGATGGAATCGAAATTGAAAAGTTTGGAAAACAAATTTCATCATTTATGTACAATAAAGTAAGTCAACCTATAATTAAAATAGATGATTTTGATAAGAAAAGAACTATTGTAGCTGAAATAATTTATATAGATAGATTTGGTAATGCAATAACAAATATTTCAAAAGATTTTTTTTCAAAAAATATTCAAGACAAAGCTTTCACGATTCTAGTGAGGAGAAATCAAAAAATTCAAGTTATTTCCAAAAAATACAGTGATGTCGAAGAAGGAGATATTTTAGCAATCTTTAATTCAGCTGAATTATTAGAAATCTCAATAATGAGAAGAAATACTAGCGAAATTGGAGCAAATAAATTACTTGGAATAAATGAAAAAGATAGTATATTGATAGACTTTTAAAACATATGAAAGCAATTTTAATTAAAGAACTTAGAAATTTTTTCAATTCACCATCTACTTACTTAATAATTGGATTTTTTTTATCAATTACTGGTTTGATCATTTGGATATTTCCTGATCCTGCTCCAAATATTTTAAGCTCTGGAATTGCTAATCTTTCTAATTTTTTCGAACTCGTTCCATTATTACTATTACTTTTAACTCCTTTATTAACAATGGGAGTTATTTCAGAAGAAAAAAAAAGTAAAACAATAGAGCTAATTTTAACTAAGCCAATTAATGAAAAAAATATAATTATTGCTAAATTTCTTGCATGCCTTATATATATTATAATCACTTTCCTTCCTACATTAATATATGTATTTTGTATTAACGATTTGAGTAAAGAAAATCTTGATATAGCTCAGATTGTAACTGGATATTTTGGTTTATTATTAATTAGCTCTTTTTTTATCTCTATAGGTATTTTTTACTCAGCATTATCTAAAAAACAAATTATAGCATTTATATTAACTTTTATTACTATTCTTTTTATGGTTGAAGGAGTTGAAATGATTAAAAAAATGGAGGTTTTAGAATTCCTAAGTTTATTTAGTGTTAATGAAAGATTTGAAGGATTTAAAAAAGGAATAATTGACATTAAAGACATTATGTTTTTTATGTCAATGACCTTTCTTTTTATTTTTGTATCAATTGAAATTTTAAAAGAAAGATAATGAAGAATAACTTTTTTTTAAAAATTTTTAGTGTAGTATTACTAGTTCTATTATTCAATTTCTTAATAGTCCAAATTGGTCACAGTAGATTAGATTTAACAAGTGAAAAAAAATATACATTATCTAAACAAACTAAAAATATTTTAAAGTCAATTGATGATAGAATATATTTTAAAATATATTTTACTGGTAAGTTATTTACACCAGAATTAAAAAGCTTAAAAAAAGAAATTGATCAACTGTTATCTGAGTTTAAATACTACAACAAATTAATCGATTATGAATTTATTGACTTGTACTCAATAAATAAAAAAGAAAATTTAAACAAAAAAATTTATGAACTTTCACAAAATAATGTCAATTGGACTTTTCACCCAAAATTGAAGGATCAGTTTATAATTTGGGGTGCTGAAATTAGTTATAAAACAAATTATGAAGGAACTGTTTCTTTTTTAAATGATCTCGATAAAGAATGGCCAATTGAATGTGCAGGAGAAAATGATAATTTAACAAATTGTATATACGAAAATTACGCTGAAAGATGTCTGAATCATTTAGAATTTAGTTTAATTAAATCGATTAAAAATGCGTTAAATCACCATGAGAAAAAGAAGAAGATTGGTATAATAGGCGGACATGGAGAAAATAATGGAGATTGGATTTATTCTTTAAAGAAAAATCTAAGAACTAAAGAAAATTATATTGTAACTGATACAATTATGATTCATCAATCAAATGAATTTTCTGAGTTATATGACGTAATTGATGGAGATAATACAGATTATAAATATAATTTATCAGACTTTGATTGCCTAATAATTAACAACCCGTCTGACTCAATTTTTTTCCTAGAAAAAATAATTTTGGATCAATATATAATGAATGGAGGAAAAACATTTTGGTTGATTAAAGGTTCACAAACAAATATAGATAGCCTACAAAAAAACCCTCAGATCCCAGTAGTAGAACGAAATATTAATATAAGAAATATGCTATATAAATATGGAGTTAGAATTAATTCAAACATAGCTAGAGATTATAATAATTCAGGAATCAAGCTAACAGAGTACAGTACAGGACTTTTATTGCCATTTCCTTGGGATTATTTTCCTGTTGTCAGTGGCAAAAATAATCATAAAATTTCAAGGGGAATTGGAAATATTATGACCCAATTTCCTAGTACTATTGATACTATCGAAAATAATATTTCTAAACACATTCTCTTACAAACATCAGAATATAGTACAACTTCAAACTTAATGGACGTTGTATCATTTAATGATGTTAATTTCATGAATAATAAAGACCTATATAAAAAAAGAGAACTCATTTTGGGTGTTTTATTAGAGGGGGAATTTAATTCAAATTTTAAAAATAGAATTCCTGAAACTTATAAAGAAAAATTAAATTTTATTGACAAGTGTAATAAGAAAAACAAAATGATAGTCATAAGTGATGGAAATTTTATAACAAACCAAATAGGAAGAAGTAAGCAATCTAGACTTTTAGAACTAGACAAAAATAATAGATTATTTGTAACCCCAGAGTTAAAAATACCTTTAGCATTAGGATACGACAGGAATTCTTTCAAAAAATATAATAATTTATATTTAGCTCTCAATTCTTTAAATTATTTACTTGAAGAAGAACAAGAAAACTATTTATTTGAAATTAGAAAAAAAGAAACCAAAATTAACAAACTTGACAAAGTATTATTAGAAGAAAGAAGTGAAAAGTGGAAAATAATTAATCTGACAGTTCCACTTTTATATGTTTTAATTATATTTTTAACATCCTATTTCTTAAGACGCATGAAATACAATTAAAATGAAAAAAATAATCTTACCATTAATTACAATTATTTTCTTTTCCTGCTCTCATGAAAAATTAACAGATAAAAGAAATTTTTCTATTAATAATATTGAAGCCATTGATTATATCGAAATAAAAAACAAAACTCCAAAAGAAGTTATTTTAAAAAAAGAAAACGAAGTTTGGAAATTGAAAAATGGATTTGCTGTTAAAAAAGAAGCAATAAATTATTTACTTGAAACCTTAAGAGATATTGAAATCAAGAGACCAGTTGCTGTAAATGAAAAAGAAAATATACTTAAAAGAATGAGTATCCAAAGAACAAAAGTTAGTTTATATTCAAATGAAAAAAAAATAAAAACTATATATGTTGGAGGAAATACACAAGATCAGCTGGGAACTTATATGATTCTTGAAGATTCCAGTGAACCATACGTTGTTTCTATTCCTGGGTTTAATGGATATTTAAGTTCTAGATTTTCTTGCGAAGAAAATGATTGGAAAGATAAAATAATCTTTAATTATGATGATAATGAAATTGAGAGTGTTCATTTAAATTACAGAGATACAATACATTCTTTTAAAATTTATTCAGATGATAGTTCTTCAAATAAATACTTCTCTAATTTTAAAAATATTTCAAGTGAAAAATTTTTAAAAAATAATAGAGATTTTAATATTGAAGAAATTATAAAAAGAAATCCCATTTTTGACATTTCACTTAATTTGAAAAATGGCAAAAAAATAGAACTAATAGGTTTTGAGAAAAAGAGTTCCTTAAGAGGAAGAACAAGTATTAAAGACTATGATACGGAAAGATTTTATGGTTTATTTAATGGAGAATTAATTTTAATACAATATAAACAATTCAAAAATATTTTAATAAAGAGAAAAGATTTATTGACTTTTTAATAAATCTTTTAAATGTTGAAAATTTTTTAAAAAAAAAGAATTAAACAATCAAACTTTATTTAAATTTTTTCTAATATTTAATTTTAATTATTTAAATCCGTTTTATGAAATTTATAATATCAAGCCAAACTTTGTTAAAGCATTTACAATTAATTTCTGGTGTTATTGCTCCGAATAACGCACTACCTATTTTAGAAAATTTTTTATTCGAAATTAATAACGAAAAACTAACACTGAGATCAACAGATTTAGACTGTACAATGGAAACAAATATTGGGATAGAATCTAACGATACAGGTACAATTGCTATAGATGCTAAAATGTTACTTGAATTTCTTAAGGCTTTCCCTGAACAACCACTAACATTCATAGTAAATAATGAAAATAATATTGTTAAGGTAATTTCAGAAGATGGAGAATATAGTTTTAGTTTCTATGATGGAAATGAATTCCCTAAAACACCTACACTAAATAATGAAAAATCTATTACTATAAACTCGCAAGTATTTTTAAAAAGTATTACTCAAACTATATTTGCTGCAGGAAATGATGAATTAAGACCTGTAATGTCCGGAGTTTTTTGTGACGTTAGTTCAGGAAATATTAATTTTGTAGCAACTGATGCACATAAATTGATAAAACATAAAGTAAATGAACAAACCGAAGAAAAAACTTCTTTTATTCTACCAAAAAAACCATTAAACATCATTAAAAATATATTTTCAGATTACAATGAAGAAATTAAAATAAATTATGATGAATCTAATGCAATTTTTACATTTAATAATATTACAGTCTATTGTCGTTTAATTGATGGTAATTATCCAAATTACGAGCAAGTAATCCCAAAAGACAACCCCAATACATTAAATATTTTCAGATCTGTTCTAATTAGTGCTATAAAAAAAGTCATGCCTTTATCTAATAAAAGTACTAACCAAATAGTATTTGATATCAAGGGGAATTTACTAAATGTTTCATCTGTAGATAATGATGTAAATAACAGTGCCTTAAGTGTTATTAAATCGAATCTAAAATATGAAGGAGAAGATTTAAAAATAGCATTCAATGGAAAGTTTCTGTTAGAAATACTTCAATCGTTAAATCATGAAGAACTCATAATAAAATTAAATACACCTGCTAGGGCCGTTACAATAGAACCAGACGATGAGATGAATAACACTATAGCTCTAATTATGCCTATTATGTTAACTGATGAATAGTGCGGAGAGAGAGGGATTCGAACCCCCGGTACCTTTCGGTACAATGGTTTTCAAGACCACCGCATTCGACCACTCTGCCATCTCTCCAAAGTATTAATTACTTACCTGTTAATATACAGTAAATATAATTAAGAAGCGTAAAATTAATTAATTTATTAATATCTTCAACTTAATTTCAAATCCATTTTAAATATAATAGTAAATAAATATATTTTTAAACTTCTCTTAAAAACCATAAAAAAAAAAAAAATTGAAATACCTTTTTAAAATATTATCAAAAATTTCAATTGATAAACTATATTTTCTCTCAAGAATTCTAAATAATGTTCTATATTTCATATTTCCATACAGAAGTAAAGTAATAAATAAAAACCTCAAAAAAATCTATCCAAAAAATTCTAAAAAAGAAATTAAAAAACTAAAAAAAAAATTTTACAAATTTCTAACAGACACAATATTTGAAACCATCAAACTTTTAGATTTTAATATAGATGACATAAAAAAAAGAGTAACACTAAAAAATTCTCAAATAATTCTAAGAAACCAAAACAAAAAAAATATAATTATTGTTTCAAGTCATTATTCTAATTGGGAGTGGTTATTTGCAAGAATAACTATATTGACTAACAAAAAGATATACGCTGTTTATAAACCTCTTAAAAACAATTTTTTTAACAATTTAATATTAAAAATAAGAAGTAAATTTGGAGCAGTAATGTTAAATAAATCAAAAGCTGGAAAATATATAATTCAAAATAAGAAAAATTCTAAAACATATTTTTTTCTTTCAGATCAAGTACCAGAAAACCTTAATAATGTTTATGAAACATTGTTTATGAATACTCATACAACATTTTCAACTGGAGTTGAAAAACTAAGTAAAAAGATAAACTCTATCGTTGTATATGCAAAAATGAAAAAAATAAAACAAGGATATTTTAGTGTTGAATTTTTTGAATTAAATAATAATATAACTGAACAATGCGTTGAATATCTTGAAAAAAGCATTACTGAAAAACCTGAATTTTGGTTATGGTCACACAATAGATGGAAAAGATGAAAAAAGTATGTGTAGCAATTATAAACTGGAATGGATTGCATTGGTTAAAAAATACAATCCCCATTATTGAAAAATACAGCAAAGAAGCTGATATTGTTGTAATTGATAACAATTCTATCGATGGATCAAAACAATTTTTAAAAACTAATTATAAAAAAATTAAAATTATTACGCATGAAAAAAATTATGGATTTGCTGAAGGTTATAATAGAGCAATAAAAAAAATTAAAAATAAGTACATCTTATTAATAAATAATGATGTTATTGTTACTAAAAACTGGATAAATCCATTATTAAATTTTCTTGAATTAAATAAAGAATTTTCTGTAGTTCAACCAAAAATTTTAAACCTTAATAAAAAAAACTACTTTGAATATTCAGGTGCTGCAGGTGGATTTATAGATTACTTTGGTATTCCATTTTGCAGAGGGAGAATTGGTGATGTGATTGAAAAAGATTATGGACAATATAATCACTCAAGTAAAATTTTTTGGGCCTCTGGAACTTGTGTTTTAATTGATAGAAAAACATTTATAACTGTTGGGGGGTTTGATAAACAATTTTTTATGCATCAGGAAGAAATAGACTTATGTTGGAGAATTCAAGGAATTGGAAAAGTTATAGGATATTGCCCCAATAGTAAAGTTTTTCATTACGGAGGCGGAACATTAGCTACTAATAATTATAAAAAAACTTTTTATAATCACAGGAATAATTTAATTATGTTATTTAAAAACTTACCGATTTTCGACTTGATTATTGTGTTAATTAATAGAATAATAATAGATTTTTTTATTTCTCTGAGCTATTTATTTAAGCTTAATTTTTTATCTTTTCTTGCAACATATATAGCTTACTTATCATTTTTAACTTTAATACCAAAATATATTTTTATAAATCATAGAAAAAGTGAAATCAGACAAGGAATTCATAAAAAAATATATGGTAAATATAACATAAGTATTGTTTTACTTAAAGTTCTAAAATTTGATAAATTTTCTAAAATTTTTAAAATCAATTAATATAATTTCGTTCTTTTAATCAAATATGATTTTAACATTTGATGAAAACCCATGTTTAAATCTGCTAAATAATAATCAATTTTATTTTTAGATGCTTTTTCTTTGATTAAAGAAAAAAAAGCATCTTTTTCTAATTGAAATTGCTTCTTAATTTCACTTGGGTTTAGATTAATCTCTTCATTAGTTTCTAAATCGATGAATTTATAAAATCCTCTAGAAAATTCTAAATCTTTCTCAAAGTTGAGATCTGTAACATGAAACAGTATTACTTCATGTTTATTATACTTTAAATTTTGAATACTTTGAAATAAATTATTTAAAGACTCTTCTGTTCCTTGAAAATCACTAAAAATCACAATCAGAGATCTCTCTTTTACTAAATCAACCAAACTACTAATTGATTTAGAAAAATCAGTTTTAATACTTGTTTTTCTTTTCGTCTTTAGTTTCTTTTCGAGTTCATAGATGAGTTGAAAATAATGTTTTTTAGATGCTTTTGGGTTTCGATGAAAATCTAATGACTCTGAAAAAAGTGTAACGCCAAATGCATCTCTTTGCCTCATAAATAAGTTCATCAAACAAGCAGATGAAAGAATTGAAAATGTTAATTTATCTATTGATTTTTTTTCGTTAAATGGAAAGAACATTGAACTAGAAGAATCTATGACTAAATGACATCTAAGATTTGTTTCTTCTACATATCTTTTAACGAACATTTTATCAGTTCTAGCAAACAACTTCCAATCTACATTTTTAATAGATTCACCTTGATTATATATTCTGTGCTCAGCAAACTCTACTGAAAAACCATGAAAAGGACTTTTGTGAAGTCCTGTAATAAAACCCTCAACGACTTGCTTCGCAAAAAAATCTAAATTTTCTAAATAATTTATAGATTTAATATCTACATGCATTAAAAGAATATTAGATCAAGGCATTTAATTTATCTGAAATTTCTTTTTTACTAGCAGCACCAACATGTTTATCTACTACTTCACCATTTTTAATGTATAATAAAGTAGGTATATTTCTTATTCCATATTTACTAGAAAGAGAACTTGCTTCATCAACATTTACTTTGCCGACTATTGCAGTTTTAGAAAATTCCTCAGAAACCTCGTCAATAATTGGACCGATTAATTTACAAGGGCCACACCATTCAGCCCAAAAATCCAAAAGTATTGGTTTATCTGAACTTAAAACTTCATCATAATTTTCTTCAGTTATTTGTAAAGCCATTTTTTTTTTTTTAATAATAGAATAACAAATCTAATTTTTTTTTTCTTTTTTGCAAATCAAAAATTAGACCTTTTTTTAATTAATTTAAAAAATATTCAACTATACCTAATTTATTTAATTCTTTTTTAAATTTTTTAGAAAACTTTACAAAAAAAGTATTGCTTTTTAATGGTAAAAAAATATTTTTTTCAGAACAATATAAATTTAAACCAAGTTTTGTTTTTCCTTTATTATTTTTTACGGTTTCAATAATTTTATGAATTTTATCTTGATTTATTTGAGGATAATTAATATTGACGGAAATAAAATTCCATTCTCTATCCAAATCATCAATTTTATTAATGTTAATTGATAAATCATCATTATAATAGTTCTTTTCAACTGTAGCTTCAATTTCAATAATGGAACCAATTTTAAAATAAGATTTATTAAAAGATTCGTAATTTTTAAAAATCCTAAACTCTTTTGAAGAAGAAAAATCTTCAATAGTTAAAACTCCATATTTATTTCCGTTTTTTGTTTCTCTTTCGTCAAAAAAAGTTACCATTCCACCTAAAATAATTTTTTTATTCTTTAAGTTTCTTAAATCATTTAATTTTATAATTTCACAATTACATCTATGTTTTATTTTTTCAGAGTATTTATTTAATGGATGACCAGAGACATACATTCCTAAAACTTGCTTCTCATTTCTTAATTTTTTTAATTCTTGCCAGTCCTCTGAAGTAGGTATTATAGGGTTTTGTATTGTATCTTGACCTGAAAATAAAACAGGTGTATTTTGACTTTGCCTATACAAAGTTGAAAATCTAATTAAAATTTCTAAAAATGTTTGTTGTTTATTTTCATTAAAATCAAAAAATAATGAACGCTTTCCCTCTGTGAATTTATCAAATGCTCCACCGAATATAAGTGATTCAAAAGCCTTCTTATTTGTTGATCTAGAGTTCATTCTAATAAAAAAATTAAACAGGTCCTTATAAACTCCATTTTTTTTTCTTTCATTTATTATATATTCAGCTGCAGAAGAACCTACTCCTTTGATTGCTCCTAATCCAAATCTAATATGCCCGTCTTTATTTACAGAGTAATTCATATCACTTTCATTTACATCGGGACCTAGTATTGAAATTCCCATAGTTTTACACTCTTCTAAATAAAAAGATAATTTAGAAATATCATTTAAATTATGAGTTAAAACTGAGGCCATAAACTCTGATGGGTAATTAGATTTTAAATAAGCAGTTTGAAAGGCTAAAACAGAGTAACAAGTAGAATGAGACTTATTAAAGGCGTAGGCTGCAAAAGCTTCCCAATCAGTCCAAATTTTATCAATTTTATTTTTTTTATGACCATTTTTTTGACACCCATCAATAAATTTTGTTTTTAATTGATCTAACAAAACTTTATTCTTTTTACCCATTGCTTTTCTTAAAACATCAGCATCTCCTTTAGAAAAATTTGCAAGTTTTTGTGACAAAAGCATTACTTGTTCTTGATAAACTGTTATTCCATAAGTGTCAACCAAAAACTCTTCTTGCTCAGGTAAATCATAATGTATCTTTTCATTTCCATTTTTTCTTGCAATGAATTTAGGAATATATTCAAGAGGACCAGGTCTATAAAGGGCGTTCATTGCAATTAAGTCCTCAAATTTGTCAGGTTTTAATAATCTCAAATATCTCTGCATACCTGCTGATTCAAACTGAAATGTTCCATTTGTTTGTCCATTTTGATATAATTCATATGTTTTTTTATCATCAAGAGGAATTTCATCAATATTAATTTCTATCGAATGTCTTAACTTAATTAATTTAATTGCATCACTGATAATTGAAAGGGTTTTAAGCCCCAAAAAATCCATTTTTAATAAACCAGCAGATTCTACAACACTATTATCAAATTGAGTAGTTGGTAATTGTTGTTCAATTTCCCCATCAATGATTTTTATAGAGTTTGAAGAAATTGCTACAGGAATAATTTCTCTCATATCTGAAGGAGTAATTATCATTCCACATGCATGAGTTCCTATATTTCTAATACTTCCCTCAAGTAATGATGCACTAATCAAAACCTGTGATTCTAAATCATCATTTTTTAAAATTTTTTGAATCAAATTAACATTATAAAGTTGGTCTCTATTTAATTTGTCTTTTAAATTACTGTTTGAATCTTGTGGGTAAATAATTTCCTTTAAAGAAATATTATTTGGTATAAGTTTAGCAATTCTATCAGTTTTAGAAAGATCTAAATTAAGTACTCTTCCAACATCTCTAATTGATGATTTAGCAGCCATTGTTCCAAAAGTAATAATTTGAGCTACTTGATTCAATCCATATTTTTTAACCACCCATGATATTAATCTTGACCTACCTTCGTCATCGAAATCAATATCAATATCAGGTAATGAAACCCTATCAGGATTTAAAAACCTTTCAAAAAGAAGTCCGTACTTAATTGGATCAACATTTGTAATTCCTATACAAAAAGCAACAACTGATCCTGCTGCGGAACCTCTACCTGGACCAACAATAACTCCCATCTCTCGGGCTTTTCTTGTAATATCTTGAACAATTAAAAAATAACCAGGATAACCTGTTTTCTTAATTGTTTCAAGCTCAAAAAATATTCTTTCTTTGAGACTATCAGGAACATCACCATATCTCCTTCTAGCACCCTCTAAAGTTATATGTTTTAAGTAATCATTTTGATTTAAAAATTCCTTAGGTATATCAAAAATGGGTAATGATACTTTTTTTTCTAAATCAAAATCTTGAATTTTTTCATAAATTTCTTTACAAACACTAAATACTTCTGGAATATCACTAAATAAATCAAACATTTCTTTATTTGATTTAAAGTAAAACTCTTTAGAAGGTAAACCAAACCTAAAACCTCTACCTTTTCCAATTGGAGTTTCTTTTAACTCACCATTTTTGATACACAATAAAATATCATGAGAATCGGAATCAGATTTTTTTTGATAATAAACTTCGTTTGAGCAAAAGTATTTTACAGAGTATTTTTTACACCAATTAATTAGGATTTTTGAAACATAATTTTCGTCTTCTAAATCATGTCTACTCAATTGTACATAAAAATCTGATTCAAAATTATTTTTCCACCATAAGAATAATTTTTCAGCTTCTTCTTCTCCCTGGTTCAATAGAGCTTGACTTATTTCTCCCTTAAGTCCACTAGAAACAACAATTAGATCGTCTTTATATTTTAGCAATAAATCCTTATCAATTCTTGGAAAGCCAGAGTATAAACCATCTATATAACCAAATGAGGATAATTTTGACAGATTTTGATAACCTGTAATGTTCTTTGCATAAACAATTTGTGAAAATCTTCTATCTTTATTTTCTCTGGTGAAATTTCTTTTTTTATGATTTTCTGTTAAAAAAAACTCACAACCCAATATTGGCTTTATATTATTTTCCTTGCACTTTTTAACAAATTTAAATGCACCAAATAAATTACCCAAATCTGTTAAGCCAACTGCTGGCATATTATTCTCCACAGCAGATTCTACCAATGCATCAACAGAAACTGTTGACTGTAAAATTGAAAAACTTGAGTGGCAATGTAAATGAATAAAAAAATGATTATTTGCATTATACAGTTTTTTTTCAGACTTTGAATTTTCACTAGAATTATCTTGAATTAAATCTATTTTATCTTCTCTTTCATCATTATCTTTATTCTTTATTGCGGGGATTGATTTAAAAGGTGGAATTATCTTTTTATTTAATTCAAAAAAATCATTTTTTTGTTCTTGTGATAAAACTCCGTCTGTACTAATTATTTTTAATCTCAATAATTCAAAAAAACATCTTGCTGTCGCTGCAACATCAACTGAAGCATTATGAGCCTCTAAAAAATCATTTCCAAATAATTTTATATGTAATTCAGTTAATTTAGGGAATTTAAATTTTCCAAATCTTCCCCCGGGTATTTGGCAATAATTTGCAGAATTTTCAGACATTGTATCAAGAGTTTCCCATGCAAATTCATTACTTTTAACAACTAACTTTCTTTTATCTTTTTTTTCAATTAAGAAAATTTGATTTAGTCTGTAAAACTCAGAGAATATAATATTAATGTCAAATGAAATATTGTGACCAATTAAAAATTTAGATTTTTTTAGTGATGATAAAAATTCTTTCAATACATAATCTATTGGGTGCCCATCTAAAATTGCCCTCTCAGTTGAAATACCATGAATTTTTTCAGAATTATAAGGAATTGTGAATCCATTGGGTTTAATTATATAGTTTTTTATTTCAACTAATCTTCCAGAAAAATCATGCAATTGCCAAGCTAACTGAATACACCTTGGCCAATTTTCAGTGTTGCTAATTGGTGCTCCAAAATCCTTAGGAAGTCCTGTAGTCTCTGTATCGAAAATTATGAACATGATTATTTATCTATGTTTAAATTAAATGTAAAAAAAAATATCAAATAAAGAAGTTCTATTTTATTAATATTAAATTTTTTATTTTAAATATTTATCTCATATTTGCAAACGCATTAATTAACTGGGTTTTGGACCCTTTTTAAAAAATTAATTTATTATGGCAACCAAAATAAGATTACAAAGACACGGAAAAAAAAGAAGACCTTTCTACCATATAGTTATCGCAGATTCTAGAGCAAAAAGAGATGGAAAATTTATTGAAAAAATAGGAACCTATAATCCTAACACAAAACCAGCTACAATTGATTTAAATTTTGAATCAGCTCTATCGTGGCTTAAAAAAGGTGCAATTCCAACAGATACTGCGAGAGCAATCTTATCTCATAAGGGAGTTTTATATAAAAAACACTTACTGGATGGAGTTAAAAAGGGCGCTTTTGACGAAAGTGTTGCTGAAAATAAATTTAACAAATGGATAAGTGAAAAAGAAGCAAAAATTAATGACATTATATCTCAATCTGAAAAAGAAAAAGAAAAAGTGATAAAAGAAACGATTGAAAGAGAAAAAGCTGTTAGAGCAAAAAAAGAAGAATCTATAGCTGCAAAAAACAAGCCTACTGAAGAAGCACCTGCTGCTGAAGAAGCACCTGCTGCTGAAGAAGCACCTGC
>CAYSYA010000015.1:0-22317 GCA_964435285.1 uncultured Flavobacteriales bacterium
ATGGAGATGAGAAAGATGTGATGTTACTATACATTTACGATGATGGAAGTATAGAAAGAGTTTACATCAAAGAATAGAAAATGAAATACATATATCTAATATTTTTCAGTTTATTTCTCTCAACCTGTTGTGTTTGTGAAGATGATTATATCTTAAGATGTGATGGTTTCTCAGAAACTATAGAATTTGATGAAAATAGAATAAATAGAAAAGTAATAGTAATAGGGGTTGATGGCATAAGAAGTGATGTAGTTCAAGAATCTATATCTCCATTTTTATTCGAATTAAGTCAAAGTCAAGATACTTACTTTACAGACTCTCATATTGTTGAGGGAAACACATACAGTGGACCAAACTGGTCAAGTATACTTACTGGTGTTCATATGTATAAACATAATGTTTTAGGTAATGATTTTAACAACCCAAACTTTGATGAATACCCTCCATTCTTTTATTTTCTAGAAAATATTGAATATGAAATAAATACAGTTTCATTAGTCAACTGGCTTCCAATTCAAACTCATATAACAGCTAATTATGTTGATTATGGACCTGAAGAATCATTATCAGATATAGAAGTATTTAATTCTTGTAAAGAAATTTTAATAAATAATAATCCTGTTCAAGGAGATGTAATTTTTTTACAATTTGATGAGCTAGATGGAGCTGGGCATAACTATGGGTTTAGTGCAGATAGTGAAGAATATAGTAATACACTATCTGTAACAGACGATTACATTGAAGAATTATATAATATTGTTCAAGATAAAAGAACAAACGGTGAAGATTGGTTAGTTTTAATTGTTTCAGATCACGGTGGTGACGGAACAGGTCACGGTGACGCAAGTAACCCTCATATAAATAAAACAGTATTTTATGCTAATCACCCAAATTTGAATTTTATTGACTATCACATCAGTTCAATGGCAGATCTAGTGCCAACAATTTTTTCATTTCTAGGTATTTATAGTGAACAATATCAATGTAAAACTGATGGTGTATCATTAATAGAGTTTGTAGTCCAAAGTGATAACTAAATATGATTTCCGTAGAAAATTTATCTCTATATTTTGGAGCTCAAAGTGTTTTTAATGACATCTCTTTTATGGTTAATAAAAGAGATAAAATTGGTTTAGTTGGAAAAAATGGTTCTGGAAAGTCAACTTTACTGAAACTCTTAACAAATAATTTAGCTCCAAACGAAGGTAATGTTACGGTGTTAAAAAATACTATTATAGGTTACTTAGAGCAAGATATTGATTTTAAAGATGAGAATAGTTTAATAGAGGAAATGAATAAAGTTTTTGGAAATATTGAAACATATAAAAGAGATTTAGAAAAAATAAATAAAGAGATTACAGAAAGAGATGATTACAATAGTCCTGAATACTTAGAATTACTTAATCAATTATCATTAACAGAAGAAAAATTGAGAATGGAAGGTGGGTACGATACTAACTTTCAAATAAATAAAATATTAAAGGGTTTAGGTTTTGTAGAGAATGACTTTGATAAACATACATCGGAGTTTAGTGGTGGATGGAGAATGAGAATTGAGTTAGCTAAAATATTATTAAAAAAACCTGATATTTTATTATTAGATGAGCCTACAAACCATTTGGATATTGTCTCAATCATTTGGTTAGAAAAATGGCTTCAAAATTATACTGGAGCAATAGTTTTAGTATCACATGATAAGCGTTTTTTAGATTCAATTATAAATAAGACTATAGAGATATCATTTTCGAAGATTAACTACTATAAAGCTAATTATACAAAGTATTTAGAGTTACGTAAAGATCGTCAAGAAAAACAAATACAAGCTAAAAAAAATCAAGAAAAACATATTGTGCAAACAAAAATGCTAATTAATAAATTTAGAGCTAAAAAAAACAAAGCTGCATTTGCTCAAACATTAATTAAAAAACTTGATAAATTAGAAATAATAGAGGTAGAACAAGAAGATGTAACTAATTTAAATTTTAGATTTCCACCAGCACCTCATTCTGGAAAAGTTACATTTAGAATGAAAAATATTACTAAAAAATATGGAGAACATGAAGTGTTAAAAAATATTAATTTAGAAATTAATAGGGGAGAGAAGATTGCTTTTGTAGGTAAAAACGGTGAGGGAAAAACTACTTTAGCAAAAATAATAGTTTCAGAACTTGATTTTGAGGGAACAACAAATTTTGGACATAATGTACATTTTGGATATTATGCTCAAAATCAAGTTGATTTTTTAGATCCTGACAAAACCGTTTTTCAAACCATTGAGGATGCTATGACATCAGAAGTTAATTTAAAAGTAAGAGATATATTAGGCTCATTCTTATTCAGTAATGATGATGTGGATAAGAAAATAAGTGTTTTATCGGGTGGTGAAAGAGCTAGAGTTTCCCTTTGTAAATTACTATTATCCCCGGTTAATTTTTTAATAATGGATGAGCCTACCAATCATTTAGACATAATTTCTAAAGACGTTCTTAAAAAAGCATTAATTAAATATGATGGTACTCTAATTATTATATCTCATGACAGAGACTTTCTTCAAGGATTATCAAGTAAAATATATGAATTTAAAAATAAGAATATTAAAGAATCATTGGGAGATGTAAATACTTTCCTTGAGGAAAAAGCTTTAGAAAATCTTGACGATTTAAATAAAACATCCAAAAAAATTGATAAAAAAGAGCTCAAAATTGATAGTATAGAAAAAATATCTTACCAAAAAAGAAAAGAATTAGATAGAAATATTAGAATGACAGAGAAAAAAATATCAAAAATTGAAGCACAAATATCATTACTTGAAGAAAAAAAGAAAGAGTTAGATATTCAACTTTCTGATCCAATTAAGTATAAAGAAATAATAAAAGAAAAAGATTTTTTTAAAAATTACGAAATAAACAAACAAAATATAATTACAATGGAAAATGATTGGGACATGTTAGTAAAGCGCTTAAATGAGCTAAAAAAAGATAAAAATATTTAATTTTATTATTTAATTATTTATTTATGTAAGGATGTTTATCATATTGAATTTCATGTACTTATATATAAAGATTTAATTTTTTTAATTTACAATTTGATTTTTCACTTACTATTAATAAATAACCAATACTTCAACAGGCTCAAAATACCCTTTTGTCTTATAATTAATATTATGTTAAGTAGAAATTATAGAAAATAAAAACCCCTATTTTTGTAAATAAAAGAAAAAAAAATGATTGATTTTATCGATGAATATAAATTATATTATTATTCATTAATAACGTGGGTAATTATTGCGGTAATTATTTTTATAATTCTTGTTAGTTTTAAAAATTTAAAAACATATGGTCGTCATGTTCCTAAAAAAGGAGTTTTACTAAATAACAGATTGGGTTGGTTTCTAATGGAAATACCCACATTAATTCTAATGCCTTATTTTATTTATTCTGGCACAAAAACTATAAACACAGTTATTTTTTGTTTTCTAGGACTATATATGCTTCATTATTTTAATAGAACAATAATATTTCCATTTAGATTGAAATTTAAAAAAAATAAAATTCCTCTTCATATAGTTTTCTCTGCCGCATTTTTTAATTTGATAAATACATTCTTTTTAGGTTATTACTTTGGAAACATTAAAATGTATCAAGAAAACTGGTTTACAACCCCTTATTTTATCAGTGGGATAATAATTTTTTTCATTGGCATGTCAATAAATATTAAATCTGATAATATCTTAATTAATTTAAGGAAAAATAATAATGAAGAATATAGTATTCCAAGAGGGGGATTATTTAAATATATATCTTGCCCTAATCATTTTGGAGAAATAATTGAATGGCTAGGTTTTGCTATTTTAACCTGGAGTTTTGCTAGTTTTTCATTTTTTATTTGGACAGCTTGTAATTTAATCCCTAGATCTATAAAACACCATAATTGGTATATTAATAAGTTTAAAAAATACCCAAAAGAACGAAAAGCAGTAATTCCTTATTTATTTTAATTTCCTGACCCCCATTTTGGACCAGAGTGAAAACCAGGTGAAGTGGTTATAATATAGCCGTGTTTTTTTCCGATGCTAGTTCTAGCAGTAAATAAACCCTACCCTATTTTAATTGATTATAAAATTACTTATTAAAATAATTATTGGAGTAATATGAAAAATCAGAACATTCTTTAATAGATTGTTTATAAAAATTAGTGGACTTATATTTTTGTAATTCATAAAAATTACTTCTATGGCCAGAAAGAATTATTTCTCTATTATATTTTTTTGAAGACCAGGAAATGTTATTTTCAATAATAAATTTATTTCGTTCACATTTTGCGCTCATAAACAAGGATTGAGCAATTAATTCATCATCATTAGATAGTTTAATTACCTTTTTGTAAAAACTTAAAGGTATCTGCATATCTATAAAACTATTTTGACTGAATGAATCTGGTCGATAATGAGAAACTGCGTTCCAAGATGAGCCAAAATATGACATGTTATAATAAGCTGATGCTAATAAAAAGTAATCATGAGGATTATTATCTTCATAAGCTTTATTTCTAATTTTTAATAATTCCATAGATAATGTTAATTTACTCCATTTAAAATCTAATGTATCATCACATGGTACCCATCTCCTTTCCTTATTGCTGTAGTATCCATGAATACAATCTTTTATTTTAACAGTAAAAGGATTATCATTAACTAAAAAACGTTTATAATTATTTCTAAAATCATCAGGAAGCATTTCAAAAATATTTATTGCTTGCTCTAAGTTTTCAGGCTTTCTCATTAAAAGAGTCCCCTTTCTTTCTAATATTATATTCACATAATTTTTTTTGAGAACATAATCCTTTAAAGCAGAATTTTTTGTGTTATTGATATTAAACAAATGTCGATTTATAATATCCAAATCACTGTAGTAGAGATAATTTACAGGATTAAGGCCTGCACCACCATTATCAAAAACATTTTTATATAATTGATTAGTTGATTTTTTTGAAATTTCACTTTTAAGTAAAATATGCAATTGATAATATGCATTTTTAGGCTTATATGCATCAAATTTATCTTGAATTGTAAATAATAAATTTCCTAAGTATTCTTCATCAGCATCATTAAATTTGTCTTTTGATTTTAAAAAAAGTAAATTTTTGATAATATTTCTTTGTAAACCTTGTTCCTTTGTCAAGTTATTCATAGAATGTAAAACATATTCTGATTCATTTAATTGATTGTTCAGGTAGTATAAATATGACAATGACAATTCCCAGAATACATCCTGTTTTTTTAATTTAATCATTTTTTTGTTGAACAAAATCAATTTATATATGTAATCCTTATTCGTTTGATCTTTTAAAGAAAATGGGTCTATGAAATTAATTTGACGCGTCATTAATATTTTCAATATATCATGTTTCAAAAGATTATCATCGATATTAAAAACTTTAGTATTTAATACGTTTTCCATTTCATGTAGAATTAAACTCATCCGATTGTTTGCTCTTAAATAATAAAGAAATATTTTTTCTTTATTAGTTGAACACATATTTTCGGTCTTATCAAATTCTTCTTGAGTGGTTATATTGAAGCTTGTAAATGCTGAAATTCTTTTACTTGGAGAATTAATAATAACTTTAAGAAAATAGTAATTCGAACTTGTTAAATCACCTAATTTTCTCAAAATACCCGCATATTGATCCATAGCCCAATAACTTATGAAACTTTTTGAATTTTTATTTAAAAAGTAACTCTTGTAAACTTCTCTAGCTGCATGATATTTTTTATTATATCGAAATAATTTGATTAATTGATAAGCATACCTTTCTTTAAGAAAATTAAATTTTTCATGTTTTATTGAAAGTTGCAATAACTCAACAATATCATTAATTTTGCTAGTGTCAACATTATTATAATAATTCCATGAATCATAATTTTCGTAAAGCAGATTCTCAACATCTAAGGCTAGTTTTAAATAATTTATGAAACTTTCTTCTTTGTCATCAATATCTATATTTTTTTTTTGCTTTTTTCTAAGATTTTGAAGTTCTATCAAAAATGTTTGAAATGGAAAATCTCTATAAATAGTCGATTTCAAATCAGATATTTCATATTTATTCTCTAAAAATACAGCCCAGGAATCTAAATTATCTGTCCAATTATTTTCATCATTAATATAATATCCATTATAATTATTATTATAAACTAGATAGTCTGTTTTTGAGCTTAATACTAATGATGGGTCAAATAAAAAACTAAATTTAACTTCATCAAAAGGCCCCCATAATCCAACTCCACCACAAGCACTTGAAATTCGAGGAATAAAATTAATTATTAATAAGATTGTGTAAATTTTCAAAAAATTCATTTGTATATTCTTCTATTTGGTTTTGACTTAAATGATATAATATTAGCTCGTTAAAATCTATTCCTTCTTTTTTAATGTATGATATTGACTTACTAATTTCATTGTGATTAGACCTCTCAATTCTTAATATATCATCAAGATATACATAATGATTTTCAAAATAAAAATTATCATAAGATTTAAAGAAATTTTTCTTCATTTTTTTCCATTTAAAATTAAAAATATTTTCTTCATCAATATTATTAATTATAAATGCTAACTCATTGAGTCTATATATCAAACCCCACTTATATATTGGTAATGCAATATCAATATCTACAGGATAGTTAAATTCTTTCTTAACATATTGTTTTAAAATATTTAAACTTAAAATAGAGTTTTCTTCGTTTACATCAGTAATATCTCCCATATTATAACACATTAAAACAACCTTATCAACAGGTGGAATTCCTGTTTCATTGTAATATTTATACTGATGTAACCTGATTGTAGAAGTTACAGAGATATTTTTTCCAAGTTTTTGTTTTATTTGGTTTAAAAAGTGAAAATAATTTTCTCTTGTTTTAGATGTCCAGTCACAATCAAATTGAATTTCATTTATTTGAATATTATGTTTTTGATTAATTTGATTAATTAGATTTAAAACCTGATCAGGAAGTTTATTTAAATTATCTAATAAAAAAACATTGTTTTTTATAAAAATACAAGGCACTATAGATAAAGAAGGAACTGTATCAAATTGAATTTTTGAGATTGGAATTGTTTTTTTTTTTTCGCTAACAACATCAAAATATTTACAATAAATTTTGTTACTCCTATTATTTTCTAACAAAGATTCTTGAGCCTCATTAAGATGAAAATTTTGTTTCCAATAGTAAAAGTTAATAAGCTTATCGTCATTATTGTTTATCCTACATGATGAAAAAAAAATTATCATTATACATAGAACGTGTAAAAATATTTTGATCATTATTTAAAATTAAAGAATTATTTAAATTATAAGGAATATTTAACTCAAGTATTTAAATGAAATATTTTTTTCAATTTTTTCAGACAAAGAATGATGAACTGGACAATTTTTAGCTGCTCTCTCGAGAATAGTTTTTATTTTATAATCATAATCCCTAGGAAATATTATATCTATGTCAATTTTTGATATTCTTCTTGGGTTATTGGCCATAGTTTTTTTTACTGTAGCAATAGTATTCTTAATATCAATACCATTTTTTTCAACAGCAATTGCCATAATAGTTAAAATACAACTAGCTAATGAAGAACATAGCATGTCAGTTGGAGAAAATTGTTCACCCAGTCCGTGATTATCTTTTGGGGCATCTGTATTTAATTTTGAACCAGAGTCAAGGTGAATCGCGGTAGTTCTTAGATTTCCATCGTATTTAACCTCGAATGTATTCATTAGTTATTTCTTATAAATAGTTAAAATTAAATATTAAATCATTTAAAAAAATATGAGTAAAAAAGAAAGAATAAACCTATAATGATTGACAAAAAACCTCTTATTTTTAATTTTAAGATTGAAAGGTTTGATTTAGCCTTTTTTTTTACAAAAGAAGTAAAAGTAATTTGAAAAAAACCTTTAAATAAACCAACCCAACCTAAAAAACTAATAAATCCAGTTAATAAATCATTCCATATGTTGTGAAAAATTACAATGGGAAGACTAAATAAAATTGTTAAAAAGCCAAGGATGAATAATTTAGAATCATTATCAAAAATATCTAGTAACAAATCATATATTTTATTATTTGATACTAATGCAATACCAAATAATAAATAAAAAAAACCAATATATTTCATCATGACTAAAGAAATATCCATAATCTTATTTTAAATTAATAGAATCAATTCCTTTATCATCAAGAGTATCCCAGTTCCCAAACCTTAGTCTAATAAACTCAGAGGGTACTTTTAAATTTATTATAAGTTTATTAACAAAATCTATTTCTTCTTTTTCAATTTTTCTATCAGCCTTAATAATACCAATAGCAACTTCAATTAGAATTAATTTTTGAGATTCTGTATAATCTAAAACTACTTGTTCATTTAAAACAGTATCAATAAAACGAATTCCATTTACTTTAAAATCACTACTTAGAATTTCAATTTCATTACTGATTTTATAACCACTGAAATAGAAATCCTTTTGAGCAATATTATTTAAAATATTTATTTCATCTTGATGAATATCGCCATCACATGCCATTGAACAAAAACCAATTTTTATTAAGTTTAATGTAAAATCTTTCTGATTCATTTTTTTATTTTTTAAAACCTATTTTATTTTTATTATTTTTTGATTCGCCTTTATTTTCAGAATATCTTGAAATTTCTTTTTCTGTCACAGAAGGAGTTGTTTCTTGAATAACTTTTTCAATTATTTCCTGTGAAATCTTTGATCTATTTTTCAAAGCCTTTCGTGCAGAGTCATTAATAATAAGTTTTATATCAACAGCGACATAATTATTTGTTAATTCACTTAATTTATCAAGATTCAAATCATCAGATAACACTTTTTTTCTAATGTTTAAATATAATTCAAATAAAGCTTTTCTTGATTCAAAATCTGGTACCGCTATTAATATTTTTTTATCAAATCTTCCTGCACGTAGAACAGCTGAATCAATTTTTTCCATTTTATTTGTAGCAGCAATTATAAATACATCAGATTGACCAACATTATTTAATTGAACAAGCCATTCATTTACCTCAGATGCATAGTGATGACCAATATCCCCACTTTCTCTGTCCGGAATCATTGCATCTATCTCATCTAAAAATAATATTGTTGGAGCATTTTCTTTTGCTGAGTCAAATAATTCTTTTATTTTTTCCTTTCCTCCGTGAACATATTTGCTACCAACATCTGATGGTTTTACTTTCATAAAATTAAAACCAATTTCTTCTGATAAACATTCTGCAAAAAATGTTTTTCCGCAACCTGGAGGCCCATAAAATAATACACCATTTGGTGGTTCAATACCGTAATCCTTATGGGACTCTGGATCTTTTAATGGATTAATAACCTCTTCTTTAATCATTTCTTTTAAATTATCCATTCCTGCAATTTTCTTAAATCCCTCTCCTTCTTTTTTTGAAATTACAGCTTTAATTTCTTCCCTTTTAACATCTTCGTGAGAAATTAACTTTTTATTCGTTAAAAATTGGTGAAATTCATTGACAGATTCAAATCTTGAAGAATTTGGCAATAAACATTTTATAATACTTGATTTAATATTATCATCCAAATTATTAATTGGGTTGAAGATTAATTTAGAGTTTCTGTTCTCAATTATTTTTTCTTTAAGTTCTATACTATTAATATCACTTATGTTAAATTTTTCATGATGAGGAAAATAACCCTCTAATAAACAATAATAAAGTGAGCCTAAAGAAAAAATATCACTTTTAACAGAGAACTGACCATCAAACAATTCAGTGGAACAATAAAATATTGATGGTACAGTTGAATTATATGATGTTTTATAGTTCTTGAATTTAGCTAAACCAAAATCAAATAAAACAGGCTCAAGAACACCAGAACTCATATCAAGCATAATATTCAATGGTGTTATATCACCATGAATTACTTGGTTTGGTAATTCATGTAAATAAGAAACAGCTAACATGATTTTTTCCATCCATTGTTTTGCTATAGTACTGTTTGGATGACCATCTCTATCCATTTTTTCCTGTAAAGTTTCACCACTAATAAATTCCACTACATATAAAAATAAATCTTGGTTATCATGAGTAATTAAATTACACGAAACAAATTTAGAGATGTTGGGGTGATTAATATTTTTATGAATTTCTGCCTCAATTAACTTTCCGTTTTCATCAATATGCCAATCTAAAAGTCTAGATTTCTCATAGACTTTTATCATGTAAATTTTTCCATTATCAATTTTTTTTGCTCTGTAAGATGAGCCATATGTTGTATTTTGAATAGGAAAAAGTATTTCAAATTCATTGTTAATTATATCATTTTTTTTAAACATAATACTTAATTTCTGATAACGTCATCACCAAAGCCTTGATTTGGGTCAATCATTTGAGAAAATATAATACCTAACTGATTTTTTAATTCTCCCTCTGAGGCACCAGTGTTTATCATTTGCATCCCCTTATCTACCTCAATTCTTGCTACAGATTTATTTCTCCACTTAACAGATTGAAATTGTTGATTAAAACTTCTAATATACATTATAGCCTGCTCTTTTCCTGCATGTCTATCTCTTATTTCAAAATCTTTCCTTTGGATTTCATCAAATAATTTTTGACCTAAATCTTGATTTTGAGCATCTTTAACTTGCTTAAACTGATCTTTGAATCTATTTAAATCAGCTCTGTCTTCTTGGTTTCCTTTTAAATTTTGAGTTTCACATTTAGAAACTAAATCCTCAAGAACTTTTAATGATTCATTAATTTTGTCTTGAAGTTTAGGCCATTCTAATTTATCAATAGCAACATCAAGTTTTAAAACTAGTGACTGTAAATTATTATAAGTTTGATCACTATCTTTATTCTTTTCCCAAGAATCTTTTATTGAATCAAATTGCTCTTTCATTTCATTTAAATTTGGGGGCAGTGGCAAAGAACTGGATAAATTTTCTATTATATCATGTGCTTCTTTAAATAAAAAATCAATTTGCTCTAACTGAGCAGATTCTTGAGCTTTAATTTCAGCAGGAGGTAGATCATCAATTAGCAAATCTAGCTCTGGAAATTCTGCTTCAAACTTAATTGTTTGGTCTACGGAAACATTAATAGTAATATGAATAATAGAATTTGCAGGAATTAGTTTTGGAATATTACTTCCATTAATTTCAAATTCTAAACCACTGTACTTATTTAAAATACTTCTTGAACCTTCTGCATTTGAAGCAGCTTGGTAAATTTTAATTTTAAGTTTATCTTCTTCAACACCAGGTCTAATTTCTTTGGGTGTAAAAAGATCCCCATTAGGTTTAGATAAACCTATTGCAGGTAGCGGATTATCAACTTCAAGACCTTTTAAAGATCTAAATATAGTTCTGTTTCTTCTTGTATCTGCAACATCTATTCCAATGAAATAAGGGAGAGAAGATTTAGGATTAGCTACTCCGTGAGTAATTATAATTTCAGAAATATTAGATGTCATAGTTCCTGAAGATTCATCAAAAAGTTTAATTAAAAATTTATTGACTCCCCTATTTAAATTTTCAAGTTCAAATACATCATCAAGTTCTTGTTTTACTGACTTCCAAGATCCATCATCTTTTTCAATAATTGCAAATATTTTTTTTGATTTATCTTTCTTAATAATTGAGACAGGAACAACGTCTGTCACACAATTAGCTTCATAATTTACTTCAATTAAATCTTCAATTATTTCATCATCACTTTCTTCACCACCAATTTTATTTCCATGATCTGAAATCTGATTATTTATATTTGCTGCATATATAGCAGCACCCTCAGCTACAGCAGTCATTGGATTTAAATCACAATTTGGTTTCATTAATTCTTTTTCTATCATTTTTCTAAACATCGGGATTTGAGTTGGTCCGCCTACTAAAATCAATTCGTCAATTTCATTAATTGTTAATTTTTTTCTCTTGAGAAGTACCTTTACACAATCAATAGCTTTTTTAAAAATGGGTTCAAATAATTTACAAACGTCATCAACAGTAAATTTGTGTTCTAACTCAATTTCTTTACCATCTTCATCATTACCATAAGCATCTAAATCGCTTAAAAAATCAACTTCATCTTTAAAAGACAAATCTTTTTTTATCTGATCTGCATGAACTTTTAACATACCATATAATATTGATGATTTATCTTTAATAAGATTATCAATATTATAATTTTTTTTGAGCACTGGTAAAATGACATCATTAATGATTGACCTATCTAAATCACCTCCTCCCAATTTATTATCTCCCTCAGATCCAATTACCTTCATTATTCCATCTTCTGATTTAACAATAGAAGCATCAAAAGTACCACCACCAAAATCAAAAATTAACCAGTTACCATTTTTACCTAGATTATTTCTTCCGAAAGCTGTAGCAGCAGCAACAGGTTCCATTAGAATGTCGACTTGTTCAAAACCTGCAAGCTTAGCTGCTCTTTTTGTTGCATCAACTTGTCCTAAATCAAACATGGCGGGAACAGTAATAACTACTGACTTAAAAACTTCGTCATTAACTCTTTCTTTCAGTTTTTTCAATAATTGAGATGATAAAAATTCCGGTGTTATTTTTGTTCCATTTGATAATTGAGCATTTGAATTGTCTTGTAACTCTTTTTTACCCATATCTCTTTTAAATTCAACAAATTTTGGTTTAGTAGAGTTGTATGCAGTAATCCCAACAATTGGATTATCTCTTCTATCAAATAAAACTACAGAGGGAACTGTTTTACTATTATCAATTTCAAGTATCGTAGAGATACCATGTTCCATTCTAGCTATTCCTGAGTTAGTTGTACCAAGGTCTATTCCATATTCTATTTTTTGTCTTGCCATTTTATAAATTTGATTTAAGTTTAACTTTTGCTCTTTGAATCACTTTATTATTATGATTGATTTGGGGTTTTACGATATGTGTAATAATTCTCTTTCCTTTTTCAATGGATGGAATACCAGTTTCTTCTGAAATAACCTCCACTATATCTCCGTCTCGATATTCATTTCCTAAAAGAATTGGAATATCATAACCTTTGATTTTAAAGTTATTTCTCATGTTTGTTATGGCTCTTTCTATTCTATTCAATCCTCTGGTTGACTTATCCATTTGAAATATATTATTTTCCATAGTAATAATTTCGTCAGCAACTTCTTTAATTGTATCAAGTTCGTTGCTGGAAGGAGTTGTTGTTTTAGGTTGCTCTAAAATAGTTAATTGTTTTTCTAAAATATTTTTAATTTTTTTATCCATTTCTAAAACCCCTTGAACTTTCTTTTTATTCTTCATTAATAAAAAATAAATAATAAAAAAGGTTATGATTAATAATAATCCAATTATTAAACTCAAATATTTATTATTATTAGCTTTAGATTCATTAATATTTATAGATTCTTGCTGTGCTTCTTGCTTTTTAAGTAAAATTTTCAAAGAATCTCTAGAAATTTTTAATTCTTCCGCTAGCTTAAACTCCAAATTTTTAATCATCAAATAAGTTGAAGAATCGGCTTTTTCTTCCAAATAATCTCTTTTTTCCTTTCCTTTTCCATCGTAAAATCTTTCTTGTAGTTCGTCAATTTTTTCTGAATTTTCTTCGTTTATCTCTTTTAAAGCATTGAATAAAATTAATAAACTATCTAAGCTATTTCTAGATTTATTTACTTCATTTTCTAATGATTTTAATTTATCAAATTTTGTGTTTAAATTTTCAATTTGGTTGGTAATATTCTCTATATCAAAAGAATCAATTAAGACTTGACTATGCATTTGAGTATACACGAATATTATTATAAACAGTAATTTTTTCATAGTTATTTATTTAAAAATTTATTTTTTATAATATTATGAAGTGGGCTAATGAGAATCATTAATGAAATTTTTCTTAAAAGAACACTTGAAGAAATTAATTTTGCGAGATAAGGCCCAAAAAAATAATACAACTTTATAAATATTCTTCCATATTTATTTTGTAATAAAAATTGATCTCTAAATTTCCTTAAATCAACAACTATTGGGTGATTATTATTGTTCATTGTTGCAGTAGCTACAAAACAGTCAGAGTTTGTACTTGTTCCACTGTTATTATAATAATTTGTATTATATGTACTTTGCCTTTCTCTTCTTCTTAATTCTGATTTATTTTTTTCTAAATCTGTATGATTTTTTCTAATTACTTGAAGGTTTTTTATTATTAAAGATTTTATCTTGCAATTAACAGAAATCAAATCCATTTTTGCTTCATCAAGAATAGTTACATATTTCTTGAAGTTAGTCTTTTTTAAAACTAAAATTGCAGCATGAGGACCTATATCCATAGATTCATATAGAATTCCACTTTCAATATTATAAAGTAATATTACGGACGCGTTTAAACAACCATAAACTAAGTCCACCTGAGAAGTATACTGAAAATTACTTTTTCCTACAATACTTTTTAATTTATTTAATTTTGGTTTAGTTGAATTTACTAAATCACTGCCCTTCTTTAAAATTTTAGTTTTTAAATTGAGGATTTGAGATTTTGACTTTGATTTATTTAAATTAAAAAAATCATTGAATGATATAATTTCTAAATTAATTTCATTTATTAAATCATTAACGCTGTTAGTCTCAATTTCTTTAACTAATGTTTGGTCATCGGAAAAAACATCTAGTAATAAATTATATTGATTAGACCTAGGAAATAATTCCTTGAATAATAATTTAGTATTTTCAACAAACTTATTTTTGAAATCAATTCTGGAAATTTTTCTTTCCTTTGATGTCACAATTTTTTCAAATTCAACGAAAACATCTTCATTATTAATAATTTCATATTTGTGTCTAATAGACCTCTTAATTCTTTCTTTGTCTTTGTGAAAAGAATAATTAATAATTTCAAGACTACTAAAATTTATAATAGAAGAAAAAGATTTTTTTGAAATCACAAAACTGTCACTACCTTTTCTAAACGTATCAAGTGCCTTTTCAATATTTTTGTCTGATGAGAGTTTGTCAAGTGCAATTTTATCTACCATTGAACTATTAACAAACCAAAAAATAGAATGTGATAACTTTTCAAAATCGTCATGAATTTTATTTTTTGCTTGAATTACTAAATTTTGTGTTCTATTAATTAGCTTCAAAGGAGGTGAGATATCAAATTTTAGAGAAGCTGTTTTACCCACATCAAGATATCTAATAATTTTAACTTCAGATTCATCAGTTTCTTTTGCAGAAGCATTACTAATAACTCCTAAAATTCTGAATGGATTTTCCTCAATTAATTTCATTAATTTAAATTTTAACTATCATTTTTTATGATATCTGATAAAAAATACACCAATTGCAACTGCTAAAATAGAAAGTGCAAATAAGACCATATCATTTGGTTCTGTAAATTTTGATGTAGTTTTTAAAATACTCTCAAAAAATGAAATAATTAAAACCATTATAATTACATTAATTAACTTTGACTTTAACTCATCAAGATTATCTATTTCAAGAATGGTAACAGATTCATCTTTTCTTGCTATATCAATTTTAGAAATAAATAATTCATATAATCCAAAACCAAATATCAACAAAACAACTCCTATCAGATACAAATCTATTGCTGAAATTAATTTCAACAGCATAGGAAAATGATCATTTATTTCTTGTTGATTAGTAATAGGATTTTTATTAATAATGGTATGAACTATTTCATAACTACCTAAAATAAACAATGAAATAGCAGCTAAAATTGAAAAAAGAACTGCTAATAGGACTACAAATCTGACGTTCCACAATCCTTTTTCAAAGATTCTTTCAACAAATGACTGAGATTCAATCGTTTTATTAACATCTTTAATATCTATCTTTTTTTTATTTGAATTCATGGGGTGTTTTTTTACAATTTAAAAAAAAAAAATTAAATTGAATTGATCTTACTTTAAACAAATTAAATAAATATGGATAATCTTGAAAAATTAGCTAAAAAGCTAGGTATCTCTTTAGAAGAATTAAATGAAAGAATTAAAAAAAATAAAGAAGCTGAGGAGGATAAAATAAAAGCAAACGCAAAAAAAAATAAATAAAATATTTTGTTTAAAAAATGAAGGATTTTTTCTCATTTATACAAGTATTAACTGGTGGGGCCCTATTTTTAATTATTTATGATCAACTTGAATTAAATAATTGGTTAAATACTATTACAGGACTAAATTTAGAACTTTTTGAACTATCAAAGTTTTTAACTGACAAAACAAATCTAGAGGAATCCTCCATTTTAATTATTTCATTATTATTATTTTATGCTTCTATTTATACATGGACAAATGAAAATCAAGAGGACACTCATATAAATTACGAAAGTGAGAATCATCACGAAAGTGAGAATCATCACGAAACTGATTTAAACTCTAATGCATTTATTTGGTCTGGAAATGGTACTGGTTTTTTTATTTCAAAAGATGGTCATATTGCTACAAATTATCACGTTATTGAAAATACTAGTTTAATAGGAATTGAATTTAAATATTTTGGAAAAAAAATAACATTTAAAACAAGAGTAATCAAGATTGATAAGAAAAATGATTTAGCAATATTGAAAATTAATGATTCTAAATTTAAAGGAATTAAAAAAATTCCATTTAAAATACATGGAGAACTCAGAGCAGATTTAGGTATTGGTGATTTAGGAAGCGAAGTATTTGCATTAGGTTTTCCATACGCATTAGATCTCATGGGAAAGGAAATAAAATTTACAGATGGAAGAATTAGTTCAAAATCTGGAGTAAATGACGATAAGAGATTTTTTCAAACAAATACAGCTATTCAGGGAGGAAATAGTGGAGGTCCTTTATTTGATTTTAACGGAAATTTAATAGGAATAAACACTGCAAAGTTAGAAGGGGAAGTATTTGACTCAGTATCTTACTCTGTTAAGTCAACATATCTTTATAAATTAATAAACTCTGTTAAACCTGTCTTAGATATTCCAAATGATAGTTCACTTAAAAATCATCCATTAAATTATCAAGTAAAAGTTTTAAAAAATTATGTTGTATTAATAAAAACTATGTAGTAAATAAAACAACTATTTTAATTTTAGATTTAAAAAACTAATTACTTAAATTTATCCAAAAAAATAAAATATGATAACTGTTAATAATTTATCTCTTCAATTTGGAAAAAGAGTTTTATTTGATAATGTAAATATTAAATTTCATGGTGAAAGGTGCTATGGTGTTATTGGAGCTAACGGAGCTGGAAAATCAACTTTCCTAAAGATACTAAACTCAGAAATTGACCCTAACTCAGGAAGTGTTTCTATAGACCCTGAAAAAAGACTCTCTATTTTAAAACAAGATCACAATGAATATAATGACGTTTCAATTCTACAAACTGTTATGATGGGGCATCATAAATTGTGGGAAGTAATGCAAAGAAAAGATGCAATTTACGCTAAACCAGACTTTAATGACCAAGACGGTATTGAAGTAGGTAAATTGGAGGAAATATTTCAAGAAATGGATGGTTGGAGCGCTGAATCAAATGCAGCTGATATGTTATGTGGAATGGGTGTACCCACTGAAGAACACTCACATCTAATGAAGGATGTTGAACCTATCACTAAGGTTAAAGTATTATTAGCTCAAGCATTATTTGGTAATCCAGACTGCTTAATATTAGATGAGCCAACAAACAACCTTGATTTAAAAACAATTTTCTGGCTTGAAGAATTTTTACTTAAATTCAAAAATACTGTTATTGTTGTTTCACATAATAGACATTTTTTAGATACAGTATGTACAAATATTGTTGATATAGACTTTCAAAAAGTTCAGTTATTTACAGGGAATTATACTTTTTGGTATGAGTCTAGTCAATTAATGATTAGTCAACGAGCTGCTGCAAATAAAAAAGCTGAAGAGAAAAAGAAAGAATTACAAAGCTTTATTGCTAGATTTAGTGCTAATGCCTCTAAAAGTAGGCAAGCGACAAGTAGAAAAAAACTATTAGAAAAAATCAATATTGATGAGATGAAACCATCAGCTAGAAAGTATCCCGCTATTATTTTTAATCAGTTCAGAGAAGCCGGTGATCAAATTTTAGAAGTTAAAAATTTATCAGCTAAAGATGAAAACGGAGAAATTTTATTTGAAAAATTAAGTTTTGTAGTTAATAAAGGAGATAAAATATGTTTTTTAGCAGATAACAAACAAGCCTTAACTTATTTATATCAAATTTTAAGCGGTGAAAAAGAGCCTTTAACAGGTGAATTTTCATATGGACAAACTATCAAGCACTCTTATTTTCCTAATGACCATGATGAATACTTTAAATCTAGTGATAACTTAATTGATTGGTTAAGAGAATTTTCTGAAGATAAAGATGATCAATATGTAAGAGGATTTTTAGGAAAAATGTTATTTAGTGGAGAAGAAGTTCTCAAGTCAACAAGTGTTTTATCAGGGGGAGAAAAAGTGAGATGTATGTTTTCAAAAATGATGTTAAATGAAGGAAATTTGTTGATTTTTGATGACCCTACAAATCACTTAGATTTAGAATCAATACAAGCACTTAATAATTCAATGAAAAACTTTAAAGGTACTATTTTATTTTCATCTCATGATCATGAGTTAAATGAGACTGTTGCTAATAGAATTATTGAAATTACACCTGGGAACACTCATGATAAATTAATGGATTATAAAGAATTCCTTGAATTTAAAGGGATAAGAGAAAAGAATTTATCAGTTTAATTATTCCCATTGTTAATGAAATCTATTGAATTAATTAAATCTCTAGAAAAAGAATTCAATAAACATTCAAATCCTAGTATTGCCAAATCACAAAAAGCATATATGAGGAATCAGTTTGAATTTATAGGCTTAACTGCAAATAAAAGAAGAGAAATACAAAAAAAGTTCTTCCAGAACCTGGAAATAAATGATTTAAATAAATTTATCTATAAACTTTGGAATCTAAATGGAAGAGATTATCAGTATTTAGCACAAGAATTGTTATACTCAAATCATAAAAAATTTAAAGCTGAAGACATACAGTTGATTGAGTATATGATTATCAACAAACCTTGGTGGGATACCATAGATTTCTTATCGCCAAAAATTTTAGGTAAATATTTTAAACTTTACCCTGAAGAAATTGAAAAAAATACTCAAAAATGGATATTATCAAATAACATTTGGCTAAAAAGATCAGCCATATTATTCCAATTAAAATATAAAGAAACATTGAATACTGATTTACTTTATAGAATAATAGTTCCATTATCTAATTCAAAGGAATTTTTTATAAATAAAGCAATTGGTTGGATTTTAAGAGAATATGGAAAAACAAATAAAGAGTGGGTTATAAATTTTGTGAATAAAAATAAATTAAGTAACCTTAGTAATAGAGAAGCATTAAAACATATAAATAAAAATTAATCATGGACTTATATATAATTTCATTTATAATATCAACGCTATGGATTGGACCATTTTGGTTTGCAATGCTAATTAAACCATATGACTCCAAAACAAAAAATTTATTAAATAAACCCCTCTTTTTCTTGGGCCCTATATTTATCTGGTTTATTATTATGATTATCAATCCAATTGGTTTAATTGAATTTATTAATAGCCCATCTAATTCGAAAGGTTTTCTTGAAGGAATTGGCCAAAGTTTATCAACAAATGCTGGTGTCACAGCAATGTGGGCTCATATGGTGGCTGGAGATATCTTTGCTACTAGATGGATTTGGCAAAATAGTGTTAAAAACAAAGATAATATTTGGATATTGAGATTAAGTGTATTTTTTGGGGTTATGTTAATGCCACTTGGAATTGCGATTCATTTAATATTCAGTAAAAAAATAAAATAATTAAATTTTTTAATTTCAGATTTACTAATTAACAAAAAAGAAAATATAATAGTTATTGTAATTCTAAATAATTACCCCTAATTTTCCAATTAAACTGATTGAGAAAGGACATACCTAGTAACCTAGATGTGTTACTATCACCTATAGCTACTTTAACATTTTTAAATAATTTTCCTCCAATTACAATCGATGAAATAACAGTTTCATTTAAGATTATTTTAGTACCATCCGCGATATAATATGCTTTTGGTTTATAATTTCTTCTACTTATTTTTCTGGAATTAAGTAATTTATCTTCTAATTTAGAATCAACTGTCATAGTTGAGGCGCCAGTATCAATTAAAAAATCATAATAAACACCACCTATCTTAACTGAAATATATTTCATACCAGAAATTGTTTGAATTGGCAATTTTAAAGAATTATTAGTTTTTGAATTATTATTTGAGTTACTAT
Organism: uncultured Flavobacteriales bacterium; assembly: GCA_964435285.1. GTDB lineage: Bacteria > Bacteroidota > Bacteroidia > Flavobacteriales > TMED113. Next base: position 20,355 of record CAYSYA010000015.1, read on the forward strand.
AACAATTCCCGCCATGATGGTAGCAAAGGTTATTATTACAAGAAGTCCTGAGTTTACAAGCAGTTCCACGTTTGGTAGTCCCTTCACAATTTACTGTATAATTTCTTTTATTGACCTGAGCAAATGAATTATCAAAAAATAAAAACGTAAAAAAAATTATAGAAATAAATAATATCCTCATAATTAAATTTTATGATTTATTAAGCCTAAGTACTTAAAAATTTGTAATCTGATTATAGTTATTTTTTTAAATAACTTTCAACTAAAACAAATTTAAATAATTTATTATAATTGTATTTTATCATTAATTTTTTAAATTTTAAAAATGAAATTCAAAAAAAATATCAAGCCTTATAAAAACACTGATAATAAAAAAAAACAAATCAAAAACATGTTTGATAATATCTCACAAACATATGACTTGTTAAATACTGTTTTATCATTTCGAATGGATTACTTTTGGAGAAAATCAGTTGTAAAAAACTTAAACAACAATCCTAAAACTATACTAGATATTGCTACTGGAACTGCTGATATTGCAATAAGTGCTTCTAAAATTAAAAATGCAAAAATTACTGGAGTTGATATTTCTCCTAAAATGCTAGAAATAGGGAATCAAAAGATAAAAAAAAGAAATTTAACTGAAAGAATTACCTTAGAGTTAGCTGACGCTGAATCATTACCATATAAATCAAATTCATTTCAAGCTATAACTGCAGGGTTTGGTGTTAGAAACTTTGAAAATATGGAAGAAGGATTGAAAGAAATGTATAGAGTATTAGAAATAAACGGAACTTTAATAATTCTTGAACCCTCTACCCCATCAATTTTTCCATTCAAACAGATTTACAAATTATATTTTTCTTATTTACTACCTTTTGTTGGAAAGTTAATATCAAAAGATGAAAGCGCATACAAATATTTTACCCAATCTGTAAAAGCATTTCCTGAAAAAAATGAATTCATTGACACTTTAAAGAAAATAGGATTCAAAAACTGTAAACAAAAATCTCTAACATTTGGCGTAGCCTCATTATATATTGCTAAAAAATAGAATTAAAGGTTTAAATTTGTTTTAATATTTTTAAAATGCCAGAAGGACCAGAAGTAAAAATTGCATCAGACTATTTTAACTCTTTTTTTAAAAAAAGTAAATCAATTAATTTTGAAATTATTTCTGAATACTACTCAAATAAGTATTTCGAAGTGTTCAATACAGTAAATAAAAACTTAAAATTATTTAAACCAACTTATACTATTGGAAAAAATATATTTCTTGATCTAGATAATAAAGAAATATTCAATTTTCATTTAGGTATGACAGGTGGTTGGTCTAAAGATTTAATAAAACATTGTCATTTTCGTGTTTTTGACAAGAAAAAAGAATTATTCTTTAAAGACGTAAGAAAATTCGGAAAAATGAAAATAATAACAAAGACAGAACAAGTTGAAAAATTTAACTCATCCTTCGATATACTTAGCTCACATTATGACATAAAAGGTCATGTAAAATATTTAAGAGAAAAAATAAGAGACGAGAAATCCATTTGTTCTTTAATAATGAATCAAAAGTACTTTCCTGGAATTGGAAATTATATAAAATCTGAAGCACTTTATTTAACAAAAATTCATCCTGAGGAAAAATGGAAAAATATGAAATCAAGAAAAATAAATCCCCTTATAAAAAATCTTCAAAAAGTAATGCATGGTAGTTATGCCAAAGGAGGTGCTGAACTGAAAGATTTTAAAAATCCATTTAACGTTTCTGATTTCACATTAAAAATCTATGGTAAAAAATTTACTGAAAAAAATAACCCTGTAACGCCCATATTAACATCTGACCAAAGAAAATCTTGGATATGCAAAAAAAATCAAAAATTAATAACTAATTGAAAGGATTTGTAGCCCAAACATTCAATTCATTAATAAATCCTCTATCATCCATTTCAATAGCTGAAATAAT
>CAYSYA010000016.1:0-13099 GCA_964435285.1 uncultured Flavobacteriales bacterium
TTTACTGCTACTTATAGACTTTATTTCAAACTTTTTATGAGCGTAATATCTTTTCTATTTTTCGACCTTTTGCTAATTCATCAATAAGTTTTTCCATACGTCTACATTGTTTATATACATAAAATTCATCATCAATATCTTCAACTCGATAGCCACATATAACTCCTGTGATTAAGTGTGCGTTTATGTTTATTTTAGCTTTCTTAAAAAAAGTTCTGAAAGTCACTTTTTCTTCTATTAATATACTTAAATCACGTTCATCGAAACCAGTAAGCCATTTAATTAAAAGATTAAGTTCTTCTTTGGTCCTCCCATTTTTTTCAACTCTTTTTAGGTAAAGTGGATAGATTGATGCAAAGATCATTTTCGCCACTTTTTCTTCTTTGTCTAATGTAACTTTCATTTGATAAAAATATAATTTATAGGTTTATTCAATAGTTATTTTTTTATTAGCTGTGCCGTCATTGAATATTTCAATAATTATTTGATTTTTTTCATTATTTATTTCTTGGCCTAGGAGGTTTACTTTATTAATAACTTCTTTTTTAAATTTATCTTTATTGTTATTAGTGCTCAATGAATTATTAACTAAAATTTTCATTAGACCTACTTCAGTATCACCCTGAGCGTCTGTATCATTAAAAATAACAAAACCATCATCTGTTAAGTCACCATATTCAGTAGCTGTATTAACACTTTCATGGCAAAAAACATCACTTCTAACTATTTCTCCATTAAAATCAGTTTTAAGAACCCATCCATTCCATACATCAGAAGATTCAAAAGGAGGGAGGGTTGCACTGTAATAACCTTCATCTCCAGTTCCTCCAAACATGTAAATACCATCATTATCTAACTTTAATCCGTATAATTCATTTCTTATGTGTTCTAGACTATAACCTCTTGGATTAGCGTAGTGATTAACCCAATTAACATTAGCTTCTTTATCTAAACTAACACACGTATAATCAAATGGTTCACCATCTCCTTCTCGTCCGGTGTGTCCACCATAATATATAGTTTGATTATTACTAATAGAAATATCTGCAGGTATAACTCCAAAAGTGTTTTCTAAATCTCTAGTCCAAATTTCTTGCCCATCTGAGTTAACTTTAGTTAATTTTAAATTTTCATCATAAAGAGCTCCTCCGTAATAAAATTCATTTTCATTGGATTCAACTATTGCAACTGCATACTCTGAATTGTCATTTGTATGTGTCCAAATTTCCTGTCCATTTGTTGGGTCAATTTTCATTAACATGGCTTGACCACCATATACAATAAATATTGTTCCTCCTTCATCCCCGCCAATAAATCCTGAAGCATATATGTAACCATCGCTACCAACAATACCCGTCCTGATACCGTCAAATTCATATTGGTTTCCTGATGAATTATAAATTTGTTCCCACATTATACTCCCATTATTTCCATTAAGTCTGCACATCCATCGTTCTTGCGTAGAACCAAAACCTCCCGAAATTAAGTAATCAACTCTGTTATCGTCATTAATTTCAAAGATTCCAAAACCAACAGTATTTTCAATTGTTTTGGTCCAAATTAGATCTCCATTTTCACCATCTATTTTATGAATTCTTGAAATGTCATCTGGCATAAAAATAACGGCGCAATTACCATCTGAATCCACAAGTCCCCTGTTTACTTTTCCAGCTGGTCCATTTGTATATACATTTTCCCATATAATATTTTCATTATAATATGAATTATCAGGTATAATTTGTCCAAAAAGATAATAGTTGAAAAATATAAGCGATATCAATATAAATTTTTCCATAATTGAGTATTTTTACGATAAAAATAAATGATTTTGAAGGTAAATAAAAAATATAATTGGTGCATCTCTCAAGATACTGTTTTACCTATTTCAAAAGATAAATTATGGGAGATAATTTCAAAACCAAACAATTTAGAACTTTATCATCCTTTTTGTAAAAAAAACCCAATTATAGACTGGCCTGGTTTAAAATCTATTGATCAAGTTCATTATTATAATGACTTAATTTATGAAAGAAACTTTATTAATTGGATAGATAATGTTGGGTATGATTTATTAATAGGTAAAAAAAATGAAATTCAATCTTTTGTTAGTTGGAGAATAAAAGACCTAGGAAATTGTTCAAAATTAACTATTTCTGTATATCCACATATTTTCAATATGAGTATTAGAATGATAAATTTTCTTCCATTTTTTTTATTTGTTAAACCGTCTTTAAAAAAATATTTATACAGTATTAGTTTAGGTTTAAGTTATTACGTTAATAAAAATCAACCTGTAACAAAAAATCAATTTGGTACACATAAATGGTTTTCTAATTAGATTTTATGAAAGCTGCTAATCTAATTTTTCCTCATCAACTTTTTGAAGATAATCCACTATTTAGATTTGATGGTACATTTTTTTTGATTGAAGAATATTTGTATTTCAATCAATATAATTTTCATGTTCAAAAGTTAGTGTTTCACAGATCATCAATGAAGTATTACGAAGATTTTCTAAAAAAGAAAAAGAAAAAAGTTAGTTATGTAAATCAACATGAAACATATTCAGACATAAGAAAATTTATTCCATACTTAAAAACAAAAGGTTTTAATCATATAAATTACATCTTGACAGAAGATAATTATTTAGATAAAAGGATATTAAGTCTCTCTCAAGAGCATAGTATTTCTGCTAATCTCTTAGACTCTCCAATGTTTTTGAATAAAAGATCAGATTTAGACTTTTTTGATAAAAAGAAAAAAAAGTTTTTTCAAACTTCATTTTACATTAATCAAAGAAAAAAGTTTAATGTTTTATTAAATAATGATGGAAAGCCTGTTGGTGAAAAATGGACTTTTGATACTGAAAATCGAAAAAAATATCCAAAAGGTAAGACTCCACCAGTAATTAATAAATTGAAAAGTGATGACTATTATTTAGAAGCAATTAAATATGTGAAGAAATATTATAAAAATAATATTGGCATTTTTTCAGATGAACCATTATATCCATATACTCACAATGATGCAAAACTGTGGTTGATTAAATTTTTATCGGAACGTATGCAGGAGTTTGGTGTTTATGAAGATGCTATAGTTGATTCTGAATCTTATTTAAATCACAGTATTATCTCACCTATGCTTAATAATGGTTTATTAACACCAAGTTATGTTTTAGAAAAAACCTTAAATTTTCAATTAGATATTCCACTTAATTCTCTGGAAGGTTTTTTAAGACAAATAATAGGTTGGAGAGAATTTATAAGAGGAGTGTATTTTGTTAAAGGTTCCTATGAGCGCACATTTAATTTTTTTAATTTTTCTAAAAAAATACCAAGATCGTTTTATGATGCATCAACTGGTATTTATCCTATTGATGATTGTATTAGTAAAGTGAGAAAGACATCATACAATCATCATATTGAAAGATTAATGGTTTTAGGAAACTTTATGCTACTATGTGAATTTCATCCCGATGAGATATATAAGTGGTTTATGGAACACTATATTGATGCATATGATTGGGTTATGGTGCCTAATATTTATGGAATGAGTCAGTTTTCCGATGGAGGTCTTATGTCTACTAAGCCTTATCTTTCAAGCAGTAATTATTTAAAAAAAATGAGTAATTACCCTAAAGGAGATTGGGAAAAAATTTGGGATGGTCTGTATTGGAGATTTATAAATAAAAATCGTAAATTTTTTGAAAATAATATTAGAATGAAGTTTATGATAAATTTGTTAGATAAAATGGATCCTGACAAAAAAAGAATTCATTTTAAAAAAGCAGATACTTTCTTAAAAAATCTAATATAAATACTATCTAATAGTAGATAATCCTCCATCAATTCTTATAGTTTGTCCAGTAATCCATTTAGCCTTATCAGAAAGTAAAAAGGAAATCATATATGCTATGTCGCTAGTTTCACCTATTTTTTTGAGAGGATGTTTATTTTCAATTGCTTCTTTTTTAGAGTCAGAGTTTGTTAATCTTTCAGTCATTTTAGTTTCAACAAGAGACGGTGCAATACAATTTAATCTTACTTTTGGAGCCCACTCTGCTGCTAAACTTCTTGTTAGCGCTTCTACACTTGCTTTACACATTGATATTGATGCATGAAAAGGCATTCCAAAATCGGCTGCAATTGAACTAATTGTAACTATAGATGCATTTTGATTTAAAGCTAGTTGATAATTTTTTAATACGTTTATTAAGCCTAATACATTTACTTCATAGTCTTTTTGAAAGTCTCTTTCTCTGTAATTAGAAAATGGCCTTAAATTAACAGTCCCGGGAAAATACACCAAGCCATCTAGATTTTCTAACTTAGGAAATGTTGAAGGTTCCAATATGTCAAAATCTGTTTCTTTTGATGTTAGATTAATAAAATTATAGTTATTATCTTTTTGTAATGTATTTGAGATATCACTACTAGACCCAATAATTAGTATTTTTTTCATTGTATATTTTGTATAATTATTATTAATCAAAGTTATACAAAATATTTATAATATTAAATTATGTTAAAAATAATTGAGATTAACATTAACAAAATACTTATTGCTGGCAAAGATTTTTTAATAGGGTCATTGACTTTTAAATGCATTAATAAAGCTCCTATCATTAAAATAGCTATTCCTATTGTTGAGTAAAAAGTTAAATTTTCAAACCAAACTCCAATAATTAGTAAAATTGCTAAGGAAACTTTGATGATACCAATAAGAATAAAAAACCAATATGGGAGTCCATAGAATTTAAATTCTTCCTTTAAATTTTTTGAATTTCCTCCCCTAAACGAAGTTTCTTTATTGTATCTGAGTAGCCAAACATTTAAGATTCCAAAGCCAATAATTAAATTAAAAATTTTTAATAAACCTATATCCATTTACCAAAAATAGAATTTTATTTTAAATTCATATAAAACCTATTTATAAAAATACTTATATTCTATTTAGTAATTTTTTATTAACCAGTTATAAATTAATATGTTTTTAAAGTTTTTTTATTTTGTTTTTTTAATATTTAATATAAATTTTATTTTTTCACAATCTCTTTATATTTCACCCGATGGAGAAGATGTTAGTGGAGATGGTTCAATTAATAATCCTTTTCTTACAATTCAAAAAGCAATTGATTTTGGTGCGTCTGAAGTTTTATTATTAGAGGGTGTTTATTCAAACGTTGAAGATATTACAGCATCAAATGTTATTATAAGGCCAAATAACAGTGATAATGTTGTTTTTAATGGAACTATAACAATTAATGAACCAGGAATAGTTAATTCTCAATGGGTTCAACACAGTGGAAATATTTTTAAAACTTATGTAGATGAAGATATTTGGCAATTATTTTCTAATAATCAGGAAATGGTGATGGCTAGATGGCCTAATTCTTCTTTCGAAAATGATATGATTTATAATAATGACACTTGGGCTCATTCAGCTGATGAAGATCCTGACGGAATAGTTAATGATATAACTGATTTGAATAGTTTGTCACTAGAGTCAAAAGAACTTTCAGACTTTAGTAATGATGACATTTCAGGGGCAATAATGATTGCTAATTTTGGTTCTTTTAAAACAAAAAATAAAATAGTTAGTTCTTCAGGTCTTGATATTCCTAACAAAAAGTTTGAATATGAGGCAATAGGAAATGAGTATAGAGATAAGCATCATTATTATTTTTTAGAAGGAAAATTGGCTTTTTTAGATTCGCCGAATGAGTGGTTTTATGACGGACAGTACTTATATATGTGGAGTTTAACTGGGGACGGAAGTGATCTTGAAAATTCAATAATTAGAGCTAAAAATAAAACTTTTGCATATAATATTACAAATAGTTCTAATGTAACTATTCAGGGTATAAAGTTTTTTGCATCAACAGTTACAATTCAAAATAGTTATGCCATAACTATAAGTGATAATATTTTTAGTTATCCAAGCTACTCAAAAAGAATGCTTGGAGATTTATCTTCTCCATTAGTCACCAACATAGATCAGGACTTGAATTCTTCTTTTCTCCCTTCTTCTTCTTCAAGTTCTTATTGTACTTTTTCGGGAAATGTTTTTGAACACACAGAAGGTGAAGCATTAATTATGTCAGGAGATAATCATTTAATTACTAATAATTATTTTCATCACATTGATTGGTCTTGTTCAGAAATCCAAGGAATTGGCCTCAGTATTTACGCCACTGGTTCTAATATTACTTTTAGTCATAACATAATGCATACTACTGGTGCATCTGCAACATTAAACATGGGGGAAAGAGCAATTATTTCTTATAATGATATTTCTAACACAGGTTTAGCTCAAAGTGATGGTGCAATTGTTCAAATAACAAAAAATATAGTTGAGTCATCTGTTACATCTTATAATTGGTTACATGATTCTGAAAAAATGGGTTTTAGATTTGATGCTCCATCTGGCTCAGCTGATATAGCAGGTACAGAGGGTTTAGCTCATCACAATGTGATTTGGAATATTGGTAAAAATGGATTTGGTGGTATTGGAATGATGATAAAGGGAGATAATCATGAAATTTATAATAATACTGTTTTCAATTGTGAGAAAACTGACATTTTAATTCTTGATGAAAATGGTTTAACAAATTTAGACACGTATACAGAAAATAATGCTGCTGATGTTATTTCTAATCATAGAACTAATTATGTTGATAGTGAAGATGAAATTCCAGGATTTACTAATAACAATTATTCACTTTATTCCGATCATACAAATAACTTTACTTCAACAATTGACCCATTATTAACAAATTCTGTCCAGACTATTTCTTATTCACCAAATGAAGTTTTAGAAAATAGATTTTTGTATAATTTTTCTCCCACTAGTCCATTGTTGATTGATCAAGGTAAGATTATAAATACAATTTCAGATCCAATTGAATCTCATCCTAATGTATTTCAAGCTGATATAACTTATGGTTACCAAGGAGATTTTCCTGATATAGGAGCATATGAATCCGCTAGTGAATTATGGATACCAGGAATTGATTTTACTCCACTTACTTATCCTTGGGAATGGCCAATTTTTCAAAATACAATTTTGGGCTGTTTAGATCCATTAGCATGTAATTTTGATGAGATGGCTACAGAGGATGATGGTAATTGTATATTTGCCCAAGTTTATTATAATTGTAGTAATATTTGTTTAAATGACTTTGATGGAGATGGCGTGTGTGATGAATTAGAAATTTTAGGATGTACTGACGATATGGCTTGTAATTTTGATTCTAGTGCTACAGAAAACTTTTCGTGTTTATATCCAATTCAATTTTATGATTGCAATTTAAATTGTTTGAATGATGCAGATGGAGATGGTGTATGTGATGAACTTGAGATTTATGGATGTACAGATTCTGAAGCATACAACTTTGATGTAAATTCCACAGAAAATGATGGTTCGTGTATTGATATATATGAGGGATGTACTGATTCTTTAGCATTTAATTTTGATTCAAATGCTAATACTGATGATGGTTCATGTATTGATATTTATGAGGGTTGTACGGATTCTTTAGCATTTAATTTTGATCCAAACGCTAATACAGATGATGGATCTTGTGTTCCAGTTATTTTCGACTGTATTAATGAACTAGCTTGTAATTTTAACTCTATTGCTAATACTGATGATGGTTCTTGTATTTTTCCATTTGATTTATATGGAGTAGGTTATTTAGATTGTAACGGAAATTGTTTGTTTGACTTTGATATCGATGGTATTTGTGATCAATTTGATAATTGTGTCGAGGTATATAACCCTAATCAGGATGATTTAAACGGTGATGGAATAGGTGATGCCTGTGATGGGGTAGATATTGAAGAAAATAATATTAATAAGGTTATTTTAAAAATAACTGATGTTTTAGGTAGAGATATATATTATTCAAATAAAAATAATTTTCTAATATATATTTTTAATGATGGTACGGTTGAAAAAAAATATTATGGTAATTAAAAATTACTTTTCAGTTATATTTATATTTTCATTTTGAAATAATTTTCTCGAATCTGCAATAAATAATTTCATTGCATTTTTAGACTTTTCGTCAAGTCCTATGAAATTTTTTTTTTCATACTCTTTACAAGGAAGTATTTTGAAAACTTCCTTACCATCAATAATTGGTTTATGAACCCAAGTCAAATAGTAACCTGTTTCTGAAATTTTAGTTTTTTCTTGTTTTTTTGTTAGTAATAGTTCAATCATTGCTCCTCCATCTTTTTTTCTTGCTCTTTGGTTAGAAACATAATTTCCTAAAGAGTACGCAATTACTTTTTCATTTTCTTCACCACAATTTTTTAAAAATTCCATTTTTTGTAATACATGAGGGTGCGCACCTATGATTATATCAGCACCTTCACGAAATAAAAAAGAGGCTATTTTTTTTTGTTTGTTTGAAGGTTGTGATTTGTATTCAGGTCCCCAATGCATTACTACAATAAGTTTATCAAGATTTTGTTGTTTACTTCTTTGAATGTCTTTTCGAATGGAATTGGTATCAATTTGATTTACCACTGTTGGGTATGGTACAGGCATTCCATTAGTTCCATAAGTATAATTTAGTAAACCAACTTTAATATTATTTTTTTCTAAAACAAGTAAATTATTTTTTTTGAATTCACTTGAATCTCTGAAGCTACCAGTATGTTTAATATTCAAAGAATCTAATACATCTAAGGTTCGTAACACACCTTTTTTTCCTCTGTCACAAGTATGATTGTTCGAGGTGACTAAAACATCAATTCCATTATTTTTACATGCAACAGCAAGTTCATCAGGTGATGAGAATTTAGGATACCCTTTAAAAGGGGGACCTGCTAATGTAACTTCAAGATTAGCTATTGCAAAATCTGCCCCCGAAATTAAATGTCTTACCTCTTCAAAAACAGGATTATAATTATATGTTTTTGTTTTTTTGTTATATGCAGACTTTATTTGACCATCATGTCCCATTACATCTCCCATAAAAATCAAACTTAAAGAATCAACTTTTGTAAGGTTTTTTATACTATCTTCTAATAAATTATTTATTGATTTAAATTGAGAGTTTTTAAGTAAAAGACTGTCATTTGAATTTTCTAATTCATTTATTATTGCTTTAAGTCTCATTTTAGAGAGACCTTTTAAATTTATTTCTTGAGCATCTACAAAAAAGAAAGAAAAAATTAAAAGAAAGTAGGAGATTAATAGTTTTTTTTTCATTGATGTATTTATTTATTTAAACTTCATTAATTTAATCATTATATTAGAGACGAGAACAAAAAATTATTTTTTTATCCATTAAAATGCCCAGAAAGTATTTATCTAAGTCTACATTTATCACGGGATTACAATGTCCTAAAGCTTTATATTTAAAAAAATATAAACCTGAATTGGCCGATGAGATTACTTTATCCAAGCAAAATATTTTTGATGTAGGATCACAAGTTGGAGTATTAGCTCAAAAATTATTTCCAGGAGGTGTTGACGCCAGTCCAGAACATTATAGTAAATTACCTGAGTCAATTAATTATACTAATAAATTAATTAACGATGGATGTGAAATAATTTATGAAGCTGGTTTTGAATTTGACTATGTGAGGTGTTTTGTTGACGTGCTAGTAAAAAAAGATGGAAAATGGCACATATACGAAGTAAAAAGTTCAACAACTATCTCAGACACTTATATTAAAGATGCATCTCTGCAATACTATGTTTTAAAAAATTGTGGATTAGATATTGATAATGTTTCAATTGTTCATCTTAACAATAAGTATGTTAAAGAAGGTAATATAGATATTTTCAAATTATTTAAAATTGTACCTGTTTTAGAAAAAATTCAAACAAACATAGATTTTGTTCCAATCAAATTACAAGAATTACACAAAGTTTTATCTAATGAAGAAACTCCTAAAATTGAAATAGGGAATCATTGTAATAAACCATATGAGTGTGACTTTAAAGGACATTGTTGGAATAAGGTTCCTAAATACAGTGTTTTAAATATATCAAGACTAAAAGCAGATACTAAATGGGACCTATATAACTCTGGTTACATAAATATCACAGATGTACCTTTAGATATAAAAATGTCAGCAAATCAAAGGATTCAAGTTGATTGTGAAATAAATCAAAGTACTTTATTAAACAAGAAAAAAATAAAGGATTTTATTGATAATTTATCTGATGATATTTTTCACTTAGATTTTGAGACAGTAGGTCTAGCAATTCCTGTTAATGATGGATTAAAACCTTATCAACAAATTCCTTTTCAATATTCACTACATCATGAAAAAAATGGTAAAATAATTGAACATTATGAGTTTTTAGCTGAACCAAATAAAGATTTTAGAGAAGACTTCATTAAATCTTTAATTAAAAATTTAATGCATGATGGAGACATTTTAGTTTATAATATTGGATTTGAAAGAGGAAAATTAAATGATTTAATTAAATTTTTTCCAAAATATGAGCATGAACTACAAAGTATAATTGAAAGAATGAAAGATCTAATGATTCCCTTTAAAGAAAAGTGGTTTTATTTACCAGAGATGCAAGGAAGTTATTCTATAAAAAAAGTTCTACCTGCATTAGTACCCGAATTAACTTATGAAAAATTAGCAATTAATAAGGGTGATGTAGCGAGTTTAGAATTTTTAAATCTTGATAAAAAACCTTTAGAGTTACAGAAAAAGATTAGAGTTGATTTACTTGAATATTGTAAATTAGATACATTTGCAATGTATAAAATTTTAGAAGTTTTAAGAAAAAAAGTTTAGAATGGATTTTTCTCAGATGTTATTTATTTTTCTTTGTTTTATTTTAATTTGGTTAGTTATAAAATTTGTAACTAAATTTTTGTATAAAATTCTTCTATTAATTTTTATTATTCTAATTCTTATATACTCTTTTTTTAATTTCACTGAAAATAATATTTTTGACACAATGCAAGAATTATATTGTGAAGAAGAAAGTAAGGTAGATAATTTAAAATGTACTTGTTTTGTAAACAATATTATTAGTGATTTTAAAATAAGAAATAATGATTTAAGTAATAAAGAATTAGAAGAACTAAAAAATAATACTTCAAAATCATTCCATGAGTTTATTAAGTCATATAACTCCACAAAACATGTCATTCATAGTTGTTTTGAAGAAAATGGTCAATCAGGTGGGATGATTGAAGAAATTAAAAATGATATTATAAAAAAAACAAGAAATCCTTTAAAATTATTTAATAATAAATAATGAAACATAATTATAAAATTCAAGACTTCAAATTTCAACACGTAATTAAAACTAGATATAGAGATCTTGATTCATTTAATCATGTAAATAATGCAACATTTTTAAGTTATTTTGAGGATGCAAGAATATTGTTTTTTAACAGATGGAATGTAAATAAAAATGACAGGTCTCTAATTGTAGCATCAATCAATATTGATTATATAAAGCAAGTTAAACATCCATCAGATTTAATTATATGTCAAAAAATAAGTAGAATTGGCACTAAAAGTTTTGATAATTATTCAGTCATATTTTGTAATGATGAATTAGTTTGTGTTTCTAAAACAACAATTGTATGCTACAATTTTGTTTTAAATAAATCAGTACAAGTTTATGATGAAATAAAACAGGATTTAAATTTGTAATTTTTAGTTAATTAATCTAACATTTACAGCATTCATACCTTTTTTCCCCTCAGTTAATTCATATTCTACAGTATCTCCTTCGCTAATTTTGTGAATGACTCCTGAAATATGTACAAAATGTGATTCTTCAGTTTTTTCCTCAATTATAAATCCGAATCCTTTTGTCTCATTAAAAAATTTTACTGTTCCTTTTTTCATTAAAAATCTATTATGATGTGAATTTAATTATATTTCGTGTTTGTATTAACTTTTTTTTCATATTTTTTTTGTTCCACTATATATATCAAATTTTAAAAGATGGCATTCTAATTTTCCATTATATAGTTTATATTTTTTTGATGGTTTTAGTCCAATTAATTTGGCTCTATCCTTATCTGAAGTAATAATCCAAACAGAAGAATCTAAATAATATTTTTTAAGAATATTACCTATGTCACTATAGAAATTATCGTTTTTGATTTCAAGTCTTTCTCCATATGGTGGGTTAAAAATCAAATGACATTTTTCATGTATTTTTTTTTGTTTAAAAAAATCAAATCTTTTTAAACTTATACTATTACTTAAATTTACTTCATTAATATTTTTTCTTGAAGCTGAAATAGCTCCAAAATGAATATCGCTACCTGATATTATGTTTAAGTCCTTTACTTCTTTTTTTTCAATTTCTTCTATTATTTTTAAATAAGTTTTTTCATTATATTCTGGCCACTTCATGAATCCAAAATTTTTTCTTTTTTTGTTAGGTGCTTGATTTTTTGCAATCAACCCAGCTTCTATTATTATTGTTCCAGAGCCGCACATAGGGTCTTTTAAAGTTGAATTTTTATTCCAACCACTTAGTAACAAAATACCCGCAGCTAACACCTCATTAATTGGAGCTTTTCCTTTTTGAATTCTGTAACCTCTTTTATGAAGTGATTCTCCAGATGAGTCTAAAGAAATTTGACAATTATTATTTTTTAAATGAACATTAATAACAATAGTAGGAGTGAGTTTGTTTATTGATGGTCTTCTACCATATTTTTCACTAAATTGATCTACAATAGAGTCTTTTATTTTTTGAGATACAAATTGATTATGATTAAATGATTTTGAGTTACTAATAGTTGAATTTATGATGAAGGTGTCATTTAGTTTTATGTGATTTTCCCAGTTAATTTCTTTTGACTTGTTATATAATTCATTTTCGTTATTGGCTTTAAAAAAATAAATTGGTTTTAATATTCTTAGAGCGGTTCTCAAACAAATATTACTTTTATAAAGTAGTTCTTCATTTCCATAGAATTCAACTGCTCTTGTTTGTTTTGTTATTTTTTTTGCACCTAATTCTTCTAATTCTTTAATTAAAACATCCTCTAAACCATGCATGGTTTTGGCAATCATTAAAAAATCCGATTTTCTTGAATTCATTATAATTTCTTTATATTAAAAATAAGTTTTTTAATTTT
>CAYSYA010000017.1:0-8813 GCA_964435285.1 uncultured Flavobacteriales bacterium
GATTTTCTTGAATTCATTATAATTTCTTTATATTAAAAATAAGTTTTTTAATTTTGAAAATCATCTTATACTATTTTAATGAAAATTAATGCTCATTCCCACTTACTTCCAGAGCCAAATCAAATTCCTGAATTTTTAAAGAAAAAAAAATTATTTACAATAGATTCAGACAAAAAGTTTATGAGACAAGGAGATTGGAGTAGACCTATTACTCACCCAAGTTTTTTTATTAACGAAAAATTAAAATGGATGAAAAATCATGGTATTGATCATGCTGTTGTTTTATGTTTATCTCAACTTTATTGTAATGGGTGGAAAAGAAAAGATGCTTTTGATGCTATAAAATTTCAAAATGATTTTAATTCTTCTATTCAAGAACAATATTCTCAAACCTTTACCTGTTCTTTTGTAGTACAACCATTATATATTTCTGATGCTTTAAAAGAAATTGAAAGATGTGTTTCGAAATTAAATTTAAAAGTTTTGTGTTTGCCTACTCATTTTATTTCTTCTAACGGAAAATGGGTTTCAATAGCAGATGAACAAGTAGATCCAATTTTTGAACTCGCTAATAAGTATTCATTATCTATTCAAATTCATCCATATGATGCTGAAAAAATGGTTAATTTAGAGGATAAATTTTGGAGGTTTCATCTAGTTTGGATGTTAGCACAATGTGCTGATACTTTTCATCTATTTACTCTTAGAGGTATTCCAAATAAATATCCAAACATTCGTACTTGTTTTGCTCATGGGTGTATGTTAGGTATTGCTAATTACGGAAGAAGGCTGCAAGGTTTTGATGGTAGACCAGATCTATTTAAAGAAACAACTAATCCTAGGAGCTTCTTAATTCATAAGAACTTATTTTTTGATACATTGGTACATGATTCTTATACTTTAGAATTAATGAAAAAAAGAGTGGGGGTTTCTCAAATAGTTGCTGGTTTAGATGATCCTTATCCTTTAGGTGAAATGGAAGATGTAGGCTCGTCATTTCCAGGTAGAGTCATTGATTATGCTGTTGAAAGTGGAATTATAAGTCAAAAGGAATCTAATGAAATTTGGAAAGACAATGTATTAAAATGGTTAAATAAATAAATGAATTAATCATAATTTAAAAACCATTCTTCAAGCTCATAAAATGCACACCATTCTTCTTCAACAAATTCTGCGTTTAAAATTGGCCATTTATCATATACAGGCCTATATCCATTTTCAGTTTTTTCACAGAAACATTGGCTTATAATTATTTCTGTACAATCTGCATCTACACAGTCATCATAATCAGGCCATTCAATTTTTAATAAATTAAAAGCTAAAACCTCACTAAAGTCACCATAGAAGACTATATTTCCAATTAAAGAATGTAAACCGTCTGGATTTTCATATTCAAATTTTATTTCTTTTATTTTTTGATTAAATCTGCCTTCAATTAGTTCAATTTTAAATAGTTCGTAATAAGGTAAGACAATTTTTTGTTTAAGTGAGTTTAATTTTTTATTAAGACTATCATTAAGATTTTCTAATAAAAATGCTGTAGTCTTTGTTTCTTTTAAACTATCTGATAATAAAATATTAAATAAGCTATCATTTAAAATTTTAGATTTTTTATTTTTAATTTTTGTATTTAATTCTTCTATTTCTATATCTTTTTTACTAAATGATTTTTGTAGTTCAAGCAATTGTTCTTGCATACTTCTAATTTCATCTCTAAATTCACCATTTTGAATTCTTAAGTTACTATTTTCATCCATTTCTGATAATAGTTTTTCATACTCAATCATTAATTTATTGTTTAATTCATTGTTTTCAAGTTCTAAGTTTTCAATTAAAAAAGTAAGCCTTTTTACTTCTTCATTTGCTTCCTTTTTACTTAATTTCTTTTCGTCTTGAGAAAAAAGGCAAGATGTGTTAAAAATAATAATGATTAAAGTATATATAAATCTCATATATTAAATTTAAGAAAATATTATTTATAATATTTATTTAATTTTTTTCTTAGTTCATTAATTTTTGGAGTAATTATCATTTTACAATATGGGTAGTCTTCATTAAGCTTGTAAAAATTTTGATGATAGTCTTCAGCTTCATAGAATTCTTCAAATTTTTTAACTTCTGTAACTATTTTTTCATTGAACACATTTTTTTGTAAATCAATGATAAAATTTTTAATTATTTTTTCTTCTACTTTATTGTCAAAAAAAATAATGGATCTGTATTGTGTTCCAACATCATTTCCTTGTCTATTTAAAGTAGTAGGATCATGGGAAGTAAAAAATATTTTTAGAAGTATATTTAAGTTAATTAATTCTGGATTATATTTTATTTGACAAACCTCTGCATGATTTGTTTTACCAGATATTACTTGATTGTATGTTGGATTTTTTAAATTTCCTCCAGAATAACCACTCTTTACATCAATTACACCTTTTAAATTTTCAAAAAAAGCTTCAATACACCAAAAGCACCCTCCTCCTAAATAAAGGTATTTTTCGTTTTCTTGAGATTTCATAGTTGAAAAATTTATTAAAAATAATATAAATATATATTTTATCATATCATGCACAGTTTACACACAATCTACTTTCTGGAATAATTAATATTCTCGCTAACGGAATCTCAGTTTTACATCTTGTGCAAATTCCAAAATTATCATTATCAATTTTACTTTTAACGAATTTTAATTTTAATAATTTATCTTCCATGTTTCTGAGGGCAGCTTCCATTACGCTCTTATTATTTATAGCGTCCATTCTAGAAACTCTTCCAATTGAATTCTCAGGACTAATTGGTTTAGTTAATTTTTTATACTCAGAGATTGATTTAATAGTTTTATTTATTTCATTATCAATTTTTTCTTCAATTTTTTTTTTCGTGCTTTCATTCATAATTGTAACTAAAAATACTTTCTTTTAAAATAATAATTTTATCTTAAACATTAAATGAAAGTTGAGCATAATCAAAAGTATTCTAAATCAGTTGCAATTAATGTTGTAATTGCAAATATGATTGGCACAGGTGTTTTTACTTCTTTAGGTTATCAAACAGGTTCAATACCATCGTGGTTTAGTATTATGGTTTTATGGTGTTTAGGTGCTTTAATTTCATTGTTTGGAGCTCTTGTTTATTCTGAAATAGCTACAAGAATAAAAAAATCTGGAGGGGAATACACATACTTATCTGAAATTTATTACCCTTGGCTTGGTTTTATTGCCGGGTGGATAAGTTTTATTGTTGGTTTTGCCGCTCCAATTGCAGCCGTTGCAATCGCAATTGGTTCTTACACTACAGATATATTTAACATTAGTTACGATATTATAGCTTCCTTAGTTATAGTATTTATTGGTTCTATTCATTTATTTGGAATTAAAACAGGTGGTTGGTTTCAAAATATTGCAACTAGATTTAAAATATTATTAATTTTTTTTTTAATTTTTTTACCAATATTTCTTTTAATTTTCGGTGACTTTACTAGAAGCGAAGTTATTTTTAATCCATTCAATAACGGTGTTAGTGATTTTGATTTAATTTTTAGCTCAGACTTCGCTATTTCATTAGTGTGGGTTTGTTTTGCCTACTCTGGATGGAATGCATCAGTTTATTTTGCTGATAAAATTGAAAATCCTAGTAAAAACATTCCTTATTCTCTTATTATAGGTACTTTATTTGTTAGTATTTTATATTTAATATTAAATTCAGCTTTTCTATTTTCAGTTAATTTTGATGAACTTACTGGAAAAACTGATATTGCAAATGTTTATTTAAAGTCTATTTTTTCTGAAAATATTGCTGAATCTTTTTCTCTCATTTTTGGCTTTGCATTACTTTCGTCTTTAAGTTCACTATTTATTGCTGGCCCCTCAGTACTTGAGACAATGGGAAAAGATTATGAAGGTTTAAAATTATTTAATAAAAAAAATAAATATAATTCTCCTTATTTTTCAATTTTAAGTTTTATTTTATTTCCAATCTTTCTTATACAAACAGCTTCATTTGAAGAGATTATTCAATATATAGGAGTCTGTTTATCTTTTTTCTCTGTTTTAGTTGTTATGGGTTTGTCTATTTTAAGGAAGAAAAATATTGAAAAAGGTGTGTTTAAGTTACCATTTGCTAATCTTATATCTGCATTATTTGTGATAATTAATTTATGGATGATTTATCACTTAATTTCAAATGATTTAAGAATACTCTTGTATGTTTTGTTTACTATTATTCTAGGTTATTTTTTCTATTTATTAATTAACTTTATTAAAACAAATAAATAATAATTATTGCATAGAAATATAAATCCATGCATCATTTGTAATTTCCGACTTAATTTTATTTAAATATGTGTTTGCTTCCTTTTCATTAGTAAATAATCCTAGTTTGATTAAATAGCAATTAGATTTATTATCAATAGTAAAAGTGGGTTTGTAATTCTTCTTTTTTAATTTTTTTATATATCGTTCTGTTATTTTTTCGTTTTCTAAACAGTTAATTACTATTTCATACTTCTTTTTAATTTTAAATGAATCTTTTTCTTTAAAAAACTTTTCATAGTTATTTTTTTGTTTGATAATTTCATTAGAATTTTCTTTTTCTTTTTCTTTTTCTTTTTCTTTTGAAAGTTCCATTTTACGATTTTTAAACTTTTTTCCTTCTTTTGATTCAATAAATTCTTTACCGTGTCTTTGCCATGCTAAGTAGACATAGCAGTTATTACATGATCCACTTATATCTAAATCTATTTCTTTAGCGTAGTCAGGGTAGTTCTTATGAATCCATGCTCTAAAAACATCACCCTCTTTTGGTGACCAAAATGGTACTAGAGCTTGTGTAGAGTCAATTTGTTCACCAGAATATCTATTCTCATCAAAATAAACAAAAAAGTTTGTGTGGTTAGGAATCCACCATCTAGCAAATTTTGAACCATAATCATTCATTCTAAAGCAACCTAGGCTTTGAGGAGTACCTAGCATACACCTGCTCATTAAATTCAAGCTTCCTTCATGAATTCCATTTTTTTGTACAGCTTTTTTATATTTTTTCTTATCAGGGAATAAAGTGATGAAATTTGGTAATGGAACAACAGAATCAAATAATGCTACAGTAGATTTTCCTCCACCTAAAATACTATCTCTGTATTGATCATCTTCATCATAATTTCTTTCTCTATCCCAATTTCTAGAAGATAATTTATTTACAGGAGCATAATACCCTCTGTGTTGTTTTAATGGGAATCTTTTAGAGTAAATACTTATCCTTTTTCCTCTTTCGTTTAAAATTAACTCATTAGTAATTGAGTCTCTTTCAAATCTTCTTGTTTGCCCTTGAGATGATGTAACGTGCTTTGCTTCAAGAATTATAGTGTCATTTTTTATTTCACAGAAACATAAATTTTGTCCAACATTATATTTCCTTCCTTTAAAAATACTGTAAATTTTTTCTACCTCAGGCTCTTTGTACTTTTTTACCTTCTCGTAATAATTTTTTAATAATTTAAATTCATGTCTAATTTTTTCTTCATTATAATTATCAGAGACAATTAATTTGTTTAAGTCCATATAAATGATGGAGTCGGTATTTATTTTATTATTGAGAATAAACTCATTAATGTTTTTAAATTCCCAGCTATTTTTTTCATTAAAATGAACTTCTTTTATTCCTCTTGATTTTCCTTTTAAGTTTTTATTATTTAAATCAGCAACTATAAATCTATTTCTATATGGATTGAGAGAATCTAAATCAGAGTTAATAATTTCTTCTAAAGAAAAACTTCTTTTCTTTACATAATCTATTTTTTTATATAGGGGTGCGTAACAAGCATTAATTTCTAATAAGCTATCAATATTTAGATTTGACTCTAAAACCTTTTCTTTATCAAAAAAAAGTTTTTTTCTTGATTTTTTTGCAATATTAATTTTATTGGAATTAGGAAAACTATTAATAAAATGAGAGTATAGTTTAATATTGTTTTTGCTTGAAACGTAATTAAAAATTGAGTCAATATAATTATTTCTTTCTTCAACTTTTTTTAAACTATCTAGTCTAAAACTTTGTAGATTGTTGTTTATGAGAACTTCTTTATCATATGTTGCTCTACAACTCATGATTAATATTAAAATACCTATAAAGTAATATTTATACATAAAAAATCATTATTTTGCTTAAAATTAGTTTATAAAGTTTGAAAAAGTATATTTTATTTGGTTTATTTTTTATCCTGTGTATTTTTTATTTTGTGCCATGGGATATGGTTTCACCCTCTGTTGATAGTCCATTAGAATCAACATACAATGAAACCAATGAAATTGATATTATTGAACCTGCATCCCAAAATGTTTTATTAAATGTTAATGATTATGAAGATGGAGTAGCAAGTTTTTTGACAGGTATAGACACAACCTCATTTTGCAGATCTGTTAATCCTAATTTTTGGGAAAACTTTACTAAAAAAATTGACAATGGTTTTTCTTTTACAAGTAAAGATGGTAAATCTAGAAAAAAACCTGGATGGAATAAGATTAAAAAAGAAAGATTAGATCCAATAATTAATTGGAGTCAATCTGAGTTTATTAAATCGGATATAGACACCAGTCTTGTATTTTATCCATTTTCAGGTCCTGACTTTTTACATGCCTATCATTTCTATCCAAATGCAAATGAATATGTTTTACTAGCTCTTGAGGAAGTAGGTACTATGCCTGATTTTAATTCAATTTCTATAGATAGTATAGAAACATATGCGACTAATTTAAACTTATTTCTTAGAGATATTTATTTACGAAGTTATTTCATTACTGGAAATATGATTGATGATATTGCAGATAATAAAGTAGATGGCGTTATTTCAACTCTATATTGGTTTATTAAAAAAACTAACCATGATATTATAAATGTTGAAAATGTTACTTTAGATAGTTTGGGGAATATTATAAGAGAAGAAAATGTTTCGGAAGGGTGGAATACAAAGGGATTTGATGGTGTTCGTTTTTATTTTAAAAATTCTAAAAATGAGTTAAAAAAACTTGTTTATTTTTCTTGTGACATTTCAGACCAAGCTTTTTCAGGCCTAAATGGTAGAGATATTAAATACAAAAATTCAAATTTATTAGCTTTTTTAAATAACATGAGAAAGTGTAATACATTTATCAAGTCTGCTTCCTACATGATGCATCACGATAGAAAAGATCTTTCTTTTAAAAAGATAAGGAATTTAATACTTTCGAAAAGTAAATCAATTTTTCAAGATGATACAGGCGTTCCATTTAGATTTATTGACCAAGAAGAATGGGAAATAACTGTTTTTGGAACATATGAAAAACCAATAAAAGATTTTGATAGGTGGACTTTTATGATGCAAGAAGACTTGGATTTATTTTATAAAAATAAAGACAACCACGGTGGAATGTTACCATTTTCTTTAGGTTATCACTGGCAAGATAAAAAACAAAACCAAATGTTGTTTTTGAAGAAATAGTGTTACCTTACTCTAATTTTTTGTCCTATTTGTAAACTATTCCAATTAATTATTTTTTTATTTAATTTTTTAATCTTTTGTCCTCCAGCGTATGCTTCGCCGTAATACTTTTGACCAAGATGACCAAGTGTTTCTCCTTTTCTGATTGTATGGTATTTTTTTGAGCTATTTTTCTTTATATAAGAAAAATCTTTTTTTGTTATTGGATATATATAGGTTTCTTCTCCGTTTTTTCTAATTGATTTATATTTATCTTTTATTTTTTGATTTTCTATATCTATTACGTTTTGTGGGTCAAAAGCTTGATCAAAATATCTCATTTCAAAATGTAGGTGAGGCCCATCTGCTCTACCAGTTTCTCCTAATAGAGCAATAACATCACCAGCTCTAACTATATCTCCAGCTTCGGCAATTCTTTTACTGCAATGAGCATAATAAGTTTCTAATCCGTTAAAATGTCTGATTATTACTAAATGACCATATCCGCCATCATTCCATCCCGAAAATCTTACTTTACCATCAAATGCAGATCTTAAGGTATCTCCTGTTCTACCGTAAGTATCAACTCCTTTATGTTGTCTTCTGTACCGCCATCCAAATGGAGAGTTTACTTTGTTGCTTGGGCTACAAAAAAATTTACCTGATGCTTCAAGGTCAATAAAAATAGTATCCTTTAAGTTTTCTAAATTCTTTTTTTTATATGGAAATAATCTTGTCGTACTCCAGTATTCATTAAAAATTTTCATGGTATCAGACTTAATTTTTAATAGTGCTCTTGATTGATTGATTTCATCTTTAGACCAAGGTTTCCAAACAGATGATGAATCATCATATAAAATTAAGTCACCAAACCATTTTTTTTCATCTATAATTTTTGAAACCTTCTTTCTTGTAATTTCTTTTTTCTCTTTTTTAATATTTTCAATTTTATTTTCCTGTGTTTGAGGAATATGCTCTTTATTAGACCACTCTCCGTTGTTGTAGGACTGAGAAAAAATTAAAAAAGGAAATATTATTAAAAAAAATAGTGATTCTTTTGCCATTTAGTAAACTTATAAATTTTTCATTCAAAAATAAAATAATAAATGCAACATTGTTGCGTTTTGTTCATGTTAATTTTTGTTGAGTACTCTTTCTATACTTCCATCATCGTAAATGTATAGTAACATCACATCTTTTTCACCTCCATCAACATCTCTTCCAAGCATATCAGTTATTCTAACTAATTTCTTGTCACTTGCAATCTCAGATCCTAAAATGATTTGTCCTGCTACACTAATACCATCTGTTGTATAGAAACCAACTCCTTCTGACCATCTTACTTCTAGTGTTTGTTCAACACCAG
>CAYSYA010000018.1:0-6381 GCA_964435285.1 uncultured Flavobacteriales bacterium
TGAAGAAGCACCTGCTGCTGAAGAGGCACCTCCCGCTGAAGAAGCACCTGCTACTGAAGAAGCACCTGCCGCTGAAGAAGCACCTGCCGCTGAAGAAGCACCTGCCGCTGAAGAAGCACCTGCTGCTGAAGAGGCACCTGCTGAAGAGGCACCTGCTGAAGAGGCACCTGCTGCTGAAGATGATAAATAATAATAGCTATTAAAAAAACACAGTTATGTTATTATGGAAAAATCATCTTTATTCTACCTTGGCTATGTCTCAAAGAAAATAGGTTTCAGAGGAAAAATTTCCATCAAAATTGAAAATGGCTACCCAAATAGTTATTTAGATGTAGATTTTATATATGTTGAGATTGAAAATCAATTAATTCCATATAAAGTTGTTAATACTAATTCTAAGAAAAATACTTTCTTAGAATTAAAGATTGATGGACTAGAGAATGAGGAAAAAATAAATCATCTGTTAAAAAAAAACATATTTTTAGACAAAAAATATTTAAAAGTTGACACAGAAAAAACAAAATTTGATGAATTAGTTAATTTTTCTGCATATAACTCTAAAAAATTAATAGGATCAATTTCTGAAATATTAAGTTTAAATACGCAAAATTTAATGATAATTGAAACTGAAGAAAAAAAAGAAATTTTTATTCCTTTAGTTACAGATTTTATAAAGAAAGTAGATAAAAAAAATAGAATTGTATTTTTTCAACTTCCAGATGGTTTAGTAGATTTGAATAATAATTCTTGATGTTTTTTTTAGAAAGGCTTATATATAATACTTAAGAAGTTAGTTCTTCCCCAGGAGATAGTTACATCCTCTTGATCATGAAATCCTTCCTGTATACCAGATTGAATACTTTTAACATCGAAAATATTTTTAAAACCAAATTTGATTGAAGTATTAATTTTATAAAATTCCTTAGATAAACTAGCATTACATAAATTGTATGATTCTTGAAAAAAGGTTTCCAAAATACCTAATTCATTAAATCTCTCATATTCGCTTTTAGATTTAAATTTCCAATTTAAATTAAAACCAAAACCGTACTCTTTTTCATAATAAGAATAAGATGCACTTAAATTTTGCTTCGGTCGTTTATAATCTAAAATATTATTTTTTACTATATAATTATTCCACATAAAATCAAAAGTATTTCTTTCACCTAGTTCACATTTTAATTTTAGGTTTAAACCATAATATAAAGATTCATCTATGTTATAGTATGTATATTCATTTGAATTTTGAATTTGAGCTAAGCTAATTTGATTTTCTAAATCGTTTAAATAGAATTCACCATTGAAGGATAAAAAATTATTGGCCTCTCTAATTGGAAAATAAGAAACTGAAGCTTGTAATGAATGAGATTTTTCAGCATCTAAATCTTGGTTACCTACTATATTATGATTACTATCAATAAACTCTAAAAATAATTCCTTAATTGAAGGAGCTCTAAACCCTCTGGCGTAAGACGTCCTGATAGTTAGTTTAGGACTAAAATCATACTTCAAGTAAAGCGAGGGTATTATTGGAGCTGAATAAATAGAATGATAGGGAATTCTGATGCCCAACTGAGTATTTAAATTATTTGTAATTTTCATATTACTTTGAAAGAAAAAAGATTGCTCAAATACACTTGCATTTCCTTCTTTGATTTTTGGACCTTTAACTTCTTCGTAATTAAAATCTAATCCAATTTGAACCTTATAAATGTCCGAGCTAAATCTGTTATATTCTAATCTATTATAAAAACTACTAAATAAATCTTGTGAGTTATATTCTATACTTGTAGTTTGTTCTGAAGAATTATTTATTAAATCAATATAATATTGTTCTTTATTAAATTTTGTTGATGAATATGAGAATAAACTATTGATATTGTAAAAATCTGAATATCTGTTATATCTTAAATAATGAGTATTTCTAATAGTTGAATAATGATTATCTATCGCTGTTCCATCAAAAGGCGGAAAATTTTCATTACCTAAATCAATGATTTTTTCTTCAAAAATTGAACTTTTAAATTGAATTTTGTATCTGTCGTAATTATTTTCCCAATATATATCACCAAAGTTTTGTTTTTTAGGATTCCAATTCATACTTCTTTCATTTTCATTACCAATACCTAAAAAATCGTATGTTCCAATATTAAATTGAAAATTTTGATTATTAACAATTTTTCTAGAGTTAATGTTGAGCTGCGACAAACCAATATTTTCAAAATAACTATTAAAAGTTAGGTTGTCAGATTGAATTGTGTTTGTTATTAAATTAATAACCCCACCAGTTGAATTTGTTCCATAAGAAACTGCAGCAGGTCCTTTTAAAATTTCAACCCTATCTACATTTGATAAATTTACTTGACCAAGATCAATTTGGCCTCCTTTCCTTCCTAAAATAGGAATACCATCAACTAAAATATTAACATTATTTCCATCCATGCCCTGTATGGATAAAGCGGATCCTAGAGACTGATCAAATTGAATATCAAATAAAGCTTGTGTATTTAACAAATCAACTAAGTTATTTGAAGCATTTTCCTGAATCTTTTTTTTAGAAATCAAAATAAAACTATTAACAGATTTATATACTGACTCTTCCCCAATTTGAGCAGTAACAACCACTTCATCAAGAGGTGTTTTAGATTTTTGTAAAGAAAGAAAAATTGTGTCTTTGTAATAACTTATGATGGTATCTAAAGTTGAGAAACTAATATGAGAGATATTAAGTCTGAAAGGGGCGTTGTTATCAATAAAAATAGTACCATTTTTAGTTGAGTAAATTCTTTTTTTAAACTTAGTTTCATTAGAGATAACTGTTCTTTCATCATCTTGATATAATTTAACCAAAGCTCCTGAAATTGACTTCTTTGTTTCAATATCAGTTAATTTAATTATTTGGGAATAACTATTAAAGTGAAAAAACCCAAGGCAAAACAAAAAAATAAAAGGGTGTATAAATATATTTTTTTTATTCAATTATAATTTTTTTTACAAAATTCATACTCTCATTTTCAAAATTTAATATGTAAACACCTTTTGAAAAATTTGTCAAATCAAAATTACAAAAATCAACACATTCTTTTGATAGAATTTTCTTTCCATTTAAATTAAAAATATTGATATTAAAATCATATGTTTCTGATTCCAAATTAAAAAACCCATTACTAGGATTAGGAAAAACTTTAATTGGTAATTTATGATTTTCTAAAACAAAAATATCTGAAGAATCTATTTCCTCAACGTAAAAAGATAAATTTCCAAAAGATTGACCAGAAAAACTTTCAAAAACGATTTTGAATAATTTTGTTTGATCTTGATTAAATATATAATAAGACAAGTCTGGCAAAACTACAAATGAACCATTATACTCTTTCCAATCATATCCTATGGTGTTTATTTCATAATTAAAATTAGATATTTCAATTTCAGGAATTGTTTCAACAGAACCATTAAATTGATAAGTTAAATTATTGTTAGTCAAAACTCCAGTTACAATGTAAGGCATAGTGTCCTGATTCAAAGAAACATATTCTTCTTCATATCTACTAAATAAAAGATCCCAATTTTCCTTATCAGGTTCACGATCAATAATTAGATTGTCATCTATAGAATAATAAATAAATTTTTTGTTTTGATAAGAATTAACATCAATATTTAATTCCTCTTCATTTGAACCATCGAGGTTAGCAACAGTAAAATTAAATACTCCTAAATTAAAACTATTTATTCTTATTTTTTTTTGACCACCAGGATAGTCAATTATATAAATTTTTTCACCAATAATAGATTGCTCATCTTCTGTATATGTCCCCCATCCGCTATTTACATTATCTAAATAATTATTTATAAATGCACCTGTTTCCCAAAATAAATTACTATTTCTAATTTGTTGATAATTAGATTCTAAAGATGTGATTTCTAACCAATTATCTAAGCTTTGTGATGCCTCATATAAGTTAACAGGTCCACCACTGTTTATTCTTATGTTTCCACTTGAAAGATCTGTTGAAAATGCTAATTCCCAATTATTTCTTTCTGGAAAACCAGTTATTCCGTCTTCAAATGAATAATAAATATCATATTCATATGAAACACCCATACCAATTTGGATAATTTCTTGACAAAATATCGTGTTAATTGAGATAAAAAATAAGAGAAATATTTTCATTTTTAGTTTTATATAAAATTAGGCATTAAAAACTACAATACTAAGTTATTTTACAATTATTTATTTAGAATTATTCTAAATAAATAATTGTAAATATTTCAACACAAAACAATTAAAAATAACAGATGAAATTATATTATAAATAATATTTTGAATAATTTTTTTTTAAAAAAAAATATTAAAAAATATAGTAATTTGTTGGGGTTTTATATATTCGTAATTCAAATAAAAAAAAAACATCATGAAAAGTACAATAACATGCGATATGGAAGGCGTAATTGAAACAATGAATGAAGGCGCTGAAAAAATATTTGGATACAAAAAAGAAGAATTAATTGGAAAAAAGAGAGTTTCTATTTTCTCCCCTGGTGAAATAGTTCTTCAAAACGTTGCAGGATGGCTTGATACAGCTGTAAAAAAAGGAGAATACAGTGGTGAAACGTACTTTGTGCACAAAAATGGAGAAAAAATAAATGCAAAAATTAGAATTACACCAACTTTTGCTAATGGAAAAGAGAACCCTCAAACTGGATATTGTGGTGTAACTGAAGTAATCGAAAAAGATGTAGTTGTGCCAATCAAATTTTCTACTAAAATGATAAAAGGTTTAGCTATAACAAGAATGCCATTTACCTCAGCATCGCTATTGCCAATTTTTGTTGTTGGAGCATACTTTTTAGGGCAAGGAGATGTAGCTGTATCTTGGTCTGTATTTGGTTTAACATTATTAGGTATATTATTAGCACATTTAGGTGTTAATGTATTTAATGACTACTTTGACGGAAAAGACGGTACAGACGAGGCAAATACTGAATATTTTCAACAAGTGTCAGGAGGAAGTAGAGCAATTGAATTAGGACTTATTACTTTAAATGGAACTAGAAAGCTTGGGATTATTCTAACTCTACTAGCAATGGTAATAGGTGGCATTATTTTAATGCAGGTACACCCAGCTAATTTCTCAGATGTAATTCAATTTGCATTAGCTGGTTTATTTCTAGGTTTCTTTTACACTGCAAGACCATTAAGGTTAGTTGCAAGAAGAGGACTTGGAGAAATTACTATTTTTCTTTGTTTTGGGCCACTTTTAACAATGGGTACTGGACTTGCTATGATACAGGGCGATGCAAATTTTTTAGAATATGGAATGCATATTGTAAATCTTTCGCTACTTGGAGTCCCATTAGGACTTCTAACTACCAATATATTACTGATCAATGAGTTTCCTGATATGAAAAGTGATGCAAAAACAGGAAAAAATCATCTTGTAGTTACTTTTGGAAAAAAAATAAGCAGATGGATATATCTTTTGTTTTTATTATTAGCAGTTAGTTCGTCATATTTTGCATATGTTTGGATGCAAAATACATCTCTTTTAATTCCAACGTTATTTTGTCTATTATTTGGCCTCAGTATATTTAAACATATACTTAAACACTACGATAAAAGAACACTAGTTGATGCGAATTGGAAAACAATTGGACTACAGGCTTTGTACTCAATTATCTTATGTATTTGTTTAATTTGGGGAGATAATATAACTGGAGTATTAGGACTTTGATTTAAATCCTAAATAAAGAGTAATAAATGAAAATGCTAAAAGCAAACCTCCAATGGGTGTAATTGCACCAAGCCATCTTAAATTTGTGACACTAAGTAAATACAGCGAACCTGAAAAAATAATTATTCCAAAAAAAGAGGTATAAAAAGCTATTTTATAATATTTGAATTTTAAATATTGTTCTAAAATTCCAATAGCAAATATTAAAAAAACAGAGTAAAAATGATAAGAAGATGCTGTTTTATAAATGTTATTAGCAGCTTGTTCTAAATTTAAAACATGAGCACCAAAAGCTCCCATTAAAACAGCTAAAAAACCTAAAACACAAGCGGTTAAAAAAATATTTTTTTGCATTAAAACAATCCTTTAGCAATTAAATAAGGAATTATTAACCAAAGAAGACCCTTAATTAAAAAAAACATAAAAATAACAAATCCAACTATCCACCCCTTTTCTTTTATGAGAGATTTAAATCCCTTTTCTTTATAAATTTTAATCCAATTATTTAACCAATTAGGTACCATATTTTAAAAATAAAAAAAAACAAAATTAAAAAAAGCCTTCCATGCAGAAGGCTTTTTATTCTTTTTATTGGCGGTCTGGACGGGACTCGAACCCGCGACCCCCTGCGTGACAGGCAGGTATTCTA